>JAEDCQ010000017.1 GCA_016294075.1 Lachnospiraceae bacterium | reverse complement strand
AGAAGATGGAACCCTAAGATGGCTCCTTATATCTTCACAGAGAGAAACGGTATCCACATCATTGACCTGCAGAAATCGGTTGGTAAGGTGGATGAGGCTTACAAGGCAGTATTTGATATTGCTAACGAAGGCGGCACCATTCTTTTTGTAGGTACAAAGAAGCAGGCGCAGGATGCTGTTAAGACGGAAGCAGAGCGCTGCGGTATGTACTATGTAAATGAGAGATGGTTAGGTGGTATGCTGACAAACTTCAAGACCATCCAGTCTCGTATTGCAAGATTAAAAGCAATTGAAACAATGGCGGAAGACGGAACATTTGATGTTCTTCCTAAGAAAGAAGTTATCCAGATTAAGAAAGAATGGGAAAAATTAGAGAAGAACCTTGGCGGTATCAAGGATATGACAAGAATTCCGGACGCTATTTTTGTAGTAGATCCTAAAAAGGAAAGAATCTGTGTGCAGGAAGCACATTCACTTGGTATTACATTAATCGGTATCGGTGATACAAACTGTGATCCTGAGGAATTGGATTACGTTATTCCGGGCAATGATGATGCAATCAGAGCCGTTAAATTGATTGTTTCCAAGATGGCTGATGCAGTTATCGAAGCAAATCAGGGTGAAGCTGTTTATACAGAAGCAGAAGCTGCAGCTGAAGAAGCAGCAGAGGCAACTGATATCGAAGAAGTTGCAGAAGCAGAATAAAAGAAAAAAGAACATCTAAATTTGGAGGATATAGATATGGCAATTACAGCAGCTATGGTAAAAGAATTACGTGAAATGACCGGCGCCGGAATGATGGATTGTAAGAAAGCGCTTACAGAGACAAATGGTGATATGGATGCAGCAGTTGAAGTGTTGAAAAAAAGCGGTGCAGCCAAGATGGAAAAGAAAGCCAGCAGAATTGCAGCTGAAGGTATTGCGCGTGTTGCAGCTAGCGATACAGTAGCAGTTGTAGTTGAGGTAAACTCAGAAACAGACTTCGTTGCTAAGAATGAAACATTCCAGGAATTTGTTCAGGTTGTAGCAGACAATGCCCTTGCTTCAGGTTTAGAAGGCGGAACAAACGGAGAAGATGTTGAAGCTGTTCTTGAAATGAACGGTCTTAAAGATCTTCTTGTTGAAAAGACAGCAACAATAGGAGAAAAATTATCAGTTCGTAGATTCGCGAGAGTTACCGGAGAGTGTGTTGCATCATATATTCACGCCGGTGGAAAGATTGGTGTATTAGTAGCTGCTACAGGTGCAAGTGACGATACGGCTAAAGATGCTCTTTCCAATATCGCTATGCAGATTGCGGCTATGAACCCGAAGTATATCAGTAGAGCAGATATCCCTAATGAAGAAATCGAAAAGATGCGTGAAATCACAATCGATAGCGCACTTAATGATCCGGCATCTCTTCCAAAGCCTATTCAGAACGAATTATATACAAAGGTTGAAACTGAAAATTTATTCTCAGAAGAAGATCTTGCGATTCTTAATGAAAAGAAGAATGATAAGTATTTATATAACTTCTTATCAAAAGAAGCTATTGCTAAGCTTGCAGAACTTGCGTTGGCAGGTAAAGCAGCATATGTTGATAACAAGATTTTTGCCGGTCTTGTAGAAGGACGTATTTCTAAGCATATTAAAGAAATCAGTCTTCTTGAACAGGTTTATGTTAAAGCTGAAGACGGAAAGCAGACAGTAGCTAAATATCTTGAGTCTGTAAACAAAGATCTTGCTATTGCTAAGTTCGTTCGTTTCGAAGTTGGTGAAGGTATGGAAAAGAAGAACGAAGACTTCGCTGCAGAAGTTGCAGCACAGCTTGGCTAATTGAAACAGTTATAAGAGACGAAGGCATCATTACTTATAGAAATATAGGTTATGATGCCTTTTTTGATTCCAAAATTATCTTGAAGGGAGATGCAGTTTAAGGTATCATAAAATTATGAAAGAAGTACTAATAAGAGGGAGTTGCTATAATGAAAGAAAAAAATATGGGACAGTCAAAAGTATATTTTACAACCTTTAAAACTTCAATGTACGAGAACCTACTGCAAAAACTGCATCGCCTGATGAAAGCAGCCGGATTTGAGGAAATTGACTTTACGGACAAATATGCAGCGATTAAGATACATTTCGGTGAGTATGGCAATCTGGCATTTCTTCGTCCGAATTATGCTAAAGTAGTTGCCGATTATGTTAAGGAGCTGGGCGGCAAACCGTTTCTTACGGATTGTAATACACTTTATGTCGGAAGCCGAAAAAATGCATTAGACCATCTGGACACGGCATATGTGAACGGTTTTTCCCCGTTGCAGACCGGATGCCATGTTATTATCGGTGACGGACTTAAAGGAACAGATGAAGCAATCGTGCCTATTAATGGAGAGTATGTGAAGGAGGCCAAAATAGGTCAGGCAATTATGGATGCGGACGTATTCATTTCCCTGACTCACTTCAAAGGACATGAGATGGCAGGCTTTGGCGGCACCCTTAAAAATATCGGAATGGGATGTGGCTCAAGAGCTGGCAAAATGGAGCAGCATAATGACGGTAAACCAAAGGTAAATCAGGAAGCGTGCGTGGGCTGCGGTGCATGCTATAAAATTTGTGCTCATGCAGCACCGATTATTAGTGAAGGGAAGGCTTTTATTGATCATGATAAATGTGTGGGCTGCGGAAGATGTCTGGCAGCCTGCCCGAAGGATGCGGTTGAGGCGCAGGGAGGGAGTTCTGTCAAAATGTTAAATTATAAAATGGCAGAATACAGTTATGCGGTTTGTAAAGATCGCCCGTGCTTCCATATATCACTAATTTGTGATGTTTCTCCGAATTGTGACTGCCATTCCGAGAATGATATTCCAATCATTCCGAATGTTGGAATGCTGGCATCCTTTGACCCGGTGGCACTTGATCAGGCATGCGCGGATTTATCCAACAGGATGCCTGTGATGAACGGCAGTATTCTGGATGAAAATATTAAGGAGCTTGGAAATGAAGAACATCATGACCATTTCCATATGACTCATCCTGATACGGAATGGGAATCCTGTTTAAATCATGCACAAAAGCTTGGAATGGGAACAAGGGAATATGAATTGATTACAATATAATCTTTTTTCAGTTCGGCATGGTGATAAATTTCAAAGGACAAAAATAAATTTTCCTTTTCAATAGAAACAATTTTCATTATAATAAAACAGTAAGAAGAAATGGGGATTTTCGTAATCTGTATTCTGTGATGCGGGAATCAGAAAGAAAAGAAGAGTGAGGTAAAAAAATGAGGGTATATTGTGGTAAAGATTATGAAGAAGCAAGCAGAATTGCGGCAAATCTGATAGCGGCACAGGTAATAATGAAACCGGACTGTGTATTGGGTCTGGCAACCGGTTCAACACCGATAGGGACGTATCAGGTTTTAGTTGAAAAATATAAAAGTGGAGAGTTGGATTTTTCCAAGGTGCACAGTATTAATCTGGATGAATACCGTGGACTGTCTCCGGAAAATGATCAGAGTTATCGCTATTTTATGAATGACAACTTGTTTAACCATGTCAATATTAAGCCGGAGAATACAAACGTACCGGATGGTTTGGAAAAGGATGCTGAGGCTGCCTGCAAAAAGTATGATGCGGTGATTGAACAGTCCGGCGGAATCGATTTACAGCTTCTCGGACTTGGACATAACGGTCATATCGGATTTAACGAACCGGCAGACGCCTTTGCCAAATCCACAAACTGCGTGAAGCTTACACAGAGTACAATTGATGCCAATGCAAGATTTTTTGCTAATGCGGATGAGGTTCCGAAGGAAGCGTATACCATGGGAATCGGTACGATTATGCAGGCTAAAACAGTTCTTGTACTGGTAACGGGTAGCGGAAAAAGAGATATCGTGAAAAAATGCTTCCTGGGTGATGTGACACCACAGGTTCCTGCCTCTATTCTGCAGTTCCATCCGAATTTTATTCTGGTGGGAGATGCAGATGCACTTGGAGACAATTTTAATGCGTTTTTATAAGCTTTTTTAATCTAATGGTGTTTGGGAGAAAACAGAAAGGGCCGGTAAAAGAATGAAAGCAATGGTACTTGACAAATTTAAGGAATTATTTGGTGACACGGAAGGGGTAAATGTTTATTTTGCACCGGGACGTGTCAATATGATTGGTGAGCACACCGATTATAACGGCGGGCACGTTTTTCCGTGTGCATTATCACTTGGTACATATGCCGCTGCAAGGAAGAGAGATGACAGTAAATTAAATTTTTACTCTATTAACTTTGAAAAAAGCGGTGTTATGGAATCAGATATCCATGATATCAAACCGGAAGATGCGGCAGGCTGGACCAATTATCCGAAGGGAGTTATTTGGGCATTTTCGGAAAGAGGCATGAGACTCGATCGCGGTATGGATTTTGTAATTTACGGGAACATTCCGAACGGCTCAGGTCTGTCTTCCTCTGCTTCTTTGGAAGTGCTGACGGGATTTGTGCTGCGTGATTTATATGGCTTTGATGTGAGCAATACTGAGCTTGCGTTAATCGGTCAGTATTCCGAGAATAATTTTAACGGGATGAACTGCGGTATTATGGATCAGTTTGCATCGGCAATGGGGAAAAAAGACCATGCAATCTTTTTGAATACGGCAGACCTTTCATTTGAATATGCACCGCTTGTATTGAATGATGCAAAAATAGTGGTTACAAACAGTAATGTCAAGCATTCATTGGTAGGTTCTGAGTATAATGTAAGAAGAAATGAATGTGAAACGGCTTTGAAGGAGCTTCAGAAGGTAATCGATATTAAGACATTGGGAGATTTAAGCGAAGAAGAGTTTGAAGCAAATAAATCTGCCATAAAGGACCCGGTTCGTATGAAACGTGCAAAGCATGCCGTGTATGAAAACCAGCGTACGGTTAAAGCTGTTGAAGCATTGAAGAATAATGATATTGATACATTTGGAAAATTAATGAATGCTTCCCATGTTTCATTGCGTGACGATTATGCAGTGTCCTGTGATGAAATTGATGTATTGGTAGAAGAAGCGTGGAAAATACCCGGTGTAATCGGTTCACGTATTACAGGCGGCGGATTCGGCGGATGTACGGTAAGCATTGTGAAAAATGATGCAGTAGAGGAATTTAAAGAAAAATTGGGGAACGCTTATAAAGAGCGCGTCGGAAAAGAAGCATCCTTTTATCTGGTTGATATCGGTGACGGTCCTGCAAAATTATAATCTTCGTTGCAAAAAGAGCAGACTTCTACTATAATAAAACAGATAGCAAACTATGACAGGAAGAGGAAAACGGGAGCATCTGTGCAGATGGCTGCTACGAATATTCAAAGAAGAAAAAGAGTCAATAGACTAAAAAAAATAATTATAGGTTTTATTTTAACCGCAATTCTGATACCGTCTGCAATCAGCCTTGTTCTTATGTGGCAGGTTCATACCCTGAAAGGGAGACTTCGTGAAGCGGAGACCACCTGCGATACATTGTTGGAGACGTTGGCAGACGGAAGCTTTCATATAAGTGAAAAGGAATTCCCGATTGAACCGCAGAAAGAAGAAGTGGTGCCGGAAACGGTTGCTGCGGATGAGGAAAATACAAGAAAGGTATATTTGACCTTTGATGACGGACCGAGTGAAAATACCGGACGGATTTTAGAGATTCTGGACAAATACGGAGTAAAAGCAACTTTTTTTGTGACGGGAGAGGAAGCATTATCACATCCGGAAAGGTATCAGGCTATTGCAGATGGCGGACATACATTGGGAATGCATTCCTACAGTCATCGTTATAGCGAAATCTATGAGTCTTTGGACAGCTTCGGAAGTGATTTACTTCAATTGCAGGAATTTCTACAGGAAACAACGCAGGTTATACCAAAGTTTTACCGATTTCCGGGAGGCAGCAGCAATACGGTCAGCAAACAGCCGATGTCAGTATTTTGTGATTATCTGACCGACAACGGAATTACGTATTTTGATTGGAATGTATCCAGTAAGGATGCGGTCAGTCCGATGCGTTCCAAAGAAGAAATAATACGAAATTGTACCGATAATTTGGAAAAGTATGATAATGCGGTGATTCTTATGCATGATGCGGCAAATAAAGGAACCACCGTTGAGGCATTGCCTGAGATAATTGAAAAAATACAGGCAATGGAAAATACGGATATTTTACCAATCACAGAGGAAACTGTGGCAATCCATCATTAAACAGTAAAGAACGGAGGACAGAGAAATGGGATTTTTTTCGGAATTAAAAGAGGATTTATCTCAGGCGGTAAATGAATTGGTGCCGGATGAAGAATTGGAGACGTTTGAGGAAGTGCATGAGACCTCTGATGCGGAAGCTTTATTGGAAAAGGCAGAAGCAGAATTTGAAGAAGAGCTTGTTGCAAAGAATCAGGAGGCTGAGGAAAAGGCTGATGTTGAGGCATATGCCCAGCGTGCAGCGGAAGCCGATATTGTAATAGAGGATGCCCCTGTATCCGATGAAGTTTCAACAATCACAAAGAATGTTGTGATAAATGGTGATTTGGAAGCAGACGGTTCATTGGATTTATTCGGTACTGTAAACGGAAATATAAAAGTACGCGGCAAAATAAATGTAACCGGAAGCATTACAGGTAATGCGGAGGCTGCTGAAATTTATGCACAGAATGCAAAGGTAATCGGGGATATTACCAGCTATGGAAATGTAAAGATTGGGTGTGACTCGGTAATCCGTGGTAATATTTTCGCTACGAGTGCATTGATTGCAGGCGCTGTGAAGGGTGATATCGATGTAAAGGGACCGGTTGTTTTGGATTCTTCTGCCATTGTTATGGGTAATATCAAATCCAAATCCGTACAGATTAATAACGGTGCGGTAATTGAAGGTCTATGTTCTCAGTGTTACGCAGAGGTTAGTCCATCAAACTTCTTTAAGGATTAATCTGCATTGTTAAAAATTGTAAGCATATATAAAGGAGAACTTTAGTGAAACGTATTTTATTGAAGCTTAGCGGTGAGGCGCTTGCCGGTGAAAAGAAAACAGGCTTTGATGAAGAAACTGTCCGTAAGGTGGCTCTTCAGGTAAAGCAGCTTGTTGATGACGGAATACAGGTAGGTATTGTAATCGGAGGCGGTAATTTCTGGAGAGGACGTACGAGTGAGAATATTGACCGTACAAAAGCGGACCAGATTGGTATGCTAGCTACCATAATGAATTGTATTTATGTATCTGAAATTTTCCGTTCTGTCGGAATGATGACAAATATTCTGACTCCGTTTGAATGCGGCTCCTTTACGAAGCTTTTTTCAAAGGACAGAGCAAATAAATATTTTGAAAAAAATATGGTTGTTTTCTTTGCAGGCGGAACGGGACATCCTTATTTTTCTACTGATACAGGTGTTGTACTCAGGGCAATTGAGGTGGAGGCAGAGGTAATCCTTTTGGCGAAAGCAATAGACGGTGTTTACGACTCTGACCCGAAGAAGAATCCGGAAGCAAAAAAGTACGATGAAGTTACGATTGATGAAGTCGTAGAAAAGAATCTTCAGGTTGTGGATATGACAGCTTCCATTTTGGCAAGAGATAACAAAATGCCGATGTGGGTGTTTGGACTGAATGAGGAAAACAGTATTGTAAATGCCGTAAAAGGCAAATTTAAAGGGACAAAAGTGACAGTTTAAATAAGAGAGGGTATAAATATGGATGCAAGATTGCAGGTTTTTCAGGAAAAAATGGAAAAAGCATTAAGCTATTTGGAAAGCGATTATCAGACAATACGTGCAGGTCGTGCAAATCCGCATGTTTTGGATAAGGTAAAAGTGGATTATTACGGAACACCGACACCAATTCAGCAGGTAGGAAATGTTTCCGTACCGGAGCCGCGTATGATTCAGATTGCTCCATGGGAGAAATCCCTTATTAAAGATATAGAGAAGGCAATTATGATGTCTGATATCGGCATCACACCTTCCAATGACGGTGCCGTTATCCGTCTTGTTTTCCCGGAACTGACAGAAGAGCGAAGAAAGGACCTTGTGAAAGAGGTAAAGAAGAAAGGCGAAGAAGCAAAGGTTGCCATTCGTAATATCCGCCGGGAAGGTAATGACTCCTTTAAAAAACTGGCAAAAGAAGAAGTTTCCGAGGATGAAATTAAGGAATTAACAGATAAGCTTCAGAAGATGACCGATCAGTTTGTCAAGGATATTGATGCGGCAATTGATTCAAAATCCAAAGAGATAATGACTGTGTAAGAATAGAACATAAGAGGGGACAGACTAGAGGCTTGTCCTCTCTTTGTATGTATTATGTAATGTAACCGGTAGTAAAGATTCGGATAATCCGGGAGGGATAGGTAAAGAGCATGAACATTCCAAAGCATGTTGCAATAATTTTAGACGGAAACGGAAGATGGGCAAAACAGCACGGAAAACCCAGAACATACGGACATGTACAGGGAGCAAAGACGGTAGAGGATATGTGTGAAATTTCATATAATATGGGAATACAGTATTTTACCGTGTACGCCTTCTCAACGGAAAATTGGAGCAGACCCGCAGAAGAGGTGGCGGCATTAATGAAGCTTCTGCGAAATTATATGGTTAACTGTAAAAAACGCGCAAACCAGAATAATATGTGTGTCCGGGTAATTGGTGATAAAACGGGATTGGATAAGGATATTCAGGATAAGATTGCTGATTTGGAGGAGGCGACCGGAAACAATACAGGTCTTCATTTCCAGATAGCCATAAATTATGGAGGCCGTGATGAAATACGACGTGCCATGCAGAAAATTGCGGTAAAAATTAAAAACGGAGAATTGCAGCCGGATGAGATTACGGAACAGGTAATAGAGGATCATTTGGATACCTGTGGTCTTCCGGCACCGGATTTACTGATTCGTACCTGTGGGGAACAAAGAATATCAAATTTCCTTTTATGGCAGAATGCATATACCGAATTCTATTTTACGCCTGTAGCATGGCCTGATTTTTCAAAAGAAGAGTTGGAAAAGGCGATTGTTGCATATAATCAAAGGGACAGAAAGTATGGCGGCATTAAGGAGGAGTAGCAGATGTTTAAAACAAGATGCATAAGTGCTGTGTTTTTAGTAATCATTGCACTTGTGACTATCCTTTCGGGAAGCTATATATTGGCGGCAACATTACTTGCCATTTCCTGTATTGCATTTTATGAATTATCGAAAGCATGCAATCTTCATACGGAAAAGGGAATCAATATTTTGGAAGCAGTCTGTTATCTTGCAATTCTGGCTTTTTATGCCTTTACCGTATTTGCTTCCGATGACATGCTGATTATTCTATGGGCAATAGTATTCTTTCTTGCCATTCTGGGAGTATATGTTTTTACATTCCCGAAGTATCACGCAAGTCAGATTATGGCTGCTTACTTCTGCGTTTTTTATGCTCCGGTCATGTTTTCTTTTATTTATCGGATTAGAATGACAAAATATGGTATTTATCTGGTCTGGATGGTATTTGTCAGTTCGTGGATTAGCGATACCTTTGCCTACCTGACAGGGATGCTTCTGGGCAGACATAAGCTGGCACCTGTACTAAGTCCGAAAAAATCGATAGAGGGGAGCATTGGAGGAATTGCAGGCTCATCTTTGGCGGGTGCTTTGTTCGGATTTATTTTTTCATCAAAGGCAGGACAGGAAATTAATATGGTAGTTGTCTGTGCTTTACTTGGTGCATTCGGAAGTGTAATTTCGCAGATAGGAGATTTGGCGGCATCTGCCATTAAGCGTAATTGTGAGATTAAGGATTACGGACATCTGATTCCGGGACACGGAGGAATTATGGACCGTTTTGACAGTGTCATTGTAACAGCTCCGATTATTTATTTTTTGGTTTATTTTCTGATAAAATAAAACGAAAGTGAGGACATATGAAAAATATTGCTATTTTAGGTTCTACCGGTTCAATCGGTACGCAGACATTGGAAATCGTAAGAGAGCAGGACGGACTTCGGGTTGTGGCATTGGCAGCAGGAAAAAATGTCGGACTGATGGAAAAGCAGATAAGAGAGTTTCATCCGCTGATTGCCTGTATGTGGGATGATAAAGCAGCAGGAGAGGTAAAGGCGGCTGTTGCCGATACTGATACAAAAGTAGTATGCGGGATGGACGGATTATTGGAAATTGCCGTTATGCCGCAGGCGCAGATACTTGTGACGGCAATCGTAGGCATGATTGGTATCCGCCCAACGATTGCAGCAATTGAAAGCGGTAAAGATATAGCGCTTGCCAATAAAGAAACTCTTGTAACAGCCGGTCATATTATTATGCCGCTTGCAAAGGAAAAAGGTGTTTCCATTCTGCCGGTTGACAGTGAACACAGTGCCATTTTCCAATCCCTGCAGGGACAGGATAAAGAAGGTCTGGAGAAAATCTTATTGACAGCATCAGGCGGACCGTTCCGTGGAAAGAAAAAGGCAGAGCTTGCGAATATGACAGCAGCCGATGCACTCAAACATCCAAATTGGTCGATGGGCCGTAAGATTACGATTGATTCGGCTTCTCTTGTAAATAAAGGCTTGGAAGTAATTGAAGCAAAATGGCTTTTTGGTGTAGGATTGGAGCAGATTCAGGTCTTAATCCAGCCTCAGAGTATTCTGCATTCGGCGGTACAATTTAAGGACGGAGCCGTAATAGGACAGATGGGGGTCCCGGATATGAAGCTGCCGATTCAATATGCATTATTTTATCCAAAACGGCTTCCTATGAAGGAAAACCGTGTAGACTTTTATGCACTTTCCGAGATGACATTTGAAAAACCGGATATGGAAACCTTTGAAGGTCTTTCCATGGCTTATGAGGCTGCACGCATCGGCGGCAGTATGCCCACCGTGTTTAATGCAGCCAATGAAAAGGCAGTGGCTCTTTTTTTGGATAATAAGATAAAATTTTTACAGATTTATGAATTAATACGTGCATCTATGGATAATCATAAAGTAGTAGAGAATCCTTCTGTTGAGCAGATACTTTCGGCAGAATCGGAGTGTTATGATTATATTTTGACAAAATTAGCTTAACTTTTGAGGTGACGGAGTTGACACTTGTATTTTTTATTTTAATATTTGGCCTTGTGGTAATTGCCCATGAATTTGGTCATTTTCTGCTTGCAAAAACAAACGGAATACGTGTAACGGAATTTGCAATCGGAATGGGACCAAAGCTGTTACATTTTAAGAAGGGTGAGACGGAATATTGTCTGCGTCTTCTTCCAATCGGTGGAGCATGTGTATTCGATAATGAAAACGAATTGGGCGGTACTGCAGATAAGGAATATGAAGAAGGGTCTTTCCCTGCTGCAAATGTATGGGCAAGAATTTCCACGGTAGTTGCGGGACCGATTTTTAATTTTATTTTAGGTTTTTTAATTGCATTTGTTCTTGTTTGGTTTTCCGGCTCCGACAGACCGGTAATAAATGGGCTGATGGAAGGTTATCCGATGGAGGAAGCAGGCGTTTTGCCGGGCGACGTCATCACGCACATGAACGGTGAAAAAATTTATCTTGCAAGAGAAATCTATATTAATACCTATATCAATAAAGAAAAGCCGATGTCAATCACATATGAGCGCGACGGGGAAGCATTTGAAGTTACCGTAACACCGAAGTACAGTGATGAGGATGGCAGATACCTGATTGGTCTTAAGGGATACGGAGAGTATGTGGACTGCCGCAATGCAAATATTTTTCCGTATACCTATTATGAAGTGAGATATTGTCTGAAATCGACATTAAAAAGTCTGGGTATGCTGCTTTCCGGAAACGGAAGCAAGGATGATGTTTCCGGTCCGATTGGCATTGCACAGGTCATTGGGGATGTGTCAGAGCAGGCGGCCCCGTATGGAATGTGGGTTGTCATTTTGAATATGTTAAATATTGCATTACTTTTAAGCGTCAATCTCGGGGTTATGAATTTATTGCCGCTTCCGGCATTGGACGGCGGACGTCTTGTCTTTTTGCTGATTGAGGCTGTTCGCGGAAAGCCTGTTCCACCGGATAAAGAAGGCATGGTGCATTTCGCAGGATTTGTGGTATTGATGCTGCTTATGGTATTTGTTATGTATAATGATATAATGCGCCTGTTCGGGTAACGCTTTTCATTTATTATAAATTACCTTTCAGAAATTTGTTTTCAAATCAAATAAAGTATGTTATTATGCAGGGAGAATAATTCAAGGGGAATTATTCTCCTCATTTTATTAGCAAACATTTTTACAATCAAGACCGTTCGGTCATTTTTTCCAAGTTTCATTTTTGAAAAGCATTATAAAAACAGAAGGGAGGTTTTATGGAGTTTATTTTTAATTTCATATGGGAGAAAAATGCAAGAGAAGAGAATGAGGATTCTCTATGTGTTCGTCATGTGACAAAAGAGGGAAAGGATTATTTTCTGGCGGTAGTATGTGACGGAATCGGAGGACTGCCACAGGGAGAAAATGCCAGCAGCTTTGTGGCTGACAGTTTGAGAAAGGAAATGATTCGGATATCGGAAAAGAAAAGCATTTTTTCAAAAAGAAAGTGGAGGAATATTTTTTTGCGAAAAATATATCAATGTCATCAACAACTGAAGGCTTACGGAGATGAAAGGGGAATACGGCTTGGTACAACACTAAGCATGATTTTTTTATGCAAAAATAAAGGCTTTCTGTTTCATGTAGGTGACAGTGCCGTTTTTATCGGAAAAAAAAGGCTTAAGAAAAAAACAAAATTACATAGAAAAGACGATGGAGCGTTAAGGCAGGCAGTCGGAGCCGGAATTTTTCCGAAGGTGGAACAAAAGCGGCTCCGTGTAAAACGAGGCTGCATCATACTTTTGGCAAGTGACGGATTTTATCAGAAGTGTGAAAAGGAAATCTGTGAGAAAACACGGATAAGGACACTTGGCAAAAGAGACTGCCGTGAAGAGGACATAACATTATGGCTGCGAAATGTATATAAATTATCAGTACAAAAAGGGGAAAGGGATAATGCATCCGCTATATGTGTGGTGTGTAGATAAGCATGGAAGAAAATAGGGTAATCGGTGAAAGATATGTTTATAAAAGAAGTCTGGGGAAAGGCGGTAACGGAAGTGTTTTTTTGTGTGAGGATAGGAAGCTGCAAAAAGAGTGGGCGGTAAAAGAATTAAGTGTCCCGGGGAAAGAACTAATGGTGTTAAAGACAATTTCCTGCAACCTGTTTCCACGTATTGTAGATGTAATTTATGAGCAGAAGAAGGTATATCTTATCATGGATTATATTGAGGGAATTACCTTAAAAGAAAAAATGAATCGACAGAAATTAACGGAAAAGGAAGTTCTGCCGTGGGCAGTAGAGATTGCAAAAGCATTGCATTACCTGCATCAGATGACACCTCAGCTTTTATATATGGACTGCAAACCGGAAAATATTATGCTGACACCAAATGGGGAAATCCGACTGGTAGATTTGGGCAGTGTGTATGTGTGTCAGTCGGATACAAAACAGCGCATCAGCGGAACCAAATTCTTTTCTCCGATTGAACAGCAAAACAGCAGCAGGACAAATGGGACGCCGGATGTGCGTAATGATATCTATGCATTCGGGATGACTTTGTATTATCTTTTAACAGGAAAAAAGAAGGAGTACCGCAGGAAAGGAAGACTTTGTGTAAGGGATGAAAATCCGGTGGTATCCTATGGAATGAGCACTATTATTGCAAGGTGTACGGAAAGAGAACCGAAAAAGAGGTATCAGACTGTGGATGAGGTTCTGTATCAGCTTACGCATATCAGGGAAGCAGACAAACAGCAAAAAAGAAAAAATATACTATGGAAAATGGTCTCTTTAATGGGAAAAACAGTATGTGCTTTGATGTGTCTGGTTTTGGCAAAGAATTATTCAATACGTCAGGATGTGACGTTTTTGACCGGTAGTATTATATTTGGTGGTGTCTTGCTGCTTTTTTGCAGGAAACAAAAATGTACTGTTTACGAGGTAAAGCATGATTTGTTTTGCGGAGCGGGAAAAAGGATACTGATTTATCTGTTTTTGGGAATTGGTATTATGCAGTTAATGTCCTTTTCAGTCAGGGCGAAAGAGAGCAGTCACCAAAAAGATATTCTTCATGTAATACTGTATGATTCTGACGGCAGGAAACTTTTACTTCAAAGAGGAACTGTTTGGAAGCTTTCGGAGGATATTATTCTTTCCGTTCCTCTTGAAGAATTAGAAGAAGCGGAAGGGGAAATTACCGTTTCATATATGAATAAAAATAGTGGAGAAATAAAAAAATATGTCTTTTCATGTTGTAAAAAATAGTAGCCGGTGCTTACGTGAATACATTGATTTTTTGTATCTGCGTGGATATAATATTTTTAACTATGGAATGAAAAGAGGCATATATATGTATCGTGATAAAACAAAAATAATTCAGATTGGTGACAGAGTAATCGGCGGTGGAAATCCGATTCTGATTCAGTCCATGACAAATGTACCGACTGAGGATGTGAAAGCCTGTGTGGAGCAAATTTTGCGTTTAGAAGCCGCCGGATGTGAAATTATCCGATGTACCGTGCCAAATGAAGAGGCGGCAAAGGCATTAAAGGAAATTAAAAGGCAGATTCATATTCCTCTTGTTGCAGACATTCATTTTGATTATAAAATGGCAATTGCCGCAATAGAAAACGGTGCTGATAAAATTCGTATCAATCCGGGCAACATCGGTGGAAGAGAAAAATTGGAAGCAGTTGTAGCAGCCGCAAAAGAGAAGAACATTCCGATTCGTGTCGGTGTAAACAGTGGTTCACTGGAAAAAGAATTGGTTGAGAAATACAATGGTGTTACGGCAAAGGGAATCGTGGAAAGCGCACTTGATAAGGTGCATATGATCGAAGAATGCGGTTATGATAATATGGTTATCAGCATAAAATCTTCGGATGTGCTTATGTGTGTTGAAGCGCATAAAATGCTTGCCGGATTGACACCGTATCCGCTCCATGTTGGCATTACAGAATCCGGAACGGTATTGAGCGGCAATATCAAATCTTCTGTTGGTTTGGGCATTATTTTATATGAGGGAATTGGCGATACGATTCGTGTATCCCTGACCGGAGACCCGGTTGAGGAAATCAAATCCGCAAAACTGATTTTGAAAACATTAGGTCTTCGTAAAGGAGGCATAGAAGTAGTCAGTTGCCCGACCTGCGGCAGGACAAAAATTAATTTGATTGAGCTTGCCAATCAGGTAGAAAATATGGTTGCGGATATTCCGCTTGATATTAAGGTCGCAGTTATGGGCTGTGCGGTAAACGGCCCCGGTGAAGCAAAAGAGGCAGACATTGGAATCGCGGGTGGAGTGAAAGAAGGTCTTCTGATTAAGAAGGGGGAAATAATTAAAAAAGTCCCTGAGAATGAACTGCTTTCCGTACTTCGTGAAGAGTTAATAAATTGGAAGGAATAAAAACGTTACAATGGAGAAGAAATTTGCAGAGGTATTTCCAACCTGCAAACTGAATAAAGAATTGGATACGCTCTTTTCGGATGTTTCGGTAGAACGTGTTTCGACGAACCGCCAGAAGGATTTTCTGCGTATTTATTTGAGGTCGGATCATCTGCTTCCGAAAGAGGCTGTTTTTCATCTGGAGAAAGAAATTAAAAAACAGCTTTTCCCCAAGGTAAATATGACGGTTAAAATTCAGGAGCGTTTTTCTTTATCGGCACAATACACGGTAAAAACTATTTTGGATACTTATAAAGACAGTATTTTAACCGAAGTGGCTTCCTACAGTCCGATTCTGCATACAGCGCTGCGTAAAGGAGAGTTTGCCGCAGAAGAAGACGTGCTGGAGATCATTCTGGAAGACCGCGTGCCCGTCAGGGAGTCCGAGGAGGAGTTATATTCCGTTCTGGAAAAAATTATCGTGGAGCGTTGCGGTCTTTCCTGTAAAATACATATTTCCTATAAGGAAGTGCCGGAGGATACCCATAAAGAAGAGGATGCGATTCGTTTAGAGCGTGAAGTGGCTGACATTGCCCGCAGAGCAGATGAGTCTAATGCACAGAAAAACGATGTCAAAGCAGACGTTAAAAAAGGTGTGCATAAAGAGGAAGAGAGCATCCGGAAAGAAGAATATAAGAAACCGTTAAAGCGTTCCGACAATCCGGATGTTATATACGGAAAAGAATTTGAAGAGGAAGCCATACCGATTGAAGATATTATCGGAGATATCGGTGAAGTTGTAGTTCGTGGAAAAATTATTGCGGTGGATAAAAGAGAAATCCGCAATGAAAAGACGATTTTCTTTTTTGATATTACTGATTTTACCGATACAATGACTGTTAAAATTTTCCTGCGAAACGACCAGGTGGACGAGATGTCTGCCCTGCTTTTTCAAGGTGCTTTTGTTAAGATAAAAGGAAGTGCCATGGTAGATAAATTCGATGGAGAGCTGACCATCGGTTCCATTGCAGGAATTATGAAGATTAAGGATTTTACCACAAGCCGGATGGATTATAGTGTGCAGAAGCGTGTAGAGCTGCATTGCCATACCAAAATGAGTGATATGGATGGTGTTTCTGAAGCTAAGGACATTGTAAAGCGTGCATATAAATGGGGACATCCTGCAATCGCGATTACCGATCACGGTGTTGTACAGTCTTTCCCGGATGCAAATCATGTATGGGAGGATTTGTGGAAGGAAGAGAAGAAAAAACGACAGGAGGCCGGAGAAGAGAATCCGGACCGAAATGATTTTTTTAAGATTATATATGGTCTGGAAGCCTATATTGTTGATGATTTGAAAGAAATTGTTACCAATGAAAAAGGACAGCATCTTGACAATACATATGTTGTATTTGACATTGAAACAACAGGATTTTCCAGTGTGAATAATCAGATTATTGAGATTGGCGGAGTGAAAGTAAAAGATGGCGGGATTATTGAGCGTTTTTCCGAATTTATTAATCCGCAGTGTCCGATTCCGTATGAAATTGTTAAGCTTACTTCTATTACCGATGAACAGGTTATGGATGCCGATACAATAACAGAGGTTCTCCCGCGTTTTCTTAAGTTTTGTGAGGGCTCTGTCTTAGTTGCGCATAATGCTGTTTTTGATATGTCTTTTATAAAAGAAAATGCAAGAAGGCAGAAACAGCCGTTTGATTATACATGTGTTGACACATTGGGGCTATCCCGTGTCTTACTGCCGGATCAGGCAAAACATACATTGGATGCAGTTGCAAAAACATTAAAGGTTTCTTTGGAAAACCATCATCGCGCCGTGGATGATGCGCAGGCAACGGCTGAGATATTCATTAAATTAATGAATATGGTAAGCGATAAGGGAATCCATACGCTTGCTGATATGAACCGATTGGGTGAGGATAGTCCGGAGGTGACGAAGAAGCTGCGTTCCTACCATGCGATTATGCTTGCAAAGAATAATACCGGACGAGTTAATTTATATACATTGGTATCACAATCACACCTGACGTATTTTCAAAAACAGCCAAAGATTCCCAAGAGTGTTTTTATGAAATATAGAGAGGGTATTATTTTAGGAAGTGCCTGTGAAGCCGGTGAGTTGTATCAGGCAATTATTTCAGAGCGCTCCGATGATGAAATTGCGCGAATTGTCGAGTTTTACGATTATCTCGAGATTCAGCCGACCGGTAATAATATGTTCATGATTGAATCGGAAAGAGTGCGCTGCATTAATTCCGTGGAAGATATTGAGAATGTCAACCGGAAAATCTGCCGTCTGGGTGAGCAGTTCAATAAACCTGTTGTAGCGACATGTGATGTACATTTTCTTGATCCGGAGGATGAAGTATACCGTCGTATTATTATGGCGGGAAAAGGCTTTAAGGATGCCGATGACCAGGCTCCCCTATATCTTAGAACGACAGAAGAAATGCTGCAGGAATTTGCATATCTCGGAAGTGACAAGGCGCAGGAGGTTGTGATTACCAATACGAATAAAATCGCAAATATGATTGAAACAATCTCACCCGTGCGTCCGGATAAATGTCCTCCTGTTATTGAAGACAGCGACAAGACGCTTACGGATATCTGTTATAATAAGGCACGTGAAATGTATGGAGCCCCCCTTCCTGAGATTGTGGAAGCAAGGCTGCAGAGAGAATTGGATTCCATTATCAAAAACGGATTTGCGGTTATGTATATTATTGCGCAGAAGCTGGTTTGGAAATCGGTAGAGGACGGTTATCTGGTAGGCTCCCGTGGTTCGGTAGGCTCTTCTTTTGTTGCAACAATGGCGGGAATTACAGAGGTTAATCCGTTGAGTCCGCATTATTACTGCACGAAATGCCATTATAATGATTTTTATTCGGATGAAGTAAAAGCATATGCAGGTCGTGCCGGTGTTGATATGCCGGATAAGCTCTGTCCTAAGTGTGGTGAACCGCTGAAAAAAGACGGTTTTGATATTCCGTTTGAAACATTCCTTGGCTTTAAAGGGGATAAAGAGCCGGATATCGACTTGAATTTCTCGGGTGAATACCAGAGTAAGGCACATAAATATACAGAGGTTATTTTCGGTGCCGGACAAACGTATCGTGCGGGAACAATCGGAACTTTAGCGGATAAGACTGCTTACGGTTATATAAAAAATTATTATGAGGAACGCGGAATTAAAAAGCGTGCCTGTGAAATCAACCGGATTGTCGGCGGCTGTACCGGTATCAGAAGAAGTACAGGGCAGCATCCCGGGGGAATCGTTGTTTTACCGGTGGGAGAGGATATTAACTCCTTTACTCCCGTTCAGCATCCGGCAAATGATATGACAACCGATACGATTACAACACATTATGATTATCACTCTATTGACCATAATCTGTTAAAGCTTGATATACTCGGGCACGATGATCCGACCATGATTCGTATGCTGCAGGATTTAACGGGGCTTGATCCGGTTACGATTCCGTTGGATGATCCCGGTGTTATGTCATTATTCCGTAGCACAGAAGCGTTAGGAATTACACCGGAGCAAATCGGAGGCACAAAATTAGGATGTCTTGGCATACCGGAATTCGGTACGGAATTTGCGATGCAGATGTTAATTGATACACAGCCACAGGCATTTTCCGATTTGGTAAGAATCGCTGGGCTTTCTCACGGAACCGATGTATGGCTTGGAAATGCGCAGGTATTGATTCAGGAGAAAAAGGCAACGATTGCAACCGCAATCTGTACACGTGATGATATCATGGTTTACCTTATTAATATGGGCGTGGAAAGTTCCCTTGCTTTTACCACAATGGAAAGCGTGCGAAAAGGAAAAGGACTCAAGCCTGAAATGGAAGAAGCCATGATTGCGGCAGGTGTACCGGATTGGTATATCTGGTCCTGTAAAAAGATAAAATATATGTTCCCGAAGGCACATGCGGCAGCATATGTTATGATGGCATGGCGTATTGCATATTGTAAGATTAATTATCCGCTTGCTTTTTATGCAGCATTTTTCAGTATCCGTGCATCCGGCTTCTCTTATGAACTGATGTGTCAGGGACAGGCACATTTGGAAAGTGTCATGGCCGATTACAAGAGAAGAGGAGATGCTCTGACACCGAAAGAACAGGGCTCATTAAAGGATATGAAGCTTGTACAGGAGATGTATGCAAGAGGCTATGATTTTATTCCGATTGATATTTTTAAGGCGCATTCCCGCAATTTCCAAATCATAGACGGTAAGCTGATGCCGTCCTTAAGCAGCATTGACGGATTGGGAGAAAAAGCGGCGGATGCAATTGTTGAGGCGGCAAAAGACGGCCCGTTCTTATCAAAGGATGATTTTAGAATGCGTACAAAGGTGTCCAAAACAGTCATTGATTTAATGTCCTCATTAAATTTATTCGGAGATATTCCGGAATCCAATCAGATAAGTTTGTTTGATTTTACGTTATAAAGGAGAACTACAATATGAAACAGTTTTTAGAAAACTTATCATCAAAAGAACCGGTACCGGGAGGCGGAGGAGCCAGTGCATTAATAGGAGCCATATCCAGTGCATTGTGCAGTATGGTGGCAAACCTTACAACCGGAAAGAAAAAATATGCGCAGTATCAGAATAGAATTGATGAGCTGCTCCCGATTTTGGAACAGCTTCGTACTGATTTGCTTCTGGATATACAAAAAGACGCAGATGCATTTTATCCGCTTTCTCAGGCATATTCATTGGATAAAAATACGCCGGATTATGATAAAATCATGGAAGAGGCTCTGCTTACCGCATCCAATGCACCTATGAAGATTGTTGAGGATGTCAGCCGTCTTGTTCCTATATTGGAGGAACTGGAGCAAATTGGCTCACGCCTTGCGGTTAGTGATGTAGCAGTAGCGGCAGCAGCATGTAGTGCAGCACTGAAAGGTGCGGTAATGAATATCTACATTAATACAAAATCCATGAAAAACCGTGAAACGGCAGAAGCAATGAATAAAAGAGCAAAAGAACTGTCAGAGGATGGTGTGAAACGTTGTGACGCTGTCTATGAAAAAATCAGTGCGGGCATGATGTAATAAAAGCTATGAAAAATCGGTGTGGACGAATGTAGTTTGTTCTATGGGAAATCGGTGTGGACGAATGTAGTTTGTTCTATGGGAAATCGGTGTGGACGAATGTAGTTTGTTCTATGGAAAAGCAGTGTGGACGAATGTAATTTTGTCTGATTGGAGAAAGGAATAGTTATATGCAGGAATTAAGAGGAATGCCGGTTGCGAAAGAAATAGCCGGACAGGCAGCCATAGAGGTTGAGAAATTAAAGGAGAAAGGAATTATCCCAAAGCTTGCAGTTGTACGTGTCGGCGAAAGAGAAGATGATTTATCATATGAAAGAGGGCTGATGAAACGCTTTGAAGCAGTCGGCGCAGTGGCAGAATCTGTGGTGTTTCCGTTTGATGTAACACAGGAAGAGTTGGAAAACGGAATCAAAACCTTAAATGAGGATGAAAGTGTGCATGGTATTTTGGTTTTTAGACCGCTTCCGAAGCATCTGAATGAAGACAGCATCAAAGAGCTTGTTACGCCCGAAAAAGATGTAGATTGTATGGGCAGTATCAATAATGCGCATGTATTTGCCCAGGACGGTAAAGGACATGCTCCCTGCACCCCGCAGGCGGTTATCGAAATGCTTGATTTTTATGGTTATGAATTAACAGGTAAAAAAGCTGTTGTTGTAGGCAGAAGCATGGTTGTTGGCAAGCCTCTTGCCCAAATGCTGTTAAAAAAGAATGCAACGGTTACAATCTGTCATACCAAAACGGCAGATTTACGAGAGGAAGTACAAGCAGCAGATTTTGTATTTGCCTGCGCGGGCGTGGCCAAAATGCTCGACGCATCTTACATCAGAGAAGGGCAGATTGTAATTGATGTCGGTATCAATGTATCAGACGGTAAGCTGTGCGGTGATGTGGACTATGATTCTGTCAGAGAAATTGCGGCAGCAATTACTCCGGTACCGGGCGGAGTAGGCAGCGTAACAACAAGCGTTTTATTAAAACATGTATTGTCAAATGCTGTCAAAAAATATGATTTTGTGGTATAATAAACGTTGTCGGGAATTTATTTTATGATATGAAAAAATGCCATCGAAGAATAAGTTTTCGGTATGATTCAAATGTTTGGAGTAGTTATTATTTCACAAAATTTGAATTACAAAATATATAGAGCCGCTGGTGTGGCAGGATTGGAGGACAATATGGCAAATAAATATGCAGGAACAAAAACAGAACAAAATTTAAGAGAGGCATTTGCAGGTGAGTCACAGGCCAGAAACAAATATACATATTTTGCTTCTGTAGCTAAAAAGGCAGGTTATGAGCAGATTGCCGCATTATTTTTAAAGACAGCCGAGAATGAGAAGGAACATGCAAAACTCTGGTTCAAAGCATTAGGTGAATTGGGAACAACGGAAGAAAACCTTGCTCATGCAGCAGAAGGTGAGAACTTCGAGTGGACGGATATGTATGACCGTATGGCTAAGGAAGCTGATGAAGAAGGTTTCCCGGAGATTGCAGCACAATTCAGAGGAGTAGCTGCTATTGAAAAAGCACATGAAGAGCGTTACCGTGCGCTACTTAAAAATATTGAGACAAAGCAGGTATTTGAAAAGAGTGGTGTTCAGGTATGGGAATGCCGCAATTGCGGACATCTTGTAGTAGGAACGAGTGCACCGGAGGTTTGCCCTGTCTGCAATCACCCGCAGGCATATTTTGAAATGAGACAGGATAATTACTAAGAATTCTATAAAAAACAGGGGATATACATCTTATTAAGCGATATAAGCTTAATGGGGGATATACATCTCCTGTTTTTTTCGCAATTCAATATATTCATAAATTTTGCAATTTAATATATTCTAAGATTTTCGCAATTATCATTTATCCAAAAAAGTGAAATGTTTTGCGGCAGGCATGCCTTGCAACTTTCATGTCCATGTCATGAAGCCGGCATATTTTGGAATAAAAACCCTGAAGACGATATGTTTTATATGTTTTATATCTGAAATATATTGTGTCTGATAAACCTTAAAACGGAAATGTGTTAAAACTGAGACATTTTAAAATAGAAATGCGTGACGCGGGGGTATATAGATGTACTTTCAGATGGTTATACCCTGTTAGACAGTCATCTTAATGAAATATTATAAGAGAATTGCAGGAAAACACTATTATTTGGAAACTATACCCCGCTAATTAGAAGAAGCGGGGTATTATTGGTTGATAAGCGAGTTTTATATTCTTGTAAGTAATTAATAAAAAAAGTTATGATGCTATGTGGGGTATATTGAGTTAGATAATGGACTGTATACCCTCGTTGAAATCATTATAAATTAGTGACATATGAAACATATAAAACAAAAAAACACAACAAAACAAAAAAAAACAAAAAAACACAACAAAAAACAAAAACAAAAATAAAAACAAATAAACCCAAAATAAATATACAAAAAACATATAAAACATACGAAATGTATAAATGTCGGCATAAAACATATACGTGTTGATAGTTATATGTCGTTATATAATCATATACAAACAACAATTGTGCCATACATAAATTTGAATGTTATTTTATTCATATAAAAAACATAAAAGTTATAAAATTTCAGAAAATTATAGTCATAATCATCAAATAATGTTATAATTATAACAAAAGATCAAAAGACAAAAGACAAAAGAACAGAAGATTAAAAGAGGAGGTACATGTTATGAAATGTCGTCGAAGTGCTATAGTTGCAGATGTATACGAATATGAACTTGGCAAGAATATGGAAGATGGATTTGAACCTTTTGCAGATGTCGTCACAAAAGGCTGGATTGTAACAGACTTCCTGATTAAAGTAAAACGAGCCGACGGAACGATTGTGTGTCCATATATTGTGCATCGCCGCGGACGAACCTTTATCGGAGAAGGGGATTATATTATTATTGACTCCGATGGAACAAAGCATGTATGTGGAAAGGATAAGATTTTTAACCGTTATATAAAAATAGAAGACTGATGTATTTAGAAAAAAACTTGCTTTTTTTGAAAAAAAGCTTGCAATTTTTTTTATATATGATAAACTAAACAAGCGTTAAAAAATGGCTCGTTGGTCAAGCGGTTAAGACGCCGCCCTCTCACGGCGGAATCAGGGGTTCGATTCCCCTACGAGCTGTTGACTGTTTATACAGCCCAACCCTGAAAAGTATTGAAAAGGTTAAGCTTTCAATGCTTTTTTTATTGACAAACTAACAGAATGCTGATAGATTATTATCCATAAATTCCCATGAGGGAGTAGCAAGCGATAATCGTAGCAAGTCAACATACTGACCTTATGGTCTGGCTTGTTTTAAATTGCGAGACTCATGTATAGATGTAAAACTATACGTGGAGTCTGTATTATTACAAATGTTTACCCAAGTATAGTTTGATGCTGTACTTGGTTTTTTTATGTATTAGAAAAGAGGAGAAATAAAATGGAATGGAATTTATTTTTTTTCATTAACAGCGTATTACTTGGAATAGGGCTTGCAATGGATGCTTTTTCGGTTTCGCTTGCAAACGGATTGCACGAACCGGATATGAAAAGAAGCAGAATGTGTAATATTGCGGGAGTATTCGGGTTCTTTCAGGCATTGATGCCTATGCTTGGTTGGATATGTGTTCATACGATGCTTCAATATTTTAAGGCATTTGAAAAATTTATACCGTGGATAGCGCTTATATTGCTTCTTTTTATAGGTGGGAAAATGCTTTTGGAAGGAATAAGGAGTAAGGGAGAGGAAATCGAAAAACCCAAAGTGGGATTTGCGGCTCTTCTTATACAGGGAATTGCCACTTCCATTGATGCGCTGTCCGTAGGATTTACAATTGCCGGATATGGTCTTGGCATGGCGGCTGTCTGTGCACTGATTATTGCGGTTGTAACCTTTTGTATTTCTATGGCAGGCCTTGTTATCGGTAAAAAATTCGGAACGAAGCTTTCTGATAAGGCAGCAATACTTGGCGGTATTATACTTATTGTAATAGGCTTAGAAATATTTATTGCGTGAGTGTTTTAAATAGTTATCTTTCCGGATTAACGAAAAGACTGATATCCGGCGGATTATATGAAAATAATAGGAAAAAAACCGCAATAATAATTACAAATATTTTCAACACGCCTGTAAAAGAAATGAGTTTTTCGGATAATGTTAATTTATATACTGCTCTAAAGGACAGCAGTACACATGCAATAAAGGTAACTATATCAAGCGGCATAAAGGTTTTCCCGATAATTCCGGAATACGTGTAAAAGAATACCGGAATTAAAAATGTACTGAGTAATATGCCAAAAAGCAACGCAGACGTAACACCGGGATACTCCTTCTTTCTTTTTTTATTCATATAGAGGGAATAAAGCAGCATAGGGAAAAAGCATAATTTCATATGCTCCCAGGTGGATTCATTAACCGGAAAAAAGAGTCCGATTATAAAGCTGTTATCTGACCATTCGTAGACAAAGTGGGCGATAGTGCCGGTAATTAATACAAAAATGATTCCCCAAAATGTATTACTTTTTAAGTTATTTGTAGTAGAATTTATATTTTGGTTCATGTTAATTCGATTTCTCTTATTATTTTTTTACTTTTCTTTTACTCATATATATTTATATGGTGTGGAAGAAAGTAATATACATATTGGCGTTAAATGTATGAAAGAGGGGATTAATCCCCTCCCGGCCCATCCTTACGGGGACGTGTAGACTCCGGCAATGGTTCAACAGGCTCTTCGGAAGCTTTATTTTTCGGCAGATCAATATTTGGTATATTGCCGTCATCATATGCAGCGACCGGCTGACCGTTTGGAGTCGTTTTAATTTTTTCTTTCATGGCACACCATCCTTTCTTTAAAAAGGGTGTACGGATTAAGAGAAAATATACGGAAAAGAAGAAAAAAAGAAAATATTTCCATATTATGGCAACGAACAGAGCGTATTTCCATAATTTCTCTTGCATCCATGTAAAAACAGTGCTATACTGTATTAGAACTGAATGATGATTACTAAGAAGAGTGGACGCAGGTCCACTCTTTTTCATGGTGTAGGCAGCAGGTACCGCAGTAAGCGGGATTGAAACGGAACGTTTACATCGAAGCATCATTTGTAAGACAACTGAATAAAGAAAGGAAAGGTGTAACGATGTCGAAAGCAAAGACATATGAAACCAGAACAGAAGAAATCCTTGTCCCGATTGTACAGTCCTGCGGAGTGGATATTTATGACGTAGAGTATGTGAAAGAGGGCAGCGAATGGTATCTGCGTGTTTACATTGATAAGCCGGGCGGAGTCAACATTAGTGATTGCGAAAATGTGAATCGTGCATTATCGGCAAGGATGGATGAAGAAGATTTCATTGACGGTGCGTATATTTTGGAGGTAAGCAGTCCGGGACTTGGAAGAGCACTTAAAAAAGAGCGTCATTTTATGAAAAGCATCGGACAGGAAGTAGAAGTCAAAACGTATAAGGCGATTGATAAAGAAAAGCAATTTGTAGGTATGCTACAGTCATATGAGGATGGCACAATAACCATTCAGACAAGTAAGAAAGAAATGAGATTTGAAAAAGCCGATGTAGCATCCGTGCATTTGACTTTTGATTTTTAACAGGAAAACGTTAGAAATATTTAAATGATACGTCTGAAACGACGATGTTGGATAGATTCTTACGGAAAGGAATGAGAAAAGAAATGAATAAGGAATTAGTAGAAGCGTTAAATGCGTTAGAGAAAGAAAAGGAGATCAGCAAGGAAACTTTATTTGAAGCAATTGAAAATTCCCTGATTACTGCCTGCAAGAACCATTTTGGTAAAGCAGATAATGTAAAAGTAGAAATCAACCGTGAAACAGGTGATTTTCTTTGCTATGCGCAAAAAGAAGTTGTGGAAACGACCGAAGATGTAGAAGACGAT
The DNA here is from genome assembly GCA_016294075.1 of Lachnospiraceae bacterium. Taxonomy (GTDB): domain Bacteria; phylum Bacillota; class Clostridia; order Lachnospirales; family Lachnospiraceae; genus RGIG8767. The sequence continues at coordinate 10,415 of JAEDCQ010000017.1, read as the reverse complement.
TTGTTACAGATTTGTCTTGAAGATGCTTTAAAGGTTTCCAAAAAGGCAAAAGTAGGCGATACCTTGAATGTGGAAATTAAATCTAAGGAATTCGGCCGTATCGCGACACAGAATGCAAAGAATGTTATTCTGCAGAAAATCCGTGAAGAGGAAAGAAGCGTAATCTACGGTCAGTATTTTGAAAAAGAGAAGGATGTGGTTACCGGTATCGTACAGCGCTATATCGGAAGAAATATCAGTATTAATCTTGGTAAGGCAGATGCACTTTTAAATGAGACAGAACAGGTTAAAGGTGAAGTTTTCATGCCGACGGAACGAATTAAGGTATATATCTTAGAAGTTAAGAATACACCTAAGGGACCAAAGATTTTAGTAAGCCGTACACATCCGGAGCTTGTAAAGCGTCTGTTTGAATCCGAAGTAACAGAGATTAAGGACGGTACGGTTGAAATTAAGAGCATTGCCAGAGAAGCAGGAAGCAGAACAAAGATTGCAGTCTGGAGTAATAATCCGAATGTGGATCCGGTCGGAGCGTGCGTTGGTATGAATGGTGCAAGAGTTAATTCCATCGTTGAGGAGCTTCGCGGTGAAAAGATAGATATTGTATGCTGGGATGAAAACCCGGGTAACCTGATTCAGAACGCGCTCTCGCCTGCAAAGATCGTAGCGGTATTTGCAGACCCGGATGAGAAGACTGCCAAGGTGGTTGTTCCGGATTATCAGTTATCGCTTGCAATCGGCAAGGAGGGACAGAATGCAAGACTTGCAGCAAGACTTACAGGATATAAGATTGATATAAAGAGTGAGACACAGGCTAAGGATGCTCCGGGATTCCGTTATGAAGATTACATGGATGAATTTGATGACGAAGAATATGACGGTGAGTATGAGGAAGGATACGAAGAACAGTATGAATAAAAAAGTCCCTATGAGGCAATGTGTCGGATGTGGCAGTATGAAATGTAAAAAAGAAATGATGCGTGTTTTAAAAACTGCCGATGAGGGAATTATCCTTGATACAACCGGAAAAAAGAACGGACGCGGCGCATATTTGTGTAAGTCGATGGAATGTCTGAAACAGGCACGCAAAAACAGAGGTTTGGAGCGTTCGTTTAAGATGAGTATTCCAAATGAAGTATATGACAGTTTGGAAAAGGAGTTTGGAAATATTGAAGCAGAATAAAATATATTCGATGCTCGGTCTTGCCACGCGCTCGCGAAAAACAGACAGTGGTGAATTTATGACGGAAAAGTCGATAAAAAGCGGGAAGGCGTATTTGGTAATGATAGCTGATGATGCATCTGACAACACAAAAAAAGAATTTATGGATATGTGTAAATTTTATCATGTCCCATTTGTTATATACGGAACGAAGGAAGAATTGGGGCATGCGATGGGAAAAGCGATGCGGGCGTCATTGGCAGTAAATGATGAGGGATTTTCCAAAGCTCTTATGAAATTGTTGAACGTAACGGAGGTAGTAAAATAGATGGCAAAAATGAAAGTACATGAACTTGCAAAGGAATTAGAAGTACAAAGTAAAGAAATTGTTGCCTTTTTGCAGGAAAAGGGATATGAAGTAAAAGCAGCACAGAGCTCTATCGAGGATGAATTGATTGCTTTGGCAAAGGGGCATTTTAAAAAGGAAGCGGTTAAGACGGAAGAAACTAAGACAGAAGAAACAGCAACTGCATCGACTGCTGTACCGGAAGTAAAACCGGCAGCTTCTTCAGAAAAGCAGGATGCACCTCAAAAACAGGAGTCAGCAGTACCCAAAAAGAAGAAGACGATTATTTTTGTAAGTAATCCGCACAATTCCAAAATGCCTCAGACATCCAGACCGGGAATGCCGAACCAGAATAAAAAACCTGCTCAGCCAAAGCAGCAGGCACCTGTTAAGAATGTGCAGCTTGGACCAAACCAGATGATTAATAAAGCAACCGGTAAGATTATGGAAAAGCTTCCGCCGAAACAGAGCCCGGATATGGTAGAAGAAAGAACGGAGACTGTAGAAAAGGCTAAAGCAGATACAAACGTATCCAGAACACAGGAAGCACCCCGTTATCTGAATAACCGGACAATCAGCAGCAGTCCGCGCTTTTCCCAGAATGAACGTAGTGCAGATCATTCTACAGAGCGTAATAATAATTTCCAGAAAAGACAGCCGGGAGACAGAGCATATGGACAGAGACAGAACGAAGCAACACAAAACGGCGGTGAAAGAAGACAGAATACAGGAAGAAACGATTTTAGGGGTGGTAATACCGCCGGAAATCGCGAAAATTATCAAAACAATAAAAACAGCTATGCGGGCGGCGGCAGTAATTCAGGTAATAACCGCTTTAATAACAATAATGAACGCGGTCAGGGAAGAAATGAAAGATCGGATAATCGATTCCAGAAAGGTGGATCGGGAAAAGCTTTTATGGATGAGCCAATGGTTCAAAAGAATGAAAGCAAGCGTGAAGAACAGCGCCGTATCAATCAGAACAAGGATAAACGTTCAAAGAAAGACTCCATTTACGAAGACGATGGAGTAATGATGAATAAAAATAAGGCCGGTCGTTTTATCAAACCTGAAAAGAAGGAGGAGGTAGTTGAAGAAATTAAAGTAATCACACTTCCGGAGGTTCTTACCATTAAAGAATTGGCCGATAAGATGAAGGTTCAGCCATCCGTTATTGTAAAAAAATTATTTTTACAGGGACAGATGGTAACCGTCAATCAGGAGATTTCATATGAAGAGGCAGAAAATATTGCCATTGAGTTTGAAATCATGTGTGAAAAAGAAGTTAAGGTTGATGTAATTGAGGAATTGTTAAAAGAAGACGAAGAAAATGCAGAGGAAATGGTAGAAAGAGCTCCGGTTATCTGTGTTATGGGTCATGTTGACCATGGAAAGACTTCTCTTTTGGATGCAATCCGTAAGACAAATGTAACAGACAAAGAGGCCGGTGGTATAACACAGCATATAGGTGCTTATACTGTTACAGCAAATGATCACAAAATTACATTTTTGGATACACCTGGACATGAGGCGTTTACCGCTATGCGTATGCGTGGTGCAAATGCGACAGATATTGCGATTCTTGTAGTAGCTGCGGATGATGGTGTAATGCCGCAGACCGTTGAGGCTATTAACCATGCAAAAGCAGCAGGAATTGAAATTATTGTTGCAGTAAATAAAATTGATAAGCCAAGCGCCAACATTGAGCGTGTAAAACAGGAATTAACGGAATATGAATTAATTGCAGAGGATTGGGGTGGAAGTACTGTTTTTGCTCCTGTTTCCGCAAAAACAGGCGAGGGTATCAAGGAATTATTGGATATGGTACTCTTAACAGCCGACATCTTAGAGTTGAAGGCAAATCCGAACCGTAAGGCAAGAGGTCTTGTAATTGAGGCGGAGCTTGATAAAGGACGTGGTCCTGTGGCGACTGTTCTTGTACAGAAGGGTACATTGCGTGTCGGTGATTTTATTTCCGCAGGTGCCTCCCACGGTAAAGTACGTGCCATGATTGATGATAAAGGAAGACGTGTAAAAGAAGCCGGTCCGTCTACTCCTGTAGAAATTTTGGGACTGAATGATGTGCCGAATGCGGGTGAAGTCTTTATTGCGCATGAAAATGATAAGACAGCGAAATCTTTTGCAGATACCTTTATTTCAGAGAATAAGGTAAAGAAACTGGAAGAAACAAAATCCAAAATGTCACTGGATGATTTGTTTAATCAGATTCAGGAAGGTAATCTGAAGGAATTGAACCTGATTGTAAAAGCAGATGTACAGGGTAGTGTGGAAGCAGTTAAGCAGAGTCTTACAAAGCTTTCTAATGAAGAGGTTGTTGTAAAATGTATCCACGGTGGTGTCGGTGCAATCAACGAATCCGATGTTACGCTCGCAGCGGCATCTTCTGCAATTATTATTGGATTTAATGTGCGTGTAGATGCAACCGCAAAGGATACGGCAGAGCGCGAAGGTGTTGATGTCCGTCTGTATAAGGTTATCTATCAGGCAATTGAAGATGTGGAAGCAGCCATGAAAGGTATGCTTGACCCGATATTTGAAGAAAAAATAATCGGTCATGCAGAGGTTCGTCAGATATTTAAGGCATCCAGTGTCGGTAATATTGCAGGTTCCTATATCCTTGACGGTGAGTTCCAGAGGGGCTGTAAGATTCGTATTACAAGAGAAGGCGAGCAGATTTATGAAGGCGAGCTTGCATCACTTAAGAGATTTAAGGATGATGTAAAAGAAGTAAAAGCAGGATTTGAATGCGGTCTTGTATTCGACGGCTTTGATAAAATGCAGGAGTTAGATATTGTGGAAGCTTATATTATGGTTGAAGTTCCGCGATAAAAAGTGCAGTCGGAAAGTTTATGATTCGTACCGCTCATTCTTTGCAGTATAGGAGAAGTGGGAATTATGCGTAAAAATAGTATAAAGAATACCAGAATTAACGGTGAAGTCATGCGTGAGCTTGCAGATATTATCCGAGGAGAGATTAAAGATCCAAGAATCAATCCGTTGACATCTGTAGTAGCGGTAGAGGTTGCTCCGGATTTAAAAAGCTGTAAGGCGTATATCAGTGTGCTCGGAGATGATGCTTCAGCAGCGGATACCCTTGCAGGCTTAAACAGTGCAAAAGGATTTATACGTAATCGTCTGGCAAAAACAATTAATCTTCGCAATACACCGGATATTACGTTTTTCATGGATCAATCAATTGCGTATGGTGTGAATATGTCTAAGAAGATCGATGAAGTAACAAAGGATCTTAGGGATGACGGAGAATAAGTATGAAAAATATTTTAGAAGAAGTAAAAGGAGCAAAAACAGTTGCCATTGGCGGACATATACGTCCGGATGGTGACTGTATCGGTTCCTGCATGGGATTGTATCTGTATTTAAAAAAGGAGCTTCCTGATACAAAAGTAAATATATTTTTAGAAAAGCCTGCTGATGTGTTTTCCTGTATCAGCAGGTTGGAAGACATTCGGGAAGCAGATGCAGAGGATACAACAGCTTACGATGTGTTTATCGCATTGGATTGCACAAAAGACAGATTGGGAAGTTCATTGGGACTATTTGAGCGTGCAGTGAAAACGATTAATATCGATCATCATATCAGTAACGGCGGATGTGCAGATGTAAATTATCTTCGTGCGGATGCAAGTTCAGCCAGTGAGCTTGTTTATGAACTTCTGGAGCCGGATAAAATGGATGTAGAGATTGCAAAAGCGTTGTATATCGGAATCATTCATGATACAGGGATATTTCAATATTCCAATACGTTACCGGCAACTTTGAATGCAGCTGCTGAATTGGTTAAGTTTGGATTTGATTTCCCTAAAATAATAGAAGAAACCTTTTATGAGAAGACATTTGTTCAGAACCAGATTATGGGAAGAGCCCTTTTGGAAAGTATCGTTTTTATGGACGGGAAATGCATTGTTGCGACAGTAAGCAAAAAGATGATGGATTTTTACGGTGTGAACGGGAAGGATTTGGATGGTATTATTAACCAACTCCGAAATACAAAAGGGGTAGAATGTGCCATTTTCTTATATGAATTAGAAGCTCTTACATATAAGGTCAGTATGCGTTCGGGCGGATTGGTTGATGTATCTAAGGTGGCACAGTTTTTTGGCGGCGGCGGGCATGCACGTGCCGCAGGGTGTACGATGAACGGTACTGTTCATGATGTTATTAATAATTTGTCGGCACAAATAGCGCTTCAGATGGGACAATAATCGGTCGATACAGATACGGTTTTTGGTTGCTTAACATTGGATTGTGTTTGTATATAATAGACAAATATTTTACGATGAGGTTTACATGAATGGAATAATCATTGTCTATAAGGAAAAAGGCTTTACCTCTTTTGACGTAGTAGCAAAATTGAGAGGAATTTTAAAGCAGAAAAAGATAGGACATACCGGAACTCTTGATCCGGATGCAGTAGGAGTATTGCCGGTGTGTCTTGGAAATGCAACAAAGCTTTGCGATATGCTCACGGATAAGAAGAAGGAGTATATCGCAGAATTTATTTTAGGAAAAGAAACCGATACACAGGATATTTCCGGAAAACTGATAAAGGAGAGAGAGGTATCCGTTACGGAAACGGAAGTGGTGGAAGCCGTTTCGTCTTTTATTGGGAATCAGGAACAACTGCCTCCGATGTATTCTGCCATTAAAGTAGACGGAAAACGTTTATATGAATTGGCACGTCAGGGTAAGGATGTAGAGCGTAAGACACGTCCGGTTACGTTTTTTGAAATAGAAATCTTAAAAATGGAACTGCCGTATGTTACGGTGCGTGTTCTCTGTTCCAAGGGGACTTATATCCGTACATTATGTCATGATATCGGCAGGAAACTGGGGTGTGGTGCAGCTATGACATCCTTGGAACGTATCCGCTCCGGACAATTTACAAAAGAACAGGCTTTAACGCTTGCTCAGATTGAGCGGCTTTGTAAGGAAGGAAAGTTAGATTCGATTATAATGCCCGTGGATGCTGTGTTTAAAAGTCTGCCGTCTCTTGTTGTAACCGGAGAATGGGAAAAGAAAATCAAAAATGGTAATTGTATTTTTGGATATGATTGTAAAAAACTCGGGATTTCAGCTTTGTGTATAGATAAACAGAAAATCAAGGTTTACCGGGAAAATAATAACAGTTGTAACTTTATTGCAGTATATCAATATAGCAATGAAAAGAAGGGTATTGTGCCCGATAAAATGTTTTTAGACAGATGAAGCGATTAATAAAGCTTGTCTGTGTTTGATAAAGGAAGGATAAACATTTGCAGATAATAAATGATATTAGTTCATTTTCTCTTCAAAAAAAGAGCGCGGTTGCCATTGGAAAATTCGATGGAATTCATATCGGTCATCAGGCTCTTTTGGAGAAGATACAAAAAAAACAGCAGGAAGGGATGACTGCCATTGTTTTTACGTTTTCACCTTCACCGGAGGAGTTTTTCCGAGGTATATCACTTCCTGTCATTGATACGACAGAAGAAAAACGGGAGAATTTCCGCAGAATGGGAATTGATATTTTGATTGAATATCCCCTTACAAAGGAATCTGCTTCTATTTCACCGGAAAATTTTATGCAGAATATTCTGCTGGAAAAACTGCATGCGGGTTATGTGGTATCCGGAACCGATTTGTCATTTGGTGATAAAGGACGGGGAAATGCAAAAATGCTTTCCGATTTTGCTGTAGAACATTCATTCATATATGAAGAGATCGATAAAGTATGTGTAGATGGTAAAGTAGTGTCTTCTTCTGCTGTACGTGGAGCGGTGGAAGCGGGGGATATGGAAACGGTCAGTCGGATGCTTGGACGGGCTTATCGAATTGAAGGTGAGGTTGTTCACGGCAGAGCACTTGGAAGGACCATACAAATGCCAACAGTTAACATTATTCCGCAGAGACAAAAGCTATTGCCGCCAAATGGCGTATATGCCACAGTTTCTGTCTTTGATAACCGGTATTTTACGGGAATTACCAATATAGGCTGTAAGCCAACCGTATCTATGAAAAATGAAATCGGAGTAGAAACACATTTATTTGATTTTGATGAAGATATCTATGGTAAGAACATTGTAACAAATATATTGCATTTTATGCGTCCCGAGATTCATTTTGAGGGTCTGGACGCCTTAATGGAGCAGTTAAGAAAAGACGAATTAACAGGAAAAGCATATTTTGGGGATGCATCCTTTGATTTTACCAATATTATGTAGTTGACATAAGGGACTGTTTTTTACTATACTAAATGTAACAATTTTGTAATAATTATGTATTTTATTTAAAAGGATATTAACAGATGAAAAAAGTAATTATAGCAGGAGCAGTTACATTTATTGCCGTTTCGGCTGCATATACGCTACCTGTTCATGCAGAAGGAACTATTAATAGTGTAATAGCCAGTGTCGGAGTCGGCGAGATTCTGGAATTAGATAAGACGGAAGAAGAGTTTAAAGAAGCAGCAGCTCCCGTGGAATTATACGGTTATTCCAATATTGGAATAGCAGATGTGGATAATCATTTAAATGTCCGTGAAACACCGGATGAGAATGGTAAGCTTGTAGGTAAGATGTCGAATAACGCTGCCTGTGAGATTCTCGGTACGGAAGGTGATTGGATTCAGATTGAATCAGGCAAAGTAAAAGGCTACTGTCATAAGGATTATCTTTTATCCGGTTTTTTGGCGAGAAAACGTGCAGAGGAAATTGTAACGTTGGTTGCGGAAGCAACCTCGGGCGGTCTTCGTGTTCGGTTGGAGCCAAATACCGACAGTGAAATTCTTTCTACAATGGGAGAAGGAGAGACTCTTGAAGTTTTGGAAGAATTGGACGGTTGGATTAAGGTTCTGATTGATGATGAAGAAGGATATATTTCATCTGATTATGCTGTAGTAAAACAAAATCTGGATACAGCGATTACGATGACAGAGCTTATGTATGGCGAAGGAGTATCGGATGTACGTGTTGAGCTTTGTCAATATGCAAAACAGTTTATCGGAAATCCTTATGTATGGGGAGGCACAAGTCTTACAAAAGGCGCCGACTGTTCGGGATTTACATTAAGCGTGTTCAAAAAATACGGAATGACTCTTCCCCATCATTCTGGCTCGCAGGCGCAGATGGGCAAGAAGGTATCTTTAAGCGAGGCAAAGGCAGGAGACCTTGTATTCTATTCAAACGGAAAGCGTGTAAATCATGTAGCGATTTATATCGGCGGCGGACAGGTTGTGCATGCAAGCAATCCAAGAACAGGAATTAGGATTTCCAATGTAAATTACAGAACCATTCACAGTATTCGGAATATTATCGGAGACTAAAACATAAAAATATCAATAGTAATTTAATATAATTAGATGTTTACATCAGACCCATGCTGTGCTATAATGCATAAGTATGGGTCTTGCTTATGCTCAGGTTTCGGATACTCCGACCAAACCTTAGTATAAAGCGAAATAATAAGAAAAGGAGATTGTGACAATGATCGCAAAAGACAAGAAGACAGCAATTATCAAAGAGTATGCATTAAAAGAGGGAGATACAGGTTCACCGGAAGTACAGATCGCTGTATTAACTGCAAGAATCAAAGAGCTTACTGAGCATATGAAAGCCAATCCTAAGGATTTCCATTCAGGAAGAGGTTTAAATAAGTTAGTAGGTCAGAGACGTGGTTTACTTGCATACTTAAAGAAAACAGATATTGAAAGATATCGTTCTTTAATTGCAAGACTTGGTCTTAGAAAGTAATTTTAAAACCGGAAGGCGGCTTTATAAAAGTCCGCCTTCTTTTCCTCATAGGGAGAAGAAAGTTCCCGAGACCACTGATAAGTGCACAACAAAAGCTTGAGTATTTATCAGTAGTTTCGGATTCTTCTGCCTATAGTCAGTGTTTGTTGCCGAAAAGGCGGAAGGAGATAATATGTATAAGAGTTTTACAATGGAACTTGCCGGACGTACATTACGCGTTGATGTCGGACGTGTTGGTGCGCAGGCAAACGGATGTGCATTCATGCACTATGGAGAGACAACGGTTCTTTCCACAGCAACTGCTTCAGAAAAACCGAGGGATGGAATTGACTTTTTCCCGCTGAGTGTTGAATATGAAGAGAAGATGTATGCTGTAGGTAAAATTCCGGGAGGCTTCAATAAGAGAGAAGGAAAGGCAAGCGAGAATGCAATCTTAACAAGCCGTGTTATCGACAGACCGATGCGTCCTTTATTCCCTAAGGATTACCGTAATGATGTAACTTTGAATAATATGGTTATGAGTGTGGATCCGGAATGTCGTCCGGAAATCGTTGCTATGCTTGGTGCAGCAATTGCAACATCTATTTCCGATATTCCTTTTGATGGTCCTTGTGCTATGACACAGGTTGGCCTTGTAGATGGTGAATTCATTATTAATCCGTCACAGGAACAGTGGAAGAATGGTGATTTGAACTTAACCGTAGCTTCTACAAGCGAAAAGGTTATCATGATTGAAGCCGGTGCTAACGAAGTTCCGGAAGCTAAAATGATAGAAGCAATCTATATGGCTCATGATATTAATCAGGAGATTATTAAATTCATCAATACCATTGTGGCAGAAGTAGGTAAGCCGAAGCACGAATATACAAGCTGTGCGGTACCGGCAGAATTATTTGATGCCATTAAGGAAATTGTTACTCCGGAAGCAATGGAAGAGGCTGTATTTACCGATGTAAAGCAGGTTCGTGAAGAAAATATCAGACAGATTAAGGAAAAATTGGCAGAAGCCTTTGCCGAGAACGAAGAGTGGCTTGCATTATTGGATGAAGCTGTTTATCAGTATCAGAAGAAAACAGTTCGTAAGATGATTTTGAAAGACCACAAGCGTCCTGACGGTCGTGCAATCAACGAAATTCGT
>JAEDCQ010000005.1 GCA_016294075.1 Lachnospiraceae bacterium | reverse complement strand
TTCACCTGTGGTATTGGCGGTTTTCCTTTCTTTCTTGGGTTTTCCCGCTACTTTCGCGACACTTTCACCTGTGGTATTGGCGGTTTTCCTTTCTTTCTTGGGTTTTCCCGCTACTTTCGCGACACTTTCACCTGTGGTATTGGCGGTTTTCCTTTCTTTCTTGGGTTTTCCCGCTACTTTCGCGACACTTTCACCTGTGGTATTGGCGGTTTTCCTTTCTTTCTTGGGTTTTCCCGCTACTTTCGCGACACTTTCACCTGTGGTATTGGCGGTTTTCCTTTCTTTCTTGGGTTTTCCCGCTACTTTCGCGACACTTACACCTGTGGTATTAGCGGATTTCTTTTCTTTCTTGGGTTTTCCCGCTATTTTTGCGACACTTACATGTGAGAATCTTTACGAATTTCTTTGATTTCTTGTATTCCCATGTCCGCGTATCATTATACAAGATTAATCCTCTCAGTTGATGAAAGCTCCCAATCCGTAAAAGGATTGAGAGCTTTCATTATAGTCGGTTTCGGGTAACACTTTTAGTATGAAACGTCTTAGGAAAGTTTCCAAATATCACGATTGTATTCCGCTATTGTTCTGTCAGATGAGAAGAACCCTGCCTTTGCAATATTGACAAGCATCATCTGCTGCCATTTCTCACGATTTCTATAGTCCTCAAACATCTGATCCTTTACTTTGATATAGTCTTCTAAATCAAGTAATGTCATAAACCAGTCTTTATTAAGCAGTTCTTTATACAGACGCTCTAAGTTTTCCTTGTGACCTACAGCCATTGTCTGTTTGCCTACAATAAAGTCTACCGCTTCTTTGATTACCGGTGATTTCTCATAGTAATCTTTGGATACATAGTCTGCCTTTTCATAATGCATAATAACTGTTTCGGATTTTTCTCCGAAGATGTAAATATTGTCATCTCCAACGAGCTCATGAATCTCTACATTTGCACCGTCACTTGTGCCTAACGTAACAGCACCGTTTAACATAAACTTCATATTACCGGTTCCTGATGCTTCCTTGGATGCAAGAGATATCTGTTCGGAAATATCACATGCCGGAATCAGTTTTTCCGCATAACTTACGTTATAGTTTTCTACCATTACAAGATTCATATATTCATTTACATCCGGATCATTATTGATAATCTCCTGCAATACAAGAAGAAGATGAATAATATCCTGTGCAATGACATAAGCAGGCGCTGCTTTTGCACCGAAAATAAAGGTAAGCGGAGTAGACGGTTTCTTGCCGCCCTTGATTTCAAGGTATTTGTGGATAATATATAATGCATTCATCTGCTGGCGTTTATACTCATGTAGTCTCTTAATCTGAATATCAAAAATAGATTCCGGATTAATCGCAACACCTTCTTTTTCTTTGATATAAGAAGCCAGTTCTGTTTTCTTATCCGTCTTGATTTGCTGCAATCTGCCCAGGAATTCTTTATCATTTTTATGCTCCAGTAACTTTTCGAGCTCAAATGCATCCTTTTTAAAACCGTTTCCGATAGTATCACTAATAAGAGCTGTCAGCTCACGGTTGCAGGACATCAGCCATCTTCTGAATGTGATACCGTTTGTTTTGTTATTGAATTTCTCCGGATAAATCTTATAAAAATGATTTAACTCCGTATCTTTCAAAATGTCTGTATGAATTGCTGCAACACCGTTTACGGAGAAGCCGAAATGGATATCCATGTGTGCCATATGCACACGCTCATCTTTATCAATAATCTGAACTTTTTCATCCTTATACTGCGCACGTACTCTCTTATCAAGCTCTTTGATAATCGGAACTAACTGAGGTACTACCTTCTCTAAATATGCAAGCGGCCATTTTTCCAATGCTTCCGCTAAAATTGTATGGTTCGTATAAGCACAGGTTTTCTTAACCACTTCAATCGCTTCGTCCATGGTAAATGCCTTATCATCTACAAGAATACGAATCAATTCCGGAATAACCATGGAAGGATGTGTATCATTAATCTGAATTACCGCATGCTCATACATCTTGCGGAGGTCGTAATGACGTTCCTTCATTTCCCATAAAATGAGCTGTGCAGCATTACTTACCATAAAGTATTCCTGATAAATACGCAGGAGATTTCCTGCTTCATCAGAATCATCCGGATATAAGAACAATGTCAGGTTCTTTTCAATCTCTTCTTTATCAAAGCTGATGCCTTCTTTTACAATGCTTTCATCAACGGTTTCCACATCAAACAGATGCAGCTTATTCACGCCGTTGTCATAGCCTAATACATCAATATCATATAAACGTGATGTTACCTTTCTGTCTCCGAAAGAAACATCAAAAGTAATATCCGTTTTGTCTAACCAGGAGTCTTTTTCAATCCATTCATTTTTAACCGCATTCTGCAGTCTGTCTTTAAACTCCTGTTTGAAAAGTCCGAGATGATAATTTAGGCCGATACCGTCTCCGGGAAGCCCAAGTGTGGCAATAGAGTCTAAGAAACATGCTGCCAGTCTTCCAAGCCCGCCGTTACCAAGTGACGGTTCCGGTTCGCACTCTTCAATTTTCGTAATATCTTTTCCTTTTGCCGCTAAAATACCCTGTACCTTTTCATAAATACCAAGATTAATCAGATTGTTGGATAATAATTTTCCAATCAGAAATTCCGCAGAAATATAATATACCTTTTTCGGTCCTGCAATCGGCGTTGTTGCTTTTGTCATTCCTTTTACAATATAAAGCAGACAATAATATACTTCCTTATCCGTACACTCTGTTAATGTTTTTCCAAACATTTCTTTTGCAAAGGATTCCAATTCATCCTCCAGATGATCTTCAATTACATTTCTTTGTAATGTAGCCTGTAAAGCCATAATTTTACCCTCCTGTAATAATACTTTACCTTATTATATCTTCATAGCGTAGTCTTACAATTTCATGAGGAAGCACTTTTTTTCTTCCGCACTCCCCGTTCATTAATCCCGCTAATTCTTTTACTGCTTCTTTCGATACGGATGAAAAATTCTGTCTTATCGTATACATCTGTTTTCCGACATATCCCATAAGTGTAATTCCGTCAAAGCCACAGACGGGCTTAAAAATATCCATCTCAATCAATGCCTTCATTGCACCGATTGCCATCAAATCCGATGCACAGATTATAATATCATTCTCCTTCGCATGAGCAAATGTTATTTGTCTGGCCTGATATTCACTGAATTCACCGCCATATACCGTCAGTGTAAAATGCATTTCCTCCGCCAACTCTTCCATACCTTCCAGACGGTCATCTGTGATAAAGCCATTCTTTTTCCCGCTGATATACAGAATCCGATCACTTTTATTCGGTGCATTTTCCAATATCGTCCTGCGTGCCACATCCTTCTGTGCCTGCTTATGGTCAATCTGAACGGAAGAGGTATTATCATTGACAAACGGTGCATCAATCACAACAATCTTAAAAATCTGTGCTTCAATCAACTGCTTAAGCCTCACATCTTCTTTACTCATTCCGTAAATAATGATTCCCGAAAGGCTTTGGGAACGAAAATATTGTTCCATTTCTTCAAGACTTTTATCCCGTATCATGGAATTAAATATTGTGATGACATCCAGATTCATCTCTCTGCATTGATTAATCGCACCAAACAGATACTGCATTCCGATTTCATCAATTGCCTGCGTCTGCGTATTCAGATTCATCAAAAGTGCAACTCTTCCCGTATTTTTAGAAGAAAGTGCGGATGCAATCGTGTTAGGAATAAAATTTAATTCTTTAATGGAAGCATTCACCTTTTTCTTCGTCTCTTCACTGACATTCGGATAATTATTTACTACCTTTGACACAGTAGAGATTGCAACTCCGGCATGCTTCGCAACATCTCTGATAGAAACCATTTTAGTCTATTCTCCCTTTCGGAAAACGTTTTCTGTATTGAGTATACATTACAATATCCGATTTGTAAACCCCTTTTTACACAAAAAATCCCGTGTTATTTTGCAAACCTAATGCGTCTATTGCCGTTGCAATTACTCTGACAGAAGAAATAATCGTATTTAATTTGAAAAATAATAAAATACTGCTGTAGCAGTGAGGAAAATGATGATAATATTTAAAATTGGCGAATTAATACCTTGTCTTAAAGCTGTTAAAACCGACGAAATTTAAATAGTGACTTTATAAATTACTTTTTGATCAGCTGAAGATATGATGCAGCAATCATGTTTGTACACAGTGCCTTTTCAAAATATAGCAGAGATGGAAATAAATACCCGGTGCTAACTGGGAGAAAAAACAATTACCATCTAAGATAATTGGATTATACATATATGATTATGAATGGAAATATGAATGCATGTAAAAAAACTTGCAGAAAATTTTTTAGCAAATAAAATCCATATGAAAGCAATGAATCTCTTCATTTTAATTTAAAAACTTACGCGGCTTATCTTAAAGAAAACAACATAAATGTGAATCATATTACAGATGCTGTTTTTCAATATTTAAGAAATCTTAGTTTGAATATAGCAGAATGTTTAAGTTGGTATAATGACCAATAATGAAAATATAGGGTTTATCAAAACGGTAGGCTATGTTTTTTATCTCGTTTTGTTACTGATAATGCAACTATTACTATTTGATCCGAGTTATTGCAACAAAGGTTGCATTGAGTTTGCAAATTTAGGTTGTAAAATATTTTTGTGGAATATGCACAAATTTTATTGTTATCTGCGCAAATGAATGATATAATAATTATAATTATTTTAAAATATTTTTATTTTTAAAAAATACCAAATGAAAGAAGAAAGGACACGATTATGGGACAGGAAAAAACTTCTTCAAGAAAGGTCGGAGCGCTTCATTCTCTGGCTATGAAAATTATTATACTTGTTATTGCTTCTTCACTTTTAGCAACTATTTTTTGTGAACTGTCATTCGGCTCTCTTACAAGAAACCTGGTTCTTGAGCGGGCAAAGGACAGTATGACTGATCTGGCCTATGCTTATTCCGAGCTTATGGAGCACAACCTCGAGCTTGACTATGAAGGCACGCATGATATTTTACAAAATGCCGTTATTTCCTCTGTGGAAGGCTCATATACATACTTAGTTGCAAGTGACGGTACCATACTGTACCATCCGACAAAGGAAAAAGTGGGGCAACCGGTAGAAAATGCTGTTGTATCCGGATTGGTAGCCGAGATTCAAGCCGGCAGAATTCCGGAAGACGGCTTTACGGAATATGAATACAAGGGTACGATGAAATATGTTTCATACTGCATTTTGAGTAACAACAGCATTTTAGTTACAACGGCTGATGAATCCAATTTCATTACTTACAAAACAGATGTTATCATGCTTACCGTTTTGTGTAACATATTCAACTTTGTTGTCTTTACGATTGTGGGATTTTTATTTGCATATATACTGATTACAAAACCACTTCGCAGCCTGACCTCCGTTGTCAATCGGACAGCCGACTTTAATATTGTTAAAACAACCGGCTATAATCACTTATCCAAGCGTAAAGATGAAATCGGTGCTATGGCATCTATTATTTCTCAGATGCGCGGCAACCTTCGTAACATAGTTAATGATTTACGTAATTCCAATAATCTTCTGGCACAGAATATGCAGGCTGTAGTGGCTTCTTCCATCGAAATCAATGATATGTGTTCGGATAACTCTTCCACTACGCAGGAGCTTGCTGCCGGAATGGAAGAA
This sequence comes from Lachnospiraceae bacterium, assembly GCA_016294075.1. Taxonomy (GTDB): domain Bacteria; phylum Bacillota; class Clostridia; order Lachnospirales; family Lachnospiraceae; genus RGIG8767. Next base: position 102,822 of record JAEDCQ010000005.1, on the reverse strand, counting down.
ACTTCCGCAGCCACAGAAACAATTAACGGCAATATTCAGACTATGCAGGAAGAATCAAACGACATTTATAATATGACTGTTCAGGGCGATAAATTATCCGAGTCCATTATGGAACGGGCAGAGGAGCTTCGTCGGGCAACCGTTGCTTCAAATGAAAATGCACAGAATATGTATACATCCGTAAAAGAGAAAACAGGAAAAGCGATTGAAGACTCCAAGGCTGTATCAAAAATCAACGAGCTTACGGAAGCTATAATGTCAATCTCAAGCCAGACAAGCTTACTTGCTTTAAATGCCAATATAGAAGCTGCCAGAGCAGGGGAAGCAGGAAAGGGATTTGCAGTTGTTGCAACCGAAATCGGCAGTCTCGCTAATCAGACTGCAGAGACCGTTACCAATATCAATACAATTGTCGGAGAAGTAAACGGAGCGGTAACCCGTATGGCAGATACCTTGACGGAGTCCTTGGCTTTTCTTGAGAATGTTGTCATCAAAGATTATGACCAGTTTGAAAAGGTCAGCATTCAGTACAGTGAAGATGCTTCAACCTTCAAAACAAGCATGGCAGACATCGAAGAATCCATCCGTACTCTTACAGCATCAATAAACAATGTTGCGGAATCACTTCTCGGAATTACCAATACTGTCACGGAGGTAACCGTGGGTGTTACCGATATTGCAGGAAAAACTTCTGATGTTGTTGCCAAAACAAGCGATAATACATCCCTTATTGATGATTGTCTCGCATCCGTTGATACCCTTCGCAAAATTGCGGATACATTCAAAACAGAATAAAATGTGCACCGCAAGACGCACTATAAAAAACTGCCGTTTTAATAGCGGCAGTTTTTTATTGCTGTATTATTCTATATTATTTTAGTAACTCCTGAAGCTTTGCCAGACGCGACACTGCTTCATCCAGTGTTTTTTCTTCTCTTGCAAAATGCAGACGTATCAAATGATTTACTTCTTCTTTAAAAAAGCTGGAACCCGGTACTGCTGCAACACCAACATTTTTTATCATCCATTCACAAAATTCCATGTCACTAAAGCCTTTAAACTGTGGAAGGTTCAAAAAATCCTGAATATCAACCATTACAAAGTAGGTGCCTTGCGGAATATTGTGTTTTAAGCCGATACGATCCAATCCTGCCAGAAAGAAATCGCGCTTCTTTGTATAGATGGCTAACAGGTTATCGTAATAAGACTGGGGGAAGTTAAGACCTGTTACTGCCGCCTCCTGCAGTGGTGCTGCCGCACCGACCGTCAGAAAATCATGAACCTTTTTTGCACCCTCTATTACCTCTTTTGGGCCAATCAGATAGCCGAGCCTCCATCCCGTAATCGAATATGTCTTTGAAAGAGAGTTACAGGTAATCGTATGCTCATACATTCCCGGAAGCGATGCCATACAGGTATGCTTAAACGGTGCATATACCATATGCTCATAAACTTCATCCGTGACAACATATGCATCATACCGGAGTGCCAGTTCACCGATTGCCATAAGTTCTTCCCTACTAAAAACCTTTCCGCACGGATTAGACGGGTTACAGACGATAATTGCTTTTGCACCCTGCTTAAAACCTTCCTCAATTAAGGAAATATCAAAATTATATTCCGGTGGAACAAGCGGTATATAAATGGGCTCCGCACCGGATAGGATGGCATCCGCACCATAATTTTCATAAAACGGAGAAAATACAAGTACCTTGTCCTTCGGATTGCAGATTGTCATCATGGCACACATCATAGCCTCCGTGCCTCCACAGGTTACCACAATTTCACTGTCAGGGTCTATTTCCCTTCCTATTGCTTTCCCCTGCTTTTTGGCAAGAGCCTCTCTGAAATTTGCGGCTCCGAAGGTAATAGAATACTGATGCGGTCCTTCGTATGCAGCTTTTGCAAGCGCATCCAAAATTTCCTTTGGCGGGTCAAAATCAGGGAATCCCTGTGAAAGATTAATGGCCCCATATTCATTACTGATACGGGTCATTCTCCTGATAACAGAATCTGTAAAGCTTTGTACCCGATTACTTAGTTGCGGCATATTTATTCCTCTCTCGTTTTGTTTTTTTATAATAATTATTTTCCTTACATACTATAATACGAAATCGCGATTGTTTCCAGCCCCGAATTGCATGCGTTGGTAAAAGATGTCCTCTGCATTATGACTTTCTCAAACGGTATGCATTTTAAAACCTCATTTTTTATCCATTCCTGCTGCTTTACACTGCATCCTACATGTGTGATAAATACTACATCACGACATATCTTTCTTTTATTCAGCAGGTTAAGATGTATTGCGTGCTTCCATGCATTCTCAAGGCTTCCGCCGAATGCTCCGATTATCATCGGCCGGTTCTGCCGTATAGTGGCATATGGATGAAGTCCGAAAATATGGCATATCTTTGCCGTTGATTCCTTGCACAATCCACCCTTTTGAAAAATAACGGCTCCGGGCATAAGAAATCTCATATGAACATGATTCTTCATTTTCTCTACTAGATCACAAATTTCATTTACTTCTTTACCTTCCATTGCCAGTTTTGCCGCATACAGCGCAATCAGCCCCTGACCACACGTAAGCTGCCCGGAATCAATAATCCGGACATGGTTAAATCCTTTTGCCGCAGTAACCGCACTCGTGTAGCTTTTTCCTGAGCGGGACGCCAACGAAATATGAATCACCTGTTCTGCTTCCGTCAGCCTTTCTGCAAAAAATTCTTCAAATTCTTCTACCGTAACACTGTCTCCAAAAGCAGTACTACTCTCAGCCGCCACATATTGTGACAAGCTGTCGGAATCAATTTCCCTTGTATCGGCAAAGCGCCCATGCGGGGTCCGTATATACAGATACATTAATTTTATATCATACTTTTCCAAAAGCTCCGGCGGGATATCACAGGTACAGTCGGATGTAATACAAATTTTTTTACGTTTTTTCCGCGCCAGTCCTTGTAATGAACCGGCTTTTCCTGTCTCCATACTTTCATATTCCCGGTATTCAATAATATCCTCCGGCAAAAGCGGCAGTATTTCCGCTTCCAATAATTTTCCGAAAATTGGCTTTTCCACATACCCGTCAAACCCCTGAGCAAGATATCTCTGTCTTGAACCTGACATTGTATTTGCAGTAAGTACGATTATCGCAGCATCTCTGCAAAGTCCATTTTCTTGTGTTCTAATTTTTTTTAGGGTTTCCGTTCCGTCCATGCCCGGCATCATATAATCCAGAAGGATTACATGATAGTATTTTTTCTTTGTCAGCTCCAAACATTCCTCTCCGCTGTCTGCCAAGTCCACCTGAACCTTAGTAGCAGATAATAACCGCGAAGTAACCTTCCGGTTCATGCCGTTATCATCTACAACAAGGATTCTTGCCTCCGGTGCTTCGAAAGAAGGTCGGTACGGTACTCTCTTCTGCGGTACGCCATACATAATGTTTATATCGCCGATTAATTTGGCATCTATTATTTTCTGCTTCAGAATAACGGTAAATACCGAACCCTTTGTATAAATACTGTCTACAGAAATTTCTCCTCCCATCAGGTTTACAAGCTGCCTGGTAATCGCAAGTCCCAGACCGCTTCCCAGAATCTGTGCATTCTTTTTTTCATCCAGACGCTTAAAGGAATCGTATATGGCATCCATATCCTCTTTACGAATGCCGATCCCCGTATCAGCTATCTGGATCTTTAAAATTACCTCTTCCGTACTGCATTCTTCTCCCTGCACGGATAAAGTTACGGATCCCTCTTCCGTATATTTTACTGCATTATCCAGAATATTTAATACAACCTGCCTTATTCTTTTCTCATCGCCCCACAGAACGGAAGGAAGATTTTTATCAATATCCAGATTAAGCTCCAGATTTTTCTTTTCTGCCTGTCCTCGTATTAGTTCAGCCAAACTTACAAACAATTCTTTTGTCTTATATGAAACCGGAATAATCTGCATTTTGTTCATTTCCATCTGTGACAAATCCAGTATATCGTTTACCTGATTTAGCAAAAGCGTACTTGCAGCCTGAATATCCTGTGCATATTCCACGGTCTCTTCTGTCGGATTACTCCTTAAAATCATCTCATTTAATCCAATGATTGCATTGATAGGTGTCCTGATTTCATGACTGATATTCGCAAACAGAACATCCTTTTCTTTACTGCTTTTCTCTAATTCCTCTTTCTGAAAAAGATTAAGCTTATGCTCTTCTTCAAACACCCTCATATTTGCTTTTAAAATAATACCCCCTGTTATACCAACAACAATAACCGAAAAAAACGAGTCAATCCATGCTGCCGCCTTTGAAGGCATCGGTGTCATGATTTCCGGATGGAAATATGCAAATAAAAAAGTAAGACTATACATAAGGATAGAAAGAATCAGAAAAAAAGCCAGCTTTTTCCCCGTAAACATGACAAAAATGTATAGTATGCCCAGGGCCAGCCAAATTGCCGCTCCACTGTTGATTCCGTCACTTAAGCAGAACATTACCGGAAATACCAATATTATGATTATTAATCCTAAAAGAATGGATGCCAAATTATATCTGCGGTATTTAAAGGTAGCAAATAAGCTCGCCGCCATTGCAAGAAGCAGTACCAGAAGCATCGGCAGCAATATACCTGTTACCTCCATTACAAAAACAATTTCCGTAATTCCTACAATGGTTGCTATTCCGCCTACCAAAATGATAGTTCTGAGCATTCGTTCCCGTAGTTCACAATCCTTCCCGGATATTGATTGTAGCAATTTCCTCCACATGCACTATTTCTCCTTATCTGCCACTCTTTTCCACCTTACAATCGTTTCTACAGCTGAAATATAATCTGACATTTCTATTTTTCGCTGAACTCCGGGTAATATGTCTTTGATTTCTCTTCCGTGATACCGGTATTTACCCAAAGCCTCTACCAGTTCTGACAAACGTTTCCCGTCCAGGCTGTACATTGCTTGTTCCATATCTGCCATCATCTGTTCAAATAAAGCATCATCTAAAACAGGAAGATTTCTGTTTTCTCTCATTTCCGCCTTCAAATCGTTCTTTTCCTGCGGACATATTAACGTATTCCGGCGCAATTCCAGAAACAGTCCGCGGTAGTCCTGCATCATTTCTTCATGATGCTCTAAAATATAATCGATTCTGCCATCTTTTCCGGCATATTCCAGTAATCTGGCGGTCTCTGACAGCTTCGTTGCTCCTATGCTGCGCATTGCACTCTTTAGCCCGTGAACCGCAATCGTATAATTTTTCCAATCCCGCTCCGCAAATGACTGCTGTGCCATCATTCCGACAGAATCCCAATCCTCACAATAGCCCCGCAGAATACTTAAATACTGTTCTTTTCCGTTACAATAAAGAATTCCCTTGTTCACATCAAGTCCTTCAATAACAAGCTCCTCATTTGTAACCGTCTCTTCCACATATGCTTCTTCATCATACACAAGCTTCTCAGAAGGAAGGTTTCTTTTTAAAACCCGTTCCAATACCGATCTTTCAACAGGCTTTTCCAAAAAATCACTAAACCCTTCGGCAAGCAGCATTTCACGTGTGCCGGCAACCGCATTTGCGGTCAGTGCAACAACCGGTACTCTCTGAAAATATGCTCCAACCTTATGTCGTATACGATGCAGAGTCTCCACACCATCCATCTGTGGCATCATATGGTCCATAAAAATAAAATCATATTCTTCCGCAGTAAGCTTTTCTAACGCCTCACTACCGCTTATTGCCGCTGTTACCTTTATTCTGTAATTTGACAAAAGCTCCTGTATTACGCGCAGATTCATTCGGTTATCATCCACTACCAGAATATGAACATCCTTTGTCACAAAATGACTTTTTCCACCCCTATGCTGCTCTTCCCTACCATCATAATTACCGTTTAAGGCAGATACAATTGTCAATATGTAAAACGGCTTATATATGATTAAAAGCTTTGGATTTGTAACATACTTTTCTTCAAAACGGTTCAACACTACAACAACATTTGTTTTTTGGGCAAGACTGTCAAAATAGGAAGCATCCTCTTTGTATTCAGGAAGGCTGATAAAAATATGTGAGAAATATTCTTTGCCCTCTCTTCGTTGGAGTTCTGCGAGATTGCGGCAGACATGACATTTCCCTTTAAGCTGCTCCATCATATGAGACATACTGCTCACATATTCGTCCCGAATGGCTGCCATTTCAAATTGCTCCATATCAATATAGACTGCAACATTGATTGTTTCCTTATCCCGAATGGCTACAATCGGGTTTTCGTCCAATACCTTCTGCGGAACTACAAATTGAACCATAGTTCCCTTTCCCGGCTTACTTTTGACAGTAATGGCACCACCCATTTTCCGAACAAGGGCCTGTGAGATTGCAAGTCCCAGACCAATTCCGTCTTCCTGACGTTTTCTGCTCGAATCTACCTGATTAAAGCCCGCAAACAATTTTTCCAGATTTTCTTCTTTTATTCCGATTCCTGTATCCTTAACAAACACAGAAAGATTTATCCCATAGCTTTCTTTACGAAATCCGACTCCGATGGTAACACAGCCTTCCTCCGTAAACTTTATCGCATTATCCACCAGATTCAGAATGACTCTTCGTAATTTTTTTTCATCTCCCAACAGCACACACGGAATGTTCGTTGCACAGTCCACAATCAGTTCAAGCTTCTTTTCATCCTTGCGTGCCATTGCCATATTTATCACATCATTTATGGTAGATGTAATATTATAAGCTTCTTCCTCTAATTCGATTTTTCCGGACTGTAATTCCGAAAAATCCAAAATATCACTTACTACAGACATTAGGTTTCTGCCTGCAATCTGAATATTCTGAATATTCTCTTTTACCTTATACGGAAGCTCCTCCTGCAAAATGATTTCACTCAGGCCACAGATACTATTGATTGGTGTACGAATTTCATGGCTTACATTTGCCATAAAATCATCCTTACTGTTTTCCACTACCTTTAGTTCTTCAATAACATCCAACAGTTGTTTACTTCCCTCATCATTTCGTTTGGTCCAATTATATACCACCTGCTCTAACAATATGATAATCGTAATTTGAGCAAGAGAAATCATTGTCTCCTCTTTGGATGTAAAGGAAATACTATGTGTCACAAAAAAATGATAGGAAAAAATAATGATGGTAGAAATAACTGCCGAATAAATTATTTTTGCCACTCCGTATAAGCCAAAAAGCACTACGGACATCATCAAAAAAGGAAGAACCTGCTCAAGTTCTTTTTGGTGCAGCGCATAGAATATAATACTTCCCTGCATCAGACAGGCTCCAAACCATGCCCTGAACTCATATGTCTTTTTTTGACTGATATGCACAATTAAATAAATCACGATTCCCAGCAGTAAAATGTAGTCATTCCATGATGCCCACTGATGAAAATCAGACAGAAGCAGCAGTGCAAAATTAAATATACTGTAAACAGCAAGCTGAAATCTTTCAATTTTTATCTGATTACTACCGGTATATGTTACATGTTCCACACTTAATCCTCCTGTCTTAAAACAGCGGATGCTACGCAAAGCGTAGCATCCCTATGTAAACTCCCAAACAATTAATATTTGCCGAACCCGTCTTTTAAAGAAATTATCTGTTCATTTCTATCATTTGCGTTTTCATAATGAACCTTCATGCTGTCCGATACACCCATATCCACCATGGAAGCGTCATTTAATCTGTATATAGAAACCAGCTCACGAACACGTTTTGCCTGATTAGCTAATTCCTCACTGGCTGCCGCACATTCTTCACTGGTTGCGGAATTTGTCTGTACAACCTGGGAAACCTGTTCTATTGCCTGATCAATCTGTGCAATAGCAGTTGCCTGATAATTGGATGCGTCCGCAATCTCTGTAATCAGTGTTTCACTCTGTCTTACCACATTTGTAATTTCATCCAGTGCCTGTGCCGTTTCATTTGCAATTTTGGAACCGACTTCTGCTTTCTGAATGGAATCTTCAATCATTTCTGCCGTTTCGGCTGCAGCCGATGCACTCTTTGCCGCAAGATTACGAACTTCCTCTGCAACAACCGCAAAACCCTTTCCGGCTTCTCCTGCTCTTGCAGCTTCAACAGCCGCATTCAGTGCCAGAATATTTGTCTGGAACGCAATGTCATCAATAACTTTTATTATCTTAGAAATGCTTTCTGAGGCCTTGTTGATTTCCTGCATGGCAACAACCATATCCTGCATTTCCGTATTTCCTTTTTTCACATCTTCAATCGCCTGGGCAATTAACTGTGCAGCAGTATTTGCCTGAGCTGCATTCTGTTTCGTTCGTTCCGCAATATCATCAATAGATGCCGTAATCTGTTCAATTGCACTTGCCTGCTCCGTAGAACCCTGTGCTAATGCTTCACTTGCACTGGCTACCTGTGAAGAGCTCGTTGTAACCTGATATGCTGCATCCTTGATATTACCAATGGCATGCTGATTATTTTTTATTAGCTTTCTTAATGCACGACTCATAAGGTCATCTTCGGATTTTGGCTGCACATCTATTGTAAGATTGCCTTCCGCTACTTCCTTAATCATGGAAGCTTCATAACAAAGAGAATTAACTATCTTTTGAAAATCATCCAAAAGGACTCCTAATTCATCATCTGAATTCTTTTCAACCTTAATATCAATTTTTCCTTTTACCAAAGCCTCCGCCGCTTTATTTACCTCCTGCAAAGGGAGCTTTATGGATTTAATTAACATTATCGAAATACTCACTGTAAGTGCTAACATTAAAATCAATGCAACAAGTGTAAAAATACCATAGTTGCTCAGAAATGCTGCCTGTCTTTCCGGTTCTATTCCTATTATTGTTTTTGCGGTACTATATCCTACACATTGTGAAATAAGTAAGAAGACGTCTATTAAAATAAACCCAATTGATAATTTAGTAACTAATTTTATGTTTTTCATATACCTTATTCTCCTTCTTCCATAGTTTCTTCGTTTGTTTGATCCAAAATAATCAGGTCTTCATCTTTTATCAACTTATCGGGGTCCAGCAGCAGTTTAACGCTGTCACCAACCTTCCCGATTCCATAAACATATTTATTCTGGGATTTATCATCATTTCCGATGGATGGGGAAGGTAAAACATCTTCCTGCTTGATTTCAACAACCTCTGCCACCTTTTCCACAATCAGACCAACCACCGTATCTTTTACGTTAATCACAATAATACAGGTTCTGTCATTATATTCTGCCGGTTCCTGTTTAAAACGGATTCTGACATCAATGACAGGAATGATTTTACCTCTTAAATTAATCAGACCCTTAATGTAATCTTCACTTTCGGGAATCTCCGTAATTTCCTGATAAACAATAATTTCGTTCACATACTCAATCTTCAGTCCGAAATACTCATTTCCCGATTTGAAGGTCACATATTTGTCCTGCTGCGTTACATATTCGCTCATATGCACCTATTCCTTTCTATGTAAATTACTCAACCAATCCGGCCGCATCTAAAATCAGGGCAATACTGCCGTCTCCTAACTGCGTGCAGCCCGATAGACCTTTTACCCTCCGGATATAATCCGGAATCGGCTTGACCACAATTTCCTGCTTGCCAATCAGTCTGTCCACAAACAGACAAATCATTTTCTTTTCGATTTCTACAAGCACCAGCATGCCTTCGTTTGTATTTGCCTGATACCCATCCAGCTTATACCATTCACCAATACGTAAAACCGGATAGCATTCTCCGCGAATCATAACAAATTCCTGACCGTCAGGCTTATGAATCATCACTTCATCACGTATGCCAATAAATTCCTTTACAACACCTGTTTCAATAACGAAGGAAGATTTCCCGACTTCCATGACAACACCATCTATAATTGCCAATGTCAACGGTATTTTCATTATCATTCTGCTTCCTTCTCCGGGTGTGCTTTCTATCTCCAGGCTACCGCCTATCGCCTGTAAGTTGGAAACAACTACGTCCATTCCAACGCCTCTGCCGGAATACTCCGTAACCTTTTCATTGGTTGAAAAACCGGGCAGGGTGATGAATTGGTATACCTCTTTGTCTGTGTAATCCGCATCCAATTTATACGGGTCAAGCAGACCCTGTTTCCTTGCTTTTGCAATTATCTTTTCTCTATCGAGGCCTTTCCCGTTATCCTCTACAATAATCCATACCTTGCCGGATTCCGTCTTTGCTGACAGCGTTACTCTTCCCTTTTCCGTCTTGCCCGCCGCAAGCCTCTCATCAGCCGTTTCGATTCCATGATCCACCGAGTTTCTGACAAGATGCATAAGCGGATCCGAAATATGTTCGATAATATTCTTGTCTACCTCGGTATGCTCACCTAACATCTCAAATTCTATATCTTTGCCCAGCTTTCTGGATACATCGAATACAATCCTGTTCATCTTCTGGAAGGTGTTCGTTAAAGGCATCATACGCATACTCATAATTACGTTCTGCAAATCGGTAGATATTTTTGTCATTTGTCCGGCTGCCTTATTAAAATTATCCAGCTTTAATCCGGGCACTCTTAAATCGGGATTCTGTAAAACAACCGACTCTGAGATAACCAACTCACCGATTAAGTCCATCAGCATATCCATTTTCGCAACATCTACACTGATAAACGATGTCTTTTCATGCTTCTTCGGCTTATCCTTGGCTAACCGCTTCCCTTTGCCGGGTTCCTTTGACTCAATGACAAAATCACCGGGAGCAATTACATCCTTCACCGGCTCCCTCATAATTGCGGCAGGGGACTTTGCTTCATTTCCTTCCCGCGCTTCATCCGCCTTTGCTTCTATAGCTTCCACACTGGAATCCAAATCAATCCTGATTTCTGAACCAATACTGTCAAAGCCGGCCTTAAAATCCATTGCCGAACATTCAAAAATATCTGCCTTCCGGATATCATAGCCTTCTTTTATAATATCCCGGAGTTCTTCCTCACTGCTTCGCGTCTGCAGCAAAATCTTAAAACCGTTTTCCAATATCTCATCCGCACTGCTTTCATCAGAGATAATATCCTCCGGATAATGCAGCAAATCTTCCGCAACTTCCTTTAATGCATAAACTGTTTTATATGCATGTACATTTGCCAGCGGAAGGTCAGGCTGGAAGGTGAGATAAATTTTATAATAATGACTTGCATTTGTTACCATCGGAGCAATATAAAATTGCTCAGGCTCCACATGCACATTCTCCTTGATATTTTTCTCTTTCTCACCTTTACCGCTCTTAATTACTGTCAGGAACTTATCCAGGGCTTCTACATAATCACCGGCATCACCGTCTGCCTGTTCGCCGTTCTGGATTTTAATCATCTCACTTGTGATAAAATCAACCACCTGTAAAACATGCTCAACGAGCTCCAGATGCGGAACATTGTCAGGCTTGGATTCTCTCAGATAATAGAACACGTCTTCCAGCTTATGGGATATTTTTGTGATTTCATCAAACATCATAACGCCGGAGGAACCTTTTATGGTATGCATTGCTCGGAAAATTTCATTTATACTTTCCTCATCAAAGCACTCCGCATCCTTCTGTTCGAGCACAATTTCCTGAAGCCGTTCAAGCAGTTGTCCGTTTTCAAACAGGTATATATCCAGCATTCCCTGTGTATTAAACTCTTCTGCCATTTGGGTCTCCTTTCTATATCAGATTCATTTTTTTCAACACCTTCTCAAATTTTTCCTGGTCAATCGGTTTGCCGGAGTAAGCCATGCATCCAAGCTCAAAAGCCTTCTTTACATTCTTTTCATCATTTAAGGCTGTTGTCATGATTACCTTTACGGCTTTCTCCTCAGGAATGTTATATTGCTTTTCAATATTTCGGATTCCGACAAGTGCCTGATAGCCATCCATAACCGGCATCATAATATCCAGGCAGACAAGGTCATAAGGCTCATTCTCCTCTATAGCCATCAAAAATGCATCCACCGCTTCCATACCGTCCACCGTTACATCGCAATCACCGTATTGTCTTAAAAAACGCTCCATAAACTTTCTCGTTACAAAATCATCTTCCGCCAATAATATTTTCATATACTTTTCCTTTCTGCTTATTGTATTTTACTTAATATTGAGTAGGTTCTCTTTGCAATATCCTGTAATTTATCCTGGTATTCCACTGCTCCGATATCGTATGCAACCTTAGGCATTCCGTACACAACACAGGTTGATTCATCCTGTCCGATTGTTACCGCTCCTGCCTGTCTCATGGCAAGGAGACCTTTGGCACCGTCTCCTCCCATTCCGGTCAAAATAATGCCCACAGCCTTATTTCCCGCTACAGTTGCAACCGACTGAAATAAAACGTCCACTGACGGACAATGTCCGTTTACCTTCGGTCCCTGCCTGATTACTACCTGATAAGCACCGTTTACCTTTACAAGCTGCATATGAGCATCCCCGCCCGGAGCAATTAACACCTTCCCCGGTAGTACGGCATCTCCCGACTTTGCTTCCCTGACACAAACACTGCACTGCTCATTGAGTCTTTTTGCATACATTTCCGTAAATCCGGCCGGCATGTGCTGAACTACGACAACTCCCGGAATATCCGTGCCAAACTCTTTTATAACCGATGCAATGGCCTCAGTGCCTCCCGTTGATGCGCCGATTGCAACAACCATCTCCTTATTATTCAAGGAGGGAAGTCCCGGCATTTCCTCCAACGGTGTCTTTTTCCATCTGCTGACCTTTGCAATGGATGCCACTTTAATTTTAACCGGCAGTTCATTTTTAATGAATGCTTCTATCTGCATTCGATTAGCGCCGGAAGGCTTCGCAACAAAATCCACAGCTCCTGCATTTAACGCATCAAAAACCTTATCACTTAAAGAACTGATTACAACTACAGGAAGAGGATACTGTGGCATAAGCTTTCGTAAAAACTCAATTCCGCCCATACGTGGCAGTTCCACATCCAGGGTCATAACATCCGGCTTGTATTTTATAATGGCATCGCGTGCTTCAAAAGGATCTCTTGCGGCTGCAACTACCGTAATAGCCGGATCCGCATTCAGATTCTGCACCAGAAGTTCCCGAAACACAAGGGAATCCTCCACTACCAATACACGTATCTGACGCATAGCTTTTTTCCTTTCTTTTTCTATTTTTGAAAAACAGAGGGCTGAATAAGCTTAAAAGGCGTAATATTTCTGTCAATCGTTTCTGTCCTGCCGATAAACAAATAACCTCCGGGCTCCATTACGTCATATACCTTCTGTATTAACTGCTGTTTTGTTTCTTTATCAAAATAAATCATAACATTCCGCAGAAAAACGATATGCATTTTTCTTTTAAAGGGAAAAACATCCATGAGATTAAACTGTCTGAACAAAACCTCATCCTTTATTTCCTTTGTTACTTCATACCTCTCGCCCCCGTCAACCGGACGAAAAAAACGGCGTTTCCAGCTTTCCGGCAGATTAGCTATCTGCTCCTTATCATAAATTCCTGCCGCAGCATGAGCGAGTACTTCCGTAGATATGTCTGTGGCAAGCACCTTTGTATCCCATAAATTATGCTCCAGCCCAAAAAAATCCGTAAGCAGCATTGCCAGCGTATATGGCTCCTGTCCGGTTGATGCCGCTCCGCACCAGATGCATAAATCCTTTCTCCGGGCCTCCTTTATCCTAAGCTGAGGGAGCACAACCTGTTTTAAATATTCAAAATGTTCAAACTCACGCATAAAAAACGTATGATTAGTCGTAAGAATATTAACTAATTCCCTCTCCCATTTTCCCGTGACGTCTGACTCAACGGTATTCATGTACTCGTTATAATTTAAAAACCCGTTTGCATGTATGTAGTTATCTAATCTTCCCTGCATAATTTCTTTTTTGCGGGACATATCTATTCCGTATCGTTTTTTTAACAAACCGGATATGCGCAAGAATTCCTGTTCCGTCATATTCTGTTATCACCTTTTTATACTTAATGAAGTTGACGGACTATTTTTTTAAGTATTGTAAAAATATCCGAACTAAATTTCTTTCCGACATCCTGCTCCATAATTTTAAAAGTTTCCTCAAAACTGTAAGCATCTCTGTAGGTACGTTGTTCCGTCATGGCACAATAAGCACTTACAACCGAAACTATCTGGGCAGAAAGAGGTATATCATTTCCTTTTCTTCCTTCCGGATAGCCGCTGCCATCCCAATTTTCATGATGGTAATTGGCTATTTCCATCGCCATACGGATAAATCCGTTATCATTTCCGATTTCTCCGATATCGTGCAGTATTCTTGCCCCTATTGTCGTATGGGTATGCATAACGTCTGCTTCATTTTGCGTAAGCACACCTTTTTTCTGTAGAATCTGGGTAGGGATTGCCATGTTTCCCAAATCACAGAGCGGAGCAGATAATTCTATCGTATCAATATAGCTGTCGGAAATCAAATAGCCGAATGTAGGTGACAGCTGCATTGCCTCTGTCAGCTTTCTGCAGTTATAGCTTACCCTGTTCATATACTCATCATCATAACAGGCATTCTCCCTTGCAACACGAATCAATGCATATAAAACGCTTTTCCGCTCCATTTCTATCTGTTTGAGCTGCGCACTGACCGAAACCTGAAGCTGACGGTTCATTTCCATCATATTTCGGTTTGCTTCATATAATTTCAGATGCATACCAACTCTTGCTTTTACAACCTCGGGAATGAAGGGCTTTGTAATATAGTCTTCCCCGCCGATTGAAAAGCCCTTTACGATATCTGCCGGATCATCAAATGCGGAGATAAAAATAATCGGAATCTCTCTTGTGTCCGGATTTTCTTTCATCTTCTGGCAGACTTCATATCCATCTAATTCCGGCATCGCAATATCCAGAATAATCAACTGTGGTTTGATATGCTGCACCATCTTAAGCGCCTGTATTCCGTTTTCAGTCAGAACGGGCTGATAGCCCATGTCCGTTATAACATCCCGTAAAATAAACCGGTTGGCCTCTACATCATCCACTATCAGAATGCGCGGAACCGCCTTATTTCCCTTACTCTCCATGTAATCCTCCGTCAGTCCTATAACAGCTTCTGTAATACTTCAAAAGCCTTTGTTGTCTTTTCGTAATCGCCCTTTTGTACCGCCATCTTCATTCGGAGTGCCGCACTCTTTACTTCTCCCGGTGCTTCCGCGAGCAGTTGCTTTACTGTCTCCGCAAACATCTCTGCTTTTTCCCAGTTTTCCATTTCCACACAAAGAATCAGCTTTGACATCTTCTTTTCTATTTCTTTTTTATTTTCCTCTTCTCCGAATTTCCAAATTTTTTCACTGACGCGGTTTTCCGTCAGGCTTTGCAGTTTGCCGCGCAATATCTGTTCATCCGCTGTCAGCATACGGCTCTGATTATTATCTTCCTGCTCTTCTTTATTGTATTCTTCACAGTCTTCGGGTAACCCGGCCCAGATATCGAATGAAAATAAAGAGCCCTTCCCGGCTTCACTCTCTACATGAATACCTCCGTCCATCAGTTCCACCAACTGCTTGCATATATTTAAACCCAATCCGGTACCGCCGTATTTTCGCGAAATACTTGCATCCACCTGTGAAAAGCTTTTAAAAAGCTTATCCTGCTCTGTCTTGGCAATACCGATTCCCGAATCAATTACCATAAAAAACAATTCCACACGATTGCCCGCCTGCGCAGTTTTAACCACTTCAACATGAATTTCTCCCACAGCGGTAAACTTGTATGCGTTGGATATCAGATTATTTAAAATCTGCACAATTCGAAGTTCATCAGAAACAATATACTCCGGCACATCCTGAGAAATGGTAACGGAAAAATCCAATCCCTTTTCCACAATTCTGCCTGCATGATTTTCCTTTACATAATCCATCATACTGCGAAAATGAAATTTCCGTGGTTCTAAAACAAATTTACCGGCCTCTAATTTGGAAAAATCAAGGATATTGTTGATAATCGCATTCATATCCCGGCATCCGCGCTCCACCAGATGAAGAAGCTTTCGTTTATCCGGTTCGGTCTCACGATTGAGTAATTCCTGTGTATTACCCAATATTCCGTTTACGGGAGTTCTAAGTTCATGTGTCACGTTTGCCACAAATTCTGACTTAACCTTCAACGCATTTTCAGCTTCCAGGTCTGCCTGACTCGCTTTTTTTTCCAAAAGAACCTTTGCAGATGTATCATATCCGGTACATATATATATCTGTTCTCCGCTTTCTACGGCCGGTTCCCCATAATCATTACCTTTACCAAAGGAAAGTGCCCCGGCAGTTTCGTAAGCAAGCAGTTTAACATCCGTCGGAAAACATGTACGGTTTCCACGGTATGCCATCATATTATGGATTGTTCCATCCGCTTTGTACTGAAGTCTCAGAACATTTTTTTCTATCGTAAATTCTCCCGGAAAAACCTCCGTGATTTTACAGCCGCATAGCGAATTCTTATATTCTAACTGTTGTTCTGCGGTCCGATTAGCATATATAATTGTACCGGTCCCATCAAATATCAGAATAATTTCCAAGACATTATCAATTGAAAACTGAAGTAAATCTCTTCTCTCCATCCTGTTTCCTCCGAAACACCATATAAATTGATTATAGTACATTTGCACTAAACATTCTACAAATTTTTACAAAAAAGATAAAAAAATTACAAATTTTTTATATATTATTTTTCAATTTAAAAATTGTTTCTATATAATCAGTCTTTTATCAAAACAATTTTCTCCTTTTGTTCTGCAAATTCCTCTGAGTTTGCTTTTTTTCCTGCAGTTTTTCCTCCGGGCTTTCAGTTTTTTGTAGCTCTCCTATGAGTTCTCAGTTTCCCTGCATTTTCTCTTCCGGGCTTTCAGTTTTTTGTAGCTCTCCTATGAGTTCTCAGTTTCTCTGCATTTTCTCTTCCGGGCTTTCAGTTTCTCTGTAGTTTTTTCATATCCTTCATATTTCCCGTTTTCACATTCATTTTGGGCATAATTTTACTCAAAGCAGGAAAACAGCCCAAAAACTATCCTTTTATCATTAAATCTATATGTTTTTTCTGGTGATTTGGTATCTATTTATCAAAAACCACTAAAAAAGCCCAGGGATTCAATAATTCCTGGGCTAAAATACGGATATTCAATTAAAAACACCCAAAATGAAATTTTGCGTCTTTTGCTTCTTTTTTGCTTTGCTTCTTTTTTGCTTTTCTGCTTTTGTTGCTTTGCTTCTTTTCTTCTTTACAGTTTTGCCTCTGCATCCTCTAAAGAAGCATAACCGTACAGCTTTGCCGTATTTTCCATAATCTGAAAAGCAAGATTCTGTCCGTTTTGAAATAAGGATACAATAAATCTTCCGTATAAGACTAATGTATTTTCAGAATAGGTTCCGATTTCGCCACGCAGATAAGTTTCATAGGAAGTATTATCCGGAGTATCCTCAGAGGTATGGATGCTTCTGGCATTTCCCGCCATTTTCGGATATTGAGCGGCAAATTCTTCCATCCAGCCTACCTGAATTGCAATAATTTCTTCCTGAATTGCAATCCTCTCTTCACTTAATACAGGAAGCTTATCTTCCAATTCACGATATTTCTCCGGTGTTGTTGTTTTCATCATTCGGGCATATTTTTCTGTAATAAGATTCCAGCCACGTTCTTCCGCTCCCAACAGGTCCTGATAATAGCTGTCAAGCAGCTCCTTCGGCCATGTCATATACTGACTTTTTCTCATAATGGAAAAGGTGCCCCAATCATTCTGACAGAAGGCTCTGCCTCCTTCATTTCTTGTTCTGTCAAACTGACTGTATTCCAATTCGATAATATTGTTTATTACTTCCACCGCTCTATCTCCCTTTTCAGCAATTTGCTGTCCTTTAATTATTTCTGTATTATCTTTTTATTTTCTTTTGTATTATCTTTATTTTATCTTTTTATTGTCTCACTCAATTGCCTTTTTGCCTGCATTATTATACAGGAACCCTTTTCTTGCAAGCCAATTTTCCAACAGTGAAAACCATTGATTAAGACCCACCACATTTTTTGACTCTGTTACAGAACCGCCATGACCACCAACCGGAAACAGATGGCATTCCACATCATTTCCTGCTTTATGCATTGCCTTTACAAAATCAAGGCAGACTCCTGCATCCACTCTCTCATCATCCAGCGCATGCCATACAAAAACAGGCGGCATATTTTCCCTAACAAGCAAGTCACAGGAATAGTTACGGATAAAAGCTTCCCGATCCTCTTCTGGTACCAGAGATTCAAATATCGTAAAATCTTTTTCACTCATATATTCCGTTTTTAGGCTAAGTGCTCCATAACAGAATATACAAAAGTCCGGTCTTGCCGATACTTTATCAATTTCATCTGTTTGTTCATAATCGCTCTTATCATATAATTCCGCCGCCATACAGGCGTTGCCTGCACCTGCGGAAAATCCGATGACACCGATTTTATTCTCTAAAATATGATACTCCTCTGCATGTGCGCGGACATAACGTACCGCCCTCTTTCCGTCTACACTACCAAGATAAGGCGGATACGGTATCACACGATAATTCAGTATAAAAGCATGCAGTCCGATAGCATTCAGATATTTGGCAACCGGCTCCGATTCCTTTTCGGAACGATGCGTATAACCGCCGCCCGGAAATACAATGACTGCGGCATGTTCTTTTCCATCGTTTAAAAGAAAGGGGGTCAGTGTGGCAATTTCAACATTTTCGCCGTATTCCAATTCTTTATCGTAAAAAGGAATTTCCCCGTTTTCCCATAACGCAACTTTTTTTCTTTCCAATATCATCACGTTCCCTTCGTTTTATGATTGCATTCAGAGAAATTTTCCTTTATTTTACACCTTTTTTGCCGGAATACAAACTAAAAATTACACTACACAATACTAAATATTAATACACCAGCCCAAAGTCAACAGACTAATATTCTTTTTTTTCAAGCCATTTTACTGCCACATAATAAGAAATCATCACGAATACAATGCAAAGAAAAAGTATTGCAAGCAGTAAATTAACAAGACCGAAGCGCAGGATGCTCTCCTTTAGTGCAAGTAGCGTGCTGTTTTGTTCCTCTGCCAGACTGCTTACAAACGGACCGGAAGCACCGATACATACAGCCATGATAATCATAATAACTCTCCCTTTTTCCGTTCCGTACCGAAGGTTGACCGGTAAAATCAGAGCACTGTAAATCAAAACCAAAATTTGGGAGAGCAAAGAACAAATTAGTACATCCGTAACCTCTATCTGCATCCCCCGCATACAGGCAAGCAGGAATGTAAGCACAGACGCCACAACATTAATAATAAAGGAGCCGCCGACTGCAAGCACATATTTTTCCTTCACATAGGTTTTTCTGGAAACAGGAAGTGCCATCAGATATGCCATCCCGTTTTCAAACGCATCATAACCAATCGTTGAAAGCAGTATTGTCGGTATCAAAAACAGCAAATAGGCAATTCCAAAGAACGGGTTATCGGTTGCAAACGTTAACAGTATAATAACACCAAGAAACAAAATAAGCGTAAATCGTTGTTGTTTCATTACAATCCGCAAATCTTTTATAAATAAAGCTTTCATAAAATCTCTCCTTTTTCAATTATAAAATTTTACTAATCTTTTTTAAGCATAATACAGGCTATCCTTTTTCTCTCAGCACGATTCAGGCTATCCTTTTTCCGGATACCATCATTAAAATCAATTCATCAATGCTTCCTTTCTCAATGGTTAGAGACGGATAATTATCCTGATAAAATGCTTTCTGATTTGTCAGGCATCGATAGCCGAACGCCTCTTCTTTTATACTCAGGATATATTTTTTATCCATAGCTTCATATTCTTTTGCAGTTATCTTTAAAATGCCGTATTCATCCAAAAGCACATCCGTATCCTCATGCAGAATGACATTTCCATTATCAATCATATAAATCTCATCACACAATCCCTCCAAATCAGAAGAAATATGCGAACTGATTAAAATAGAATGCTCTTCATTTTCCATATACTCCCGCAAAAGCTGCAAAATCTCATCTCTTGCAATTACATCCAGACCCGAAGTCGGCTCATCTAAAATCAAAAGCTTCGTTTTATGTGAAAGCGCCGTTAAGACTTTCAGCTTCGCTTTCATACCGGTTGAAAAATCCTTGATTTTTTTATTAAACGGAATAGAAAAACGACTGCATTTTTCCGCAAAATCTTTTTTATCAAAAGTCGGATACATTGCCTCCATTATTGCAGATACATCTGAAGGTGTCAGATAACCGCTGAATCCGGAATCCGACAAAACGACGCCCACCGAAAAACGGCTTTTCATATCCAGATACGGAACCTCTTTTCCTTCCCAGAGCATCTGTCCTCCGTCTGTATGAATGATTCCCAGTATCGCTTTAAAAATTGTTGTTTTTCCGGCACCGTTTTTACCAATCAAACCGGTTACGGTTCCCTTTTTTAATGTCAAAGAACAATCCAGGCTGAAATCCTTGTATTGCTTTTTTACCTGTCTGCATATTAGCAGAGGATCACCTAAAGTCATATTTTCATTCATCATTACTCTTCTCCTAAAATAATCTCACACAGTTGAATCATCTCTTCACCGGTCATGCCGCAGCTTTTTCCCTTTCGGATTGCTGTTTCAAAATCACGTTCTACTTCTTTTCTCTGTTCCTCTAACATCAGGTTTTGATTGACACCCGAGACAAAGCTCCCTTTTCCGTGAATCGTTACAACAAAACCCTCCGCTTCTAACGTATCATATGCCTTTTTAACCGTCAGAGCGCTGATGCGCAAATCCTTGGACAGACTTCGTACCGATGGAATAGGCACCCCCTGTTTCAGGCTCCCTTCCAATATCCTTGCTTTAATCTGTTCCACTATCTGCTCATAAATCGGCTGCATGGATGAATTGTTGACAATAATGTTCATAGTTACCTCTTTCACTTGTACAAATGCTTTTATGCTTTTATGCCTTTATGCCTTTATCTATGCTAATGCTTTTATCGATACAAGCACTTTATCGATACAGGCACTTTTATCAATTCAGGCATTTTTATCAATTCAGGCATTTTTATCAATTCAGGCATTTTCAATATAAACACTATATAACAGCATATAACTGTTGTCAACTGTTTTATACTGTTTATTCATATTTTTTTATTAGATGTTTTATTCTTCTTTCTTGTTAATTTTGTTGATTTTGTTAAGCTATTATTTTGAGGAAATTTTGCTTTTTACTTTTTGCTTTTATTGCTTGATCCTTTTGGATTGTGCTTTTGCCACGGCTTCTTTTGGATTTTGCTTTTGCCACAGATTCTTTGGAATTTTCGGTCCGGATTTTGGTCTTACCGTCTTGGAGTTGTTATTTTCACTCTACCGGATTGGGATTTCCAACTTAATAATAATTGAACGGGGTATATAGATGCCAATTTCAGGTGTTTTAACCCTATAAGGAAGTCTCCTTCATGTAATATCACAAGAAATTTGCATGGAAAATGCGTTATCCGGCAATCATACCCCTCAAATAATAAAATGCGGGGTAATATTACTTCATAAAGCTCACCTTATACCCTCTCAGGCAAATGAAACGTAAAATAACAAATCAAACAGGGTAGATACGGCGCAAATGCTGCCATATCTACCCTGCTCTTATTAAGCTTCTTATCTTCTTGTTTTGTCTTCTATCCTCTTAGCTATCCTCTTAGCTTCTATTCCATATTCTTAATTGCCTGAAATCAAACCTCATCATTTAAAATGTCTGTGGGGTATAACGTTCACATATTTTCTTTTAATACCCCCTCCAATCGCTCCAACTATTTTCTTAATTGTCTGCAAGGGTATAGGACAATTTTACTGAGTTGTATTACCCCGTTTTCTCTCATTATCGGGGTATATGTTCTTCAAAATGCTGTTTTCGAGGCATTTCACTCTGTTATTTTATGAAAAAAAACGACTAACGGGGTATAAAAACCTGAAATTAAACCTATATACCCCGTTCACTTTTCTCATGCTTTACAACATACTCTCATTCCCGACTTACGGTATACTCTCGTTCACGCACAGCGCACCGTAGCCTGTCTTTGCATTCGGATAGATTCTTTCATCGGAAAGCGGTCTGGCTCCCCTTCGAAGATATGCCTTTACCTTTTCCCCATATAAAAAATTATCGTTTCCGCGCACAATGCCCCATTCCAGCAAAAGAGCCGCACTTCCCGTAACAATCGGTGTTGCAAAGGACGTACCGGTAAAGGAACGATACCCGCCACCAGATGCGGGGGCTGTGATTCCGACTCCCGGCGCCACAATATCGGGTTTTACATTTGATGCAAAAAAAGCACTCTCCCGCTCATCAATCTCCCGATCCCTGCCGGAAAAGTCAGCATAGGCATCTATTACCATATCATAAGCTCCTACTGTGATTGCGCGTGATGAAAAACCGGGAATTGTCATGGTCAGATGCGGATTCGGTCGCAAAAAACGGGTCTGTGCATTTCGGGCAACCGCATCCGGAAGAAAAAAATGGGTGTCCTCTCGGTTCTCTCCTACAGGGGTTAGCACAAACGTCCAGATGCCGCTGTCAACATAGCGTTCCAGCGGAATGAAATCGAAAAATATTTCTTCGTTAACCGAATGCGGAGTCGGCGGACTGACATAAATCAGCACACGTGTATCCCCGATAATCCATGTCTGCTTCCCAGTACGCTCCAATACTACCGGATATCGCGCGCCTCCGGGTGCTTCGAGCGTAAGCGTTATACTGTCTGCATAGTTTTTCCAAATTTGAACATTTATGCTTTGCTCTGCCTCGGCTATTGACAGCTCAATTCTCTCTTCCCTGATAAGGCGCAGAGAAGTATGTCCGCCTGCCACCGCTTCATTGCCGCTCCCGATGCAGATAACATTTCTGCCCGTTTCGCAGGCCGCATCGATGAAACGCTCCAGAAGGGAGGTGCCGTCATGTGAACCATAGGAATCCCCGATACTCATGTTGACAGCCACGGGTCTTCTAAGCTCCTGCGCTTTTCTGAGCACATACGAAATCCCCCTCATCAAGTCAGTAGTGAGCGGAAAATTTTGTGTGCTTGGTTCTACTTCCGTTCCGCTGTTATCTGTCACTCCGATACCCTCTTCTCTGCCGGCTACCAACCTGTTGCCGCCAAGCTTTACAATCAGCAATCCGCTTTGGGGTGCTATACCCTGATAACGCAACGCGGCCGGGCTTCCGGCTGCGATTCCCGTTACCGCTGTTCCGTGTCCGCTTGCATCTGTTGAGGGAACAATTTCCCTTGCAGCAGAATAATTTACTATCCGTCTTCCGGAAGTCTCTTCCTGCGAAGCCGCTATTGCGCGGTCAATATCCGCTTTTGTAAATTCCACACCTTTGGCAAAACCGTCCGGAGGCAGGAACCCACGCTCTGAATCCGCCTGCAATGTCTGATCCCATAAATACAGAATACGGCTTCCGTTTTCATTTTGAAAATCCGGCAAAAGATAATTTATGCCGGAATCCAATACGGCAATCAGAACATCCTCTCCTGTTAATCCTGTTTCCCCCGTTGTTACAGGCAGTATGCAGGAACGCAGTTTTGCCTGATAAACATCAAATGCGAAGCTTTTCGGTTTTTCCACATATTCAATTTCATCCTCCATTATAATACGTGCAAGCTGTGCTTCCGAAAGCGTCATAATCGCATATCCGTTTAATAATAGTTCTAACGACTCCACTTCAGATGCCATCCGTGAAATGTCTCCGTGATATTTTACAATCACCTCCCATATGCCGTTTTCAGGATTGAAACCATTACTTAATATATTCGATTTTTCCCGCACCGCCTCTTCTGTTTCCAGAGAAAGATTCAAAATGCTGTCAAGCTTCTCGTTATTCAAAATAATATCTTTACCATTCGGATTTTTGTAGCAGTCTATGATATGAAATATAAAAAAATACATGTGAACAACCTGTTGAATTAAAACTTCTGCTATTGTATAGTATCTTATGAATGAGTAATTGTAAAAATCTTTACATATTTTTTATTTTGCAGTTGCTTTTGTATTGGATATATAAAAGGGGGATATGATACAAATGATTTATGAAGCGGTTAAAAAATTAGTTACATATGGTCTTAATACCGGTTTGATACCGGAAGAAGAAAAAATATATACCACTAATCTGATTCTGGATGTATTAGATATCAGTGATTATGAAGAACCACAGGAAGAATATACCTCTGTTGATTTAGAGGCTGTTCTTTCCGAGATGTTGGATTATGCCGTTGAAAATAAATTGATTGAAGACAGTATTGTTTACAAGGATTTGTTTGACACCAGAATCATGAACTGTCTGATGCCGAGACCCTCTTTTGTTATCCGCACCTTTAAAGAGAAGTATGCACAGTCACCGAAGGAAGCCACCGACTATTATTATAAACTCAGTCAGGATTCCGATTATATCCGCAGATACCGTGTCTGCAAAGACATGCGCTGGGTAACTCCTACCGAATACGGAGACATTGATATCACAATCAATCTTTCCAAGCCGGAAAAGGATCCAAAAGCAATCGCCGCTGCTAAACTGGCAAAACAGAGCGGTTACCCGAAATGTCTTCTTTGTATGGAAAATGAAGGCTATGCCGGACGTACAAATCATCCCGCCAGATTAAATCATCGTATTATTCCGATTACAATCAATGATTCCAAATGGGGATTCCAATATTCTCCTTATGTATATTACAATGAGCACTGCATCGTATTTAATGGTGAACATACACCGATGAAAATAGAACGCAGCACCTTTATTAAGCTGTTTGATTTTGTGAAATTATTCCCGCATTACTTCTTAGGCTCCAATGCTGACCTTCCGATAGTAGGCGGTTCCATCCTCTCACATGACCATTTTCAGGGTGGTAATTATGAATTTGCAATGGCAAAGGCTCCTTATCTTGAGCACTTTACTATCTCGAACTTTGAGGATGTGGAAACCGGTATTGTAAAATGGCCGATGTCTGTAATCCGCCTTCGCTGTGAAAATGAAAAGAGAATTATTGATTTGGCAGATAAAATCCTGACTGCGTGGCGTTCATACACGGACGAGGCGGCCTTCATCTATGCGGAAACAGACGGGGAACCCCACAATACCATCACACCGATTGCGCGCTTCAAAGATGGAAAATACGAGCTTGACCTCGTTCTTCGCAATAATATCACAACGGAAGAATACCCGATGGGACTTTACCATCCGCATGAAGAGCTTCACCACATAAAAAAAGAAAATATTGGTTTGATTGAAGTTATGGGGCTTGCGGTTCTTCCTTCCCGCTTAAAGGCTGAAATGGAATTACTAAAGGAATATATTCTCACCGGAAAAGACTTAACTTCAAACGAAGATTTAGCCAAGCATGCAGACTGGGCAGGCGAGTTTATAAGGAAATATGACCATATTAACAGTGAAAATATTGATAAAATTATACAGGATGAAATCGGCCTTGTTTTTACGCAGGTATTAGAGTGTGCCGGTGTTTACAAACAGACAGACGAAGGTCTTAATGCATTCCGACGTTTTATTAAGACGCTTTAAAATCACAAAGGGGAATTAGGGGAAATGATTTACGATGATATGAAAGATATTACCGATGTAGAGCGAGATGCCGTTCCTGTCGGAAAAGATCTTCAGGAACTTAAAACACATGGTAATCTGGAATTTCCGATTACGGTCTATCCGGTAACCTTGTCTAAAATGTATCTTAAGCTTATCAGATGGCATTGGCATCCTGAAATTGAAATGATTTATATTCTTGGCGGCAGGGTAGAGGCTCTTGTGGACGACGTTTCCGTTATTCTCTCTCCCGGTCAGGGCATTTTTGTAAATCAGAATGTCCTTCACGCTTTTCATCTTGTGGAAGACTATGACGCTGTATTTTTCTCCGTAGTTTTTCATCCGGCTATGATTTTCGGATACGGGAGTGCTGCTATGTCAGTTAAATATTTAAGCCCGATATTAGAGAATCCGCAGATGAAGTATCTCATTTTAGGAAATGATGATCCATATACCGCTCCGCTTATTGATTATATGAAACAAATCCGAGACAGCTATTTTAAAGAAGACTTCGGATATGAGCTTTTCTGTAAAGCCGCTGTCTGCAATCTATGGAATGCTTTGTTAAAAGTTCCCCGCAACGAATCGGCTGCTATTGTGAAATCCAAACGTATCGTGAACGATGAACAGCGTATTAAAGATGCGATCCTTTATATTGAAAATCATTTTGCAGAACCCATCACTCTGGATGATATTGCCTGCTCAATCCATATCAGCAAGAGTGAATGCTGCCGCTGCTTCCAACGTGTATTGCGCCAGACTCCGTTTGAATATCTTCTGAAATACCGTATTTTTCATGCAGCAAAGCTCATCCAGCATCAGGATAAGAATGCAGACAGTATTTCTAATCTGGCAATCACCGTGGGATTCGGTAACATCAGTTATTTTAATAAAGTATTTAAGCGTTATCTGCATATGACCCCAACCGAATATAAACGCGAGCGCCGCTCTCCTATTTAAAAAACGGAGCCTCGCCTCACGAGTCATATGTTGTTAAAATAAGGATGCACCGTTTTGGTGGAGCATCCTTATTTTAGTATCCTATTCCCATCTACAACAGCTTCTGCCAGTCTATCCTCATCATATACAAGCTTCAGGGTAAAAAAGCTTTCGCGTTCCTCTAATAGCTTTAGAAAAATATGGTCTCCCTCCCATAAATTCAACTCCTTAATCTGCTCCTTTTTTACCCACACGAGCTCACCCTCATCGCATTCTGCCAGTTCTCCGGAAAACTCATCCGAAGAAAAAAGACACATGTATTCCGCAATTCCCTGCAATGTCACAAAGGTAACAAGCCCACGAAAACGGTAAGACTGCAAAATAAGCCCTGTTTCTTCTTTTACCTCACGAAGCAGGCATTCCTCCGGACTTTCGCCTGCTTCAAAATGTCCGCCGATTCCAATCCATTTATCCTTATTGATGTCATTTTCTTTTTTTATCCGGTGAAGCATAAGATATGCATCATCTTTCTCAATATAACATAATGTTGTCAACGGGCTTTTCATATTTCTCGTTCTCCTTTCCCGATGTAGTGTCAAATATCATCCCGGGTGATATTCTTTGCCCATTTATAACTGAAGAAATGTTTAAATACCCATGGCCACTTTACAAATTCATCGGTACAAAGAAGAAAATACACTGCTTCTACGGGCAATTTTAATACAAATGCCGCAAAAAATCCCAACGGCACCGCATACACCCACATGTCTATCGTATCGCAGACAAATCCAAACCGGCTGTCGCCGCCTGCGCGGAATACTCCCGCTATCAATGTTGTATTAACTGCCGTTCCCATTATGTAATATACATTTATAAAGAGCATAAACCGCAGATATTTCAATGCCTGTTCGGAAATCATGGCATACTTCATAGCCGTCGGAACCAGGGCAAGTACAATCAAGCCACCCAGAATACCGGTATAAACGGATAAACGAAGCATTATCCGCCCTGCTTTTTTACCCTCTTCAATCTGATTTTCTCCCAAAATCTGTCCAACAATAATTCCTGCTGCACTTCCAATTGCAAAGCAGAATACCGAACCAAGATTGCGAACAACCGACACAATCGAGTTTGCAGCTACAACATCCGAACCTAAATGTCCCAAAATTACGGAATACATGGCAAATGCCAGACTCCATACCATATCATTACCGACCGCAGGCAATGCCATTGTTATAAAGTCCTTTGATAACTGCGGATGCCTTTCAAAAATAGGACGTACAACCATTTTTACATTTTCTGATTTTACCGAAACAATCAGACATAGAAAAAAAGACAGACCTCTCGAAATAGTCGTTGCTAATGCAACACCCATAATTCCCATTCTCGGTGCGCCAAAAAGGCTGAATATTAAAACTGCATTTAATATTACATTACTTCCGAGTGCAACCACCTCAATTGCCGTACTGATACTCACTCTTCCGGCACTCCGAAGCACAGCCAGATACACCTCAGTAACTGCCCAGAAAATAAAGCACGGTGCTACTACCCGCAGATAACGGCCGCCTAAAACAATTAACGCTTCTTCATTCGTAAATACACGCATTAATGTTTCCGGTATCAGTGCTGTTGAAAGTGCTAATATTCCTGCAATAATCAGCGAAAACCGCATAGCGATTCCCTCTACCTTATGCATTGCATTAATATCACCCTTGCCCCAGTATTGGGCACATAACATGGTTACGCCCGTTCCGATTCCATAAAAAAACATGAATGCCAGTCCACTGTACTGTGTGGCAAGTGAACCGGCTGATAATGAATCCTGTCCGACATAATTCAGCATCAGAACATCAGCAGAGCTTACTGCTGCACTTAGTAAGTTTTGTAAAATAATCGGAAGTGTAATAAATAAGATCTTCTGATAAAGTGCTTTATTTTGTTTCCATTTTTCTTTCATACAATAACCTTTCTAATTTGTACAAGCCACCGTTTTTCATAAACAAAGGCAGCTCAAAGAGCCGCCCTGCCTGTCAACTATCCCAAACGCTTCAAAATCGTATTGTCTGACTAGAATTCATAATCAATACACGCTCTGGACTCACGGACCTCTGCAAGCATTTTTCCAAACTCCACATGGAGAGGATTCTTCTGATATGCATTTAAGCCTTCTATGTCATCAAAATCACAAATCAGAACCAGCTCATAATTATCCTGCGGTGCTTCTTTTGAATTTAACTTTACTTCTATTTTCTTTAATGATGGAATTTTTTGCTCAAATCCATCCAAACGGGCTGCCGCTTCCATTGCATTTTCATACCCGCTTTTTCCGTTTGCACTTTCCTTCATTTTAAACATACAAATATGCTTTATCATATCCCGTTTTCTCCTGTTTTGTTCTTATTTTCTCAATATGACATCCGAACGAAATAAATATCTTATTCCTATCACTGCTGCCATTACTCTTTCTTCAAAAATAGTTACAGATTCAATCCCTTATCCTCCGCACATCCAAGCATAATGTTTAAGCATTGAATTGCTGCACCGGATGCTCCTTTTCCAAGATTATCAAATTGGGAAGAGAGAACGATTCTTTCTTCATTTCCCGTTACAAAAATACGAAGACCGTCCCAACCCGAGCATGCATTACCTGCTAACATATTACCGACCCCCGCCTGCGCATCAAGGGGCATCACCTGAATAAATTTCTCACCTGCATAAAAATCAGACATCATACCGTGAACATCCTCCACGGAATGCACGCCATTTAACATATCCGTATATAACGGCACTGACATAACCATTCCACTGTAATAATCACAGATAACAGGGGAAAACAACGGCGTTTTTAAAAGCCCTGTGATTTTCTGCATTTCCTTTAGATGCTTATGCTCCTGCGTAAGCGCATATTCACGCGGAGCATCAAAATCTGTGGGTCTTTCCTCTGCTTCATAAGCAGCAATTACCTTCTTACCTGCACCGCTGTAACCGGAGAGGCCGAAGGCACTGACCGGATAATCGGCAGGCATAAGTCCTTTTGCAATCATCGGATAAACAAGGGAAATAAATCCTGTTGCATAGCAGCCCGGAACCGTAATTCTCTTTCCCTCTCTGATTGCACTTCTATGTGCCTCTGATAATTCCGCAAAACCATATGCCCATCCCTCCTGCGTGCGATGAGCCGTAGATGTATCTATAATTCTTACTTTTTCATTTTCAACAAGACTTACAGATTCCCTTGCCGCCGCATCCGGCAGACAAAGAAAAGTAATATCCGACTCATTAATCAGTCGTTTTCTCTCATTTATATCTTTTCTAAGCTCTGAGGAAATTCTGAGTAATTCCACGTCATCTCTTCCCTCAAACCGTTCATATATGCGAAGGCCCGTTGTTCCTTCACTGCCGTCAATAAAAATTTTAGTCTTCATCCTTGCTTTACTATGCCTCCACAGTCTGTAGAATCCTTTCTGTTAAAGCTTCCTTAAATATTCTACCAAAACATGTAGATAAAGCAATCACTTTTTACCAAATTATTCATATTCCTGTTTTATTCTGATTTTACCATGTATTCTGTCTGCAACCGGTCATCATCCATACAGATATAATAATCCATTAAAAGACCTACCACTTCTCCATAGCTCGCACTTCCCTGCTCCACGCCGTTTAATACTAATGTAGTATTGGTAAAGGCATCACTGGCTTTTTTCAGTGTCTTGGTACTGATAACCGCTTTCTTTTCCACTTCACTCCACGCATCTTCTGTCAAAAACACCCGGTCTTTTTTCACCTGTGCGGATATCTTTACATGAGAATTATAAATCTCTTTATTATAATCAATGGAACGCAAAAAATCATTCTCAATGTACGTCAATACGGAGAGATATCCGCTGTACTGAAATGCAGGGTCATCCGAATGCAGACATGCCAGAAAAGCAATCAGATTCGCTTCATCCTCGTATATAAAGCCCTTTGTATGGGCAAGCTCATGGCACATCGTTGCCGGTTTACTGATGATATACATTACATCATTATAATTCGCTTCCAGAGAAAACGGAAAATAGTATCCCTTCATATACTGCTGGCTTAAGAATTCGGATGCAGCAATTTTCTTAGGCGTTGTATAGAAGCCCTCGAGCTGCGGATATTCCTTTCCAAGATTCTGCATTGCAAGAATTGCTGTTTCTTCCATACTGCCGTCATATACAATCAGTCCATGCTCATCACGTTCCATCATTTTGGCATACTGATTCACTCTTGTAACCACAAAGTCACGCAAAGCTCCCAATTCTTCTATCGAATACTCCGTTTTACCGGTAACTGTATCCCAATATTTTTCTTCAAAGGTGGAGCAGTGATATAAAATAAAGCAATTTAACGTCATAATCCACATGACTGCCACTAAGATATTTGCAAATATGAAGGAATAGGCTTTATATATCGATAAATAACGCTTGTAATTTTTATTGTATGTCTCCGATACAGAATGCTTTTTTTCCTTCCACTTTTTTACAATTAAAAAAATGACCGCAACAAGCCCTAACATTACAAAAACACTCAGTAATGCTACTGCAAGTACGATCATCATTTCGCCTACTGAAAATGGAAACTTACTCGTCCATTTTCCATATGTGTTCAGCCATATCGGAAAAATGTGGGAAACATAGAAATCACAGAATGCGGAACTCTTCCATGCAAGAACATTAAAAAAAAGTGCCACTCCTATAGCTGACAGAAGGAAATATTTACGGCTTTTCTTCATTGGCATTCCTCACAAAAACCATATTCTTATATTTCTATTCTATCAGCTATTTTATGACACTATCCGTCTAAACTGTAAACAATTTGTGAATTTTGCTTCACTCAGGCTTTGCAAAGATGCCGGTATATTACCTCTGCACTCTTGCTCCTGCTCCGCCCATTATGGCTTCCACTTCTTTTTTACTTGCCATTGTCGTATCTCCCGGTGTTGTCATGGCAAGGGCACCATGTGCTGCACCGTAGTTTACGGCTATCTGGGCATCCTTTGTTGTCATAAGACCATAAATCAGTCCTGATGCAAAGGAATCTCCGCCACCGACACGGTCCATAATTTCAAGTCCCTTGTAGTCCTTGGCCTTGTATATTTCTCCGCCGGCCCAGCAGAGTGCGCTCCAGTCATTTACCGTAGCTGTTTTGACTTCGCGAAGAGTCGTTGCAACCGCCTTGAAATTCGGATATGTTTTTACGGCCTCATTAATCATCTTTTTGTAGCCTTCCAGATTTAACTCCTTTAAGTTTTCATCGTTTCCTTCAATTTCAAAGCCAAGGCACGCAGTAAAATCTTCTTCGTTGCCAATCATAACATCCACATACTTCGCAATTTCCTTGTTTACTTCCTGTGCCTTTGCGGCTCCGCCGATTGCGCTCCACATAGACGGACGATAATTCAAATCGTAGGATACGATAGTTCCGTATTTTTTTGCTGTTTTGATGGCAGCAAGAACCGTTTCGCAGGACTGCTCAGACAAAGCAGCATAAATACCGCCTGTATGCAGCCAGCGTACGCCAAGCTCTCCAAAAATATATTCGAAATCAAAATCCTCCGGTGTTGCTTTTGAAATCGCCGTATTGGCACGGTCCGAGCACCCTACGGCACCGCGGATGCCAAATCCTCTTTCCGTAAAATTGATGCCGTTACGGCATATTCTGCCGATTCCGTCTGTTTTCATCCATTTGATTAAAGACGTATCCACACCGCCCTGTAAGATAAAATCCTCCATCAGCATACCGACTTCGTTGTCGGCAAATGCAGTAATAACGGCCGTTTTTAATCCAAAGCATCTCCTTAAGCCCCGGACTACATTGTATTCTCCGCCGCCTTCCCATGCACGAAAGCTGCGTGCGGTACGGATTCTTCCTTCACCCGGGTCAAGGCGCAGCATAACCTCCCCCAAAGATACCGCATCAAATTTACATTCCTTTTCCGGTTTTAAATTTAACTCCATTTTACCCTCTCATTCTGCCTTCTATCAGGCTTCCCATATTCTGTCATAGCCGGCTCTGTTGTCTCCGGTTTTCTGTCTGTGAACGCTGTCACAGTCCTACTGTCTGATTTTCTTTACAAGTTCTACTGCTTCCTGTGTCATTTTCTTAATCTTATCAAATTCACCGGCAGCAATCATATCGCCTTTTACCATCCAGCTTCCGCCGCATGCAACAATTTTTTTGAATTCCAGATAATCCGGGAGGTTCTTTGCATTGATTCCGCCTGTTGGCATAAATTTCACATTCGTATAAGGAGCAGCCAGTGCTTTTATGGTTGCAACACCGCCAAACTGTTCTGCCGGGAAGAATTTAACAACCTCCAATCCACGTTTGATTGCCTGTGCAACCTCTGACGGTGTGATACAGCCCGGTAATACAAAAATATCCTTTTTCAGACAATAATCTACAATTTCCGGATCAAATCCGGGACTTACAATAAATTTTGCTCCTGCCGAAACGGCACGGTCAACCTGATCAATCGTCAAGACCGTACCTGCCCCGATAAGCATATCCGGAAACTGCTTGGCCATAATACGGATGGATTCTTCTGCCGCATCGGTACGAAATGTCACCTCAGCACAGGGAAGTCCTCCTTCACATAATGCTTTTGCAAGAGGCATGGCATCCATTGAATCATTTAAAACAACTACCGGCACAACACCCATTTCCTGTATTTTTTGTAATAATTCACTCATGCTTTTATCCTTCTTTCTATGATACATATTTTTTCAGGACTGCTCTTACCGCACCGGGTCCTGCAATCATTTCCTTGAAATATCCGCATACGGTTTCTGCCATTCCCACATCATACAGATTTACACCAAAAATTCTCTTATCTTCCAAAATCGGTTTTAATACGGCTTCCGCATCAATATCCTGTCCAAGTTTGATATCTTTTACATAAGGACACACTGTATCAAGAAGCGGGTCAGGACTAAGCTCAAAGCTCTTTCCGCTGTCATCTACCGCCATCAGATAACGCAGCCATCCGGCAAATACCAATGGAATTAATTTTAAATCCTCAACCTTTAAATCTTTATCTGCTGCATAAGCCTTAATGGTTTCCCCGAAACGAATTGCCAGCTTCTGTGAGGTATCCGTTGCAATACGCTGTGGTGTATCCGGCATAAAAGGATTCGGAATACGGACATTTAATACCGTATCAATAAATTCTTTAGGGTCAAGTACACCGGGATTTACAACTACCGGCAGGCCTTCCTTATAGCCGATTGTTTCTACCAGCTTTTTAAGCTCTGTATCCTTCATTTCTTCCGAAATTTTCTGATATCCCAAGAGGCAGCCAAATACCGCAAGAGAAGTATGAAGCGGATTTAAGCAGGTACAAACCTTCATTTTTTCCACTTTATCTACCGTCTGTCGCTCAGTAAACAATAAACCGCCTTTTTCCAGACAATCAGGCTTTCCGTTAGGGAATGCATCCTCAATGACAAGATACTCACATTCCTCTGCATTTACAAACGGAGCAACGTAGGTATTCTTTGCCGTAATAACCGGGTCTAATTCTTCAATCCCGTCTGCCTTTAAGATTTCTTCCACCGAAGCATCCGGCCTCGGCGTAATCTTATCAATCATCGTCCATGGGAAGGATACTTTATTCTTATCATTCACATACGAAACGAAGCCCTTCTCTGCCACGCCGTTTTCGGACCATCTTGACGCAAATTCATGAATGGCAGCATATAGTTTATCACCGTTATGTGAGCAATTATCCATGCTTACCATTGCAACCGGTTTTTCACCGGCTTTAAATCTTTCATAAAGAAGTGCCGCCACTTTACCCATATAGCTCATGGCCTTCTGCGGACCTTTTTCAAAATCATCGGCAATACCGGGAAGCAGCTCCCCTTTTCCGTTTACAAGACTGTAGCCTTTTTCCGTAATCGTAAAGGAAACCATCTGCAGGGAGTCCTTTGCAAAAATTTCTTTTAAACGGCTGAAATCCTTTTCGTTTTGTGAATCAACCGTCAATGACTCCACCACGCTTCCGATTACCGTCTTTTCGACATTGCCGTCCGCCTTTAATGTGACAAGAAGATTGTAATCATCATGGGGATGATTCATTTTTTCTATAATTTCATAATCATATCCTTCTGCCGCAATGATTCCTCTGTCAAGAAGACCTTCATTTAACAGCTTCTGTACTACATTTGCCTGGAAAGCACGAAAAATATTCCCCGGGCCGAAATGAATCCAGAACGGATTTTCTCTTGTTGCCGCTGTTACAGCTTCCCTGTTAAACAAAGGAAGGTTATACCCTTTTTCTTCCCACTGTTTTCTGTCTGCAAGCCCCTGTGCATTTAATTTCATTTTGCTTTTGCCTCCTTATCAATTGCTTCCCAAAGTCCCTGTAAATAGCAGGCTCCCAATGCCCTGTCATATAAACCGTAACCCGGCATCGCCACCTCATCCCATATCATACGTCCGTGGTCGGGACGAATCGGGCCGTCAAATCCAATGTCATACAAGGCCCTCATTATCGCATGCATATCAAAGGTTCCGTCAGAAGAAAGATGAGCAGCCTCTTCAAAATTTGTCGGAGAGATAAATTTCAGATTGCGCACGTGTGCAAAATGAATTCTTCCTTTTAAGGAACGAATCATATCCGGCAAATCATTCTTTAAGCTTGTTCCGTATGAACCGGCACAGAATGTCACACCGTTATGCTTATTATCAACCGCTTTCATCATCCTGAGAATATTTTCTTTGTTGATAATGATACGCGGAAGACCGAACACGCTCCAAGCCGGGTCATCCGGATGAATGGCCATATTGATATCATACTTATCACATACAGGCATAATCCTTTCCAGAAAATATACCAGATTGGCAAATAACTTCTCTTCATCAATATCCTTATACATTTCAAAGAGTTCTTTTACTCTTTCCATTCTTTCCGGCTCCCATCCGGGCATAACGGCTCCGTTTGTATCACCGGCAATGGATTCAAACATCTTTTCCGGGTCAAGCTTATCTACTGCCTCCTGCGTATATGCAAGTACCGTCGAGCCGTCTTCACGCACTCTGGCAAGCTCGGTTCTCGTCCAATCAAATACCGGCATAAAGTTGTAGCATACTAAGTGAATGCCTTCCTCACCTAAATTCTCCAGACACTGAATATAATTATCAATATACTTATCCCTGTCAGGAGCACCTGTCTTAATGGCATCATGCACGTTTACACTTTCAATTCCCGCAACATGAAGGCCCGCAGCTTCCACTTCATCAATCATTTCACGGATTCTCTCACGAGTCCAGACCTCACCCGGCTTCGTATCATAAAGGGTCGTAATAACGCCCGTTACGCCCGGTATCTGGCGAATCTGCTTTAATGTTACCGTATCAAATTTTGAACCATACCATCTTAATGTCATTTCCATAAATAATACCTGCCTTTTTATTTTTTTCTATTTTTACGGCTGTCTGCCAATATATGCCAGTATTCCCCCATCTACATACAAAACATGACCGTTTACAAAATCAGAGGCTTCCGATGCCAAAAATATAGCCGGTCCCATTAAGTCTTCCGGGGTCCCCCATCTTTCAGCCGGTGTTTTGCTGATAATAAATTTATCAAAGGGATGTCTTTCTCCGTTTTCCTGACGCTCACGCAACGGTGCTGTCTGCGGCGTTGCAATATAACCCGGACCAATTCCGTTGCATTGAATATTATAAGCTCCGTATTCCGACGCAATATTCTTTGTCAGCATTTTTAGGCCACCCTTTGCTGCTGCATAGGCACTGACGGTTTCTCTTCCCAATTCACTCATCATAGAGCAGACATTAATAATCTTCCCATGTCCTTTTTCAATCATTCCGGGAATAACCGCTTTCGATACAATAAAAGGTGCCGTCAGGTCAATATCGATTACCTGTTTAAATTCCTCCACCTTCATATCCGTCATTGGAATTCTTTTGATAATGCCGGCATTGTTTACTAAAATATCAATGCTTCCCAAAGTATCTGTAATATCTCTAACCATTTCTCTAACTTCATCTTCTGACGTCACATCACAGATATATCCCTTTGCATCAATGCCCTTTTCTTTATATGCTTTTAATGCCTGTTCCAAATGTTCCTTACTTCTACAGTTAAAAGCTATTTTTGCACCGGCTTTGGCATAAGCCTCTGCAATTGCAAAACCGATACCATATGCCGCTCCTGTTACAAGTGCGACT
Organism: Lachnospiraceae bacterium; assembly: GCA_016294075.1. Taxonomy (GTDB): domain Bacteria; phylum Bacillota; class Clostridia; order Lachnospirales; family Lachnospiraceae; genus RGIG8767. The sequence goes on along the minus strand of JAEDCQ010000005.1, from coordinate 66,110 downwards.
CTGCCTTTTAGTGAAAATATCTCTGAAATACTCATATTCTCCTCCGTTACCAAGCTGACATACTTATTATTCGCACACTATAACAATTCCTGATTGGAAATATTATCCATATCTCCAAAATCCTGATTTTCTCCTGCCATTCCCCAGATAAATGTATATGCCTGTGTACCGCTTCCTGCATGAATTGACCAGCTTGGAGAAATGACAGCCTGCTCATTTCTCATTACAATATGTCTTGTCTCCTGCGGTTCTCCCATATAATGCATCACATAAGCATCCTCGGGAAGTTTAAAATAAAGATAAACCTCCATTCTCCTTTCATGGGTATGGCACGGCATGGTATTCCATACACTTCCGGGCTTTAAGCTTGTCATTCCCATAACAAGCTGGCAGCTCTCCACCTGTCCGGGTAAAATATATTTGCAGATGACTCTGTGGTTTGACTGCTCTAGAGAACCTAATTCCACTTTATTTTCATCCTTAATAATCACAACATCTTCATCTGCAATGCCTTCCTTCTTTATAAGAACGGTTTTATACTCCCTGTGTGCAGGTGTACTGTTGAGATAAAATTTTGCCGGATTCGCGGCATCGGCACTTTCAAAAGAAATATCTTTTTTTCCCATTCCGATATACATTCCGTCATCCTTTTCAAGCTCATATTTTTTTCCGTCAACGGACACGGTTCCCTTGCCGCCTATGTTAATAATACCCAATTCGCGTCTTTGTAAAAAATATTCCGCCCTGAGTTCCTCTCCGGCATTCAAGGTAATGGTCTTTTCTACCGGCATAACTCCCCCTGCAATAATTCTGTCATAATGACTGTATACCAATAGTACCTCATCTGTTTTGAACACTTCGGGAATCAAATATTCCTCTCTCAATCTTTGTGTCGTAAAATTTTTCATGTCCTTTGGCGAAGTCGCATATCTTATCTCCATTTGTCCCTCCATTTAGATAATAATATCTTCCGCGAAAAAATTATCCTATTCTATAGTGTTACACCTTTTTTGAATATTGCCATATCCTGAAAACCGGCTTCCTCACTGCATACCTTTTCTCCTGATGCAACTGACACAATATAGTCAAATAATGCCTTTGCGGTTTCTTCCATTTCCTTATCCTTTAAAAGAACCCCTGCATCAAAATCAATCCAATTATGTTTCTTTCCTGCAAGCATACTGTTGCTTGAGATTTTTACAGTCGGAACCGGAGATGCAAACGGTGTTCCGCGTCCGGTAGTAAATAATACCAGATGTGCCCCGCTTGCCGCCAGAGCCGTCGAAGCCACCAGATCATTTCCCGGCGCACTCAGTAAATGCAGACCGCACTCCTTAACCGTCTCTCCGTATGAAAGCACACCCTTTACCTGTGCACTGCCTGATTTTTGAATACAGCCTAATGATTTATCCTCAAGGGTCGTTATTCCGCCCTTTTTATTACCCGGTGAAGGATTTTCATATATGGTCTGATTATTATCTTTATAATATTGTTTGAAATCGTTAATCAGTTTTACCGTTTTTTCAAATAATGCTTCATTTTCACAACGATTCATAAGAAAAGTTTCAGCACCGAACATTTCCGGCACCTCCGTTAAAATAGCAGTGCCGCCCTGTCGTATGAGTAAATCGGAAAATTTACCTACAACAGGATTGGCGGTAATACCGGAAAAACCATCACTGCCGCCACATTTAAGTCCGACAATAAGCTTTGAAATACTGATTTGTTCCCGTCTAAAACCGGAGGCATAAGAAATCAGCTCTTCCAGCAAGACCATACCGGTTTCCATTTCATCCTCTACATCCTGACATACGAGGAAACGAACGCGGTCTGCATCATATTCCCCGATATAAGGCTTTAGAACATCAATATTACTGTTTTCGCATCCGAGCCCCAGCACCAATACACCGCCTGCATTCGGATGGTTAATCAAATCTGCTAGTATCTTTCTTGTATTATCCTCATCCTCTCCCATCTGTGAACAGCCATAGGGATGATGAAATGCAATTATCGCATCCGTATTAAATTTTTTATTTGCAGTTTTTGCCAAAGAAGCAGCAACCGCATTTACACAACCGACCGTCGGAATAATCCAGATATCATTGCGGATACCGACCTTCCCATCAGGACGTCTGTAACCCATAAATGAAGCAGCTTCCATGGGCTCCATCTGTGTCTGTACCGGACTGTATGTATACTCCAACAAATCCCCCAATGCTGTTTTCACATTATGTGTATGTACCCATGTCCCGGCAGGTATATCCTTTGTTGCATTTCCGATGCAGCTTCCATACTTAATTATTTCATCCCCTTTTCGGATTTTTGAAACAGCCATTTTATGTCCGGCCGGAATCGTCTCAAGAGCTTCCACCTCAGTTTTATCAATGGCAACCTTCTCCCCCGCTGCAATTTCTTTTACCGCTACAAGAACATTATCTTTTTCATGAATCCTTATATACTCTTTCATTAGCCGCTCCATTCTATGCAAAAACCTTTTCCATAGTCTTTCTCATACCGGATGTACGAATATCAGAAACAAAAGAAGCAACCGTCTGCTCCAGATTTGGAATCACACTTAAATCCTCTCCCCAGAATTCTTTATTACTTAAGACATTATGTGTATATTCCACAGCATCTTTTTGACTGTTTTGTGCAAAGAATTGAAGCACCGCCATGTCATCCAAAATCCGGTATTCTTCTCCGTCCCTGCTGCCGATTAACGCGCTGTCTTTGATTTCGCTGCCCGTATAGAATGCCATCAGGGCCGCAATCGAAAAAGTCAGATGTAAAGGAAGCTTCTGCTCCTTTTCCCAGAATTCCAGAAAGCTCGGCATACATCTTGCCCTCCACTTTGATACGGAATTAAGTGATATGGATAATAATGCATGCTTTACATAGGGATTTTCAAATCGTGTGATTACTGCATCCGCAAAATCCATAAGCTCCTGTTTCGGAAGGGATAAGGTAGGAATAATTTCCCCGTAAACGGTATCCTTCACAAATTTTAGAATTAAGGAATCTTTCATGGATTCCAGCACAATATCATTTCCGCAAAGGTAAGAAGCAAGCACAAATGACGTATGTGCACCGTTTAAAATACGTACCTTTCTCTGCTTGTAGGGTTTTTGATTGTCTGTAAATATTACCGGAAGTCCGGCCTGCGGGAGCGGTAATTCCCCGCTGATATCCTTTTCGCTTTCAATTACCCAGAGTGCAAAAGGCTCCCCTGTTACAAGCATCCTGTCCTCATATCCAAACTCCTTAAAAATATCCTCTGCCTCATCCTTCGGATATCCTGTTACAATACGGTCCACCAGAGTAGATGTGAAAACACATGCCTCTTTTATCCAAGAGACAAAGCCCTCCTCCAGCTCCCAGAGTGATGCCAGTTTTAAGACGCACTCCTTTAAATGAAGCCCGTTGTCATCAATCAGTTCAACAGGAAGCATAATAAGCCCCTTCTCTTTGTCCCCTTCAAAATATTGATACCGCTCATATAAAAACTTAGTCAGCTTTCCGGGAAAGCTTTTGGGAGGCATATATTCCAGCCTGTCTGTTGCATCATATGTGATGCCTGCCTCTGTCGTATTGGAGACAATAAAGCGTAAAGTATCAGACTTTGCATATTCTGCATATCTGTCATATTCGTTGTAAGCATCTACCGCATCCGTAACACTTGTTACAATGCGGTTCTGTTTCTGCGCCCTGCCGTCTGCAATACCGCGAAGCTGGACGGTATATTGGCATTCCTGAGCCTTAATATGCTCAAGAGAGCCGAATTCAATAGGTTTTACCAGAACAATATCGCCGTTAAATTTTCCCTGTTCATTGGCAATATCAATCATATAGTCCACAAACGCACGCAAAAAATTTCCTTCTCCAAATTGAAGAACCTTAACCGGACGATTTTGTTTTCCTGCCTTGGCTTTATTTAAAAGTTCCATAAAAAAACCTTCCTTTCTGTTTTCCTTTTATTCAACCGGAAGCTTAAAATAGCGTTTCGCATTGTAATAGGAAATATCGGAAACAATTTCTCCGAGGATATCCATATTATCCGGATACTCTCCGTTCTCTACCCAGCCTCCAATCAAATTGCAAAGAATCCTTCTGAAATATTCATGTCTTGTATAAGATAAAAAGCTTCTGGAATCTGTCAGCATTCCGACAAATCCTGATAAATTTCCAAGATTGGCAAGTGATATCATCTGTTCCTCCATGCCGGATTTATGGTCATTAAACCACCATGCACTTCCCTGCTGGATTTTTGCAACTGCGGAGGAATCCTGAAAACATCCGAGAATTGTTCCGATTGCCTGATTGTCATTCGGATTTAAGCTGTAGATAACTGTTCTCGGCAGCTCATTCTTAGATGCAAGAGTATTTAAGAAATCTGCCAGCATGGATGACGGCGCATAATTATTTATACAGTCGAATCCGGTGTCCGGTCCCATCTTATCAAACATAATTGTATTATTATCGCGTTTACATCCGTAATGAAGCTGCATTCCCCAATCAAGCTCCGTGCATTTTCTGCCCATATAAAGCATAAAAGCTGTTTTATATTTCAGTTCTTCTTCTTTTGTGACAGCTTCCCCGGAAAGTCTCTTTTTAAAAATTGCTTCTGTTTCTTCCTCGGAAGCTGGGAAACACATGACATATTCCAAAGCATGATCAGAAATCTTACATCCGTTTTCATTAAAGTAATCCATACGGTTTGCCAATGCAGCCTTTAAATCCTTAAAGCTTTCAATTTTATCCATACCTGCTGCTTCTGCCAATTTTACAATATACTCCGCAAAATCAGGCTTTTCGATATTCATTGCTTTGTCGGGGCGCCACGAAGGAACAACCACAACATCAAAGCTTTCGTCTGCTTTGATTGCCTGATGCCACTTTAGGGAGTCAACCGGGTCATCTGTCGTACCAATAAATTTTACATTACTCTGTCTGATAATATTTCGAACACTCATGGAATCCTCCTGCAGCTTTTCATTGCATAAATTCCATACTTCCTCTGCCGTACTCATATTCAGATGCCCGTTATATCCGAAATATCTCTGCAGCTCAAGATGACTCCAGTGGAATAAAGGATTACCGATTGCTTTTCCGACACATTCTGCCCATTTACAGAATTTTTCATAATCGGATGCATCTCCTGTTATATATTTCTCTTCCACACCGCATGAGCGCATATAACGCCATTTATAATGATCACCGCCAAGCCATACCTGTGTAATATTGTCAAATTTTCTATCCTCTGCAATTTCTTTCGGATTAATATGGCAGTGATAATCAATAATCGGCACATTAGCCGCATACCCGTGATAGAGCTTCTGTGCTGTTTCTGTTTCCAGAATAAAATTTTCGTCCATAAATGCTTTCATAAATACCCTCCGTATAAAAAAATTTAAAATCTTATTTTTATCTTTAAAAAAAATACCGGCATTCTAAACGAATTCCTCTCTCATAGGATTAAATATATCAAGCAGAATTCCCTCCTTAAGACAAACACATCCGTGTTCTACGGAATTTCTTTTCAGCAAAACATCACCTGTCTTTATAACCTTCTTTTCACCGGCTACTTCAAATTCAAATTCTCCGGATACTACATAAGTAACCTGCGTGTGCGGATGACTATGCAAAGCTCCGACAGCGCCTTTTTCAAAATGATTTTCCACGCACATGATTTCATCCGCATATGCCATGATTTTTCTCTGAATTCCTTCCCCACAGGGTTCTAAATCAATTTCTTCATTAAAATTCCAAATTCTGTTTTTCTCCGTTTTCAAAATTTTATCTCCTATTTTCCAAGCTCTATAATTTGATTAATGATATCCATATATTCCCCGCAATACTTTTCATAAACCGGCTTCACTGCATCCTGAAAACGCTGTTTTTCTTCTAAGGAAAGCTCCGTAACCTGTGTACCGTTTTCAATTGCAATTCTGCGGGCTTCCTCCTCATATTCTACCCAGAGTGTGCGTTCATAAAGTGCTGATTCCTTTGCACACTGCATAATAATCCGGCGATCCTCATCTCCAAGCTTATCCCATGTACTTTTAGAACAAAGCTGTAACTCCGGTACCCTTGTATGCTCGTCCACGGTATAGTATTCTGCCACCTCATAATGATGCATCGATTCATAAGAGGGCCAGTTGTTTTCTGCACCGTCAATATTTCCTCTTTCAAACGCAGAATATATCTGCTCATAATCAAGACGGATTGCCTCAGCTCCCAATGCATCTATCATATCTGCCATTATTTCCGATTCCTGTACACGGATTTTCATTCCTTTCATATCCTCTAAACAGGTAATAGGACTTTCTGTGCTGTAGAAATTCCGCACTCCGGCATCATACCATGATAGTCCTACTATATCCTCATCCATGGTAAGTCCCAAGAAGGCATCCCCTATTTCCCCATCCAGCACCTTCCACATATGTTTTGAATCAGTGTAAAGATAAGGAATGGATAATACATTCATTTTGGGAATGTATTCCGCAGCCGTCAGCGATGAAATACGGGCAAAATCAATTCCTCCATATTGTAACTGTTTAAAGACCTCCGGTTCTGTTCCCATAACACCTTCAGCCCTCACAAGAATACGTATTCTTCCATCTGTTCGCTCTTCCACAAGCTCTGCAAAATATTTTCCGCCAAGCGTTGTCGGATAATCTTCTGCCTGATTATCCGCATAGAAAAAAACATACTCCGGTTCTGTTTCGTTACCCGCCTGTATTCCCAGCCAAATAAGTACAGCAAGAATTATTATCGCAATACCGGCAGTTACTATAAGATATTTTTTCCCATTTTCCGTATTTGCCATTTCTTTATTATTCTTTCTCCTGTTTTTCCAATATCTGTAATGTACGGATACGATATTCTGTCGGTGTTACGCCTGTAATCCGCTTAAACACTTTTGTAAAATAATTTGAATCCCTATATCCTACTTTAGAACTTATATCCTTAATATTTATGGAAATATCCTCCAGAAGCTTCTTCGCATGCTCCACCCGATATTCCGACAAATACACAAGAAAACTCCTATTAAAGCATTGTTTAAATATTTTACAAAAATATGCATCTGAGTATTTCAGATATCCTGCCACATCCTGCAGAGAAATATCCTCCTGATAATGGCTGTCTATATATTTCATAATACTGCCTGCAACTGCGTTCAGCTTTACATTTTCCGTATATCTGACTTTATCATTAAAATCTGCGGTCGTTTCCGGCCTCATCTTCGCTCCCAAAAGCCAGAGTGCTTCATCTATTGTCGGTATCAGTTCTTCCTCCGCGGTAGGTTTTAGCAGATATTCCAAGGCATGAACAGAAATTGCCCTTTTGGCATAACTGAATTCATCAAATGCCGTTAAAAAGATAATAATTGCATTCTCATCCATACTGCGGATTTGTTCGGCCGCTTCAAGCCCGTTTACACCCGGCATCTCTATATCCAGAAGCGCGATTTTGCACTCCTTTTCCTGATAAAGCTTTACCGCTTCCCTTCCATTTACAGCAGGTACTGCTTCTATCTGCCCTTCATAATTTTTTTTCAGTATTTTCTCAATGACTGCCCGTTCTATCGGTTCATCATCTGCCACTAATATGCGATACATATCCCCTCTCATATGTACTCCTTTTATTTTGGAATTACAATTTCAATTAATGTTCCCCGGTTCTCTATGGATTGAATATCCATGCTGCTGCCGGGATAAGCCAGCTTAATCCGCCTGTATATGTTTCCTAGTCCTATATTGGAGAAGCTGTAATCTTCCTCCAATTTTTCTTTTATTGCCTTCAGATTTTCTTTGTTTATACCAACTCCGGTATCCTTCACACATATAATCAGTTTTTCTTCCGATTCCCGGATACAGATATCTATTTTTCCGCCTTCCTCTTTATGTGCAAGGCCGTGAATAACTGCATTTTCAGCAAGCGGTTGCAATATAAATGTCGGCACCATTGTCTTCTCTTCATCCACAAGACACTCTATTTCATAGTCAATCCTGTCCCCAAAGCGCATTTTCTGAATATACATATAATCTCTCAGGATATTTAACTCTCGCGCCAGGGATGTCTCAGTCTCCGAGCTCTGTAAATTATAACGGAACAGTGAACTGAGCGCCTTAATCATCTGCCCTGTTGTTTCCGCATTTTCCAACATTGCCATACCGCCGATTACATTCAATGTATTAAAAAGGAAATGCGGGTTAATCTGATTTTTCAATGCTTCCAGACGCATCGTTTCCGAACGGCGCTCGGCTTCCAGTCTCTGTACCTCCTCATTATGAAGCATATCCAGAGTGGCCCTTTTTTCTTCCATTGCCACTATATACTCCCTGGTAGCATATTTCATTTTATTAAAAGCCTGAACCAGTTCTCCCAGTTCATCCTTATTTTCCACTTCGATATCTTCTATCAAAAACTCATTTGCGGCAATTTTTTTGGAAGTATCCATAAGCTTCATAACCGGTACCACAATAGCCCTGTTCATAGCCTTTGCCACTCCCGCCATGCATACCATCAGCAGTATTCCGAAAAATAACACAGCCCCCGGTAATATGATAAGTGTCGATACTTTTTCCCTATATACGGTACTGCTTGCCGCAATCGTCTCATCCATCAGAGCATTGCCGTACTTCTCCAGATAAGACTGCATATCATATATTTCATAAAGCTTTTCAATATAATTGTCCTGATTCTCAAGACAATTTAAGAACAAATCTCTGTTTTTAACATATATTTCATAGCTGCTCCGTACTGCCCATGTGTAGGCATAACGAAGCTCTCCAAGCTGGCGATACTCAAAAGTCAGATTGTACACTGCTTCTTTTGTATCCTCCATAGCTTTTTCCAATAACAGCTTTGTTTCTTCTTCCGGATTTTTTGTATACTTTCCAAAAAGCTCTGTTTCCTTTTCTATTGACTGAACAAAATAATTACATTTATAATTTTCATTCAGGATATTGTTAAAATCCACCATGGAATATTTTACAATCAGAATATTAAACAGGATGGATAACAGAATAATGAGAAACACGACTGCCGTAAATGTCATAATTTTCTTCTTAATCGTATAAGCCTGCCACTTCTGCCAGATTCTTTCTGCAAGTTTTGATTGCCTCATCATCGTATCCACACCATTCTCCGGATTAAAATATGCGAAATGCAAAACCATAGATATTTTGAGCTCTACGGTTTTGCATCGCATTTTATTATTATTTCTGCTGTATCTTTGATTGTACAAACGCCCAGAATTCAGCCTTTTTATCTCCAAGCATACGGTTTGTGATAATATATCCGTGACTTGCATCAGAGCGTACAATTATCATGTTTATTTCTTTTGTAACACTGACAATCTTACCCCATGATATGTCCTGTGTCTGCTCTGCAACCTTTACATGAAGTCCCTTGTCACTAAATGTAAGCTCCAGATTCTTAGGCAGCATAGCTGCCTGTGCTTTTGAACGCAGATATACTGCAAGCGGCTGCAGAACCGGAAAAAGAATACATCCGATTACCATCAAAAGCTCCAGCATATCATGCACCTGTCCGCCAAATCTGTAAGTCAATGCAAACATTGCCACAGTAAATACAATGTTACAAACTCCGACTGTTGAATGATAGATATGATGCATGGATAAAATCCAGAAATCCCATGCTGTTACTTTATTCTCAAATCTATATTTCATGTATTCTTAATCCTCTTCACATTATCCGACTTAACGCTAGTTAAATAATCCCGGAAGGAATAAACTGAAAGCAGGTACAAATGTAATCAATAACAATACAACAATCATGCACAGGTAAAACGGCAGTGTCGCTTTTACAACCCTTTCCATCTTAACCTTGCCGACTGCGGAGCCGATAAAGAGAACCGCACCTACAGGAGGTGTCAGCAAACCGATACCGCAGTTTAATACCATTATGATACCAAACTGAATCGGGTCGATGCCGATTGAAGTTGCTATCGGCAGAAGGATAGGTGTCGCTATCAGAATAATCGGCGCCATATCCATTATACATCCAAGAACCAATAATATTAAGTTCAATAAAATTGCCAAAATGTACGGATTATTGGTAATTCCGATAATCGCCCTTGCAGCTAAATCCGGTACATGCAGGGTTGTCAGGCAGTAACCGAAAATACTGGATGTAGAAATCAAGATTAATACTACAGATAAAATATTAACACAATTTTCGAGTTCTTTCCAAACCCCTTTCCATGTCAGTCCCCTGTATATAAACACAGAAACAAGCAAACTGTAGATTACTGCAATTGCTGCGGATTCCGTTGCAGTAAACCATCCGCCTACCACACCGACTACAACAATGATAATTGCCGCCAAAGCCCAGAATGAAACGGCAAACTGTTTTATCAGAGCTTTCAGACTAAATTTATCTCCCTTGGGATATTTTCTTCTCTTGGAAATAATATAAGAGCCAACCATTAAGGAAATGGCAAGCAATGCTCCCGGAATATATCCTGCAAGGAACAGGCTTCCTACAGAGATTCCACCTGCAGACATTGCATAAATAACCATGTTATGGCTGGGCGGAACCAGAAGTCCTTCACAGGAAGATGTAATGGTAACCGCTGTCGAAAAATCATCATCGTATCCCTGATCCACCATCATCGGAATCAGGATACTTCCAAGTGATGCCGTATCGGCTGCAGCCGAACCGGAAATACCGCCAAAGAAATAAGATGCAACAATATTAACCATTGCCATGCCGCCTGTCATCCAGCCTACACAGGCATTTGCAAGTGCTATCAGTTTTTCTGAAATACCTCCGGCACCCATGAGGCAGCCCATTGTAATAAAAAACGGAACCGCCATCAGGCTAAAGGAGCTTATTCCTTTTACCATCTGCTGGCATATGGTTGTTAACGGTAATCCCTGTGATAATAAACAAAACATTGATGCTAATGCTACCGCATATGCAATCGGAAAACGAAGGAAGATCATAATAACGAAGCTTCCCAATAATACTAAAATGGCCATTGACTGAGCATCCATTATTTATTCTCCTCCTTTACAAAAATAGCTTTAATATGATTATAAATTGCTTCCAATTCAAATACAATCATTGCAATTCCTGCAAGCGGAATCGGAGCGTACATCCAGAATCTGGAAAGCCACGGCATACTTACATATGAGCCCTTTGCTCCAATACCCGTAGCGTATTTCCATCCCACTACTACCATTACGACTGCAAGGATTAATACGCAGATATCCGATAGAATATTCAAAAACTTCACAAGTCCCTTAGGCAGAAATCTGTCCAATGCATCCATACGGATATGAGCTCCCCGTCTGATAGCTAAAGCTGCAGATAATACTGCCATATAAGACATCAATGTAAGCACAACCTCCTCACTCCATGACGGGTCACTTACAAACGGAACATAACGTCCAATAACACTGTAGGAAGTAATTGCAATATCTGCGATTAACAATAATTTACATATAAACAGTACAATTTTGTACATCACATCGTATGCCGGTTTAATTTTATCCATTTTTTCAAAAAAAGATGGCATATTTTCCTCCTAAACTCATAAGGCACAGGAAGCGTTTTCGCTCCCTGTGCCTCGAAAACACACTGGTTACATTCTATGGAAAAATTTTACTGCATATCTAAAATCTTCTGATATAATTCTTCCTGACCTTTTGTATTCTCTTCAATAACAGCCTTTGTAGCTTCCTGCCAAGGTGTAATATCCGTAACCTCTACTACGTTACATCCGTCAGCCTTCAACTGCTCAAGAACTTCTTTTTCAGCAGATTCGGAAATTTCTCTGTTGAATGCGGAAGCAACCTTACCTGCTTCTACAAGAATGTTCTGCTGTTCCTCTGTCAATTTGTTCCATGCTTCATCTGTAATGATAACCTGGATAGCACCTAATGTATGTCCATCCAGAATCAGGTTGTTGGCAACCTCAGGGAATGCATTGGATTTATAGTTGGCAATCGGCTGCTCAGCGCCGTCTACAACGCCTGTCTGTAAAGCAGAATATAATTCGCCGAAGGATACTACCGTAGGAGATGCTCCGAGACCTTCAACAAGACCATTCATAACAGGGTCATTTGAAACACGAAGTTTCATTCCTGCAAGATCTTCCATGGATGAAATAGGGTCTACCGTAAAGAAATGACGGAAACCTTCTTCACCGTAGAATAAACCTCTTACACCGCTTCCGTTTTCCTGCGGCTCAAGTAAGAATTCTTCTGCCAAATCAGATGTTGCAAAATTCCAGAAATGCTCACGACTAACAAATGTATAAGGAAGAGATAACAGTTTAGATTTCTCTCCGCCGTAGCTTGTTAATGCAAATGCAGAAATACGGGACATATCAATTGTACCACCGCCACCGAGCATAGTATCCAATACATCGTTTTCTGAACCCAGAACGCCGCTCGCCTGAACGTCAATAATAATAGAACCGTTTGACATTTCTTCTACTGTTTCTTTAAACTTTGTAGCTGTCTGTCCAACAATTGTGTCTAATGGATTAACCTCAGCATAAACTAATGTAACAGCTTCTACTGCAGGTTCTTCTGCTGCCGGTTCCTCGGCCTTTTCTTCTGCGGCCGGTGCCTCTTCTACTTTTTTTTCTTCTGCTGGTGCTTCTGCCGGTGCCTTAAGTCCGCAAGCGCAAAGAGAAGCTACCATTGCTACACTTAAAAGTGCTGCAAAAATTTTCTTCTTCATTTTTTGTCCTCCTGAATAATTTAAATTCCCTATAAGTCTTGTGACCTTTATGTACATTATGGCGTATTCATTTTTCGCGGTAAACCGTAAATTTTTTGTTTTTATAGTATACTTTTAACATTTTTTTATAAATTTCATACTTTTTTTATACATTTCGCCACCCATATTTTCTGTTTTATATTTTTTATCCGCAAATTGAACAAAATTCTGCCGGTTATCCGAATAAAATGCCGGACATAAAAATACCCGTCATATCAACCTGTTGATTTGACGGGTATGGTAAGTATACATTTAAATGCAAAACTATACCGGTATATTCTTTTTTCTGAGATAACGGATGTAACAGGAAAGACTGATTATACAGACTAAATCAATCAATACCACAATAACAATCGACTGCATTCCATAGTAAATTCCCGCACTCTCTGCGATTCTGCCGATAACGGACGGCATAACAATCGAACCGATACTTGCCGTAGTTAAAATGAAGCTCCATGCAAGAGAATATTTCTGAATAATGCTTCCGGTAAAAGAAACGGTTGTCGGATAAATCCCTGCCATGCAGAAACCAAATCCCATGATGCCAAATAAAATCCATGCAGTTGTCGTACTGAACAGCAAAAGGAAAAAGAAACCTACTATTCCCAGCCCCATAACAACCATCAGATACTCTTTGTTTATTTTTGACGATGCCCATGCAGTCAAAAGCCTTCCAAACAAAATCATAATCCAAAGAAGGCTCGCCGTTACCTGTGAAAGAGAGGAAGGGAGAAGCCCCGTATCCTTAAAATAGGTAATCATCCATCCGATGACCCCCTGTTCTGCACATAAATAGAAAAACAGTGTAAGCGTGCACATATAAAACAGTGGTTCCTTAAAAAAAGCAAGTCCTGTACCCGTTTCCTTTTTTTCTCTTTCAACCCTGTCATTTTCAATCGGAATCATGTAATACATAAGCCAGCTTAAAATACCCATAACCAGCATAAACCAGCACGCATAAATCCAATGTTCTTCATTTGAAGAGGTTAATGCAATCAGAATCAGAGGAAAGGCAAATGCACCGATTGCAAACATTGCATGAAGTCCGTTTAAAATAGATGCTCTACCCGGAGCCAGCTCATTTATCGCTTTATTACAGAAATTGCTGGTTGCTCCTCTTGCAAGACCTGTCATAAAAAATGCCGCCGCCACAAAAAAGCTGTGTCTGCCGAAAATAATCATCAGATAGGAAAGGGCAAAAAAAGAATTAAAAAGAAGAATGCTTTTTTTTCTTCCTATCCACACCGGCAGTGCACCACCCGCAAAGCTGGATATTAAATTACCCACCGAATGCAGGCTTACAATCATTCCGCAAAAGGCGTATTCCAGGCCTCTTGCTTCTCTGATAAACGGGAGCAGTGAGCCAATTGACAACGCCAGCATCCCATTTATTACAAACACACCATAGCTGCCCCAGAATTGCTTTTTCTTGTTTTTATCCTTTAAAAAATCCATTTTTCATCTCCGCCGTAAAAGTCACATTATACTCATCTTAAAACTTATTTCCTTAAGTGGTTCTAGCGATCTATTCATATTTCCACCAAATTTTCATGATTCCGTAAGTATTTATGCGATTCATTTATTCTTCCTGTAACAGGCGAATTGCACCGGCTGTCTTATCATAATCAGCACACACCTGTGCAAACAGCTTTTGGCAGGCGGAAACATCAACCGACTGTTGATAGTTGCGCAGTTCTTCGGTCAGAAGACATACGGAGTCACTCAAATCCTTAAAGCCTAAATTCTGGGAAACTCCCTTCATTGTATGAGCCGCCTTAAAAGCATCCTCATAATTCTGTTTTTCAAATGCATCGCAAAGCTTTTCATAGTTGGGATCCACCGGAAATTTTATAACCAGTCTCTGAATAAGATCATCACTACTAAGTCTGGATTTTATATCTCATAGCTTCCTCCGAATTTATCATAGCATTCCTTCAACTGCATTGGTCGTTCTCCTTTTTTCTATTTTTTATACTGTCTGCAAAAAAGGACTTAAGCACCTTGCGGTTTAAGTCATTTTAATTTTAATGGATTCCTCTTTATACCTAACACAAAACAAAAACGCCAAATCCGACATTTTCTTTAAAAACATAATAGCATATTATACACATATCTCAAGTTTTTTTTTCTATTTGACACGTTTTATTGTATGTGAAAAAAGGTCTGCCGAATTGATATGGCAGACCTTAAATATTATCTATTTTGCAGCTTTCTTGGCTGCTTTTGCTTCCAACGCCTTATCCGTCGGTCTGACTAATATAAAGCTTAAAAGCAAAGCAATAATGTAAAGAACAATTGTCACATATAATACATACTGATAACCCAGAGGATTTACCTTATTTCCGTGAATTTCAACCGTTTCACCGAAATGGTTTACAATCCATGTAGCCATCTGGTTACCCGTAAGACCCGCAAAGGCCCATGCGGATAAGGTAATACCATGAATTGCACTGATATTGCTCATTCCGTAATGATCGGAAAGAAGGGTCGGTACGTTGGAGAAACCGCCACCGTATCCGGCATTTACCGCAAAAATCAACGCAAGTACCAGAACGATTAATACCGGATTTCCTGCACCGTTTGCAATACCGTTTGTCAGCATAACCGCACCTGTCAGTACAATCGAAATAATGAAAATGAGCTTGTAAATGGTATTTCTGTCCTTCATGGTATCAGCCCATGCAGAGAACCCAAGTCTTCCGCCCGCATTAAAAATTGCGGATACAGTGGAAATGATACCTACAAAGCCGGCAAGTCCGATACATTTTACAATCATTTTTTCCTGTGACAAAAGAGCAAGACCACAGGTAATGTTAATATAGAACATTAACCAGATACCGATATAGTTTCCAATCGGTTTTGTCTTGATAACATCCATGATGCCCGGCCCCTTTTCCTCCTTCTGAGGCTCATGCCAGCCGTCCGGTTTTTTCAGTAAAAGATGTCCAACAAACATCATTACAAAGTAAACACAGGCAAGAATCAGGAACATCTTATAGATGCCGCCCTCACCCAGATTTGTAAGCATCCACTGCATAATCGGACTTGCAATTGCCTTTGCGGCACCAAATCCCGCTACGGCAAGACCTGTTGCAAGGCCTTTTCTGTCTTCAAACCAAAGCATCAGTGTTTTAACGGGAGAAAGATAACCCGTACCGAGTCCGATACCCATAATAAATCCGTAAGATATGTAAATACCGATTAAAGAAACGATATTGCCCTGATGAAGTCCTCCATAATAAATGAAGCCTCCCGTACCTGCCATACCTAACGCAAAGCAGATTGCTGCAATCAGAGAAGACTTATGGATATCCTTCTCCACAACATTTCCAAGGAATGCCGCTGACATTCCCAAAAAGAAAATTGCAAAGCTGAACGCCCATTCCGTTGCCCCTTTGGAAAATCCGATATAATCGGCAATTTCCTAGCTGAAAATAGACCAGCAATACACTGTACCGATACTGCAATGAAGCAGCAGTGCCGGAATCGCTGCACGGAACCATTTATTGGAACGCCAGCCTCCGGACTTCTTTACATTTTCACTCATAGATTCTACATCCTTTGTTTTATTTTTTTCCGTGTCTGATTATTTGCATTCTATCCTTTTAATGACACATTTCTATTATTATACAACGCTCAAATGCTTGTTTCAAGGCAAAATGACTCTGTATTCCTCACTATTATCCGCAAGATTTTCAAATTGTTTTCTTGTATTCCAGAAACAGTCAAGAAGCTTCGGTGAAAACACACCGCACTCTCCGGTCACAATCATTTGAAAAGCTTTTTCTTTGGAAAATGCACTCTTATAAACCCTCTCATTTACCAATGCACCATAAACATCTGCAATCGACACAATCTGGGCAGCGATAGGAATATCCTCTCCCTTAAGTCCGTCAGGATAACCTTTGCCGTCATAGCGTTCATGATGATGACGGAAGATAACATAACTTACCTTCTTATATTCCTCATCCCACGCATCTTCAATACTGTTTAAAATTTAACATCCCTTTGTAGTATGGGATTTCATATATTCAAATTCCTCCTGCGTAAGCTTTCCGGGCTTAAGCAGTATGGAATCCGGTATTGCAATCTTTCCGACATCATGCAGGGCACTCGCCGCAACGATTACTTCAATCCGCTTTCATATTCCGGATAATCCTGCTGCTGTAAGAGTCTGAACTGTTTACGTAAAACGGATGTCTGCTTTTCGACCTTCTGCTCCAATTCCTCCTGATACTGATAAAGGGATACTACATTTCGCACCCTCTTTCTTACAAGTCTGTTATCAAAAGGGCGGTGTACAAAATCAGCCACACCCAGTTCAAAGCATCTTGCCTCTGTCTGAATGGCATTATCGCCACTGATAATGTCCAGCGCCCTAACTCCGTTTTCCGCCATTTTGATTTCCTATTCTCCCTGCAGGATTTCCGCAAGAAGCTCCCGATTAATTTACACATCATCTACAATTAATATTTTATCGCGCATTCCTTTCTCCTTACGTTCTCTTGTCTCTTAAAACAGCTTCGCATTCATTCCGTCAGGGTCAACCGCAAACTGTACGGCAATATCTCTTGTAATCTTGCCTTCAAAATACAACTGCTGAATGGAATCATCCATTGTAATCATGCCGGCTTTGCGGTTGGTCTGCATAACAGATGTCAGTTGGTGCGATTTTGCTTCACGAATCAGATTACGCACCGCATTATTGGTATGCAATACCTCAAATGCCGCTACCCTTCCTCTTTCATCGGCTGTCGGCAAAAGCTGCTGGGACACAACAGCCTCCAGTGTATTGGCAAGCTGCACCCTTATCTGTTGCTGCTGATGCGGCGGAAATACGTCAATAACACGGTCAACGGTACTTGCCGCACCGATTGTATGCAGTGTGGAAAGCACCAGATGTCCTGTTTCTGCTGCTGTAATCGCAACAGAGATTGTTTCAAAGTCACGCATCTCTCCTACAAGAATAATGTCCGGGTCCTCACGCAGTGCCGCACGCAGGGCATTCGCATAGGATTGGGAGTCTAAGCCTATTTCTCTCTGGTTTACAATCGAAAGGTCATGTCTGTGCAGATATTCAATCGGGTCCTCCAACGTAATAATATGCGCATCGCGATTATGGTTTGCTTTATTGATAATAGCCGCAAGCGTTGTGGATTTACCGCTTCCGGTAGGTCCCGTTACCAATATAAGTCCCCTCTTACGGTTATAAAGCTCGATTACGGATTCCGGCACACCGAGTGATTCGGGGGAGGGTATTTCAGAGCTTACGAGACGAAGCGCCATGGCTACCGTACCTCTTTGTTTAAAAGCATTTACACGATATCTTCCCAATTCCGGAATGGAATAAGAGAAGTCCAATTCTCCGCGTTCTTCAAAACGTTCTCTTTGCGTTTCCGACATAATACTTAATAATATGTCCATTGTATCTCCGGGCATCATACGATCAAACGGCATTGCAGTAAGTTTACCGTTCACACGCATTTTAGGCGGAATTCCGACCGTAATGTGTACGTCGGATGCCTTGCTTTCCCATGCAATTTTTAGTATTTCATGTATTGTAGCCATTTTCCCTACCTTTCCACAACCTGCAGCCATCCGTAAGCGCTTACTTTCTGCCGCAGATGAAAAATTTATAAATTAAGCTTTATCCTATTTTAGAAATTCTGTCAAGACAAATATCAATTCAAGTGCGTTTTTGCGCATTTCCTCTAATGCATCTCTGTCTACTGTTTTATGGGGAATCATAACCGTAACGGTCGTTCCTTTACCAAGGCGGCCTTGAACCTCAATCGTCCCGTCCATAAATTCAACCAGCTTTTTTACAATCGGCATTCCCAATCCCGAACCGCCGATTTTACTTTCAGTCGTCGATTTTTCCCGTGTAAATTCCTCAAAAAGGTGGGGAAGGAACTCCTCAGCCATTCCGATACCGGTATCGGTAATAACACATTTGTAAAAGCTGACGCCTTCTTTTTCTGAAGGAATTTCAAATTCTTCTGTCTAAGTTGTTCCTCTAATACGGAAACAAGTGTATCATTAAACTGCTCCACATTCCAGATAGTTGCACCCAATGTCATTTTTCCGCTTTCAATTCGTGCCATTTCCAGCACATTGTTTATAAGAGAAAGCAGAAACTCGCTTGAGGATTTAATCTTCTTTATGTAATTCTGCACATTTTCCCTGTATTGTTCATTCACATATCCGATTACCTCATTGATATTACCAAAGACGGATTGGTTGCCAGAATCGCAGAAACCGTATCCTCTGAGAGAAAGCCGACCATTACACCACAGATTTCATTATTGTAATAAACAGGCGCATAGCAAGCAGTTCATAATCCTCCGCTTTGCTGACTCTTCCATACAAATATGCTGCGGATTCAATAAATGCAAGCTTATCTGAAAAAACATCTTCCACATGAATTGCAGTCGTTGTTGAAAGTTCATCTATATATCTGCCGACATACTCCAAATCTCTGCTTCTGTTCCGTTGATGTTCAAAAACAAGTGTGAGCATAATACAAACAATCAGTAAAATCGCACCTATTACATACTGAATCGTATTTTTAACCCTTTTCATATATATTCCCGCCTACGACTTTTTCATCCTTCTTTTGGCAAAACTTTTAGTATATTATTATAACATACTATCCCATATTTGGAAATAAAATGCGGAAAGGCACTTTCATTGTCCGCCTGACATAGAATAAACAAAGTGACTTTGGAGGCTTTCATTGAAAACGTTTCAACAGCCGCTCAGCAAAGGGGAAGAAGAGAGGTATCTTTATTTACTGAAACACGGAAATCCGCAGGAGTCACAAGAAGCAAAGGAAGTTCTCATCGAACGTAACCTGCGTCTTGTAGCACATATTGCCAAAAAATATCAGGATACCGATGTAGAAACACAGGATTTGATTTCAATAGGAACAATAGGACTTATCAAGGCAATTATTTCCTTTGATACCGATAAAAATTCCAAGCTTGCGACATATGCCGCCAAATGTATTGATAATGAGCTTTTAATGATGCTTCGCACGAAAAAAAAGCTGTCAAGAGAAGTATCCATTTATGAACCCATCGGTACGGATAAAGAGGGAAATGAAATCAGTCTTTTGGATATATTAAAGCAGGAGCAGCAGGATATCATAGAAGAGATGAATACCCGCGAAAACATTTCCCAATTGCAGGAAATCATTGACAAATGTCTAAACAAACGTGAGAAAGAAATCATTCTGCTCAGATACGGGCTGATTACGGGCAGAGAAATCACCCAGCGGGAAATCGGTGAATATTTCGGGATATCCCGAAGCTACATTTCCCGGATAGAGAAAAAGGCTCTGTTAAAGCTCCGTACGGAATATGAAAGGCGGAAAAAAGAAGCTTTTTAGGAAAGCAAAAATTGTGCCATAACATAGTTTGCAACATCCGTCCCTCTTTTAGAAAGATACAGACGGTCATTCTTTCTGATTAAAAGCTTTTCCCGGATACAGGATTCTATGACGTTTCCATATATCTCGTCTATCGTTCTGCCAAACTGTTTTTGAAAGTCAGCAACGGATATGCCTTTTTTTAACCTTAGTCCCAAGAACAGGAATTCTTCCATTTTTTCTTCTGTAGAAAGCTTTTGGATGTCTTCGTGCAGTCTGTCCCCTCTTGTTACAAAGGGTATCTGCAGTACATCCTTCTTTTTCTTCATGGAAAAAAGAATTTCTTTATATTTGTATACATCACTTATATTTTTATAACGATACCCCTGAAAATAGGAAGAAGCTCCTACACCGAGCCCTACATAATCCGTACCGTTCCAATAGGTAAGATTATGGCGGCATTCACGCCCTTTCTTTGCAAAATTAGATATCTCATAACGGTGAAAGCCTGCTTTTTGTAAAAGCAGATTGGTCTTATCATACATCATCCGTTCGGTATTCTCATCAGGCAGGGGTGGATATTTTTCATCTGTCTGTCTGCCGTACCGGGCAAAAAAGGGCGTACCCTCTTCTATTATAAGACTATACGCAGAAATATGCTCTGGATTCAGTGCAATGACTTTATTTACCGTATCCAGATAGGAAAACAAGGTCTGACCCGGAAGAGCTGCCATAATATCCACATTTATATTCGTAAATCCCGCCTTCCTGGCATTTTCGTATGTTTCTAAAAACTGGCGGTAGGTATGAATTCTTCCCAGCTCCTTTAATTCCGTATCACTTGCCGACTGCAGTCCGATACTCAGGCGGTTTATTCCGCACAACCGGTATGCCTTCAATTTGTCGAAGGTTGCCGTTGCGGGATTACATTCTGCCGTAATCTCCGCATTTTCCATCAGCTCATAATCCTTCCTTATGGCAGACATGATTCGTTCCATTTGTGATTTTCCCAGAAGCGACGGCGTCCCTCCTCCGAAGAATACGGAAATGACCTGATATTCCCTGCAAGCTTCTGCCATAAGGGAAATTTCACGCAATAATGCCTTTACATAGCTTTCCCGCTCCTTAAAACCGGAAGGAGCGGATAGAAAGTCGCAGTAAAGGCATTTCTGTTTACAAAAAGGAATATGAATATATATGCTTAACGGTTGTTTACTTCTAGTCTTCATCCAGCTTCAACACACTCATGAATGCCTTCTGCGGTATTTCTACATTGCCCACCTGACGCATTCTCTTCTTTCCTTCTTTTTGTTTTTCAAGTAATTTCTTTTTACGGGTAATATCACCGCCATAGCATTTGGCAAGCACATCCTTACGCATCGCTTTTACGGTTTCCCTGGCAATTACCTTGCCTCCGATGGCTGCCTGAATCGGAATTTCAAATAAATGGCGCGGAATCTCCTCTTTTAGCTTTTCACACATTCTCCTGCCACGTTCATATGCACTTTCCTTATGCACGATAAAGGATAATGCATCCACTTCCTCTTTATTTATCAGAATATCCAATTTCACCAGTTCGGACTGCTCATACCCCTTTAACTCATAATCAAAGGACGCATATCCTCTGGAACGTGACTTAAGGGCATCAAAGAAATCATATATTATTTCATTAAGAGGCAGCTCGTATTTTAACAATACACGCGTTTCTTCCATGTATTCCATACCAAGATGCCGCCCGCGTCTTTCCTGGCATAATCCCATAATGGCACCGATAAATTCCGTCGTAACCATAATCTCCGCTGTTACAATCGGCTCTTCCATATATTCGATTTCAGAAGGGTCCGGCAGGTTGGAAGGGTTCGTCAGTTCAATCACTTCTCCGTTTGATTTATGCACCTTATAAATAACACCGGGAGCCGTCGTAACCAAATCCAGATTGTACTCACGTTCTAAGCGTTCCTGAATAATTTCAAGATGAAGCAGACCCAGAAAACCGCAACGGAAGCCGAAGCCGAGTGCCACTGAGGTTTCAGGCTCAAAATGTAATGAAGCATCGTTCAGCTTCAATTTTTCCAAAGCATCACGCAAATCGGGATATTTTGCTCCGTCAGCCGGATACATTCCGCAATATACCATAGGATTGACCTTCTTATAGCCCGGAAGCGGACTGTCGCAGGGATGCTCTGCATTTGTAACGGTATCTCCGACCGCTGTATCCTTTACATTTTTAATGGAAGCCGTAATGTACCCTACCATACCGGCAGAAAGCTCTTCGCACGGAATAAATTGTCCCGCCCCGAAATAGCCGACCTCCACAACCTCTGCGGTTGCACCGGTTGCCATCATTCTGATCGGGGTACCCTTTGATACCGTTCCTTCCATAATACGGCAGAAAATGATGACCCCACGGTAGGAATCGTATAAGGAATCAAAAATAAGTGCCTGCAGCGGATTATCCGGACTCCCCTTCGGTGCCGGTATCTTGTGTACAATCTGCTCCAAAACCTCTTCAATGCCGATTCCGTTCTTGGCACTGATAAGTGGTGCATCCTGTGCTTCAATTCCGATAACATCTTCAATCTCATCAATTACTCTCTGCGGGTCTGCACTCGGCAAATCAATTTTATTAATAACCGGAAATACATCCAGATTGTGGTCCAATGCCAGATATACATTTGCCAATGTCTGTGCCTCGATTCCCTGTGCAGCATCCACAATCAGAATGGCCCCGTCACAGGCGGCAAGTGCACGGCTTACTTCATAATTAAAATCAACATGACCGGGAGTATCAATCAAATTAAAGATATATTCTTCCCCATCCTTTGCTCTGTAAACGGTACGTACCGTCTGCGCCTTGATGGTAATCCCCCGCTCCCTCTCAATGTCCATATTATCCAAAATCTGTTCCTGCATTTCTCTTACCGTGAGCAGTCCGGTTTTTTCAATAATGCGGTCTGCCAGCGTACTTTTCCCATGATCAATATGAGCAACAATACAGAAATTTCTAATTTTTGACTGGTCTGTTTTTGCCATGTAATATCCTCTTCTTTTTTGTATTTCAGGACGTTTCGTTAAAGTCTTTTATCAGTATAGCAAAGTGCAATTGTAAGGTCAACGACAGGTTATTTAATTTTCATCTGCAAGACACATGGAAAGAAGATGTGCCAGAATATCGAGTGAATTTTTTATTTCCTCACAGGTATTTGTCTGTGCACCAAGTTCCACTAAAAGTGATTTGGAACAAAGATGCATATTATAGCGGTAACCCTTTAAATATATTCTCCTTGCAAGCCCCGGATAATATTCGTTACAAAGCACCTGCATCTGAAACGAAAAAGCCAGGTTATCATCAATATACGGATTTTCCAGATATGAGATATCACCCTGTTTTTTTGTATGTGACAGACCGTTGAAAAACATAAGCTGTGCCGCCTGTTTTCCATTCTGCAAGGATACGAGCCTTCTGTCCTCACTAACCGCATCGCGGTGTAAATCAATCACAACTTCAATGGACGGATATTCATTTAAAATAGCTTCGATATTAGGAAGCGCATAGGAATATGCATAATCTCTTGTTTCCACATCGTATTCCCCGCTATGATGAAGCACCTCATATCCGTAAGTATCATGCAATACCCCTGCAAGATATTCACCTGCACCAAGTATTGTAGTGTTTTTGTCTCCCGGAATGGAATCCGCAAAGGATTCCTGGGAATGTGTATGATAAATCAATATCTGCGGACCGCCGTTTCCCTCCTGCAGGGAAATCTCCTTTTCAAGCAATTTCTTTGGAGCTATCCGATTATCTGAAATCTCCGTGGTTGAATCAACCGCAAAGAATTCCTCCCTGAACTTTTCCATATCCGCATAGGAATCCCAATTATATTCCCTGCTCTTTTCCATAGCCGGTTCAAAATCGGATTTTGTCAGAAAAATATCCGGTGCGGTCTGCATAAACTCTTCCTGACTGCTTTCCTTTACTTCCTCAGGACTTTCTCCGCCCTCCGGATTCTGATTACTTTCAGATTCGTTTTTCTCCGTATCTGCTTCATTTGTACCGGCTTCATCTTTTTTACCCTTTGCATATGCGTTTTCTTCCAAAATCTGTTTTTCCAGCTCGGTCCCCAATACCAAATCCTTACGATTGTCCGATGCCTTCGCCAAAACTTCCTGTTCTGCCAGATATTGATAAAGCGGGAAAAAATGCAGAACAAACTGCTCATACATATTGTCCTGATTTTTTTCATGAAGAAGATAAGCAAAAAACGGCAGCTGTGACTTCACAAGCTCCCATTCGGCCTCCTGACCCAATATTTCTTTATCCGATAAAACATACTCTTTCGTCACCTTTTTATTTGAATCCGTACCAAACAGCACAATAATTATCAGACTGATAATTACAATACCTGCTGTTTTACGCAAGCTCTTCTTCATTTCCATACAGTAAAGTATGCAAACATACAGTAAAGTATGTAAACATACTTACCGTATATTAAAAAAAGTATGTAAACATACTTACCGTATATTAAAAAAAGTATGTAAACATACTTACCGTATATTAAAAAAAGGGTGATATTCCAAGGAATATCACCCAATATGCATCCGCATGACGGTACGGATGCCTTATCATTCATTTATTAAGCCATCTGATTTACGCTCTTTGCAAGACGGGATACTTTTCTGGAAGAAGTATTCTTATGATACACTCCCTTAGAAGTTGCCTTATCAATAGTCGCTGTAGCTTCTACTAAAGCAGCCTTAGCAGCTTCTTTATCGTTAGCATCAATTGCTGCGTATACTTTCTTAATGGAAGTCTTAACGCCGGACTTGATTGCTTTATTACGCTCTGCATTTGCTCTGCTTACTAAGATTCTCTTTTTTGCGGATTTGATATTAGCCAAGATCTACACCTCCTGATCATTCATCTATGTTACTGGTAAGTGATACATCTAAGCCGGACACGGACGATTCGATGTAAACACGCGTATATTATTTTAGGTTAAGGCTCCCTACTTGTCAATAGTTAATTTTAATAGTTTTCGTTTTTTCTTTTAAATTTCTTACATATTTTTTTCTGTTCTGCAAAAAATAACTTCGGAGCGCATAAAATAAAGTATATGTTTTTACGCTTATTCCCTCTGACAGAAAGAAAGGAGCTGCTTCATGCCACATTTTCCGATAAGAACCGACCTTGCCTTGGAAGCACGCGAATTTATTGAAGAAGCAAATGGTGAAATGCGCGGTGTCATTGTTGACACATATTCCGAAGCATCCGACACAATTCAGGTTACACATGTGCAGATTACAACTAAAAACGGTGCAAAAGCCATGGGGAAACCAATCGGGACCTATATAACATTGGAAGCCGATAATCTCACAGAGCCGGATGACGGTTATCACAGGGAAGTTTCCCTTTCCATAGCCAGACACTTACAAAGCCTGCTTCCTGATTCTGAAAAAGAACAGTCCATCCTTGTTGTGGGACTTGGAAACCGCGATGTGACAGCTGATGCACTCGGTCCCTGTGTTGTTGACAACCTCAACATTACAAGACATATGCTGCGACAGTTCGGTCATGCCGCATATGACTGTAAGAAGGTGCATGAAATCAGCGGCATTGTTCCCGGTGTCATGGGAAAGACCGGCATGGAAACAGCAGAAATCATACGTGGAATCGTTTCTACCACAAATCCTGACATCATCGTCGTAATCGACGCTCTCGCTGCCAGAAGCACCCGCCGTCTGACCCGTACCATACAGATTACAAATACAGGTATCCAGCCCGGCTCCGGTGTCGGCAATCACCGTGATTCCCTGACAGAAGAATCGCTCGGCGTTCCCGTCATTGCCATCGGTATTCCTACCGTTGTCGATGCCGCCACTATTGTAAAGGACGCTATTTCCCACTTAAGGCAGGAGGACGACGAAATGCAAAACATACTTTATGACATGAACAATATGTATGTTACTGCCAAAGATATTGATTCGACCATAAAAAGGCTTGGCTATACATTGTCCGAAGCACTGAATATCGCATTTTCATTATGCAATGAATCCGACTAACGTCTGTGTCCGCCTCCGCCGTGGCTTCTGCCGGACGATGAATGATGATGTCCGCCTCCGCCGCTGCTGCCGGAGCTTCTTTCTATTCTTTGTCTGGTTACATTTTTATACAAAAAGCGGTCTTCCCTTCTTCTAAAGGAGGGATTTCCACCGGCCACATAGGTACGGTCTGTTGTAGTCCTTTTGCCCTTTTTGGAAGAGAAATTCACAAACATGAAAATAAGAGCAATTATCAGAGCGCCGATTATTATAAAATACGGGTTTAACAGAGTAAACTGCGAATATCCGGCGGTTTCCGATAATGACATTCTCTTACGGAATAATTCCACCAATGTCGAATAAGCCCTGTATGGCTCATCCTCAACATAATAAAGAGCGTCATCTAAAGTTTCATCAATCATGGCAGAGGAATATGTGTCTTCTGCCCTTCCGCTTGTCGACATCCACGAATACACATATCCGTCAGACTCACGATACCAGTTATCCAAAAATAACACTCCGTCACCGTAAGGCTCATTATAACCGAATTTGTGCTCATCATAGAAATTGTCCGCATAAACCATAACACATTCACTGACAGGCACCGGTCCTATTTTATCTTCATATTGTGCCGCATATTCCACAAGTGATTCATTCAATGTTACAACTACGATATCACATTTTGTTTCCTCTTCCGCTTCCCGGATGCTCGCTCTGAGTGCTTCCTCCTCTGCATCCGTCAGCTTATCGGCATAATCAAAAACTCTTTCCATTGTAGTACGTTCCGTATTGCCTTCTGATGATACTGCTTTTAAAGCATCACCTTTTTTTACAAATACAATCGCAAGCGTTGTAAGCGCCAGAATTCCGATTATAATAAACGGAATCTTAAAAAAATGAAAATAATCCCTCATCTTTTTCCCCCTATCACTGTGTGATTATAATTTTGCCGTCCTTGGCCTCTACCTTAACACGGTTTCCCTTGATTCCGGCCTGCTGCAAAATATCCTTTGTAAGCTGTATACGCCCGGCCCTGTCAAGAATCGCGAATTCATCCTGCGTTTCTTCCTTTGCATCAATACTGTCAAGGTGCTTTAAGCGTTCCACATAGTCCTGAATCATAAGGGAGGTTTTCTGATCACCCGCCCCGGTAGGCTCATCTGCCAAAAGCAGCTTCGGATTATTTGCAAGTGCTATCGCAATTGCTACACGCTGTTGTTCTCCGCCCGAAAACTCCATCGGCACTTCTACATTCTGAGCCGCGGTCAGATACGGAAAAGGGGGTTTGGCGCTTTTCTGCCAGACAAACCCTACCGTCTCCCTTTTATATTTTACAAGCTCTTTTTCCGACATGTCATTTTCCATCATTGCCATGACAGAATCCCGTTTATAAAAAATACAGTAACGTTCTTACTAAGAAGCCCGCTGCAAGACAAAGTCCGAATACCGTTGCACTATACCCGATAACCTTATTATGTGCAACCGGCGTTTTCCCGATTATCTTTCCGGTCTGTCCGTTTATATGGAAACGGTATGTTTCTCCCTGATACTGAAAATCATAAATCCAGACAGGCAAAAGTGCATATTCACAGGATTTTCTATATAGATTAATTTGTTCCGTCTCCTGTGTCACGGTTGCATAACCCGTAACGGAATCACGAATCAATGCATGCGAATCGCTTTTTGCCTTACTCTCTGCCCTCATCTGCAATGCATCCGCACTTTCACTATATATTTCAGCTTCAAAGCCGGACATATATTTATCCTGAAACTCCAGAAGTGCCTTATAATTATATGGCTCCAGCAAATCCATTGTGTTATTTTCCATCCTCAGGGAGGCATCTACCGGAATCCTCTCAAACTCGGCATCCATTTCTCTTTCAATGTCATAATATGAGGTTTCCGTATATCTGGTATCCCCACTCGTCCAGCTTCTGACCTTTGTACCCTTCGCCCGGTATGAGGCATCGGCATGAAATCCATACAAAAAGAACGGTACATATGCACCTTCCATCCTTTCAATGCTTGCATGAGACAAAAATGTGGATGGTGTAAAGACGCGCCTGCCAAATTCTTTCCGCAGACTTTCAACCGCCTGTTCCTTACTGATTTGAAAGGGAAGAATCAGATGGGGGGTATATTCTCCTTCAATTCTCTCTTCAAATATATGATAGCTTCCGCAGTTAGGGCACTTCATTGCCGATGCAAATTCCGAAACCTCAAGTGGTGCGCCGCAGTTTACACATCGGGAAAGTCCCGCACCCGCAAGCTTCTCCTGCGAATCCTCACTTTCACAGTGCGGGCAGTACATCTTTCCCGTTTTAGGGCTGTATACGGAATTTCCTCCACAATTTTTACATTTAAAGATCATAACTACCTCCAAGTCCCCAATCACACAATTATACAGCTAACTGATACTCATCTGTAACACAAATAAAAAGTGTTTGTGTTACATTCTTTCCGGTGCCTCAAATCCCAAAAGATCGATACAGGTTTCCAAAATATCACGGCAAAGCACCAATAATGCAATGTAACCCGCTTTTCTTTCTTCATCCTCTTCTGTCATAATCTTTGTTTCATGATAGAAGCTGTTGAAAGCATTACACAAATCATAGATATAGGCACATACCTTATGCGGTGCGCTTTCTTCATAAGCATTTTCCATCATGGCATTAAACCCGGAAATCTCAATCATCAGGTTTTTCTGGTTCTTCGTCACAGGCTCATTAATAGTGGTATTCTCCGTTGTTTTACCACTTTGAACATATTTTGCAAGAATCGATTTGATTCTGACAATCGTATATAAAATGTAAGGTCCGGTATCTCCTTCAAAGGAAGTAAAACGGTCAATATCAAAGATGTAATCCTTTGATGCCTGATTGGATAAATCACCGTATTTGATTGCAGAAAGCGCAACAATTTTTGCAGTCCGTTCTGCTTCTTTTTTTTCAACCTCCCTGCCTTCGGTGATTTTTTTGTACATTTCCTGATTAATATCATCCATCAGACGCTCTAAACGCATGACGCCGCCTTCTCTTGTTTTGAAAGGCTTGCCGTCTTTTCCGTTCATGGTTCCGAAGCCGATATGCAGAAGCTGTGTTTCGGGACGCACCAATTTTGTTTTTCTTGCACAGCGGAATACCTGTTCAAAATAAAGGTCCTGCCGTTTATCGGTCAGATAAATCAGCTTATCGGGATTATAATCCTTCATACGCTCCATAATAGTCGCAAGGTCCGTTGTATTATATAAGGATGCGCCGTCGGATTTTAATATCATACAGGGGGGAATTTCTTTTGTATCGGTCTCTTCCTTTACATCCACAACCAGCGCACCATCACTGACATACGCATAGCCTTCCTTCTTCATGTAATCCACCATTCCCGGAATCACATCGTGGACATCGGATTCGCCCTTCCAAAGGTCAAATTCTACATTCAGATTCTCATAATTCTTCTTTAAATCGGATACGGATACTGCAATAATATGATTCCACAATGCCCGATACCCTCTTACCCCGGACTGCAGCTTAAAGGTTGCCTCCATCGCTTTTTCTTTATAAGCAGCGTCCTCCTTTGATTTAGCAGATGCAGTCGGATAAATTTCCTCCAATTCAGAGATGGTAAACGGTGCCTCCTTAGGATATTCACCGGTATAGCTTTCATCAAAATAGACAAGCTGAGGCTTCCGTTCCTGCAATTCGGTAATAATCAGCCCCATCTGTAAGCCCCAGTCACCTAAATGGATATCTCCGATGACAGTATGCCCTGCAAAACGCGCAATTCGTTTTATACTTTCACCAATGACCGCAGAACGCAGATGACCGACATGAAGAGGCTTAGCTACATTCGGTCCGCCGTAGTCAATTAAAATCTTTTTCGGTTCCTTAGGCATATCCAGACCGAATTTTTCGTCTGCAGCCATATCACAAAGATATTGTGCAAGAAAAGCTTTATTTAAATCCATATTTAAGAATCCCGGATTAACAGCCTCCACATTTTCTATAATTGTGCTGTCCTTTAACTGCGCCGCAACATCCTGCGCAATCATAATCGGAGCTTTTTTATACAGCTTAGCTCCCGCCATCGCACCGTTGCACTGATATTCGCAAAGGTCAGGACGGTTAGACAACGTTACCTTTCCCAATGTTTTTTCATATCCCGCATTTTCAAATGCCTTCCCGATTTCTTCGGAAATAATATCCAGAATTTTTTTCATAGCTTAATTCCTTTCAAATTTTTATCATTTTGGATTCTTGTCATTTTATATTTCATCGTTTCGGTTTCTTACCGTTTTCACTATTTTATCGTTTTGAGAATTCACATCCACAATAGTCCTGCCGGTATAGTCCGTATTCCTTGGAAAGCTCAATCGAACGCAAATACCCGTTATTTTTCTTAAAATCTGACGGCAGGAAGGGAATCTTTTGTTCTTCTGCTATGCGGTTCCCTATTTCATTAATACGCTGTGCATTTTTTAGGGGACTGATTGTCAGTGTAGTGGTAAAATAATCCATACCGTATTCCTTTGCAAGTCGTGCAGTCTCACGAAGACGCAGTTCAAAGCATCTTTCGCACCGGCTGCCGCCTTCCTTACACATCTCAAACCCTCTGACTGTCTCTAAATACTTATCCGGCTCATATGCCCCTTCCACAAAGGAAATCTTTCGCATACCGTCTATCCTATTATATGCTTCAATCAGACGCTCCTGTTCTGCGACACGCTTTGCATATTCTTCCGTATCCGTAATATTCGGGTTATAATAAAAAACCGTCACATCAAAATACTGTCGCAGATATTCCATACAATAACTGCTGCAGGGTGCACAGCAGCTGTGCAAAAACACTTTCGCAGGCCTATCCAGCGATTTTAAAATTTTTTCCAATTCTTTTTGATAATTTATCTTTGTTTCCATTTGATAAAGTATATCATACCTGTTTTTTCTGTTCAATCCAAAAAGTGAGTATGAAAGATAGCAGAGTGTCCATTTTCTTTTCTTCTTTTAAGCGCTCCATAATACTCAAAAGAATATTTTTATCCTGAAATCATCTTCTCTGCCCCGTTTCATTTTGTTTACGGGGTAATACGAGTACATCAGGTCATTCTACTGCCATCTACGCAAATTTTATCATATGAATATATTTAAATCAGGGTATTTTGAAACAAAATCCTTTCAAAATACCCCGTGAAAATATCTATAATAAAGCATGCCTATAATAAAGCCTTAATCATAATAGAAGTTGCCTAAAATAAAACAAATCTTGTTGTAAAAGCCAAATCCAATTATAAAAATCAAATCCTGATATAAAAGCCAAATCCTATTATATAAACCGAATCATGTTATAAAGGCCAAATTCTGTTATATAAACTGAATCCTGTTATATAAACTGAATCCTGTTATATAAACCGAATCCTGGTATATAAAAAAAATTCTATTATATAATCTACTTTATAAAGATGTAATCCTACTCTCCGACAATATCTCCGAATTCATATGGAATCACCTTCTTCAAATCCCCGGGTGCAACCTGTACCTGATAACCGATTTTTCCTGCACTGAAAAAAATAGTATCATATTCCTTTGCCGATGCATCAACCACCGTCTTAAAAAGCTTTTTCATACCAATCGGTGAACAGCCACCATGAATATAACCTGTCAACGGTAGCAATTCCTTCGACTTTATCATCTCGATACTCTTCTCCCCCACTGCTTTTGCTGCTTTTTTCAAATGCAGTTCGCTGCATACCGGTACAACAAATACATAATTGCGTTTTGACGCGCCGACTGTTACCAATGTTTTAAATACCTGCTTCGGATTCTGATTAAGAGTTTCTGCGACCTCTATTCCGCTAATGGCATCCGTATCTGCGTAAGTATACGCTTGATATGGTACTTTCTTTTGTTCTAATATCCGCATAACATTTGTCTTTTCCATACAGGTCTCCTTCTTATTGTATCTATTATACATTTACATAAATCATCTTTTCATCTCTTACTAAAATCTTCAAATTACCAATATCTATATTTTTCGGATTATCGTTCCCTATGTCCTTCGGATTATCTTTATCTATGTCCTTCGGATTATCTTTATCTATGTCCTTCGGATTATCTTTATCTATGTTCTTTCCAGTTAATACTTCAGTAGTATGATATTATAGATGCTCATTAACGGATTCCAACAACACTTTGAAACTTCAGCGCTTATTAATGTAGCCTAAATAGTCGTTTAATACACTGCCGGGGTATATAGCAAAAAAAATAGTCTCACCTACCCCAAAAATCAATAAACTCTCCCATTTATTTCACTTACAGGGGTATATATTATCCAATCATTCGCCAATACCCCGTTTTATTTAATTAGCGGGGTATTAATGCACATAAAATTAAGCATACACTCCCCACATCAATTTCATGTAGCAGATTCACAATTCTTTTGTTGCAGATTCCGCTTCCTTTGTGCCAGACTCCGCTTCCTTTGTGCCAGATTCCGCTTCCTTTGTGCCAGACTCCGCTTCCTTTATAGCAAGCTCACACTTCTTTAGCCTTGACGAATCACCAAGAAAGAAATATACTGTTTTTAATATATAGATGCAGGATTAGTCTATCGGTAGGGCGCCAGCTTCCCAAGCTGGATAGGCGGGTTCGACTCCCGTATCCTGCTTAAAAACCCTTGTAAAAAGTATATACCTTTTTACAAGGGTTTTTTCAATGAATCTCTTTCTTAAAGGAATGCCTATTTCTGAAACAATATCCGTCCCCGAAGAAATATTAATCTCTGAAATAAGCGACGCCGGATTCAAAAATCTTAAGGTCCTGTTCACCGTAAATGTTTACGGCAACGGAAGTATCTCTTCTTTCGCTGTGCGCCATCTTACCAAAGCAACGACCGTCAGGTGATGTAATACCTTCAATAGAGCAATACGAACCGTTGATATTCCACTCCTCATCCATGGAAACATTTCCTTCCGGATCCGCATATACGGTTGCTACCTGTCCGTTTGCAAATAACTTATCCAGCCATTCCTTTGGAGCAACAAAGCGTCCTTCTCCATGAGAAGCAGGGTTTACATAAGTCCCTCCAAGTTCTGCCTGTGCAAGCCAAGGAGACTTATTGCTTACAACCTTTGTATATGCCATCTTTGAGATATGGCGGTTAATCGTATTGAATGTCAGCGTCGGTGAATTTTCATCCTGTCCTACAATCTTACCGTGCGGTACAAGACCAAGCTTGATAAGAGCCTGGAAACCGTTACAGATACCGAGTGCAAGACCGTCTCTCTCATCTAAGAGACGCATAACCGCTTCTTTCATCTTTTCGTTGCGGAATGCCGTAGCAAAGAATTTTGCGCTTCCGTCCGGTTCATCTCCGGCTGAGAAGCCACCGGGGAACATAATTATCTGTGCCTGATTAATAGCGCGTTCAAATTCTTCTACCGATTCACGAATCTGACTTGCTGTCATATTTTTGAATACTCTTGTTTCCACATGTGCACCGGCACGTTCAAATGCCTTGCGGCTGTCGTACTCACAGTTTGTTCCCGGGAATACCGGAATGAATACGGTCGGTCGGGCAATCTTGTTTTTGCAGACATAGATGGAATCTGCTTTATAAACAGGTGTATCCAAAGCATCTGTTGCTTTCACTGCCTTTGTAGGGAATACCTTTTCTAAAGTAGAGCTCCATGCGCATATTGCATCCTCTACCTCTATTTCTGTATTGCCGAATGTGAATCTGCCGTTATCACGTACTGTACCGATTATATCATAATCCAAATCAATTTCACTTATTCTGTCGGCATCAGCCTCTACCAAAAGGTCTCCCAAAGCACCTGTAAACAATTCCTCCGCTTCCAGCTCATCCGAGAATGTGATTCCCAACCTATTACCGAATGCCATCTTACTTGCGGCGGCTGCAATACCATAACAGTCAAGCGCATATGCGGAAACAATGACACCATCCTGCATCAGCTTACCGATACTGTCATAAAGAGCCATAACCTTCTCATATACAGGGATGTCATAATCATCCTTTTCAATTGCAAAACGGATAAGCTTATTGCCATCCCTCTTTAATTCCGGAGTCACTATATCCCCTGTCTTTGCAACATCAACGGCAAAGGAAACAAGTGTAGGCGGAACATCAATATCATTAAAGGTTCCGGACATACTGTCTTTACCGCCGATAGAAGGCAGTCCGTATCCCAACTGTGCATCAAATGCACCAAGCAGTGCAGAAAACGGCTGTCCCCAGCGGGAAGCATCCTCTGTCATACGCTTGAAATATTCCTGGAATGTAAATCGAATCTTTTTATAATCACCGCCTGCTGCCACAATTTTGGCCATAGACTGTGTAATTGCATAAATTGCACCGTGGTA
Organism: Lachnospiraceae bacterium; assembly: GCA_016294075.1. Classification (GTDB taxonomy): domain Bacteria; phylum Bacillota; class Clostridia; order Lachnospirales; family Lachnospiraceae; genus RGIG8767. The sequence continues at coordinate 31,565 of JAEDCQ010000005.1, read as the reverse complement.
TGGGCTCCATGCCGATACATACGGATCAAATCCGTAGCTCATCATCGTCACAACGTCTGTCTTGCCCTTTAGTACAGGAAGCTTCGCTATCATAGACTGTGTTTCGGTCAACTGGTATTTACCACCGTAAGGCATAACCACACTTGCTGCTCCGATGGAGGAGTCAAACATTTCGACAAGTCCCTTCTGCGAGCATACATTCAAATCCTTCAACATGGAAATCCATGCGCCCTTTATATCTTCTTTTTCTACCGCGTCCTTCACTGCAGGTATTGCAATCGTATCCAGACACTGTTTCTTTTCATCCGGAAGCGTAACCGTTACGTCTGTTTCCTGATGTGCTCCATTTGTGTCTAAGAATGCCCTGCTTAAGTTTACGATTTCTCTACCTCTCCATTTCAGTACAAGACGAGGACTTTCTGTTACTACGGCAACCTCTGTTGCCTCTAAATTTTCTTCCGTTGCATACTGTAAGAATTCCGCTGCATCCTTAGGATCCACAACAACTGCCATTCGTTCCTGTGATTCGGAAATAGCAAGCTCTGTTCCGTCAAGACCTGCATATTTTTTAGGCACCTTATCAAGGTCAACGGTAAGACCATCTGCCAATTCACCGATTGCTACGGATACACCACCTGCGCCAAAGTCATTGCATTTCTTAATTAATCTGCTTACTTCTTCACGACGGAATAAACGCTGAATCTTACGCTCAGTCGGTGCATTACCCTTCTGTACTTCAGCACCGCAGGTTTCGATACTTGCTTCCGTATGTACCTTGGAAGAGCCTGTCGCACCACCGCAGCCGTCACGTCCGGTCTGTCCACCGAGTAAAATGATGATATCACCCGGATCCGAGTTCTCACGTTTTACGCAGCGTCTTGGAGCAGCCCCCATAACGGCACCGATTTCCATTCTCTTAGCCACATAATTCGGATGATAAATTTCTTTTACATAACCTGTTGCAAGACCAATCTGGTTACCATAAGAAGAATAACCGCTTGCCGCACCACGAACCAGTTTTTTCTGGGACAATTTTCCCTTTAATGTCGCGCTTACAGGTACTGTAGGGTCGGCAGCTCCGGTTACACGCATTGCCTGATATACATAACCGCGTCCGGAAAGCGGGTCACGGATTGCACCGCCAAGACAGGTTGCCGCACCACCAAACGGTTCGATTTCTGTCGGGTGATTGTGTGTTTCGTTCTTGAAAAATATAAGCCACTCTTCTGTCACAGGACCGTTTCCATAGTCCATTTCAACCGGAACAACAACGGAGCAGGCATTGATTTCGTCAGATACCTCCATATCATCCAGTTTGCCGTCCTCACGTAATTTACGCATGCCCATTAATGCAAGGTCCATAAGACATACGAATTTATCTTCTCTTCCTTTGAATATTTCTTCCCTTGTATCCAAATAACTCTGATAGCTTGTCTCAATCGGAGTTCTGTAATAACCGTCTTCAAATGTAATATTCTTAAGCTCTGTTGAAAATGTCGTATGTCTGCAATGGTCGGACCAATAGGTATCCAATACGCGAATTTCCGTCATAGACGGATCACGTTTTTCCTCATTTGCAAAATAATTCTGAATATGTTTAAAATCCTTAAATGTCATGGCAAGCCCAAGTGAACGATAAAGTTCTTCCAAGTTTTCTTCATCCATTGCACTAAAGCCGTCAAAAATAACGACATCCGCAGGCTCATCGTACTCGGTAATCAATGTATCCGGCTTTTCAAGACCTGTTTCCCTGGAATCTACCGGGTTGATGCAGTATGCTTTAATTTTATCTAATTCCTCATCACTGATACCGCCTTCGATTACATAAGTAACTGCCGTCTTAATAATCGGATTTTCTTCTTCATTTAAAAAGCGGATACACTGAACAGCAGAGTCTGCTCTCTGGTCAAACTGTCCGGGCAGATACTCTACGCTGAATGCGCGGTCTCCTTCATTCTGCGGAAAATCCTCCCGATATAAAATATCAACCGGAGGCTCTGAAAATACTGTCCGGCAGGCAGTCTCAAATGTTTCATCGGAAATATTTTCCACATCATAGCGAATCAGTTCCCTGACCTTTTTAACTCCTGCAATACTCAGGTAATTCGCAATATCCTCCTGTAATTCTCTGCCTTTTACCGCATAATCATCTTTCTTTTCCACGTAGATACGCTTAACGTTTCCCATCTTATCCTCTCTTCTGCTTTTTATGCTGTAATCTGACCGGTCTGCTGCCGGATGGATTATGTAATATTGATTCTGTTATAACTACCACTTCAATTATACAGAAAAACGCCTATTTTGCAACGGCAAAAACATCTTATTCTGCAGGAAGAATGTTTTTTTTCGCAATCAAAAAGTGCCGACCCCGGTCCGCACTTTTATACTTCCTATATTTCCTCCGGCACAATTCTCTGCATCATATAGAGGAATTCACTATCCACTTTCTTCTCTCCGATTCCGGTTGTGCAGGCAAGTACCTTCATTCCCTCGATTGCAAGCATCATATTTTCTGCTTCCCTCACAGAATCAAAGCAGACAAATTCTCCGCTTTCGATTCCACGCTCCAACAGCTTTTGTAAAACCAAGGATGCTTTTTTCATCTCCTTTTGTAAAGGGGAAGATTTTTTATTCTCCCTGCATGCAAATGCATATTCGTATTTCGCTGTCAGAAGACTTCCCTTTTTTTGCAAAATTTCTTTCTTCTGCGCCTTCAAAAACCACAGCAGCATTTCTACATTAGAGGCTGTTTGAAGCTGCTCATTTGCAAAATCCTCATCCGTTCTTTTTTCTTCCTTATCCAAAACTGCCAGAAAAACCTCTTCCACGGATGAGAAATACAGATACAATCCACCTCTGCTGATACTGCTTGCTTCCACAATATCCTTCATTGTAACACAACGGTATCCCTTTAATGCAAATACACTATGTGCACACCGAATAATCCAATCTCTTTTCTTTTCTGTTTTCTCACTCATCTTATCTCTCATTCTGCCGTCAAAAACAGCTTTATCATTACTTCGTTTCACTTTCCCAGAAATGAATCAAATCATCCGCTTTTGTAATCGCCGCCACAAAAATACCGTTGCGTACTCCCTCGCTCCACAAAGAAGCTTTCGTACGTCCGCCCAATATATATTTGGAAAGGATACCGCTGATTACATCCATCTGTAAAATCGTACATTTCCGGATCACAGAAAGTTCATCCTCTGCACTTTTGATGCGGAAACGTGAATATACATACCGGTAATTTTTATCCATAAATACCGTCTGCTCGGCATCTCTGATAAAGCGAAGCAGATTCCCATCATATACGGGGAATACCAATGAATGCTGTGAAATACCATCCTGGTCAAATGTACTTGTAACGACCTGACCGCTTACTTTTTCAAGATATGCCAGATGCAGCTTTAGCTTTGCCGTATCTGCCTTATACATATCAATTACCTGACCCGGAGTTAATTGTTCTGTTCCCATACTCTCTCCTACATGTAAGAAATTAGTTCATTCGTTCTATAAACTTACAGACTTTTATTAATTTTACCATAATTTTTCTAAAAGTACAGTATTCTTCTGTAAAAAACAGCTAAATTATGATACAATAAGCCGTAAAGATATCCTTAATGCAAGCTCTCCGTGCAAGCTTGCTTTCAGAGGAAAGCTTCATTATAGTTGTGTAATAGTTGTGTACAGATTATTGAAAATATAGGGGAAACTGAAATATGGAAAACTACGCAGCAAACAAAACGATTATTTCCGAAGGAACTGACAATACCATATTTTATATTATCGCAGACGGAAGTGTTACAGCGGCTGTCAGCAGTCATGATATTCTGCTTAAAAAGGGCGATATTGTCGGAATTTTTGATATCACATCTCCCGTGCACTCCTGCTCCTATACGGCACATGAGGACTGTACGCTGGTTCCGTATTCTTTTCATAATGCAGAGGAGCTTCTTGCTATTTTGGACAATAATACCGATTTGCGTAAATTAATTATCTTTTCTTTCTGCCGTAATATTGTCATTTTGATACGCGATACTCAGACACTGTATAAAGAGGCTGTGGAACTCTATCAGTATGTTCTTACTATTAGCGAAGAATATCAGACAACATGTAAATCCATCGGTCTTCCCGGAAAAACACTTCCTTTTATGGAGGATCTAATGCCTGTGAAAACAGAGGATGCGCCCCCATTTTTCTTAGAAGAGTACTATTCCTCTATGTGCAAAATCATTTCAGAGGCTGACCGTACCGTTCCTACCCATTTTGTATACGGATTTTTGAATAAGAGCCGTGAAGATGTCGGACATATGCTTCACATCTGCGAAAAACTTCTTGACTCAGAAAAAAACTATATCCATGCTTTGTTAAATGAGGATTATCTGGATATATTTGATTTATACTGCGACTTGTTTTTCCGCACAAGAAGTAACGGTGCAAATGCAGATACCGTGGATGCTTCCATCCGTTCCATTATCGAAAGACTTAAAAAGATACAGCTTATTGATAAATCCTTACTTGTAAAGCGTGTATCACGTTTCCAAACAAAAGCAGTATCCGTCCGTGAAAAGAAAGAACTCTCCAAAGAGGAAGAAACAATCCGCAATGAGTTAAATGATTCTGTCAATTATATTCTTGATTATGCCGGTCTTGATTCGGAAACAATTTCCGAATTCAAAAAATATCTGGAACAATTTAAACAGTTCCCGGACAAAAATGCAACCGGGCGAGGCATTGACAGCATCCGCAAGCAGTTGACACGTTTATATTATATAATTTATGCAGCCGTTTTAAAAAAGGCCTTAGACGCGGCAGATATACCCATAATTATTAAAATGTTCCTTAATTTCGGCTATATGGATGCATCTTTGTGCGGAAATGACAACGCTTTCACCTTGTATGGAATTGCATCCTCCTTCCATGGTCTGCGCGACCAGGGTATCTACACCACCTTAGAATGGTTTAAGGAAATCTATTGCGGTAACAAACAGCCGGGACGTAACGAATTTGAACAGGACTACACGGCATATGTCCGTACGCTCAAACGCGAGCACAAAATAGACAATCAACAGGAAGCAGAAATGCTTACCGATAATTCGGCCAAGGTAATATACGAGCTGGAAAACATGTTTCCACAAGGTAACAAAATTACTTTCGGACGTGTCTTAACATTTTGTCCGATTCTAATCGAAGAAAATATTTTAAAGCCTCTTGAAGAGTTAATTCTGACACCGCAGAAAATCCTTGCTTCTTTTGATAAAATTAAATCCATTGATTATTCTGCCTTTTATCATGAAATAATATTTGAAGATTTGAATATGAACATCAAGGAAACCATCCGCGTGGATATCAGGCCGGATATTATCCTGACACCGAATGCCGGCGTCAAAGGGGTTCTATGGCAGGAATGTGAGGGTATGCACAGAACCACACCGGGACGCATGCTCATCTCTGCACTGCACATGGAAAATTCCGAGAAAACATTTATCCGCATGACGGGTGAATTCCGCTGGGAAATGTGTAAACGTACTATGGGTGCACGCTGGAATGACTTTGCTTCCCATTCCCTTACAAGCGACTATTGCAGTTATGTACAATTCTTCTCAAAGAACCGGGATTTATCTTATGATGCAAAGGAAAAGCTGAGAGAAATGCTAAAACACTGTAAGAACAGCTATAAAGAGATGTTTGTTCAGGACTATCTGGCTTTTATCCAATATGAGTCCTCCGGTTCCTGCCGTCTGAACAAGGTAAGCAGAGGAATTCTTTTCCTTTACTGTCCTTTCCCGAATGAGATATGCCGGAAGTTACAGAGCAACGGTGCTTTTTTGGAATGTCTGAACAAACATAACATCCATAAGGGGCAGCAGATTCACCGACTTAACCAGATAATTCTAAAATATCGGAACAGCGGCAATCCCGTTCCGGATGAAATTTCCGCCCAGCAGGAGCTGCTGGATTGCTAGGATTCTTAATATTTTCGAGGTTATTTTATGGAGTTTTTCCGCTTGTTTTTTATAAAATTTCTGCGTTATATTTTAAAACCGTTATCCTTTATCCCTGCGCTCTTAATGATGTACCTTATTTTTTCTTTTTCTGCACAGACAGGTACGCAGTCAGGTTCATTAAGCTATCAGGTAAGCAAGCTTATTATTCTTGCCTATAATAAGCTTCTGTTTCGAGGCTATGACAATGTGACTTTAAACGAACTGATTATACAGATTCATCCCTATGTCAGAAAAACCGCGCATGTCACGGAATATTTTTTACTTGCCGCCAGCGTTTCCCTTCCCTTGTATGTCTATCGTCTGAGAGGAATGGCACTTACACTGATTGCCGGATTTTTCTGTATTGCCTTTGCCTGTCTGGATGAGTATCATCAATCATTTATCGCAGGACGTGTTTCCTCTGTTTCCGATGTTTATATTGATTGCATGGGGATTATTCCGGGAATCCTGTTAATAAGGATTATAGGCTATATCGGAAGGAAGACTGTTTTTTCATTTCTTTCCATGGATGATTAGAAAGGTACACTTATATGGATATATTACCTGAAATTGAACATCGTACTATATTAGCCGGTTTAAATACCGGCGTTTCTACCGAAGAATTTGAGCACTCAATGGATGAGCTTAAAGAGCTTGCCAAGGCCTGCAATATGACGGTGGTTGGCATCTTTACGCAAAATCTGCCAAGTCCTGTTGCCGCAACATATATCGGAAGCGGTAAGATTGCACAGATTAGGGAACAGCTTACTTTACAGGAAGCGGATACCGTTATTTTTGATGAAATGCTGTCCCCTATCCAGCTTCGTAATCTTGCCGATGAACTGGATGCCGTTATTTTAGACCGCACCTCCCTGATTCTTCGCATTTTTCGGGAACGTGCCCGCACAAAAGAAGCTATGCTGCAGGTAGAGCTTGCCGATTTGCAATATAAGCTGCCACGTCTTTTAGGGCTTCATTCCTCCCTATCACGTCAGGGTGGCGGAAGCGGTAGTTTAAGTAATAAAGGTGCCGGTGAAACAAAACTGGAATTGGACCGCCGCTATATTGAAAAACGCATTTCCCAGTTGCGGCAGGCATTAGAGACGGTTGCCAAGGAACGTAATGTTACACGTAGCAGCAGAGAACAGTCCGGTCTTCCGCGGGTTGCCCTTGTCGGGTATACCAATGCTGGAAAATCCACTGTTATGAACTGGATGTTGGATTCTTTTTCCGATAGTTCAGACAAAAAGGTATTGGAAAAGGATATGCTGTTTGCCACTCTTGATACGACAATCCGCAAGATTACTCCCGGAAACAGCAATCCTCCTTTTCTCCTCTCAGACACGGTAGGTTTTATCAATAAGCTTCCTCATTCTTTGGTGAAAGCTTTTCATTCCACTCTCGAGGAGGTTTCCTATGCAGACATTATCCTGCATATTATTGATGCTTCCGATGAACACTGCAATGAACACATCCGGGTTACGGAAGAGACCTTAAAGGAATTGGACGCTTCAGGTATTCCCTGTATTTATGTGTATAATAAAGCGGAACGGATTATGTCTACGGGAAAGCTTCCTTATATTCAGGGTGATAAAATATATCTTTCCGCCAAAGAAAAAATCGGAATCGATGCATTACTTCGTCTGCTTTACCAAAAGCTGTTTGAAATGCAGGGAAAATGTGAGTTTCTTTTTCCGTTATCCCGGGGGGATATCTTAAACACATTATTCCAAAATGCAGTTATATTAGAATCCGAGTACCGCGAAAACGGTATATACTGCTCCTGCATTTGTTCCCTTCGCGAAAAAAAACGTTTTGAGCAATATATTGTCAGAAACAATGCAACATAGTTATAGTAGAAAAGTTTTTTTTTGACTATAATCATAACAGTTCGACAGAGGTCGAGCTTGCTAATTAGCAATTCCGGAAGAATTCCCCTTTTACACAAAACAGAAGCGTTGAAGGTTCCCCCCTTCAACGCTTTTGTTTTCATTTTATGTTTTATTGCGCTCTGATAATGTCACAGCAGGTGCCAATGTATTCAAGCCGGTCCAGCCCGCTTAACTCAATATTTTTTCCCATCTTTCTGACACTTTTTAATATATATTTTCCGTCTTCCTCCATAAATTTTCTGATGTATGCTTTATTTCCTATATAAAAAGCAGCATACTCACCATCTAATGGGAAACGGTTTTCAAAAAGAAGAATATCACCCTTAAAATAAACGGGAACCAAATCATTTGATGTAATTTGAATTGATACATATGCCCTGCTTATTGCCGTTTCCACTTCTACAACTTCACACATATCATACACAATACCGTCAGAAATATTGCCATGTGGAATCAGGCATGGAATCTTATGACGATTTGATGCTTCGCGCTCTGCCCTCGCGGCTGTTGCCTCGTATTTTGCAGTTAATAAAATCAAGCTTCTTCCATGCTCTCCGCACGACCTGTAATACTTTATAATGGAAGCTTCTTCCGATGTATACTCGGGATGTCCCATAAGGCAGTTAACGGAGAGTTTGAATGCATCCGCTATTTTCATTATGGTACTGATTTTCGGGTCGATTGTTTTCCCATAATAAATATTTCTGATTGTTTCAAAAGGAAGGTCACACAATTCTGCCAGTTCCTCTTTCGTCATATTTCTTGACGCAAGTAATTCCCTCATTTTTTCACTTAACATACTTCCCCCATGTCAAATTTGACACATAAATTTGTTAATTTCGACATGATTTATGTTAAACTTAGTATTTTTTTATGTCAATATTTGTAATATTATCTTAGCATAATCTTTGCCGTTATATATTTTGTCGTAAAAGGAGAATTTTATGGATGCACTAATGTACAGAACAAATGAACCCTACAGAAATGTGGAATCAATAGACGAAGCAAGGAATATCCGTAAATTATTATTGAATATCGGCTTTCCGCAGCATGTATACGGATATCAATATATAATTTATGCTTTAAAATTGATTATGATTGACCCTGAAATCCTGCATCATATCACAAAGGAATTATATCCCGAGATTGCAGTATGTTACCAATCTACACCGGCAAGGGTAGAACGCGCCATCCGCACGTCTATACAAATCACATGGATGTACGGAAACAAAAAAAATCTGAATACTATTTTCGGAAATACCGTAAGACCTGACAAAAAAATTCCTACCAACACGCAGTTTCTTGCCGGCTTGTACTTCTATCTTCGTGAGAAAAACAATTAAAACAGCGGATGCCGGATTCACGGACCATCATCAACAAAGGCGTAAGGCTTGAATTTCAAGCCTTACGCCTATTTTTTCTAAAAAGAACTTCTGTCCGGAAATCAGAAAATTATTTTCTCCCGCAGCACTTCTTATATTTTTTACCGCTTCCGCATGGGCAGGGGTCGTTTGGATATACCTTTGCCTCCTTAACAATGGTAGTGGAAAGCTTTTGCTCCTTATAAAGAGCTTTACGTGTATCTTCATCATAAATGCCTTCCCATTCAGGCAACTCGTACAACCAGTCTGCACCGGCAGCTACCATATTCTTATAAAGCTTTTCCGTGTCATATGCAAGGCTTACAACCGTATCTTCTTCCATTGTTTCAATCGGATTTGTTTCCTTTAAGCTGTCATTAATTCCATCTAAGAAACCTGTCATTGTCATAACGGTTACATCATACTTTTCTGCCAGCTCCTTTACAGTTCCTTTTACTTCCTCTGCAGGATTTGCAAGAATCTGCGCATAAATCTCCTTTTCCTGTTCAAAATATTTTGCCCAGAGTCTCTGTAAATCTCCTTTATTTGCTGTTTCTGAATATGCTGTACTTCTCCACTGTTCTAATAATGTCATAAAAATATCCTTCCTAATGTGATCTATCTGTTTTCCTTTGATTTTACTTTGACAGTATATAACAAACTCCGTATAAAGTCCAGATTTGTTTTCTATTCGATACTTTCACTTCCCATACTTCGTGATGCAATCACATCAACCCCAAGACCGCACACATCGGAAATAATAATATCTCCTATAGAAACCGGGGCAGTTATCGTCACCTCTTTAATGCACTCCATAACATCAAATATTTTTCCCTTCGGAATTTCTGATGACAGTATAACCGGAAGACGACTGTAGGCGGCATTTTGTATTGCTACGGTACTTGTCAGCTGGCGCATGGGATTTATCAGCTCATTTAGGGCATAATTTTCTCCTCTTTTGCATGTATTCCCCGATATTGATATCATTTCTCCCGATGTATCATCCAGTTCTACCGAAATAAGACAGCTCATAGGACAGACAATACAGTTTAATTCCGTTTTCAATTCCATCATCTCCCTTTAATCTTCTATCAGGCACACGGTTAAATCTGCTTCACCGGCAGAAAGCTCTTCCTTCTTTAAAATAATTTTTTCCATTTCACTCGGTGCAACGCGCTTTTTGGGAATTGCTTTTATCAACACATCGTTTAAATATAGAGCAACTTTGACATCTCTTGCATTTTTTGTGACACGAAACATCAATTCCTGCTTATCTTCTATATTTTCAACACAGATGCCGGCCGGAATTACATAACCGATTCCGTTGCCTGCCCGTGTTTTTATGCATGCGTTTGTCATTAACTCTCCGCGAATATACCTTGCTGCGCTTTTTCCTGCTTTTTCTCCTTCCAGACTCACAAAATCCACAAGATCATGTACATGAAGTACATTTCCACATGCAAAAATTCCGGAAATGTTTGTCTGTAAGGACTCATCCACAAGAGGTCCTTTTGTTTTCGGCATCAGCTCAACACCGGCTTCTTCACTGAGTGAATTTTCAGGAATCAATCCCACCGATAATAACAACGTGTCTACTTCAAAGTCTGTTTCCGTACCCTTAACCGGCTTGAGTGTATCATCGACCTTTGCGATCGTTATCCCTTCCACACGCTCTTTCCCGCGGATTTGTATAACCGTATGGCTTAGATAGAGAGGAATATCAAAATCCTCCAGACATTGCTTGATATTACGCGGCAAACCGTTAGAATACGGCATAAGCTCCGCCACACCCAATACTTTTGCGCCTTCCAGCGTCATACGCCGCGCCATAATCAAACCGATATCACCGCTTCCGAGTATAAAAACACGCTTTCCCACAAGATAGCCTTCCATATTCAGATACTTCTGTGCTGTTCCTGCACTCCATACCCCGCTTGGACGATATCCCGGAATTGCGATTGCTCCGCGTGTACGCTCCCTGCAGCCCATAGCCAGAATAACAGCTTCTGCCTGCAGTGTTACATATCCTTCCTTGGCATTTACATAAGAAACCGTCTTATCTTTTCCGATATGTAATACCATGGTAGAGGTCTTTATCTGTACATTCGTTTCCTTCAGCATGGAAATAAAACGCTCCGCATACGCGGGACCGGACAATTCCTCTCCGAACCTATGCAGTCCGAAACCATTATGGATACACTGCTGCAAAATACCTCCCAGTTCCCTGTCACGTTCCAAAAGAAGGATATCCCGGCAGCCGTTCTCACTTGCAGAAATTGCGGCTGCGATTCCGGCACTTCCCCCGCCTACGATAATTAACTCATATTTTATCATCACGGTCCTCCTTCATCTTTTCTACGAGCATGACGGACCGGCTCCCTGCAAGTTTTACATCCAGTGGTGATATTCCCAGTTCCTTTGCAAGAATATCCAAAACTGCAGGTTCACAGAAACCGCCCTGGCATCTTCCCATTCCCGGGCGCGCACGTTTCTTTACTCCCTTTATTGTGCGTGCTCCGACCGGTCTCCTGATTGCATCCAAAATTTCCCCTTTACTGACCTGTTCACACCGGCAGATAATCTGACCGTAATCCGGATTTTTCTTTACTAAGAGATTTTTTTCCTCATCACTAAGATTCCTCACAACAGTCATTGGCTTCCTTCTCTTATATTGCTTTTTATATGGGAAGGAAAACTCCTCCTTCATCACGGTACCACAGATATATTCCGCTACTGCGGGAGCACTGGCAAGCCCAGGAGACTCCATACATGCCGCATTTACAAAGCCCTTTATATAGGGAGACTGTTCTATAATAAAATCCTTTTCATCCGATGATGGACGAAGACCCGCAAAGGTACGGATTACCTTATCAAACGGAATATTTCTTACTGTCTTGCAGACATTCTTCTTAACATATTCAAGTGCTTCCGCTGTTGTACTAACGTCTTCTTTATCTTTTATATATTCTGCATTTGGGCCTAGCAATACATTTCCATGCGTGGTGGGAACAACCAGTACTCCCTTGCCCGAAGGACCCGGAACCGGATAAATAACCCTTGAAACAAGCGGTTCCTTCAATTTATCCAATACATAATATTCACCGCGCTTCGGATGTATTTTACAACAAGGGGCATCCTTACACCCAAAACCATCCAATGCCATCTGATAGACCTCATCCGCATAAACACCGGCCGCATTCACCACATACCGGCTGCAATAGCTGCCCTTTTCGGTACTAATAAGGAATCCCTCTGTATCACATTTTATGATTTCCTTGACAGTCTCTTCCAATTTCAACTGTACATCATTTAACACAGCCTCCTCCATTAGGGCAATTGCGACCTCCCAAGGATAGATTATTGCCGTAGTAGGAAGCTCAAGGGCACGGACTACCGTCTCCGAAAGGTTCGGTTCATTTTTACGTGCCTCTTCTCCCGACACAAAAAAAGCAGGTATCTTTCTTTCCACAGCCTGCTTATATAATGTATTTAATATCTTCTCTTCCGCTTCATCCGTTGCCACAACATAAGCAGAAACCGGCTGATACGACACACCCAGTTTCTCACAGATTTCCTTATACATGCGGCTTCCGCGGACATTCAACGCAGCTTTCAGCGTTCCGGGCTTCGGATCATGCCCGGAATGCACAATTGCACTGTTTGCCATCGTTGCACCATCCGCAACATCCGCATTTTTATCCAATACCAATATTCGGCATTCTTTTTTTGATAAGCTATGGGCAATGAAACTTCCTGTTATTCCGGCTCCGATAATGATAACATCAAACTGTTCCATTCTTCCGCATCTCCTATCTATTTGTTATTAATCTCCTGATTGAGGACAAAATTCTCATCATCCAGCATTTTTGAAAATACATCCAGAGGAACAGGTCTTGAGTAATAATATCCCTGTGCCAAGTCACAGTCTACCTTCCGTAAAAAGTCTACCTGCTGCTTTGTCTCGACACCTTCACAAACAACGCTGAGACTCAGCTTCTTTGCCATATCAATAATGCTCGGAATAATAATCTTCTCATCCGAATCCGTTTCAAAATCTTTCAAGAACTCTTTATCCAGCTTAAGTACATCAAGAGGCAGCTTTGTCAAAACATTCAGTGAAGAATATCCGGAACCGAAATCATCCATGGATACCTTTACTCCAAGCTCACGCAACTTATTCATCAGAAGTACAGTATCATCTACCTTTTCGGTAAATACCGTTTCGGTCAATTCAAATTCCAATAAATGCGGCGGAATATTGTATTTTTTAAGCAGCCCGCTGACATAAGTAACCATCTGCCGTATGCTGCCAAGATGGATTCGGGAAACATTCATGGAAATACTGATTAAACGCTCTCCATTTTCCATACGGCTTGCAAGATACTTACATACTTCATCATATACAAAATAATCCAAAAGCGTAATCGTTTTATTTTTTTCAAAGACCGGAATGAAATCATTCGGAAAAATCATCGTTCCATCCTGCTTGATCCAGCGGATTAAAGCTTCTGCTCCTGTAATGCTCCTGCTCTTTAAATCGACCTTAGGCTGCAAGTAAACCACAAACTCATGATTCTGGAAGGCAGATTCCATATCGTTTGCATAAGAAACCTCCCTAATCAGTTTTTCACCCATTTTGGCACTGTACACAACACAGTTTGGATTTTCCGGTTTTTTGGCTTCCTTCCTCGCAAGGTTGGCGTTGGATATAATACTCTTAAACGGAATTTTCATTCCATTTACCGTAAAGGTACAAACACCCATAGTCAGGGATATATCGCTGTCGATATATTTTTTCTTGATTTTATCGGTAAACTTCTGGGCAGCATGCATAAGAGCTTCCCGCAGAGCCTCCTCATTTTCCAGATTCATATGTATGAGACTCACCATATTATCGGAGAAAACGCGGCTTCCTGCTATGAAAATACTCTTATCTCTTTTTAAACTCTCCGCATACTCTCTCAAAATCTTATCTCCGACCTCATAACCGTAAAACTCATTGATGAATTTAAAGTTACTGAAATCGACATAAACAACCGCATAGTTGCCATGTTCAGCCGTTTCCAGATACTTCTCCGCCAGAGAAAGGAATTTCTCATATTTATACAGACCGGTAATCTGGTCATAACCTGTCAGCCTTTCAACAGTCTCGGAAGCATCCTCAAATGCTTTCATCTTAAGCAGATACGACGAAATAACGTTTGTAAGTGCATACATAGTCTGAATCTCTTCATTCGTCCATTCTCTTACCTTACGGCAGTCCAAAAAGTCTATACCTCCGACAAATTTCCCTTTTTCAAAGAAGGCCGTTCTGGCAAAGGCAACAATACCGTAATACAAACAAACCTTTCGATAGTTTTCATTTGGCATTTGAGAAACATCCCTGCAGCAAATTAAGCCGTTACTTTCTTCCATGCGCGCCACTTCACGTTCCCAATCCGCATCCGAAAATGTAACTTCGGCACTAATCGGGGGAAGTACGTCGGACAAAGAACAGGTATACGGATAAGCCATCACATGCTCACTGCCGACAATCCTGCGAATGCAGATTCCGTCCAAATCCAATTTTCTGGCAACCTGACGCAGAAGCAGATTGATAGCACTGTCTGTATCCTTTGACTCTTCAATCAGTTTAAAGGCAAGCTCCGTAAGAGAGTTCGACTCTTTTCCCTGATAAGAGCGTACCATTTTTTCCCTCTGCTCAAGTCTCTTATGTTTAACTTCTATATCATACTGGGCATAGTCGCCTTCTTTATCCTTATCGTAAAATCCGTAACCGTCTTTTCCGTTTCCCTTTTCGTATATAAGTGCTTTCTCGGCCTTGCCGTACAATTCGTCAAAATTATCACCATCCGTCGGATACACCGAAGCCCCGATTGATACCGTGCTGGTAAAATTCATCTCTTTTTCAGTATATGTTCTCCGTACAACATCCTGAATCTCACGAATTTTCTTATCAATATCTTCCGCAGAACGGATGTATTTCATCAAAACAACAAATTCATCCCCTTCGACTCTGCCCAAAATATCCGAAGTATAAAAAATTTCATCCAAATCGGAAGCAATGCTCTGAATTACTCCGTCTCCGAAGGTATTACCCATTTTTTCACACAGAGTAGTAAAATTGTCAATATCAATAATTAAAAGCCCTGCATACTGCGAGTTATCCTGTTTATCTAGGAATTCCGCCATAAGCTTCTTGGCATAAGCATACTTATACAGCTTACTTAACGGATCACGCATATTCTTATCCTGCAATCTGAGTTCATAACGCTTTCTTTCGTCTATATTCTCCATCGTACCGATTACACTTACCGGTTTCATATTTTCATCCAGGAGAGTTTTTGCTTTTAACTGATACCACAAATAATCCGCGTTCTTATTACGAAGCCTCATCTGTACATCAAACATTTCCTCGCCGGAATAGCATTTTTTCAGAAAATCATCAAAGACTTCCCAATCGTCATACAGAACATAGCGATACTGTTTTGCCACTTTTGAAAAATTTTCATAGTGTCTGTGCAATGAAACACTTCCCGAAGAGGTCCTGTTCAGAACCATTTCATCGTCTTTCAGGTTATATTCAAATATCGTTCTGGAATCAACAGAGACCAATGCTTCAAAACGCTGTTTCTGATTATGCAGCTCTTTCATTCTTGATTTCTGAATGTTTGTCAGCATGCCGGTAGCGTGATTCATAAAAAATGACAGCATAAAAACAATCAGCGCATAAAAAATACGCTTCCCGCCGGCACCGTTTCCCTGTAATGAAAGAAATACCGCTACACCAATATGAAGCAGGCACAGAATTGTACCGTAAATCTGTGAGAAATGAGTATCATAATATATAACGGAGGTGGCAATCAGACATACGGCAAAGATAAAATAAATAATGTCTTTATCCAACAGAAGAAGATACAGATAGAAAAATGTTGCAGGAATATAAATGTAATATCGGAACTCTTCCGAAAAAAGACCTTTCCTGAAATCAATTGCAATCAAAACAAAAGGAATAAGCAGCAAGCCATAATATGCCACCGGCCGCCATGCTATGCCGGTTGTAGCATCACCCTTAAAAAACCAGAATCCAATTGCACTGTATATCACACTGCAAACCAGATAGCTTACCACTACCGTTATGTTAGCTCTTACAAGTTCTGTGTATATTCTGTTTTGGGTATTTCCTTCTGCACTTTTTTTTCTGTTCATATCCCACCTGTATACACAAGTTTTGTGTATACACCCCCAAAATAATTAAAGTAACTATACTATAGCATTTTTTGAAGAATTTTACCACTATTTTACATATAAATTTACATTGTTTTCACTTCATCTTTCAACTAATCAGCAGCCCGAGTCATGAAATGCTTCCTCTCCTATAAGAAGAGAAAGCATATTGCGTGCCGCACCGGAAAGCTTAAACTTTTCATTATATACAACACTGATATTTCTGGAAGGAAGCTGCTTCTTAAATGTCAAAACGAATAAGTCTCCCCTCTCAATTGCGGTCCTTGCAAAGTCTTCTACCACACACCCGATTCCCAGATTCCGCATCGCAAATTGGACAATCATATCACTTGTAGCCAACTCAAATTCCGGGGCAAGCTTTACTCCGTTTTTTTCCATAAAATCATCGATATATCGTCTTGAGCTTGTATCCTCTTCCAGACATATCAATGGCATTTTTTCAAGTTCTTTATAGGATATTTCCCGGTTCCTGCAAGAAAGAAAACGTCTGCCTGCCACAAAAACATCTCTTATTTTACGGACATCACGGATTTCATATTCTTTTTTTACAGCAAACGGTGTAGATACCACCGCAAAATCAATACTGCCCGCTTCCAGACTTTTCAAGGTATCGGGAGTAGGTGCATTTGTTACGCTGACTTTAATTTTAGGGTATTTTTCATGAAATAATTCCAGATGTTCCAATAGAAAAAACTGCAGCGTCATATCGCTGGCACCGATGCGTATTTCCCCGGCCTCCATATTTTTCATGCTGTTCAGATATTTTACACCCTGTTCTATCTGTTCATATCCGTTTTCGACAAAAGAATATAAAACTTCTCCTTCTCGCGTAAGTCTTATTCCTTTACCGGCACGGGTAAACAAAGTAACCTGTAACAGTTGTTCAAGCTGATGGACAATCTGGCTGACAGCCGGCTGTGAAACAGACAGTATTTTTGCTGCCTGCGTAATTCCGCCTTCTTTTGCCACATAATAAAATACTTTATAATAATCCAGATTTTCAATCATAGTGATAAGTTCCCCTTATTTTACCTTCAGCGGACTTTCGCGATAAATAATGTCATTTCTTCCCGGTCCGTTGGAAATCATGGTAATCGGATAACCAATTTCTTTTTCCACAAATTCAATATATTTTTGGCAGTTTTCCGGCAGTTCTTCAAAGGTCTTTATTCCCCGGATATCACATTTCCAGCCCGGAAGCACCTCAAGTACCGGCTTAGCCTTATTAAGGCGGTGTGTTACTGGGAATTCCTTTGTCACTTCCCCGTCGATTTCATAGCCTGTACATACCGGAATTGCATCCAGATATCCAAGCACATCCAATACCGTAAATGCCACGTCGGTTGTTCCCTGAAGACGGCAGCCGTATTTGGAAGCTACACAGTCAAACCAGCCCATTCTTCTCGGGCGACCTGTCGTTGCACCGTATTCACCGCCATCGCCGCCGCGTCTTCTTAACTCATCCGCT
Source organism: Lachnospiraceae bacterium (assembly GCA_016294075.1). GTDB lineage: Bacteria > Bacillota > Clostridia > Lachnospirales > Lachnospiraceae > RGIG8767. Next base: position 13,606 of record JAEDCQ010000005.1, on the reverse strand, counting down.
TCCTCTCCAAAAATTTCCGAAACAAATGCGCCTGCACCGACTGCTGAGGAATATGCTTTGCATACCGTAATAATCTGTTTAATTTCATACGGAGGAATACCTGCGCCGATAGCTCCGTAAGCAGCCAGAGTGGAAGAGGATGTAACCATCGGATATATTCCGTGGTCCGGATCCTTTAAGGTACCAAGCTGTCCTTCCAATAAAATCGTTTTATTTTCTTTTATTGCCCGATCAAGATAAGCAGATACATCGCACACATACGGTGCAATCATATCACGATATGAGAAAAGTGTCTGTAAAAGCTCCTCCTTATCAAGTAAAGGCTTATGATAAAGATTTTCCAAAATACAGTTCTTTACCTCGCAGACTCTTTCAACCTTTTCTTTTAACAGTTCCTCATCAAACAGCTCGGAAACCTGAAAACCGATTTTTGCATATTTATCTGAGTAGAAAGGAGCAATTCCTGATTTTGTGGAGCCGAATGATTTTCCGCCGAGTCTTTCTTCCTCATATTGGTCAAATAAAATGTGATACGGCATGACAATCTGTGCCCTGTCCGAAACAAGTATTTTCGGCCGAGGTACATTTCTGTCCGTAATTGACTTTATTTCCTGAAAAAGAATCGGAATATTAAGTGCAACACCGTTTCCGATAATGCTTGTGGTATGATTATAAAATACACCACTCGGAAGAGTATGCAGAGCAAATTTTCCGTAATCATTTACAATCGTATGACCTGCATTTGCACCGCCCTGAAAACGAATAATGATGTCCGCCTGCTTTGCAAGCATATCCGTAATCTTTCCTTTTCCTTCATCTCCCCAATTTGCACCAACTACCGCCTTAACCATATTGACCTCCTTAATCCGTCTATAAACAATATATTTCCGTTTCTGACCAATGTCAGAACAATATTATTTTACAACGGTTTAACGCATAAGTAAAATCAATAAATATTATAGGTCGCATAAGTTTATCTTATGCGACCTATTTTCCTGAAAGAATTATTATTCGATTAAAGATTGAAGTCCCGAAACTTACACCGTAATTTCGGCGCTCATACCAAGCAATTCCTTATTTTCTTCTAAAAGCGGATAAATCGTATTCTGTAAAAATGCTTCTACCTGTTCTTTGCTTCTGCCGACATATCTGGAAGGCTCCATTGTTTTTTCCAGTTCTTCCCTTGTCAGATTAAAGGCCGGATCAGCCGCAATTAAATCAAGCAGATTATTTTCCTTTCCTTCGACCTTGACATTCTTTCCTGCTTCCATTGAAAGAGTACGAATTCTTTCATGCAGCTCCTGACGGTCTCCTCCCGCTTTCACGGCATCCATCATAATATTTTCGGTCGCCATAAACGGCAACTCGCTCATCAGGCGTTTTTCAATTACCTTCGGATATACAACCAATCCGTCCACAACATTGAGACAGAGGTCTAAGATACCGTCAACCGCAAGGAAGCCTTCCGGTACGGAAAGTCTCTTGTTTGCCGAATCATCCAATGTACGCTCAAACCACTGTGTTGCAGAGGTAATGGCGGGATTTAATGCATCCACCATAACATACCTGCTTAAAGATGCAATTCTTTCACTGCGCATCGGATTACGTTTATATGCCATCGCAGAGGAACCAATCTGACTCTTTTCAAACGGCTCTTCCACTTCCTTTAAATGCTGCAGCAGACGAATATCATTTGACATCTTAGTCGCACTTGCAGCAATTCCCGCAAGAATATTTAAAACCCTTGTATCCACCTTACGGGAGTATGTCTGTCCGGATACCGGTACACAGGATGAAAATCCCATTTTTTCCGCAATCATGGGGTCAATCCTATCGATTTTTTCCTGATTGCCGTCGAATAATTCCAAAAAAGAGGCCTGTGTGCCCGTTGTCCCTTTTGAGCCTAAAAGCTTCATCGTGGAAAGAACATATTCCAGGTCCTGATAATCCATATAGAATTCCTGAAGCCACAAGGATGCCCGCTTACCGACAGTAGTCGGCTGGGCCGGCTGGAAATGGGTAAAAGCAAGCGTCGGAAGAGCTTTATACTTATCTGCAAAATCCGCCAGCTTAAGAATCACATTCAAAAGCTTACGGCGTACCAGTTGCAATGCTTCGGTCATTACAATAATATCTGTGTTATCCCCAACATAACAGGAGGTTGCGCCAAGATGAATAATTCCTTTTGCCTTCGGGCACTGCACGCCGTATGCATACACGTGGCTCATAACATCATGCCGTACCTCTTTTTCCCTTGCTTTAGCCACATCATAATTGATATCCTCTGCATGCTCCTTCAACTCCGCAATCTGGTCATCCGTAATCGGAAGGCCCAATTCCTTTTCCGTTTCCGCCAGAGCAATCCACAGCCTTCTCCATGTTTTGAATTTTTTATCCGGAGAAAAAATATACTGCATCTCCTTACTTGCATAACGTTCCGATAACGGACTCTGATAACGATCTGTACTCATGTTACTTTCCTTCTTATCCTGTAAATTTTCCGATAAATTCCCTTACGCGAACATTTCCAGACGCAAAAATCTCTTCCGGTGTCCCCTGTTCTACAATAACACCGCCCTCCATAAATACAATTCTGTCCGAAACCTCTTTCGCAAACTGCATTTCATGGGTCACAATAATCATCGTCATATGTTCTTTTGCTAACTCTTTTATAACCTTTAAAACCTCTCCTGTCAACTCCGGGTCAAGCGCCGAGGTCGGCTCATCAAAAAACAGCAGTTTAGGCTGAAGCGCCAATGCACGCGCAATGGAAACCCGCTGTTGCTGTCCGCCGGATAACTGATACGGATAAGCGTCCCGTTTATCGGAAAGACCAAGCTTGGCAAGCAGGTCTTCCGCCCTCTTTACCGCCTCTTTTTTCGGAACTTTATCCACACTGACAGGTGCGTCAATGATGTTTTTTAACACTGTATAATGCGGAAATAAGTGGAAATTCTGGAATACAAGTCCGAAATTTCTGCATATTTTACGCAGTTCCTTTTTGGGAGCATAAACCAGCCGGGTTTTCCCGTCTTTGCCTGTTTCTTCCCATGCCGCTTTCTGTCCGAGATAGCTTAATTCCCCTCCGTCCATCTCTTCCAGCATCGTTGCACAACGAAGAAGCGTAGATTTACCGGAGCCTGACGGACCGATAATGGAAACAACTTCTCCCTGCTCTACACTAAGCGATATATCCCGGATTACCTCTAAATCATCAAAGGTCTTTTTCATACTGCGGATTTCAAGTAAGTTCATAGTATCTCCTCAATACTTATTTATAATAAGACAATCTCTTTTCAATACGTTCCATTATAAATGCGACTACATAGTTAAATATAAAATAAAATATACCGGCAACCATAAGGGGCATAACCGATGCTTCCTTTGCACTGATTTGCTTTGCTATCGTAAACATTTCCGTTACCGCAATGGCAAATGCAAGTGATGTATCCTTTACCAATGTGATTGTCTCATTTGTAACAGGCGGAAGAATCCGTTTAATTACCTGAGGCAGAATAATTTTAAAAAATGTCTGAAACCTGTTAAAGCCCAACACCTTTGCTGCTTCATATTGTCCCACCGGCATTGATTCTATACCGGCACGATATATTTCCGCAAAATAAGCCGCATAATTAATTGAAAATGCAATGATGGTTGCAATAAAGCGGTATGACTGCGATATTTTCATACCAAAAATATGGGAAGGTGCAAAGTATACAACAATCAACTGCAGCATAAGCGGAGTTCCGCGCATAACGGCAATATATATTTTTATAATAAAACAGACTACCGGATTTTTGGACATACGCCCAAAAGAAACCAGCAGACCAAGCGGAAGGGAAAATAATAGCGTCAGCAGAAATATTTCTACCGACACCAGCATTCCCTCAAATAATTGTTGCAGCATCATTGTCAATTCCATACCGTACCTCATATTATCCGTATCATATACGATCATTCGGTTTTTTTAAGGGTCCGTATAGCGGACCCTTTTTCATTACCAAAGCGATTTTCTTTATATTTTACTGTCTGTTATTTTCCTAAGCAGACACTGTCTACCAGTCCGAAATCACTGTAATTTTCAGCAATTTTCATAAAGGTTCCGTCTTCTACCATTTCATTTAAGGTTTCTTCTACTTGATTTTTTAATTCCTCATTTCCTTTCAGGAAACCGATTGCATACTGTTCAGAAGAAAGTGTCTCGTCTAAAACAACATATGCATCACCTCTTGCACTGAGCTGGTAGTTTGCTACACCGATATCAATTGCAAGGGCATCAATTGCACCTGCTTCTAAATCCATAAATCCTGTATTGTAATCTGCATATTGAATCAGTTCTGCAAAAGATGCTGCCAAATCAAGATTCTCCTGATTTTCCTCATCCTCCAATGCTGCAAGAGCAGAAGAGTCCTTCTGAACACCTACGGTTTTTCCTGCAAGGTCTGCCTTTGTCGCAATTCCGGAATCGGCTGCCACTACAAATACCTGACTGTTGTCAACGTACGGATAAGACCATGTATAATCATCTTCTCTTCCGTTAATCGTAAAACCATTCCAGATACAGTCAATGGCACCTGATGACAATTCCATATCCTTTGCATCCCAATCGATAGGCTGTTTTACAAGAGTCCATCCGCGTCTGTTACATACCTCCTGTGCAAGCTCAAGATCAAATCCCACATACTCACCGTTATCATCCATGTAACCATAAGGTGGGAATTCCGCATCAAAACCGACAGTAAAGGTCTTTGCCTCTCCTTCTGCCGCTGCTTCTTTTGCCTCTTCTTTTGCACCGCAGCCTGCTAATCCGAATACAAGTGCAAGTGCCAATAATAATGCAATTTTCTTTTTCATAATAATCTCCTCCTTCTGTTTTTACCGGATTACTATACATATCCGGTACGGAAAACATCTTTAAAAAGCTGTTACTTTATTAATTTAGCACAATAAAGTAATTATCGGACTCATCTTAGCAAATGTCTGACCTTCTGTCAACTGCATTTATCGGAAGCGTTCCGAAGACTCTTACTCGTACCGCTCCATCATTTGTAAAATTTCCCTGCTGTACTGCGGATATTCGGCTATCAGGGAGCGCAGTTCCTTTTCTCCCTCCTTTGCCATACGCTTATTGTAATCCATCTGGGCACGAAGCTTCTGACGTCTGATTATATGAGCATGCCGGATTTCTACCATTTCTTTATGGTCATATAATGCAAGCGGGCAGCGCACCCACAGTCTCGGATCACTCAGCTGGTAACAACGCAGAATCTTCAACAATTCTGCCTGATAATAATCCAAATCCTCTTCATTCTGTTCATTCATTTCACGTGCGCGCTTTTCCTCTTCATACAAATCACAAAGGCGTTTCCATTCCTTTGCACTTTTCACATTGTATTTCAAATAAAGATAATCCAAAAGATTCCTGTTATTAACATATCGTATTTTAACCGTATTCTGAAGTAAAATAATGCGGTTTACGCCCTTCTCCGCTCTTTTTAAGTCCTTTGCCTGATCCAGATAATGAACATAAATAACTGTCAAGGCAACCGCACCTGCAATAATTGTCATAAAATACCCCAGCGTTACCTCCATTCCAAACCCAAACTGCATGATGGCAAGCATGATTCCAAGCAGCCCCATTGCCAGCAGACATATCATTGCCATTCCCCTGCTGTTTGTAATACCGTGAGAATACTCGCCCTTTCGATATTGATAGGCCTGCTTTTCTCCCTCAAGGCGATTCAGATCATCGCGTATCAACTCACGGTATTTTTCCGCTTTACGCATATCCTCGTATATCTTATCAGCATTTTCCTCATACTGCTCCATGCTGTAATATTGGCTTTCCGTTATTTTGCTTTTTTTATTTTGATAATCCTGTCTTTCCTTTTCGTAATAGAGGATTTTTTTTGCATACTCCGTAACCTTCTCTTTTTCCGTAACAGGAAGGGCATCCAATTCGTCCATATCTTTAAGGGCAGCCGTTACCACGTTATATTCAAAAGAAAGCTTATCCAGCTCACCGGAAGCATTTTTCACCTGTTCAACCAGACTGCGGATATATTTTCCCCGCTGGTAGGAATCACTGAGCTTTAAAAAAGACCTTTCATCCGTAATCGTATCCCAATCCCATTCTTCCTCTGTTTTTAAATCCTGTTTTGTATCCGTGGACTCTTTTTCCTTATTTAAAGAACGCTCCTCCTGCCAGAAATACTCCTCATCCCAAAGCAGTTCATCTTCTTCAAAATATTCATCTCTGCCCCAAAATCTGTCTAAAAAGCTTCGTATTAGCCCCATAGAATTACCTCTTATCCACCATATTGATATAATCCTGCTTTGCCTGATTCAGCAGCTTCTTTACCGTTTCATAATAAGCTGTATTTCCTTCTTCCGTCATTTCCTGAAGCATATTCTGAAACGGCATCTTTTCCCAGGATTCTTCTACTCTTGTGATGCGGCTTTCCACCTCAAGGGAATCTTCATAGCTTTCAGGATGAGCGGAAAGATATGTCAGATATTCTTCAGGACTGTTGCCAAGCTTCAAAGCAGTCAGAAACTGCACATAGCTTTCCGTATTCGGATATATCTGAAATGCCTGTCCAAAGGATGCGGCCGCCTTATCATATAAAAACAGACCGGCCTGACAAACTCCCAGGTTATGATACAGCTTTGCACGAAATTTTATCTGTTCTTCTTCCGTTTCTTTGAGCAGATACTCATATTCTGCTGCTGCCATCGCATAACGCTGTTTCTTACAGTACATATCCGCGCGGATTTTTCTGCGCTCCATAACAGATAAATGGCTGCTTTCTTTCAGGACGCCCCTGACATGACTTATTTCTTCTTCTCCATAATAGCCGGTTGCGCGGAATAAGAAGTCAATCGAATGCAGTACAGAACTATCTTTTCCTTTAAACAGACGGAGCTTTTCTGCCCACTCAGGCAGCCTTAGTTCATCACCAATCCATCTTAACAACAGCTCGGAGAAGAAATCCTCCTGTATCAGAAAGGCATTTTTATATAAATAACAGCACAATTCTTCTACGGAAAACAAACGGATATTCTCCCCCTCCGGAAGATACGGATTTTCTGCATAGCTTCCGTTACATAAAATCACATTTTCCATTACCTTCCTCCCGGCATAATATCAATCTGCTGAATGAAATTTAAGGATGAGGCAGGTGCAAAATCACCGAAGCCCATATCTGAAATCTCAAGCTGAAGCGTTCCTGTATTGAGCATTTTGGCTTCTAAATGAAGCCTTGTCATTTTAGGTTCTCTTATGGGTAGCCCGTCCAATACTATCTCCACATATCTGACATTTCTGCCATCTAACGGCGTCAATTTTAATCTGATACTGTTTCCTTCCCGTAAAATAACGTCCCATTTTTTATGACACTCATACCAGTTTTCTCCTCCGTCCAGAATAGCCAGATAGGAATCTTCTCCCTGTCTGGATACCTCCATTCCGACATTGGTTTTTAATTTATCCCTTCCGAGGAAAATCATATGTTGACTCTCTTGGTCATTCATACGTTCCTGCATGCCAAAACAGGCGCCTTTACTATATAAATCATTTCCTTTAAACACTCTTCTGTTATGGCACAGCAGCCTGAGCGATTCCTGACACCAGTCACCGTTAAAGCCTTCGCCAAGAAGGAATACACAATTGGATATATCGGATGCCGTACTTTGTACAATCTGAAAGAACTGGCCGTCCTTTTCCTGTGCATCTCCCGAAAGCAGACCGTGGTCAGCCTCTTCCACAAACGCCACAACCGGTCTTGTTTTTTCATTTTTCATAAACCGATAGCTTTTCATCCGGTTATTGATGTTGTCATATAACAACACGTCATCATTCCATAGTTCTTTCGGCTGATGTACCATATAATGATAGATACTCTCTTCCCTGCTTTGAAAGAGAATCCTGCAATTGGGTAGATTCAACAGGACAATAAGCTTCTGCAATACAGAAACCATCTTTTCGGATAACTGCGGAACCGTAAACATGATTCCCGAAACCTTATCCGGTCTGCATTCTTTTCCGGGCAGATAAAGGCTTCTTTTCACGAATAATGCAAGCAGCGCAACACTTTCAAAGCATTCCTCTCCAATGTATGTTTCTTCATTTTCCAAGGCAGCCTCAAGCAGACCGTCAAGCATAGTCCCCTCTTCCTGCCCGGAAAAGGCTACTGCTTCCTTTCCGAGGAACCATTGATTTACTTCTTTGCGCTTAAACAAACAGACCGGTATATTGTATTGTCTGGTGCCGCCGACCATAGCATATGTTTCCGGCGTATCCCCGTTTTGGCGACAATAGGATATCTGGGCATATTGGTAGGAAAGGTCATATCCTATTATCATTCTGTCATTCGCTAAAATCATATTCGTCCCCTTATCCGGCATCTATTGCAGGCTGAACAGAGATTCAGCCATAAAGTCCTTCTTAGCATACTCACGCAGCAATTCTCTGGCAGTGCTGTAGTCTTTTAAGGTTGTTGCAATTGCTATATCATTTACCATTGCATAGCGGTCGGAAGAATATTCCGGCAAAGCATCACTTTTTTGTATTGTACCGCTCTCGGTAAGCTGTTCTCTGTTCGCATGAGCTTCCGTTACATAATATTGAAGTGTTTCTCCGAAGAATAAAAGAAATTCCTTTACAAAAATTCCGTCAAACATATTTTTCATTTCTTCCCGTACATAATCACTGTTCTCTTCCTCTTCCCTGCTGATTATGTAATGAATGACCACTGTGCTTTTCGGATTCCCTTTATATTCGATTATAACACTGTTTGCAATCTGTGCAGCATCAGTGGACAGTTCTTTATACTCCGCAAAAAACGGCATAATAATATTTTTCCCGCCATATAAAATATGTAAAAAAGTCTCACACATTTTCTGCTGCGTTTCCGAAAGCTGTGATACCTTCTGACTGTAAAATTTAAGATACGACAGCATACATACATCCGGCACTTCCTTGTATAATCCGTACAGAGAGTCAATTCCCTCAAACACGTACTCCTGGGCTATGCGGTCATGAACCAGATACTCATAGCTCTTATAAGAAAGATATGCCAGATTTATATCCGTTTTTACTGCACTGCGCACAAAGTTCTTATATATTTGTTCTTCATCTCCGAGAAATGCGCTTGTCTGCAAAGTCTGCAGTAAAAGGCGTTCACAGATTGCATAATCATCCACCTCGAAGCTGACTGCTGCTTTCCATATATTACGCAGATTTTTGGAAAGTCCCTTATAGCTGCGAATCAGATACTCTAAAACAATCTCATTATATTTTCCACGCTCAAAAGCACTGTAAAGCATACAGGTCATTGCACGGTTCTCCAGCACTTCTTCCTGCTCCAAAAACTGACTGCAGAAACGCACAATTGTTTTTGCTTCTATATTTTCCGGTCCGTATGAAACAGTAAAATCGTATGCTTTTTTGTAAAAACCGTAAATGGATAAATACTTTACAACTTCATTTCTGTTCTTATACGGAACCCTGAGCGGTTCGATATTTTGGAGAATTGTCTCCAGATTCTGCGTCCGGTCCTGTTCAAAATAATAATTCAGCAGACTCATGCATATAATCTGCCTATATTCCTCTTCCAGCTCTTTTAATGGCAGCAGATAACGGCAGCGCTCTACATTCCTTGGAGTAACCGTAAGAAATTCCCTGTTACCGCCGCATATATAGAGATTAAACGGAATACTGTCTTTTGCATAATCGTTTATCCACGCAGCGATTTTACGCGGCAGGAAATAGCACTCCGTCTGATAATCCTGCATCCCGAAATAACGGTTTCCGTCCATGTCTTCAAGAAAGATTGTGTGTTCGTTACTAAACAGCTTTACAAAAGCGTTCTGATTTACTACCGGATAAACCATCTCTTCACACATTCTGTCATCCCGGACAACAATACCGGTAATACGCGGATTATCGACCGTGATTCGGTTTACAAACATAAGCTCTGCAAACTGCTGTATATTATCCGGAGTCGCCATTTCTTTAAGAAGCACTTCCTGATACAAATAGGCAAGGTCCTTATTGATTTTTCCTGCATATAATTGTTTTACAAGAAATCGTGCAATCTGCGGCTGATATGCTTCATAAAGCCCGCCAAGCTTGTCTTTGTACCTTGCCACATAATGATACAGGTATGCCACATATTCTCCGGGTAATGTGCACTGATAAGAGAAATACATCAACGCCTTTTTCTGTATTTCATGCTCTGCTTCCAAATCCATACTCAGCATGTAATATTCATACAGCTTGGTAATTGCCAGATTCTGCTCCACGCCCTTTTCATACCAGCAAAAGCACTCTTTATCACAACGTTCCCCTTTCATAAGGAGCATACAAATTACGCGCAGAGTTTCCTCCTTTGGCCTGCTCTTATAGATCATCATCAAAATCCGCACTAAACGGACATCGTATTTTTTGGTTCTTGCTGCAATATCCGTAATCTGCTGCATCAGTTCCGAAGAAAGGAACTGTACTTTGGCTCCGAATTGTAAAAGACGCAGTTCAGCTTCCTCCAAATGAATAAGCAGTGAAGGCTCATTATTCAAAATCTGCAGTGCCTCCAGGTAAAATACCGGACTGCAACAACCGTTTTCTATCTGCTGCAATGCAAAGTTCCATCTTGCTGCCGCATTTTTATTTGAATTTCCCTGTAAGAATAATGAAAGCCACGCAATACGCCAATTGCCGGGATTCTTTTTATAAATCGCCATCACCTTATCTGCTATCTGACGCGCATAGTATTCATCCGCATTGTACAGAGAGGTTAAATATAAATAATAACAGTATCTTGTATCATCCAGACGTTCAGGGTCTTGTACTGCATGATCCAATATCCATTTTGCCTCATTATAATGCTCCTGTGTAATCAAAAGGTGAGCCTCAAACAGACTGCTGTCAATATTGTCTGATTCCGGATTTCGATAATGCTCCAGAAGTTCTTTTGTCTGGGCGAACCATTTTTGCATGGATAATCTCTTCATTCTGAAATCAAGATAGTATCTTGTCAAAGAATAAGTAAGTCTTTTATCGCGATGGGACGCATGTAGCTTTTTCCCTTCAAGACGTCTTATAACCCGCACTGTTGTTTCAAAGCTTCCGTAGCTGTGGTAAAAGCGGATGCGCCCGAAATTATTCCCCTCATGCAGAGCATTCTCATCTATGTAAAAATGGTATTCACATATATTACCTAAAAAATCATCATCCGTAAGCATCCTGCGTTCCGGTATAATAAAGCTGCCTTCCGCCTCTACTCTCAGCTTTAAATACCCCCAGCCCACACGGCTGATACGCAGTGTCTGCTGGGAATGGCTGTCCGGATTGATTAATTTAATGACATTTTTGTCAACCTCGAATTCTATCGCCTTTTTCTTATTGATACCGATTAAGAATTCTTCCAGATTACGGTTTGGATTTCCGCACACCGTTAACCCTTTATACAGACTTCTGTAACGTGCATCATTCCCCGTTAAAACAGAAATAAAATTATCATGATAAAAAAGCTTGACAGCTTCCTCCCAATTGCTTTTGGCAAGATTTGCAAAATGAAATAAATTCTTTATATTTCCTATTGAGGATTCTATTGTTTCATGAATCACATTAATGACATAAGGGATAACATATTCCCCCATATCACTGATAATCTGAATTTCTCCCTTTATCACATCACCGGGTATCTTTCCTGTTGCATCCACACAGTATGAAACTTCCGTCTCTTTTCCCGCAAAATTCTCTTTTGGGCAGTTGAGTATAAGATTAGTGGAATAAACTTGTCCCGAAACTTCTCTGCCGGACTGTTCTTCTATCGTAAAGGAGCCATTGACTGTTTCGCCCTGCCTTATATTAATCTCAATTTTTGAGCAGGAAAAAACAAGCGAACCGCTTTCATAGTCAAATTCGCCGTTTATATACCTCGAAATCTTGTCTGTCAACTCCCCCACCTGCCTTTTAATATATTCTGTTTCAGTATACCATTAATTCAAGGTATTTTGCAACAAAACCGCGTTTTTCGGAACTAATACTTTTATTTTGCATATTGTAATATAAGTATGATTTTATGGAGCCCATATGGATTTTTCTTTATCGAATAATGCAGACCTTCCGGATATCGGAACCTTGCAGGTAAATGTCCTGTCTCAGAGAAATTATATTCCCATTACAAACGCAACCGTAACAATCCAAAATACACAACCCGGAGAACGTAATATTTTAGAACAGATTCTCACTGACTCATCCGGTCAGACCGAGACCGTGTCCCTGCCTGCACCACCGCTTGAATACAGCCTCACGCCGGAAAGCAGCATGCCGTACACCGAATATAATCTTACGGTTTCCGCTCCCGGATATGAGACGGTATATCTTACAGGTGCTCAGATTCTGCCGGATGTAAAAGCCATTCAGGATATTCATATGATCCCGCTTCCCGAAAATGAAGAAGAGGTTACGGAAGATATTGATATTGCAGCACATACCCTGTACGCAGAATATCCCCCGAAAATACCGGAGGCAGAGATAAAAACAGTTCCGGAAACCGGTGAAATTGTTTTAAACCGTGTTGTTATTCCGGAATATATTGTTGTACACGACGGCCTTCCGAATGATGCATCCGCTCCCAACTACTATGTAACCTATAAAGACTATATTAAGAATGTTGCATGTAACGAAATATATGCCACATGGCCTGAAAGTTCAATTTATGCAAACATTCTGGCAATTATGTCCTTTACTTTAAACCGTGTGTATACGGAGTGGTATCGCAACCGTTTTTACAATTTTACGATTACCTCCAGTACGGCATATGACCAGAAATGGGTATACGGACGTAATATTTATTCCAATATTGACTATCTGGTTGATACCGTGTTTGCCAATTATCTGTCCCGTCCGGGAATACAGCAGCCGCTTCTTGCCTCTTATTGTGACGGCATCCGTGTCAATTGCAGTGGTCTCAGTCAATGGGGAAGTAAATATTTAGGGGATGAAGGCTATGATGCAATTGATATTCTCCGCTATTACTACGGAAATGACATTTATATTAATACCTCACAGGCAATCAGCGGTGTTCCTTCTTCTTACCCGGGATACGAATTAACGATTGGCTCGTCCGGTCAAAAGGTGTATCAGCTTCAGGAACAGCTTAACCGGATTTCACGCAACTACCCGGCCATCCCAAGGATTACACCGGATGGAATTTATGGGGAACGCACCGCCGAAGCAGTCCGGACATTCCAGAGCATCTTTGACCTTCCTGCGACGGGAGTTACCGATTATCCGACATGGTATACCATTTCCGATGTATTTGTCGGTGTTACGAGAATCGCAGAGCCGGAATAAGATAGGCGTGATCTAAGTGAATGAAATTGCAAAGTATATTATAGGGATACATCATGCAAAAAATACCCTGCTAACTGCTGTAAGCGGGGTATAATCAATAAGGATACACTGATATTGTCCAATCGGCTGATTTTTAGCATGTTAAAACAGGGTTAGCGGGGTATAAAAGACATAAAAAAGATATTATGCACCCCAGACGCATTAATATAATACAAGACGCACCCCCAAAAGGGTGTGCTGCAC
>JAEDCQ010000016.1 GCA_016294075.1 Lachnospiraceae bacterium | reverse complement strand
ACGATTCCTAGTTTCATTTTGTATATTCTCCTTTGCTTGGGGGACGTTTCTTTTGCCACGACCAGCGCCTTTTGCCACGCTGTTCTACCAGTGTCTTATGCCACGCTGTTTTTTTATGCTCCCCAAAATATTCCTTACTATCTTACAAATAAAAAGATAAGACGTGTAAATGCTACCACAGAAATAAGAAAAACTCAACATTTTGCTATTTACTTTTCTCAAAAAAGCTATATTATAAAATCATAGAATTTCTATACTAATATATCTACTGATTCGTCTGGTGTTTTTACCTTTTGAATTAATCAATGTTCATGGTGTTTCAACCGTTTTTACCGCACAAAAAAAATATTAAATCGGAGGAATTATTTTTGCCAAGACATGCACGAAAAAAATCATCTACTCAAACTTATCATGTAGTCATCAAGGGTGCCGACAGACAATTACTTTTTGAAGAACTCAAAGACTATTTAAAGTATTTGGATATTTTAGAATACTACAAAGAGGAACTTCATTTTAAGATTTATGCGTATTGTCTAATGTCAAATCATGTTCATCTGTTAATCCACCACCCAGCCACAACTTCACTCGAATCCATATTTCGGCACATAAACACAGCATATGCCAGTTGGTTCAACTCCAAATACGACCGTACCGGTTTCGTTCAGGATGGTCGCTATTTCAGCGAGCCAATTGAAACCAGCGTTTATCTGCTTACCGTAGTTCGATACATTCATTATAATCCAACTAAAGCAGGACTGGAAGAGTCACCTGGAGCAAATTACCCCTGGAGTAGCTATAACGACTATAAAAAGAAATCCACAGGCTTGACCGATACTAATTTTGTTCTTAAGCTGCTGGGCACACACGAACAGTTTACAGCCATGCATAATATTGTTCCGGATGATGACTGTTTTGATATTCATAAATATCGAAAAAGGATACCTGACGATGTAGCAAAGGACATCATTAAGCAAAGTTGCGCTTGTGACTCCCTAACTGATTTCAAAAAATTATCTCTAATAGAACGAAACAAATATATCCTTCTGCTACATGAAAAAGGCATCTCGGTTCGGCAGTTAAACCGCCTTACCGGGACACCTCGTGGAGTGATTGAAAGACTTATTGCCAGAAATCGTTCAAAGTGAACAAAGGGCGCTCTACGTGGCAAAAGAAACGTCCCTAACACCGATTCACAGTACCTTGCAAGTTCTCATTGCTTTAGATCTTTTACAAGCCATTTCTTCCGGTAGCTACCATATCGATGGTAGGCATCGAGGATACCTTAAGCCGGTCATTATGTCGTATTATTTGAATGAATGTATCTGGACCATTCCAAACAGCTCGGATTAATAGTTAATGCCAATTTCCCACCGGCTCTAATTATTTATACTACATCCTTTCGGACATCACATTCTTCTTATGTGCTTTCATCTTCTTCATAGCCCAATCATAATGGCTGCTTGTAACACTGATAAAATAAGATCCTATGTTACTGCCACCTACCCACGGATAGAAGCTCTTTGTAAACAATTCCTCTTCTGAAAACTGTTCCAGAGCATCCATTACCTTCTTGTGAGAAGCCTGGAATCTATCAAGTGCTTCTTTTTCCGTGACACTCTGGCAACGACTCCAAAATAACCTGTTCATATCCCCGTAGGTTTTCCATGTATATCCTTCCAAGAGAAACGGCTTATTGCTTCCATTCTCACGGTTCTTTATCCATTCAAGCAGCAGTTCATGCCACTCATTTAGATGTACCAGCACATCACGCAGATTCTTGTCGCGGCTCCAATGAAACTCTGTTTTCTTTTTATCGGCAGAGAAATCATAAGTTGTTTCTCTCTCAATTTCTGACCTATCTTCAATCATAGCAAGAAGCTTATTATAATTTGTATCGGCTGCGCTTCGCAACTCATCCTTTGTCTTTGGTCTTGGCATAATCCATCCTCACTTTCTTTATAACACGCTTAATTTCTTTCATTTCATACTCGTTTAAGGTCATCTCAGACTTCTTAGATGCATTTTATCATACCAATCACGACAACCGTATGTCATGTTTATTTAACATCTCTCCTAAACACATATCCCAGGTATACCATATCACCATCCACAACACACTGTATCTGATAATAATCTCCTGCCGTAGACAAAATATCCACAACATATCCGTCATCAAGATATCCTATCAGTTCTGAATCTTCGGATGGATTTTTTCTTACTTTTACCTTATCTCCATTTATTATTCCTTTGGCTGTGCCATCTGCCCCGCCTAAATACTTCTCCTTAATTCCACCGGATGAATAGGTTCCGGGGTTGCTGATTGTAAACTCAGCTTTGCCCTTTTCCATATTATATTCCGCATCAAAATCAAATGCCAGATATCCTATGGTCACGGCTGTATTTGCAGCCTCATCAACTTCCTTTACTCTCACTATCAGCTTGGAAGCATCAAGAATATAGAACAATCCGGACAGATCAATTTCAACGCTCGAATCATCAGATATTCCTATGCAATCCAAAATAGCAAATACATGATTACTTTCCTTTGAAATACAATTAACCTTTCCATCTTTTTTTTCAAGTATAACAAGTCCTGCAATCTGATTTTCTATATCCGGCTCCAAAAATCTTGATATCTCTACATGGGCCGTTTCATATCCACAGTCCACATAACATAGCATCTGCTTAATACCATCATCCTCTGACTCAATAGGATATGTAAAAAACAGCTTGTCTTCCACCCATTTAAACTGTGGTTCACCCGAAGGTGTCCCGGTATAAACCCAAGGGGCATAAAAATAGTTTATATTCTCATCTGTCCCGTCTAATGTATCATTAATAACAATTCCATAGCTGCCGTATTCCTGACTGATGATTCCGTATGCTTTGTATCTTCCGGTGGAATCAGCAGCCATCTCTACCAAGACATCTGCAGTTTCTTTCCACTCAATCGTATTATTCCATGGAACAGCCTCATAATTATATTCATTCAATACTCTGTTCATTACATCGGAAATATCCGTTTTTCTGTCTGTTCCATAATCCTGAGGAATCCAGATTCCACTTTCATCATCAAGCTTAACCATGGAAATCATCCGCTCTGCACCGTCCTCAGCAAACATGATTGTTAGATTGCGTGTATCCGCTTTTGAATCATCCTGCATCATCTCCACCTTAACCTTATTTTCATTATCCAGAAGATTAAGCAAAATTTTTGCTGCCTTAACAGGGTTCTGTAAGTCAGAATAAATTGTAGAACTGCTCAGCATACTATTTGAAGCCAGAGCTTCACCCATACCATTTACCGTGTAATCCATCGGTGTTTTATTGATTACGGGATACGCCTCATCAAACTCAAAGCCGGAAGCAATATAGTCAAAATTCCTCAACTCTTCTTGTGAAACTACAAATTCTCCATCTACCTTCTCAAAAGAAACCGTTTCCTTCCAAACGCTGACATGCGGTTCGGCAGTCCACGCATAATATAGAATTTCTGCCGATAAATTTATATCATTTTGCATTACAATCCAGTAACCATACTCTATGTTCTCCCACATCGGCCATGGACTGGAATAACCAAAGGAATAGTAATCATCCTCCATGATGAGTAAATCACGTTCCATAAGTGAATCCCGTACGGAATCAGATGACAGCCCTGCAATCATCTTTCCGTCTCTGTTACAAAAAGCCTCAGCCCAGCTTTTAATGAATTTCGTATATTCCTCGGATGGTTCTTCCAAATCTGCGTACTCAGTTATTTCATCTTTTGAGTTTTCAACAATTTGATTCTCCATTTTTTCTATAATTTGATTCTCATCGCTCTTAGGATTTGTCAAAAAACAAACCGCAACAACTACACATACTATAGTTGCAGCAATTATAATCCAAAAAGCCGGCTTCTTATAATTCAAAACATTTTTTACTCTGTCCTTTACATCTGTTTCCCCAAATGCAATCGGACAGGCTGCAATCATATGATGATTCACGCTGCATGAAAGCAATGCCTCACAATAATCAGCTCTGTCATTCCTATCCATCTCACGTGTTGCTTTCTCATCACAGGCAAACTCAATGTCCCTGCAAAGCATAATGTATGCAAACCAGCAAAGCGGATTGAACCAATAAACTGCTAAAAGCATAAAACCAAACGGTTTCCAGAAATGGTCACCACGCGTAAGATGCGCCTTTTCATGCGACAAGATGTAGTTATACGACAAAGAATCAATTCTTGACGGAATATATATACATGGCTTAAACGCTCCGAGAATAAACGGGCCGGCAATATCATCACAAATATAGATATTCTCCTCTATTAACGCAGAAGCAGATACCTTTCTCTTTAGGCTTATAAAACTATGGAATGCATAAACCAAAAGCAAAAGCACA
Organism: Lachnospiraceae bacterium; assembly: GCA_016294075.1. GTDB lineage: Bacteria > Bacillota > Clostridia > Lachnospirales > Lachnospiraceae > RGIG8767. Next base: position 36,054 of record JAEDCQ010000016.1, on the reverse strand, counting down.
CCTATTATCCATATAACGGAGGCCGCATAGGTCACAACCTGAAGCGGATTTATACTATCAGAGACGTCCGGCGTAAACTGCTCTGTAATCATAGGATTTATTACATTATCAACAGGAACAATTCCTGTATTCACAACCGGTACCGCCATCGTTTCTATCCGTGTAGGAACAGGTCTTGCATTGGGAATCAGACTAAATACGCTCTCAACAGAAAATGGCATAACGAGCCGAATTGCCACTATTCCCCATAACAGACAGCTTACCCACTTCGGTGCCTTTCTCAGCGCAAGTCTTAGAACAAGTACCACCATAATTAGCCAACCGGAAGTAATGCTTATGTTTAATATTTCAAGAAAAATCCTACTCATCTGAATGCTCCTTAAACTTATCAATCATATTCTGAATCTCGTCCACCTCTTTCTTTGTCAGCTTTTTCCCAAAAGCAAACGCCGCAATAAAAGCCGGAAGAGAGCCCTTAAAGGTATCTTCTACAAACCGGTAACTCTTTGCCGCATAGAATTCTTCTTTGGAAAGAACAGATGTTACCACCCCGTCCTGATTTTGAAAAATCCCCTTCTCACAAAGCTTTTTTAGTACAGTGTATGTTGTAGACTTTTTCCAGCCAAATTTCTCATCGCAAAGCTTTACAAGCTCCCCTGAACCAACCGGTTCCTTTTCCCAAATAACTTCTGCAAATTCTGTCTGAATTTTACCTAATTCCAAATCTCCCATTTTTTCCCTTTCCGATTCTGTACCTAATTAGTCTCAAGCTTCTAGTCTATTATAAATAGACCTTCTGTTTGTAGTCTATTATGAATAGACCTTCTTGTCAATATAAAACGGAAGATTCTTCTGTATGAAGTCTCTCCCGTTTTCTGCATAACAATATATTGCCTGCCAAAGGGCGCTCTGCGTGGCAGAAGAAGCGTCCCTTGACGCAGTACACGGAATCGAATAGAATGTATGTTGATTTGAAATACTACATTGTAATTAATAAGGAAAAAGAAGAAATGAAACAAACGAAAAAGTTGGTTACTATCCTGTTTATGGTTATTATGCCTGTTGTTATATTTTATACAATGGAGTGGTTTTTACGCAATCCTTTTGAAAAAATGCGCTTTCCTATCCAGTTACTGAATATCGCATTTTTTGAACTGCTTGCGTTATGCCTCTTTTTTATTACAGGAAGAATTCGTTTGGCGCTGCGTATAGAGGCGCTGTCTGCCCTGCTTATCGGTCTAATCAATTATTTTGTGGTGCAGTTCCGTTCCAATCCCGTCATGCCGTGGGATATTTTCAGTATCCGTACTGCTGCCAGTGTTGCAAATAATTATCAGTATACTTTAGAGCCACATGCAATTGTATGTGTTGTTATCTTTATTCTTATTCTTATCGTATGCAGATTTGCATCCGGGAAAACCGATATCAACAAACGTTTCCGGATAATAAGCGCATTTATCTGTGCACTTGCTTTAATACTTCTGGGCAATTACGTGCAGACGCAGGACTGCGTAAAGCGTTTCCGTTTATATGACAAGCTGTTTACACCCAATACCATGACCTATAAGGACGGTACCGTCGTTGCATTTTTAATGGAATGCCAATATCTTAGTGTGGATACACCGGATTCCTACAGCAGTAAAGAAGCAGAGAAGCTGCTTGCAGCGGCAGAAGCGGATGCTTCCGTTAGTTTCAAACCTGCTTACAATAGCAGTGAACAGCCCAATATTATTGTAATTATGAACGAAGCATTCTCCGACCTTTCTATTTTGGGTGATTATACAACAAATGAAGACGAGATACCTTATATGCGCCGCCTTATGAACGAATCCTTTAATACCGTTTCAGGTTATTTGGATGTTTCCGTTTTAGGCGGAAATACGGCAAATACGGAATTTGAATTTTTGACCGGAGATACAATGGCATTTCTGCCGCAGGGATGTATTCCCTATCAGCAGTATATCCATACTGAAACCTCCTCCATTGCATCCTCACTAAAGGAGCTTGGCTATCGTACCATCGCTCTTCATCCTTATCGTGCCGGCGGCTGGGACCGTGATGAGGTGTATGCTCACTTCGGCTTTGACACATTTTATACACAGGATGATTTTGTCAGTCCGCTGCTTTATCGTAAATATATCAGTGATGAATCGGATGTGGAGAAGGTCATTGAATTGTATGAGCAGGATCCGGACACTCCTTTGTTTTTGTTTAATGTTACCATGCAGAATCATTCCTCCTATTCGGATGAATTTGATAATTTTACACCATCCGTTAAAATGGAGGGAAATGATTCCTTTGCCTTAAATCAATATCTTTCTTTACTGCGTGAATCTGACCGTTCCCTGGAGCGGCTGATTACTTATTTTGAACGGATTGATGACCCTACCATTATCGTATTTTTCGGTGACCATCAGCCGACCGATTCCGTTGTGGCACCAATCTATAAAGCAAATAACCAATCCGTTTCTTCCTTAACGGAAGAGGAATTAAGACTCAGATATCAGGTCCCGTATATTATTCATGCAAATTATGATATTGAGGAAGCACGTAATGTCCCGATGAGCGCTAACTATCTCGGAGTCAAAACACTTGAGCTTGCGGGTCTGCCTCTTACGAACTATCAACAGTTTCTTGTTAATCAATATGAAAACTATCCTTCCGTATCGGTTATGCAGATAACGGATGCTTATGGAAATACGACCTCTATTGCCGAAAAGGATACTCTGTTGAATCCTTATCAGATTCTTCAGTATTATCATTTATTTAAAAATAAATAATACAGGGAGATTTAACATGCAACTAAAAATCGGATTCTTAAAAAAAGAAAAGGTATTCTCATTCTGTGAAAAGAACAGTCTGTATATATTGGCTTTTCTACTGCCTTTTATTACAATGCTGGCTCTTTTTATTGCCAATTCCATATATCCGTTCGGGAACCGTTCTTTTTTAAATATTGATATGTATCATCAGTATTTTCCGTTTTTAACCGATTTTTTCCATAAAATAAAAACAGGGGATTCCCTGTTTTATTCCTGGAATGCCGGTATCGGCTCTAATTTTATTGCATTGTATGCGTATTATCTTGCCTCTCCGTTAAACTGGCTTTGTGTACTGATACCCGAAGCATATTTAATGGAATTTATGAGTTATTTTGTTGTAATCAAAAGCGGCTTATGCGGATTGACAGCCTGTATTTACCTGTCACGCCATTTTAAATCCAAACGCATGGTTATTGCACTTTTCTCTTTATTTTATGCCATGTCCGGCTATATGGCCGCATACAATTGGAATGTTATGTGGCTTGACTGTATTGTGCTTGCCCCTCTGATTGTGCTTGGCCTGGAAGCACTTGTAAACGAAGGCAGATACAAATTATATTGTTTAAGCCTTGGCCTTGCCATCCTTTCCAATTATTATATCTGCATAATGATTTGTATCTATCTTGTATTGTATTTTCTACTGGTGCTTCTTCCTGTTGCAAAGGAAAAAATAACAGCCGTTTTTCGTTTTGCTGTTTTTTCCCTGCTTGCAGGCGGATTGGGCGCCTTGTTTTTGATTCCGGAAATCATGGCACTTCAGCTTTCCCGCTTTACATCAGCAAAATTTCCGGAAACCCTGCAGTCTTATTTTTCTCTCCTTGACGTGCTTGCAAGACATTGTATTAATGTTGCGATTGAGACCGGCTTAGACCACTGGCCAAATATATACTGCTCAGTTGCAGTTATTCTGCTTTTTCCGCTTTATCTTTTAAATAAGAATGCAGCTGTACAAAATAAGGTGGGAAAAATTGTTTTACTTTTAATAATGCTTATCAGTTTTTCTTATAATATTCCGACTTTTATCTGGCATGGAATGAATTATCCGGATTCCCTTCCTGCCAGACAGTCCTTCTTATATATTTTGTTATTACTGACAGTATGTCTGGAGGCTTTTCTTCATTTCCACGAGTATACAAAGACAGAGCTTACCATCTCCTTTTCCGCATCGTTCCTATTTTTACTGTTCTGCCAGAAGCTGGTAACAGATGACGCTTTTAGTGATGAGACCTTTTTACTGACAGCTGTCTTTTTAATTATTTATGCGATATTATTGTATGTATTTCATAATTATAAAAAATTACCTCTCTATCTTACATGTCTTATTACAATAATTGTAGTCATGGAAGCCGGCTCTAATACTCTGCTTACCAGTCTTTCCACGGTTTCCCGTCCGGACTATCTAAAAAATTATAATACCTTTCATGAACTGAGCAGCAGACAGGCGGAAGCAGATAAGGGGAAATTTTACCGTTATGAAAAAAATATGCGTGTAACCAACAATGATTCCATGCTGCAGGATTATCCCTCTGCCTCCATGTTTTCTTCTACAGGCAACGGTCTTGTCAATTATTTTTACAACCGATACGGCATGCGCAACAGCAAGGTTTACTACTGTGCGGACGGCATGACTCCTTTTACCTCTGCCTTACTTTCCTGCCGCTATCTTTTCAGCAAAGAAAAGCTGCCTGACGACAGCTTATATCAGCTCATACTGCAACAGGACGAAATCTATCTGTATAAAAATACTTACTCCCTTCCGCTTGGTTTTTGTATTTCTCCCGATAAAACCATGGAGGAATTTCTGATTGATGATAAAGATACTGCTTTTTCCATTGTAGCGAAAAATAAGGAGGATTCGATGCTCCCTGTCAACAGACAGAATACACTCGCCATGCGTCTGGGTGCTGACGGACCGCTGTTTTGCGAATTGTACAGTGAAGACAATGCCGGCTATTCTACAATTGAAGTGCCCTATTCAACTCATGTATATGCTTACTGCGATACGACAAAGGTAAAAGAAATAACGGTATATATCGGGGATGAGAAAGGGAAGACATATAAAAAACTGAACAACGAATATATTATGGATTTGGGATATCATTCTGCCGGTACTACAATTACATTAAAATCCGATGAAGAAAATACTTTCCATATGACTGCTTACAGTCTGGATGAAGAATATCTGGCTGGCCTGATTGATAAATTAGGAGAAAATACCTTAACAATAAAGAAAATGGATTCCGACACCCTTATCGGGGAAGTTACCGCAAAAAAGGATGGTTATATGATATTAAGCATTCCGTACGATCCGGGCTTCCGTATTTTGGTTGACGGCAGAAAGACAGAAGCTGCTTTATTTGAAGATATGATGATTGCGGTTCCCCTGAAGGCAGGAACACATTCGATTTCCTTAAGCTTTTACCCCCAGGGAATGACCGCAGGTATCCTGATAACACTATTTTCCATTCTGGTATTTGCTACCATCTGGATTTTAGAGAGAAAACAAAACAGAGGTTGAGCTGCAGCCGATACGGTCGCAGCCGGCTTCTAAAAATTGCTCCATTGCTTCTTTGGTACGGATACCGCCGGCTGCTTTTATTTTTACATTCGGACCGATATTTTCTTTCATCAATAATACATCTTCCATTGTTGCTCCCGCACTGCCAAAGCCTGTGGAGGTCTTGATATAATCGGCCCCTGCATTTGTTACAGCCTTACACATTGCAATCTTTTCTTCCTTGGTAAGGTAGCAGGTTTCAATAATCACCTTTAAGACCTTTTTACCGCATGCTTCCTTTAACAAGTCTATTTCCTTCTCTACCTTGTCATAATCACCGTTTTTCACGTCCGTAATATTGATTACCATATCGATTTCATCGGCTCCGTCCAAAAGAGCCTGCTTTGTCTCAGCAAGCTTTGATGCCGTATTGCAATAGCCGAGTGGAAAACCTACCACGGTGCAGATTGTAAAATCAGGTCCGTATTCTTCCCTGATTCGTTTTATATAACAGGAAGGAATACATACGGATGCCGTCTTATAAGCCACCGCTTCATCACATAGCTTTTTAATCTCTTCCCATGAACAAAATGCCTTCAGTAATGTGTGGTCAATATGTGCTGCAATATTTTCTGCTGTCATCTTTTATCCTCTTTTCCATTTAGTAGCGTTTCACGCCCTCTTTACTTACTCTTGCATATAAAAGCGGCTTACGCTCTGTTTTTTCATTACCTATTGTAATCGCACCATAATATTCTTCTTCTGCCGCATCAAACATTTCCTGTTTGGAGGCATACATGGTCGCCAATACATCTCCCTTGCAAACAAAATCACCTGTTTTTTTATGAAGTATAATACCGGCAGAAAAATCAACCTCAGAATCCTTTGTCTCACGTCCTGCTCCCAATAATACGGAAGCAATTCCGCACTTCTGGGCATCCATTGATGTGATAATACCGTCTTTACGGGCAAGCACCTCATGGGAATATGCGGCTTTTTCAAAGCAGTCGGTATCACGAATCACACGGCTGTCTCCTCCCTGTGCTTCCACCATAGCAATAAGACGTTCTAAGGCACTTCCGTCTTTTAATGAGGTTTCTGCCTTTTGCAGACATTCCTCCAATGAACCGACACCGCCCAAAACCAGCATATTTGCGGCAAGATGTAAGCATACCGTAGTCAAATCCTTTGGTCCGTTTCCGCGAAGAGTATCTACCGCTTCCTTTACCTCAAGACTGTTTCCGATTGCTTCTCCCAACGGAGTATCCATATCGGTAATTAATGCAATCGTTTTTCTCCCCGCATTTTCACCGATTTTTACCATCTCCTCTGCAAGTGCAATGGAGTCCTCCAGGCTCTTCATAAAAGCGCCGCTGCCTGTTTTTACATCCAATAAAATACAGTCACTTCCGGCCGCCAGCTTTTTGCTCATAATGGAAACTGCAATCAACGGAATACTGTCCACCGTTGCCGTCACATCACGAAGTGCATACATTTTTTTATCTGCCGGAGTCAGGTTTCCGGATTGCCCAATTACACTTAAGCCTGTTTCATTCACAACCTTAAAGAACTCCTCTCTTGAAAGGGAGGTCTTATAACCCGGTATGGATTCCAGCTTATCCACCGTTCCACCGGTGTGACCGAGGCCGCGTCCGCTCATCTTGGCAACCTTAACACCGCAGGATGCAACAATCGGAGCTACTATCAATGTTGTTTTATCTCCCACACCGCCTGTAGAATGCTTATCTACCTTAATTCCCTCTATAGGAGAAAGGTCCGCCATATCACCGCTGTGCGCTACTTCATTTGTCATAAAGAGCGTCTCTTTTTCCGTCATTCCCTGAAAATAAACTGCCATCAGAAATGCCGCCATCTGATAATCCGGAATCTCATTTTTCACATATCCGCGAATCAGATACGAAATCTCCTCTTCCGACAACTCATATCCATCACGTTTTTTGGCAATAATATCATATACTCTCATATGATGTCCCCTTTCGTAGTATACTTTTGTATTATAATTGTTCAGGCCCGAATGCCATCGGTAACAGTTCATTCAAGGTATAGCTGTATATATTCTCCCCATCCGTCACATAAATGCGGAAGCTTTCTGTATCACAAAATTCAGCCATAACCTGTCTGCATACACCACAGGGTGTGCAGACAGCTTCTTTGTCCGGTTCTTTCCCCTCTGCTGCACCTACAAGCGCAATCGCTTGGAAACGTCTTCTGCCTTCCGATACGGCTTTGAAGACAGCCGTTCTTTCCGCACAATTTCCTGGGGAATAAGCAGCATTTTCTATATTGCAGCCACTGTAAATACTGCCGTCCTCACATAAAAGTGCTGCTCCTACCGCAAAATGGGAATACGGCATATATGCATTTTCCCTTGCCTCTTTTGCTATTTTCATCAACTGCCCTGCTTCTTCATATAAAGCACCGTTTTCTTCTGCATTTAAAATTATCATACGGATATTCCTCTTTTACTATTTCATAATAGCGTCTTTAAAGCTGTTCCCGGCTGTTATCTGCTCAATCCCAAATATATCCTGAATCGTTGCAGCAATATCGGCAAAGGAATTCCGCGTACCCAGATTAACATTCTCTTTTATGTCTTTTCCGTAAGCAAGAAACGGAACATATTCCCGTGAATGGTCTGTCCCTTTAAAGCCCGGGTCACAGCCATGATCAGCCGTAATCATTAATATATCTTCATCCTTCATGCGTGAAAGAAAGGTTTTTAACTGTTCATCAAATTTAGTCGCCGCTTTTGCATAGCCGTCAATATCATTTCGATGTCCGTAAACCATATCAAAATCCACAAGATTTACAAAACACAATCCGTTAAAAGCTTCCTCCTGCAAAGCAATCGTTTTTTCCATACCATCAATGTTATTTAGAATTCTGGTCGTATGCTCAATTCCTTTTCCCGCAAAAATATCATATATCTTTCCAACTCCATATGTCGCATATCCGTTTTGTAAAAGTGCATCCATCATCGTAGCTTCGGGCGGCATCAGAGAGTAATCATGTCTTCTCGGCGTTCTTGTAAAATTCCCTTCTGTTCCGATAAACGGTCTTGCAATCACTCTGCCTACACCATGCTCACCGGTAAGCAGTTTTCGCGCAATTTCACAATACCGATACAGTTCTTCTACCGGTACAATTTCTTCATGTGCGGCAATCTGAAAAACACTGTCGGCTGAGGTATACACAATCAACTTTCCTGTTTCCATATGCTCCTTTCCGTAATCTCGGATTACATCTGTTCCCGAATACGGTTTATTACAAAGGATTCCCCTGCCTGTCAGCTCACTGAAACGCTCCAGTAAATCCTGTGGGAATCCGTCAGGATAAGTTGGAAGCGGATTCTTTGAAATAATACCCGCAATTTCCCAATGGCCGATTGTTGTATCCTTTCCCGCAGACTGCTCTGAAAGCCTTGCATATGCTCCGACCGTTTTCTCCACGCCTTCCATATAATCTATACCGTCAATATTAAACAGCCCCATTTCTTTCATAAGAGGTGTACTATATTCTTTGGATGATGTAATGGAACGTAATGTATTACAGCCGACATCATCAAATTTAGCGGCATCGGGTGCTTCTCCGATACCAAAACTGTCTAAAACAATTAGAAATACCCTTCTTTTCATTTACTGAACCCTCTCTTTTTACACTGTTTTCTATCATATTATACCATGAAGAGGCAATTTTGATGAGTTTTTTTATATTTTCGTATCATTCAGTCAAGATTGTTGTTTTCCGTTTTTTTAATTACTATAATAAAAACATATCAAACACAGTTAAAAAAGCAAAGGAGGCACACGCATTGCCAAGGAAGAAGGTTAATACTGCTCCAAAATTATGCATCCTAATGCGTAATGAACATTTTTTCACATCCACAGACTATGAGTATGCTATTATAAACGAATTCCAATTTATGGCTGCTTCATGGAAATATAATGTATCGCTTATTTTTATCACCGATACGGATATGGCTGAAACGGATTATGATACTTATATGCAGTCCGGTCATTACATCGGAGCCTTTTTTATCGGATTTTCCGAAAAGGATATCTGGGTAACCCAGCTTGAAAATACTTCCTTTCCGACAGTCCTGTTAGACTGCCTGGCTCCGGCTGGTCCATATGTAACCTGCATCGGCAGTGATTATATACTCGGAATGGACTTGGCAGTTTCCCATCTGGCTGCATTGGGCCACACAAAAATTGCGTTTATCAATGATTCGGAAAATATGGCTGTAAACAGCTATCGTAAGGAAGGCTATCTGTGCGGTCTGAAAAAAAACGGGCTTACCTTTTCGAGGAAGCTTTATTTTAGTCTGTCCGAAAACCGGAACGCTCTTCCGGCTCCATTTTCCGGATACATAAAACCCGCTGTTACAAAGATTGTAAAAGCGGGTGCAACTGCTATTATATGCGGAAGTGATACCATTGCGTCTGCCGTTATGGATGGGTGTCGTGCCCTCGGCTGTCAGATTCCGCAGGATATCAGTATTATCGGCTGTCACAGCTTATCACTTTGTGAAAGATTAAATCCGCCGCTTACAAGCATAGATGTGGAACGTGCTGCATTAGGCTACTTTGCATTTACAAGCCTGCGTGAACTCTTCCGTGGAATGCCGCTACAGAGTGTAAAGCTTCGTCCGAGACTGTCCCTGCGTAAAAGCACCGCAGCTCCCTGCCGGGATAATACTATTTTGTAATATTCTGAATCCAGACACCTTTCTTAACCAGAATAAATCCGATAATACATTTGATGATTTCAATCGACTGGCAGATAAAATACATCCATACCGCCTGTATATCGGTAAATCTTGACAGGATAAAGGCAACCGGAATGATAACCGTCCATACAAATACACTGTCAAATAAAAAGGTAATTCCGGTCTTTCCTCCTGAACGCAGAATAAAGTACGAAGCATTCACAAAGGCACATAACGGCATTGTCACTGCCGCAACACAGATAAAACCTTCAGCCAGTTTTTTTACCTTATCCGTCGTATTGTAGATTTGCGGGAAAATGCCGGAAAACAATACCATGACTGCCGCAATCGCAGCACAGCTTATCACACTGAAAAACATCAGCTTTACCGAATCTTCCTTTGCCTGTTCTATTTTTCCCGCACCGAGATGCTGTCCGATAATGATGGCAATCGCATTTCCCATTGCCATATATACAACATTAAACACATTCATAATCGTATTGGAGATATTCATACCGGCAACGACATCCAGACCTCTCATCGAATATGCCTGCATAAGAGCCGCCATTCCCAGAGACCATAATACTTCATTTAATAATAGCGGAGCCGCTTTAATCGTAATACGTGAAAATAAATAGCCGGGTACTTTGAAATGACGATATACTCCTGCCATGAAATGCTCCGGATTGCCGTCTGCCTTTCCAAGATGAGTATGTGTCCACCGGATTACAATAAACGCCTGAACATAACGCGAAATAACGGTTGCAATTGCCGCACCGTTTACTCCTAAAACGGGGAGACCGAATTTACCGAATATCAGCAGATAATTTAAAACCAGATTAACCAATACGGCAGCAATACCGGCTTTCATCGGCAGTATCGTTTCCGAGGTTTCCCTTAGTGTTCCCGAATATACCTGCTCAACTGCAAACGGAAGCAGTCCCAGAAGCATAATCCATAAGTATTCCCTCGCATATTTTAAAGTTTCGGCATTCGCCATTACATCATTACTCTCATGCAGATACAGGCTGATTAAAGCATCCCCTTTTATCAGAAACAGTAAAACTGCGGATACCGTAAGAAGTACACATATTATCATTTTATATCGGAATGCGTTCCGCACTCCTTCATAATCCTTACATCCGTAATACTGCGATGCAAAAATACCGGCACCGCTGATGGCACCGAATATCGATATGTTAAATACCAGCATCATCTGGTTAATAATTGCCACACCCGACATCTGATTCGTACCGACCTGCCCGACCATGATATTGTCCAACATACCGACAAAATTGGTGATCCCGTTCTGAATCATAATCGGAACGGCCACTAACAATACCATTTTATAAAACGCCCTTGTTCCAATATATTTTTTCATACTTTCCTCTTTTCTTGTCCGTTCTTTCCTTTCATTCTTCCTCTCTGTGCCATGCACACACTCTTCATCGCTTACATATGTTAAAGAAAAAGAGATGCTCTGTCATGAAAAAGGTTCTGATTTCCTGTCTGACTCACGATGCCCACAACTATATCCATGCTTTAAAACAAGCCGGCGTTAATCCTATCCTTTCCTCCGAAATAGAAGATGAAAGCCTTTACGATGGTCTTCTGCTGCCCGGAGGCGGCGATATCGCCCCAATCCTTTACCACCGGAAAAACCGCGGAAGTAATAATATCAGTGTAACGGAGGATATAATCCAGCTTCTTTTATTTCACCGTTTTTTAGAACAGGGTAAACCCATCCTCGGTATATGCAAGGGAATGCAGTTGATTAATGTTGCTCTCGGCGGAAGCCTTATGCAGGACCTGCCCACAGGGACTCTTCATGCCTTTGACGAAGCAGACCGTTACCATAGCACAAAAGCACTGTCTGAAAGCCGCATCCATTCTCTTTACGGAAGCGACTTTATTACAAACAGTGCTCATCATCAGGCTATTAATAAATTAGGTGATAATCTAATCATTACGCAGTATGCAAAGGATGGGGTTGCAGAGGCAATCGAGCACACCACTCTGCCTGTTATCGGCGTACAATGGCATCCCGAAAGAATGCTTGCCCCCAATCAGCCGTACGGTTATGCAAACGGACTGACCCTGTTTTCATACTTTACGGGTCTTCTCTGATTTTTATCGTGACTCATTTACATAAATTTGTACTCGACTCTGAATAATATCAGCAACCTCCTTTGCGGACTTTTGTCCGTTAAAATAAGCTGCCGTCTCCTCTTCCATAATCTTTAAAATTTCGCCATTATAGAAGGAGGTTCTGTTTGCACCTTTAAGATAACCGATTACCCTGTCACAGTCTTCCTTTGTTAATGGCTCCATTGTTATCTCAACACCATTTAGGAAATAGGTATTGTCATACTCTACCTTATTTCCTTCTTCGTCCAGATAAAACGGCTTCTGCATAGCCTTTTGGACACGCTTATCCAAAGAACTCTTTAATACCGGCCAGCCGTATTCTATGCTGTCCTGATATTCCTCTGTCAGATAATACCGTAGGAAATCCCATGCAGTCTGTTGATTAGCGGATTTGGCACTTATTGCAAAATCCCAGTTACAGGTAATTACATTGCCGACACCCTCATTTACAGGGAAACCGATTGCGGTAATCTGTTCGCCGAAGGTTCCGTCTTCGCAATATAAGAAATCGTCAAAATTGGATAATGTATACGGCATCAAAAGTGCTTTACCGTCACGGAATAATGTCTCCTGCTCTTTCCAATATTCCTCATCGTTATACAGCTCATCATAATTGATTTCTTCCGGGAACTCCTTTATAAACTCCAACCACTCAATAAACTCCTGCGAATTAAAAGTACATTCGCCCGTCTCCCAATTAATAAACTGACCGGCACAGGAATTCATACTGTAATATAGCATTCCGCTTCTTGTCATTTCGGAAAATACCGCTACATCCTCTCCCTTTTTCTTACGAAGAGCCTGTAAATCTTCCATTGTCCACCCCGGTTCTTCTCCGACATCTGCAGTTTTTCCAAAAACCGTACCTAAATAATAGCTTGGCACTAACTGATACCATTTACCGTCACGTGAATAGATATCAATAATATTTTCCATATAATTTTCTTTTTTCAGTTCCGGATCATTCTCCATAAATTGATTTAAATCCGCAAAAAGACCTTTGGAAATATAACTGTCTATAGGCATATCCGAATTCAGCATAACAATATCCGGTATGTTACCTGATGCTATATCCGTATTCATTTTTGTCATGCCGACTGTGTAGTCATCCATTGTGTTGTACTGGGAATAATCCTCTATACGTATACGATATTCCGGATTATTTTTATTAAATTTAACAACCTGATTCCTTACATCCCAATCAATCCATGAGCATGCTAAAGTAAGAACTGTTTTATCCTTTACATCAGCCGGATCAACCTTATTAAACAGACCGAATTTTGTTTTTTCCTCCACATTATCATAATAACATCCAAATAACTGATTCTCCTTTACTTCCGCCAGAGAATACAGGTTGGTACATAATAAATCAGAATCTACAAAATCAAATACTTTATTTAATGCTTCATCCCCCAGATTATATGTATATACGCCGCTTGAATCCACTAGAAGAAAATCGGAGGACTGACCGGTATAAAACGAATAATTATACGCATTGAAAGGAAGTGATATTTTATCTGAAAGCTGTTCTGTCTCTGTATCAAGTGTACGGATGCACATTCCCTGCTCTTCATATTTCAGATACGCAATTTTACCGTCACGCAACAGATAAATGTCAGAGGTTTCCTCCTCTGTCTTTATATTTTTCTTAAATGAACCGTCCTTATTATAAATTTCTAATCCGCTTGTGGAACCAATTATAATCGTTCCGTCTTCTGCGTAAAGAATCTTATTTACATAATAATACTCATCCGGACCTGCCTGCCCACCTAAGGCCACACGATATAATTCTTCACCACTTTGCGTATACACAACCAATGTAAATAAGTCCTTGTACATATCCGGATTTGAAGTGTCCTTACCGTATTCATCCAAAACCGTATAGACATTTCCGTCATCATCCGCACAAAATGCATTGATACCTCCCTCTGTAGGAAGCTTTATTTCAAATTCGGCAAGCTGCGTACCGGAAAGGTCCATCTGAATCATTTTAAAAAAGGCATCCTGAGAATACACCATTTCATCTTCTAAATACGTGTTATCAGCTACTACCGCCTCTGCAAAAGCACCATTGCTGACTGTGGTTTTTGATATTGCCTCAGTCTCTGTATCTTCTGTAGCCTCTGTGTCTTCTGTAGCCTCTGTGTCCCCCGTATCTTCTACGGGCATAACCTCTGCTTCTTCTCTTGCTTGAGGCTGCTGTATTTCTTCTCCTTCTCCTGTCTGAGACTGCTGTGTCTCTTCATACCGATAAGCCGAAATCAAAATACGATCCTTTGACAGACATGCCTGCCCCATTTCAACATCACCGAGCTTATCATCCAAGGCAGTAAAATCAAACACATGCTCCTTTGCAGAATCTGACGAAACCGAATCAGAAGAAGACTTTTTATTTTTTCCGCATCCGGCTAATGCTGCCAGCATTAAAACTACTATCAAAAAATAAACCCATTTTTTCATATTACTACTCCCCTTTTCATATATATATTATCCTTTTTATTTGATCTGTTTTTTCATAGGTCACTTGACACTATCTTTTGCTTTCTTGGTTTCACACCTTACTTTCTGTCTTGCTTTACATACCGATTTCTGTCTTCGTGGTTTTTGTTCTTAAAGTTTCTTGTCTACCTACGACATGGGGTATATCATCCTTTTACATGCTCATTTTACCCCGTTCCTACGCTTATTCTGCTTTTTAATTTGCCCACAAGGATACAAATTTCTTCTACTTGCTTATTTTACCCCGCTTACTCTTATTTGAAGGGTATAATTCCTATATAATGCTGCTCTACACCATCTTTCCCAAAAATTACATTAAAAACAACTTTCAACGGGGTATAAATTCTTTTATATGCCTATTTATTCTCCATTTTCTTTTTCATCATTTCTTTCATCTTTTTTTACATTACTTATTAAACATTTCTTTTTAAACATCTCATTTTTGAAATTCTGTATGTTTTTCTCGCAGGTTTCTATCATGATAGAGTTTTCTGTTTCTTTCCCACAAGCTTATACATTTTTCCCACAAGTCCCGGGTTCTCCATGTCCTTGTTTTATAGCGGCGCCATATATACCATAGCAGCAGTACCAAAACAATACAAAAGCTGACTGCCTGTATAATAAAAAGAATCCCGCATATGTCCTCATGAGCACGTGCCTGATTTTCCCAATATGGATACAAAATACCATTACTGCTCATGGAACGGACAACAAAATCAAATACTATTTCTTTTCTGGCACTTACGGAAAAACGATTGGAATTTTCAATTACCTCCAGTTTGTTTTCCGTATCATTCAGTGCTGTTACCAATATATTCTTTGCAAATCCTTCTACCGGATTCGGCATAATAACCTCATATGTATAGCTTCCCTCTACCATGCCGTAACTTGACAGGGTATCTGCCGATACATAGCATATTGAAGAATCCAATCCCGCTTCCCTTGCAAGATAAGTGCTTTCTCTTTCTATAACACCACGGATATAATACAACTCATTTTCCACATAGACGGGCATCCCCACCACATCATTTGAGCCATACAGCGTAAACGCTGCATCCTCATCAATGATGACTCCATCCTTCATAATCATATCTTCATCGAAGTACGAGCCCTGCAATAAAGACACAGGATGAAACACGAAGAAGTTATCCGTCACACCGACTGCCTTCACCTTCATGCTCTGATTGTCTGTTGAAAGTGTAAGGGAGCCGGTCATACTGTATGCATCAATAAAAAGCTTTGCATTTTCTGTTTCTGCTTCAAGAGATTCAGCCTTTAATGCACTTTCTATCGTATGATAGAGATTCTGAAAATCATAATCGGTCGGCTGCATTGTGACCGGATAAAAGCAGCTAAGCTGTGCATAATCCGCTTCATCAGACCAACGTGCTGCTGCCTGCTGGTCATATAAATCACATCTGCTCCACCACGACAAAATTGTTACAAACACAAAGAGTAACAGACTTATACAAAAGACAATGAAGCCCCTGCGATAGCTGCCGGTCAGCTCGAGCCACGTTTTCTGGCCTATCTGTTTCATAGTCATTCCCCGTCTTTCTAATACTCTGCTAAACGAACCTGGTCGCCTGTTTCAACCGGCTTATTGGAGGTTGTAATAACATATTCATACCCCTGCAGTTCAGCCTGAATAGCTGTCTTTGTCTCATCACTTGCAATGACCTCAACATTAACACGCTTTGCCTTATAACGGTTTCCGAAAGGAGTGGTCTTCTCTTCAATAATCAAAATAAACTTTCCGTTTTTATCTTCCCTTACCGCACTGTTTGGTACAACATGCTCATATTCGGCACTGCGCTCTCCTATCGAAAGGGCAAGTGTTTCTCCGCTCTGTACAGATCCCTCAACATTAAATTCCAGAAGCTTTTTCTTTCCGGGGTTCTCCGTATCCGGTTTAATCTTTGATAATGTTACCTTTACATCCTCATAATACCACGAATTCTGAAGCTGTGCCGGATCTCCAACCTTCACCTTTGCAGCCTGGTCATTTGTTACGGAAAAGCTTAACGACATGCCCTTTCCCGCCACCTGAATCAATGCAATTTCTTCATTCGCCGTTGTTGTCTCTCCCGCCGTTTTACTGATGCTGATAACCGTACCCTCTACAGGAGCATCGATGGTCGCACCGGTTGATTCTTCCTTTAGCTCCTCTAATTCTTCATTCAGCTTGGAAAGCTCTTTTTCGGTATCCGCAATCTCATCATTTTTGCTCGAGAGAGCAAGCTCATTGCTTACATCCTTAAGCAACTGGTCCTGTTCCTTCTGTGCTGCCTTTAATACTGCCTCCGCATCGGACAGACTGATTTTCAGACTGTTTTGTAATTCTGTATTATCGCCTGAGCTTTCTGATTTTTTATTTGTCAGACTCTCCACCTTGGACTGATACGAATTGTATTCATTCGTTGCATTTGTCAAAGCGTTTTTTGCAGAAGAAAGTGCACTTTTGGCAGCATTATAATCGCTTACGTCCTTATTTGCCGCATCCATTTTGGTTTTGGTGGTTAGAAGATCACTGTATGCAGTTTTCATAGATTCAAATGCAGTTACAGCACTACTACTAACACCGGAATTATATGCCTGCTGTGCCAAATCCTGCAATCCTGTCAAAGCATTTAAATCCTTAACGATTCCTGTTGAAGAATCAAAATAATCACTTTCTATAAAAACCGGATTGGAAGGATCCGCTGTATTCAGATAATTTAATTCAGATACCAAAGAGCTTTTATTCGTGTCATAAGTAGTCTTTTTACTATTATAATCATTAGTAGCATTCAACGCCGTAACTTCCAGAGCTTCACCACTTCCTGCGCCTGCATCTGCCGCTTTTTTATCTAACGTTGAGATGACACCTTCCGCTTCCGTAATCTTTGCCTGTGCCTCCGTCATGCGTTTAGAAGCATTGTCCCGGTTAGCTGTTGCAATTGCAAGCTCAGTGTCCCTGTCCACATCATCCTCGGAAGACATTCCTGCCACCAGTATCTGACGGTTTAAACTGTCCACGGTATCCTGTGCACTCTTAACCTTTTGTCTGGCAGCTTCTATTTTTGCCTGATAAGCTGCTACAGTGGCTATATTATCACTCTGAATATGCTGGTATGCTTCGTTTGAGATGTCAACACTCAAAATGGATGTCATGTATTCCAAAACCTGCTTACTCAGTTCGTCTTCCTTTGCCTTGATCTCTTCTTCTTTTTTCTTTAATTCTTCGCTTTCGGAATCCTCCAGATAAAATAACACCTGGTCTTTTGTAACTGTATCGCCTTCCTTTACCGCTACACTCTCAATCGTGCGACTGTCTTTTATGACCACCTTATACGGGTCATCTGCCGTAACGGTTCCGCTCCCGCGCACCTTTTCCGTAATCGTATCGTACCTGACATACTGCGTTGCCACTTCAGGCAGCGAATGATTTAAGATGGAGTTGGAAAAAAAGGTAAGCACGAGCATAGCGCTCAGAAAAATAATTGCAATATTTTTTACTTTATCTTTTCGGATTTTGTATGTATTTTCTTCCATTGTTTTCTCCCAACAAACCTTTCTAATTCGTTATAGCCTGCCGTGTACGGCCTTCTCCTGACGATATTCGTCTCTCTTTTCCTAATTTTCGGCTTTCCAACCGTTCTATCACCTGCAACCGATTATCCTTTAATACCGCCCTGATAAGCAATACCTTCTACCAGATAATCTTCACCGTATAAATAAACGAGCAGCGTCGGAACCAGATAAATCGACGCAACCGCAAATGCCAGTGCTATTTCCCCGGTATTAATTTTGGATAAAAATACCGAGAGCGGATGCATATCAGAATCTGCCAGCAGTATCAACGGCTGCTCAACCATATTCCAATAATCAATAAATATCAAAATCGCCACACTCGTAAGTGCCCCCTTACAAAGCGGTACACATATATGGCGGAATATCTGAAATTCACCGGCCCCATCAACCTTTGCAGCTTCCAATATTCCATACGGAATTCTCCGCATGTATTTTGTAAGTAAAAATACCGCAAACGGGGAAAAAATACCCGGCAGCCAGATTGCCCAATTCGTATCGATTAAATTCAGCCACTTCGACACTAAGAAATTAGGCACTAATGTGACCTGATACGGCATCAGCATCAAAATAATATATGCAAAGAAAATAATTTCACGAATCCTTCCCCTGTATCTTGTAAATCCGTATGCGGCAAACAATGCCACAAGAAGCTGAAATACAACAATCGGCACGACTAAGATTACCGAATTCCAGAATTTCAAAAGATAATCCGGGCTTTTTAAAAGCACTGTCTTATACTGTTCAAGTGTTACCTTATCAGGAATAAATTTTAAATTTACGGTCTCGGATATGTATGGCTTCGCACCGCTTTCACCTGTTTCAAAAATCATGCCGTAATTCGCACTGATTTCCTGTTCTGTCATGAACGAATTACATACCGTAAATATAATCGGAATCAGGAACAAAAAGGCAGTCAGCATCAAAATGCACGATAACAGTTTTAAACGCCTCTCCTTATTCCGTTTTCTTCTCCGCATTTTTTTAATAAACCGATTATCAGCCATCTAAGTCTTTCCCCACAACATTTTCTGCCAAAAACAAAATACCAATCAGAACAATCATAAACAGGGACATAAGAATTGCCGCTGCTGATAATTTCTGATAATCCAGTGAACGGAACATATTGTTCATATAATGCTGCAGCATATACAGTGAGTCAAACGGATAATCACCTGTCAAAAGATATATTTCACGGAATATCTTAAAAGAATTTATCACGGATAATATCGTTACAAACAAAATACTTGAGGACAGATATCTAAGTTTGATATGATAAAAAACCTGCCACTTTGATGCACTCTCCATAACCGCAACCTCAACGATTTCCCTCGGTATATTAGACAGAGAGGACATAAACAGCACCATATTATAGCCAAGATTCTTCCATATAAACAACAGAATTATAACTATCTGCGCCTGCCCCGATTTTAACCAGTCTGTTTTGCCGCCCCCAAAATGCACGATTATTTCATTTAACAGGCCATTATAATGAAACAAAACCTGCCAGATTAATATAACCGACGCAATCGGGACCATCATCGGGCTTAAAAATGCCGTACGTATCCGGCTTTTCCCCGGTATCTGCATATCGAGCAGAAAAGCAACGGTAAGTGATAATATCACGACCAGCGGAACCGCTATAAAAGAAAATTTCAAAGTATTCGATACAGCCAGTTGGAATGCCTTATTGGTTAAGACACTATAAAAATTATCCAGAAAAACAAATTCTTTTGAAATCGGATTATCTATCACGGAATAATAGATAACAACAAAAAAAGGCAGAATAAAAAATAATGCCACCCCGATAACACTGGGAAGCAGATAAACGGCTGATATATTTTTTACCCTGCGAATACTCTTATCCATGACAACCTCTTTACAGAATCTATCATATGCAGCAGCTATAAACAACAAATACTTTTTCCATGAAGTTCCTTATATAAACAAATGCTATAACAAGTACCTGTTTACTGCATACTCATTATAGCATAACACCCTTATTTATCAACCTTACGAATTCTTAATATTTCTTAATATTTATGGTAAATTCTCCCGCTTTCCAAAAAGGAATTCAAACAAGACTCTGCCCATCAAAACACCGAAGCAATTTAAAATAATATCGTCTACATCAAATGCCCCGAATGCTGAAAAAAGCTGAAATATTTCTATGCCGGCCACAAAAAGAAATGCATTGGCCAAAAGTATCCATATATTTCTGCCCCTCTTATGCACAAACGGAAACAGCATCCCTACCGGAACAAAAATCAAGATATTTCCGAACAGGTTTGCAAAGCTGCGGATTCCGGGTAAATCATAATAACGGATATACATTTTAATGGTTTTAAAAGGGATGAAGTTCGCTGTACTCAACCCTTCCAGGATAACATCCTTCTGCCACGAGTCCACAATTGCCTGCATCTGTGAAACAGGGTATTTAAATACTATCATTTTAATGATAAACAACAGGTAAAGAAAGAAAAGCAGAGATAACCATTTATCCCGTTTCGATTGTTCTGTTTTTCTCATGAATTCTGAATATACCTTTCCAATACCTCATAAATTTCTTCCCGTCCTGCCTTGCTTACGGCAGAAAAGGGAATCATTATCGTATTACTGCCAATGTGTAAAGTTTCACGTATAATCTTTAAGCACTTATCAAGCTGACTTCGTTTTATTTTATCCGCCTTGGTTGCAATAATTACCGGTTCAAAGCCGTTGCTTTTTATCCATTCATACATCTGAATATCATTTTTCCCCGGTGCATGACGAATATCAATTAAAAGGAAAACAAGTCTAAGCTGTTTAGATGTGCGCAGATATTTTTCAATCATCACACCCCACTGTGCTTTTACTTTTTCGTTTGCATTGGCATAGCCATAGCCCGGCAAATCCACATAATACAGCATATCGTTAATATTGTAGAAATTAATCGTTTGTGTCTTTCCCGGCTGGGCACTCGTTCTTGCATAGGATTTACGATTCATCAGTGCATTGATAAGGGATGATTTCCCCACATTGCTCTTTCCCGCAAACGCAAATTCAGGCAGAGTATTTTGAGGCAGCGTGCTCGTTATACCACACACTGTCTCGAGATTCACTGTCTTTATAACCATATTGTACCTCGTTTTCTTTCTTTTTCACCGTCTCTGATTGAGCAAACGGGGGGCTGTGTTTATAGGCACCTCAGACAAAAGCATGCGCCAATACATCTTCCATACATGTCACATAAACAAGCTCAATTCCATCCGTAATTTCAGCAGAAATTTCTTCTATATCTTTTTTATTCTCTGACGATACAAGAACCTTTTTTATTCCTGCCGTTTTTGCGGCAAGAAGCTTTTCCTTTAATCCCCCGATTGGAAGGACTCTTCCACGAAGTGTGATTTCACCCGTCATTGCCAGCTTACAGTCAACCTTTCTTTTCGTAATAGCCGATAACATAGCCGTTGCCATTGTAATCCCCGCAGACGGCCCGTCCTTTGGAACGGCCCCCTCCGGAATATGGATATGCACATCATTCTTTTTAAAGAAATCCTGTCCGATTTTATATTTGGAGGCAACAGAACGGATGTAACTAAGCCCGATTACGGCAGACTCCTGCATCACATCTCCCATCTGACCCGTCAATACAATTTCACCTTTACCGGGCATGATATTTACTTCTATCTCCAAAGTATCTCCGCCCACCTGGGTCCATGCCAGTCCTCGCACAATGCCAATTTCATTCTTTTTATTTGCCATCTGCAGTAAATAAATCCGTTTGCCGAGATAATCCCCCAGATTCAGGGAGGATACCTTTATATTCTCCCTGCCGTTCTGTAAATACTCCCTTGCACATTTACGGCATACTGTGCCGATTTTACGCTCCAATTCACGCACTCCGGCTTCTTTTGTATAATAAAGAATAATATCCTTTATTGCCCTGTCTGCCAGCTTTAGGCGGCCGCTTCCCATTCCGTTTACCAAAAGCTGTTTTTTTACCAGATGCTCTTTTGCAATATGAAACTTTTCATTTTCCGTATAACCGGATACCTCGATTACCTCCATACGGTCAAGAAGCGGTCTTGGAATCGTAGAGGTTGTATTGGCCGTTGCAATAAATAAAACGCGTGACAAATCAAGCGGCAGCTCGATATAATGGTCACGAAAATGCTTATTCTGGTCGGGATCCAGGACCTCAAGCAATGCCGAAAAAGTATCTCCCTTGTAATCATTGCTGACCTTATCAATCTCATCTAACAAAATAAGCGGATTGCTTACCTTCGCATGACGGATGGCACCTGCCACCTGTCCCATCATTGCACCCACATACGTTCTGCGGTGTCCTCTGATTTCCGCCTCATCACGCACACCACCAAGGCAGATGCGCTGGTATTTCTTACCGAGTGCTTCCGCAACGCTTTTGGCAATGGAGGTTTTTCCCGTTCCGGGAGGTCCTACAAGGCAGATAATCGGAGCATCACCACTATCTGTCATCTGACGGACAGCCAGGAATTCCAGAATACGTTCTTTTACCTTTTCCATACCGTAATGATTACGCTCTAAAATCTCTTTTGCATGTTCAATATCGGTATTATCTTCCGAAACGTGATTCCATGGCATCTCCAATAATGTTTCAATATAAGTACGTTCAACAGAACTCTCCGCACTGCTGTGGGAAACCGTTTCATACCGGTTAATTTCCTTACGGATTTTTTCTTTTATTTCATCGTCTGCCTGCAGTGCTTCAAGCTGTTGTATAAAAATCTCTGTTTCCGTTAATGAGTCTTCTCCGTTTAACTCACTTCGTATATATGACAGCTGTTCTCTTAAAATATATTCTCTCTGGTTTTTTTCTACTTTATTTTTTATCTCTTCTGCCAGATTTTCCCTAATACCGGCAATATCAATTTCTTCAAGCAGAATTTTATTAATCAGTTCAAACCTGTCTTTTAAATGATATGCCGATAAAATCTGCTGCTTCTTTGCATACGGAATCGGAATATTTGCCGCCACCCTGTCGATTACCTGCGAAAGGTTCATAGACTCCTGTATTTGGTTCTCCATAGTCTTTGCAATCCTTGGAAAGTGTTCCAGATACGCAGTAACCGTTTCCATGGTAACACGAAGCATCGCAATTTCTTCTGCCTCGGTTATGCCCTCCTGTTCTTCCCAAAAAGGAGTTACCACGGCAGTATAAAATTTATGTGTACAGGTATCTAATTTTTCTATCGTTGCACGTGTTTTTCCTTCCACCAATACCCGCATTAAATTGCCGGGCATCTTAGTTACCTGCTTAATCTCTACAATTGTACTCTCCGGATACAAATCCTCCATACCCGGTTCATCTATATCGGTCTGCTTCTGGCAGCTGACTACTACTTCCTGGTTATTCTGCATAGCGGCATTTACCGCAGCAATTGATTTTTTCCTATTTAAATCAAAATGAAGAATCATACCGGGAAAAACAGTAATCCCGCGCAATGCAATTACCGGATAAACCATCCCGGTTTCTGTTTTCTTTTGTGACATATTATAACTCCTATTGGACACTTAAAGCTGTGGCACTGCTTCTGTTGCTTTTATCAGTAGTGTCACAGCTTACTATCGAAATTACATGTTATTGTGTATCAGTGTCGGACGGCTTTTTCCGTCCACGGCATCCTTTGTCATTATACATTCTGTTACGGTTTCATCCGATGGAATTGTATACATAACATCCATCATCGCTTTTTCTAAAATAGAGCGTAAACCTCTTGCACCTGTTTTCTGCTCATAAGCTTTTGCTGCAATTGCATCAATCGCCTCTTCTTCAAAGGTAAGATTGACATCATCATATGCAAACAGCTTACGATACTGTTTTACCAGTGCATTTTTAGGCTCCTTAAGAATACGGATAAGTGCGGCTTTGTCTAAGCCTTCCAAGGATACATGTATCGGCACACGGCCTACAAATTCGGGAATCAGACCGAATTTTACAAGGTCCTGCGGAGTAACCTGTTCCAATATCTTTCCGATTTCTTTTTCGGCAATACATTCGGAAATCTCACTGTTAAAGCCAATCGTTTTCCGGTCAAGTCTTGTCTCTATAATCTTCTCAAGTCCGTCAAATGCACCCCCGCAGATAAACAAAATATTGGAGGTGTCAATCTGTATCAGTTCCTGATGCGGATGCTTTCTTCCACCCTGAGGCGGTACACTTGCGACCGTACCTTCCACGATCTTAAGCAATGCCTGCTGTACACCTTCTCCGGATACATCCCGTGTTATAGAAACATTTTCGCTCTTTTTTGTTATTTTATCAATTTCATCAATATAAATGATACCGTACTGTGCGCGCTCCACATCATAATCCGCCGCCTGAATCAGTTTAAGTAGGATATTCTCCACATCTTCACCAACATAGCCTGCTTCTGTCAAGGTCGTGGCATCGGCTATTGCAAACGGCACATTGATAATCTTTGCAAGCGACTGTGCAAGATAAGTCTTTCCCGAACCGGTAGGACCTACCATAATAATGTTGCTTTTTTGAAGTTCAACACCATCATCCTCACTATTGCTTGTTACTCTTTTATAATGATTATAAACGGCTACAGATAATACCTTTTTGGCTTCTTCCTGCCCAATCACATATTCATCCAGAAATTCTTTGATTTCTGCCGGTTTCAAAAGATTGATAAGCTGCGGAGTTTCTACCGCATCCTCTTCCTCAAACTCTTCTTCAATGATATCTGCACAGATGTCAATGCATTCATCACAAATATACACTCCCGAGCCTGCCGGTCCGGCTATCATCTTTCTGACCTGATCCTGTGTCTTATTGCAAAAGGAACATCTGATATTTCCGTCAGAATATTTTCCTGCCATATATTTCTGCCTTTCCTTTTTATGTTGCATCCGCATGTGATGCAATTACGGCATCAATCAGACCGTATTCTTTGGCTTCCTGTGCAGTCTTCCAATTATCACGTTCTGTATCTGCTGCAATAATTTCATAAGGCTGGCCTGTTCTTTCTGCCAAAATCGTATTTAAACGATGCTTGATATCTAAAATATGCTTTGCAGTAATCTCAATCTCTGTTGCCTGACCCTGAGCACCGCCGCTCGGCTGATGAATCATAATCTCCGCATTCGGAAGTGCAAAACGCTTGCCCTTTGCACCACCTGCAAGTAAGAATGCTCCCATACTTGCTGCCATTCCGATACATACGGTAGAAACATCGCATTTGATATACTGCATGGTATCATAAATTGCCATACCGGCAGTAATCACACCACCCGGGCTGTTGATATATAAATGAATGTCCTTTTCCGGGTCTTCTGCTTCCAAAAACAAAAGCTGCGCAACAACTGTTGCTGCGGAATCATTATTTACCTCTTCTCCAAGGAAAATGATTCTGTCTTTTAAAAGTCTTGAATAAATATCATAGGAGCGTTCCCCCCTGCTTGTCTGTTCAACGACATAAGGAATTAAACTCATATGAACCTCCGTTTCTGATTTAAGTTTATTTTTCTTTTGCTTCGTTTACAACAAATTCTGCTGCTTTGGAAACCGCCAAATCTTCCATTAACTGCTTTTTGCCTTCTTCTCCGATGGATTCTTTAATCTTGTCTGATTCCATCTTGTACATCTCTGCCATCTTAGCTACTTCATTATCAAAATCTTCTTCTGAAGCCACGATGTTTTCAGCCTTTGCAACTGCTTCCAATACCAGTCTGGATTTAATTCTCTTTTCAGCCTGTGGCTTAACCTGCTCCATCATCTTTTCCGCAGTTAAACCTGTAAATTGGAAATACTGGTCAATGGAGAGTCCCTGAGCCTGAATATTCTGTGCAAACTCCTGAATCATCTGTCTCTGCTGCGTCTCAATCATTGCATCCGGTATATCCATGGAAGCATTTTCGATAATTGCATCCACTACGGCATCTTCTTTTGCATTTTTAACGTCTTTTTCACGTTTTTCAAGCAGGTTCTTCTTTACATCTTCTTTGTATTCAGCCAATGTGTCGAATTCAGATACCTCAGCTGCAAATTCATCATCCAGTTCAGGGAGCTGCTTTTCTTTAATTTCTTTTACAGTTACCTTGAATAATGCCGGTTTGCCTGCCAGGTCCTCAGCCTGATAATCTTCAGGGAAGGTTACGTTTACATCTGTTTCTTCTCCGATGTTTTTACCAATCAACTGTTCTTCAAATCCCGGAATAAATGTACCGGAACCGATTGTCAGCGGATAATTTTCTCCTTTGCCGCCTTCAAAAGCAACACCGTCTACAAATCCTTCAAAATCAATCACTGTCTGATCCTTATCCTGTACGGCACGGTCTGTTACGCTGATGCTTCTTGCATTGCGGTCTCTTTCCTTTTCAATTTCCGCATCTACTTCTTCATCCGATACGGTTACATCCACCTTATCCACTTCAATTCCCTTGTAGGCGCCTAATGTTACTTCCGGCTTGAGTGCAACCAATGCAGTAAAGATAAAAGGTTTTCCCGCTTCAATCTGTGTTACTTCAATCTGAGGTGTAGATACAATATCCTCACCGCATTCGTCATATGCTTTTTCATATGCAACAGGAATAATCTCGTTTGCAGCGTCCTCATAGAACACTTCTTTTCCATACATTTTTTCTACCATCATACGTGGTACTTTACCCTTACGGAAGCCCGGAACCGAAATATTCTTCTTCTGTTTCTGGTAAGCCTTCTCAATTGCTTTTTCTAATTCTTCAGCAGAAGCCTCAATTGTAAGCTTTGCCATATTTTTCTCTAACTTTTCTACCTGTACACTCATGTTAATCTATTTCCTCCTTAAATTATCAGGTTTGCAGTACGTGATTTCCTATTTTTATCCATAATCACAGTCATTTTACGATTATACCATACAACCCCTGTAACTTCTAGTATTTTTCTATTTTTTTTAGATTTTTATTTTAGTTATTTACGTTGTTTTGTTTTTATTATTCAGATATATTTATTATTCGCTTTTTAAATAAGATTTTAGGGGAATCATAATAATAACGGCAAGAACACAACCGATTGCTGCCGTAATCAATTGTGTTACGGAGAATGTGATTTTAGCGGTTTCCAATACTTTTGGAAGTGCTTCCGGCTTCGGCAGTCTGGACGCTACATTCTGCCCAAAAACAGGAAACAGAACAAACGATGTCATTATCCACATAAACGCAGCTTTTAAAATACATCCTGCGCCCATTCCCACATATTTCATAGCCACTCCTTTTTTCTGTCCGAGCCATACTGCTGTCACAAAAATTGCATTGCCAAGCATGATAACCGGAATCAGCAACGGAATGGCTGCGGTAATCGGAGAACCTGTTATCATAAAAGCGGTAATCGGTGTAAGCACGGATAAAACCAATGCAGCCTGTACATTTACACTCCACAATGCAATGAGCAGCACAGCATTGATGATTGGTCCGGTCAGATAAACAGATGTATTTTTCATAAACTGGCTGACAATACAAATCGCCAGCAGAAGCGCTGTTTGTGTTAATTGCTTTGTTGTAAATTTCATTTTCTTCCCTCTCATTCTTATATTCATCGAATAAAATAATCCTTCATTAAGTATACTCATTTTCAATAGAAAAGCAACGATTTAAAATAGGAAAAATTACCAACATAATCTTAAAATTATAGCAAATACTAGAATCAAGATAAGCGGCGAAATGAGGCGTAATTCTATTTAGAAGATAAGTGTCAGAGTAGTCACTTATCTTCTTAAAACAAACAACCGGAGGTGAAACATTATGTCAAGCAAGAATTCTAACAGAATGGAAGTTCCTGAAGCAAAAGCTGCAATGGATCGTTTTAAAACAGAAGTTGCATCTGAGTTAGGTGTAAACTTAAAAGAAGGCTACAATGGTGACTTAACTTCTAAGGAAGCTGGTTCCATCGGTGGTGAAATGGTTCGTAGAATGATCAAAAAACAGGAAGAATCCATGAAATAAGCAGAGTGGACCTGACCTGTTCAAATATCGGCTGACAAGTTCGTCTGATGTTTGAAAAAAGCGGATATCGTATCAGATATCCGCTTTTGTTTACATAATTACATACATAACGATGCTTTTATTCATACACAACCTTTTTTGCCAAAGCGTCAGCGGCTTCTTTTCCCTTTAACTGTTCAATCAGAGAAAGTGCGAATACCAATGCCGTTCCTAAGCCTCTGCTTGTGGTAACATTCCCGTCTACGGTAACCGGCTGATATGTGACCTCTTTTGCATACAGTTCATCCTCCATTCCCGGATAACAGCATGCCTTTTTATCCTTTAACAGACCAAGCTTTCCGAATACAGTCGGTGCCGCGCAGATAGCGGCAATCTTTCTGCCGTTTTTATAAGCAGCCGTAAGTGCATCGCACAATACAGCACACTCCTTCAGCCGATTCGTTCCCGGCATTCCCCCCGGCAACACCAGAACATCATACGATTCAAAATGAATCTGTCCGATTGTAGTATCTGCCGTTACCGTAATCTGATGTGAGCCCGTTACCTGCTTATTTTCGGACATAGATACCATATCGACCGCAATCTGTGCTCTGCGCAGCAAATCCACTACCATAAGACCTTCAATTTCTTCAAATCCTTCCGCTAAAAAAACAGCTACTTTTTCCATAAAACCGGCTCCCTTCGTTTTTATTCATTTTTATGCAATATCCTGCTTCCTATTTCATTTGAATCAGAGCTTTGTTTGTATTATACTGTTTTCATACTTATTAAACAATAATCTTTTCCGGATAAAAATCACATATTAATTCACATAATAATAATGGAAAAAGAAACGGAGAATCCTGCCATGGAAATTGAACGCAAATTTACAATAAAAAAGCTTCCCGATTTAAGTAACACTCCTGCTTCGCATATTGTCCAGGCATATCTGAATACAGACCCTGTTATACGAATCCGCAAGGAAGATGATTCTTATTATATGACTTACAAGGGAAAGGGACTGCTTTCACGTGAGGAATACAATCTGCCTTTAAATGAGGATGCGTTTAATCATATGCTTCCTAAGGCAGACGGTATTATTATCTCTAAAATGCGTTACCGGATTCCGTATCAATCCCACACAATTGAATTGGATATTTTTGAAAAGGAATTAGAACCTCTTATTCTTGCCGAAGTGGAATTTGACAGTGAAAAGGAGGCTCATTCTTTCCTAATGCCGGATTGGTTTGATACGGACGTCACAATGGATTCCCGTTATCATAATTCCAATCTGTCCAAAGGGATTACTCCGCCTCTGCAAGACTCGTAGATTCCCGAATCAAAAGCTTTGCATCATAAACCTTATGCTGATGCTCCTGCCTTCCCGAAATAATATCAAATAATAATAGGATGGAATCTCTTGCGATTTCATCAACAGGCTGCTTAATCGTAGTAATACTCGGAGAATAATATTTCCCCATATCAATTCCGTCGTATCCGGCTACCGCAATATCCTGCGGGATGCGTTTTCCCATATCCTTTATGGCACGGCAGGCACCAATTGCCAAAACATCTGAAATTGCAAAAATCGCAGTAACATCCTTACGTTTTTTCAATAGTTCTTCTGCCACCACATATCCGTTCTCCATGGAATAATATTCAATATCATCCTTCATCGGGCAAATCAGTTCATCATCTGCTTCAATACCGGATTCCTTCAGTGCACGCATATATCCCGATAAACGCAGACGGCCAACGCTTTCATTAGAGTCTTCTGCCGCTAAAATGGCAATCTTTTTATGTCCCTGCCCTAACAGGTATTTTGTCATCAGATAGCCTTCCTTTTCATCATCTACAGTAAAGGAGGAATATAGATTCCGGCTCATACTCCCCGGAATACAGCCGGCTGTTGCAATAATGAACGGAATTGTAATTTTAGATAGTTTATCTGCCGAATGTTCAAAATGACCACCCAGAAAAATAATTCCCCTAAGCCTTTTTTCTTTAATCAGTTCAAGTGCAACCTCCACCTCGTCCTGCGAATATTCTACATGACGCAGCACAAGAGAATAGCGCCTTCTTTCCACCTCTTCTTCCACAATACGCAGCATTCCGGCAAAAAAAGGATTAGTAAGACCTTTTACCAATATTGCTATACATTTTGCGTCGGTTCTTTTCAGGTTTCGTGCACTGTTATTCGGTATATATCCGTATTGTGCAATCGTATCCATAATTGCTTTTTTCGTAGACGGATTAATATCCGGATGATTATTAATTGCTCTGGATACCGTACTTACCCCGACACCGCAAATACGCGCTATATCTTTAATTGTTATTTCATTTCCTTCTCCAGGAATATTTGCGTCTCCGCTCATATTTTTCCCGTTTTCTCTCTTTCGACATAGTTTTCTATACGTTTCTCATTATGACACAAAACGGAGTCTGTGTATAGCACAAACTCCGTTTTATTTCGTGATTTGTACTCTCCGCTCTATTTAGGGAAATGTATTATAATCACTGCTTACTCTGGATTCTTCCATATAATTTTGTTAACGAATAAATCTTAGTTGCCAATTCATCATTAATTTGTCCGGACTGCAGACGCCATTTCCAATTCGTCCCAAGAGTAGAAGGTGTATTCATCCTTGCTTCCCCTCCAAGTTCCAAATAATCCTGAATCGGAATTACGGCTGTATCCGCAACGCTTGAAAGTACGGAGCGAACCATCTTTTCACAAATTTTATTTTTATTTTTTACATCCAGATAACGTCTTGCAAAAGCTTTATCATGATTATTTAACGACTCGTACCAGCTCTTTGTCGTATCATTATCATGCGTTCCCGTATAAACAATACAGTTCTTCGAATAATTATGAGGAAGGTAATCACTTTCCTCTCTGGAGTCAAACGCAAATTGCAACACTTTCATTCCGGGATATCCTGTCTTCTGAACCAGTTTAATAACGGTTGGTGTCAAAAATCCCAAATCTTCTGCAATTACTTTCGTTTTACCCAATGTATTCTTAACGGCTTTAAACAAATCATACCCCGGTCCCTTTTCCCAATGACCGTTTTGGGCAGTCTCATCTCCAAACGGAATAGAATAGTATTCATCAAAACCCCGGAAATGATCGATTCGTACTACATCATATAATTCATAGCAATAGCGGATTCTTTCTATCCACCATGCATAATCCGTCTTCTTCATGTATTCCCAATCATATAACGGGTTGCCCCACAATTGACCGGTTGCCGAAAAAGAATCCGGCGGACATCCTGCAACCGCCTTCGGTTTACATTCCTCATCAAATTGGAAAAGCTGCGGATTTGACCATGTATCGGCACTGTCAAGTGCTACATAAATCGGAATGTCCCCTATAATTTCAATTCCCTTATCATTTGCATATTTTTTCAGTGCTTTCCACTGTTTCAAGAAGAAATATTGTTGAAACCGGTAAAATCCGATTTCCTCCGCCAGACTTTCCCTGTATTTTTTTAAAGCCTGCGGTTTGCGAAGCATAATATCCGGTTCCCATTCCGTCCAGCTGATTCCGCCAAAGGAGTCCTTTATTGCCATATACAATGCATAATCATCAAGCCATGCTTTATTTGCATTAATAAATTCCTGATAATCCGGGTCGGATGCGATGTTACTGTTTTTATAAGCTTTCTTTAACAACTTAAACTTTGCAAAAAAAATCTTTTCATAATTTACAAATTCTCCGTCATCAAAATCGCTTTCTTCACAATCCTTTTTTGTTAAATATCCTTTTTCAACGAATTCATCCATATCGATATAATACGGATTCCCTGCAAAAGTTGAAAAAGATTGATACGGTGAATCACCGTATCCTGTAGGACCGAGCGGCAATATCTGCCATAAAGTCTGTCCTGCTTTTTCCAAAAAATCAACAAATTCATATGCTTCTTTTGAAAAAGTTCCGATTCCGTATTTCGAAGGAATACTGGATATTGCCAGGAGAATACCACATTTTCTCATGTTTGCAACCTTTCTTCGGATAAGGCGGAAATAATTCCGCCTTATCTGCCCTTTTTTCTCCGTAAAATCAGTTTTAACCCTTTACCGCGCCGGCAGCAACACCCTTGATAATATGCTTCTGTCCCGCAAGGTACACAATAATAATCGGGATAATGGTCAGCATAATACTTGCCATCATAGGTCCCATTTCTACTCTTCCGTAACTTCCACGGAAATACTGAATCAACATCGGGATGGTTTTATAAGATTTGATATCCAAAACCAACGTCGGCAGTAAATAGTCGTTCCAAACCCACATTGCTTCAAGAATACCTACAGAAACAAGTGTCGGTTTTAACATCGGCATAACAATCGAGAAAAACGTTCTGATTGGAGTACAACCGTCAATCATAGCAGCTTCCTCTATTTCAAGAGGTACGGATTTCATAAAACCGGTAATCATGAATACCGCAAGTCCCGCACCGAAGCCAAGATAAATAACCCAGATATTCCATGGAGTATTTAAATTCAGATTATCTGCCGTAGAAGCCAGTGTAAACATAACCATCTGGAACGGTACTACCATGGAGAATACACAAAGATAATACACCGCCGTAGTAAATACAGTCTTTACACGGGCCAGATACCATGCACACATAGAGCAGAACAACAGAATCGCCGCTACTGAGCTGATCGTGATAAATAAACTGTATCCAAGACTCTTTAAAAATCCCTGTGCCTGAATCGCATTAATATAGTTTGTAACACCGTCAAAGGTTTCTGCCGTAGGCAGGGAAAATGCACCGTTTGTTGTGATACTGTTTTCCTGCTTTAAGGAGTTAATCAGTATCATAAAAATCGGATAAATATATGCTAAGGATAAAACACTGAGTACAACAGAAAAAATGCTGTTTACAAATTTCTTTCTACTGCTCATTACTGCTGCACCTCCTTAGAATGTGTTGCTTTAAACTGAATCAACGAGATAACAATAACCAGTATACAGAAAATAACTGCTTTTGCCTGTCCTAAGCCTTTCCACTGAGGACCCGCTCTGAAATAGAAGGTATTGTAAATATTAAGAGCAAGCATTTCTGTTGCGTGGCTTGGTTCTCCGGCTGTCAATGCCAGGTTCTGATCGAACAGTTTAAAGGAATTTGTCAAAGTTAAAAATACACAAATAGTGATGGACGGCATTACCATCGGTAATTTTACCTTTAATAATGTCTGCCATGGAGTCGCACCGTCAATAGCGGCTGCTTCCGTCAACGCCTCCGGTACATTCTGAATACCGGCGATATAAATAATCATCATATAACCTATCTGCTGCCAGCACATTAAGATAATCAAGCCCCAATAACCGGCTGTGCTGTTAAGTGCAAGCAGAGGTTTTCCAACGATAGAAAGTACACAGTTAATTAAAATCTGCCAAATATAACCTAATACAATACCTCCGATTAAGTTTGGCATAAAAAACACGGTACGGAACACATTTGTTCCTTTTAAATTATCTCTTGTAAGTACTAATGCCAAAGCAAATGCAATGACGTTAATTGATAAGATAGACACAAGCGCAAAGAGTACCGTAAATCCGAAGGAATCCAAAAATGATTCATCCTGAAATACTCTTATATAATTTCCAAGGCCAATAAATTTAGCATTTTTTGTGGTTGTAAACTGACAAAATGAAAGATACAAGCCCTGAAAAAAAGGAAGAATAAAACCTATGCAAAACGCTGCAAATGTTGGTAATACAAATATCGGAGCATATCTTTTTATTGCTTTCTCCATCGTAACCTCCTTAACAAATTTTACTCTTAAAGAGGACAGGCACAATTGCCTGCCCTCCGTTTCATACTACACCATTTTGTTATTAAATGCCAGAGGCATTTGCCGGTCAAATGGCCATGCTCCCGGCAGCAAATCATTACGATTTACTGACCATTTGCCAATGCGTATTCTGAAGCCCATCCGTCAACGAATGCTGCAACAACTGCATCCCAGTTTGCATCTGACTGGTCTGCTGCATATGCTGTCAAAGCAGAACCAACACCGTTCTTCCACTCTTCTGAAGGCATTGTTGTAAAGTTCCATGAAACAGGTTTCTTTCCTGCTGCTGTATATGCGCTGTCCTGTTTTACAAAAAGGTTAGGAGATTCAACAGCTTTCTTGAAAGGAATTACAAATCCCATATCTTCTGCCATTGCCTTTGTACCCTGTTCAGAAGTTACACACCAGTTCATGAAGTCTAATGTAGCCTGAATATCAGCTTCATCAGCCTGTGAGTTTACACACCAGTAGTTTTCTGTACCTGTGCAAAGACCCTGATTAGCTTCATCACCTGCACCTACATAAATAGGAATCATAACTAAATCATCATCTGTGAAAGCACCGTCTGCTGTTAAGTTACCGTACTCCCAAGAACCGTTCTGGAAGAATACTGCTTCACCTGCTAAGAATTCTGCTCTGGAGTCATCACCTGTCTTAGCAGATAATTCAGCAGGAGCACATGTGCTGTTATTGATATATAAATCCCAGATTGCACGATAGTTATCTAAGTAAGAACCTTTGATTGCATCTGTTGCACCAATGCCGTCTTCCTGATATTCGAAGTAGATAGGAAGGTTTGCAAGGTGTGTCTTGAATCTCCAGTCAGAAGAAGAATCCATACCTGCTGAAGAGAATGCTGCAAATCCTAATTCATCCTTACGTGCTGTGATATCTTCTGCACATTTCTTTAATGCGTCAAAAGAGTTGATGTCTGCTACATCATATCCTGCTTTTGCAAGTAAAGTCTTGTTTGCAATAATACCATAGGATTCGATAACATATCCGATACCGTATACCTTACCGTCTTCTGATAATGCAAAGGAATCACTTGTAAGTTCTCCCAAAATATCTGTACCTGTTAAATCTAAGCAGTAATCTTTCCAGTTCTGTAAACCTACAGGTCCGTTAACCTGGAATAATGTAGGAGCTGAGCTCTTACCCATTTCACTCATAAGAGTTGTTTCATAGTTACCGCTTGCTGCTGTAACAACTGTTACCTCAACGCCTGTAGTTTCTGTATAAGCTTTCGCTAAGTTCTGCCAAGCTTCATCCTGTTCCGGTTTGAAGTTTAAGTAGTAAACGGAACCGCCTTCTGCGCTTGCTGCAGGAGCTTCTTCTTTAGCAGAAGCATCCTCTTCTTTTGCTGCTGCATCGTTTGCAGGAGCTTCTGTTTTGCTTCCGCATCCAACAAGTAAAGCAGAAACCATTGCCACACTAAGTAATGCACTAAGTAATTTCTTTTTCATTTTTTCTCCCTTTCTTATTCTCTTAAGATTTTCTTACCCTTTGCTATATCCCATGACATTACCGGATTACCTTTTCCCGAAATTGGTTTTACTCCGTTATAGGTTTTTGGTTATTTTGGTACCGTTTTCGGTATCGGTTTCGGTAACGTTTCCGGAACTGATTGTATAGTAACACAGAAAACGGTTTCTGGCAATATGAATTTTGCATTTTCATCATATGTCTCAATTTCAGATATCCGATTTTGTGCACTTCTCACAAATACATTTCTATTATGCCCTGATTCCAATTTTCTTATGCAAATATTGAGGCATTTCTAAGTTTTTTTATCTCTAAATCTGACTCTATTTCTGTTTCCGCCTCACCTCCGGTTGCGGTTCTGGTTCTGCTTCTGGTTCTACCTCCGGTTCTGTACCCAACTCCGGTTCTGGTCCTAACTCCGGTTCTATATACTCGCTACCTTGATGCCCCATATTTGTAGAATCTTCGCGGATTTCTTTTCTTTCTTGGGTTTTCCCGCTACTTTCACAGCCCTTTCACCTGTGGTATTGGCGGTTTTCCTTTCTTTCTTGGGTTTTCCCGCTACTTTC
>JAEDCQ010000015.1 GCA_016294075.1 Lachnospiraceae bacterium | reverse complement strand
CACATATCTTAGAGGATCTCTATTCTTTTCCAACTGACAGTAACTTTACACTATCTTATTCCCGTTTCTCATTTCCCTTTCACATAAGATATCGTATAATAAAAGAAGAATTTAAAGAGGAGAAAAATTATGAAAACAAAATATGAACAGCACGGAGCATTATATTTCAATCGTAGCGGTAAGCTGGTTGACTGTGACAATAGAATTGTTCAATTACGCGGATATTCCACCCATGGTTTATCCTGGTATCCGCAGTATGTAAATCGTGAATTCTTTGAGTTTATGCGTGACAAATGGTATGTGGATGTAATTCGTCTTGCCATGTATACTGCTGAAGAAGACGGATACTGTGTAGGAACGGAAGAAAACAAAAAGAAATTATTAGAAGTAATCGACCGGGGAGTAAAAGCAGCTACTGAACTTGGCCTTTATGTCATTATTGACTGGCATATTTTAAGCGACTCCAACCCTCTCATGCATATAGAAGAGGCTTCCGAATTCTTCAAAACCGTGGCACGAAAATATCATGCCTACGGTAATGTCATTTACGAAATCTGTAATGAACCCAATGTCAACTGTACATGGGCCGATATTAAAAAATATGCAGAAACCATTATACCGATTATTCGTGAATACGATTCATACAGTGTTATTCTGGTCGGAACACCGACCTGGTCACAGGATGTGGACGAAGCGGTAAAAGCACCTATCAAGGGAGATAACAACTTAGGTTATGTTTTACATTTCTATGCAGATACACATAGAGATGAGTTACGCAATAAGCTTTCTGAGGCAGCAGAAAACAAATTACCTCTCTTTGTCAGCGAATTCGGCATCTGCGATGCAAGTGGCGATGGTGAGGGAAATGAAGAGCAGGGAAAAATCTGGCTGGACCTTCTTGATAAATATGATATCAGCTATTGTATGTGGAATCTCGGCAACCGTGATGAATCCAGCGCTTCCTTTGTTCCCTCCTGTGAAAAAACAACCGATTTTACAGAGGAAGATTTAAATCCTTCTGCAAAATGGTATATACACGAGCTTGCACTGCGCAACAAACCAAAACAGTCCTAATATTACTTTACTTCTTCGAGCTCATACGGCGTGTTCTGGTATACATAATAATTAAGCCAATTGGTATACAGAGCATTGCCGTGTGCTCGCCATTGCAGCATCGGCTTCTTAGTCGGGTCATCATCCGGATAATAATTCACCGGCACATCTATCGGAATCCCCTTTCCGATATCCCTGCGGTATTCTGCGTCCAATGTCATTCTGTCATATTCAAAATGTCCCTGCACAAAAATCTGTCTTCCGCCGTTTGCCATTGCAAGAAGCACGCCGGCCTCCTCTGATTCTGCCAGAACAGTCAATGCTTCACAATTATGTATTTTATCGGACGAAATAGCTGTATAACGGCTGTGCGGCACGTAAAACTCATCATCAAAGCCTCTGACAAGCGGAACCTTACGGTTTAATACATGCTGTTTGTAAATACCGAATAATTTTTTAGGAAGCTCTGATTTGTTTAATCCGTAATGATAATACATTCCTGCCTGCGCTCCCCAGCAGATATGGAAGGTAGATGTCACATGCGTTTTGGTCCACTCCATAATCTCACACAATTCATCCCAGTAATCTACTTCTTCAAACGGAATCTGTTCCAGCGGGGCTCCCGTAATCATAAAACCGTCAAATTTACAATTTTTAATTTCATCGAATGTCACATAAAATTTATTCAGATGAGTAGCCGACGTATGCATGGAAACGTGGCTGTTCATCTTAATAAAAGTAATATCCACCTGTAACGGTGTGTTTGACATGGAGCGAAGCAGGTGCAGCTCCGTATCCTGCTTAATCGGCATAAGATTTAAAATACCTATCTGCAGCGGACGTATATCCTGATGCATTGCACGAAATTCGTCCATTACGAATATATTTTCATTTTCCAGTATTTCCTTTACCGGTAAATCATTCTGAATTCTAATTGGCATGTTATAACTCTCCTGCTTCTAAATTGTTTCTTTTCCCAGATATTCCTGCATAAACTGTTCCTCGGTTATCACCGGAATATTTAACTGCGCCGCTTTTTTATTTTTGGAAGAAGTGGAAGTAATATCATTATTAATCAGTGCAGTCGTTTTAGAAGTTACACTTCCGGTTACCTTTCCGCCCAAACCTTCAATGAGCTCTTTAAGAGCATCCCGGTTATCGAAATGCTGTAAGCTTCCGGTCACAACAAATACCTTCCCATTGATTCTGTCATTGCTTGTATCCACCGTTTCCTGCTCCAGCACAAGCTCGCAGAGCAGTTCTTTAAACTGCCGGGCATTTTCCGCATTATTAAAATAATCATAAAACGCTTTCGCAAGCACTTCACCGACACCATCGGTTTCGCTTAACCGTTCCACATCGGCTGAGAGCATTTTTTCTATATCATATTGAAACTCCCTGCAGATTACTTTTGCATTTGCAAGTCCGATTCCGGTAATTCCCAATGCATAGATTACCCTTGGAAGTGTTGTGTTTCTTGCTTTCTCTACAGCCGCAATCAGATTCTGATACGATTTCTCTCCAAAACCCTCCATCTGCGTAATTTCATTCTGAAAACGCTTAAGATGAAACAAATCCCGGAAGGAATGCAGGAAACCTTTTCCAAGAAATTTTTCCAATGTTGCTTCCGAAAGTCCGTCTATATTCAAAGCATCCCTGCCGACAAAATGTGAGAATGCCTTGACTTTTTTAGCATCGCAATCCGGATTCATACAATATAATGATTGCGTGTCATTTACCTGCTCAAGCTTAGTCTTTCCACCACAGACAGGACAAACTGCCGGCAATTCGATTGAATTGCTTCCGGTCAGATTTTCTGCAATCTGCGGAATAATCATATTGGCTTTGTATACGGTAATGGTATCACCGATTCCCAATTTCAGTCCGCGAAGAACACTGACATTGTGCACGCTTGCCCGGCTGACTGTCGTTCCTTCCAATTCTACCGGCTCAAACACTGCCACCGGATTAATTAAACCGGTCCGGCTGGGGCTCCATTCAATGGAAAGCAGCTTTGTCTCCCTGCATTCATCCTGCCATTTGAAAGCAATGGAGTCACGCGGAAACTTTGCGGTTCTTCCCAGTGATTTCCCGTAAGCAATATCTTCATAGGTCAGTACAAGACCGTCGGAAGGAATGTCAAAAGTCTGTATTGCCTTTTCGTATTCTTCGATTGCGTCAAGAATTGTAGCCTGAGTTACTTTTTTATAATCTACAACTTCAAATCCCTGTGCTTTCAGAAATACAAACTGTTTTTCTTTTGAGTTATGAAAAAACTCTGTTTCATCTTCCGAAAAGGACACAAAGGAAAAGGCATAGAATCTCACATCTCTTTTTGCGGTAATTTCATTGTTTAACTGACGTATGGAACCGGAACAAAGATTACGTGGATTTTTATAACGATCCTCTTCTGCCTCTATCGATGCATTCATACGTTCAAAATCCGAATAGCGTATGACCGCCTCACCACGAAGAACCAGTTTTCCCTGATAAGGAATTTTATGAGGCAGATTTTTAAACACTTTCGCATTGTTGGTAATTACCTCGCCTACCTCTCCGTTCCCTCTTGTGACCGCTTTTTGAAGCATTCCCGCTTCATATGTTAATACAACGGTTAATCCGTCCAGCTTCCATGAAAGCAATCCCTCTTTATCAGCAAGCCACTGCTTAAGTTCCTCTCTGTCCTTTGTTTTTCCGAGAGAAAGCATTGGGGTCTCATGTCTTTCCTTTGGCAGTTCATCCACCGATTCAAACCCGACCGTAACTGTCGGGCTGTCGGAAAATACCATGCCCGTTTCTTTTTCAAGCTGCACCAGTTCATCGTACAATGCATCATATTCATAATTGCTCATGATTTCCCTATCCTGAGCATAATAAGCCTTTGAAGCCTCATTCAATATGGTAATCAGTTCCTTCATCCGTTCCAACTGTTTCATTTTTACACTCTGCCTTTTCAGTCACATGAGGATGGCGCATAAAGCGTGACATCCGTTATTTTCTCCCAATCATCTCATACAATGTCTGCAGTTCTTCCCCACTCACTCTGCGGAAGGTACCCGGTCTTAATCTGCCCAATGTAACATTAGCAACACGGATACGCTGCAAAGCATTTACTTTATATCCTAATTCCTGACACATCCGCCTTATCTGACGGTTTAATCCCTGTGTCAAAATAATCTTAAATGTATATTTCCCGATTATTTCTATTTTACACGGCTTTGTTTTCCTGTTTAATTCACTCAGGAAAACTCCCGCTTCCATTTTTTCCTTAAAATCAGGAGCAAGCTCCTTTGTTACTTTTACAATATATTCTTTTTCCTGATGCTCTGTTCCGCGCATCAGGCGCTGAATCAAATCGCCGTCATTTGTCATTAAAAGTAAGCCTTCCGTTTCTTTGTCAAGACGTCCGGCATATGTTACCCGGATTGGATAATCAAACGCATCCTTTAATGTTTTTTGTGCAAACCGGTCCTTCTCCGTACAAGTCACTCCCAAAGGCTTATAATAAGCAAGGACTACCTTTTCGTTTCTGCTTGTTATCGTTTTACCGTTGCATACAACCATATCCCTATCGGTTATACGCATTCCCTGCTTTGCAGGCCTGCCGTTTACCGTAACCTTTCCTTCCGAAATCAGAACATCCGCCTCTCTTCTGGAACAGACACCGCATTCGGCAAGATATTTATTTAAACGAATATCATTTCCCTCTGTCATTCTTAATTCCTCATTAATCATACCAATAGATTCCATTATAGCAAAATCTTACTTAACTTTAAAGGGTGATATCCTTTATTATCTCACCTGCAAGAATAAATCCCGCAACCGGCGGAACAAAAGAAATACTGCCCGGCACAGCCCGTCTTAATACGCTTTTCGCCCTTTCCTCTTCTTCACATTCTCCCGGTACAATCGGTGCTTCTTTTGAAAAAACAACCTTCAGGTGGTATATTCCACGTTTTTTTAATTCCCTTCTCATTACCTTTGCAAGAGGACAGACACTTGTTTTTGAAATATCGGTTACTTCAAATGCAGTCGGGTCCAATTTATTGCCGGTCCCCATACTGCTGATAACCGGAACCCCCGCTTTCTTTGCTTCCTCTATAATTGACAGCTTGGCAGTTACCGTGTCTACGGCATCAATAATATAAGTGTATTTTGAAAAATCAAAATCATCCTTTGTTTCCGGGAGATAAAAACAATTGTGGATAATAACCTCTGCATCCGGATTAATGGATAGAATACGCTCCCTCATAACCTCTGTCTTATATCTTCCTATGGTATCTCTCGTTGCTACAATCTGTCGATTCAGATTGCTTTCAGAAACCGTATCATGATCAATTAATTCAATATGCCCGATTCCGCATCTGGCAAGCGCTTCCGTTGCAAAACCGCCGACTCCTCCGACTCCGAATACAGCCACTCTTGCATTTTTAAGCTTTTGTATATTTTCTTTTCCTATCAGCATTTCTGTCCTTACAAGCCATTCTGCCATTTATATTCCCACACTTTCCAAATAAATGCCCAAGACATACAGCCTTGGGCATTTATAAAATTTAATGTTACTTTTCAAACGGATAAATCATACCCCAATCATTACGAATACGGTCCATCAGACGCATTACCCATAAGGTTTCCTCATGAGGCATCTCTTCACATTCTATTTTTCCTTCTTGGATTGCTTTTATACATGCCAAAACCTCATACTCGTATCCGTTAATCTGTTCCGGCACCGGATGCGTTGCTACAAGCTGATGATCTAAATCATATACACGAATCTCTTCACAGTTGTTTATATTCTGAACCTCTATATATCCTTTGTCTCCGTAAACAGCTCCGAGACGGTTCATGCCTGCCAACATATTACTGTGCAATACTGCCATCGTATCATCTTCAAAAATAAGTGTCATGCTGTTCATCCAGTCAATTCCTTTTGGAGACATCACAGCAGTGGATACAACATCCTTCACTTCCTTTTTCATTACCATTCTGGCAAAATTAATCGGATATACTCCAAGGTCAAGCAAAGCTCCGCCGGCAAGAAGCGGATTCTGCATCCGTTCCACATCATGCAGCTCATAACCCAAATTTGCTGTCAGAGAAGTTACACGGCCAATGGTTCCGGAATCAATCAAATCATCAATCATCTTACGGCTCGGCATATATCTTGTCCAGATTGCTTCCGCCAGCAAAACCTTCTTTTCCTTTGCAAGTGCAATTAATTCTTCTGCCTGCGCGGCATTTACGGTAAATGCTTTTTCCAGTAATACATTCTTACCGTTTTGAAGACAAAGCTTTGCGTGCTCATAATGATGAGAATGCGGTGTGGCAACATAAATCAGCTCCACTTCTTCATCCTGTACCAGTTCTTCATAAGAACCATATGCCTTTTCAAACTTCCATTGCTTAGCAAATTCCTCTGCTTTTTCCAGGCTGCGGGATGCAACCGCATAAAGTTCCACATCTTTAAGTCCTGTCACCGCATATGCCATACTGTGAGCAATTTTACCCGGTCCTAAGATTGCAAATTTCATATTAAAAAATCTCCTATTCTTCCCTGCCAATCGCTAAAAGCACCTTTGAAACATCATTTACATGATGGAAGGATTCCTGTACATCTTTCGTTACCGCTTTCTGCGTCTCAGTTTCCTGTACAATCTGATTTGCCTGACTCAGTGTGTTTTCCAAAAGCTCCTGCATCTGATTTATCATTGACAAAACCTGTTTGCTGTGTTCAACCGTATCCGCACTAGAAGCAGCCACCATTTTTGCTTTTTCACCGGATTCAATCTGTAGTTTTCCGATATTTCCGGCTTCCGCTCCGACTGTATGAAGTTTTTCTATTCCTTCACTGATATTGTCCAGATTCTGCTGATTGGAAACACGAACCTCCTGAAGCAGTGAAAAAATATTATGTAAAATAGCTGTAATAGCGTCACTGGCTTTCTTGGAATTATCAGCAAGTACACGAACTTCTTCTGCTACAACGGAAAAGCCCTTGCCCATTTCGCCGGCTCTCGCTGCTTCAATAGAAGCATTTAATGCAAGTAAATTGGTCTGGCTGGTAATACCTGCAATGGTTGTTGCAAACTCAGACACCTCTTTCATACCGGCTTCTAAGCTTGTAATGGACTCTTCTGTCTGACGGGCAGACTGCTCCACAACCTGCATATCGTCAGTTGTTTTTTCCATCAAATCAATATATCCCTGCATTTTTTCCGAGGTTTCCTCAGAAATCTTTATCATCTTTTCCGTATTTTCCACAATAACA
This sequence comes from Lachnospiraceae bacterium, assembly GCA_016294075.1. Taxonomy (GTDB): domain Bacteria; phylum Bacillota; class Clostridia; order Lachnospirales; family Lachnospiraceae; genus RGIG8767. Next base: position 33,127 of record JAEDCQ010000015.1, on the reverse strand, counting down.
TCTACGGTTTCATTCAATTCTCCCATAGAACTGCATACGGAATCCGCAAATTTGAAACTGTTATTACAGTCTTCCAAAGTAGCCTGTGCTGATTCCGTAATAACATCATTGGTACCGGCAAAGCCGTGGATACAATCTTCTAATTTTTCTACAACACCACTTAACTCGGATGATGCGTTCTGACATTGCTCCACCAAATCAGCCGTCTGCTGTGTATCTGCAAACTTAACAAGCATATCATGTGCCGCTTCCGCAAGCTTGACACAGATAATACTCATTACTGTAGCTTCCAATGCGAATCCGAGAGAACGGCTTATAAACCATTCAAAATTTGTCTCAAATTCAATCTGTGCTACATTGATTGACCGGAAATATAAAGAGCCTATCAACAAAACAAAGCTGATAACGGCAATTTTTCTGGTGAATTTTTTATCAAAATAAAAAATACTGAACACCATTGCAAGAGCATAAGTCATATATATTCCGATTGTCGGGTCAGAGGCCATAAGAGCTACTAACATACCAAGAGCTAAAGTAGTTACATATTTCATGGCACCTATCGGCGCGTTTAATTTATATGCAACCGTAGGACCAAATGTAACAATTGCTGCAATAACTGTAAGCGGAATCAAATCTGATACTTTTGACTGAAAAATGCCCACTGCCGACAAAAGAATCAGTAACGGAAATACTATAATCAGCCAACGTAAAACCTTAACAGCCATCTTAGTTACTCTGACATCATTTTCATAAAAGAAATTGTTATCCATTTGTATATATCCCCTCTATCCAATAGATTTGTAGTACAGTTTAATTTTAGTTTCAGTTCGCTTTATTGTCAAAAGCTTTTTATACATTTCTGTCAAAATATGCTATAATATTACAAAATAATCTAAAAGGAGCTTCAGCTATGGAAATATCAAATTCAGTAAAATATATCGGCGTAAATGACCACGCAATAGATTTATTTGAGGGACAATACATAGTAGAAAACGGTATGGCATATAATTCATATGTTATTCTCGATGATAAAATCGCCGTATTGGATACCGTCGACGCAGATTTTACACAAGAATGGCTGCACAATCTGCAAAAACAGCTTGATTCACGTAAGCCAGATTATCTGATTGTTCAACATATGGAGCCGGATCATTCGGCAGGTATTGTTGGTTTTATGGAAATGTATAAGGACGCTGTTATTGTTGCTTCCGCATCTGCTTTTAATATGATGAAACAATTCTTTGGGAAGGATTTTGCAGACAGAAGAATGCTTATCAAAGACAGTGATACTCTTTCTTTAGGAGAACATCTCCTGACATTTGTTTCAGCACCAATGGTTCATTGGCCTGAGGTTATGGTTACATACGAAAGCACCGAGAATATACTCTTTTCTGCAGATGCTTTCGGTAAATTCGGTGCACTTGATGTAGAGGAGGATTGGGCATGTGAAGCACGACGCTATTACATAGGCATTGTCGGAAAATATGGAATGCAGGTACAGAATCTGTTAAAAAAGGCTTCTGCCCTTACCATTAAAACCATCTGCCCTTTGCATGGACCTGTTCTTAATAAAGACCTCGACTATTATATAAACCTTTATCAAATCTGGTCTTCCTATCGTGTTGAAACTGAGGGCGTATTTATCGCTTATACTTCTGTTTACGGACATACCAAAGAAGCAGCCGAGCTTCTTGCAAAAAGGCTGAATGAATTGGGTTGTCCAAAGGTAGCTATTGCTGACCTTGCAAGAGAAGATATGGCTGAATGTGTGGAGGATGCATTCCGCTACGGTAAGCTGGTTCTTGCCACAACAACCTATAATGCCGATATCTTCCCATTTATGAAGGAATTCCTCCATCATCTTATGGAGCACAATTACCAGAACAGAACCGTTGCCTTTATCGAAAACGGAAGCTGGGCACCGGTTGCCGCCAAAAACATGAAGGCCCTGCTGGAAACCTGTAAGAATCTTACCTTTACCCAAAACGAGGTACATATTAAGTCAGCCTTAAACGAAGAAAGCATGGCCCAGCTTGAGGAATTGGCTTGTGAGCTCTGTGTGGAATATCATTCGTAAATGCTATGCATTTTTAAAGACCGCGGCAATTTCTGCTGCGGTCTTTTATATTAATTCACATAACAAATTTGTTTGCCTTTTACACAATTCCCTGTGCGGTCATAGCATCAGCCACCTTCAAGAATCCGGCAATGTTAGCGCCTGCAACGTAGTTGCCTGCTAAGCCGTATTTCTTTGCGGCATCGTCTAAGTTGTGGAAAATATTTACCATGATGTTCTGTAATTTTCCGTCAACTTCTTCAAAGGACCAGCTTAACCTTTCAGAGTTCTGGCTCATCTCAAGTGCGGATGTAGCTACACCACCGGCATTTGCTGCTTTACCCGGAACAAACCATACGCCGTTTGCCTGTAAGTATTCTGTAGCTTCTAATGTAGTAGGCATGTTAGCGCCTTCACATACTGCGATACATCCGTTAGCAACTAATGCTTTTGCATCATCAAGATGTAATTCGTTCTGTGTAGCACATGGAAGAGCAACATCAACCTTAACGCTCCAAACAGAAGGTGCTCCTTCCTTCTTCTCTGTATACTGTGCACTTGGTCTTGCTGCAGCATATTCTGTAAGACGTGCACGCTTCACTTCTTTAATTTCTTTTAATAATGCAACATCAATTCCTTCCGGATCATAAATCCAGCCTGTGGAATCAGAACATGTAACAGGCTTTGCACCCAACTGCTGAGCTTTCTGGATTGCATAAATTGCAACATTACCTGCACCTGAAACTGCAATTGTTTTGCCTTTAATATCAGAGCCGTTGCATTTTAACATTTCTGCTGTGATATATAATAAACCATATCCTGTAGCTTCTGTTCTTGCTAAAGAACCGCCGTATGTTAATCCCTTACCGGTAAGAACACCTTCATATAAGTTACGGATTTTCTTATACTGGCCGAACATATAACCGATTTCTCTTGCGCCTGTTCCGATATCACCTGCGGGAACATCCGTATCAGCACCGATATGTCTGCTGAGCTCTGTCATAAAGCTCTGGCAGAATGCCATTACTTCTCTGTCTGATTTTCCCTTAGGGTCAAAATCAGAACCACCTTTACCGCCGCCAATCGGGAGACCTGTTAAAGAGTTCTTGAAAATCTGCTCAAATCCCAGGAATTTAATAATACCAATATTTACGGAAGGATGAAGTCTGATACCTCCCTTGTAAGGTCCGATTGCACTGTTAAACTGTACACGGTAACCTGTATTAACCTGAACCTGTCCCTTATCGTCTACCCACGGAACACGGAACATAATCTGTCTTTCCGGATTTACAATTCTCTCTAAAAGCGCATCTTTTCTGTACGCTTCCTCGTTTGCTTCAATTACAACACGTAAAGACTCTAGAACTTCCTTTACTGCCTGATGGAATTCCGGCTGTGCCGGGTTCTTCTCCACTACCATACTGATGACTTCGTCAACATAAGACATACCCATATCCTCCTATAGAATTACATATTTATAACGACAAAAAGCATGGCAGAATGCTCCGCCATGCCAGACACCTTTGTCTTTTGGTATTGTACACCAAACACTTTCATAATGCAACACTTTTCTGTGCTAAATGACTAAATTTTTTTACTCGTTTCTTTATTCCAAAAATTCTGACTTCACATAACCGGTTTTGTTCTTAAATTTGACCTTTGTCCAACCGTCTGCCTGCTTCATTATGATTTCCAGTTTATCACCCGGATAGCAGACACCGAGTTTTTCCGCAGAAGTGCTGGCTGACGTACGGATATTAACCGTATCTGTAACGGTTGCCGTTCCGGAAACCGGAGAATTATCAGTGGCTTCGCTGTTTTCACTGTTTGAAGCCTCGGCAGTCTCTTCGGAAACCACCTGCAGAAATTCGGTCTTTATGTATGCTTCTTTTCCATCATACATAATCTTTGACCATCCGTTACCCTTTTCCTCCAATAATGTATATTCCTCACCCTTTTGTGCCTTACCGATTTTATCCGCCGTTGCACTGTCAGAGCTGCGGACATTTACAACATCCGTGGTACGAACCGTTTTAATCACTGTTTCTGCTGCTTCTTCCACAGGTTCTTCAGTTTCTTCAGGCTCCTGTGTTTCTTCCGCGGGTTCTTCTACAGATGCATTTTCCTCAGCTTCGAGTTTTGCAAGTTCTTCGCCAACCGCTGCAGTAAGAATATCCGGCAGCTGGGCAAGGAATTCACACAATTCTGTATCTACCGATTTCAATTCATTGTATTTTACCTGAACTGTATTTACCAGATCAACAACATCATCCTGTGCAGATATCATTTCACAATAATCTATTGTCTTATCATCCTGTGTCTCACCGTTAATGTAATATGCACCGGCGTCATTTTTACATACATATAGTGCATTCATACCCGGTGTCAGATTCTCAAAATCCACAAGCTTTACTTCATAATATGCATATACAATATAAGAATCCTCTAATGGTCCCTTTTTTGTATAACAGATAACTGTAGGATAGTTCTCAACATATTCACTCTTCTTCGTGATTTTAATCTGTTCCTTTTCATCCAGCCCTGTCATGATACCGGAGAGGGTTTCCAGGTCACCGTCTGCCATTGCCTGATAATATTTTTTAACAAGTGCATTTACTTCGGGATATGCATCTGTTTCCAATGGGTCATCCGGTACAACTAATGTTTCTTCCTCTGTTGAGTTTTCTGTCTCAACAATTGCCGCTGCAACTTCACTGCTCTGGGAGTTTTTGCCGATTGCGGTACTGACGGCAACGGCAATAATAACAATTGCCACAAATACAACTACAGCAATTGCAATCATGCGGTTTTCTTTAATCAGACCACCGATATCCTTACACCATTCCACGAAAGAATGGAGCTTTTCTTTCATTTGTTCTTTCTTATTCAAAATACTACCTAACCTTCCGTCTTTATTAAAAAAGGCGTAACCCAAATGCACCCGACAGGAATCGAACCTGCATTAAAGGCGTCGGAGGCCTCCGTTCTATCCATTAGACTACAGGTGCAAATTATTACAAATTTGTTACGCCGATTGTTATCATATCATATAAAACCCATATTGTCCAGCAACAAAGGAAACTTCTAATTGTTACCAATCAGAAGTTTCCTTTGTTTTTACAATAATTTATATTATTTTTCTTTTACTTTCTCTTATATAATTCATAAGAATTATTTTCCCTGACTAAGTTAAATGCGTCCTTCATATAATCAAAATCGATGGCATCATGGTTATACATAGTCGGCCAGACCGGCACTTCATATTCTTCCTCATAAAGCTCTTTGGGCAATAGAATATACTGTGCTTCTTCCATAGGTACTTCCAAAGGCTCTTTATCATAATAAAATTTCAAGACATACTTCTGATAATCGTCTAAATAAAAAATTGATTCCAGTTCTTTAACATCTTCTTTAAAAATCTCAGCGATTTCCGTTTCCCTGCCGGCAAACTGTGCATTATAATCCCGACTGCTTAAAAACATAACTGAAATGAACAGCATACCAATGCAGCAGACTACACTAAAGCACTCCCGGCATTTTTTTGCATCGGATGCCTGCTGCAGAAGCCAAGACACCAGAACACTCAAGGGAACTGCCAAAAATGTAAACACACGATAATACGGCTGCACACTCTGTATAATCAGCATGATAGGGACCATCACAATCGATACAGCCAGATATACACTGCTAAACCACACTTCATATTCCTTATTGCGATTCAAAACAGCACGAACTACTGCCCAGACAGCAAAAAAGGCTAAAAACACCGTCAGATATGCACCTGCATTTTGATAAAACAAATTAAACAGACAGGTCAGATAAGAGAATAATTCCGTCACGATGTAGCTTCTGGCATCTCCCTGAATATAAGGAGTCGCAAGCATATAATCCATACCGGTCCGCAATGCCGCAAAGGGTTCCTTTAAAATAATCGTTACCTGATAGACTCCATAATATATATTTTCCGGATTCTTTGACATCAGATTGGAACCGATTGCCAACCAGATAATCGTATATAAAAACAGGGTCATACCTGCTGCCACCAAAGAGGCTGCAATCAGTTTCCATAAAGTTTTATATTGTTTTCTGAAAAGTAACACAATTCCCCCGGTAAGACAAAGCGGAATAACCCAGAAGGTAGAGCTGATAAGTGTATATAAACCACCAGTAAGACTGATGGCATATACAATATACTCCTGTTTTCTTCCCTGCCCACGGCATATTTTTTCAAGGCAAAGCAATACAATCAGATAAAAGGTAATCGATAATGTATAGCCTCTTCCCTGTACGGCAAGGTTATTTACCTGAAAAACCGCCGCATATAAAAACACCGCCCCCGCTGCCAGATAACGGTTTACAAATTTACCGGCAAAGCAATACAGCAAATACAAATTGGCTGCTGCTGCAAGATAGGAAACGCCTCTTAAGCCGATATAGGGATTGCCAAGATAATCCAAAAAAGCGGATAAAACCGAATAAAACACATGATTATTAGGCACAGGCCAATGAATTGCCGAATATACGGGGCCCCTTGAAATAAAGGAATAATATGTGTATAACTCGTCATACCAGGGCTTAATTACAAACATATTATATCCGTAATAAATAACCATTCCCCAAAAGAACAGGCAGAATATCCAATTTTGTTTTAACAGTAAAAATGCTTTCTGTTTTCTGTTCATGTTTCCTCTCATTCCGCCGTTTTTACGGTCATCGGCATAACTATAACTGCTTTTACTTCACACTTAAATGATACACATTAAACCAATATCTTTCCAGAAGGCAGGACTGTTCCCCCGTATATGTGATACCATCCTGCTTCCACTCTTCTACCAATTCTTCCCTAACGTCGAAGCTTCCCAGAAAATATACATTCTCCTTTTCTACTATCTCCTTCAGCTTATCTGTGTCCGTAAATCCTTTACAGTTAGGTAACAGCTTTTGTATCAAAGCTTCCGGCTCACTGCCGTAAAGCAGATTTTCATTTTCCAGATAATAAGCCGTAACGGCCTGAACATGATTAAAATTGCAAAGTATTACGGCATCCTCGGGAACACTTTCCAAAAAGCTTTCCGTTTCCTGCATTGCTTCAAGTTTTTTATTCTCCTCCGCATAAAACCCCTTAACTCCGGAATGCCCTGCAAGAAGAAACGGTATTAACAAAAGTAACGCAAGTCTTTCCCTTTTAAAGCTTATTAATCCATACGCAGCAGAAAGCCACATAGCCCCAAGTCCTGGTATCAGATAACGGTAAATAAAAATCGGTCGATTCAGCGCAGAAAAAACAAATCCCGTAAATGCTGTAAATGCCGGAATAAAGAAGCCACAGATAAGGAGATATCTTTTTTGAATACTCTTTTCCTTCCAAACTCCGTAAAAAAAGGTTACCGTAACCAGCACAATCATGATAACTGCCAGAATATAGTTCCTGGTTGTATCATAGGATGTCGGCAGAAAAATATACTTCAGGCATCCGAAAATACTTCTGAATGTCAACGGCGGAATCCAATAGCTTTCACTGACACTCTTTAGCTGATTAATAAAAGAAGGCATCCATGGCAGATAAGCAAGCACGGAAACCAGCGCACAGGCAAGCAGCCGCATAATTCTTTTTTTCTCTTTCATAAAAAGGAAACAGCAAAATAGCGCAACGTAAACTGCAATGACAGCGACACATGCATAATACTGCGTATATGCGGTCAGGATTCCATATATAATAAGCGCAGCCCAATGGCACATTTTATTTTCGAGGACAATTTCATAACTGTGCAGAAAAACAGCCGTAATAAAAAACAATGCCAGAGAATACATCCTTATTTCCACGATATAGTTTGCCATCTGCGGCATGGCTGTAACAAAAAACAGAAAAACTCCCATAACCGTTACACCCATACGCTTACGCACAAACAGGAAAGCATAAATCCACAATCCGACAAAAGGCGCTGCCGATGCAGCCTTTGCAAGCACTATTGGTGAAACCTTTCCGGCAAACAGAAAACTGCCCGGCGTTTGAAATGCTTTCAAATACCAATAATAAAAAGGCGGATGCACATCGGATGCCGTCAACGATGCAATCTGAGCATAACTGTTTTCTGCAAATTTCAGGGAAAATACCTCATCATACCAGATGTCATCTGCAATTATGTATTTAACACAGATAATCATTACAAGCAGGCTTAAAGCAATGAAAAAACCTGCTGTTATATTCTCTGTCAGACTATTTTGTTCTTTACATAAGATTTCTTTGATTTTTGTTTTCATAACCTAAAGTATAACATGTTGCCCCATATTCGCAAAGTATTGCCAAAAAAATTTTCTTTCTTTATAATGAATGTGAATTATAAAAGGAAAAAGGGATGCTTATGAATACAAAATTATCATTATTTCTTACCCGCTATCGAATCATTCTCATGATATTTGCCGCATTTATCTGTACAGCATTTATGCAGGCAAATTCTGCGTTTATGAGTCTGGATCACCAGCGGCAGACCGCCTTCTTTGTCCTTCTTTTTTTTGCTTATTTTACCCTGTGCTTTTTCCTGCTAAAATACAAAAAACTTTCAACGGAAGCCAAGGTATTCTTAATCATACTCGGAGGTGTAATCTTAAGAAGCTTTTATGTTGTATTTACCGGGCTCGGTGACCGCCAGCATGACGAAGGCTATTTTACCGGTCTTTCCGATAACCGTATCAACCCCGGGCATTTGGGCTACATTGAGTATTTATGTAAATTCGGTCATCTCCCGGATTTCAGTCCTTATAAATTATTTTCATATTACCATCCGCCACTGCATCACATTATTGCATGCCTGTTTATCGACCTTCAGCTTCTGTTAGGGGTAACGGAAGCTCTTGCATTTGAAAATATACAGGCATTAACGCTGCTATATTCTTCCCTGTGTCTTCCGGTTGCTTACGGAATACTGAAAAAGATAAAATGCTCCGATACCGGCATGCTGCTTGGGATATCACTGATTACCTTCCATCCCGGCATGATTTATATGTCAGGAAGCACGAATAATGATATGCTTTGTACTCTTCTTACATTTTTATGCTTTTATCTTGCTTTACATTGGATGGAAAATAAAAGCTTCCGGAATCTGATGCTAATCGCAATAACGCTTGGCTTTGGTATGATAACAAAGTTAAACTGTGCCGTAATGGCGTTTCCTCTTGCTGCTGTTTTCCTATTACATTTTATTTCCGAATGCAAAAACAGAAACGCGTTAAAAGCAATCAGAGATTATGCCGTTTTCTTAATGGTTACTGCAGGAATCGGTCTTTCCTGGGTCATCCGCAATCTTGTTTTTTATAAAACAAACCCCGGTGTTCCCGTTTTAACCGAAAGCTCAATACAATATATCGGTAAATTCTCCTTTTGGGATATTTTCGGAATTCCGGCTCATTACGGGATTGATTATCCGTTCCACACGTTAAACGGTGAGCAGATTTGTAACAGCTGGCTGATTCTGTTTCGGACTTCTTTATTTGATGAAATCCGTCCGGATTTATCGGATGTATTGCTGACTTTATGCCGTATTGCATTAATTTTAGCCATGCTGCTTGGTACTGCCTTCTTTTTTATAACAATTGCCATGCAGATCAGGGAAATCCGAAATGGCGACAGGGAACTCGGTATTTTTCTGCTTATGGGATATACAGCGGTTGTTGTAACATTTATTGCATTTATTATAAAATACCCATATACATGCAGCGCCAATTACCGCTATGTCGTAGTAGGTCTGCTCTTTACCGCAATCAGCCTTTTGCAGCTATGCGATAAGCCAAGGATTCATTCAACTGCCCATCGCATATTTGCTGCAATTATACACTATGGAATTTTTTCATTGCTCGCCATATTGGTTCCAATCCTTTTAGTATGGAATCAATGGTAGAGCAACAAGCTCTTTTGTATCTTTATGATACAGATAGGCATGGTTTGACAGAATTTCTTCCCTTGCCAACTGTTCACGATTAATCTCATCTACCATTTGGGACAGATATATTTCGTCTGTCCCTTCGCTTTTTGGCAGGATAATGACTTCATGAACGGAGCTTGGCAGAATATAAAAATCCTGACCCAAAAAAGAAGCAATCTTTTCTAACTGCCCATCGTATAGCATACTTGCAGCTCCGTTTATTCTCGCTTTATTTGTAAGAACAAATAAAGCAAGCGGCCTGCTTAAAAGGTCTGCAGGATCATCATATAGTTTCTTTAACATAACTGCCATGTTCATAAAATCCGCTTCATACAGCTTCGGCATATTCTGCATTGCATCCGTAAACAGTCTGTCCTCCGTAATTTTCCACATCTTCAGATGTTCACGGCGAATCAAAATGGAGCCATGTCCGATTCGTTTATCCTTAATATCACAATAACATACAATTGCAAGGTCCAGATATTTTCTATACGGCACCTCTGTAAGCAGCTCCATATTCATCTCATAATGAATCAGCTTATATGCAAGATGCGTCTTTAGCTCCTCATATTCCTCAAAGAATTGGATATTGAATTCATTCTCCACACCTGCCTTATCATATTCCTCCAAAAAAGCAGAGATAATTTCCTCCCATTTTCTACCCTGTTTATACTCCATATAAAATTTGTCCAGATATAACGTCGGCATAATAGCTGCATTTTCCTTTCCGATAATGGAAATGCCTCTTAACATTACTCCGTTTATCTTCAATACTTTGTGAAGCTTTACCTGCACTTCCTGCCCGCAGCGCTCCTGTAATGCCTTTTGAATATCGACACAGAATTTGTCATAAGATATGTATTCCATATTTCTTCTCCTTTTTGACATGAAAATTGATGTGTTAGTTTGCTTTACGTTTTTTAACTAAAAAAAGACAACGAATAAAAATCCGTTGTCCTGTAAGCTTAAAAGATTTGCAATTGTACTCCGATTATACACGGGAAAGATATTCACCTGTACGAGTATCAATCTTAATGGTATCACCCTGATCCACGAATAATGGAACGGAAACCTTCGCACCTGTTTCAACAATGGCAGGCTTTGTAGCACCTGTCGCTGTATCTCCCTTGAAACCGGGTTCTGTTTCTGTGATAACTAACTCTACAAATAATGGCGGCTCTACCGCAAACACATTGCCGTTATGAGAACATACCTTACACATTTCATTCTCTTTAACAAATGTAAGAGCATCACCGATTGCTTCCTTTGAAAGTGCAATCTGCTCATAATTCTCAACATCCATGAAGTAATATAAATCACCATCATTGTAAAGATACTGCATATCTTTTCTATCTATACGTGCCTGAGGGCATTTTTCAGTAGGACGGAAGGTTTTCTCAACAACACCGCCACTCTTAATGTTTTTCAGTTTTGTTCTGACAAATGCAGCACCTTTTCCGGGCTTTACATGCTGAAATTCAATAATCTGAAAAATATTACCTTCTATTTCAATGGTAACACCATTTCTGAAATCACCTGCAGAAATCATACTATATCCTCCTAAAATTTTTCACGTTATAATTCTTTAACAGTTTACATGATTATCTTCTATATTTCAACACTTTTTTATCGAAAACCGCTCAAAATACAACAAACCGTTTATTTTGTATTTGATAACAAATAATCAACTGCCATAAGATATCCGTTTAAACCTTCTCCGAATATCTGTTTATCGCATACAGGAGCCGTTACAGATATCCTGCGGAACTCTTCCCGATTTGTAATATCAGTAATATGCACTTCTACCTTTGGAACCTCAATACTTGCAAGTGCATCTCGAATGGCATAGCTGTAATGTGTATAAGCCCCGGGATTTATAATAATTCCCTCCGTCTTGTCAAAATAGGCTTCCTGAATACGGTCAATAATGGCTCCCTCATGATTACTCTGGAAGAAATCCACCTCACAGCCGCATTCTTTCGCTTTATCTTCAATTAATTTTATCAGATACGGGTAATCCTGCTTTCCGTATAAATCCGGTTCTCTGATACCCAGAAAGTTCAAATTCGGACCGTTAATCACTAATATCTTCATATCGTTTCCTTTCCGCAGACATTTACTATTTCCCCTATAATATCGGTAAAACTTTTGTCTGATACATCTATTATATAAGAAGCAGCAGCTTCATAATATTCTCTTCTTGCATTCATTAAATCTGCAATCCTGCCGCGTGGATTCTTTCCCTGTAAAAGAGGCCTTGTTGTATCATTCTGCAGGCGTTTATATACAACATCAGGTGTTACCCGCAAAAAAACAACCTTTCCAAGCTTTGAAAGCAGTTGTCGGTTTTCTTCCCGTATGGGAAGTCCGCCTCCTACTGACAGAACATAAGCATTCCTCTTTTCTCCTAATAAGTCATGCAGACACTGTGTCTCCATATCACGAAAGGCGCGTTCCCCGTCTTGTGCAAAAATATCACTTATGGTACGCTTCTGTTTTTCTTCAATTAACACATCGATATCTATAAAATCCATCCCCAATGACCCGGCAAGGCGTTTTCCGACACTTGACTTTCCGCATCCCATAAAACCGATTAAAATAATATTTTCCATCTTTGGTATCCCTTTATATTTTGCTCTGTAATGCCTCGTAGGCTTTTTGTACGATTTTGTCCGGAACCCTTACATGATTCCACATTTCATAAGCTGCAACACCCTGGTAAAGAAGCATTTTCAGACCGTTATATGCTTTCACTCCCTGTTTTTTTGAAAGCCTCATAAACATCGTTTCCTCCGGTGTGTATATTAAATCATATACAACTGCCGCCTTTTTAAAAAAGCTCTCATCACTGATCGGTGTTTCCTCCGTTTTCGGAAAAAGGCCGGCTTTTGTTGCCTGTAATACCAAATATCCGCATCCCTCTATCTTATCAAATTCTTCAATCGATAATGCTTCTATCTCGGAAAAGCCTGTTTTTTCCGTTACTTCTTTTGCAATATTTACTGCCTTTTGTACTGTACGGTTTAAAATCACAATACGCTCCGCTTTATAAAATGCCCCCATAAATGCAGCGGCCCTCGCAGCACCTCCGGCACCGACAATAATAATGCGGCTTCCCTCAACAGCAATCCCTTCACTCAAAATAGCACGGTACAGCCCCGGTAAATCAGTATTATATCCCTTAAACCCATCCTCTGTCCTTACCAGCGTATTAACGGCTCCGATAACGGCCGCCTCACTATCCACGTCAGATAAGTACGGAATCACAGCACTTTTATACGGCACCGTAATATTCAACCCCTGTATACCTAATGCATAGGCACCTTTTACGGCAGCTTCTATATCCTTTTTAACAGGCAGCGGAATATATACCATATTTTCTCCCATACAGCCTGCAATTGTATTATGTATGACAGGAGACAATGTATGCTCCACCGGATTGCCAATAAGTCCCGCCAATTTCGTTTTTCCGTTAATCTCCATCCGTATATCCTTCCTCATATTCCAATCATATTTTGGCATTATCACTATCTTTTTATGGAATGCTTTTTTAAGTAAAAATGAAGCACGACCGCTTCCAGCTTTCTTTTCAGCACAATCTGTATTTCTTCTCTCGGATTCATCGGCTGTACCAAAATCGAACGGATTCCGGCATTTTTTGCCCCCCATACGTCGGTAAACAACTGATCCCCTACAAAAAGCGTACTCTTTTCATCCGTTTTCATTATTTTCATTGCCTCTCTGTACTTTTCAGGGAAGGGTTTATTTGCTTTCCATATCATATGAACACCAATCTGCTCATTAAACATCGCTACCCGTTCTTCTTTATTATTGGAAAGCAAAAGTGCCTCAAAACCTATTTCTTTTAAATGCTTAAACAACGCAATGCTTCTTTCATCTGCCGGTGCCCCATGAGGCACTAATGTATTATCAATATCAAAAATAATCCCCCGATACCCGTCTTTATAATACTGTAAAAAATCAATCACATAAGCAGACGAATAAAATTCATCCGGGAAAAAAAGCTCAAACATTTTTATCTCCTTGCTTTCAGTCTCTATCTACTATAGCATAAAGCGTTCATTTTACGAAATGTTTTTTACAAAATAACCCCTCTTACCAGACCATACCTGACTGATAAGAGGGGAAATACCTTTCTTTTTCACAAATTAAAATGGTTGTTTTGATAATACAATTCCGTCCTCGGAATGATAAATTTCACGGGCATTGCCGACAAAATACTGATAATCCTGTAATATGGAATCCTTTTGCATATCGGAAATGGCCTTTCGGATATCAAGATTCTGAATATCCTTGTCCTTTCCTATGTATGAGAAATCATCGTTTTTATTAATACCGATTGAAATCTCATTCGGATCAGTAAACCGTCTTTCATCAGCCTGCTGTCCTTCCACTATGGATAAAGATGAGGAGTTTATAAGAGCATCCTGTTCTTCCTTTACCGGCGATGCAGACTTCTGCTCCACATCCACTTTTGGAATATCCGCAATTCTGTATTGACTTTGAAAATTTCCATATTGTCCGATTCCGTAAATGCTCAAAAAACTCACCACCCTTCTTTCGTAAATTATTAATTATCTTGCCTGTCTTGTATAAATTCTATCGGCTCAGCGTCACAAAAAATTAACCCTTCTTAATCTTTTTTCAGTAACCGGTTATATTTAAGTGAAAAATATAGCTTCACAAACGTAGTAATTACAATAAGAACAACATCCCATTCCGCAATCTTAAAAGCGATTCCTCCTGCCCTGATAAACCATGCCGCATCAGCAAACATTTTATTTCCAAAATATAGGAATAGAAGTAAAAGAAGGCCAATAAAAAGAAATATCAGACGAAACCCGTTGGCTGTTTCTACTTTTCTCATCAAGCTCTGAAGCTGTTCTTTTTTTTCATTCGTTATCATAAAAGACCTCACTATCTGTCTGATATCTGTTATTTGGATATTACCTTCTTTAACTCGTCCATAAACGTATTAATATCTTTAAATTCACGGTATACGGATGCAAAACGCACATATGCAACCGCTTCCAAATCCTTAAGCTTATTCATTACAAGTTCGCCAATTACCTGACTTGGTATTTCTTTTTCTTCCATATTGAAAATTTCTGTTTCGACCTCATCAATTAACTGGTTAATCTGATTTGCACTGATTGGACGCTTATGGCACGCCCGCAAAACACCTGCTTCAATCTTAGAACGGTCATAGGTTTCACGGTTATTGTCCTTTTTAATGATAATCAGGGGAATAGTCTCTATCTTTTCATATGTGGTAAAACGCTTTCCACATTCATCACAGACCCTGCGTCGTCTGATGGAATTATTCTCCTCTGCCGGACGCGAATCAATTACTCTTGTATTTTCATGACTGCAAAACGGACATTTCATATCCTATACCCCCACTTTCATATTACAGTATATTATAGAATACCAAAATAATTATGTCAACTTTTTCTAAATATCTACAATTATGATATCCGGTCCAAAGTGCTGAATATCCTTAAAGCAGATGCTGCATTCCGGCTCATGCAGCAAATTCGGCAGCCATCTGCATTTATCAGATACAAATATCCTTTTTATGCAGCCTGTGCAGGGATCAAATTCCATGTCTGAAATAAATCCAAGTTTATTACAGTTCTTAACACTGATTACTTCTTTTTGTCTCATCTCTGAAAATAGCATAGCAAACCCGTTTTCTTTTAATATATGAATTAAAACTTCAATTATTACATATTTTCTATAATACCCTTAATCGTCATCACGCAGGTAGTTATGCATAATACGCAATGCATTTTTTTCCAGGCGGCTTACCTGCGCCTGTGAAATCCGGATCATTTCCGCAACCTCCATCTGTGTTTTCCCTTCAAAGAAACGCAGATTAATAATTTCTTTTTCCCGATTGGTTAATTTCTTCATTGCCTCACGAAGTGAAAGACTCTCAACCCATAAGTCTTCACGATTCTTTTTGTCGCTTACCTGATCCATTACATAAAGCGTATCCCCGCCGTCTGTATAGACAGGTTCATATAAACTCATAGGACTTTGTATTGCATCCAGCGCATACATAATTTCTTCCGATGAAATTCCGATTTCCTCCGCAATCTCATCAATTGTCGGTTCCTTTGCATTCTGCCTTGTCATACATTCTCTCGCATAAATTGCTTTATAAGCGGTATCCTTAAGTGAACGGCTGACACGAATGCTTCCGGCATCACGAAGATACCTTCTTACCTCCCCCTGTATCATCGGTACGGCATAAGTAGAAAATTTTACCATCATTGTAGTATTGAAATTATCGATAGCCTTAATAAGTCCGATACAACCGATTTGAAAAAGGTCATCAATATTTTCACTGCTGCCTGCAAAACGACGAATTACACTTAATACCAGACGTAGGTTTCCTTCAATATATCTCTGTCTGGCTTCTTCATCCCCCTGCTTAATCCGAGTAAAAAAAGCTTCCTGCTCTGATGTTTTCAGAAGCGGAAGCTTTGCGGTATTTACTCCACATATTTCTACTTTTCCCTGCGCCATTTTCCTGACCCTCCTAATGATTTACTATTATGAGGATGTACGAAAAAGCGTTAATTTATTCATAATATTTCTGACCGGACGATACAAGATAAACATTAAAATAAAATTGCCGGCACAGTGAATGAAATCCCATGGAATTCCTGCAACCCACCAGGCAAACCCTGCATATAAGCCGCCTGTTATTCCATTATCCGAAATACCGATAACAACATAAGGTATTGCACAAAAAAAGCCAAACAGCAGTCCGAACAAGCCTGATAAAATACTGAATGTCCAAACAGAATCACTCTTTTTAAAAAATCCCGTAACAACTGCTAACATCGGCCACATATATAAATACATAATCCACCATATTCCGAATCCGAACATGGCTCCTTCTATCAAAATAAAAACGGGAATCACATAAAATACTTTACAGCCGAAATACAATGTAAACATGATTATCCAAAAGGTAGTCAGTTCAATATTCGGCAATCCCATCAATGCAACTTTGCATACTTCTATTACCGCGCACATCATGCCAATCATGGCAATATCCTTAACTGCCAGCGGTGTTTTTATCCCTTTTTTCATCTTATTGTATCATCTCTGCCGTATAAACAATTTTAAATGCATCACCGTCTGCCACGGGCTGGCTGTCTATTCCGTAATTGCAGTATTCTTCATTCACATAGAAGCTCCAATAAGAACCGTCAACACTATAATCAGCGGTTTCTCCGTTAACGGTATTAACCATCATGCCATAGTCACTTTCTGTCCCTTCAAAGGTAAGGCCGTCTGCCTCTTCCATTGCCTGTCTTAAATATTCCGCTTCGGTTGACACTTCATACAGCGTGGATTCCTGTGCTTTATTTATTACTTCAATTGTAATGTCTTTACTTCCGGCTACTGGCTTTGCTCCGAATACACTGTATATCACTGCCAAAGCAGCAACCAATACCACAAGGCAGCCGAGTCCCAGCCATATTTTTTTCTTGGATGTTTGTTTTTCTGTCATATTTTTTCTCCTTTTTGTATTTTTCTATACATCAAATACCGATAAGCCTCGTGAGCCATCCTTATGTTAAAAAGCCTCTTACCAATATACGGTAAGAGGCTTAAAAACGTCGTTATCGGTCGTTTTGCAGACGCAAAAAAACCATATATTAAAAGAATATAAATTCCATTAATATATTCTCACGTACAAACCAATTACTCGTGGCTATTTGTACCATAACAGGCAGGTCTTCTGACTTAAGAATCCTCATCTGCTTTTGTCTTCCCGGCATATACCAGTGACATCATAAAAGCAGACTCCTCTATTACAGCGACGAGTTCGTATAGGAATTACACCTATTTCCCTTTTCACCAGATTAAAAATCTGACACCTGAAATGCTTATTATTTTGATGCAGGCAAAGTGTATCACATTTTTTCAGTTGACACAACCCTTTATTTCTTTCTTAAGCCTCTTCATAATCTTCTTTTCCAGCCTGGAAATATAGGATTGGGATATCCCAAGAAGCGATGCCACTTCTTTCTGCGTCATTTCTTCTCCGTTTTTTGTATTCAAACCAAAACGCAGATTGATAATTGTCCTTTCTCTGTCTGAGAGCTTTTCTATTGCCTTATCAAGCAGTTTCCGCTCCACTTCATTTTCTAAGTCCCTATATATCACATCCTCTTCCGTCCCCAGAATATCGGAAAGCAGAAGCTCATTTCCGTCCCAGTCCACATTTAACGGTTCATCGATGGAAACCTCCAGCTTCGTTTTATTATTCCGTCTTAAGTACATTAAAATTTCATTCTCAATACATCTGGAGGCATATGTGGCAAGCTTGATTTTTTTATCGGGATTATAGGTATTTACCGACTTAATCAAACCGATAGTACCAATGGAAATTAAATCCTCCACACCCACTCCTGTATTGTCAAATTTTTTGGCTATGTATACGACAAGACGCAGATTGTGCTCAATTAATACGGCTCTGGCACTTTCATCCTCCTGTGAAGTAAGACTTTGTATCATCTCATATTCTTTGTCCGCATCCAGCGGCGGCGGAAGCACCTCTGTTCCCCCTATGTAATGAATATCTCCATGCTTCATCATAAAAAGTCCGGTTTCCTGCTGTGAAAACTTCATTTGCATTCTTCCCGGCAATGTCACTTTCAGTATCATTTCATTTCTCTCCTTCTCTTAGTAATTCCGGTTGTAAAATCATTTGATAAGACTGCGGACTGCCAACAGGCACGCGGCTGATTCCTATCATCGGTTTTTCGATAATGACCTTTCTTTCGTCTGTATCAATAATCAGACGGTCCATTTCATAACCGCTTAATATTCCGTTCTCCTTTCCTACCGAATGATATGGAATTACACGAAATGCATGCGGCTGAAATTTCTTCCGTTCTCCCTCCTTTACTGTTTCTTGTTCAAAAACATTCTGCCCTACAATACACACCGGCTTTTTACTGATTGGTTCTATCAGACTGTTGCCGGTATCTAAAAGCGCTTTCATATGATATTGAGTATCTCCTTCTATCAGGATTACCGGATAAATCAGCGTTTTTTTCAGCAGAAGATAGTGCTGCAGGATATGCTTAATCACTAAGGAAAGTAAAATCGTAATTCCGGCTAACTTTATTGCAGAAAATATTGTTTTCAAAAAAAACTTCTGAATCAATGCAACACTTCCGCCTATTAATACCATTGTACCCAACACCGTAAAATAACATTTTTGGCGCCACTTTTTCCCACTTCTTTCAGAAGAAAATGCATATGGAGAAGTGACAAATGTTACTAGTTCACCAATCAAGAGGCGATACCACAAACGAAACGGCAGAAAAAGGCACATACAGCATAAAGCCGCACCTGCAAGTGACGCAAGGACCTGCCTTCTCCATGTGACAGAACAGGAAAGCATGACCGCGCTAACACTTAAAATGCAATATAGAAATACGAAGTTTAGAAGGAAAACATATTCGATGTAGATTTGATAGATTTTCCTCACCTCCTGCACACAAGTACAGTATACGAAGTATGGAAAAAGTAATTTGTCAAAAGAATAGATAAAAAACGGCATTTACGTTTGTAATTTTTGACTCAAAACGACAAACAACGGATGACCGCACAGGACCATCCGTTGTAAAAGTTTTATTTTATTTTTTCTGAAGGAATTCCGGAATCTTTAACTGATTCTCTTCAACCTTGCTCTTTATATCAGTCGGACGCTGAATATTTACAGGGCGAACATTTTCTCTTGATACCGTACCCGTTGAGACCTTAGGTGCAATGGTTCTGCCAGCGACAATAGGTCCTTTCCCGAAGCTTCCGAGTGCTCCCGGTCTTCCCGGCATCGGATTTTCATCAAGTCCGGTTGCAATAACCGTAATCTTACAATAATCCGGCTGAGAATCATCATACATGGCACCAAAGATAATATTAATATCCTCTCCTGCAATCTGCTGAACATAATTTGCTGCATCATCCGCATCATACATGGAAATATCACCGGAAACATTAATAATGACATCTGTAGCGCCTTTAATTGTCGTCTCTAACAGAGGAGATTCCACTGCCATCTTAATTGCTTCGCTTGCCTTATCATCACCCTTGCCGTATCCGATACCGATATGGGCAACACCTTTGCCACGCATAACCGTCTGTACATCCGCAAAGTCAAGATTAATAACAGCCGGTACATTAATTAAGTCCGTAATTCCCTGTACTGCCTGCTGTAAAACCTCATCCGCCTTCTTAAGTGCTTCCGGCATCGTCGTTCTGCGGTCCACGATTTCCAATAATTTATCATTGGGGATAACAATAAGAGTATCTACATTGCCCTTTAATTTTTCAATACCTGCAAGTGCATTTGTCATTCTTGCTTTTGCTTCAAAACGAAACGGCTTTGTAACAACTCCGACTGTCAGGATTCCAAGGTCCTTTGCAATCTTCGCTACAACAGGCGCTGCACCGGTTCCGGTTCCTCCGCCCATACCACAGGTAACAAATACCATATTATAATTCTGTAACGCATTCATCAGCTCATCATAGCTTTCTTCTGCGGCTTTTTCTCCGATTTCGGGCTTTGCACCGGCACCAAGACCTTTTGTAAGCTTTTCACCAATCTGTAACAGCTTAGATGCTTTACATAATGAAAGAGCCTGCTTGTCCGTATTTACACCGATAAAATCCACTCCGTTGATACTTTCATCAATCATTCTATTTACAGCATTATTACCGGCACCACCAACACCTACAACTAAAATTTTTGCACCGGATTCTGCATCGCTTGTCTTAATCTCTAGCAAAGGTACTTCCTCCTTCATCCCATCATGAATTCCTATTTTTATCATATAATTATTTTTCTCTTTACGCAATCTTTTTTTCAAATAATCTCAAGTTTTTTCTAAATCAAACCGGTATTTTATAAATTACTGCTCC
Source organism: Lachnospiraceae bacterium (assembly GCA_016294075.1). GTDB lineage: Bacteria > Bacillota > Clostridia > Lachnospirales > Lachnospiraceae > RGIG8767. The sequence goes on along the minus strand of JAEDCQ010000015.1, from coordinate 12,175 downwards.
ATTTCAAAAGTTACATCCGTAGATTGAGGGGTGTAACTTTCCATTCTGAGCACCCCCTTCTTCCCTTCTATGTTCGGAAGAATCATTTTCAGCTTCATAATTTTTTCATCAATATAGTCCGTATTTCCTAATTTTATCTTACATTCATCGAAATAAAGCGTAATTTCATAATTCTTATCAAAATATATCTGCTCAGCACTGATTCCGTATTTTTCCAAAAGCTGGGAAATATCCAGAATATGATTGAAAATAGAATCATCCGCAACCGGAAGCTTTTCCCAAAGAACAATGTGATTAAACACAAGTCCTTTAATCTGCGGAACTCCAAGTGTCTTAACAGTTGACGATTCTACAACAGTTCCGTCTTTATCAAAATAAAAATACTTGCCCATATATTCTACAAAGCCGGCCATAGACTTCTCATAAACTGTAATCTTAACAGAATTTGGCGAAACAATTTCAACATCCATTGTCTCAATAAAAGGAATATCCTCTATCTGCCTGTTATGGTATTTCACGGACAAGTATAAAGAATTACGGCCCAGCCTTCCACCAAGCACCATTTCCTGAATTTCCTCATCCGTATAATGTACATTTCCCTCCACCATTACGGTATCTATCGTAAAAAAGTGTATAACGGAATATCCTGCGAGCACTAACAGAGCTATTACCAAAACCGTAAGAGCCGTTTTTTTCAGCTTATCAAAATATCTTCCCGAAAAACCCGTAAAAAGCGGCTCACGCTTTGTCGCAAAAGAAGTATTCAATTTTTTCTTTTTCTTCTTTTTTGTTTTTCTATTACCCAAGTTTACTCCTAACGCATCTTTTCTATCGTAGCTCCAAGCATACGAAAATCCCTGCAGATATCTTCATAACCACGTTCAATAAAATGGCTGTTTCCGATAAAGCTCTCACCGTGGGCGCAGATTCCCGCCAGTACCAAAGCAGCTCCTCCACGCAAGTCCTCCGCCAGAAGCGATGCCGCATGCAAATTATTTTTTCCGCAGATATATGCACAATTTCCTTCTGTTTTAATATCTGCACCCATACGGGATAATTCTTCGACAATTTTGAAACGATTGGAAAAAATGGTTTCTTCCACAACGCTTTCCCCTTTGCTTACTGAAAGAGTTGTCAGAAGCACCGACTGTAAATCTGTCGGAAATCCCGGATATACCATTGTTTTTACTTTTTTTACCGCAGTCGGTCTGTCAGGTTGCCAGACCTCCAGACAATTGCTTCCCTCAAAAATCCGGCATCCCATTTGTCTTGCAACAGCAATTGCGGCTTCCATGTCTGCGATTGGTGCATTTAAAATTCCAATCCTGCCCCTTGTCGCAACCGCAGAAAACAAATATGTTCCTGCCACAATTCGGTCGGCTTCGATTGTATAGGTCACAGGATAAAGACGTTCCACGCCTTCTATTGTCAGACACTCCGTTCCGATTCCGTCTATCTTTGCTCCCGCACTGTTTAAGAATTGACACAACTGCCGGACTTCAGGTTCCTTTGCACAATTCATCAGTACAGTCCTGCCTTTTGCGAGAACACCTGCCAAGATACCGTTTTCCGTAGCTCCGACACTTGGAAATGTCAGATGCACCGTAGTTCCCGAAAAATCCTTTAGCCGTCCTTTTAAGAAATCCTCCTCCGATGTAAAGACCGCTCCGAGTTTTTTTAAAAGGTATAAATGAATATCTATCGGACGTTCACCGATTACACATCCCCCCGGATAATTCAGGGTTGCTTCCTTACATCGCGAAAGCAGCGGGGCAAGAAGGATAATGGAAGAACGCATACTGCTGACCAGTTCTTTCGGAAGTCTCGTCTCCTTTAAATTTGATGCATCCACCTTTAGACTGTCCTTATCACGGCATATACGGCACCCTACGCTTTCTAACAGATTCAGCATGCATTCCACATCTGAAATATGAGGACAGTTTTTCAGACAGCAAACTCCTTCTATCAATATCGTTGCCGCCAGAATGGGTAATACCGCATTTTTTGAACCTTGAATTGTAACCTCTCCCTGTAACGGCCCATTCCCTTCTACATGAATTACGTCCACGATTCGCCTTCCGAAAATATAATCTCTTATCTTTATTATATTCCCGAAAGAAAAAATCGTATCTTGTACGTTACTATTCTTTTATACGGATTCCTCTTGCTACACTCAGCACTAAGCCTATCTCAATTAAGAGAAACATAATGGAAGAGCCTCCATAACTGATAAAAGGAAGCGAAATACCTGTATTCGGAATCGTATTGGTTACAACGGCGATATTTAAAATAGCCTGTATTGCTATATGTCCCAAGACACCTACCACAAGCAAAGCACCAAATAAATCGGAAGCATTATTTGCAATAATCATAAAACGCCAGATTAATAATAAAAACATCAGGATAATAGCAATTCCGCCAAATAATCCGAGTTCTTCACAAACAATGGAAAAAATCATATCATTCTGCGTTTCCGGTAGAAATCCGAGTTTCTGCATACTCTGACCAAGCCCTTTTCCGAAAATACCGCCGGAACCGATTGCATATAATGCCTGCAGGGTCTGGAAGCCTTTCCCTGATGCATATGCCTCCGGGTCCATCCATGCAAGCACACGTGCCCCACGGACTCCTAAGAGTTCGCTCCCTTCTAACTGCTTAAACAGGAAAATTGCCAGAAATACTACTGCAACTCCTACAAGCGCAATTATAACAAATCGTTTGTAATCCGGGCTGGCTACAAACAGCATTAAGAAAGCAATTCCAAAAATAATGATTGCGGAGCTCATATTTTCCGTTATAAACCATACCAAAGCACATATCGGGAGCGGAACACACAATACCGTCATAAACCCTCTTGTAGAACGTATTCCTTTTCCCAGACGGCAAATAAAGCTTGCGAGGAATAAAATCATTGCCAGCTTGGCTATTTCTGCGGGCTGAACCGAAACGCCCAGACGCAGCCATCTTCTTGCGCCGTTTGCTTCATATCCAAGAGGTGTTAATACAAGTAAAATCAAAATAACAGAAACAATATAAGCCGGAATCGCAAAACGTTCCCAGAAATGATACGGTATCCTTGATACTACCAGCATGGCAATTAATCCCAACACTGTTGCACTTGCCTGTTTTTTCAGATAATAGGCTGCATCATAATGCAGTTTTTCAGATACCGATGCTTCATAGGAGCTGGCAGAATACACCATGATCAGTCCAAAGCCCAACAGGAACAGAACAATGAATACTAAGCTGTAATCAAAATAGTATTCTTTTGTCTTACGAATTCCTCTCTGTTTACGCATATACACCGCGCCTTTCTAAAAGTTAATCTTCAAATTTAGTTAATCTTCAATTGCATGAACAATCTCTTTAAACCGCTTACCTCTTACCTCATAATTCGGGAACATTCCCCAGCTTGCACAGGCCGGCGAAAGCAATACCGCATCTCCGGGAACGCTTTCCCTGATACATATATCCATTGCTTCTTCAAAGGAATCCGCAAGAACAATGCTGGAGATACCGTGTGCCTTTGCACATTCCGCAATTTTTTCTCTCGTTTGTCCAATCAATACCAGTAGCTTAACTTTTCCGTCAAAGCTTTCAATCCACTCATCATAGGTGCTTTCCTTATCATATCCTCCGCCGATTAGGACGGTCGGCTTTTTCATTGCCTGAATTCCTTTGATTGCAGCATCCGGATTGGTACCCTTTGAATCATTATAATAATCAACACCACGCTTTGTAGCCACATATTCGATTCTGTGCTCAACTGCCCTGAAAGCACGCACAGACGATAAAATCGAGTCCATTGGGACCTTGAATGCATCACAAATAGCAATTGCTGCCATGATATTTTCCATATTATGCAATCCCAAAAGTTTTGTTTCTGCCGTATTCAGCAAAGCTTCCGTTTTTCCTCCGGACGCTTTATATATTACATCATCCTGCAAAAAAAATCCGTCCGCAAGCTTTCTTGCAGATGAAAACCAGATAATCCTTCCCGGTGCTCTGCTGCCAAAATCCCTTGTATAGGTATCCTCATAATTTAATACGCAGAAATCCTCTTCCGTCTGATTCTTAACAATAGACTCCTTTGCCTCCACATACGCCTGCATTGTATGATGGCGGTTTAAATGATCCGGTGTAATATTCAGAATTGCCGCCACATGAGGACAGAACTTTTCAATAGTTTCCAATTGAAAGCTGCTGATTTCCGCTACGGTAATCGATTCATCCGTTGTATGCAGTGCTTCTTTCGTATATGCATTACCGATATTTCCAACAACAAATACACTTTGAAAGTAGTCACGCATAATTTCTCCTGTCAAAGCAGTCGTAGTTGTTTTTCCGTTCGTGCCCGTAATTGCAGCAATCCGTCCTTTTGCAAAGCGGTACGCCAGCTCTACCTCTCCCCAAATAGGAAGCTTATGCTCACGCAGTACCTTTACGAAATCCGCATCAGCCGGCACACCGGGACTTAAGACAACCAAATCCAGCTTTCCTATCAGAGCTTCATCCAATTGTCCCAGAACTATCGTTATCCTTACATCTGTGTCAAATTTTCTTTCCACATCTTCCTTCTGCAGATTTTCATTCGTATCAAATAAAATGACTTTTGCACCGACTTTATGTAAAAGTGCTGCCGATGCAATTCCACTGATGCCGCATCCTGCAACCAATACGTTTTTTCCCTGTAAATCCATTGTAATGCAAATCCTTTCTCAATCTGTTGTAAAATACAGTTTCTGTCTTAAGCATAAGTAATTATTTTTTTAATTATAATCTATTCCTTCTAAATAAGGAAGAATATTTTCAAACAGCTGCCTGACAATCGGTGCCGCAATCGTTCCTCCGTAATAGGTTCCTTTCGGATGATTAATAATGGCAATTGCAATGACCTGTGGATTATCTGCAGGGGCAAAACCGATAAACGAGGAAATATATTTGCCGTGTCCGCGCGGAAGTGTTTCACTCGTTGCGGTTTTTCCGCCGATTCGAAAGCCCTCTACCGCTCCGTTACGGCCTCCTCCGTTTGCCACAACCTCCTCAAGAATTCCACGGAGAACATCACTTGTTTCTTCCGACAGTATCTGTTTATCATTCTTATAGGTAAATACCCGTTTTGTGTTTCCGTCTTCATCTACTGTTTTTACCGCCATATGCGGCACTACTCTTTTCCCGCCGTTGATTAACGACGATACGGTTGTAATCAATTGTATCGGTGTCACCTGAAATGACTGTCCGAATGAAATAGTCGCCAATTCGACAAGACCAATATTTTCTTTTTGATGCATAATGGTATTTGCTTCTCCCGGCAAATCAATGCCTGTTTTCTGAAGCAGACCAAATTTTTCAAAATAATTATAAAATCTGTCACTTCCCAGACGAAGTCCGACAGTTACAAACACCGGATTACAGGAATTCATGGTTCCCTGCAGAAAGTTTTCACTGCCATGGCCTATTGTTTTATGGCAGCGTATTCTTCTGTCTTCCACTACAATAAAACCGGGACACGAAAATGAAGACTCCACATCTACTACTTTCTCTTCCAAACCGGCCGCTGCCGTTATTACCTTAAAAATCGAGCCCGGTTCATAGGTATCGTTAATACAGCCGTTACGCCACATATTATTCAGCCGTTTCATTTTTTCTTCTTCCGACATCATTTCTGTCGCACTTGTCTGTATACTCTCTTCATTCTCCGCTTCTGTTTCTTCGTTTTCGGTCTCATTCTCTCTAAGCTGATACGGATTATTCAAGTCAAATTCCGGAACATTGACCATTGCCATGACCTCTCCGTTTTGAGGATTCATGACAATAATACTGACACTGTCGGCTTCTTTTGTTTTCATTGCCTGATAGGCAAGCTGTGTCGCATACGACTGAATATTCCTATCCAGACTGACACACAGATTTTCTCCGGGAATGGGTTCAATTCTTTCTTCCCCCCACTCAGCAAGCTCCACACCTCTGGCATCTGTATATGTCAGAATTGTACCGTTTGTTCCCAAAAGGATGTCATCATAAACGACTTCCAATCCGATAATTCCCTGATTATCACCACCCGTAAATCCAAGCACCTTTGATGCAAGCTCCCCATAAGGATAATAACGCTTATAACCATCATCTATCTTAATTCCGTCAAGATTCGCGCTTCGTATTTCATCTCCGACTGCTTTATCTACATTGCTTTTTATCTTTTCAATTGAGGTTACTTTTTCTACTCTTTTTCTGACAAATTCCTCTGACAACTCCAGCTTATCACTAAGAAGCTTTATAACGGCTTCCTTATCCTTAATCTGATTATGTATCACAGACACCGTACACACTGTAATATTCCCAGCCAATATTTCCCCTGTTGCATCAATTATTTTCCCTCTTTGTGCTTTTATGCTTCTCTCTCTTTGATGCAGCTGCAATGCTTTATCCGTATAATATTCTGATTTTGAAATCATCAGATACGATAAGCGGACTATCAGCAATATTAAAATACATGTACATCCGATTGCCAATGTCAGTATTTTTTTTCGATATCTTGTTTTATTTCTCAATCCTAAGCCTCACAAAACGGGGATTAGTTTAATCTATTCCCCGTTTTGTGTTGTTATTCCTGTGTATCTTCCGAAAACTCATTCCCACTCACTGTTGAAGGAGTGTCTGATAACAGTGCTCCCGTAAGCGGAGCCGTCTGCACATTATCACTCTGCATCTCTTCCTCACTTACAGGTGTCGAAGAGGTGGTGTCTCCGCCGTTTGCATCAATCGTACCGTCTTCATTTACCTCCGGTTCATCGACTTCATCCGGCCTTTCTTCCTCCTCCGTAATATTTGCTTTTTTAATGGAAATATTCAACTTCTCGAGCTCTTCCTTCTCACTTTCCGACAGTTCTTCCGTCATATAAATATTCATATAAGGAAGTACTTCCGTTAATATATTCCTTACAATTCTGGTTGCAAATTTTGCATCATCCTGATAAGTCGTATTCGGTCTGTCCACAACAACATAAATTGCTATCTGCGGATTGGATGCGGGTGCGTATCCCATAAAAGAAACAACATAATTTGTTTTATCACGCGGAATTGTTTCTGCGGTTCCTGTTTTACCGCCTATTGCATAGCCTGCAGGTCTTGCTGTTTTACCTGTACCGTTTATCACTACACCGTTACAGTATTCCACAATCTTCTGGCTGGTCTGTGCCGAAACGGTCTGCTTAACAATTCTTGGTGTAATGTTTTTTACTACCGATCCGTCTGAAGCAGTAATTTTACTTACCATATGAGGTTCATAATAATAACCGCCATTGACCAAAGACGAGAATGCCGCAATCATCTGTATCATACTAACATTATAGCCCTGCCCGAAGGTTGAGGTTGCAAGCTCCGTTTCGCCCATATTTCTATCATTGAAAACAAGATTTTCCGTCCGGGTTTCACCTGCCAGATCAATGTTCGTCTTCAGTCCGAAGTTAAATCTTTCCTGGTATTCCAAAAATGTCGTTTTTCCAATCTGGCGTCCCATCAACATCAATGCAACGTTGCAGGACTGTTCTACCGATTGCTGAACAGAAAGCGTTCCGTCACCGCCCGATTTGTAATTATGACATTTGATATCATAATCTCCAACATGAAGCTGTCCGTTACAGGTATAATATTCATCTCCCGTCATTTTACCGGATTCTAAGCCTGCCGCCACCGTAAACGGCTTTGCCGTAGAGCCCGGCTCATAGGTATCCTGAATACAATAATTTTTCCAAAGGTTATACAGATTCTGATAGAGTACATCCTCATCCTTTAACACTTCATTTATATTTTCCTCTGTAATAATTGTGCCTTCTTCATCCATTTTTCCTTCTTTGGTATACAATCTGCTTCCAATCAGACTGTTAGGATTACGGACATCATTCAGGTTAAAGTTCGGGTAGCTTGCCATTGCAAGAATTTCACCGCTGTTTACATCCATCATGATGCATCCGACATTTCTGGCTCCGTTACCGGTTCTTACCGCATTTTTATTGTCTTCATTAAATTGGTACAGATACTTTTCCACGATTGCCTGAATATTGGAATCAATTGTCGATACTACATTGTAGCCGTCGGTTGCAGCTATCGTTGTACGCTCCAATGCCTCATCATCATTGAGATATCCGTATTCCCTGCCGTTTGTTCCGTTTAAAACATCGTTATAATATCCTTCCAGACCAAACGTTGCCATATTATCCGATCCGGTAAATCCGATTGCATCTGAAGCAAGTTCATTATTCGGATAAACGCGCTTATATTCCTCTTCAAACCAGATTCCTTTAATATATGGGTTATTTTCCGTATCATTACGCATTTTAATAAACGGACTGATTTCATCATAGGTAAGTTTTTTGAGTGTGACATAATAACGCGAAGTTGGGTTGTCCGCTATGTACTTTCTTGCAACGCTCTCATCGAACTCAGGAAAACAGGATTTTAAGGCTGCCAGAGTCGGTTCCAGATACTCTTCCTTTTCCAACAGATTCTTACAATCTATGACCAGATTATAAACCTTCTCACTGACTGCAAGCTTTATACCGTTTCTGTCCAGAATATCCCCACGCTTATACGGAATTGTTGTGCTTGCATATGACTGCTGGCTTAAAATCTGACGTTTATACTGTTCTCCTTTTGTATTGTTAATATGAATCAATCGGGCACTTAAACCCACGAAAGCCAGTAGTACAATCAAAAACAGTACTACCAGCTTCTTTTGCATTCTACCTGTAAATTGTCCGTATCCTCCGCCCCGCATGGCAGAATCACTCCCGTTTCCGGTGCGATTATTTTCTCTTATCACCGTATCACCTCTTACCTGGGCATATCAACCAATTGTCTCACATAATCACTGCCTTCTCCCGAAACAGATACAACCTGCCCCTCTCTGGCATAAGTCATACCTAATTCTTCAACGGCAATCCTTTTTATCTCTTCCATATTAATGGATGTATTTATTCTTTCCAACTGTTCATCATTATTTAAACGCATATCATTGAGCTGGCTTTCTAATTTTGCAACACGCTCAATACTTACTGTCAGATTTGATTGGATTCTTAAATATCCGATTAACATAACAGCAGTAACAATCAGTGCCGCCGTAAGAAACAGAACATACGGCAGATTCATATACAATGCCTTATCTCTGTTTCTTCGCACTGTATGATTCTGTCGCTTTAAAGGCTTTTCCAATTCTCTGACAGGATCTGCCACTCTTACGGTATTTCCTTCTATGTAAGTACGTCTCTGATATCCAATTTTTCGATTTGTCATTTGTCTTCCCTGACGTGTATTCATTGGATAGCTCCTTCTATAATTTAATGCCTAATTTTAAACGCTTCTTTCAAATACTCTTAATTTTGCGCTTTTAGAGCGGGAATTTTCCTCCAGCTCCTTTTCCCCCGGTAAAACCGGCTTGCGAAACACCGATTTTCCAAGCGATACCCTGCCGCATACACACACCGGGAATTCCGGCGGACAGGTACACGGATTTTCGTTTTTACGAAAAGCGGATTTTACAATGCGATCCTCCAAAGAATGAAATGTAATGATACACAACCGTCCCTTCGGTTTTAAAAGTGAAATCATCATGTCCATGGAATCGCGCAATACATCCAGCTCTTTATTGCATTCTATACGGATTGCCTGAAACACCCGTTTGGAAGGATGTCCGTTTGTTCTGAACTTAGCAGGAATTGCTGCTTTTATAATTTCATTCAGTTCAAACGTCGTAGCAATCTCTTTTTCCTGTCGTTTCTTTACAATATGCTTGGCAATATTCTGCGCAAACTGCTCTTCTCCATAATCCCTGAATATACGGAACAAATCTTTTTCAGAATATCCGTTAATGATATCCTTTGCAGTCAAAGCCTGCCGTCTGTCCATCCGCATATCCAGCTCCGTATCATACTTATAGGAAAAGCCTCTGTCTTTCGTATCAAGCTGATAGGAAGAAACACCAAGGTCCAATACAATACCATCCACTGCCTCTATGCCTAGTTCTGAAAGAACCTGTCCCATATTGCAGTAATTACTGCGGACAATCGTCACACGATCCGAAAAATCCGCAAGGCGTTCAGATGCAGCCAAAATAGCATCCTCATCCTGGTCAATACCGATTAGCCTGCCTTCTTTTGACAGACGTTTGCAGATTTCATAGGAATGTCCGCCGCCTCCCAGCGTTCCGTCTACATATATTCCGTCCGGCTTAATGTCTAATCCATCTATGGTTTCTTCCAATAATACCGATTTATGCTTAAATTCCATATACGTTTACTCCCATTATCCATGCATCAGACCTATATCGTATCCTAAGAGGACGTTTTTTGCTTTAAATGCCAAGTCCCAACTCTTCCATATGTTCTGCTATTTCATCCATATCTTCATAGGAAGCCGTTCCGTCCCATCTTTCCTTGCTCCAGATTTCCACTCTGCTGCCTACGCCGATTAGAACAACATCCTTTTGCAGCTCTGAAAATTCACGCAGCACGGAAGGAATCAGAATTCTTCCCTGTTTGTCCACTTCCACACCGGCGGCTCCCGCCAGGAAGAAACGCACGAATTTTCTCGCATCTTTATTCGTAATAGGTAATGATTTTAATTTTTCTTCGAAAGCAGACCACTCCTTGTTGTCGAACACAAACAGACAGCCATCCAACCCCTTTGTTACCACAAACTCGTCTCCTAAGGATTCACGAAATTTGGAAGGGATGATTAGTCTGCCTTTAGGATCAATTGTATGATTGTATTCTCCCATAAACATAACAATCACCTGCTCTCAAAAATGGTCTGTCACGGAAAGCAAATCCACCACTTCGAACCACTTTAATCCACTTTCCACCACTTTTATGACAATTTTAAGACATTTTTAAGATTTATGCAAGCAAAAATCATAAAAAAACACACATTACCATAATTTGTAATGTGTGTTTTTTGTGCACTTTCTATATGTTGTGTTTATCTTTTTCTTTTCTACAAAATATAGTTTCTTTGCATTTTGAGCAAAAGTTTAGACTGCTTTCTCTTTACACATTGAAACGGAATAAGATTACATCTCCGTCTTTTACCACATAATCTTTTCCTTCCATTCCGACAAGACCTTTTTCCCTTGCTGCCGATAAAGAACCCTGCTCCAATAAATCCTTATAATTCACAACCTCTGCCTTAATAAATCCCCTTTCAAAGTCCGTGTGAATCTTGCCTGCTGCCTGAGGTGCCTTTGTTCCTATCTTAATTGTCCATGCACGTGTCTCATCCTCTCCTGCGGTTAAAAAGCTCATTAATCCGAGGAGGCGATAGCTCGTTGCAATCAGCTTATCCAAACCGGATTCTTTTAATCCCAAATCCTCTAAGAACATTGCTTTTTCATCATCATCCAATTCTGCAATTTCCTGTTCTATCTGTGCACAGATTACAAAAACCTCACTGTCATTTTGAGAAGCGAACTCACGTACTGCTTTAACATTTGCATTATCTGCACCATCATTTGCCAGATCATCTTCTGAAACATTAGCGGCAAAAATTACAGGCTTTGCCGTTAATAAGTTATAAGAAGCAAACCAGCCTTCTTCATCTTCATCCATAGTTTCAAATCCCTTTGCAAGCTTACCTTCTTCCAGATATGCAATCAGACGTCTTACCATATCCATCTCTTTTGCAATTTTCTTATCATTATTAGCTGCTCTCTGTCCTTTGGCCAGACGACGCTCTAAGATTTCAACATCAGAAAAGATTAATTCTAAATTAATGGTTTCAATATCACGAAGTGGATTCACAGAACCGTCCACATGGATTACATTAGGATCCTCAAAACATCTTACAACATGCACAATGGCATCTACTTCACGAATGTTGCTTAAAAACTGATTACCTAATCCCTCACCTTTTGAAGCACCCTTTACAAGCCCTGCAATATCCACAAATTCAATTACCGCCGGTGTTACCTTCTTAGACTGATACATATCTCCCAAAAGCTTCAAGCGAAAATCCGGCACCGCTACGATTCCCACATTCGGGTCAATCGTGCAAAACGGATAGTTTGCTGATTCCGCTCCCGCTTTTGTTAATGAATTGAATAATGTACTTTTACCTACGTTGGGCAAACCGACGATTCCTAGTTTCATTTTGTATATTCTCCTTTGCTTGGGGGACGTTTCTTTTG
>JAEDCQ010000027.1 GCA_016294075.1 Lachnospiraceae bacterium | reverse complement strand
TCCTCCTAAAGTAGATTTGGTTATTTACCTTGTTTACTTTAGGAGGATCATATCAATGCGTCATTCTCTTATTTTTATATAAAATAATAAATGGACTTATTGTGTATAAATCAAAAATGTTGTATGATAATACCAATTGAAAAGGGGTGACAAAATGAATTGGATTTTAGTATGGGTTATCCTTTTGGTGCTGTTTGTCGTGATTGAAGTCTTGACGATGGGACTTACGACAATCTGGTTTGCGGGAGGAGCACTTGTTGCAGCAATTACAGCAGCTCTTCGACTTCCGTCTTATATCCAGATTGCCACATTTATAGTGGTATCCTTCGTGCTGATTATTTTTACAAGACCAATTGCGGTGCGGTATTTCAACAAGGATAGAGTAAAGACAAATGCAGAGAGCATTGTCGGTAAAAAAGCCATTGTTACCGGTGCAATCGACAATATCAAAGCGTCCGGTCAGGTAACGGTTGCCGGCATGGAATGGAGCGCAAGGTCGATATCCGATGATATTACCATCGAGGAAGGTAAGGTGGTAACAGTCGTTGCAATCAGCGGAGTAAAGCTGATAGTAGAAGAAAGAAAAGAGGAATTGTAAAATGGGTGGAGCAATAGCAGCAATTATTATTTTAGTGTTAATTATCTGGATTGTATTATCCTGCATCAAAATCGTGCCGCAGGCACATGCATATGTTGTGGAACGTCTCGGAGCTTATCAGAGCACATGGTCTGTAGGTCTTCATTTTAAGCTTCCGTTTGTGGATAAGGTAGCAAGAAAAGTAATCTTAAAGGAACAGGTAGTGGATTTTGCACCACAGCCGGTTATTACAAAGGATAATGTTACCATGCGTATTGATACCGTAGTATTTTATCAGATTACAGATCCGAAGCTGTATGCATACGGTGTTGAAAATCCGATTATGGCAATCGAAAACCTGACAGCAACCACGCTTCGTAATATCATCGGTGATTTGGAATTAGACCAGACGCTGACATCACGTGAGACAATCAATACCAAGATGCGCGCTTCTTTGGACGTGGCAACAGACCCATGGGGTATCAAGGTAAACCGTGTTGAATTAAAGAACATCATTCCTCCTGCTGAAATCCAGAATGCGATGGAGAGACAGATGAAGGCAGAGCGTGAACGTCGTGAAGCGGTTACACGTGCAGAGGGTGAAAAGAAAGCAAGCGTAACAGTTGCAGAAGGTAAAAAGGAAGCCGCAATCCTTGAAGCAGAAGCTGAGAAGCAGTCTGCAATCCTTCGTGCGGAAGCAGAAAAGGAAAAGAGTATCAAGGAAGCAGAAGGTCGTGCAGAAGCAATCCGTACGATTAAGCAGGCGGAAGCAGAAGGTATTCGTTTATTGAAGGATGCAGAGGCATCCGGTATCCGTATGGTAAAAGAAGCCGGTGCGGATGAAGCGGTTATTCGTTTACAGAGCCTGGAAGCATTTAAGGCAGCAGCGGACGGTGCTGCAAACAAGATTATCATTCCTTCCGATATTCAGGGAATGGCAGCTTTGGCAACTTCCGTAAAAGAGGTTATGACTAAATAAGAAACTTGCAAACAAAAGCCCTACACCGTATAATCAGGTGTAGGGCTTTATTACATAAGGATGACTCGCGAAACGTGGTCCTCGTTGTTTCATATAAGGGAGGAAAGTGAAATGAATTTAGAAGGACGTAATTTTTTAAAGCTTCTGGACTATACTCCGGAAGAAATTTTATATTTGGTTGATTTGGCAGCAATGTTAAAAGAGAAGAAGAAAAAAGGTGAACGGATGGATGTGCTGCGCGGAAAAAATATCGCTCTCATCTTTGAAAAGACCAGCACAAGGACACGCTGCTCTTTTGAAGTAGCTGCACATGACCTTGGTATGGGAACTACATATTTAGAGCCGGCAGCTTCACAAATCGGGAAAAAGGAAAGTACGGCAGACACGGCAAGAGTGCTTGGAAGGATGTACGAGGGAATTGAATACCGCGGCTTTGAGCAGACTATCGTGGAAGAATTGGCAGAGTATGCCAAGGTTCCGGTATGGAACGGTCTGACAAATGAATTTCACCCGACACAGATGCTGGCGGACCTTTTAACAATCCGTGAGCATTTCGGAAAAATAAAAGGAATCCGTATTGTATACATGGGAGATGCACGTTACAATATGGCAAATTCATGGATGGTTACCTGTGCAAAGATGGGAATGCATCTGACACTCTGCTCTAACAAAAAATACTTCCCGGACCCTGCACTTATTGCACAGTGTGAAGAAATTGCAAAGGAAAACGGCGGAACCATCACATTAACAGAAGATCCGGTGGAAGGTACAAAGAACCAGGATGTCGTATATACGGATGTCTGGGTATCCATGGGTGAACCGGATGAAGCGTGGGAAGAGAGAATCCGAGATTTGACACCTTACAAGGTGGATGCGGCTGTCATGGAGCGCGCCGGAGAGCATGCAGTGTTTATGCATTGCCTGCCTGCATTCCATGACCTTAAGACAAAAATAGGTGCAGAAAAGGGTGCACAGTTCGGTTTTGATGAATTGGAAGTGACCGATGAAGTATTTGAATCCGAAGCATCGATTGTTTTTGATGAAGCAGAGAACCGTATGCATACGATTAAAGCGGTAATTGCCGCAACATTAGGTGCAAAATTTGAATAAAAAGCAATAAAATCAGGGAAAACACACCAAATTGTGTAAATGAGGCTGGTAGGATGAACGGTTTAGGGACAAAATGGATAGGAATAGAGCGTTACCACAAAAAGGAAACCGGCTCGACCAATACGGATGTGCGTAATCTCGCAGGACAGGGAAGCCCGGAAGGAACTCTCGTGTCTGCTGATTTGCAGACGGCAGGCAAAGGCAGACGGGGAAGAAGCTGGAAAACAGAAGCAGGCACTGCATTAATGTTTTCCGTGCTGTTAAAACCGGATATATCGCCTGATAGTGCACCACAGATTACTCTTACCATGGCAATGGCAGTGACAAAAGCCATACGTGATATCTGCGGTCTGGATGCCAGAATAAAATGGCCGAATGATGTTGTAGTAAACGGCAAAAAAGTCTGCGGAATACTTACGGAGATGGATATGTCTGCCGACCGTATTGACCATGTAATAGTCGGAACCGGTGTTAATGTGAATCAGACTATGATACCGGAAGAATTATCACAGAGTGCCACCTCCCTTTATCTGGAAACAGGAAAACAGCTTGATAAAGAAGAACTGCTTGGGGAAATCACAAGAGCCTTTGAAGAGTATTATGCGTGCTTTTTAGTTTCCTGTGATATGACACGACTTAAGGAAACATACAACGGCTGGCTGGTCAGCCTGAACAGAGAGGTAAAGGTCTTGGACCCGCAGGGCGAATTTACGGGGATTTCCAAAGGTATTAATGAAAAAGGAGAGCTTCTTGTAGAACGCTCCGATAAAAAAACGGAAGCAGTATATGCAGGTGAAGTATCGGTACGCGGTTTGTACGGATATGTATAATAAAGGTTAAAAATTATGAAACAGGAAAAAGTAGTATTGTGCGGTGCAAACGCATATGAAAAAAAATATTATTTTAATAAAGCATTTGATAAGATTCCGGAGTCGATTAAGGAAGAGCTCCATATTATCTGTGTGCTTTTTACCGAAGAAGTAGGCGGTATTTTTACGATTTGTTTTGAAGAAGACGGAACGCTGGAGATGGAAACGGATGCGGCCCCTGAGGACTATCTGTATGATGAGATAGGCAGCGGACTTTTAGTGCGCAAAATTCGTGATACCAAACAGGAATTATTACAATCGTTATCATTGTATTACCGTGTGCTGTTTTTACACGAAGACGTAAGCGATTTGCTTGCGGAGGATTGAGTATGTAGGCAACTTACACCTTTCGGAAACGGAGGCATCATGAAGAAACTGAAAATCGGAAATGTAGAGTTGGAAAATCGATATATATTGGCTCCCATGGCAGGCGTATCAGACCTGCCTTTTCGTTTATTATGTAAGGAACAGGGAGCCGGAATGGTCTGCATGGAAATGGTCAGTGCCAAAGCAATTTATTATAAAAATAAGAATACCGATTCACTGATGGAGATTCATCCCGATGAAGGACCGGTATCCTTGCAGTTATTCGGCTCAGACCCTGTCATAATGGGAGAAATGGCAAAAAAGATAGAGGAGCGTCCGTTTTCCATTCTGGATGTGAATATGGGATGCCCTGTCCCGAAGGTTGTAAATAATCACGAGGGCTCAGCCCTTATGAAGAATCCCAAATTAGTGGCAGAAATTGTAACTGCTCTTGTAAAAGCCGTTCAAAAGCCGGTTACCGTAAAAATCCGCAGCGGATTCGACTCAGAGCATATAAATGCAGTGGAAATAGCTAAAATTGCAGAGGGCTGCGGGGCAGCAGCGGTAGCGGTACATGGTAGAACAAGGGAACAGTATTATTCGGGAGATGCCGATTGGGAAATCATTGCAAAGGTAAAGGATGCAATCCGTATTCCCGTTATCGGAAACGGTGATGTGACAGATGTTGAAAGTGCACAGAGAATGCTTGTACAGACAGGCTGTGACGGCGT
Source organism: Lachnospiraceae bacterium (assembly GCA_016294075.1). Taxonomy (GTDB): domain Bacteria; phylum Bacillota; class Clostridia; order Lachnospirales; family Lachnospiraceae; genus RGIG8767. Next base: position 5,187 of record JAEDCQ010000027.1, on the reverse strand, counting down.
GATGATCGGACGTGCGGTACGCGGTAATCCGTTTTTGTTCCGTGAGCTTGTACATTTTGAAAAAACAGGGGAAAGATGTGAAAAGGCAACACGGGAAGAAGTGAAGGAAGCGATTCTGAAACAGGCACAGCTTCAGATTCAATACAAAGGGGAGTATACGGCAGTGCGCGAAATGCGTAAGCATATTTCCTGGTACAGTGCAGGGTATCCGAATTCCAATAAGCTGCGTGCAAAAATAAATGAGATGGAAACCATGGAAGATATTCTGAAAATTACGGAGAGTATATTAAAATGACAATTAGTGTTTGTATGATTGTAAAAAATGAAGAAAAAAATCTTGCGGCATGTCTGGACTGCCTTAAGGAAATCGCAGATGAAATCGTGATTGTCGATACGGGCTCAGAGGATAATACAAAAGCAATTGCGGCAGAATATACGGATAAGGTATATGATTTTGTATGGACGGGAAGCTTTTCTGATGCACGTAATTTTGCTTTTTCCAAAGCGGAAATGGACTATATTTACAGTGCGGATGCGGATGAGCGTATAGACGAAGAAAACAGAAAAAAATTCCTGCTTTTGAAGAAGGCGCTTCTTCCCGAAGTGGAAATTGTACAGATGTATTATTGCAATCAGCTGGAGAATAACACCATATACAGCTTTGATAAAGAATATCGTCCGAAGCTTTATAAGCGTATCCGCCATTTTATCTGGCAGGAAAAAATTCATGAGGCAGTAGCATTGGAGCCTGTCGTATATGACAGTGATATTGAGATTGTTCATAAACCTTCTTCGGGACATGGAAGCAGGGATTTGGCTGTTTTTGCAGATATGGTAGAAAAAGGAGAAGTGCTTTCCAAACGTCTGACGGATATATATGCTAAGGAATTATATATCACCGGAAAAACGGAAGATTATAAACGGGCGGAGCACTTTTTTATTAAAACTGCGGAAGAAGCCAAAGAAGAGGATATATTAAAGCAGGCATGCAGTGTCCTCGCAAAATATTACCGTCTGACAGGGGAGGATGCCGCCTTTATGAAATATGCACTGAAGGTAACGGCATTAAACGGATGCAGTGAAATGTGTTACGAGATTGGCGAATATTATTTTACAAAAGAAGATTATCAGGAAGCTGCTATGTGGTATTATAATGCCGCTCATGAGACAGAACCGCTGTTATGTGCAGCTTCCCGGGATGAGCTGCCGCTTGGACGTCTGGAAGAATGTAGGAAAAGAAGTAATATAAGCTAAAATGAATGCATAAATATGGGGTATGGACAAAATACTTTATATTTGTACGGCAGATTATATTCATTTTGATTTTCCAAAAAGGAAATGGTGGTTATTTACAAAAAAGAGTCGTGTGGCATATGCTGTGTTCTCGGATGTTTTTTCGGACAAGGATTTAGACATCCGACTGCAGATTAGAGAGCAGTATGATTCCGATTACAGAGTTTTTTTAGATAAGAATTATCGTAAAGAAATCTTTCGCTCCTTTTTACTTGAGGTAATGAAAGAAAAATGTGCAAAGAAGCATTCCTTTGAAATTCTTCTTGTAATAGACCCGATTGGTGAAGTACTGCCTGATATTCTTCCGGAGTTTGCGGAGGATATGAATGATCTTGCCATACTGACAGACTTTCCTGAAAGGTATGCAGAAAGCTTGGAAATCATTGAAGAAGAAACAGGACTTCCCGGAATGGTCTTTACGGATTATCGTGATTTTTCCCGTTATCAAAGACATGTCTGCGGGGATAAAAAGGTACTTGTTTTTATAGAAAACGGAAACGATTCCTCCTTTTATCGGTTTTCAAAAGGCAGCCTGTTGATTGATTTGAGTGAGACGGAAAGCTATCGAAAAATGGTTTTGTCAAAGAGAATGGAAACAGAGTGTGTAAGCCTGCCCAATTTTCTTGACAATATTGTAAAAAATCGGTATAATTCCCTAGTTAATGAGGGATTGTTCCAAATACAGGGGATTTCATATGTATTAGGTGAACATAAAAAACGGATGGAAAAAAGAGAGGGTATTAAAAAATGGAAGAAAAGAAAAATATTCTGACCTATGAGGGGTTAAAAAAATATGAGGAAGAGCTCCATGATTTAAAGGTTGTTAAGAGACAGGAAGTTGCCCAGAAAATTAAGGAAGCAAGAGAGCAGGGAGATTTATCCGAAAATGCGGAATATGATGCAGCAAAGGATGAGCAGCGTGATATTGAAGCAAGAATTGAAGAATTGGAAAAAATCCTCAAAAACGCGGAAGTTATTGTGGAAGAAGAGGTTGACTTGGAAAGCATTAACATCGGATGCCGCGTAAAAGTATTGGATGTTGAATATAATGAGGAATGTGACTATAAAATCGTTGGTTCTACCGAAGCAAACAGTTTAAAAGGAAAGATTTCCAATGAATCACCGGTAGGAAAGGCATTAATCGGTGCAAAGGTTGGGGATACCGTATCTGTTGAAACACAGGCAGGTGTATTCCAGTATAAGGTTTTAGAGATTCAGCGTTCAAACTAATACGTCACGAATAGCACAGGAGAGAATAAAATGGGAGAAGAAGTAAAGAACAATCAGGCTACCACTCAGGATTTAAACCAGATTCTGAAGGCAAGAAGAGAGAAGCTTGCAGCATTGCAGGAAGCCGGAAAAGACCCTTTTGTCATTACAAAATATGATGTGACAAATCACAGCACAGAAATTAAAGAAAATTACGATGCTTTGGAAGGAAAAACCGTAACAATTGCAGGTCGTATGATGTTTAAGCGTGTTATGGGTAAGGCATCCTTCTGTAATATTCAGGATTTACAGGGAAATATTCAGTCCTATGTAGCCCGTGACAGTATCGGTGAAGAATCGTATGCAGATTTTAAGAAATATGATGTGGGTGATATCCTTGGAATCACAGGTGAGGTGTTTAAGACAAAGACCGGCGAGATTTCTGTTCATGCATCACAGGTTACCCTTTTATCTAAGAGTTTACAGGTTCTTCCTGAAAAATATCATGGACTTACGAATACAGACATGCGTTATCGTCAGCGTTATGTTGATTTAATTATGAGCCAGGAGGTAAAGGATACCTTCGTAAAACGTTCCCGGATTATCAGCTCTATTCGCCGTTATCTGGATGGACAGGGATTTTTAGAGGTGGAAACACCGATGCTGGTATCCAATGCGGGCGGTGCGGCAGCAAGACCGTTTGAAACACATTACAATGCATTGGACGAAGACGTTAAGCTTCGTATTTCTCTGGAGCTTTACTTAAAGAGATTAATCGTGGGCGGAATGGAACGTGTTTATGAAATCGGACGTGTATTCCGTAACGAAGGTCTTGATACGAGACACAATCCGGAATTTACGTTAATGGAATTATATCAGGCATATACCGACTATTACGGAATGATGGATTTGACCGAGAACATGTTCCGTCATGTGGCACAGGAAGTATGCGGAACCACTCTTATTCCTTACGGCGATGTTATGATTGACCTTGGCAAACCGTTTGAAAGACTGACAATGATTGATGCCGTTAAGAAATATACGGGAATTGACTTTGACGAAATCAAGACAACGGAAGAAGCAAAGAAGATTGCGGATGAGAAAGAAGTTCACTATGAAGAGCGTCATACGCGCGGTGACATTATCAATCTGTTCTTTGAAGAATTTGTTGAAGAACATCTGATTCAGCCGACATTTATCATGGACCATCCGGTAGAAATTTCTCCGCTTACCAAGAGAAAACCGGACAAGCCTGAACTTGTAGAGCGTTTTGAATTGTTTATTACGGCTCGTGAGATGTGCAACGCGTATTCCGAATTAAACGACCCGATTGACCAGAGAGAGCGTTTCAAAGCACAGGAAGCTGCGCTGGCAGCAGGCGATGAAGAAGCCAACACAACCGATGAAGACTTCATGAATGCATTGGAAATCGGTATGCCTCCTACAGGCGGTATTGGTTACGGCATTGACCGTCTCGTTATGTTACTCACAAACCAGCCGGCAATTAGGGATGTATTGCTGTTCCCGACGCTGAAGTCAACAGGCAAGTAAACCCCAGTAAAATCAAGGGTTTCGAGTGGTAAAAGGAGCTTAGGTACCACAAAAGTACCACAATAGTTCCAATGGTAGATGCAGGACAGTACATGATAATGCATTTACTTCTTGGGTAGTCAATCAAATATTTGCAAAATTAAGGACACTTTCTAAAAGAGAAATCTTTTGAGAGTGTCCTTTTTGTTATGGTCAAAAACTATTAGCAAGGAGGAAATGCCATGAAAACAAGTACAGCGATAGGTGCAGGCAGAGCGATTATGAGAATAACCGTTCCCGAAATGAGACAGAGATTATACCCAATCAGAGGAGGAATGAACGAGTATGTTAAAAGTAAGAGTTTCGGGACCGACCTACGAGCTGAAAGATTATTTGGAACACATGGAAAAAGACAAGGTGTACCAAGTCACAAGCCAATCCAAGCCCTTAAAGAATAAGGGAACCAACAAGATCTTCCGAGTGTTTTCGGATGTGGACAAAAGAACAAAAATAGAAGCCCGCAAAAGGCAGGGCAACAGATAAAAAAGAACAGGAGGAACGGTTATGGCTAAAGTAATCGCAGTAGCTAATCAAAAAGGGGGAGTCGGGAAGACAGCGTTGGCAAGCAATTTGAGCGTTGGTCTTGCCATGAATGACAAAAAGGTATTGGTCATTGATGCTGATCCCCAGGGAAATTTAACATCCAGTCTCGGTATAGATAATGCGGATGAACTGGAGAACACTCTTGCTTCTTTCATAGAGCGTGAGATAAATGAGGATCCGATAGATCCTGCGGAGTATATTCTCCATAACGATGAAGGCGTGGATCTCATGCCGTGCAATATAAAGCTTGCCGGTATGGACTACATGATAATGAATGCTCTCAGCAGAGAGCATCTGCTGGATGCTTTCGTATCAAGCGTTAGGGATGAATATGATTATATTTTGATTGATTGTTCACCCAGCCTCAATCTGGTAACGATCAATGTGCTGACAACTGCGGATTCTGTAATCATTCCGGTTGAAGCATCTTATCTTTCGATGGCTGGTCTTCAACAGCTGCTTGCGTCGATAGGCTCAACCAAGAGAAAACTCAATCGTAAGTATTCAGAAGAATACTATGCGCTGAAAGCGGAGCTTGCCGAGCTGCAAGAG
>JAEDCQ010000004.1 GCA_016294075.1 Lachnospiraceae bacterium | reverse complement strand
TCTATTTGCTGTTTTCGCAGAGGATTTATATCGTGAGAAAGAAATAATGGAGAAAGAGATACAGGAAAAACAAAAACCGGTTATAGCAGTCAGTTTTATCGGCGGTATTATGATTTCAATACTATTAGTTTAAAGAACGGGGATTGGCATGAGCGTTGGATTGATTTTCAAGATAGCGGCAGTGGGGATTCTGGTTACAATATTAAATCAGATTTTAAAATATAGCGGAAGGGAAGAGCAGGCCTTCTTAGTTAGTCTGGCGGGGCTTATCTTGGTGTTAATGTGGATTATTCCGAGCATTTATGAGTTGTTTATGACGGTACAGGATTTATTTCTGCTTTAAAAAATTTTAATCCATAAGAAGAAAAATGAAAGGACGGCATATATGATATTCCGAATCATGGTACTTGCATTGATAGGTATTATAATGGCAATGTTTTTAAAAACGCAAAAACCGGAATACAGTATATTTCTCTCTCTGTGTATTGCAACGTTGATTTTGCTCTGTGTTTTGGGATTATTTTCATCGGCAAAAGAACAGATTAGCTCTTTATCCTCATATTTCGGAGCAGATAATCAGTATTACGGTCTGCTTTTTAAAATGATTGGTATTACATATCTGAGTGAGTTTTGCAGTAGTATATGCAAGGATGCAGGATATCACGCAATAGGTTCACAGATTGAAATATTTGGTAAAATTACGATTCTATTAGCAGGGCTTCCTATTTTAATGACATTGATTGAAACAATACAGGAGTTTGCAGTCTGATTTTTTATCTGCACGGAGTAAAAAATGGATTATGATTCTTTATACCAACAGTTTGATTTAAGTGAAATAGAAAATAAATTTGAGGCATTGTTTCCAACATGGGATGTGTCATTCCGTGAACTGTTTATGGAGGTAATAAACGGAAACGGAGCGGAATCCTTTATCGAGCAGGGAAAGAATATTTTGTGTATGGTTCTTTCGGAAATAGACGCTGTAAAGTATGTATGTATTACTCTGTTGTTAATTGGAATTATTTCTACTGTTTTTATGAATTTCAGCAGTATTTTTCCAAACCAGCAGATAGGTGAATTTGGATTTCAATTTACATATTTAATCCTGATTATATTTCTGCTTAAAGTAAATGAAGAGGTGTTTACGGTTGCCAGAAACGGACTGGAAAGCGGGGTGGCATTTCTGCAGGTTTTTCTTCCAGCCTATTTCCTTGTGGTGGGAGCAACAGGAGGAAGTGCTTCATCAGTCGGATTTTACCAGGTGTTCATGATTGGAATTTATTTTGTGGAACAGATTCTGATTGCATTTATTCTTCCTTTAACAAGCTGTTATATGTTGCTTTGTATTATGAACGGTATATGGGAAGAAGAACGTCTGACCCTGTTTTTGCGTCTTGTTAAAAAAAGTATACAAACCTTTTTAAAGGTACTATTAACATTAGCAGTAGGAAGCGGAATATTTCAATCGATGATAACACCTGTTATTGATACGGCAAAATTAAACGCATTAAAAAAAACAGTTGAGGCAATACCGGGAATCGGAGAATTGGCAGACGGCTCTGTGCAGATTGTGCTGGGAATGAGTGTTTTATTAAAAAACACAATGGGTGTTCTGTTTATGGTGCTGCTTTTATTTGTCTGTATGATTCCTGTTTTAAAGGTCTTCTTTTTTATGTTTGCAATGAAGGGCTGTGCCGGAATTATGGGACTCTCAGCAGATAAGAGGATTATAAATTGTACGAATTCCTTCGGAGATGGTCTTCTGCTGCTTTTACAGACAATGATTACTGCTGTCCTGTTTTTTATGATTCTGATTCTACTTGTGTCATTTTCCACAAACAGGGGGTATTTGTAGTGCTTCAGGAATTAGTGGATTGGATAAAGCAGATTGCCATCTTTATGGTAGTGTGTGAAACAATATTGTCTTTTTCACCATCAAAAACATATAAACGGTATATTAAGCCTTTTGTCGGATTAATTATTATATTCCGCATAGCAGTTTTTTTGTTTGGAGCTGTAGAAGTGGATTGGGATAGGAAGGTCGAAGATATTTTTGATCATTATGAACAGTCTGTTAGTCAATATATTAAAAACTATCCTGTTGTAGATGAAGAAAAGGAATATAAATTAAATGAGGATATAATAAAAATAGATACTATAAGAATTGGAAATATTAAAATAGGAGATGAGGAATGAAGGAAAAATTTTTTAAAAAGGAAAATATGATTGTATTTGCGTTGGCAGGTATTCTTTTACTTGTAATTGCCATACCGATCGATACGAATTCAAAAAAAGAAAAAAAGGCAGAAGAAAAGGATAAGGAACAGGCCGGCTCGGATGCCCTGCCCCTGCAGGAAATGCAGATAGATGAAAATTTGGAATATTGTCTGCAGATGGAGGAAAGAATAGAAGATCTGCTTTCCTGTATGGATGGTGTAGGAGAGGTGCGTGCCATGGTAACACTTGTTACGTCAAAAGAATTGATTGTGGAAAAGGATGAGCCTGTTTCACGCAGTACCGTAACGGAAGCAGACGGAAACGGAGGAACCAGAAGTACAAATGAAAGCAGCTTTGATTATGAAACAATCTATAAAACTGACAGTGAAGGAAATAAAGTCCCTTATGTAATAAAACAGATGGAGCCGGAAATTCAGGGGATTACGGTTGTGGCACAGGGTGGTGGAAATGCAGTGATACAAAAAAATATTTCCGATGTATTAGAGGCATTATTTCATGTGGAAGCACATAAGATAAAAGTAGTTAAAATGAAATAATATATGGGCAGGAGTGGATAACATTGAAACGAAATCAAATCATGATTACAGCTTTGGCACTTATGATTGCTATTGCAGGATACCTGAACTTTGCGGGAAATCAAATGGAAAATGAACTGGAAACTGCAAGTGTGAAGGAAACGGATAATGAAGATATGACGGCACTGCTGGATTTGTCGGAGGAGGATATTGCATCCGATATTATCAGTCTGGATTCCGATGCGGAAGAATCAGATAATTATCTGGAGGATACATTGACATTAACGGATACGATTTCCAATGTTTCGGTTGATACGGCTTCGGCGGCTTTGGAGGATGAGGATATACTTGAAGGTGAAAATCCGCTTCAGGACTCCATTCCGGGAGAAGCTGTATACACCAGTACACAGGCAGTCTCTTCATTAGCAGGAGTGAAGCTGATTAAAGAACAGACACGTGCTAAAAATAAAGAAACATTATTAGAGATTATAAACAGCACATCTTTATCAGAGTCCCAAAAACAGGACGCTGTAAATGGTATGATGCAGTTGACGGAGATAGCCGAGAAGGAAATGGCTGCTGAAATTCTGTTAGAAGCAAAGGGATTTGACGGTGCGGTTGTCAGTATAAACGGAGATATGGTGGATGTTGTTGTATGTACGGATACACTTGATGATGTGAAGCTGGCTCAGATAGAAGATATTGTAGTGCGTAAAACCGGTATTTTACCTGAGAATATTATTATTAGTCCCATGACAGAGTAGTGATTTTATGATATACTGTTCAATTAGTGAGTTTATAGATGAGTTTTGGAGGACACAAACGTGGGTCAGTATGCACAAGAGATTAATAAGAGAAGAACGTTCGCTATTATTTCGCATCCGGATGCCGGTAAAACGACATTGACGGAAAAATTTCTGTTATATGGTGGTGCGATTAATCTGGCGGGAAGTGTAAAAGGAAAAGCGACTGCCAGACATGCGGTTTCTGATTGGATGGAAATAGAAAAAGAAAGAGGTATTTCCGTTACTTCTTCCGTATTGCAGTTTGAGTATGACGGATACTGCATTAATATTCTGGATACACCGGGGCATCAGGATTTCTCGGAGGATACCTATCGTACCTTAATGGCGGCCGACTCTGCGGTAATGGTAATTGATGCATCAAAGGGTGTTGAGGCTCAGACACGGAAGCTGTTTAAGGTCTGCGGCATGAGAGGGATTCCTATTTTTACCTTTATTAATAAGATGGACCGCGAAGCGAACGATACATTTGAACTGTTGGACGAAATAGAAAAAGAGCTTGGTATTGCAACCTGCCCCGTAAATTGGCCGATTGGATGCGGGAAAAATTTTAAAGGGGTATATGATAGACAGAAGAACTGCATTATTACCTATTCCGATACGGAAAAAGGAACAAAAGAAGGTGTGGCGGAGACGATTTCCTTTGAGGATGAAGCAGGATTGATTTCTCATGTCGGAGAAGATAATCTGAGTATCTTAAAGGATGAAATAGAGCTGTTAGACGGTGCGAGTGCAGAGTTTGACATTGCATCAATTCGGAAAGGAAAACTGACACCGGTATTTTTTGGCTCTGCATTAACCAACTTTGGTGTTGAATTCTTTTTGCAGCATTTTTTACAAATGGCAACAACACCGCTGCCCCGAAAAGCAGATATCGGCATGATTGATCCGGTGGAAAATGATTTTTCCGCATTTGTTTTTAAAATTCAGGCAAATATGAATAAGGCACATCGAGACAGAATTGCATTTATGCGCATTTGTTCCGGCAAATTTGATGCCAATATGGAAATAAAGCATGTACAGGGAAATAAAGTTATGCGTCTTTCCCAGCCTCAGCAGATTATGGCGAGTGAACGTAAAATATTGGATGAAGCATATGCCGGTGATATTATCGGTGTATTTGATCCCGGCATATTCTCCATCGGTGACACGATTTGTATGCCAAAAGCACAATTTCAATATGAAGGAATTCCGACATTTGCACCGGAGCATTTTGCCCGTGTCAGACAAATGGATACGATGAAGCGTAAGCAGTTTGTCAAAGGTATTAATCAGATTGCACAGGAAGGTGCGATTCAGATTTTTCAGGAATATAATACCGGTCTGGAAGAGATAATAGTAGGGGTTGTAGGTGTATTGCAGTTCGATGTTTTAAAATACCGTCTTGAAAATGAGTATAACGTGGAAATTCGTCTGGAGCCGCTTCCTTATGAACATATTCGCTGGATTACAAGTAGTGACACGGATTTAGACCATATTGTCGGTACTTCGGATATGAAAAAGGTTAAGGACTTGAAAGGCAATCCGCTGCTGTTATTTATTAACGCATGGAGTGTCGGTATGACTCTGGATCGAAATAAGGGACTGGAGCTTTCTGAATTCGGTAAACAGTAATAGTAAACCGGCCGTGGAGGACAAGCATATGAAAAAGGCGATTGCGCTGTTTGGAATGTTTATTTTCACCGCAGGCATAGTATTTTTAAAAAATGCGGATGCGGATACTGTCCTGATAAAGCAATATTCTTCCGACTCTTTTATGGAGCAGGCTACCTCAAATGAAGAAGAGATAAAGACAACAGAGCAGAATACTGTGGCAGAGGCGGAAACAGAGCCGGCAGAAGAGGAAGAGACAACTGCAGCGCTTGAAATGGCAGATGACAGCAACTTTGCTTTTTTTAGATTGTCGACAGAGGAACAGAAAATATATATTGAGATTCTGAATTCTCTTTTGAATTTTGAACAGAAAACGGTTTTGTCAACCATCAATCCCAAGCTGATTGATAAGGCCTTTCAATGTGTGATGCTGGACCATCCGGAAATATTTTATATAGACGGATACAAATATACGGAATATGCGATTAAAGAAAAAGTTGAGAAAGTAGAATTTACAGGAAATTATATATATAGTGTTGATGAGATACAAAGCCGCAGGGAGCAGATTGATTTGGCAGTATCCCAAATTCTTGCAGGTATGCCCGATACGGATGATGAGTATCAGAAAGTAAAATATATATATGATTCTATCATTTATCAAACGGAATATGATATTTCGGCAGAAGATAATCAGAATATCTGCTCCGTCTTTCTGAAAGGAAGAAGTGTCTGTCAGGGATATGCAAAGGCGATGCAGTATTTATTAAATAACGCAGGGATAGAAGCTGTTCTTGTGCTTGGTAAAGTACATCAGGGTGACGGACATGCATGGAACCTTGTTTCGGTAAACGATAACTGGTATTACATTGATGCAACGTGGGGAGACGCATATTATCTGCTGGGAGATGACGTGCAGACGCAGATGACACGGACTGCCGCCATTAACTATGATTATTTTTGTGTCACTACGGAACAGATTGAACAGACACATGTTATGGATATGGTAATTCCTATGCCGGAGTGCAGTGCAATTTCTGATAATTATTATGTAAGAGAAGGTCTGTATTTTACTTCTTATGAAGAGGACAGAATTGCGGAATTGTTTAAAACTGCAAGAGAAGAAAATAGGGAAACAATAACAGTTAAATGCAGCGACGGTGCCATATATGAAAATATGGTGACGGAGCTGATTAAAAATCAAACGGTTTTTCAATATGTGGATGCTCCCGACGGGACAATTGCGTATACGGATAACGAACAGCAGAACAGTATTACCTTCTGGCTGTAGTTTTTCCTAACAATGGATGACTTGCAAAGAATGACATCCGTTGTTTTTGAAGGTAGGTACTAGGCAAAGCAATTTGGGAATGGTATAATGGCTGTGACCAAGAAAGTACAGGAGGTTTTTATGGAAAAAGAAACCAAACGAAACACATATGTATTACCGGGTAATGATGAATTAGGAACAGTTCAGATATCGGATGAGGTAGTTGCCGTGATTGCAGGGCTTGCTGCTACTGAGGTGGAAGGCGTGTCTGCGATGGCAGGTAATGTTACGAATGAACTGATGAGCAGAGTCGGTGTGAAGAATCTTGCAAAAGGTGTCCGTGTGGAAATTTTGGGACAGAGAGTAAAGGTATCCTTGTCACTTATGATGCATTACGGATACAATATTCCGACCACTTGTGGAAAAGTTCAGGAAAAAGTAAAATCTACGATTGAAAATATGACCGGATTGGATGTGACGGATGTAAATGTCCGTATAGCCGGTGTAGATATGAATAAAAATAAATAAGGTGTCGTGACGATAATATACCGTAATCGGACTATAGTGAAATGTTATCGCAGATGAATAAGAGGACAGATGAGCAGAAGAGTATTGCGTGAACAGCTATTTAAGCTGTTATTTCGTGTGGAATTTAATGATATAGAAGAAATGCCGGAACAGTGCGGATTTTTCTTTGATGATGCGGATAATCAGATTTCAGAACAGGATATGGTTATCATACAGGAAAAATTTGACCGGATTATGGACAAGCTAAGCGATATTGATGCGCAGATTAATGAAAGAGCAAAGGGCTGGACAACGGGGCGTATGGCAAAGGTGGATTTAACGATTATCCGCCTGGCCGTATTTGAAATATTATATGACGAGACTGTTCCCGGCTCAGTCGCAATCAATGAAGCGGTGGAGCTTGCAAAAAAATTTGGACAGGATGAGTCCTATAGCTTTGTTAACGGTGTTCTGGCAAGATTTGTGTAAGCGGCAGATTAAATCAAAATGACAGTATGGGGAAAAGAATGCAGAATGTTTATTCCGTCTCACAGGTAAATACATATATAAAAAACATGTTTTCCCAAGATTATATGTTACGCTCCATTTCGGTTAAGGGTGAGGTAAGCAACTGCAAATATCATTCTTTCGGGCATATATATTTTACATTAAAGGATAAGCTTGGCGTGATTTCCTGTGTGATGTTTGCAGGAAATCGCGGAGGCTTATCTTTTCCTTTAAAAGAAGGAATGCAGGTTGTCGTATCGGGTAATATTGATGTATATGAGAGAGACGGCAGATATCAGTTGTATGCAAAGAAGATTGTGCTGGATGGAATCGGACAGCTATATGAGAGATATGAAGCCTTAAAACAGGAATTGGAAGAAAGAGGATTATTTGCGGAGGAATATAAACAGCCGATTCCGCAATACATTCATACACTTGGTGTTGTGACCGCCAAAACGGGAGCGGCCGTCAGGGATATTATTAATATTGCAAAAAGGCGTAATCCGTATGTTCAGATTATTGTATATCCGGCCATCGTTCAGGGAGAGTATGCTGTTCCCAGTATCGTAAACGGCATTCATGCATTGGAACAGCTTGGTGTGGATGTTATGATTGTCGGCAGAGGCGGCGGTTCTATTGAAGATTTGTGGGCATTTAATGAAGAAGCAGTGGCACAGGCGGTTTTTGATTGCTCTGTACCCGTCATTTCTGCAGTCGGGCATGAGACAGATACAACAATCATTGATTATGTGGCGGATTTGCGTGCTCCGACTCCTTCCGCGGCTGCGGAATTAGCTGTATGGGATGTGGATTTATTAGAAAAACGCCTGTTATCTTATCGCGAGTATATGATAAACAGAATCAGACAGCGCCTTGAAAAATACCGGCTGTATGTATCGCGCGAAGCAATGCGGATAAAACAGTTTAGTCCCCAAAATAGAATTCAGACTCTTCGTTTTACTACGATGCGTGCAGAAGAACAGCTTCAGGCGGGAATGCAGCATATTTTGGAGGAATATCGCAGGATACTTTCCATCCGCATTGAAAGGTTAAAGGGGGTATCTCCTCTGGACAAGCTGAGTCAGGGCTATTCTTTTGTGGAAAATGAGAATGGAAAAACGGTAAACGATATTAATGCGGTTTCCATAGGAGAATTGCTTACAATATCGGTAAAAAATGGGAAGATTAAGGCAAGAGCAGAAAAGATAAACAGCCATATTATGAAATAAAGGAAATGATAGGGAATAATAATAAAAGGGGAAGCAAGGATGGGAGCAAAAAAAGAAGTAAACGAAGAAAGAAGAGAGGAGAAAACCTTGGAGGAAATGCTCGGTATGCTGGACGAGCATATAAAGCAATTGGAATCAGAGGATATTTCTCTGGAAGAATCCTTCCGTGTATATGAAAAAGGCATGCATCTGATTCAGTCCTGCAATGAAAAAATAGACCGGGTTGAGAAAAAAGTAATGGAGCTGAATGATAACGGAACATTACAGGAGCTTTTATAGGTAAAATATGACAAAGAGTGCGGCTTGATGTATGCGGCAGAATGAGAGGAACTATGTTTGATAAAATAAGAAAAACAAAAACAGAGCATATTGAAGAGGTGCTGGCAGAATATCTTCCGAAGGAGGAAGGGTATGCCTCTAAGGTTATGGAGGCAATGAACTATAGTATTCTGGCAGGAGGTAAGAGACTTCGTCCGATGCTTATGGAGGAGACGTACCATATGTTCGGCGGAAGCGGTATTGTGATAGAGCCTTTCATGGCAGCACAGGAAATGATTCATACATATTCCCTGGTGCATGATGATTTACCATGCATGGATAATGATGAGTACCGCAGAGGACGCAAGACAACGCATGCCGTATACGGTGAGGGTATGGCGGTACTTGCAGGGGATGCTCTTTTAAATTACGCATTTGAAACGGCATGTAAGGCTTTTTCGATGACGGATGATACAGACAGGGTAGCAGCGGCTTTTGGAATTTTATCGAGGAAAGCCGGTATTTATGGCATGATAGGCGGACAGACTGCGGATATTCTGGCAGAAAATTCGGACTCCTCCGATATAACTGAGGAACTGCTTTTGTATATACATGAAAACAAAACGGCAGCCTTGATTCAGAGCAGTATGATGATTGGTGCTGTTTTGGCCGGTGCTGAAGACAAATATATATCTGATATAGAAAAAATAGGATATAATATAGGTATTGCATTCCAGATTCAGGATGATATTCTTGATGTGACGGGAACATTTGAAGAATTGGGTAAGCCAATCGGCAGTGATGAAAAAAATGATAAGGTTACCTGTGTCTCATTAATGGGGCTTGATAAAGCACGAAAAGAGGTTGACAGATTATCAAAAGGGGCTGTCGCACTTTTAAATGAGATGCCGTATGAGCATGCTTTTTTAGAGGAGCTTATTTTAAACCTGATACATCGCAATAAATGAGAAAAGAGGACGCATACAAATGCTTCTGGAACAAATATGTAAAGAAAATGATATAAAAAATATACGCCGTGAGGATTGGGATAGTCTTGCGGCCGAAATCAGACAATTTCTGATTGAGAAGATTAGTATAAACGGCGGACATCTGGGTTCAAATCTGGGGGCAGTAGAATTGACAATGGCATTACACCTGTTTTTAAATCTGCCGGAGGATAAAATTATCTGGGATGTCGGTCATCAATCCTATACTCATAAGCTGTTGACCGGAAGACGTGAGGGCTTTGAAACATTACGCAAATTCGGCGGTATGAGCGGCTTCCCGAAACGGAAAGAAAGCTGCTGTGATGCATTCGATACGGGGCACAGCTCTACATCTATCTCCGCCGGACTTGGTTTAGTAAAGGCCAGAGATATCAGGGGAGAAAAAAATACAATTGTATCCGTAATCGGGGATGGCTCTTTAACAGGAGGGATGGCGTATGAAGCAATGAATAACGCTGCCCGCATGGATACGAATTTCATTATTGTATTAAATGATAATAATATGTCTATTTCAGAAAATGTCGGTGGAGTCAGTAAATATCTTAACAGTATCCGTACAGCAGACAACTACCTGAATCTGAAAGAGGGAATTTATCAGTCGTTATTAAAGAAAAAGCACGGCAGTGCGATTGTGGATGTAATCAGAAAAACGAAGAGCAGCTTTAAACAGCTTGTTATTCCGGGAATGTTTTTTGAAGATATGGGCATAACTTATCTCGGTCCTGTAGACGGGCATGATATTCCTGCTATGCTTCAGGTATTTAAAGAAGCAAAGCGCTGTAAGAGCGCAGTGCTTGTTCATGTTCTGACACAAAAGGGAAAGGGATATGAGCCTGCGGAGCGTCATCCGGCTCGTTTTCATGGTGCGGAGCCGTTTGATATAGCAACAGGAGTCCCGAAAAACAAAAGAATAAAAGCAAATTACACAGACGTGTTTTCTACTATTATGGTAAAATTGGGGCAGCGCAATGAAAAGGTGGTGGCTATAACGGCCGCTATGCCGGATGGAACGGGATTAAAGCGTTTCCGGAATGTTTATCCTGACCGTTTTTTTGATGTGGGAATTGCAGAACAGCATGCGGTTACATTTGCCGCAGGACTCGCGGCAGGCGGTATGATTCCGATTGTTGCCGTATATTCATCGTTTTTACAAAGGGCATATGACCAGATTTTACACGATGTCTGTATTCAGAATCTGCCGGTGGTTTTTGCCGTCGACAGAGCTGGTATTGTAGGAAGCGACGGTGAAACTCATCAGGGAATCTTTGATTTGTCTTATTTGTCATCCATTCCGAATATGCATATTATGGCACCTAAAAATAAATGGGAGCTCTCCGATATGATGAAATATGCCGTAAAATTCGGAGCACCGATTGCTGTACGCTATCCGAGAGGAGAAGCGTATGACGGTCTCAGTGAATTTCGTGAGCCGATTGAATATGGTAAAAGTGAAATGATTTTTGAAGAAGATGAAATTGCACTTTTGGCCGTCGGCAGTATGGTAAAAACTGCGACAGAGGTGCGGAATGCCCTTAAGGAGAAAGGATATCATGTGACTCTTGTAAATGGCCGTTTTATAAAGCCGATTGATACACAAATGCTGGATAGGCTTTCCCAAAATCATAAGCTACTTGTGACGATGGAAGAAAATGTGGAAAGCGGAGGCTTTGGGGAAAAAGTCCGCACATATATAAATGAAAATGGATTTAATCTTTCCGTTTTATCCGTCTGTGTACCGGATGAATATGTAGAGCATGGCAATGTTGAGATTCTTCGTAAGGAAATCGGTATTGATGCGGAGAGTGTTGTAAATAAGATAATTCAAAAAATGGAAAAATAGAGGACAGAATGAAAGAACGTCTGGATGTACTGTTAGTAAACGGTGGTTTTGCGCCTTCCAGAGAAAAGGCGAAGGTCATTATTATGTCCGGCAAGGTATTTGTCAACGGACAACGCGAGGATAAGGCCGGAACTGCTTTTGATCCGGAAAAAATTACAATTGAAATAAAGGGTGATACGTTACGTTATGTCAGCCGCGGCGGACTGAAGCTTGAAAAAGCTTTAAAACAGTTTCCTCTTTCCGTTTCGGATAAAATCTGTATGGATATCGGAGCGTCTACCGGAGGATTTACGGACTGTATGCTGCAAAACGGAGCAAAAAAAGTCTACTCCATAGATGTAGGACACGGACAACTGGATTGGAAGCTTAGAAATGATGAACGTGTGGTATGCATGGAAAAAACGAATTTTCGATATATGCAGCCGCAGGATATAGAGGATATTCCGGATTTTGCTTCGGTGGATGTATCCTTTATTTCTTTGACAAAGATATTGCTTCCGGCCAGGCGTATATTGTCAAAGCAGGGAGAAATGGTATGTCTGATTAAACCTCAGTTTGAAGCAGGAAGAGATAAGGTCGGTAAAAAAGGTGTCGTGCGAGAGAAAAAGGTGCATGAGGAGGTAATCCAAAAAATCCTTGTATTCGTCCAACTTATCGGCTTCTTGGTATTGGATTTGTCTTATTCTCCGATTAAAGGACCGGAAGGAAATATTGAGTATCTGCTTTATATCCGTAAGGATGAAAAAAAGGACGGGGAAGTCGGGGAGATGACGGAGCATGATGCTCTGATACAGTTAAAATTGCTTTTAGAAGACGGGAACGTTTTGGATGTCTTACAGAAACAGAAGATTGCTGCATTGGTGGAGCAGGCTCACGGAAATCTCGAAGAGGAATAATAGCCTATGAAAAATTTTCATATCATCACAAATGAAATTAAAGATAAGGATTTACTGATTACCGGGAAACTTCAGGAAATCATTGAAAAAAAAGGCGGAAAAAGCCGTGTCACATTACTGGGTGTTAATAGTGACGGTGTAAGTCTTACGCGGGAGCCGTTTCCTACAGAGGCAGACTGTGTACTTGTGCTGGGCGGTGACGGAACGCTGCTTCGGGTTGCGTTGGAAGCATCCAAAAAGAATATTCCGGTTCTGGGGATAAATCTGGGTACTCTCGGATTCCTTGCAGAGGTGGAGATTAATCGTATGGAAAATGCCATTGAAAAATTGATGGCGGGTGAATATGTTACGGAAGAAAGGATGATGTTAGAAGGCAGTGTATTGCATGAAGGCATTACAAAAGGCGTTTCTTCCGCACTAAACGATATTACAATTACAAGATGTGGCTCTTTGCAGATTATCCGTTTTTCTGTCTATGTGAATCATAAATTTTTATGTAAAATGAGTGCGGATGGTATTATTTTAGCAACACCTACCGGATCAACCGGATATAATATGTCGGCAGGCGGTCCGATTGCAGAACCCGGAGCACAGCTTTTGATTCTGACGCCGATTTGTGCCCATACGCTTAATTCCCGAAGTATCATCCTAAAAAGTGAGGATGTAGTGGAAATTATGATTGAACGGGGAAGAGACGGAAGTGAGCTTACCGTAGAAGCTTCATTTGATGCAAATGAAAAGGTTTCCATGATGACTAAGGATATCCTGCGGATTTGCAAATCCAACCGGACGGCTACTATTGTGAAATTAGATGAAAGAAGCTTTTTGGAAGCATTACATAGAAAAATGAGTGAGTAATGTAAAGTGAGGAAGATGCTGTGAAAAAGAACAGACAGGAACGTATCCTTGAGTTGATTCAGGAAGAGAATATCGAAACACAGGAGGAATTGGCAGACCGTCTTTCGGAAGAAGGATTTGTGGTCACGCAGGCGACTGTTTCACGGGATATCAGGGAGCTGAAGCTTGGAAAGATCCCATACGGCAACGGAAAACAGCGATATGCTGTGTTAAGTCATGATGATGCGCAGTTGGCAGACAAATATATTCGTGTGCTCAGACATGGATTTGTTTCTATGGATAATGCACAGAATATTCTTGTTATAAAGACGGTTTCGGGTATGGCAATGGCTGTTGCGGCAGCTATAGATGCGATGAAGCTGAAGGAAATCGTAGGTAGTATAGCGGGAGATGATACTATTATGGCTGCGGTACGAACCTGCGAAGAAACAGAAATTGTAATGGAAAAGATACGGGAAATATTGTAACCGGATGATAAATCATGGCAGCATTCGGTTTGTAAACATAGGGAGTAAAGCATGCTTGTAAGTTTACATGTTAAGGATTTGGCATTAATTGAAGAAAATGAAGTGTTTTGGGAAAACGGATTAAATATTCTGACCGGTGAAACGGGTGCAGGTAAGTCCGTAATTATCGGTTCTATCCGTCTTGCACTCGGTGCGGCAATGAGCAGCGTCGTGGGTAATAAGAAGGATACGGATTGCATTCGTACAAATGCTTCGTATGCTCTTGTTGAGCTGGTGTTTTTGTCAAAACGCTCTGAAGTTCGAAATAAGATGGAAGAACTGGAACTCCCTATGGAAGAAGACGGTACGATTTTTATACAACGGAAAATCATGCCGGGAAGAAGTGTCTGTAAGGTAAACGGAGAGACTGTAACCGGAAAACAGTTAAAGGAATTGGCGTCCCTATTGATTGCCATTCATGGACAGCATGACACGCAGACGCTTTTAAATGTAAGGAAGCATTCCGGAATTTTGGACGATTTTGCTTCTGATGTTATTTCGGTGCTGAAGGAAAAGGTAAAAGACGCATACCGGTCCTTATATTCTTTGAAAAAAGAATATAAGCAGGCAGTAGAGGAAAATACGCAGCAGGAAAGAAATCTTGCACTTGCTGAATTTGAGGCAGGAGAGATTGCAAATGCAAGACTTGTTGTCGGAGAGGATGAACAGTTAGAAGAGCAATACCGTAAGATGAACAACAACCGCAGAATTGCGGAGGCTGTATCCAGAATCAGTCAGGCTGTCGGAAGTATGAATGAAAGTGGTGCGGCAAACGCTGTTTCATTTGCTCTTCGGGAGATAAAGGGTGTTTCTTCTTATGACAGTCAGCTACTTGAGATGGATGAAAAGCTGATGCAGATAGAAGATATGATTTCCGATTTGGACAGGGAACTTTCAAGTTATCTGGATACATTGGAGTTTTCACAGGAAGAATACAGAATAACGGAAGAACGCCTGAATATTTATAATCACTTGAAAAATAAATATGGTCCTACTACGCAGGATGTACTCAGATATCTGGAAGAACAGCAGGAAAAGCTGGAAAGATATTCGGATTTTGACGGTTATCTGTCCGAACTTAAAAAGAAAATAGCAAAAGCAGAGGAAGAGTACAATACATATGCATCACAGCTTTCAAATCAACGTAAAAAGGCAGCAGTTTTATTTAATAAAGAAATGAATATAGCTTTATCAGAGCTTAATTTCGCAAATGTGGATTTTGAGGCAATGGTAAAAACGGATACGGCATTATATGCAGAGGATGGCTTTGATGATGTTGAATTTATGATTTCGCTCAACCCGGGAGAACCCAGAAAACCATTAAATATGGTCGCAAGCGGTGGTGAATTAAGCCGTATTATGCTGGCGCTCAAGACAATTCTTGCAGATAAGGAACAGATTGAAACATTGATTTTTGATGAGATTGATGCCGGAATCAGCGGAAGAACCGCATGGAAGGTTTCTGAGAAAATGGCTGTTTTGGGAAAAGGTCATCAGCTTATCTGTATCACACATCTTCCTCAGATTGCCGCAATGGCAGATTCGCATTATGTAATTGAGAAAACGGTGGATGAAAATGCTGCGGTTACAGAGATACGCCGTCTTGACGAAAAGGAAGAGCTGAATGAAATTGCGCGCCTTTTGGGAAGTGATTCCATTACGGAAACGGTGCTTGCAAACGCTGTCGAATTGAAAAAAATGGCAAAAGAAACAAAAGGTTACTAATTTTTATTTTAATAATTTATTGTTTCCTTCGTATACTATTAAGGACGTCTTGTGACGTCCTTTTTGTATTAATCAAATAAGTTTTTATGGAGAGAATGGCCATGCAGGATAAGAAAAATATATACAGAAAAAGAAACAGGCATATTATTTTAAACAGAATACTTTTTCATAGAATACTTATTCTTGCTTCAATTCCTTTACTTATCTGGGGATGGTTATTTTTTACATGGAAAAAGCTTCCCTCAAAAATTCACCTCAAACAAGGTACCGTAGAAGAATTTGATTTTGCGATTCCGGCTATCGCGCGTATATCCAAGCGGGAACAAAAAATCGGCTCGGTTGATTTGATGAAACCGGTAACCTTATATGCAACGGATACAGACAGTTATCGTATGTCGATAGAATTATTCGGATTTATCAATTTTAAGGAAACAGAAGTATCCGTTATAAATGATGTTAAGCTGAAACCGGTAGGAAAGCCGATTGGAATCTATGTAAAGACAAAAGGAATTCTGGTTTTACAAAGTGGGGAATTTATGGGAGAGGATGGCTTTATGAAAAAACCTTCCGCCCTTTTACAGGAGGGAGATTATATCCTTGCATATAATGGTGAAGAAATTAATCTTAAAAGAGAAATGATTGAAAAAATCAATGCAAGTAACGGGGAACCGATTGTACTTACAATTAAGCGGGGAGAGGAAATATTTGATATCTTAGTTACACCGGCCAAAAACGAAGCCGGAGAATACAAATTGGGAATATGGATACGTGATAATGCTCAGGGGGTCGGAACTATGACCTATGTTACACAAAATAATGAGTTTGGTGCTTTGGGACACGGAATTAATGATATGGATACATCTGCTTTGATGGAATTGGATTATGGAAGCCTGTATCAGGCAGATATTATTTCCATAAAAAAGGGGAATGTGGGGGAACCGGGAGAAATAACCGGTTATATATCCTATGAAAAAGAGGATTTTGTCGGAAAAATTAATGAAAATACTACGGAAGGAATATATGGAATCGTACGAAAATCATTTGCCGAGGAAGTGAAAGAGGATTATTTCAGTGTCGGACTTAAGCAGGAGGTTCACACAGGTCCGGTAGAAATTCTTTGTACGTTGGATGATACTCCCTGTTACTATAAAGGGGAAATTACAGCGATCTATACACAGAATGAATCCACAAGCCGGGGATTCAGAATCCGGATTACAGACGAGGAACTGCTTACGGAAACCGGAGGGATTGTGCAGGGGATGAGCGGTTCTCCCATCATACAGAACGGGAAATTGATTGGTGCGGTAACGCATGTTCTTGTAAATGACCCGACAAAAGGGTATGGAATATTTATTGAAGATATGCTGGAGCATTAAAAGAAAGAGGAAATCAAAAAGCATCTTTATTGGCAATGTCCTGCCGGTAAGGATGCTTATTTAAAAATATATGTTGACGAACAAAAAAGAATATGGCATAATAAAACATACGTTACATAACATGGTTGTAATACATTGCAATAATAATTGTTAAGAGGTGATGGATATGCCGCCTAAAGCAAAATATACACGGGAAGAAATTGCGGAAGCCGCTTTTCAAATGGCGAGAGAAAAAGGAATTGAAGCAGTGGTAGCCAGGGAACTCGGAAAACGTCTGGGGACTTCCTCTTCCCCTATTTTTACGGCCTTTAAAAATATGGAGGAGCTGCAGGAAGAGGTTCGCAAGATGGCAATGAAGGAATTTGAAACATATGTCAGTGATGCCATAAATTATGCGCCTATATTTAAACATGTAGGAATGAGAATTGTTCAGTTTGCTTCCAATGAACCCAAGCTGTTACAATTACTATATATGAAAGAACATAAGGAAACACAAAGTTATGAGGATCTAATTTTTGAATTGGGAGATACGGTAGAGGTTTGTCTGGAATCATTGGAACAGGAGCATGAGCTCACAAGAGAAGAAGCCACCTTAGTGTTTAAGCAGGTTTGGATGTTTACCTTTGGAATCTGTACAATGGTAGCCGGAAAAATCTGCCATTTTTCAACGGAAGAGGTATCAAAGATGCTTAGCCGGGAATTTCAGGGAACATTGATGCTGATAAAATCAGGTACATTTATAGATAAACAGGTCAACAGTGTTCTGCAAAAGTAAAATCGGGAGGAAAGTAAAATGACAGCACAAAACGGATTTTTAATTGAAAACGAAAAACAGGCAAATAAGCTCGCGGCAAAGGTTATGCTAATCACTTTTTTGATTTTTACTTTGGTTTATATATTGGATATTGTGGGAATCTTCAAAGTGGATATGAAAATTATGACAACCGCATACATCTGTGGCAGTATTCTTTTGCTGTTACCGTCGTTGTTTATTCTGGTCTTAAAGAAAGATAACAGTTTTATAAAATTTCTGACTGTAATAGGCTCAGTAATATTTGTTACAATGCTCAGTATAACGCTTACCTATCATGTAGTTGTTATTTATGTGTACCCGATAGCAATAGCAAGCCTTTATTTTTCAAAGAAGTTAAGTGTTCTTGCCACAACACTGACCGTCGCAGGCGTTTCGGTCGGTCAGGTCCTGGCGTTTAACTTACATACATTGCAGGATGATAATTTTACGGAAATGAACAGCGTGATTATTTTTGGAATTATTCCGAGGGCATTGATATTAATTGCAGTTGCTGCTATTTTTACTACGCTCTCTTCACGTACAGCAGGAATGCTTTCGAGCTTAATGGGTGCTGAGGAGCAGGAGAAGATTCTAAACCGGATGAAAAGAATGCAGGAAAGAACCGTTTCTACAGTAGAAAAGCTTCTGGAAATGGTGGAAACGCTTTCCGTGATTACGAATGACTCGATGAATGCAAACGAACAGATTGCAAAAGAGACTGAGGTTATGTTAAACGGCTCGGCGGATAATACGAAACAGATTGAGGCAATGCATATAAAAATTCAGGATATCACAAAGCAATTGGAGGATTTAAGTGACAGAAATGATAAAGTAGCCGTTTTGGCAGAGAAGGTTTCTGAAAATACAAAAGAGAATCAGCAGAGAATGGATTTTGCAACGGATTCGATGGAGCATATTCAGGAAAGTACAGATATCTGTAAGGAAATTATAAATAAGCTTGGAGAGGAATCAAAGGAAATTTTCAGTATTATCCAGGTAATTACAGGAATTTCAAGCAGGACGAAAATACTTGCGCTCAATGCAAGCATTGAAGCTGCAAGGGCAGGAGAGCACGGAAAAGGCTTTGCGGTAGTCGCAGAAGAAATTCAGGCATTGTCAGAACAGACAAATGCTGCTGTAGATAATATCGGAACCATTGTCAACCAGGTAATCCGCAAAACAGAGGAAGCTGTTGAGGCTATGGAGCAGAGTGCTTCCCTTACCAAAAAAGGTATGGATAGTATGAAAGAGGCAGGAGAATCCGCAGCGTTGATTACCTCCTCTAACAGAGAAATGTCGGAACAGATTATTTCTATGGAAAAGATTTCGGCGGATGTCCGTGAAAGAGGCCATGAAATGGCTGATGGAATGGAAATGGTAAATCAAAATACCCAGCAGAACTTCAACGCGGTAGAACAGGTAACGGCAGCAACACAGGAAAACCGTGCAGGAACAGCAAGTCTTACAGAATTTGTAGAACAGATTAAGGAATTATCAGAGCAGTTAAATAAGGTTGTACAAGAGTAAGACGATAAAAAAGATTATTACCCGGGGAATTTGGGAATGTATGGGAGTGCAGGATAGATTGTCTGAAAAGGTAGTCTTTCTGCACTCTTTAACTAGAGGGGACGTTTCTTTTGCCACGAGAAGAGCCCTTTGGCATGAAAAATAAATGATTGGAGGAATCAAATGATAACCAGAGAGGAAGCTTTACAATACGGCTTGACTTTTCCCGATACCTATCAGGATGCTCCTTTTCATGATGCAAACTGGCAGTTAATCAGAGTGCAAGGAAACAAAAAGGCATTTTTATGGGTATATGAAAGGGATGGTCGTATTAATCTGAATTTGAAAGTAAAACCGGAGTGGAGAGACTTTTGGAGAAGTACATTTCCTTCTGTTATTCCCGGTTATCATCAGAATAAGGAACACTGGAATACTGTTATTTTAGATGGAACAATTCCGGATTCTGATATAAAACGGATGATAGCAGAAAGCTATGATTTGGTTACGGACAGTCCTTCAAAAAGAATATATGAAGCGGTAAAAAAGATTCCGAAGGGGCGTGTAGCAACGTACGGGCAGATTGCTGAATGGGCAGGGGATAAAAATATGGCAAGAGCAGTAGGGAATGCTCTGCATAAAAATCCAAGCCCCGATGAGATACCATGCTTTCGGGTAGTAAATGCCAAAGGAGAGCTGGCAGGAGCCTTTGCTTTCGGAGGCACAGAAAGCCAGGCCAAATTGCTGGAAGCAGAGGGTGTTAAGGTCGTGAACGGTAAAGTTGATTTGGAGATGTATGGAGTACGGGGGAAAACACATGAAGATTATTAACCTGGTGGAAGATACAAAGGGCAGCAATTGTTTGAATGAACATGGCCTGAGTTTTTACATTGAGACAAAAAAGCATAAGCTTTTAGTAGACAGCGGTGCCACGGATATGTTTCTGGGTAATGCAAAAATGCTGGGAGTAGATTTGACACAGGCAGATACTTTTGTTTTAAGCCATGGACATTATGATCATTCCGGTGGTTTGTCCGCATTTGCAAAAATAAACCCGGATGTAAAAATTTATCTGAAAGAATCTGCCGGAGATGATTATTATCATCTGTCTTCACAGGGTGGGAAATATATCGGTATTGATAAAAAGATTTTAAAATTGCCGCAGATTATCAAGGTGCAGGGAGATATGAAAATTGATGACGAGCTGTTTTTGTTTTCTGTTCCCAATAAGGAGCGATATCCGGCATGGAGTAATAGGGAACTGAAGCAGAAGGTCGGCGATACCTATATACAGGATTCTTTTGCACATGAGCAGTGTCTTGTAATTACACAGGGAGAACGGCACATATTGATGTCGGGGTGTGCACATAACGGTATCCTGAGTATTCTGGAGCGCTATTATCAATTGTTTGGCGCATATCCGGATGCGGTTATCAGCGGTTTTCATATGATGAAAAAGAGTGATTATACGGAAGAAGAAGCTGCATATATCAGGCAGACGGCTTATGAGCTGCTGAAAACAAAGGCATTGTTTTATACGGGACACTGCACCGGCCGGAAAGCCTTTGATATCATGAAAGAAATTATGGGAGATAAGCTACAGGATTTTTACAGCGGTTCGCAGCTTACTGTTTGATTTTTTGTAGAAAGAGGATGCGGGGAACGGAAAATGATACAGTATGGTATGCCAACATTAATAGAGAATAAAGCGCTTGCCGAGAACATTTCACTTTGTAAGGAACTTGGGCTGAGTTTTATTGAACTGAATATGAATTTTCCGGAGTACCAGATTGATAAGCTGGAAAATTGGGAGGAATTCTATAAGCCGGCAAAAGAAAGTGAAATATATTATACAATCCATCTGGATGAAAATCTTAATATTGCGGATTTTAATCCATTGGTAAGAGGATGAATTGGATATTTTTATTGATATAAGAATCAATCAACTTCGAGGGGAAGGGGCAAAGGAAGATATAGATTTAGTGCCGGCACTGAAGGATTACTATAATCGTCATATGGCAGATGGAACCTTTGTATCATGGCTTGCTTTTGATGGAAACAAAATTATCGGAACAAGCGGAATGTCATATGTGAAGAAACCACCATATTTTGGATGTCCAAGTGGAAAGATAGGATTGCTGTCCAGCATGTTTACAAATCCTGATTATAGAAGAAAAGGTATTGCAAAAGAGCTGTTATCCCGTGTTGTAAAGGATGCAAAAGATTATGGATGTGGTGCGGTGCAAATAACAGCTTCTGATATGGGAGTTAAATTATATGCAGACTTTGGTTTTGTACATAATGGAAATTTTATGCAGTATAAACTTTAGATAAATAAAAATTGAGAATCTTAATAAAAACTATTGTGAATGTTCTGCTGGTTGGTATATGAGATTGTTCTCTGAAGTGTTTGAAAAGAGTGTTACTGTTAAAATTGTTGATACAATTGTTAACGGTGCATCTGAATGCACATTTGAGATTTCAGGTTTTTGAAAAGATAAAACAAAAAATTTCAATTTGTAGAAAACGGCAAATCCCAATTCTAAAACACAATCTTGACAAGAATTTTTTTTAGACTTATACTGACCAAAACAACAATAATAGTCAAATAAGGAGAGCGCAATGCCCAAAATATACTCTGATGAAGAAAAGAAACAAATCATTGAAAAACTAAAGAAGGAAGCCAATGTCCTGATGCAGGAAAAGGGTGTGAAGAAAACTACGGTTGATGAATTGGTTAAAAGAGCAGGTATTCCGAAAGGAACTTTCTATCTGTTTTATCCGTCCAAAGAGATGCTTTTGTTTGACGTTTCTCAGGATTTTCACAAGCAGGTAGATGCTTATATAACAAATGGAGTTCTAAAAATCATAAAGGACAAGAATATATCTATGAATGAGCCGGATTTTTCGGATTGTGTAGAGGAGTTTACCGATGTAATACTCGATGCGATGGAAATTACTTATCATTCCTGTCTCAAGGTTTTACTGATTCCGGAGTCGATGAATCTCATATTATCAAAGCTACCGGATGAGGTCTTAGAAAATCATCGGAAAGATGACAGTGATTTCGGTGAGGGATTATTTAAGGGACTTGCCGCAAAAAATGGAATGCGTGTGGAGGCTGTGGTAGGAGCATTTATGATGATTATATTTGGCGGAATGTATAAGCGGGAGATTGGTGAGGCAAATTGGAAAGAAAGTATGCGAATAGTAATCAGAGGTATCGTTCTCCAGCTGGTAAGCTAAAGAAAAAGTTTGATTGGGAGGAATAAGGTTATGGATAAGAATAAAGAAAATGTAATTGAAGTCAGTAATTTATATTTTAGCTATACTAAGACACCATTTTTGAAAGACATCAATTTTTCTGTAAGTAAAGGTGAGATATTTGGATTTTTAGGTCCATCCGGAGCGGGAAAAAGCACTCTGCAGAAGGTATTGACAGGTCTTTGTACAAATTATCAGGGAACAGCCAGAATACTTGGTATGGATAGCAATAAGCATGGCAAAGAGTTCTATGAAAGAATCGGTGTGGATTTTGAATTTCCAAGTTTGTTTGAAAAACTGACAGCGAGAGAAAACCTTGATTATTTTGCAGGCCTTTATAGCGGCGAGAAGAGGAATGTCGACGAACTGCTGAAAGAAGTCGGACTTTTTGAACATGCGGATAAAAAGGTTTCCTCCTTCTCAAAAGGGATGAAATCAAGACTGAATTTTATCAAATCCCTGGTACATAATCCACAGATTCTGTTTTTGGACGAGCCGACAAGCGGACTTGATCCAAATAACGCAAAAATTATGAAGGATATGATTATTAAGGAACGTGAAAAGGGGAAAACAATTATTATTACCACCCATAATATGCAGGATGCAACAGAACTTTGTGACAGGGTTGTTTTTATTGTGGATGGCCAGATGAAGGCTCTGGATACACCTCATAATTTCATTATGAAAAGAGGGGCTGCCAGAGTTACTTATTCCTTTATGGAAAACGGTAAGGAGCAGCTGAAGACAAGTATATTATCTGAAATTAGTAAGGATGAGCTTCTTCAAAAACTCATATCAGAGAATAGGATAGCATCTATTCATAGCACAGAACCTACGTTAAGTGATATCTTTATGGAACTGACCGGAGCACAGTTAGATTAATTGGAGGACACTGTCATGAGAAAAGTGAATGTTATTAAGGGTGATGTGATTTTTCAATGGAAATATGGGTTTTATGGTCTTTATTTTTTGATGATTATTATTTATCTCGTTATATTTTCCTTTTTCAGTGGTGATGTGAAAAACACAATTGTTTCAATTTGTGTATATTCAGACCCGGCCGCAATGGGCATGTTTTTTATGGGAGCACTTATTCTATTGGAAAAAAGTCAGAGAATAACAGATTCCATTGCTGTTTCTCCGGTAACCACAGAGGAATACATATTAGGAAAGGTTCTGTCAATCGGAATCATTTCAGAAATAGTTGGTATTATTCTGATGTTCCGGGGCGGTTCCGGAAATTATCTTCTTTGTGGCATAGGAATATTTGCTGGTTCTGTGTTATTTAGTCTGTGTGGAATTATCGTTGGTGCAAAAATAGAAAGCTTAAATCAGTATATCGTATGGACGATTCCCTTTGAAATTGTGGGATTTATTCCCGTAATTATATATAGAATCGGCTTACTGTGGGACAGCAGATTAATGCTTTTGCATCCGGGATGTGGAGTCATGCAGCTTCTTGAGGGAAATATGGAGATGGCATTATTATCAATTATCAGTATAGCCGTGTGGATTATAGTGTTGTTTTGGATAGCAGACTTATCTGTAAGAAAAATGTTTAGGTGTTCCGCCGGGGCGAAGCTGTAAGGAGGTGGTAACTCATATGAGAGCAATAAATAAAATGTTTATTTATATGGTAAAGCAGATTACCCGGGAAATGATGATGATTATGCTTGTAATTGCACCGGTTCTGGTGGGTATGTTTTTTCGGATTGGAATACCACTTTTGGAAAACAATGTTCTGATTCATTATGGGTTAGAGAAAATTATTGCGCCTTATTACGAAATCTTCAGCTGGCTTTTAGCCATGGTAACCGGAATGCTATTTGCATTTGTCGGTGGATTGGTAGTGCTGGGGGAAATCGATGAAAATGTGGCAAAGTATATTATAGTAACACCTGTTGGGATGAGCGGATATCTGAGTTCAAGAATCATCATTCCTGCATTCATCTCCGGAGCGGTTACGCTTATTTGTGTGCCGGCTTTTTCTCTTGTACATATTGCTCCTGCTAAGCTTATTGTAATGGTAATATCGACAATGCTAAGCGGAATTGTTACGGCTATGCTGGTTGTGGCAATTTCCTCAAACAAAGTGGAAGGAATGGCTGTCGGAAAGCTTTCAGGGCTTTTTGGAGCAACTTTTTTTGTGCCGGTGGCAGTTACCGGAAGGATTAAGTATGCATTCTGTCTGTTTCCCATGTTCTGGATTGGAGAGTGGAGTTTATCAGGCGGATGGGAAAAGCTGGTAATAGCGTTAATAGAGTTTATAATCTGGATATATATTTTGTTTGGGCGGTTTAAGAAAAAAATGGGATAGCAGGGACGTATCATCAGAAATGGTGATGCGCGTTTTTAATGCTTTGCGATTTTTTGAAAATTCTTTCGTAAAATGTTTATCTTGACAATGAGAACGGTCGTTAGCTATAATGTAGAAAACGCTCGTTCGCAAATGGAGGATAGACGATGAAGGATATGCCAACAAAAGAAAGAATATTATATGCTGCACTCGATCTTTTTGCTGAAAGAGGTTATGACGGAGTGGGCGTAGATTTGATAGCAGAGAATGCCGGACTGAAAGGTCCTTCTCTTTATAGGCATTACAAAGGGAAAGAGGACATCTTTCACTCGCTTATAGATTTAGTTGCTTTTCATTATGAAGAGGGGGTCGGTTTAAAGAAGAAACCGGAAGAACTCCCGAAAAACATGGATGATCTAATTGGGAATACCATGGAAAAAATTCAGTTCACGATACACGATGATATTGTTCAGAAAACCAGAAGAATCCTGGCAATGGAGCAGTTCCGCAGTAAGCGGATGGCGGAACTTACATCTCGTTATCATCTGGAAAATTTGCAGCAAATGTATACAGAAATTTTTGCAGGCTTGATGGAAAAGGGTATCTTAAAAAAGGATAATCCGGAATTACTCGCATTGGAGTTTGTATCACCGGTTTCTTTGCTGATTCATATGTATGACAGACAACCGGAGAGAGAAGAAGAGGTATTGGATAAGATTAGAAAGCATTTTGAACACTTTGCAAAGGTGTATGGAGAGAAAGGGTGAAAGTAAATCTTCTTGCGACTGTAACGGTTCAGTATGGAAAAAGACGCAGAAAAAACATAATGTGGAAGATGTTCTCAAAATGAAGAAAACTATGTTAATTATAATTATTTTTTTACTAATTATTGTAATTTTTATTGTGGTAGGAAAAAGAATTTTTTTCCCGAAATATGATGAAATAGAAGTCACAGGCAAATATGAAATCGGCTGTGAAGATTATTGGGTGACGGAGAATAAAGAGGATCCTTTTTTAAAGAATGGAAGCCC
This sequence comes from Lachnospiraceae bacterium, assembly GCA_016294075.1. Lineage (GTDB taxonomy): Bacteria > Bacillota > Clostridia > Lachnospirales > Lachnospiraceae > RGIG8767. Next base: position 83,199 of record JAEDCQ010000004.1, on the reverse strand, counting down.
TCGGGAGGTACAGGTTCGTGTCTGGTATCCAAAAGATTATGATGCTTCGGATATGAAATTACCTGTGGTAATAGCTTCTCACGGCTCTTGTGGAACAATAGACAATAATCGGAGTTTATACAGAGAGTTTGCCAGCCATGGATATGTTGTTCTGGCCGTCAGTCATCCCGGGCATGCTTTTGATACGCTCCATTCCAATGGGAAAAAACAAAAGGTTAGCATGGATTACATGAAGGAAATGGGCGGGATGAATCCTCAGGAGAAAACGGAGGAAGCTGCGAAATTATTTGCAGAATGGATGGAACTGAGAATGACCGATTTTTCAGCAGTGATGGACGATTTTGTGGAGAAATCAAAACAGATTCCGGACAGATTTGAAAGTGCAGATACAAGCCGTTTTGTTACACTTGGACATTCTGCAGGTGGTTCGGCTGCATTGGGAATGGCAAGAATCAGAGCAGATGTGGTCGGAGTCATCGCCTTAGAGTCCCCTTGCATGTATGACATTAAAGGTGTAAAGGATGGTGAATACATCATGGATGATTCAGAGTATGAGATTCCGATTCTTAATGTATATTCTGATGCAAGCTATTCCCATTTACACGAGTGGAAGCAGTATCGGAATAATGTGAAATTTCTTGAAAGCGAAAAAGGGTATTATGAGAATATCTATTATGAAGGAGTCGGTCATATGGGATTATGCGACTTGTCACTTGCATCCCCGATTCTGGCAGGCATGCTTGATCAGACAAAGAGCGAGGTTGAGCCACGAGAACAGTTGAAAAGATTAAATACGGATTGTTTGGATTTTTTGCAGAGATTATCATTAAAAAAGGGTTAAACGGAACAGGTGAATAATCTCTTGTTTAGTAACAGTAAAATTCGGAGGGCTTATGATGAAAGAGATTCGAAAATGTTTAAATAAACCGGGGTTGAATGCAAATGCATTGAAGGTCATTGCCATTATTGCAATGACAATCGATCATTTTACGGACATATTCTATCCGGGCTTTCCTAACAGTCCGGTACCACTTGCGCTCCATTTTGTTGGTCGATTAACAGCACCTATTATGTGGTTCTTTGTGTGCGAAGGATATTATTACACAAAGGATGTAAGGAAGTACTTACAAAGATTGGGAATATTTGCGGTAATATCACATTTTGCATATTGCTTTGGATTTGGCATAAGTCTGAATCCGCTTGCAGGTGGGATATTCAACCGCACAAGTGTTATGTATCCATTGTTTATTGCAGTTCTTATTCTGTATATATCGGATTATGGACTTCCGGTAAATAAAGTAGTACAAAATATCATTATTTTTTTACTGGTGATTAGTGCCTTCCCTGCAGATTGGAGTTGTATTGCAGTATTAGCGATACTGAGGATGTATCCGAAAAGAGGTAATCTGAAAGCTCAGATGTGGGAAATTATTCAATGGACATTTTGGTATGGACTTGTTTCCTTTTTGTTTGTAAGTAAAACATATGCATTAGAGCTTATTGGTGTTCTGATGGTATATCCTGTATTGTATTTTTATAATGGACAGAGAGGTAAAGCAAAGTGGATGAAATGGTTCTTTTACGTTTATTATCCGGTACATTTGATCATTCTAGGAATCCTTCGAATCCTTATTTACGGAAATATAAATCTAACAGTCTGAATGTTTGAAATTATGTATGATTTGATATGCGATTTTTATGGCTCGCTGAAATTATTATGTCAACGACAATATGGTGTATGTTATGGAACAGAATAATGCGATTGAAGAGAGAAATGTTTCATTATTGTTAGGAGAAGGAGTATGATTCGAAGGTTTAAAAGAATACTTGAAGAAAATGGAGATTCTGAGCAGGCAGAAAAAATGTCTGCATATATGCAGAACAAATTTGTATTTGCAGGGATACCGAAGCCGAAGCTTATGGAGCTGATTAAGCCGCTTGTTAATGAAACTGTTAAAGAACAACTTGATTGGAATCTTGTATTAGAACTGTGGAAGTGCGAACAACGTGAAGCACAATATATTGCACTTGAATATCTGCAAAAACATCGTAAACACCTTACTGCTGCAGATATTAATCAGTTGAAAATTATGATTGTAGAAAAATCATGGTGGGAGACAGTAGATACAATCGATGCCTTTATTGGCGATTTGGTAAGGATGGATGACAGTCTTAATGATGTAATGCTTGAATGGGCTGTATCTGATAACATCTGGCTTAGAAGAGTGGCTATAGATTTCCAGCAGGAATATAAGGATGATACAAATGTAGACATTCTGGAGAAAATCATTGTTGCCAATCTAGGAAGCGATGAGTTTTTTATCAATAAAGCTATCGGATGGAGCCTTAGAGATTACAGCAAAGTGAATCCGGCATGGGTTATTGATTTTATTGGAAGATACAGAGAAAAGATGGCACCATTAAGCATAAAAGAGGCTTCAAAGTATCTTAACGTATATTAGAATTTATAAAAAAATCTGATTTTACTATGCGGAAAGGGTACGATACGATGTGTAGAATTATAGAATATACTACGGAGTATGAAAATAAACTAATCGAGTTTCTTGACGAGTATTTACCAGAATCCGGACGAACATTAGATATTAAGGGTCAACATTCATACTACAGGGAAATAGAGACATTTTTTCATAAATTCTGGATTATGATAGATTCAGAAAGAGTGATTGGAACTGTTGCAATAAAGTCTATAACAGAAACAGCTTGTGAGATCAAAAGTTTATATTTACTTAAAGTGTATCATAATCAAGGGCTGGGACATACTCTATTAACTCATGCTGTAGACTTTGCAAGAACAGTCGGATATGAAAAAATGTATTTAGATTCCTTATCAACAAGTACGAAGGCAATATCATTGTATAGGCATATGGGATTTACGGATACCGAAAAATATAATAATAATCTTCGGGCAGATGTTTTTATGGAAAGAAAATTGTAAAATCATTCAACAGATGCAATTTACACCTGGAGAATGGTATCGTAAGATATTGGTAACGATAGATCCACCGTCGAGAGATGTGGTAGATATAAAAACTCGAAGAAAGCATTTTTATATTCGAAACGGATTTAAAGAAACCGGATACTATATCAAATCATTTGGAAATGAACAAGAAATACTTGCCTCAGGTGGGAAGTTCAGCAAAGTGGGATTTTCTGTATTTCTGTTGATTTACGGTTGCTTTGCAATATGGCCGCGCATTGAAAAACAATTGTAGCCTGCCCGAAGTCTCCTGCTCGGACAGATGAGTTTAGGGTTTAGAGGGAACTTTTAATATAAAAAAATAAAAATATGAAAAATATATTGACTCCTACGTTACGTTATAGTTTAGAGTATAATCATCGAGAGGAGGAAATGCCGGTGAAGACAGTAAATGAAGTTAGTAAATTAGCAGGAGTGAGTATACGCACTCTTCAGTATTATGATACTATTGGGCTCTTAAAACCAAGTGAATATACAGAGTCCGGATATAGGTTGTATGACGATACATCCTTAGAAAGGCTACAACAGATTTTACTGTTTAAGGAACTGGAATTTCCACTAAAGGAAATTAAAGAAATAATAGATGCCCCCAATTTTGATAGGAATAAAGCGCTGGAGCAGCAAATAGAACTGCTTACTATGAAAAAGGAGCATCTTGAAAATCTCATTAATTTCGCTCGTGGAATAAAAATGTTAGGAGTAAAGAAAATGGATTTTACAGTATTTGATACAAAGAAGATTGATGAGTATTCTAAGCGTGCAAAAGAGCAGTGGGGTAAAACTCCGGAGTACAAAGAATTTGAGGAAAAATCGAAAAAATGGACAGATAAGGATCAGAAGGATATGATGAATGATTTTATGAACATCTTTGCCGAGTTTGGCCAGATGAAAGAACTGAATCCTTCGTATGAAGCGGTACAGCTACAAGTAAAGAAGTTACAGGATTATATTACAGAACATTTCTATTATTGCACGAAAGAAATATTAAGCAGCTTGGGAAAAATGTATTCCGGTGGGGGAGAATTTACTGAGAATATTGATAAGGTTGGTGGTATTGGAACTGCCGAATTTACAGATAAGGCTATAGAAGTGTATTGTATGCAGTAAAATTTTGATCAAGCGATGGAAAACCATATGTAAACTAAGCCGGAGAAATGTGCAGATTTGGATTGAAAATCTGCACATTTTTTGATGCTATATACGCAGATAGCGGAGTGGGAAATTGAAACGGGTGAAAAATTTGACAAATATATCAAACTGATATATTATTTAGTGTATCAGTTTGATATATGGAGGGCACAAATGAAAAGACAGAATGTTAGAAAATTAATATTGATTATTTCCATGCTTTTGTTTCCGGTTACAATATGGTATATGTCTCCGTATTTGATAATTCAGGGAGCTATGGAAGGTATCGTGACAGGAAGCTTTATTGTATTTGCATTGATGCTGTTTGGGGCTGTTTTATTCGGCAGATTGTTTTGCGGTTGGATATGTCCCATGGGGGGTATGCAGGAATGTTTATTTGACGTAAATGAAAAATCTCCTAAACAAGGTTGGAAAAACAATATAAAATATGTTATTTGGACGGTGTGGATTATTACGGTAATTGTATGTTTCCTATTTAGAAAAAAAGAAATTACAATTGATTTTTTTTATATGACGGATCATGGAATTTCCGTTACTGAAATATGCAATTATGTGATTTACTACGGGGTGATAGTTTTGATACTGATACCGGCAGTACTTTGGGGGAAAAGAGTATTTTGCCACTATTTCTGCTGGATGGCACCATTTATGGTTATCGGCACTAAAATCAGACATTTGCTGCATTTACCGGGAATTCATATTGTGTCCGAAAAAGAGAAATGTATTTCCTGTAAAAAATGTAATCAGAAATGTCCGATGCAATTAAATGTGGTAGAATTAGTAAAGGACAATCGGGATTTTGGTACAGAATGTATTCAGTGCGGTGCATGTGTGGATAATTGTCCGAAAAAAGCATTATCTTATGGATTTAAAAGAGGCAGATAGAAGAATGGCAAATTCAAAGAAGATGGATTATGTTTTATTAGGTTTGTTAAGTCATGAATCCATGACCGGATATGAAATGAAGAAAAGACTTGATACGACACTCCGTTTTTTCTGGGGTGGCAGCTATGGAAGTATATATCCGACTTTAAACCGGCTCGAAACGGAAGGTAAAGTGACTAAGGAAGATATCAGTTCCAATGGGCGGGAAAAGATTTCTTATTCTATTACAGAGTATGGAAAAGAAATATTAAAACAGTGGTTGAGAAAACCTGTGGAAAAAGATGAACTTCGATATGAGACGCTTTTAAAACTTTTCTTTGGAAATGAGAACGGTTTTGAGGGGGCAAAGGAGCACATTGAACGATTTGAGGAAAAGTGCAGGAGCGAATTAGCCGTTTTAAATATGTTTGCAGAAAATTTGAAGAAGTATTTGGAGAATGATACACATAAGTATTATTACTTAACGGTCCGGTTTGGTATTAATACGTATGAGGCATATCTTAAGTGGTGCAAGGAGGCAAAAGAACAGATTAAGGAGTGGGAGAAGAAATAAATATCTTTAGGAGAGTGATGAAGTCATGCAATTGGTATTAGCCGGCGATTTTGCCTTGGTAAGAGAGAAATATATAGAAGTAATTGAGCATACAAAAGACATGAATATCCATGCCCGATGGATTTATGGACAGCATCCTACAGATGCAATGATACAATCTTATATTGACAGACAAGAAATGTATTTGTTTATGGATGGGCAAAATGTTGCAGGTATGACCGGGCTTACAATGTATCAGGGTGAGGAATATCATGGGGTTATCTGGAGTCAAAGGCTGAAAGATGATGAGGTGGCTTCCTTACATATTCTTGCAGTAGCACCTGAATATCAGGGAAAAGGTGTATCAAAAAGAATGATGGAAGCAATCATTTCTCTGGCAATGGAAAAAGGAAAGAAAGCAATCCGCCTTGATACGCTGGCATCAAATATTCCTGCCCGGCATATGTATAAAAAATTTGGGTTTGAGTATCGTGGAAAGCAGAACCTTTATGCAGAGAATACAGGATGGACGGATTTTTTATATTATGAACTGCCGCTAAAGGGATGGAACCGGCAAGAAGCAGAAATGTTCCGGTAGAATTTGATGAACCCCGGTTTGTACAAAGGATTAATAGGAGTTATGTATGAGAATAGCTGTTTTTTCAGATATTCATGGTAATTTTGAAGCATTGAATACTGTAATGGATTTGATAGGTAAAGAACAGGTTGATCAAACCATTTTTATTGGGGATATATTTCAGCGTGGAAATAGGGAAATTGAGTGTTTAGAGTTTTTAAAAAATAGTGATATTTTATGTGTTAAAGGTTACTGTGAGCTTTATCTGGATAATGGTGTTCATATTGATTCTGATGTGCAATATCTGCATGACTATTACGATAATATGCGTGCAAAATTATCAGCGGAACAAAGAGAATTTATTCATGAATTACCGCTATATTATGAGAAAACAGTTAATGGACATAAAATTTTGTAAATGAAAATGTGGTGGGGGTTTCAGCTACGGGGCTTGGCCAACCAACATTTGTTTTGATTGAGATTGACGAAAAAGTCTCTTATCGATATATATAATCGGAAAAGGTGACAAATCCTGAACATTGCAGATTTAAAATAACCAAGAAGCAAGGATAATTCATGCGTTGTATGGAGAGTTAAGAAAGACAAATTTGTGCAAAAATTGTCGGGAAGAAGGTTGTCTAATGAGATAGAATGCAGTCATAAGCAAGGGAGAAAAGAAGCATGGAATGGATGGAAATCATAGGAAACTCAATTCAGTACATGGAGGATCACATCACAGAGAATATTACAGTAGAGGATGTTGCAAAAGGTGTAGGTGTATCATCGTTCTATTTCCAGAAAGGCTTTGCAATGCTCTGCGGGTTTTCCGTATCGGAGTATATCCGAAACAGGAGATTGGCACTTGCCGGAAATGATCTTCTGGTTACTGATGAAAAGATTATTGATATTGCCATGAAGTACGGGTACGATTCGCCGGATAGTTTTACCAAGGCGTTCACCAGATTCCATGGAGTGACACCCACATCTGTGCGCAAAGATGTGGTGCTGCTTAAGTCCTTTGCTCCGTTAAAAATCAAAATATCATTAGAAGGAGGCTATCTCATGGATTACAAGATCGTGAAGAAAGAAGCATTTACTGTTATTGCAAACGCAAAGACATTTCCGTATGAAGGTGCAAAGGAAATTGTACCGCAGTTCTGGCAGGAGCATTTTCAGAGTGGAAAGGGTGCAGTGGTTTGTGGTTGGTATGGAATCAATATTGATTTGGAGATGGGGCAGGAGAACTTTGAGTACCTTATTGCAGACCCATATAATCCGCAGAAAGAAGTTCCGGAAGGATTTGTGACAAGAACCATCCCGGCTTTTGATTGGGCAGTATTTCCTTGCAGGGGAGCCATGCCAAATGCACTTCAGGATGTGAATACCAAGATTTATACCGAATGGCTGCCGGCATTAAAAGAGTATGAATTTGCGGCAGGTTATTGCGTGGAGTATTATGATGATCCGACAAAGTATGAAAAGGGAACCATGGATGAAAACTATTACTGTGAAATCTGGATTCCGGTAAAGAAAAAATAGAGGGACATATTTGAGGCATTAATTTATCTAAAAGAGTTGCTTATGCACGTGACAATTCTGTGTATACGCAGCTCTTTTCCTGATGGGGCAAGATTGTAAATTATGAACAATGGTGAAATGGGTGATGTGTTTTATCTTGCAGGTTTTTTGAAATATTATCATTGACAAAACTTTGTTTTATAAATAATATATGTTACATAACAAATGTTGCACAAAAGGAAAGGAAAATATGGCAAAAAATATTCTGATTATTAATACAATCCCAAATGGGGAAACAATGGCAAAACTAAAGGAACTGTCTGCAGGAACACAAAACAACATAGACTGGGTTGATGCCTCGGCTCTACATATTTCACATTGTATAGGTTGCAATTACTGCTGGCTTAAAAATCCCGGAATATGTACGATTAAGGATGATTATGAAATTCTTTTAAAGAAAATGGTTCATTCTGATGTGATGTGGGTAATTTCCGAAACCAGATTTGGTTTTTTGTCGCATTCTGCCAAAAACATATTTGACAGAGTTATGCCGTTAGTGACTATGTATCTGCATTTTAAGAATGGGCAGATGCGGCATGTCATGAGGTATAAAAATAAATTGGATATTGGCATTATCTATTCAGGAGAGGGTAATCAGGAGTATCTGGAAAGATGGTGCGAAAGAACGGCCATCAATTTCGGCAGTAAATCCATTGGCGTGTTTTCAGAGGATAGAGTAAAGGAGGCGGTTTCATGCATGTAGTAATTATGAACGGCAGTCCCAGAATAAAAAAATACAGTAATACAGATAAGATTATTGAAGCATTTGGTAAAGGACTAATAAAGTCGGGAGCTACCTATGAATTATATACTCTATCGGATAAGAAAGAATGGGATGCTGCAAGAGAGGCATTTTACAAGCATACGCGGATACTGATTGCATTGCCTTTATATGTGGAATGTATTCCCGGTCTGCTGCTGGAATTTTTAGAAACCTTACATAAAAAAGAAGAAGCCGGAACAGAAATGGCTTTTATTTTGCAGAGTGGATTTGCAGAGGGCTGTCAGCTACGGTGTGGTGAGGAGTTTTTAAAGATGCTTCCGGAGAAATTAAATTGTAGCTATGGAGGATGTCTTGTTAAGGGTGATAATTTTGGAATTCGTATAGCGGATGATAAACAGCTTGACCAGATGCTGACTCCTTATGAAAAAATGGGAGAACTTTATGGAATTAACGGCACTTTTGACAATGAAGAGTCAAGGAAATTCACAGGACCTGAGAGGTTTTCCCTTCCGATAAGAATGATGCTTGCATTTGTTTTTAAGACATTTGCAAGAAAGAGATTTGACGCTGTTGCAAAAGATTGGGGCTGCATACGACCGCTTGATGACAGACCATATCAGCAAACTTTATAAAATCTGTTGGACTTTTCTTCTTCACTTGTGGTGACTTATTGGATGATCCGGAACGGCAGCAGGAAGCAATGGAATTAATCAAGGAGTATCTGAAGTGTTTTTTTAGAGAAAAGATAAGGGGATAGATGAACCAATGAGTAAGTATGATGCATTATGGGAATATATTTCCCAGAGTGGTAAAGATAGCTTTAAGCTGACGTATGATGAAATAGAAGAGATAGCAGGAATTCCAATAGACCATTCTTTTCTTATGTTTAAGAAAGAACTCATTGAATATGGATATAAGGTTGGAAAGATTTCTATGAAGGCACGAACCGTTGAATTCGTAAAAGAACAGCATGACAAAGGTGATAATGAGAAGTAAAACAAAAATCCGGATGGAACAATAAGAGAAAGTTCTATGGAGGGGAGGATGCAGATTATGCACCGGGAGTTTAGAAAAGTTCATAATTGGAACGTGGCGAATACAGTGACCTCCATGCGGATGGCAGCCTCTCTCTTTCTGCTTTTCCTTCCTTTGAAATCCATTTGGTTTCTTGTCATTTACACTATCGCTGGCTTGACGGACGTATTAGATGGATGGCTTGCCAGAAAAACCGGAAGGGCAAGTGAGTTCGGCGCAAGATTGGACAGTATATCTGACTTGTTGTTTTACAGCGTTTTGCTGGCTCGTCTTTTTCCGATTTTGTATCAGATACTTCCGGGCGAAATCTGGTATGCCGTATCGGGAATCATACTTGTGCGTATTGCGGCGTATGCCACAGCTGCAATCAAGTATCATCGTTTTGCGTCACTGCACACATGGCTGAACAAGTTAACCGGTGTGGCAGTATTTCTGTTTCCCTATGTTCTTTTTACTTTGTCAAGTGTTGTGTATAGCTGGGCAGTATGCATTTTGGCGTTTGCTGCGTCAGCAGAGGAACTGGCAATCCATCTTTTACGGACAGATTATCTATCGGAAAGAAAATCACTCTTAAAATAATTATTTGCCGGGAACGGTAAGGATATGCCATGAGGAGGATGACAGATGATTAGATATGTTGCATTTCTTAGGGGAATTAATATAAGCGGTAAAAATAAGATTGCTATGTTGGATTTGAAAAAGGAATTTGAGAAACTGAATTTTTCAGATGTTGTAACTTTCTTAAACAGCGGTAATGTTTTATTTTCATCGCCTAATGACAATCATGCAGAAATAAAAGAACAAATTGAAATCATGATAGATAATGCGTTTGGATTTAAAATACCGGTTTATATTATCAGATATGATTATCTGCAGGATATTCTGGTGAATGCTCCGCAGTGGTGGGGAACGGAAGAGAAAGATCAATATCATAACCTGATTTTTATAATGTCATCAGACACGGCCGAGGATATATGTAATATGATTGGAGAACCATCAAACAATCTGGAATCAATACATATCTATAAGGATGTAATCTTTTGGACGTTTGACAGGAATGCATATCAAAAATGTAATTGGTGGAAGAAAACCGCAAGTGCGGGAATAGCTGAAAAACTTACTATTCGAACTGCAAATACTATCAGGAAGATGTGTAAGTAAGACTGTTTATAATTCAAATTATAGAGGTGGTAGCAATGAGCAGTATAAGAAAGGCAACGGTTGATGATGCATCACGCATTGCTGAGATTTTGATTTTTAATAAAAGAACAAACTACAGAAGGATATTTAATGATGACCATGGCTCATTTTGTGAACTTCAGGTATATCCAACTGCAAAAAAATATATGGATAATCCGGAGACATTAGAAAACATTTGGGTTTATGAAGATGATTTTGCCAAGGGAATGATACATATCGAAGGAGACTTTATAGCAGAATTGTATGTAGATACTTTTTTCCAGAATGAGCATATAGGAGCGAAGCTAATTGAGTTTGCTTGTGAGAAGAATTGTAAATATTTATGGGTACTTGAGGAAAACGTTAGAGCAATATCATTTTATAAAAGACATGGCTTTGAGTTAACAGACGAAAAAAAGTACGAAGACGGATATGATGTACTCTTGGTAAAAATGCAGAGAGACAGTTAAAGCATAATATATGAAATATGAAAATAGAGAAAGGCAATTTTATGACAATGGTATTATCGTTGGTTACTATTCTTTATTTCTACAGGACAACCATGAATGTGAATTAAATAATTTGTGTGTAGTTCCGGCATATAGACATAAAGGGATTGGCAAAGAGCTTTTAAACAATGCTTTTGAGGTTGCACGTAAATTGGATTGTGTTAAGATTAATATAGGTATCGTTGAAGAAAATAATGTACTAAAAAAGTGGTATGAATCATTTGGTTTTGTACATATCGGTACACAGAAATTTGATTTTTTCCCTTTTACATGTGGATACATGGAAAAGAATATAGACGGCTGCTATGAATGCGAAAAATAGAAAATTGCGGTCTAAATAACGGAGGATGCTTAAATGATATTAAATACAGAAAGATTAACGCTTCGTCGATGGAGTGAGGCAGATGCAGAAAGTTTATTTGAATATGCAAAGGACCCTGACGTTGGGCCGATTGCCGGATGACCTCCACATAAAAATGTGGATGAAAGCTTAGATGTCATCAGGAATGTTTTTAATGGAGCTGAGTGTTATGCAATATGTGAAAAAGGCAGTAATAAAGCGATTGGAGCAGTTGAACTTAAATTAAACGGTCATACAGATATGACTGAGCGTGAGGATGAATGTGAACTTGGATATTGGCTTGGAAAACCATTTTGGGGAAGAGGATATATGCCGGAAGCGGCAAGGGAACTTATCAGACGAGGATTTGAAGAGCTTGGGATGACAACAATCTGGTGTGGTTATTATGATGGAAATCATAAATCAAAAAGAGTGCAGGAAAAAATAGGATTTATATATCATCACACTTGTAACGAAGTGCCGGTACCTTTGTTGAATGAAATAAGAGTAGGTCATACGAATTATATGACTAAGGAACAATGGCAAAAAATAATCTGCTTCTGATTAAGAGAAGACCGAACAGAAAACAGGCAGGAGAATAAGAAAATGGAAAACGTCAATAAAACTTTATTTATTCCTTTATATGGGAAATCGCAGGTCAGCAAACAGGGTATCATTTTGAATGACCCAATGGCGGAAAAAATATGGGAAGCAGAGGCATTTCCAATTCGCGGCAAATCAAAATCAAAATGGTTGACATATAATATGGCAATGAGGGCAAGAGTATTTGATGACTGGACGGAAGCAATGCTCAGACAAAGTAAAGATGCACTTGTATTACATATCGGATGCGGTTTGGACAGCAGATGTTTAAGAATAAAAGAAGCCTATAGAAGTTGGATAGATGGAGATTTCCCGGATGTGATTTCTCTTAGAAAGAAATACTATGAAGAATCCGAACATTATCAGATGCGAATGTTTGATGCCTCAGATGCTAAACAGGTAGAGCTGCTTCCGGACAACAATACAGTCATTGTTCTTTTGGAGGGCATCAGTATGTATCTGACAAATGAGCAGATAAACGGATTGTTTCTTGCATTACAGAAAAAGTATTCCAACATTCACATTTTAATGGATGTTTATACGGAATTTGGTGCAAAAGCATCCAAGTATAAAAACCCTGTTAATGAGGTGGGAGTCAGAAATTTATGGGGGATAGACAATATTCAAAATGTTCTGATTAATACTAAAATTACATGCAAAGCAGAACACTCGTTTACACCTCAGAAACTGGTGGATGAACTGAAGCCTTTTGACAGAGCTTTTTTCAAAATGATGTTTACGGGTTCTATTTACAGAAAGATTTACCGTCTGTGGGAGTTGGAACTTGTTGAATGATTTATATGGTGGAGAAATAATTTATGAAAAAAGGTAATAAGTGGATGGCTTATTACCTTTTTTCTTTAAAAATGTAAAGAAGTCACGCAAACGCCGTAAAAAGGTGTATAATCAATTTTGAAAAGTACTTGTAAAAATTGTGGACAAGGATTGAATTAATTCGATAGATTATGGAGAGTGTGTCATGAAGTCAACATTAAAGAGAACATGGGCAGAGATTAATCTGGATGCCTTAACATTTAATTATCATAAAATTCGTGAATATATCGGAGAGGACGTAAAATTTCTCGGTGTTGTAAAGGCGGATGCTTATGGGCATGGTTCGGTGCAGGTATCTGAAAAATTGCAGGAGCTGGGAGCGGATTATCTGGCTGTCAGTAGTATAGATGAGGCAATGGAATTAAGAAGCAATGGCATTACAATGCCGATACTGATTCTGGGTCATACACCGAAAGAACAGGTGGAACGACTTATTTTATACAATATTACGCAGGCTGTTACCTGTGTTGCAAAAGCGGAAGAATATAGTAAAGAGGCAGTAAAAAACGGTGGTATACTGAAAATACATATTAAGGTGGATACAGGAATGTCACGTTTGGGACATCTTTGTGAGGGAGAACATTTTGAGCATGGCATAGAAGGTATTGTACATGTCTGCAGCCTGCCCGGGTTATGTGCAGAAGGCATTTTCACTCATTTTGCCGTGGCAGACGAAACGGATGATGCGTGTAAACAATACACAAAAAATCAATTACGCTTATTTACACAGGTTATCGAAGAAGTGGAAAGCAGGACAGGGAAGAAATTTAAACTGCGCCATTGTGCAAATACAGGGGCGACGGTTATGTATCCGGAAACGTATCTTGATATGGTCAGACCGGGTCTGCTTTTGTATGGTTACGGAGAATATGCAAAAAAATTGGAATTGCGGCCTGTTATGTCTATGAAAACGACGGTTAGTACAATCAAGATATATCCGGCAGGAACAAAAATCAGCTATGGTGGTACCTATACCACAGATAGGGAAACAAGAATCGGAGTCGTTCCTTATGGATATGCGGACGGATTCTTACGGTGCCTGTCTAATCGTTACAGCCTGATGACATCGGACGGACCGGCGCCTGTACGCGGGCGGATATGCATGGATATGTCTATGATTGATCTTACAGGTAAACAGAATGTGGATGTTGGAGACAGCATTGAGATTTTTGGGGAGCATAATCCGGTGGAGGCTATGTCAGAGGCAGCCGGAACCATTCCGTATGAATTGACATGTGCAGTAAGTAAGCGTGTTCCGAGAGTATATATTGAGAATAATAAAGTGGTTTCCAAGGAACTTTTGTTGAGAATGTAAATAGCGGATGGCTTTCAAATAATGGAGTTCCCACTCTTGTATATTTGTCTTTTTGCTTGACATAGATTAGAAAAATTTACTATAATAATAAAGATTCCTATTATTAATAATAGGAAAATAGGAGGTGTTTTATGGCAATTTACAAATGCAAGATTTGTGGTGCAATTTATGACGAAGAAAAGGAAGGAAAGCCTGTTTCGGAACTTTCCGGTTGTCCGGTCTGCAAGCTTCCTGTTTCTAATTTGGTTCTTGTTTCCACAGAAAATGAGAAACCTGTTGAGAAATCATATTCCGGCAAGCTGGATTATGACAGTGCAACTGCAAGGCATGATGAATCCTGTCGATATATGGCTGAAATTCATGAAATGGCAGTGACAGGACAGTCTATCGGTGGTGCAATGAGTACAAAAATGCCGATGCCGAACTGGGATGATATTTTGTTGCTTGGTGCGCAATTAAATCCTTCGCCATTAAATGACGGAGATTTTGTGGATACCGTTACCGTAATAGGTAAGCACGCTAAAAAGCCTATGGTGCTGGATAGCCCGATTTATATTTCACATATGTCCTTTGGCGCTTTATCAAGAGAAGTAAAAATTGCTCTTGCTAAGGGCTCGGCAATGGCAAGAACAGCAATGTGTAGTGGAGAAGGCGGTATTTTGCCTGAAGAAAAACAGGCAGCCTATAAATATATATTTGAATACATACCCAATAAATACAGTGTAAATGATGAAAATCTGCAATCTTCGGATGCGATTGAAATTAAAATAGGTCAGGGTACGAAACCCGGAATGGGTGGTCATCTGCCCGGAGAAAAGGTGACGGAAGAAATTGCAGCTATCCGCGGGAAAAAACAAGGAGAAGATATTCAAAGTCCGAGTAAGTTCCCTGAGCTAAATTCCAAAGAGGATTTGCGGGATATGGTAGATATGTTGCGCAGACGTTCAGACGGCCGTCCAATCGGTATTAAGATTGCAGCCGGGAATATTGAGCGGGATTTAGAGTATTGTGTATTTGCAAATCCTGATTTTATTACAATTGACGGTAGAGGTGGTGCAACAGGTTCAAGCCCGTTGTTCCTCAGAGAAGCAACCACTATTCCGACCATTTATGCATTGAGCAGGGCAAGAAAATATTTGGATTCCGTACACTCCGATATTTCCCTTGTGATTACCGGTGGTCTTCGTGTATCAGCAGATTTTGCAAAAGCTCTGGCAATGGGAGCGGATGCTGTTGCAATTGCCAGTGCAGGATTGATTGCAGCTGCCTGTCAGCAATACCGTATCTGCGGAAGCGGTAACTGCCCGGTTGGCGTAGCCACACAAAATCCTGAACTGAGGGAGCGTCTTAAAATTGATGCTGCTGCACAGAGAGTGGCTAATTTCTTAAATGTTTCCTGCGATGAGTTAAGGACATTTGCACGTGTAACCGGCAATCACTCCGTTCATGATTTAGCCCTCGATAATCTTGTGACAACGGATAAAGATATTGCTGAATATACAGGTATCAGTCATATAGGCCAGGCAAATAAATATGATAGAACTGTTTTTGAAATAATGGAAAAAAAGGAGGATGCTGCGATGAGTCAGTATAGATGTAAATTATGCGGAGAAGTTTTTGAAGTAAAAAATGGAGAGACACCGGTTTGTCCGCGCTGCCGTGCAACAGGTGAAAATCTTGAAATCGTTATAGCAGAAACTAAGAATAAGTATGCCGGAACACAGAGTGAAAAAAATCTGCATGAAGCCTTTTTAGGTGAGTCGGGAGCCAGAAATAAATATACATATTTTGCTTCGGTAGCAAAGAAGGAAGGCTTTGAGCAGATTGCTGCATTGTTCTTAAAAACAGCCGAAAATGAACGTGAACATGCCAAAATGTGGTTTAAGGAGTTAAATGGTATCGGTGATACCGCTGCCAATCTTGCTGCGGCTGCTGAAGGCGAGAATTTCGAGTGGACAGACATGTATGAAGGTTTTGCAAAAACTGCCGAAGAAGAAGGCTTTCCGGAATTGGCCGCAAAATTCCGGATGGTGGGCGCTATTGAAAAGCATCACGAGGAACGTTATCGTGCTTTGCTTAAAAACGTAGAAACAGCAGCCGTTTTTGAAAAGAGTGAAGTAAAAGTATGGGAGTGCCGTAACTGCGGTCATATTGTTGTCGGAACAAAGGCTCCGGAAATCTGTCCTGTATGTGCTCATCCACAGAGCTATTTTGAAATCAGAGAAGAAAATTATTAATGAATGAGAGATGAAACACCTATTGATGTCATCAATAGGTGTTTCATTTTTTACTTGGAAGAATATGTTTTATATAATAAAATATTATAAGAAGGATAAAAACTGCTTTGGAAAAAAGAGGATAAATTATGCTCTGGTGGATAATGGCATCTTTGTGTGCTGGTAGTTGCAGGAAGTATTCCGGGAATCTTTTTTTTGAAAAAGGCGGATACCAATCTGATTAAAATGATTTTTGGATTTGTCATTATTCTTATAGGTATAGAAATGTTACTGCGGGAATTTCATACAAAAAAGAAAAGGCAATCAAAAGTAATTTTAATTATTATCGGTATTCTTTCTGGTATTCTGTGCGGATTGTACGGAATCGGTGCTCTGCTCGGAGTATATATAAGCAGAGTGACGGATGACAGTCATTCCTTTAAGGCAAATATTTGTGTGGTATTCTTTGTGGAAAATACGCTGCGTATCGTTCTGTACGGAGCGCTGGGTATTCTTACGGTGGATGTGTTAAAGCAGGCGGTTTGTTTAGTACCCGTAATGCTTGTCGGATTGTTTTTGGGAATGAAGAGTAGTAGTTTATTGGATGAAAAGATTGTAAAAAAGCTGGTAATTATCTTATTGATTTTGTCAGGCTGTGCATTGGTTATCAATAGCATAAATGCATAGTATATGTAAATCTTTATATGGTAGGATGATGCGTGCAACGTATCGGTGTTTGATACTATGGGAGGAAAAGAGTATATGTTTTATCATGCAAAAAACGATAAGCTTAAAATGGGCAATACTGACATGGACTATATTTCATTTGGTTCGGGAAAAAAGAATCTGATTTTAATTCCGGGGTTGGGAGACGGTCTTCATACTGTAAAAGGGACTGCACTTCCGTTTGCTTTTATGTACAGAAAATTCGCAAAGGAGTACCGGGTTTATGCTTTCAGCCGGAAGAACCGGCTGGAAGAAGGCTATACGACCCGTGATATGGCAAGAGACCAGAAAAATGCGATGGAGCAATTGGGAATTGAAAAAGCGGATATCGTTGGAGTATCACAAGGGGGAATGATTGCACAACACATGGCGATAGATTATCCGGAAGCAGTTAATAAACTGGTGCTTACAGTAACGGTACCACGGGTAAACGAAACGATAGAGAAGGTTGTCGGAAACTGGATTAGATTGGCAACACAGGAAAAATATAAAGAAATTCAGATTGATACGGCAGAAAAGATGTACAGTGAAGCATATCTTAGAAAATACAGATGGATGTATCCTATTTTAGGAGCTGTAGGGAAGCCAAAAGAATTTTCCCGTTTTATTATTATGGCAAATGCATGTCTTACGCATAATGCATATGAAAAACTGGATAAGATTAATATGCCCTGCTTTATAATCGGCGGGAAAAAGGACGAGATAGTTGGCGGGGAGGCATCAGAAGAAATTGCTGAAAAGATAAAAAACAGTAAATTATATATGTATGAGAACTATGGACACGGTCTTTTTGAAGAGGCCGGAGATTTTAATCAAAAAATCATGGAATTCCTGAAAGAATGAAAAAAGGTAGGTGGATACATAAGATGTGGTTTGTTTTTGCATTATTATCTGCGGTATTTGCAGCATTAACATCAATTCTGGCTAAAGTCGGAATTGAAGGGGTAAATTCCAATCTGGCAACAGCAATTCGTACTCTTGTTGTAGTGGTAATGGCATGGGGAATGGTCTTTTTAACGAATACGCAGGCCGGCATTACGGAAATCAGTAAAAAGAGCTGGCTGTTTCTTATCTTATCGGGACTGGCAACAGGAGCCTCATGGCTGTGCTACTACAGAGCCTTACAGATTGGAGATGCATCAAAGGTTGTTCCGGTGGACAAGCTGAGTGTCGTTATTACTCTGATTCTTGCATTCGTATTTTTACATGAGCAGTTTACATTGAAATCTTTGATTGGCTGCATTCTGATTACCGTCGGAACATTGGTTATGGTATTGTAGGAAAAGAAGCGGGCAATTTCGGGCAGATGAATTTAAAGAATTGACAAATAATTCATTTAAGGGTATTGTAATTCCGGATGATTATAACAGGGTAGAAGCTGTTATAAAAAAGCAGATTACGAATACAACAAATCGTAACTTTGACAGTGTGGATTATCGCATCATGACGAAAAATGGAAATATAGTTGCAGTACATGATTATGGACATCTTGTACGAAATGAATATAATGAAGAATTATTTTATGTATTTTTAGCAAAGGACATCAGAGTGTGAAAAAAGATAAAAAGCTATTGTCGGGAAAAACCATATTGTTAGGTGTGACAGGGAGTATAGCGGCATATAAAATTGCTTCACTTGCCAGTGCATTGAAAAAACTGGATGCAGATGTGCATGTAGTCATGACGAAAAATGCGACCAATTTTATCAATCCCATTACATTTGAAAGCCTGACAGGAAACAAATGTCTAGTAGATACATTTGACCGCAATTTTGAATTTCAGGTTGAGCATGTTTCGATTGCAAAGAAAGCCGATGCAGTAATGTTAGCACCGGCGAGTGCAAATGTAATCGGTAAAATTGCTCACGGCATCGCGGATGATATGCTTACTACGACAATCATGGCATGCAAATGCCATGTGTTCGTAGCCCCGGCAATGAATACCAATATGTATGAAAATCCTATTTTGCAGAATAATTTACGGTTTTTACAGGACTATGGTTATGAAGTAATTGAACCTGCAGAGGGATATCTTGCATGCGGAGATACCGGAGCAGGAAAAATGCCGGAGCCGGAGGTGCTGCTTTCTTATATTCTGCGGGAAATTGCTTTTGAAAAGGATTTGAAAGGTAAAAAGATATTGGTTACGGCGGGTCCTACAATGGAAGCAATAGACCCTGTACGCTACATTACGAATCATTCTTCCGGGAAAATGGGATACGCAATTGCGAAAATTGCGATGCTAAGAGGGGCGGATGTTACACTGGTAAGCGGTCAAACCGCAATTGAGCCACCACCTTTTGTAAAAGTTATTTCCGTAGTTTCTGCAAAGGATATGTTTGATGCAGTCGTTGCAGAAAGTGATAAACAGGATATTATCATCAAGGCGGCAGCGGTAGCTGATTACCGTCCTACAGAGATTGCCGATGAAAAAATGAAAAAATCAGACGGCCAGATGTATATTGAGCTGGAGCGGACGGATGATATCTTAAAATACTTGGGAGAGCATAAGAAAGAAGGGCAATTCTTATGCGGATTTTCAATGGAAACATCTAATATGATAGGTAATTCCAGAGCCAAATTGGAAAAAAAGAATCTGGATATGATTGCAGCAAACAACCTTAAGGTTGCCGGTGCAGGATTTAAAGGAGATACCAATGTTCTGACTCTGATTACACAGAATGAAGAAGTATCACTCGAACAAATGAGTAAAGAGGATGCAGCTAAAATCATTCTGGATAAAATTCTTTCCATGTCCAAAGAATTATTTTAATTTTTATAAAATATTCGGGATTTGGTAAGAATACAGTAACTTAATAACCGTATACGATTATCGTATACACCATCACCGTATTGTATCCGTAAAGGAACGACAACAAGGAGGAAAACATGAAAACAAAAATTGAAAAAGACACACGTTGGAAAGTAACCGTTGCATTAATGATGGCAGTTATTGCCGTATTGGCAAATACGCCTCTTGGAATGATTCAGTTACCGATTATTAAGGCGACGACGGTGCACATTCCGGTTATTATCGGTGCAATTGTATTAGGACCGCTTGCAGGTGCAATTTTAGGGGCTACATTTGGTATATTTTCCCTGATTAGTAATACAATGGCACCTACGCTTTTATCCTTTGCTTTTTCACCGTTTTTAAGTACCACGGGAATAGTGGGTGGTTTGAAGGCAATCTGGATTTCTGTCGGCTGCCGTATTATGATTGGTGTAGTAGCAGGCTGGTTCTGGATTTGGCTGAAACAATTAAAGGTAAATCAGAGCATTGCTCTTGCATTAACCGGATTCATAGGCTCCATGACAAATACCGTTTTTGTAATGGGCAGCATTTATCTTCTTTTGGCAAAACAGTATGCGGAAGCAAAAGAGGTTGCAGTTACGGCAGTATTCGGACTGATTATGGGAACAGTTACCGCATCCGGAATTCCTGAGGCAGTTGCAGCAGCAATCTTAGTATTTGCACTCGGAAAGGTATTATTAAAAGTATATAATACAAGTAAATAAGAAGTAGTTTTTGGAGACGGATTATGATTATAGCGCTGGATATTGGTAATACCAATATTGTAATTGGTTGTATTGATAAAGAAAAAACCTATTTTATTGAGAGATTGTCCACAGTCAGAACAAAGACGGAATTGGAATATGCGGTAGACATTAAGACAGTTCTTGATCTTTACCGGATACATCCGAAGGATATTGAGGGATGTATTATTTCATCTGTTGTACCACAGATTACAAATATCGCAAAGCTTGCGGCGGAGAAGGTTATCGGTCCGAACGCAAAGGTTATGGTATTGGGACCGGGAGTTAAAACAGGTCTTAATATAAAGATGGATAATCCGGGACAACTGGGTGCTGATTTGGTGGCGGATGCCGTAGCAGGAATAGCTGAGTATCCGGTGCCGCTCATCATTATCGATATGGGAACAGCAACAACGGCATCTGTTGTAGATGCAGAGAAGCAGTACATTGGCGGTATGATTCTGCCGGGAGTTCGTGTTTCATTGGATGCGTTGACACAACATGCATCGCAGTTAAGCAGTATCGGTATTGAAGAACCTAAACGCATCATTGGGAAAAATACAATTGAATGTATGAAAAGCGGTGTGCTTTACAGCAATGCCGGTGCATTAGATGGTATTATTGACAGAATAGAGGATGAACTCGGAATGAAAGCGACAGTAGTAGCGACCGGTGGTCTGGCAAAAAAAATTGTTCCGTTCTGCAAAAAAGATATTATTCTGGATGAGGACTTACTATTAAAAGGTCTATGGATTATATACGAAAAAAACATATATTAACAAAAACAAAAAATCCGTTGGGAAATACCCAGCGGATTTTTGAGTTAAACGACTAAAAGTGTGCAATGCCTGCATTAACCGAACAGCTTGAAGCGTGTATCGAAAATGGTTTTAAATCTAGCGGTTTAAAATTAATTTTGTCAGTTCAACAGGCTCAACAATCTTACCGTCTTTATAAACACGCATGTTACCGGAAGCAATTTCATCAATCAGGATTACTTCGTTGTTGTTGTAACCAAATTCAAATTTAATATCCCAGAGATCAAGACCGATGGATTTTAAATCTTCTGCAACAATCTTTGTGATTTTTAATGTCTGTTCTTTCATACTTGCAAACATTTCCGGTGTCATGATCCCCAAAGCTGCAAGACCTTCGCATGTAACTAATGGATCGCCTAAAGCGTCGTTTTTGAAAGTACATTCTACATAGCCACCATCCAAAACAGTGCCATCCTTCATATATTCACCATATCTGCGGATAAAGCTTCCTGTTGCAACCAGACGACAGATAACTTCCAAGCCGTGTCCGAATACAGTTGCAGGAAGAACCTCCATAGTAGCTTCTTCAACATTGGCACTTACATAGTGGGTTTTAATACCCGCCTTTTTTAATAATTCAAAGTAGTGGATAGAAGTCTGTAAATTTGCTTTACCGATTCCTTCAATTGTCAATCCGACAGAGTTCTCACCCGGATCAAATACACCGTCTTTTCCGGTACAATCGTCTTTGAATTTGAGTAATACATTTCCGTTGTCAAGACTGAATACGTCTTTTGTCTTTCCCTCGTAAATCTTCTTCATGCTCACGTTTCTCCCTTCCGTATGGAATAATGTTGTGGATTTTATTTCTTAACAGAGATACTTTATCACAAAATCTGCGTGGGCACAATTCTAGAGATATAAAAAAATAGAAGAAAGAGTAAAAATATTTTGGATATCGAGGTATTTTGTTTTATCATGTTTATTCCTGCGATAAATGTGAGTTGAAAGGAGAGATATCCTTTTTTATAATCAATTTTGCAAATAAAAAGTTGAAAAATCACTAAAAATATTGAAAGGTGTGGTAGTTGAATGGAACAGCTAAAGGTTACGACAAAACGTGATGATGAAAGAATGTATAAAATACTATCCGATTTAATGAATACTGATAAGGAATTTCAGATTATGATAACTGTCCCGGGAAATTCTGCCATGACAGCACAAAAAATGATATCAAAAGAGGAAAATAGGGGAATAATAATTGCTCCGGAGGATTTGAAGAATGAAAATCCGTCAGGGAAAATGCAGAGTACAATAAAATATGATTTGGAAAAAGATGTTACAGATATGATTCATGAGATAGGTGTACCTGCACATATAAAAGGATATCAGTATTTAAGGGAAGCGATTATGATGTCGGTCAGGGATATTGACATGTTAAGCTCTATAACAAAGGTCCTGTATCCCACCATTGCAAAAAATTTTGATACAACACCTAGCAGGGTAGAACGTGCAATCCGTCATGCAATCGAAGTAGCATGGAACAGAGGAAGAATGGAAACGTTAAATGCTTTATTCGGTTACACAATCAGTACGGGGAAGGGAAAACCTACCAATTCAGAATTTATCGCGTTAATTGCAGATAAAATACGCCTTTCATACAGATAAGCTGAAAAGAAAATGAAATTATTCTTTCAAAGACTATGAAAATGATGTATACTATAAATTATCAGAATATTTAAGCAAAATGGATAAAATCGAAACAGTATTAAAACATTTCGCAATAAATGTAAGAATACATAGTGTTTGGAGGAAACGGAATGAAAAAGATATTATTTGTAGCATCGGAGGGGGTACCTTTTATTAAAACGGGTGGTTTGGCAGATGTTGTCGGCTCTCTTCCGAAATGTATTGATAAAGAGTATTACGATATCCGCGTGATTTTACCAAAGTATACCTGTATGAAGCAGGAATATAAAGATATGTTGGAGTATCAGCAGCACTTCTATATGGATTTCCATTGGCGTAATGTATACGTTGGAATTCTTAAGGCTGTATATGATGGTATCACTTTTTATTTTATTGATAACGAAGGATATTTTGGCGGTAACCGTCCGTATTGTGATGATGCGTTATATGAAATTGAAAAATTTGCTTTCTTTTCAAAGGCTGCATTATCTGCGCTTCCGCTGATTGACTTCAGACCGGATTTGATTCATTGTCATGATTGGCAGACAGGATTGATTCCCGTTTATCTGAAGGAACGCTTTGCAGGTAATGAATTTTTCCGTGGAATAAAATCAGTTATGACTATTCATAATCTGAAGTTTCAGGGGAAATGGTCTGTCAAAGAAGTAAGGGAGATTACGGGATTATCCGACTATTATTTTGCTCCAGATAAGCTGGAGGCATATAAGGATGCCAATTTATTAAAGGGAGGACTTGTATTTGCAGATGCTATTACGACGGTAAGTGATACATATGCACAGGAAATCAAGACACCTTTTTATGGGGAAGGATTGGATGGATTAATGAATGCCCGTGCACATGATCTTCGTGGTATTGTAAACGGCATCGACTATGATGTATTTGATCCCGCCACCGATACATATATTTTCCAGAATTATAATGCACGTGATTTCCGTAAGGAAAAGATTAAAAATAAGCTGAAATTACAGGAAGAACTGGGACTGGAAAAGGATGCCGGTACGATGATGATTGGTATTGTATCGCGTTTGACAGACCAGAAGGGCTTTGATTTAATTGCTTATGTCATGGATGAACTGTGCGGGGATAAGATACAGTTGGTTGTTTTAGGTACCGGTGATGAAAGGTACGAGAACATGTTCCGGCATTTCGATTGGAAATACGGAAATAAGGTCAGTGCCAATATTTATTATTCTGAGGCAATGTCGCATAAGATTTATGCCGCATGTGATGCATTCCTGATGCCGTCATTATTTGAGCCGTGCGGATTATCCCAGTTGATGTCGCTTCGTTACGGAACCGTTCCGATTGTACGTGAGACAGGCGGCCTGAAGGATACAGTTATGCCATATAATGAATACGAGAACACAGGTACAGGTTTCTCATTCAGAAATTACAATGCACATGAGATGCTTCAGACAATCCGGTATGCGGAGCATATCTATTATGACAAGAAACGTGAATGGAACAAGATTATTGACCGTGGTATGGCGGCAGATTTCTCATGGTTTGCATCAGCCGCAAAATATCAGGAAATGTACGACTGGCTGATTGGGTAAGACTGAAACCAGCCTAAACATTGGATTTGCCAACACAGGAGAGTGGTTTGTGCAACTGTTCGGATCTGGTTGATCGGTTCAACCTCAAAGCGTATGAAGTACATGGGGCTTAATTTGGTACATGTTTAGTTTGTTGGATAGTATGTAAAGTTTTGCAGCATACAATATATGTTTAAGTGTATAAAACCAAAGCATGATTAATCAAAACGAGATTGATCAAAATAAGATTGATTAAAATAGAATTGGTCAAAATAAGGTTGATCAAAACAAGATTGATTGTTAAAGTAGTATATTTGTGAACATATGTGTTTAGTGAGCAGTATATGATAAGTTGATAAGGTAAAGAGGAAGTATTGAATTTACCTATCTGAAAAAATGTGTGATTTATTTTCTTATCTTAAATCTTAAATTCAAAAAAGAATGTTTTCTGCAATAGTGCAAACTGTATGTGCATTATTGCGGGAAACATCAAAATCAAATCAGAATCCGCTATGTAAAGGTACTTGAGTCGCGTCAAAGTAGCGGGAAATCAGCAAAAGAACCCAAAATCCGCTAATTCAAGAAGCTGAAGTCAGGCAGGTATAGCGGGAAACATCAAAATCAAATCAGAATCCGCTATGTAAAGATACTTGAGTCATGTCAAAGTAGCGGGAAATCATCCTAACAAGCTAAACTCCGCTATATTAGGTCAAACAAATCATATAGGAGTAGCGAGAATCCGGCAAAAGAAGCAAGCATTAGCAAAAAAGGAGGAATGTTATGAGTATACCAAGTAGAATGACAATATCAGAATTTGATATTAATCCATTGATTTCAAAAAGGAAAGAATATTTAGAAAAAATGGAAGCTTATATAGAGGAGAAAATCGAGAAGATGCCGGAAGGAAATATTTCTGCATATAAAGGTCATAATTCAAATAGCTTTCGATATTATATGAGAAAAACAGGAAAAGAAAAGCATGGAGAGTATTTGGGAAAGTCAAATAGTAAATTAAGAGATGAATTGGCACAAAAGAAATACTATGAAATTCTTTTAAAACAGATTAAGAAAGAGCATTCGAAACTTGTTAAGATACAGGCAATAGGAATAGAAGATTCTATTATGAATACGTTTTGTGGTTTAAATGCAGGAATAAAAAGACTGATTAAACCAGTTAATGTGGATGATAAAACATTTGAAGAAATATGGATGAAAGAATCGTATGCTGGACATAGGTTTGAAGAATATGATAAAACGGAATTCTATTCAGAAAAAGGCGAAAGAATGAGGTCAAAGAGTGAAGTGTTGATTGCGAATTCTTTACTGCATTATGGAATTCCATATAAATATGAATGCCCTATAAAATTAGCAAATGGAAACATAAGATATCCGGATTTTACAATACTTAATTCTAAAACAAGAGATATCAAATACTGGGAACATCTGGGAAAAATGGGAGACATTGATTATGTCTCATACAACTTAAAGAAAATAGCAGAATATGAAAAGAATGGCATTATATTGGGTGATAATCTTATTCTTACTGTTGAATCCACAAGTATGCCATTAAGTACAAAGGACATTGATAGGACAATAGAGCATGTATTATTGAAAAAATCTAACAGCATTTATTCCTAAATTAGAGTATATGTCGTAATGAAGTTGTGGTAACTATTTTTTTGAAGGAAATCATGACGAACTAATATCGGAATAACATCAGATAACATCAAAATATTTTCATTTTATCAAGCTGAAAGCTCTCTAGCCGGCGGGTATTGTTTAATATGGAATTGTTGTGGGAAACAGGGTAATACAAGGGATAGGGTAACAGATGCAAAGCACATTTTGTATAACATGAAATGTGTAAAAAAATAATTAGGACCATTTAATTAATATGTAAAAAAGACTATTTATATGTTTATGGTTATAGAAATGTATAGACGAGACGGAGAAGGTGCTTTTATGATATTTATTGAGTTGAGAAAGAATCGGGAAAAGTGAATAAAAGAATTGCTAAAGGATATATAATAAAGTAATTGCGTGGAGCAGTCTATTCAATAGATTTCTCCATATTTTAAACCATCACTTCTCTTTATCAGTACTTTTTGTCAGGAATTCTGCGGACATTAATATGGCATTTATGTTCTTTTATACGGATTATTCGTGAATTTTGTAGTTTTTAATATATGATGAAATACCGGAAAACAAATAAGTAAGCAAGAATCCTCCCACATCAAGAAAAACAAGTCACATGAAAGTAGTGGAAAACAACCAAAACAAGTCAAAAATCGCCACTTCACGCAAAACAAGTCACATGAAAGTGGCGGGAAACAACCAAAACAAGCCAGAAATCGCCACTTCACGCAAAACAAGTTACACGAAAGTAGCGGGAAATAATCCAAACAAGCCAGAAACCGCTATGTTAAGTCAAACAGGCACCTAAAAAATGGTGGAAGTAACCGCATATAAATGAAATATATTGATTGTGAAGAACAATTATCAACCTTAATATTAATACAACCTTAATATTAATATAAGAAGACGTCCTCCAATCGTTAGACAAAAATCTAACGGTTGGAGGACGGTATTAAATGCATAAAAGACCTTTATACTAAGATTAAGAAAGACAATTTCCTTATCACTCCACCAACTTAATTCCCATAATATTGCAATCAATATTCATAGAATAATTGGTATGGTAGATTACGAAGCCGGGTTTTCCGCCCGGAGTTTTTTTGATGTTTTTCTTAGGCGTATAATCAATCTCTACTTTTTCCTGACCACGACCTTTGGAATAATAGGCGGCAAGGCGGCCTGCTTCTTCAAAGGTAGAATCAGGGATTTCCCGACCGTCTGTTGTACCGCCTGCCTTTAAGATGACGTGGGAGCCCGGAATTCCTTTTGCATGGAACCACCAATCATTTCCGGTAGCAAATTTAAAGGTCAATTCATCATTCTGATAATTGTTTTTTCCGACATAAATATCAAAACCATCACTGCTGACATAGTGAAACGGTTTGCTGGTAAAACGTTGCTTGGACGGGGCATTACGTTTGCCGCCTTTTCTTTTGATGTAGCCGCATTCCATTAATTCTTCACGAATCTGATTCAGGTCTTCTTCTTTTTCCGCAATATCAAGTGCAGTCATTATTGATTCCAGATACGTGATTTCCTCTTTAACCTGTACGATTAATTCGGTTAAAGCTTCTTTGGTCCGCTTGCATTTGCCGTATTTATCAAAATAACGCTTTGCATTTTCAAGCGGTGCCTTTGTTTCATCCAAGGGAATCGTGATTGGTTCATTGGTATAATAATTATCTACGGTAGCTGATTTTGAGCCCGTTTCTATGGAATACCCGTATGTCTGCAATAATTCACCATATATGCGGTAGGTATCCATTTTTTCGGTGTCCTTTATCTGCCGGCATTGAATATCGTATTTTTTAATATCACGCTCTAAAATGGTAGAAACAATTTTACGAAGGTCCGCAGATTTCTGACGGCTGCGGCTGTACTTTTCTTTTTGGGAATAGTAGTCCCTAATCAGACTGCTTACGGAAGCGTAAGAAACACTTGTGTCCGAATCATATGAAGAAACAGGAATACAGGAATATTCTTTCGGAATATTGTTTTCAAAATATATAAAGGGTGTAAATTTTCTTTCTCTTACCCTATTTAAAACAGAGCAGAATGCCTGATAAAACCTGTCTTTTTCCGTATCACAAAGCTCGCTTGCCATATTATCGGAAAGGTCTGCCAGATTACAGATTTCATGTGCAATCATAGGTGAAATTCCGTTGTATGAGGAAAGCAGTGCTTTATGGCATGCTTCATGTTTTTGCAAAACACGTTCATAAAAATCATCTCTAGATGCTGTAACAGGACTGATTTTCCCCTCGGCGGAAGGAATAAAATAGTTTCTTCCGGGTAAAACTTCACGGACACTGCTGACTGCGGCGGAAATTCTCTTGATACTATCAATTATAACCTTCTCGGGTGTAGTAAAGATAATGTTGCTGTATTTGCCCATGAGCTCCACGATAAGCAGCTTGCGGCAGATATCGCCCAACTCATTCAGGTGTTCAATTTCAAAAATAAGTATTCTTTCAAAATCAGGCTGTGTAATCGAAATAATACGTCCGTTTTGTATATGTTTGCGAAGAAGCATACAGAACGGAGGCGCCATTATGGGGCTTACTTTGTTTTCCTCTGTCAAATATGCAAGCGGAAGAGACGGGTTTGCAGATAAAATCAACTTATGCTGTCCATTGGGGGTCTTTATTGTAAGCAGCAGCTCATCCGGTTCCGGCTGAGCAATCTTGCTGATTCTGCCGTCTGTTATAGTATCTGCCAATTCTTTTTGAATGGCGGCAATAGTTATTCCGTCGAAAGCCATGTTAGTATTCCTTTCCGATAAGTATGATATGAGTTACAGTATAACAAGGCAAATTCAGAAAGGCAACCTTGACGTTGTTTTCTGCATGAATTATAATACAAAGAAGTACGTGTCTTTTTATAATAAAGACAGGGAGGTTACACATGATAAAGAGTATGACCGGGTTCGGCAGGGGTGAAGTAATTACAGAAAACTGTAAGGTTACGGTTGAAATGAAATCCGTAAATCACCGTTATCTGGACGTTAATATGAAAATGCCCAAAAAGCTTAATTTTTTTGAGGCATCCATCCGTAATCTGTTAAAGGAATATATCCAGAGAGGCAAAGTAGATTTATTTATTTCCTTTGAGGATTTGTCCGAAAGCAGTATTAATGTAACATATCATAAAGAGGTAGCAGAAGAATATATGAATTTTCTGCGCAGGATATCCGATGATTTCTTCATTGAAAACGACATACGGGTCTCTTCGCTTGCAAGATTTCCTGAAGTGTTTACCTTGGATGATGTTGAAATTGATGAAGAAGGTGTATGGAAGTCTTTGGAGAAAGCAATCCGTGATGCAGCAGAAGGGTTTGTGGAATCCCGTATCCGTGAAGGCGAGCATCTTTGTGAGGACCTGATTGGTAAGCTGGATGAAATGCTGGCTGCAGTTGATTTTATTGAAGCGCGTTCACCGCAGATTATCGAAGAATATAAGAAACGTTTGATGGATAAAGTCGCTGAAATGCTGGGTGATGCCAAGGTTGATGAAGCAAGACTTGTTACGGAAGTGACAATTTTTGCAGATAAAGTATGTGTGGATGAAGAATTGGTTCGTCTTCGCAGTCATATTACGACGACTAAGAATACTCTTTTAGAAGGTGGCGGCATCGGCCGTAAGCTTGATTTCCTTGCACAGGAGATGAATAGAGAGGCTAATACCATTTTATCTAAGGCAAATGATTTGGAAATTTCCAATAAAGGTATTGAATTAAAGACTGCAATTGAAAAAGTACGTGAACAGATTCAGAATATTGAATAGAGGCGATATCCGGCTATGAAAAAAGGTGTGTTGATTGTTTTATCCGGTTTTTCCGGGGCAGGAAAAGGAACCATTACAAAAAAATTATTAGAAAAATATGATAATTATGCACTTTCCATTTCCATGACGACAAGAAATCCCAGACCGGGAGAAACCGATGGGAGAGAATACTTTTTTGTGGACAAAGATACGTTTGAACGTCATATCAGGGAAGATGAACTGATAGAATATGCCCAATATGTGGGAAACTATTACGGCACGCCGAGAGCATATGTGGAAGAGCAGTTAAATATCGGTAAGGATGTTATCCTGGAAATTGAAATACAGGGAGCATTAAAGATAAAGGAACGTTTTCCCGACACATTGCTGTTATTTGTTTCCACAAAGAATGCCAAGGTGTTGTTGGAACGTCTGACAGGCAGAGGAACCGAAACGGAAGAGGTTATTTTAAACCGTATGAAGCGTGCTGCACAAGAGGCAGAGGGAATGAGTGAATATGAATATATCATTATTAATGATGATATAGATATCTGTGTAGAAGAGACACATTCCATTATACAGAGTGCTAAAGCTGCTACCATACGCAATGAGGAGTTTATAACAGTAATTCAGAAGGAATTGAAGGATTTATCGAAAGGAGAAAAATAATGTTACATCCATCTTATTCAGATTTAATGAAAGTCGTAAACAGTGAGGTTGAACCGGGAGAAGCAAAGGTTGTTAACAGCCGTTATTCTATCGTTATGGCAACAGCCAAGCGTGCAAGACAGATTATTTCCGGAGATGAACCATTAGTAAACGGAGCAGGAAAAAAACCCTTGTCTGTTGCGGTGGAAGAGTTAAACGAATCCAAAATCAAGATATTAAGTGACGACGAAGAAGAATAAAGATTACAAAAGAGCCTTCGACGCGACGGCTCTTTTTTATACCAAAAAGATGACCGCAAAGCAGGATGTGTTTGGTTATTGGAAAGGCAAAGAAATATAATGAAAATTTTTTTTGTATCATTAGGCTGTGATAAAAACCTGGTGGATTCCGAGATGATGATTGGAATGCTGGCTGAGAGAGGGCATATAATCACGGATGATGAAAAAGAGGCAGAGGTAGTTGTTGTAAATACCTGCTGTTTTATATTAGATGCCAAGCAGGAGAGTATTGATACAATTCTGCAGATGGCGGAATTAAAGAAAACAGGCAATATGAAAGCCTTACTTGTAACCGGTTGTCTGGGAGAGCGTTACCGTGAAGAAATACAAAAAGAAATTCCACAGGTAGATGCCATTCTGGGGACCAATTCCTTTGATAAAATTGCAGATGCTATTGATGAGGTTATTCAGGGAAAACAAAAAAATTATTTTCATGATATACAGGATGTTCCTGTATATGGAAAAAAAAGAATGGTAACAACAGGCGGTCATTATGCCTATTTAAAGATTGCAGAAGGCTGTGATAAGCACTGCACTTATTGTATTATTCCCAAAATAAGAGGCAATTACCGTTCCGTTCCGATGGAGGTATTGGTAGGAGAGGCTCAAAAACTGGCAGATGATGGGGTAAAGGAGCTGATTTTAGTCGCACAGGAAACAACGGTATACGGAAAAGATATTTACGGAAAAAAAGAGCTGCCTGAGCTGCTTCGCAGGCTGGCTGCCATTGACGGGATTTGTATGATTCGTTTGCTGTACTGTTATCCGGAGGAAATTACGCCCGAGTTAATTTCAGTTATGAAGCAGGAAGAAAAAATCTGTCATTATCTCGATATGCCGATTCAGCATGCAGATGACAATATATTAAAGCGGATGGGAAGAAGAACCGACAGGGAGCAGCTTCGAAGTACCATTATGACTCTTCGCAGGGAAATTCCGGATATCTGTCTTCGTACCACATTGATTACCGGTTTCCCCGGAGAAACAAAAAAAGAATTTTGCGTTTTAAAAGAATTTGTGAATGAAATGCGTTTTGACAGATTGGGTGTTTTTCCGTATTCACCGGAGGAGGGCACAGCGGCTGCCGGCATGAAAAAACAGGTGCCTTCTTTTGTAAAAAATCATAGAAGAAATTCCATTATGAAGCTTCAACAGAAAATTGCCTTTGAAAAAGCGAAAGAAATGACCGGCAGAAGTGTTAAAGTGTTGATTGAAGGAAAGCTTCCCAAGGAAGGCGTTTTTATCGGAAGAACCTACATGGATGCACCGAATGTGGATGGGATGATTTTTATAAACAGTAATAGAGAACTGATAACCGGAGACATTATTTCCGCTGTTATTACCGGTTCTCATGAGTATGATTTAATAGGAGAAGAAGTATCATGAATTTACCAAATAAATTAACGGTTTTCAGAATGATTTTAATTGTACCGTTTGTGTTTGTCATGTTGACGGATGTGTGCGGTTCATCAGGAAAATGGATTGCACTGGCTGTTTTTATTATCGCCAGCCTGACAGATTTATTGGATGGTAAAATTGCAAGAAAATACAATCTGGTAACAAATTTCGGAAAATTTATGGACCCGCTTGCAGATAAGCTTTTGGTTTGTTCTGCAATGATTTGCCTTGTTGAAATGGGAAGGATTCCGGCATGGATTGTTATAATTATAATCAGTCGCGAATTCATTATAAGCGGTTTCCGCCTGATTGCGTCGGATAACGGGGTGGTAATTGCGGCCAGTTATTGGGGAAAATTTAAAACAGTCTTCCAGATGATAATGATTATATTGATGATTGCGGAAATTGAAGCAATAAATATTCTTACGCAAATCATCATGTGGATTGCCTTACTTCTTACTATTATTTCATTATTGGATTATTTAAAGAAAAATTGGCATATTATGAGTGAACAAAAATAAAAAGACAGGATAAAAAAATGGTTGTTGAAATAGTTTGTGTCGGAACAGAAATTTTAATGGGGAATATCGTAAATACGAATGCGGCATATCTTGCAGAAAAGTGTGCCGGACTTGGATTATCCTGCTATTATCAGAGTGTGGTCGGGGATAATCACGACAGATTATGCGAGATAATTAAAACGGCGGCAAGCCGTTCGGATATCGTTATATTATCCGGTGGTCTCGGTCCTACACAGGATGATCTTACAAAGGAAACGGCTGCGGAGGTATTTGATAAGAAGCTGTACATGCACGAAGAAGCAAAAGAGGCAATTTGTGCATATATGACAAAACGCGGTCTGACGATTACGGAGAATAATTGGAAACAGGCAATGGTACCCGAGGATTGCATTGTAGTAATGAATGCAAACGGAACGGCGCCCGGTATTATTATGGAAAAGGATGGAAAGCATATTATTTTACTTCCGGGTCCACCCGGGGAACTGATTCCGATGTTTGAAAATGATATTCTTCCTTATCTTAAGAAAATGGCACCGGATGTATTGCATTCCGTTATGGTAAAAATCTGCGGAGTCGGTGAAAGTATTGTTGAAGACCAGATTAAGGATATGATTGATGCACAGACCAATCCTACAATTGCGACATATGCAAAGACGGGAGAGGTGCATCTTAGAGTTACCGCAAAAGCAGAGAATGAAAAAGAGGCTGAGAAGCTGGTTAAACCGGTTGTGAAAGAAATAAAAAAACGCTTTGGCGATACTGTATATACAACCGATGAGAATACTTCTCTGGAAGCTGCAATTATTAATATGCTTTCCAAACATAAGCTTACAGTCAGTGCAGCCGAATCCTGTACGGGTGGTCTTCTCTCAGCCAGATTGATTAATGTTCCGGGAGCATCCGATGTGTATCAGGCAGGCTTTGTGACATATGCAAATAAAGCAAAGCATAAGCTGATTGGGGTAAAGAAAGAAACTCTTTATAAATATGGTGCAGTCAGTAAAGAAACGGCAAAAGAAATGGTAAAAGGGGCACTAAAGGCTTCAGGAGCAGATATAGCAGTAGCTGTTACGGGTATTGCAGGACCGGGAGGCGGAACAAAAGAAAAGCCGGTTGGTCTTGTTTATATTGCCTGTGGTCGAAAACATAAAATTACGGTTAAAAAGTTTCAATTCAGTGGTAACAGGGCAAAAATACGTGAGTCAAGTGTGGCAAATGCGTTAATTATGTTACGTGAAGTGATTATGCAGAATCGGATAGATTAAATGAATGGGGATAAGACAATGGAAGAAAAATTAAAGGAAAAAGTGGAAACAACCGAAGAAATGATTACGGAACCGAATCAGGAAAATCCGCAGGAAGCACAGGATTTGCCGAATTCCCCGTATCCGCAGTATTCTCCGCTCTATATTCCGGAGGAAAACCGGAGAAAGAATAATAAAATTACGGTTGCCCTTATTATTATACTGATTTTCTGTCTTATCTGCGGAATGATTATTGCCGTATCTAAACTTGTGGAAGCAGCCGTGAACGAAGCTTCTGCTGAGATTCCTGCATGGAAGGAGACATATACGGAGTGGAAAGAGGAACTGGCGGATTTATTGGCGTCTGATGATACAAAATTCGACGAGGATAAAGGTGAATTTTCCGGTCCGATTGAGGATGGGGAAGAGTATGACGGAAAAAATCCTGATGAATATGTCGATGATGGTGACAGCTATGTTCCGAAGCCTGAGGATAAATATTATGTTGAGCTTGCTGATTCCATATGTGATGACTTATCTTATTCGGTCGGAAAACACAATTATTCCTATTTTGATGAGAAAAAGGGTGTCAGTATCTGGGTAGAGTACGCTCAAATAGAAGATGGTAATCTTGCATTTGAAGATAAAATAAATGAAGCATTGCAGGACGGAGCAATGTATTATGCAAAGAAATTCGGTGCGGAAGATGTTTCGGATTTTGCACTAGAAGTTTCAACCTATGTAACTTATATGGATGAAGAAAAACTCTCAGTTGTTGTGGATGAACGTTATTATTGGGAAACAGATGAAAAAGTGGATTTATATTGTATGAACTTTGATTTGAAGACCGGCGCACTTTTGTATAACACCTCTATCATTGAACCGACAGAAAAGCTTGCAGATGCATTTCGTGAAATGAGTGAATTCCAAAACGGATATATAGAAGCGCTGGATGAAATGACAGATAAGGAAATCTGTGAGTTTTTTTCAGATGAATCAACTCTGATTGTTTTTTATACGCCGGTCGGTTTGGAAGTAGGTCTCAATTATCCGAACGGATGGATAACGGCGACGATGAAGGATTATGAAAAATATCTGAATAAGCTTTAAAATTATCTTTTTTGCAAAAGAAAAATGTGTTACAATCTCAAATAACATATATTGTGCGTTTCTTTACACATCTATTTTCATATCTGTATGAAATCGTGCAAATATCCATGAAAAATAAGGGAACGGTTTTATGACAGATGTTCCTGTGCCAAAGGAGGAATGAAAAATGAAAATAGAATTTTCGCAATACATAACATAAAGTCCACATTTTTGGACTTTAAAAATGGATAATATAAGTATCCGATTAAAAATTGACCTAAAAGCTTTATAAAACAGTTGACAAATACGAACATATGTTTTAATTTATATTTAGAACATCTGTTCTGGTGAAGGAGAGAGAGAATGGAAAGAGACGATAAACTGAAAGCATTGGATGCCGCATTGGCACAGATTGAGAGACAGTATGGAAAAGGAGCTGTGATGAAGCTTGGCGACCCGGCCAGCCAGATGAATGTAGAGACGACCCCTACAGGCTCTTTAAGCCTTGATATTGCATTAGGATTAGGTGGTATCCCCAAGGGACGTATTATTGAGATATACGGACCGGAGTCCAGTGGTAAGACGACTGTTACCTTACATATGATTGCGGAAGTACAAAAGCGTGGCGGAATTGCCGGATTTATTGATGCTGAGCATGCACTTGACCCTGTTTATGCGAAGAATATCGGTGTTGATATTGATAATTTATATATATCACAGCCGGACAACGGTGAGCAGGCTCTGGAGATTACAGAGACTATGGTGCGTTCCGGTGCAGTTGATATTGTAGTTGTAGACTCTGTTGCGGCATTGGTTCCGAAGGCTGAAATTGACGGAGATATGGGGGATTCCCATGTCGGACTGCAGGCACGTCTGATGTCTCAGGCACTCCGTAAATTAACTGCTGTTATCAGTAAATCCAATTGTACCGTTATTTTTATTAACCAGCTTCGTGAGAAGGTAGGTATTATGTTTGGTAATCCTGAGACAACAACCGGCGGTCGTGCGCTAAAGTTTTATTCTTCCGTGCGACTTGATGTCAGAAGGATAGAATCCTTAAAGCAGGCCGGCGAGGTAATCGGTAACCGTACCCGGGTTAAAGTTGTGAAAAATAAAATTGCTCCGCCTTTTAAAGAGGCAGAGTTTGATATTATGTTCGGACAGGGTATTTCCAAGGTTGGTGATATTCTTGATTTGGCAGCGGACCTGAATATTGTTGTAAAGAGTGGAGCGTGGTATGCTTACAACGGCAATAAGATTGGACAGGGACGTGAAAATGCAAAAATATATCTGACGGAGAACCCTGATGTATGTGCGGAGATTGAACAGAAGGTCAGAGAGCATTACGGATTTGCAGAGGATACCCCTGTTAAAGCAGATGAATCCAAAAAGACAAGGAAGAGTGTAGAGGAATAATATAGCTTAAGGATATAGGAGAGAACACAAGTGATTGTTACAGATATTATTGAAGTGACAAAAGCAAAAAGCAGAGTGTATCTTGATGAAGAGGCCGCCTTTGTATTATACAAAGGCGAGCTTCGTTTATACCATATTTGTAAAGGGGAAGAACTTTCACAGGCAAGCTTAGCTGAAATAACGGAGGTTTTGCTTCCGAAGAGGGCAAAAAAACGCTGTCTTCTTCTTTTACAAAAAAAGGATTACACGGAAGAGGAATTGAAACGAAAGCTTCGCGAAGGAGAATATCCTGAGGAAGTCATAGAGGAAGCAGTTTCTTATGTGAAATCCTATCATTATATAGATGATGACAGATATTGCATGTCCTATATCAGTTGTTATGCTTCTAAATGGAGTAAACAGCAGATTATGAAAAAGCTTCTTGCAAAAGGAGTCAGCAAAAACCGTATACAGAAAGCGTTTGATGAATTACAGAGTAAAGGAGAATTGGAAACAGAGGAAACATTGATAAGAGAGATTTTACGAAAAAAGCATTATGATATAGAAAATGCGGATGATAGTGCACGTCGGAAGATGTACCAACATCTAGCGTACAAAGGTTTTTCACACGATATTATTTTGCATGTCTTGTCTTCTTTTACTTGACATAACTTTATTTTCTGTATAAAATTGAACTGTTGTAAATTGCTTAGTCGAATGTTTTTAAGCTACATGCATTTAGCATAAGGCAATATAAGTACAATGAAAATTTAATAAGGAGGTGCTCCTGTACATGCTTGAGATTATCATAGCTGTATTGGTGACGCTGGTAGTTGCGGTTCCGGTTTCTTCTGTGATTACAACAAATATTCAGAAGAAATCTGCTAATTCTAAAATCGGTAATGCAGAAGAAAAAGCCAGAGAAATCATTGATGAAGCTTTAACGACTGCAGAAGCAAAGAAGCGCGAGGGCATTCTTGAGATTAAGGAAGAATCTATCCGAGTTAAGAATGAACTGGATAAGGAAATCAAAGAGCGCAGATCCGAGATTCAGAAGAATGAAAGAAGAATTCAGCAGAAAGAAGAAAACATCGATCGTAAATCAGACGCCATCGAGAAAAAGGAAGCCAGTCTGAATGCAAGAGAAGAAGAACTTTCTAAACAGAAAGAAGCGATTGCCAGACTGAATGAAGAACGCGTACAGGAACTAGAGCGAATTTCCGGTTTAACCTCCGAACAAGCAAAAGATTACTTATTGAAAATTGTTGAAGATGAAGTGAAACATGAAACGGCTATCATGGTCAAGGAACTTGAAAGCCGTGCAAAGGAAGAAGCAGATAAGAAGGCAAAGGAATATGTTGTCAGTGCTATTCAAAGATGCGCTGCTGACCATGTATCCGAAACAACGGTTTCTGTTGTGCAACTTCCGAATGATGAAATGAAGGGAAGAATTATCGGTAGAGAAGGTAGAAATATCAGAACTATCGAAACTCTTACCGGTGTTGACTTAATTATTGATGATACACCGGAAGCCGTTATCCTTTCCGGTTTTGATCCGATTCGTAGAGAAGTAGCCCGAATCGCATTGGAAAAATTGATTGTAGACGGACGAATTCATCCGGCTAGAATCGAAGAAATGGTTGAAAAAGCGCAGAAAGAAGTCGAGACAATGATAAAAGAAGAAGGTGAAGCTGCGGTACTCGAAGTTGGTGTACACGGCATTCATCCCGAATTGGTTCGTTTACTCGGCAAGATGAAATTCAGAACAAGTTATGGTCAGAACGCATTAAAGCATTCTATCGAGGTTGCACAGTTATCAGGATTACTTGCAGCAGAG
Organism: Lachnospiraceae bacterium; assembly: GCA_016294075.1. GTDB lineage: Bacteria > Bacillota > Clostridia > Lachnospirales > Lachnospiraceae > RGIG8767. The sequence goes on along the minus strand of JAEDCQ010000004.1, from coordinate 44,633 downwards.
ATGGGCTTGGATGTGCGTATGGCTAAGAGAGCAGGGTTATTACATGATATCGGTAAATCCATTAATCATGAAATGGAAGGCTCTCATATCCAACTCGGTGTTGAATTATGTAAGAAATATAAAGAATCTCATTTAGTAATAAATGCGGTTGAATCCCATCATGGTGATGTGGAACCTACTTCCTTGATTGCCTGCATTGTTCAGGCGGCAGATACGATATCTGCAGCCAGACCGGGCGCAAGACGTGAGACTCTGGAGGCATATACCAGTCGTCTTCGTCAATTAGAAGAAATCACAAACAATTTCAAAGGTGTTGATAAGTCTTTTGCTATTCAGGCAGGACGAGAAATTCGTGTAATGGTAGTTCCGGAACAAATTAACGATGCTGACATGGTATTACTTGCCCGTGATATTTCAAAACAGATTGAAGCTGAATTAGAATATCCCGGTCAGATTAAAGTAAATGTAATCCGTGAAAGCCGTGTAATTGATTATGCGAAATAAGAATTTGTAAAAATTAAGAGAGTCTTGAAAACGTTAGTTTTCAGGGCTCTTTTTTTATATTGACAAATTAAATGTAACATGTTACATAAATAAGTAATATATTACATAAGGAGGGGATTATGGATTATAATATAATGATTCAAAATAATAAAGTGGAATTTGGGCAGATGCCTCAGGAGACATTTCTGACAGGTCTTCTCAGTGCGTTTGGGAATAGATTTCAAACGGTTGCGGACTCTTTTTTTGATGAGATAACATGGAAACAATTCTTTGCGATTGTATGTATCAATTTGTGCAAGGAGAGTCCAACAATTAATAATTTGTCGGAAATAATGGCCTGTTCTCATCAGAATGTTAAGCAGATTCTTCTGAAATTAGAGAAGAAGGGTTTTGTAGAAATGTATGTTGATGAGAAGGACAGAAGGAAGCAGAGAATTGTTACGACCGGAGTGTGTGACGAATTTTGCAATAAAAATGCAGAGGAAAGTCAGATACGAATGAATCAGATGTTTGAAGGCATTTCGGAAGAACAGATATTTGCCACAATACAGACTATAATACAAATGGAAAGGAATTTGAAAAAACAATGAAAGTCATAATTGTATATTCATCACAAACGGGTTTTACCAAAAGATATGCCGACTGGTTAGCAGAGGAACTGGGAGCGGAAGCTATTACCTTAGCAGAGGCAAAGAAATTAAACAGCCATTATTTTGCGGACTACGATGCAATTGTTTATGGCGGTTGGGCAATGGGAGGAAAAATTGTAAACAGTGAATGGTTTACGCAGAGAATTCCTTCATGGGAAGGAAAGAAGCTTGCTATCTTCTGCGTAGGTGCGAGCCCTAATGAAAATCCGGAAGTTGAGGTTGCACTTCATAGTGCGTTGACGGATGAAGAAAGAAAATATGCAAAAGCGTTTTATTGTCAAGGCGGACTATCTTATGAAAAAATGAAGTTGCCGTCTAAACTAGCTATGAAAGCATTTGCTGCCATAGTAGGAAAGAAAAAGGACGCAACTGAGCAGGAAAAAGATATGGGAGAGATGATATCACATTCTTATGATATCTCTGACAGGAAGTTTATTATGCCGATTGTCAGTTATCTACGGGAATAGAATCGGATATGAGGTGGTCCTCTACGGCATCCAAGCCGGAGGGAATTGGTCGAGAGCAAAGGAATTCATTTTGGACGGATAGATAGTTTTTAAAAAAATATTGACAAAGCCCGTATATCTAGTAAAATATCAGTAATGCATGATTGTATACGATAATACGATTTGTATTAATGAGGAGAAAATGAAGAAATAAGGACGGGAAAAACAATGAAAGCATACAAGAGTCTCAGCAGGGAAGAATTACAGACACTATTAGTTGAATTGGAAAGTGCATTTGAAGATGCTAAGGGGAAAGGGCTGAATCTGAATATGGCAAGAGGTAAGCCTTCTGCTGCACAGCTTGATATGTGTATGCCATTATTGTCACAGATAGATGAAGCGTCAGACTGTATTTCAGAAGGTGTTGATTGTCGTAATTACGGAGAAGTGACGGGTATTGCAGAAGCAAAAAAATTAATGGGAGATATGATAGGCGTTCCCGCAGAAAATGTGATTGTATGCGGAAATGCTTCACTTCCGATTATGTATGATACAATTTCCCGCTCTGTCACATTTGGTGTGAATGGCTCTACGCCGTGGTGTAAGCTGGATAAGGTAAAGTTCTTATGTCCGGTGCCCGGATATGACCGTCATTTTGCCATTACGGAATTATTCGGTATCGAGATGATTAATATTCCGATGACGCAGTCGGGTCCTGATATGGAATTGGTAAAGCAGTATGTAGAAAATGATCCGGCCGTAAAGGGTATTTGGTGTGTTCCGAAATATTCCAATCCACAGGGCATTACCTATTCCGATGATACGGTGCGTGCATTTGCGGCATTAAAGCCTGCTGCAGAGGACTTCCGCATTTTCTGGGATAATGCTTATGCGGTACATGATTTATATGAAGATACGAAAGATACCCTGTTAGAGATTTTTTCTGAATGCAAAAAGAGGGGTAATGAAAATATAGTATACGAATTCTGCTCAACTTCAAAGGTAACGTTTGCAGGAGCAGGTATTGCGGCAGTAGCCTCTTCTAAAGAGAATCTGAAATGGTTTGAAAAAACAATGACCATTCAGACAATCGGCTATGATAAGCTGAATATGCTGCGTCATGTACGTTATTTTAAAGATATAAACGGTATTTATGAGCAGATGAAAAAGCATGCGGACTTTTTACGTCCCAAATTTGAAGCAGTATTACAGGTGTTTGATACAGAGCTTTCAGGGCTTGAAATCGGAAGCTGGATTCGTCCGCATGGCGGTTATTTTATCTCTTTTGATGCGATGGAAGGCTGTGCAAAAGAGATTGTGGCAAAATGTAAGGAAGCAGGTGTCACTTTGACAGGAGCAGGGGCTACCTTCCCCTATAAGAAGGACCCTAAGGATTCCAATATCCGTATAGCTCCTTCCTTCCCGACTCCGGAGGAAATGGTGGAAGCAGCAAATATCTTTGTACTTTGTGTAAAATTAGTCAGTGTGAAAAAATTATTAGGTTTATTTTAAGAACATGGCAAAAGAATATAAACGTCTGAACAGAGAATTAGTAAAAAAGGGTGCAATTATCGACTATTATCATGATACGATGCAGGTACCCAACGGAAATACAGCAGTCTGGGATTTTATTGACCATAAGGGAGCAGCAGCCTGTGTGGCAGTAAAAGAGAACGGAAAGCTTGTTATGGTGCGCCAATATCGGAATGCATTGGAACGGGAAACACTTGAAATCCCGGCGGGAGGTATTAATCCGGGGGAAGATATGCGTTCGGCGGCTCTCCGTGAATTGGAGGAGGAAACAGGATATCGTGCGGGGAAATCTGAATTCCTATTATCAATCCGGACTACAGTGGCATTCTGTAATGAAAGAATTGATATTTATCTGGCAGAAAATCTTATCGCAGGCAAGCAGGAACTGGATGAAGATGAATATGTGGATATTGCAGAGTATTCTCTTGATGAACTGCTTAGCATGATTGACAACGGACAGATTCAGGATTCCAAGACAATCTGTGCCTTGTTGGCATACTACAGAAAATTACATTCATAATAAATGTGAAATATGTGTGAAACATTTTGTGAAATTCTTGCACACACAGAATTTATGATGCATAATTTGAAAAAAATCGAGAATGAATAGGATACAGGTATTTGTGTGGACTCATGACGGGAAAGGAAAAATGATGCATCGTAAATGGAGAAGAGTAATTTTTTGCGTCCTACTTGCAGCTTGCATAGCCGGATGCGGAAAAACGAAAAAAGAAAGCACGGAACAGAATGAAAGCGTAGTAACGGAAAATATAAAAGCGAATGAAGAATTAGCAAAAGAATATGATGCTGTAAGTATTATATTGGATGATGCAAAGATTACAGTAGACGGTGAGGACATCTCAACAAGTGAAGATGCCTCTGTTTATGCTACTAATGATATTGTGTTTTACTTGGAAGGACAGGATTTTACCTATGGTGAGGGTACTAAAGACGACGAGCATTCTCAAAAAGAGGCAGATGCCCATACGGTTGTTCATATTACGAAGCCGGGGAATTATGTAGTAAGCGGCAGCCTATCAAAAGGACAGATTGCAGTTAACCTTGGTGAAGAGGCAGAAAAAAATCAGGATGCAGTTGTCACACTGATTTTAAATAATGCGGACATTACCTGTGAAGTAGCACCGGCAGTTATTTTTTATGAAGTATATGAATGTGGCTCCGATAAGGAAGAGGATGCGAACAGTATAGTAGATACCAAAGCGGCAGGTGCAAATGTCATTATAGCAGATGGTAGCGTAAACAATATAACAGGTTCTTATGTGGCAAAGATTTACAAGTCGGTAGAATTAAATGAAGACAAAACAGAAATAACGGATAGTGAGAAGCTTCATAAATACGATGGGGCATTTTATTCCAAAATGTCCATGAATATAAACGGTGAGGAAGAAAATACAGGTATTCTAAATATAAAAGCAGAAAATGAAGGACTGGATACAGAATTACATCTTACAATTAACGGCGGAAATATTAATATTACATCCGGAAATGACGGTATTAACACCAATGAGGATGGTATATCTGTCACGACTATAAATGGTGGCAACTTAAATATTATAGTTGACGGCTCTACCGGAGAGGGTGATGGGATTGATTCAAACGGATGGCTGGTAATTAACGGTGGTACGGTAACGGCTTATGCCTGTTCCTTTAGTCAGGATGCGGGCATTGATTCCGATAAGGGGATTTATATCAATGGCGGCACAGTTCTCGCAACCGGTAATATGCTGGATGAAATTGCAGACAGTGAACAGACGTATCTGGTATTTTCTTTTGATTCCTCTGTGGAAACAGATTCTCCTGTTTTAGTCAGAAATGAAAATGGTGAGGTTATCAGCGAATGCATCCCTGCAAATAACTTTACCTATCTGCTCATTTCCAATGTTGATTTAGCGGAAGGAACCTATTCTTTGTGGAACGGAGATTCCCAAATGTATGTTGCCAAGACGGAAAACGGCATGCGAGGCGGTAAAATGCCGAAGCAGGGGGACAAAGAAAATCCGCAGATGCCGGATGGTGAGAGACCGCAGCAACCGGATGGCGAAAAACCACAGATGCCCGAAGGCGAGAGACCACAGATGCCCGGTGGCGGCAGAGGATTTGGTAATGGAAACATGCAGAATATGGAGTGGTCTACAGAATTTGTTATCACTACCGACGGAAACATGTTTGCGGTAAGCGGACAGCCTCAAGAATAGATAAAACAACGATATCCGGTGAACTTGTCTTTGAAAGATTTTCAAGGACAAGTTTTTCTTTTGCGGGAAAGAACATATATTGAATAGAGTTGTTTCATCGGATGAATGAAAATGAAAGAAAAAAAGAAGATTACCGAACATGAATTAATATTCGGTATATGTTTTTTATTGGGAGCTATTCTTATAACCATATTTGCAAAAGGGAAAACGCCCGAAAATACATTGCTGAATCAAAGCTTATCTTTAGCATTTTTAGAAAAGGGATGGAATAAAAAAGCCTTATTTCTCCAATGTCTTTATAGTCGCGGAATGATAATGCTTTTGTTGTTTTTTCTTGTATATACACCTTTGAGGAAAATAGTTTTTAGAATTGTTACGGCATGGCTTGGAATATCCTTCGGTATTTTATTTAAGCTGTTTTTTGTCTGGTATGGAATTGCAGGAATTGGTCTGCTGCTTGTATCTGTTATTCCGCATTTTCTTTTTTATTGGATGGCATATGGATTAATGTATTGCGAAACGGAAAAAAGACAGCTTTTCAGAATAAAAAAGCCTATAGGATTTTTCTTATCAGCAGGGGTTGTCATAATGGGGATATTTATAGAAAGTTATGTAAATCCTTTTTTGCTTATTGCATATTTAAAAATATTTTTTGGATAACTTTACTATATCTGGTATTATAAAAAAATTTATTTGCCGATATCTTGTGTAAATAGGAAAAAACCCGAAAAACAGCCATTTTTTGGGAAAAATATTCGTTGCTTTTCTTTAAAATTCTTATTATAATGACTCGTATACGACAAGAAATTTGTCTTATTATGATACTTGTGGGGAAGGGTTTTAAGAATGCAAAAAGAGATAGATGCCTTTGTTTCTTATTTACATAATGTAAAACAGTCCTCAGCCAATACACAGATGTCGTACCAAAGAGATTTAAAGAAATTCATGGTCTTTTGCAATTCCAGGGGAATTACTTCTGTAAAAGAGCTGAAGCCCCGGGATTTGGAAGAGTATGTTCATGTGATGGATGAGGAACAATTTAAGCCGACAACGGTTTCAAGGAATATTGCATCTCTTAAGGCATGGGTCCATTTTTTGCAGGAAGAGGGAATATTGAGTGAAGATATTTCGACAACACTTAAGGTTCCTAAAATTGAAAAGAAAGTCCCAGAGATTATGACAATGAATGAGGTGGGAACCTTATTGGAGCAGCCTTCTCATAACAGTCCGAAGGAAATCAGGGATAAGGCCATGTTAGAACTCTTATATGCCACAGGAATCAGGGTGACGGAATTGATTAAGCTTACGATGGAAGATTTAAATCTTCAGATGAATTATATTACCTGTAAAGATGGTAATAAAGAGCGAATGATTCCTTTCGGAGCGAAAGCTCGTGCGGCACTGATTCGGTACATAGATACTGCCAGAGCAAAGATGATTGCAGATTCGCAAAGCAATATACTTTTTGTAAATTGTTCAGGCAGGGCAATGAGCCGTCAGGGATTCTGGAAACTGATTAAATATTATGCCAAAAAGGCAGGCATCACGGCAGATATCACTCCGCATACCCTTCGTCATTCGTTCGCAGCTCATTTGGTAGAAAACGGAGCAGATTTAAAAAGTGTACAGGAAATGCTCGGACATTCCGATATATCCACAACACAGATATATGCAACGATGAATCACAATCACATACGTGAAGTATATAAAAGAGCTCATCCGCGAGGATGAGCTCTTACTTTCTAAAGACATATAATTTGGATTGAAACCGGAACGGAATATTAAACAAGCTCCGCAATTTCGTATAACAGCCTTTCTGTATCCTCAAAACCAAGACAAGGGTCCGTAATGGATTTTCCGTATATACCACCGCCGACCTTCTGACAGCCTTCTTCAATATAGCTTTCAATCATAACACCTTTTACGAGTTTGCTGATATCCGGATTTACACGTCTGCTGTGTAATACTTCTTTTGTAATACGAATCTGTTCTTTAAACTGCTTATTGGAATTATTATGATTTGTATCAATAATACAGGCGGGATTTAACAAATCCCTTTCCGCATATAAAGAGAGCAGTGTGATTAAGTCTTCGTAATGATAATTGGCCAGGCTTCTTCCGTATTTATTAACGGAACCGCGTAAAATAGTATGTGCCAGAGGATTGCCGGAGGTTAATACCTCGTAACCGCGGTATGTAAAAGAGTGGCTGTGTTGTGCCGCATAGACGGAATTGAGCATAACGGAAAAATCACCACTTGTAGGATTTTTCATGCCCGCAGGAATGTCAAACCCACTTACTGTCAGACGATGCTGCTGATCCTCAACGGAACGGGCACCGATGGCAACATAAGAAAGAATATCACTGACATAGCCCCAATTTTCAGGGTACAGCATTTCATCTGCACTTGTAAGACCGGAGACTTCCATAGCACGGATATGCATTTTTCGCATGGCAAGAAGTCCCTGACGGAAATCCTCTTTTTTTTCGGGATCGGGCTGATGGACAATCCCTTTGTAGCCATCTCCCGTAGTACGTGGCTTATTTGTATAGATTCGCGGAATTAATACAAGCTTATCTTTTACTTTTTCATTAATTTTACTCAATCTTTCCACATAATCGCATACGGAATCTTCATTATCGGCAGAGCATGGACCGACGATAACCAGAAAGCGCTCATTTTTTCCCGTGATAACATCACGAATAATAGCGTCACGCTCTTCCTTCAGCTTTACAAGGGGAGCGGGGATAGGAAATTCTTCACGTATTTCTTCCGGAGTAGGAAGCTTTTGTATAAATTGAAAACTCATATAAAACCTCTTCTGGCGTCTGTGTTATTAAAACAGGCGTATATTTTCTAAAATCTGCATCCATATTTTATCACAGAAAGAAAAATAAAAAAATAAATTCTTTTATTATCTTGCATTATTTTCAATACAAAGCATATTTTCTCAGGCTTATTATACAGCATATGGAAGAAAAACATTGTCCGGCCAGAAGTCCCAGTATATACCCGGGGATTCCGATACGGGAAACAAGAAAAAATACGGAAGCAATTCTTATTAAGAGTGTTCCTATATTAATAAATAGGGTAGTATAGGTTTTCCCAAGGCCGTGAAGTACACTGCCAAGGGAGGCGGTAATATATAAAAACGGGCATATGAAACTGAGGGATACAATATATTCACCTGCTGTTTTACTGTGAAAAAGCAGATTCCCCGCCAGACAGCCGCCAAAGAAAAAAACAGCCGTACAGATACTTCCTAAGATACAGCAGAAGATAATACATCGTTTAATGACAAGTGAAATTTCTTTATTCCGATTGCGTGACTGAGCTTCGGAAATTTTTGGCAGTAACAGGACAGCCATTGAATTTACAAAAGAACAGGGCAGAAGAATAACTGTTAATGCCATACCTGTGAGCACACCGAACAGGGCAAGGGATTCCTCTGTTGTATAACCGTATAAGCGCAGCATTTCCGGAATATAGATATTCTCAACACTTTGCAGAAGATTAACAATAATCCGGCTTATGCTTAACGGTACAGCCATGGTAAGGAGCAATGATGCGGTCTTTCTGTATGATAGAGTGCGTGCTTTTTGGAAAACAGATTTTGCTGATTTGGATTGTTTGTTTGTAAAATAGGGTAAAATAAAACAAAGAGATAATATGGCACTACCGAATTCGGCGATAGCGGTACCGGCTGCCGAAACGGCAAGCGGCGGTAGTGTCTGTTTTTTAAAATAAAACTGACATAGGAGATATACACCGCCAACACGGGTTATCTGTTCCGTCAACTGCAAAAGTGCCGGAATCCCGGCCTTCTTTTTCCCGTAATAATAGCCGTTTAAACAACAATGGACAGAAGAAAAAGGAAAGGAAAGAGCTAAAAGACGCAGCAGGGGGGCAGTGCGGGGCTCCAAAATTATATTTGTGGCAAGGAAATTCGAGCATTCATAAATAAGTAAGGAAAAGAAAACGGAAAGCATACCTGTAATGGACAAACCGGTAAGCAGAAATTTCACACAGGTCCTTGAATCGTCTGTACGGGCAGCGACATAGCGGGAGATTGCCGTTTGAAATCCTGCGCAGCAAAGCGAGTAGGCAACAGACATAACAGGGGCAGTTAACTGAAAAATCCCCATGCCTTCCTCTCCAAAGGTTTGTGAAATGTAGATACGATAGAAAAAGCCGATTGCGCGGCATAAAAAACTGACGGCAGTTAAAATAAATGTGCCGTAAATGATGGAGTTGCGGGGGATTTTCATAAGCCCTCTTTTATGCTATGATTGATAAATATTATGCATTTAGTTTCGTTGACAGAACGAAAAGCGAGTGCTATATTGAATTCGAAGTAAAATGGTAGGAATTGAAAGAAGGTGTAATTTTTGAATAAAATTATATATTTAGATAATGCGGCAACAACGAAAACGGCACCGGAAGTTGTAGATGCGATGCTTCCTTATTTTACGGAGCATTACGGAAATCCAAGCAGTATCTATTCACTTGGTTCGGAAAGTAAGAAGGCAGTGACGGAAGCCAGAGAGACAATTGCCTCTTTTTTAGGCTGTAAGACAAATGAAATCTATTTTACGGCCGGCGGTTCCGAATCAGATAACTGGGCGTTAAAGGCTGCAGCAGAAGCATATAAATCAAAAGGAAAGCATATTATTACATCTAAAATAGAGCATCATGCCATTCTGCATACATGTGAATATCTGGAAGCGCAGGGATATGAAATCACATATCTGGATGTTGATGAAAACGGAAGAATCAATTTGGAACAATTGGAAAAATCCATCCGGGAAGATACCATCTTAATTTCTGTTATGTTTGCAAATAATGAGATTGGTACGATAGAGCCGATAAAAGAAATCGGTGAAATTGCCAAAAAGCATAATGTCATTTTCCATACAGATGCAGTACAGGCTTTCGGTCAGGTTCCGATTAATGTGGATGAATATCATATAGATATGTTAAGTGCAAGTGGTCATAAATTAAACGGACCGAAGGGAATCGGTTTTTTATATATCCGCACAGGTCTTAAGCTTCGTTCTTTTGTACATGGAGGACAGCAGGAGAGAGGCAGGCGTGCCGGGACGGAAAATGTACCGGGTATTGTAGGACTTGGTGCAGCGGTAAAACGTGCTTTTGCCATAATGGACGAAAAAACCGTAAAGGAAATAGAACTACGCGATTATTTTATCCAAAAACTGGAAACAGAAATTGAGTATTGCTGGTTGAACGGTGACAGAATAAACAGACTTCCGAATAATGTCCATTTCGGATTTGAATTTGTAGAAGGAGAGTCACTTTTGATTAAATTGGACATGGCAGGAATCTGTGCGTCCAGCGGCTCGGCATGTACATCGGGTTCACTTGACCCGTCCCATGTACTGCTTGCAATCGGGCTTCCTCATGAGCGTGCACATGGTTCTCTGCGCCTGACTCTGAGTGAAGAGACTACAAAGGAAGATGTGGACTACACTGTTTCTGTAATAAAAGAAACGGTGGAATACATGAGAAATATGTCACCGTTATACGAAGACTTTATAAAGAAGAATAAAAAGAAGTAGTTATATAAAATATTGTCTGTAAGCAAAAAAAGACAGGCAGAATGCGAGGAAATATGTACAGCGAAAAAGTAATGGATCATTTTCAAAATCCAAGAAATGTCGGAGAAATAGAAAACGCAAGTGGTGTCGGTACAGTCGGTAATGCAAAATGCGGTGACATTATGCGTATATATCTGGATATTGATGAAAATCAGATTATCCGCGATTGTAAATTTAAAACCTTTGGCTGCGGTGCAGCGGTTGCAACCAGCAGTATGGCAACAGAGCTTGTTAAGGGAAAAACAATAAAGGAAGCAATGGAGGTTACCAATAAAGCGGTTATGGAAGCACTCGACGGTCTTCCGCCGGTAAAGGTTCACTGCTCGTTGCTTGCAGAAGAAGCCATTCATGCGGCATTGTGGGATTATGCTGAGAAGAACGGTATTGTGATTGAAGGGTTAGAAAAGCCAAAATCTGATATTCATGAAGGTGAAGAAGAGGAAGCGGAAGAATACTAGAAGTTATGGGGAAAAAAGTTGTTGTTGGAATGTCGGGAGGCGTAGATTCTTCGGTTGCTGCTTTTCTTTTAAAGCAGCAGGGCTACGATGTTATCGGTGTAACGATGCAGATTTGGCAGGATGAAAAAAACGAGCAGATAGAAGCAAACGGCGGCTGTTGCGGTCTTTCTGCCGTTGATGATGCCAGACGTGTTGCCGGGATGCTTGATATTCCATATTATGTAATGAATTTTAAAAAGGAATTTAAAGAAAATGTCATGGATTATTTTGTGGAGGAATATCTTCATGGAAGAACTCCGAATCCATGCATTGCCTGTAACCGGTTTGTAAAGTGGGAAAGTCTTTTGCAAAGAAGCCTTTCATTAGGCGCTGACTATATCGCTACCGGGCATTATGCAAGAATTGACAGACTTTCAAACGGACGTTATTCGTTAAAAACATCTGTCACATCCACAAAAGACCAGACGTATGCACTGTATAATCTGACACAGGAGCAATTGTCAAAAACGCTGATGCCTGTAGGCGAGTATTGTAAAGAGGAAATTCGGGAGATTGCCGTTCGCGAAGGCCTGCCTGTTGCACATAAAAAGGACAGTCAGGAAATCTGCTTTATTCCGGATAATGATTATGCTTCCTTTATTGAGAAGGAGGCAGGAGGCAGGGTTCATCAAAAAGGCAATTTTGTCACAAAGGACGGAATTATTCTCGGTCAGCACAAGGGGATAACCCACTATACAATCGGACAAAGAAAGGGGCTCAATCTTGCTATGGGTCATCCTGTATTTGTGACACAAATACGTCCGGATACGGATGAAGTAGTAATCGGAGAAAATGAAGATGTTTTTACAAACGAATTGATATGTGAGCATCTAAATTTTATGGCAGTTGAGGACATTTCCCACACATACCGCGCTCTCGTAAAAATTCGTTACAGCCACAAGGGGGAAATGGCCACCCTGTATCGAATTGATAAAGATAAAATGCGATGTGTATTCGATAAACCTGTCAGAGCAGTGACCCCCGGACAGGCTGTCGTATTTTACGAGGATGGATATATCCTCGGGGGCGGAACGATTGTGAAATAGAATTTAAAGGGAAATTTTTGCTCTGAAAATTGCTTTTCATAAGCCCCTAATAATATGTAAGCTTTTATAATCGGAAATATTCCGCAACACGGTTTGTGAATATACAATAATATTTAAAATCGCATGCTGTCAGAATCTCAGCCGCTTTGTCAAAATGAGCACCTAAGTTCTCGGGAGAATGGGAATCGGAACCAATTGTAATTATTTCCCCGCCAAGCTCGCGGTAACGTTTTAGAATGGAAGTACATGGATGCACATCCTGTAAGCCTTTTGACAGTCCACCGGTGTTAATTTCAATTCCTTTTTCATTTTCAATCAGATGCATAAGAATTGCATCAAGGATATCCTTATATGCTTCGTAAGAATAGTTTTTATCTTTATTGGGACCATAGCGAACCACATAATCCAGATGACCGTAAACATCAAAATTGTGGAAGGATTTTATGCTTTCAAGAATACTTGTAAAATATTCACGATATGCCTCTTCTTCAGAGCGTCCTTCATAAAAATCCGGATAGTACGGATCGCGGCCGTTACACAGATGGGAAGAAGCAATAATGAAGTCGAATTCATAGGAGCGAGAATAGATCAGGTTTTCGCGTAAAACGGACGGCTGCATGCCAAGTTCAATACCGAAATGTAATTCAATCTGTGAACGGTATTTCTCTTTTAGTGTCAATAGCTCATATAAATAAGAGTCGGTATTTACAACAAACATATCCGGTTTGTCAAATGATTGATAAGGAAAATTAAAATCCATATGCTCTGTAAAACAAAGATGGCTAAGGCCCTTTTGTATAGCTGTCTGCACCATCTGTTCCATGGGGGCATTGCTGTCACCGGAAAAATATGAATGTATATGATAGTCTGCTTTGATTGGCATATAGAAAAAATCCTTTCCGTTATAGTCTACGTTTTTAGTTTATTCCAGATAAAAGAAAACTGCAAGATAGCAGGGGTATAATAATGTCTTTATTACAATAAAAACCAAATCTGATAATCAACACCTCTATGAAATTACCAAAAAAGGGGGAAGGATTTTAAAGAATTTGGGCAAATTTTAAGAAAGTGCGAAAAATAAAGGGCTTTTCCAACATTTTTTGATAAACGACTTGAATTTTAGATATAAAACAGTTAAAATAGAGACGCTGAAAAAATTTTGAGGTTGAGCTTTTGTGCTTAAAATCAAAAAAATATAATAAATTCATTTTTAGGAGGATTTAAAAATGGCAGTAAGAGTAGCAATCAATGGTTTTGGCCGTATCGGTCGTCTTGCATTCAGACAGATGTTTGGTGCTGAGGGATATGAAGTTGTAGCAATCAATGACTTAACAAGCCCTAAGATGTTAGCACATTTATTAAAGTATGACTCTTCACAGGGTAAATATGCGAAAGCTGATACAGTTGTAGCAGGTGAAGACAGCATCACAGTTGATGGAAAGACTATCACAATTTACAAAGAAGCAGACGCTAACAACCTTCCTTGGGGAGAATTAAAAGTTGACGTTGTTTTAGAGTGTACAGGTTTCTATACATCTAAAGATAAAGCGCAGGCTCATATCAATGCCGGTGCTCGTAAGGTTGTTATTTCTGCACCTGCAGGAAACGATCTTCCTACTATCGTATACAATGTAAACCACACAACATTAAAGCCTGAAGATACAATTATCTCTGCAGCTTCTTGTACAACAAACTGCTTAGCTCCTATGGCTAAGGCTTTAAATGATTTAGCTGGAATCAAATCCGGTATCATGAGCACAATTCATGCTTACACAGGTGATCAGATGATTCTTGACGGACCTCAGAGAAAGGGTGACTTAAGAAGAAGCCGTGCAGGCGCTGTTAACATCGTTCCTAACTCTACAGGTGCTGCAAAAGCTATCGGTTTAGTTATTCCTGAATTAAACGGAAAATTAATCGGATCTGCTCAGCGTGTTCCTACACCTACAGGTTCTACAACAATCTTAGTTGCAACAGTTGAAAAATCTGTTACAAAAGAAGAAATCAATGCAGCTATGAAAGCAGCAGCTACAGAATCATTCGGTTACAATGAAGATGAAATCGTTTCTTCTGATATCGTTGGAAGCACATATGGTTCTATCTTTGATGCTACTCAGACAATGGTTGGAGAAGACAACCTTGTACAGGTAGTTTCATGGTATGACAATGAGAACTCTTACACAAGCCAGATGGTAAGAACAATCAAATACTTCTCTGAATTAAAATAGTTTGTAAGTGGATTGTTCTCGAACAATCAAATACTTCTCTGAATTAGCTTAATTAGCTTCTCGGAGTTTGGTGTAGACCTATTAAGGTCCGGTCTTATGGGCCGGACCTTTTTTATCATTAATAATATAAGGAGGCATTAATCATGTCATTAAACAAAAAAACAGTTGATGATATCAACGTAGCCGGAAAACGCGTTTTAGTAAGATGCGATTTTAACGTACCTTTAAAAGATGGTGTTATCACAGATGAAACACGTATCAATGCAGCTCTTCCTACAATCCAGAAATTATTAAACGACGGTGGAAAGGTTATTCTTTGCTCACATTTAGGAAAAGTAAAAGAAGGACCAAATGAAAAAGAATCTTTAGCACCTGTTGCTAAGAGACTTTCTGAAAAGTTAGGTAAAGAGGTAAACTTTGTTGCAGATTATAATGTTACAGGTGAAGCAGCTACAGCAGCAGTTGCAGCTATGAAAGAAGGAGATGTTGTATTACTTCAGAATACACGTTTCCGTGGAAAAGAAGAAACAAAGAATGGTGAAGAATTCTCTAAGGAATTAGCAGATCTTTGTGATGTATATGTATGTGACGCATTTGGTTCTTCACACAGAGCACATGCTTCTGTAGCCGGTGTTACAGATGTTGTTCGTGCTAAAGGCGGCGAATGTGCAGTTGGTTACTTAATGCAGAAAGAAATCGACTTCTTAGGAAATGCAGTTGAAAATCCTGTAAGACCTTTTGTTGCTATCCTAGGTGGTGCAAAAGTAGCTGATAAGTTAAATGTTATCAACAACCTGATTGAAAAATGTGATACTCTTATCATCGGTGGTGGTATGGCATTCACATTCTTAAAAGCAAAAGGATACGAAATCGGCAACTCATTAGTAGATGATGAGAAGATTGATTATTGTAAAGAAATGATGGCTAAAGCTGAAGCTATGGGTAAGAAATTATTACTTCCTATCGATACAACAGTTGCAGCAGGTTTCCCGAATCCTATTGATGCTGAAATCGAAGTAAAAGTAGTTGATGCTGACAAGATTCCCGCAGATATGGAAGGTCTTGATATCGGAACAAAAACAGCAGAGCTTTATGCAGATGCTGTTAAGTCTGCTAAGACAGTTGTTTGGAACGGCCCCATGGGTGTATTTGAGAACCCTACACTTGCAAAGGGTACTATCGCAGTAGCAAAATCCTTGGCAGAAACAGATGCAACAACCATTATCGGTGGTGGTGATTCAGCAGCAGCAGTTAATCAGTTAGGTTTTGCTGATAAGATGTCTCATATTTCTACAGGCGGCGGCGCTTCATTGGAGTTCTTGGAAGGAAAGGAACTTCCTGGTGTAGTAGCAGCGGACGACAAATAAGAGAAAAGAAGTTCCTCGGAACTTCCTGGTGTAGTAGCAGCGGACAAAAACAAATAAAGTCCTTCTAAGGCGGTGAAACACACCGCCTTAGAAAGACTAAGTTATTTGTAATATAAAATTATTTTAGGAGAATAGTAAAATGGCAAGAAGAAAAATTGTAGCCGGCAACTGGAAGATGAACATGACTCCAAGCCAGGCAGTAGCATTATGTGCAGAATTAAAAGATTTAGTAAAATCTGACAGTGTTGATGTGGTATATTGCGTGCCTGCAATTGACATTGTTCCTGTAGTAGAAGCAGTTAAAGGTACAAACGTTGAAGTTGGTGCTGAAAATATGTACTTTGAAGAAAAGGGCGCTTACACAGGTGAAATCTCAGCAGAAATGTTAGTTGATGCCGGTGTTAAGTATGTAATCATCGGTCATTCAGAGAGACGTGATTACTTCAAGGAAGATGATGCATTATTAAACAAAAAAGTAAAGAAAGCATTTGAAGCAGGCCTTACACCGATTCTTTGCTGTGGTGAAACATTAGAGCAGAGAGAAATGGGCGTTACCATGGATTGGATCAGACTTCAGATTAAATCTGATTTAGTTGGAATTACAGCAGATCAGGTTAAGAAAATGGTTATCGCTTATGAACCAATCTGGGCTATCGGAACAGGCAAAACAGCTACTACAGAGCAGGCTCAGGAAGTATGTAAGGGTGTGCGTGACTGCATCGCTGAGATGTATGATGCAGCTACTGCAGAAGCAGTTCGTATCCAGTACGGCGGTTCTGTAAATGCAGGAAATGCAGCAGAATTATTTGCTCAGCCGGATATCGACGGAGGTCTTGTCGGCGGCGCAAGCTTAAAAGCAGATTTCGGTAAAATCGTTAATTACTAATAATAAAACCGGTGTGCGGAGACTTCGCACACCGGTTTTATATTTTCCTCTATTTCAGCATATCTTCAAGCTGGGCTTTGGGTACAAAACCGACTGATTTTGAAGCTGCTTGTCCGTTTTTATATAAAATTACGGTTGGAATACTTGCTACACCATATTTTGCAGCAAGAGAGGGCTGTTCGTCAACATTTACCTTTCCGACCTTTACTTTGCCGTCGTATTCTTCGGCGAGCTGAGCAATAGTCGGAGCAAGCATTTTACAGGGGCCGCACCAGCCTGCCCAGAAGTCTACTAATACAGGTATATCGGACTGTAAAACCTCATCTTCAAAATTTGCCTGGGTAAGAATAATTTCTGCCATAATAAGAACTCCTTTCTTTATCTGTTTGTCATTCATAATACGGTATGCGGTAAGAATATCCGGCTGTCTGTTTTATCATTTTCTGTTTTTCATATTTTGTGTTTTTATCATTATATCATTATTTTCTTCATGCGGATATAAAATATTCATAAAGATTCCCCACTAAACAAATAATACAAATACAGCAGAATGTTTTATAAAATATATATACAAAATATACGTACAAAATATAGTTCTTCATATTGACTTTCATACAAGATGTTGTAAAATAATATTACGCAGGATTTTTATACGAAAATCTACGGGCAGTTATGGGGTATAGTATTTGGAAGGTGGTTTGAAAAGTTGAAGATTATCAGAAGAAGCGGTGTGGAGGATGATTTTAATCCACAGAAAATTGAGGAAGCAATCCGTAAGGCAAATAACAGTGTGCCGTTGGTGGACAGATTGAATGAAAAGTATATCAGCCGTATTGTGGAGGATGTTGTGGAAGAGTGTGAAAATCTGAAGCACTCTCCGAGCGTGGAAGAAGTACAGGATATGGTTGAAAATCAGATTATGAGCATGCGTGCATTTAAAGTAGCACATAATTATATCACGTATCGTTTTCGTCGTGCGCTTGTTCGTAAATCCAATTCTACGGATGAACAGATTTTAAGTCTTTTAGAGTGCAATAATGAGGAAGTAAAACAGGAAAATTCCAATAAAAATCCGACAGTAAACAGTGTTCAAAGAGATTACATGGCAGGAGAGGTCAGCAAGGATATTACGAAGCGTTTTCTTTTGACTCCTGATATTGTGGAAGCGCATGAAAAAGGGATTATTCATTTTCATGATGCTGATTATTTTGCACAGCATATGCATAATTGCTGTCTTGTGAATCTGGAGGATATGCTGCAGAACGGAACGGTTATCAGTGAGACTATGATTGAGACGCCAAAGAGCTTTTCGACTGCATGTAATATTGCAACACAGGCAATTGCACAGATTGCGAGCTCCCAGTATGGCGGGCAGAGTATTTCTCTTTCACATCTGGCTCCTTTTGTTGATGTCAGCAGACAGAAAATCCGCAAGGAGGTATGCGCGGAATTAGAAGAAGCCGGTGTGGTTCCGACAGAGGAAACCATTAGTCGTATTGTAGAAAAACGTGTGCGGAATGAAGTAAGACAGGGTGTCCAGATTATCCAGTATCAGGTTACCACACTGATGACAACAAACGGACAGGCACCGTTTATTACCGTGTTTATGTATTTAAATGAAGTAGAAGATGGTCCGCTGAAAGAGGACCTTGCGATGGTAATAGAAGAGACATTGAATCTTCGTATCCGTGGCGTAAAGAATGAAAAGGGTGTTTATATTACACCTGCATTTCCGAAGCTGATTTATGTATTGGAAGAGGATAATATAAAGGAAGGCTCAAAATATTTTGAATTAACGAAGCTTGCCGCAAAATGTACAGCAAAACGTATGGTTCCCGATTATATCTCAGAAAAGATTATGCATCAGCTTAAACAGGGGTATTGTTATCCGTGTATGGGATGCCGTTCTTTCCTGACAGTATATCATGATGAAAACGGAAAGGAAAAATTCTACGGTCGTTTTAATCAGGGGGTTGTAACATTAAATTTAGTAGATGTAGCATGTTCTTCAGGTAAAAACATGGACAAATTCTGGGAAATCCTGGATGAGAGATTGGAGCTTTGTTACCGGGCATTGATGCATCGTCATAACCGTTTGAAAGGAACCCGTTCCGATGTTGCGCCGATTTTATGGCAGAACGGTGCACTCGCAAGACTTAAAAAGGGTGAGACGATTGATAAATTATTATTTAACGGATATTCTACGATTTCGCTGGGATACGCTGGACTTTGTGAATGTACCCGTTATATGAAAGGAGTATCACATACCGATCCTAACGGAACAGAATTTGCCCTGCAGGTAATGCGCCGTTTGAATGAGGCTTGTGCAAGATGGAAAGAAAAAGAAAATATTGATTTCAGTCTATATGGAACACCTTTGGAATCCACTACCTATAAGTTTGCTAAATGTTTACAGAAGCGTTTTGGTATTATTGAAGGCGTTACAGACCGTAATTATATAACCAACAGCTATCACGTGCATGTTACGGAAAAAATAGATGCATTTGAAAAACTTAAATTTGAGGCACAGTTCCAGGAGTTATCACCGGGTGGTGCAATCAGCTATGTAGAGGTGCCGAATATGCAGGATAATCTGGATGCGGTTATTTCCGTTATGCAGTATATTTACGATAACATCATGTATGCTGAGTTGAATACAAAGAGTGATTACTGCATGGAATGCGGTTATACGGGAGAAATTCATATTGTTACGGATGAAAACGGTAAATTAATTTGGGAATGCCCTAACTGCGGAAATAAGGATCAGGACAAAATGAATGTAGCAAGAAGAACCTGCGGTTATATCGGAACCCAGTTCTGGAATCAGGGAAGAACACAGGAAATCAAAGAGCGTGTACTGCATTTGTAAACTTCTGAAGAAAGGAATAGAACTGTATGTATTTTTCAGCCATAAAATATAATGATATTGCAAATGGTCTGGGAGTGCGTACAGTTCTTTTTGTGTCCGGCTGCCGCAATCATTGCAGAGGATGTTTTCAGCCTGAAACATGGAATTTTAAAAACGGAAATTTATTTGACAGACAGGCAGAGGATGCAATTATTCAATCTTTAGCACCTTCCTATATAAAGGGATTGACGCTGCTTGGCGGAGACCCCTTTGAACCGGAAAACCAGGAAGGATTGATTGATTTTGTAAGAAGAGTAAAAAGAGAATGCCGCGACAAGGATATTTGGGCATATACGGGATATATTTTAGATGAAGATTTGATTCCGGGAGGGAAAAAATATACCGAAGTAACCGATGAATTGCTGTCATATATTGATGTACTAGTAGACGGTCCTTTTGTGGAAGAAAAAAAGAGCCTTTCCTTAAAATTTAAAGGTTCATCCAACCAAAGAGTAATTGATATGAATTCATACCGTATGATGGGAGTCATAAAAGAATTGGAATTCTGAGATATAGTTTTTATTGACAGAAAATATTTACTTTCTGTTCATGCTATGGCAAAATAGAGAATAATAAAACGGCTTCCTGAGAGAGAAAAGCTATGAATAAACGTTATACGATTGGAGTTATAATAGGGAATGCAAATTCTCCGCATACAAGGACTTTTATGCGGGGCGTTTATGATGCAGCTAAGAAGATGAATGTAAATGTCATCTTCTTTCTTGGCGTACATATGGCAAATTATTATCATGAATATTTTGGTAATGATATGGAAAGACGTCATGACTTCCAACATAATGTTGTGTATGATTATGCTAATCTTGCAGATGTGGATGGTCTGATTATAGCGTATGGGTCGTTGGGCATTTTTCTGGAAGATAAAAATAAGAAGAAGTTTTTAAAACGTTTTGAAGGAATCCCTTTCGTCCTTCTGGAGGACAGAGATGAAAACAGGATAGGCGGCTCGGTTATATCGGATAATTATAATGGAATGTTTCAGATTGTTGAGCATTTAATTACGGTACACGGTTGCAGGGAATTTCTTTTCTTATCCGGTCCAAAGGATAATACGGATTCGGAAGAAAGACTGTCGGCATTTCGGGATGCACTTGAAAAATACAATATTCCGTTTGATGAGGATCATCTGGCAGAAGGTGATTTTTCCCAGTGCTGTAATAAACAGATAAGAACACTTTTGGATAAATATCCTCATGCAGATGCCTTCGTATGTGCCAATGATGTTATGGCAGAGACCGTATATCGTGAATGTGCTGCACGCAATATTATAGTTGGAAAGGATATTGCGGTTACCGGTTATGATGATTGGAATATGGCAGAGAGTATGACGCCGCCGCTTACCACTGTTTTACAGAATGAGTTGGATATGGGGTATATCTGTGTAAGGAGAATCATCAGTCTGTGTAACGGGGAAGAACCCTCCGATTATGTGGTGCCCGCTAAAGTCAAAATCCGTGCATCATGCGGATGTACGATGATGTCTGCATATGATTTTCCTAAAATGGGTGATTATAATCATAAAATTCCGGATGGTTATTTTACAGAGGTAGCAGATTACTTAAGTAAAAAATTAATGGTCTCTAATTCAAGTCAGGATAAAAGAGAATTGTTTAAAGAGCATCTTACAAAGCTTCTTGATTTAAACCGTGATATTTATGAAGCTCCGGATACATATCAGATAGATAAAAAAGAATTGATGGCTTGCATTAATGAGATGATGACGGGAGAATGCGGGGAATATATCTCGGGCGCAATATTGCTGGAGGGAATCAGTGCGTATATTGAGCATCTTTCATCTTTGGATAAATATAAGGACAGAGCAGATGTCCTACTGGAATTATTGGGAATAATTTCCAAATGTATTCAAGCCTCGCTTTTAAAAAAGCATGATGAGGAAGAAGCACGTTATGAGCAGGATACAATGTTTATTCCGTTGATTTCAAGAGATATGCTGAGCAACATGCATGATGAAAAGGCATTTTTTGAAGCACCCATGAAAATATTAAAGGTGCTTCATGCGAAAAGTGCCTATCTGTATATTTTAGACGAACCAAGGAAGCACTGTTATGGAGATAAATGGGATTGTCCAAAGGAGATGAAGCTAGTCTCTTATTTTGAAGGAGAAAAAAGTGTAACTTATGAGCCAAAGAATCGTCCTGTTATCAAAAAGGGCAGTGGCATGATATCCTATTTTGAAGATGGGAGAGAACGTATTCTTACCGGATTCAATTTGTTCCAGGGAATGGAGCAATATGGATTTTTCCTTGTGGAAATCGAACCGTCGGATATGCTTTTGATGCATTTGGTGAGCATGCAGATATCCGGTTCACTCAGTTTCTTTAACATGTACCGTCATCAAATGCAAATGCAGACGCAATTGGAAAGCCTGGTAGAGGAAGTTAACGAGAAAAATAAAATACTAGGATTTATTTCAAAATATGATGGAATGACAGGTGTGCTGAACCGCCGCGGATTTTTGGAAAAAACAATGGAATATATCCATAAGGATGCGAACGGGAGAGGGATACTTTTAATTGCAGACTTGGATCATCTAAAGGAAATTAATGACTGTTTTGGGCATGTAGCAGGTGATTTTGCAATCCAGTCGGCGGCACGCATTCTTTTGGCTGCCTTTGGAGAAGATGTATTAATTGCGCGAATCGGTGGAGATGAGTTTGCGGCATTACTGCCTTATGAATCCGATTTGAGCGGGGACATCTATATTAATAGTCTGCGTAAGGCATGTGCAGATTTTAATCGAAAGAGTAAAAAAGAATTCTACGTGGAGTTATCAGCAGGATACACGATATTTAATTGCGGCAAAGATGTTGATTTTAAAGTGATTTTTTCAGACAGTGATAAGATGCTGTATGAAGCAAAAAAAATTCGGCGTCTGAGTGTAAAAAAAATGCTGTAAAGGATTTATGAATGAAAAAAACGAAAGAAAGAATCATACAATATATCATATTGTGTACGGCATGCATGTGCCTTTCCGGCTGCGGTTTAAAAGGAACTGAGGATAAGCTGACTGCTGCCGTTACACAGATAGAGAATTTTGAATATGAAGAAGCACTTGCCACATTGGACGAAGCCTTTGAAAACGGAGAGGATAAGCAGCAGATAGTAAGAGCAAGAGGAATCGCTCTTGCCGGTCTTGCACGTTATGAGGAGGCGGCCAAATGTTACCTTGAAGCACTCTCGTACAGCAGTCTTTTTGTCAGTACAATAGATTATGATTTAAATTATTATCTTGCCGATGCCTATGAAAAAATGGGAGACAATCAACAGGCTGTCGGTGTATATTCCGATATTCTGGCATTGGAGCCAAATGAAGTAAACGCGCACTTTTTACGCGGAAGACTGTACCTGCTTAACGGGGAATATGAAAAAGCACTTAATGATTTTAACACAACCGTAGAACTGGATAAAGATGGATATGATTTGCGGATAGAGATTGCCGGACTTCTGTCACAGGAGGGGCATGAAGAAGAAGGACTGCGGTATCTGCAGGAATTTCTTGCAGAAAATGAAAAGAAGCTTTCGGATTATGATAAAGGGCGAATCTATTATTATATGGGCGACTTTGAAAACGCCAAATCAGCATTGGAAAGAGCAAAGTCGAATGATTCGGAACAGATTATTCTTCTGCTTGGTAAGTCATATGAACAGCTTGGTGATTACAATTATGCCACCAGTGTATATAAGAATTATCTTGATGAATATCCGGAGGCTGCCGAAATATTTAATCAACTTGGACTATGCAAGCTGAAATCCGGTGAATATGAGGAAGCCCTGTCTGCCTTTAGAAGTGCAGTAAACGTGGAAAACAGCGGAATGGAGCGTGTTTTGGAATTTAATCAGATTGTTGCATATGAATATACCGGAGATTTCAAACAGGCTGCGGTTTTGATGGAGGCATATCTGAAAAAATACCCTGATGATGAAAAAGCATTGCGTGAATACGAATTTTTAAAGACAAGATAATGCAAAATATAAAGGAGACTGACATGATTAACAAATTAATTACACAGATAAAAAAAACAGAAGCACCTATTGTAGTTGGTCTTGACCCTACGCTGAAAATGATACCCGAGCATATAATAAAATCAGCAATTGAAGAATATGGTGAGACATTGGAAGCAGCCGGAGAGGCGGTCTGGCAGTTTAATAAAGCAATTGTGGATGCGGTTTATGATTTGATTCCGGCAGTAAAGCCGCAGATTGCCATGTATGAACAGTTTGGAATCCCCGGACTTGCGGCTTTTAAGCGTACAGTGGATTATTGTAAGAAAAAAGGTCTTGTAGTGATTGGAGATATCAAACGTGGTGATATCGGTTCTACATCCGAAGCATATGCAGTCGGACATCTTGGTAAAGTAAAAATAGGGAATACATCCTGCTATGGCTTTGATGAAGATTTTGTTACCGTGAATCCGTATCTTGGCTCTGACGGAGTAAATCCTTTTATAAAAATTTGTAAAGAAGAAAAAAAGGGATTGTTTATTCTTGTAAAAACATCCAATCCAAGCAGCGGTGAATTTCAGGACCAAATGATTGGAGAAAAAACTTTATATCAGATGGTAGGAGAAAAGGTGGCACAGTGGGGAGAAGACTGCATGGGCGATGATTACAGTTATATTGGAGCTGTAGTTGGTGCTACATATCCGGAAATTGGTAAAATTATGAGGAAAGTAATGCCAAAGAGTTACATTTTAGTACCGGGGTATGGTGCACAGGGCGGAAAAGGAAAAGACCTTGCACACTTCTTTAATGAAGACGGACTCGGCGCAATCATCAATTCTTCCAGAGGAATTATTGCGGCATATCAACAGGAAGCGTATGCATCCTTTGGTTCGTTGAATTTTGCGGATGCATCAAGACAGGCTGTATTGGATATGAAAGAGGATATTGCGACCGCTTTATCCGCAAGATAATATACCGTCATACATCAGAAATAAAAAACACAATTATAAAATAAAAACAGTGTGCCGTTTGTGGCAGAATGAGAGGCAGAGATGGAAGCTTATAAGAGCGAATTTATACAGTTCATGATCGACAGTAAGGTATTAAAATTTGGTGATTTTACATTAAAGAGCGGTAGAAAATCTCCGTTTTTTATGAATGCAGGCTTGTACGTAACAGGTACACAGCTTATGAAACTCGGAGAATATTATGCAAAAGCAATACATGATTGTTACGGAGATGATTTTGACGTATTATTCGGACCTGCTTACAAAGGCATTCCATTATCGGTAGCAACAACGATTGCTTACAGTAAATTATACGGAAAAGAGATTCGTTACTGCTCTAACAGAAAAGAAGTAAAAGATCACGGTGATACGGGTATTCTGCTTGGAAGTCCTTTAAAGGACGGTGACAGAGTTGTGGTTATTGAAGATGTTACAACAAGCGGTAAATCTATGGAGGAAACAATTCCGATTGTCAGAGCACAGGCAGATGTAACGATTGTCGGTCTGATGGTTTCCTTAAACCGTCAGGAAAAGGGAAAGGGCGACAAATGTGCCTTGGATGAGATTAAAGATTTATATGGATTTGAAACAAATGCGATTGTGACGATGGAAGAGGTTGTTGAATGCCTCTATAATAAAGAAATCGACGGAGCCGTATGGATTGATGATGAAATGAAGGCAAAAATTGATGCATATTATGAAGAATATGGCGCAAGAGAATAAATACAGGTAAAGGAGCTTTTTGAATGGAAGAGAGAGTATATAAGGTTATGAACGGAACGGGAGCATGGAATATTGCACTTGGGATTGTCGGAATTGTAGTTGGTGTGGCCGGAGGAACGTTATTAATTATCAGCGGTGCAAAGCTGTTAGCCGGCAAATCCAAAATTTTGTATTAAAATAAATGGGCATTTCCATGGATAAAATGGGAATGCCCATTTGGAGTAAAGGAAGGAGGCAGATATATGTCCCGTAAATATATATTTACAAACAAGGACTATTCCCCTCAAAGTATTATGTCCACTATATTGGGGCTGCTTGATATAGCTGCATTGGTATGTATTTTCTTTTTAACATATCAAAATAATGGTGTTTCCCTGCAGCGATATGGTTCGACCGGGCTTTTAATTACAATTTTTTCTTTTGTCGGTTTAATTCAGGGTATTTTATCCAGAATGGAGCCTGACCGGTTTTATTTGTTCTCTTATTTGGGAATAATGCTTAATATTCTTGCATTATGCGGAATCAGTTTTATTTTATTTGCAGGAGCGTATGGAATATGACGGGACAGAATGAGGGATTTATAAAGGAAAGATATATACTTGTTGTGGAACGGATAAGAGAAATTGCAGAGGAAACGGAGATTGCACCTGAATTTTCGGATTATTTCAAGAAAACAGCATTTTTTCTGATGAGAATGGATGAACTGTTAAAGCAGGCAGAAAACGGCGCACTTTTCTCAATGGATCTTTCGGCGAAGAAGGCTTTAAATCATTCTTTATATGAAGAATTATTGGAAGGAAATTATGAGAACAGTTATTGCAATCCTGCATATTCGGTAAAAGTGCTGGGAGAAACATACGGTGCATTTTTATCTGCCCTGTGTGCCGAACTGCGCAGCCTGGTTGCGTATGCATATGAAAAAAATGTTTTCTGTATGTTAATACGTATGGAACTCTTTTTGGAGATATACGGTGTTTTTATCATCGCAAAGCAGGAAAAGGGGCAGCCGGTTTTGAATGAATTAAAGGAGATATATGCTTCCTTTGTCTTTGATTATCAAGAAGAATTTATGGAAGAGGCAGTGGTTTCTTCTTTTACGACAAAACAGGATTTTGCAAGACAAATAGTAAAAAAAGCGGATCTTAATACACTTGATTATCTATATGATTACGGCGAATATATCAGTGACAACGAATGCAGGATGGCAGAGTTTGTAAATTCGCTTCCGGCAGAAACAATCAGACTGATGGCAGATACCTTTACGGAAGGATACCGCAAAGGCTTCATTGCAACCGGAAAAGATATTTCAATTAAGAAAACCGTCAACATTCGTTATTTTATCGGCTTTGAACGGGTAGTACGGGAAGCGGTTAAAAACTTTAGTAAAATGGGACTTGATACGATTATTAACCGCAGTCAGCCAAGCTTTTTCCTCGGTAGAAATGTTCAAAAAGTCGGTTTTTATTCGACACAGCCGAATAAGCAGTTTGAATGTGACCATGAATTTGATAAGGTTTTATATTTTTCAAGCAGATTTTTTTCAAGAAAGCTGGAATGCTATAAGACAGCATTGGATAAATACAAATCGGAAACGGCAGTTTTCGGCGGCCCGGCAGTAATAGAAGAATTTGGAGAGAGACCTTTTTCTCCAATTGAAAAAGAAGAAGCCTATCGTTTGGGAAAGGAAGAGCGCAGGCTGAGTGTTGAATATGCTTCAAAGGCAGGCGTGCTCTTAAACCGATATGTAAAAGGAGAGGAGCGCAGCTTTACGATTATTGCTTTTCCCACGCCTGCAATCGGAGAGCAGTTTGAAGATATCTTTACGGAAACGATTCAAATCAACACATTAAATTATGAACTGTATCGTGATATGCAGCAGAAAATGATAGATCTTCTGGATACGGCTTCTTATGTTAGGATAAAAGGGATGGGAGCCAATAAAACTGACCTTTCGGTTAATTTATGGAAATTAGAAAATCCGGATAAAGAAACCGTTTTTGAAAATTGTGTTGCGGATGTCAATATTCCGGTCGGCGAGATTTTTACATCTCCGGTATTAAAGGGAACAAACGGTATTCTTCATGTATCCGAGGTCTTTTTAAACGGCCTGAAATTTGAGAATCTGATGCTTACGTTTAACGACGGAATGGTAACGGATTACAGTTGTTCTAATTTTAAAGATACGGAGCAGGGAAAGCGTTATATTAAGGATCATATCCTGCATCAGCATGATACGCTGCCGATGGGAGAATTTGCAATCGGGACAAATACGTCAGCCTATTACACGGCAAGAAAATACAAAATCGGCAATGTTCTTCCGATATTGATTGCGGAAAAAACGGGACCTCATTTTGCTGTAGGAGATACCTGTTATTCACATGAAGAAGATATGCTGACCTATAATGCAGACGGAAAGCGGATTGTTGCAAGGGAAAACGAAATCTCCGCAAAACGCAGTGAGGATATGTCAAAGGCTTATTTTAACTGCCATACGGATATTACAATTCCATATGATGAAATCGGAGAGCTGACAGGAGTCTGTGAAAACGGGGAAGAAATGCCTGTCATCAGAGAGGGAAGATTTGTTGTTACCGGCTGCGAAGAACTCAATCGGCCGTTGGATGAATGCTCTTTCACCATTTGACGAACAGGAGAAATTTTAGTAAGATATAGGGTGGCAATGTAAAGAATAGGGAAATAGGCTTTACATTGTAAATCGAATAATACAAAACGTAAACATACGAATACGAGAGGAGAATATTATGCCACAGGTTGGAATCGTAATGGGAAGTGATTCAGATATGCCGGTAATGGCAAAGGCTGCGGATATTTTAGAGGAATTAGGCATTTCTTATGAAATGAATATTATTTCTGCACATAGGGAACCGGATGAGTTCTTTGAATATGCAAAAAGTGCAGAAGAGAAAGGCTATAAAGTGATTATAGCAGGTGCGGGAATGGCAGCACATCTGCCCGGTATGTGTGCAGCAATATTTCCGATGCCGGTCATCGGCATTCCGATGCATACTACTTCTCTGGGAGGACGTGATTCTTTATATTCCATCGTGCAGATGCCTTCCGGTATCCCTGTTGCAACGGTTGCAATTAACGGCGGTGCCAACGCAGGTCTGCTTGCGGCAAAAATTCTGGCAACCTCAGATGCGGCTCTTTTAGATAGACTCAAAGCATATACAAAATCTCTGAAGGAAAGTGTACAGAAGAAGGATTCCAGACTACAGGAAGTAGGATATAAAAATTATTAAAAACAATGGAGGAAAATATGGATTACAAAAAATCGGGTGTAGATATCGAAGCTGGCTATAAATCAGTAGAATTAATGAAAGAGCATGTGAAAAAGACGATGAGACCGGAAGTTTTAGGAGGACTTGGAGGATTCTCAGGTGCATTTTCACTTGATAAAATTAAAAATATGGAAAACCCCACTTTGGTATCCGGTACTGATGGGTGCGGTACAAAGGTTAAGCTTGCATTTTTAATGGATAAGCATGATACAATCGGCATTGATTGTGTTGCCATGTGTGTAAACGATATTGCATGTGCAGGCGGCGAACCATTATTTTTCCTGGATTATATTGCATGTGGCAAAAATTATCCTGAAAAGATTGCCACCATTGTAAAGGGTGTTGCAGAAGGCTGTATTCAATCCGGAGCAGCACTTATCGGTGGTGAGACAGCAGAGCATCCGGGGCTTATGCCTGAGGATGAATATGATCTTGCCGGCTTTGCAGTTGGTGTAGTGGATGAGAAGGATATTATTACGGGAAAGGATCTTGCCGAGGGTGATGTCCTTATCGGAATGGCTTCTTCCGGCGTACATAGCAATGGTTTTTCACTTGTTCGTAAAGTATTTGAGATGACAAAAGAAAGCCTTGACACATATTATGATGAATTGGGAAAAACTTTGGGCGAAGCACTTTTAGCACCTACAAGAATATATGTAAAGGCATTAAAATCCATTAAGGATGCAGGGGTAACCGTAAAGGCATGCAGTCATATTACGGGTGGAGGATTTTATGAGAACATTCCGAGAATGCTTCCTGAGGGAATGCATGCGGTAGTCCGTAAGGATTCTTATGAAGTACCTGCTATTTTCAAACTTTTACAGAAAAAAGGTAATATTGCGGAAGAAATGATGTATAACACATACAATATGGGACTTGGTATGATTGTAGCAGTTTCTCCTGATAAAGTGGATGCTGCAATGGAAGCAATTAAAGCAGCAGGTGATGTTCCTTATGTGGTTGGCGAGATTAAAGCCGGTGAAAAAGGAGTTACCCTATGCTAAACGTTGTTGTTTGTGTATCAGGAGGAGGAACCAACCTTCAGGCAATCATTGATGCCATTGCAGATAAAACGATTACAAATACCCGTATAAAAGCTGTAGTTTCCAATAATTACGGCGTATATGCATTGGAACGTGCAAAAAAAGCAGGAATAGAAGGGATTGTTCTTTGTCCGAAGGATTTTGAAAAAAGAAGTGATTTTGAGGCTGCTTTTTTAGATAAAATGAAAGCGTTGCAACCGGATTTAATTGTACTTGCCGGATTCCTTGTAAATATACCCGGGGAAATGGTTGAGGCATTTCCTAACAGGATTATTAATATCCATCCATCATTAATTCCTTCTTTTTGCGGTGTGGGATATTACGGCTTAAAGGTACACGAAGGTGTTTTATCACGCGGAGTGCGCGTGACGGGAGCAACCGTTCATTTTGTGGATGCCGGAACCGATACGGGACCTATTATTTTTCAAAAAGCGGTTGAGGTGAAGCCAACCGATACGGCAAAGGATTTACAGCTTCGAGTTATGGAAGAGGCAGAATGGGTAATCTTACCGAAGGCAATTGATGCGATTGCAAACGGCAGGATTGCTGTAGTGGATGGTAAAGTACAGATTTCGGAATAAGAGAGGATAAATGAAATGAAGGTATTAATCGTTGGCGGCGGCGGAAGAGAGCATGCGATTGCCATGTGTGTAAAGAAAAGTGAAAAGGTAGAAAAGCTTTATTGTGCACCCGGTAATGCCGGTATTGCACAGATTGCGGAATGTGCTCCTATCGGTGCAATGGAGTTTGATAAGCTTGTGGCTTTTGCAAAAGAAAAAGAAATTGATTTTGTAATTGTCGGAATGGATGATCCGTTAGTCGGTGGTTTGGTTGATAAGATGGAAGAAGCGGGCATCCGTACATTCGGACCGAGAAAAAATGCGGCGATTCTGGAGGGCAGCAAAGCTTTTTCTAAGGATTTAATGAAAAAATATAATATTCCTACAGCCGCTTATGAGAATTTTGATTCGGCTGACGAAGCACTTGCCTATCTGGAGACGGCCAAAATGCCCATTGTTTTAAAGGCAGACGGACTCGCTCTCGGTAAGGGGGTATTAATCTGTAATACAAAAGAAGAAGCAATAGAAGGCGTGAAATCCATTATGCTGGATAAGAATTTCGGAGATGCCGGCAATCGTATGGTAATTGAGGAGTTTATGACCGGACGTGAGGTATCCGTTCTTTCTTTTGTAGACGGAAAGACAATCCGTATTATGACTTCCGCTCAGGATCATAAACGTGCAAAGGATGGAGATAAAGGATTGAATACCGGCGGTATGGGAACCTTTTCACCCAGTCCGTTTTATACAGAAGAAGTGGATGAATTCTGTAAAAAATATATTTATCAGGCAACTGTTGATGCAATGGCTGCTGAAGGGAGACCGTTTAAAGGCGTTATTTTCTTCGGTCTGATGCTGACAGAGAATGGACCTAAAGTGTTAGAGTATAATGCCAGATTCGGAGACCCGGAAGCACAGGTTGTATTACCGAGAATGAAAAACGATATTATTGAAGTCATGGAAGCCTGTGTGGATGGTACTTTGGATAATATTGAATTGGAATTTGAGGATAATGCGGCTGTCTGTGTTGTTTTAGCTTCTGACGGATATCCGGTTTCCTATGAAAAAGGGAAGGTAATAAGTGGTCTGGAAGCTTTTGAAAAGCAGGATGGTTATTACTGCTTCCATGCGGGAACGAAGCAGACCGAAGCAGGCATTGTTACAAATGGCGGACGTGTGCTAGGTATAACGGCAAAGGGTGATAATTTAAAGGAAGCGCGTGCAAATGCATATAAGGCAACAGAATGGGTTTCCTTTGAAAATAAATACATGCGGAACGATATCGGCAAATCTATTGACGAAGTCAATTAATTATTCTGTTGATGAAGTCAAATGATTTTCAGTCGGCAAAGATGTTTGACAGTAGTAAAAAAGGAAGATGATATTATAATGGACATGCGTGAATTAGAAAACTATCATGCACCGGTAAAGTGCTCAAAATGTGGCGGTATTTCGCTGAATTATAATGGGCTTGGTGAGTATTGCTGTGAAAAATGCGGATATTTGGAATATGATGACTACGGCAAGGTACGAAATTATCTTGAACATCAAAAAAAGGCACCGATTGCAGTGATATCCCGTGATACCGGAGTGTCAAAAGCAATTATCAGACAGATGGTTGAAGAAAATCGATTTGAACTGACTTCAGCATCTAAAAAAACGTTGGATTAACGGAGGTCATAATGAAAGTACAAGCAGAAAAAAACGTGACAATTTGGAGCAGAATATGCCTGTTTATGGCAGTAATGCTTGTTGGAGCAATTATTTTTTCGCAGGCATCCCTTGTTGTCAATGCGCAGGGAAAAGCAACTGTAACGGCAACCAGCGGTAAAATCCGTAAGTCGGCAGGTACAGACAGTGAGGTATTAGCCAGTGTACAAAAAGATGATGAACTGGATGTAATCGCCCAGGCAACGGATAGCGATGGTTATACCTGGTATAAAGTCTATGTAAACGGTTCCGATACAGGATATATCCGTGCAGATTTGGTGTCCGAGGTATCCGGAAGTATTTCAAATGAGGATACTGCTTCCACAGACAGCAATAATAGTACGCAGCAGGAAGAAAAAGCGGAGACAAACGCACAACAGTCAACGGAATTTGTTCAGATTAGCGCAACCACCGTAACTGCTGCAAAGGTAACCGGCGGCAGCGTTAATGTACGTAACAATCCAACAACGAAGGCTGCTGTTGCAGGGAAAGCAACAGAAGGAACCGAGGTTACGGTTTCGGGAGAAGCAGTAGACGGAGACGGTAAGGTCTGGTATCAGGTCAGCTTCGGAGATGTATCCGGTTTTATTCGTTCGGATTTCCTTGAGGTGACGCAGACACAGGAGGCTGTTGAAGAACCGGTAGAGGAGCAGGAAGAGCCTGCAGGTGAAGAGCCTGTGGAAGCGGCAGTAAATAAAGATTATGAATTGGTATATGAAGCAAATGCAGAGGGCGTTGAGGAGTGGTTTTTATACGATCATACACGCGGAACAAAGCAGAGCCTTACAGATATTCTTACCGTTGTAAGACAAACAAAAGAAAACGAACAGGGAGCCGTTGCCCGGTTGAAGACATTTAAAATTATTGTAATCGTTATGGCGGCTGTTATTCTTGCATTAATTATCGGAATTACTGTTTTAGTATTCAAACTTCGTGATTCATATGAATACGAATATGATGATGACGAAGACGATGAAGACGAAGAAGAAGATGACGACGACGAAGACGACGAAGAAGAAGATGACGACGACGATGATGATGATGAAGAAGATGAACTCTTATCCTCAAAGAGACTGTTAAGAAAAGCTTCAAAACCGGCAAAAACATCAGGACAGTCCGTAAGAAATTCAAAGCCGGCAGAAAAAGCTTTACAGGGTAAAAAGGATACTACATGGCAGTCAAAGAATTTCCTGGATATCGACGATGACATGGAATTTGAATTTTTAGATTTGAAATAAGATTTTCTGATGGCTCTTATGATAATAATGAAAAGAACAGGATTATGTTGATTTCAAAGGAAAGACAACGCAGTTCTGTTCTTTTTTAGTATTTCCCCAATATATATGTCTGCATGACTTGACATAATGTGGCAACTGTTATAACATTTGTATAACAAAAAAGAGCGGGGTGTGACATATGATGGTAATAGAAATAGATTTTAATAGTGATGAAGCATTATATATGCAGCTTCGCAATCAGATTATTTTAGGAATTGCCTCTTCCCAATTCGAGGAGGGAGAGGTGCTTCCTTCCGTGCGCCAGCTTGCGGATATGATTGGCATCAATATGCATACGGTCAATAAAGCATATGCTGTATTAAAGCAGGAGGGCTTTGTAAAGGTTGACAGACGAAAGGGTGCTATAATTGCATTGAATGTGGATAAACTAAGGACAATGGAAGAAATGCAGAGTGAATTGCAGGTTGTTTTGGCAAAAGGCAAATGCAAAGGAGTTACAAGAGAAGAAATACATGCTCTGGTAGATGATATTTATGACCGGATTGGACGTATTTAGTATATAGAATAAATAAGGAGATTTTTCATGAATCAATCAGAATTTACCGGTAAAGCACAGGCGGCTTTACTGTTAGCGGAAAGATGTGCGAGGCAGCTTCATCAAAGCTATGTCGGCTCAGAGCATATTCTGGTCGGACTTTTAAGGGAGAGTACAGGGGTTGCGGCGAGAGTGTTACAGGATAACGGTGTTACGGAACCGGATGTTTTGGAATTAATCCGTGACTTTGTGGCTCCGGAAAATATATTAAAGATGAAGGAAAGGAGCGGATATTCCAAGCGAGCTGAGGCTATATTGGAAGAAAGCCGTAATATAGCAGATAAATACCATTCTGAATTAATCGGTACTGAACATATTCTGATGGCTGTAATTAAAGAAAATGAAAATGTGGCAGCCAGATTGTTGAATACAATAGGTGTTTCATTACAAAAGATTTATGTGGATATTCTGGTAGCAATGGGAGAGGATGGCAGCCAGATTAAAGAGGATATAGGCAGGAAAAGTAATAAAAAGAAAGAAACATCCATCTTAAAGCAATATAGCAGAGATTTGACCCTTCTTGCAAAGGAAGGAAAATTAGACCCGGTTATAGGAAGGGATTCGGAAATAAAGCGTGTTATCCAGATTTTAAGCCGTCGCACAAAGAATAACCCCTGTCTGGTTGGAGAACCGGGAGTGGGTAAAACAGCTATTGTAGAAGGACTCGCACAACGCATTGTTGCCGGAAATGTGCCGGATACGGTAAAAAATAAGCGCGTTCTGACATTGGACCTTTCCGGGATGGTTGCAGGAAGCAAGTATCGTGGTGAATTTGAAGAAAGAGTGAAAAAGGTAATCCGTGAAGTTACGGAGAACGGAAATATTTTATTGTTTTTAGATGAACTGCATACATTAATCGGTGCCGGCGGAGCAGAGGGAGCAATTGATGCCTCCAATATATTAAAGCCTTCGCTTGCACGTGGGGAGATTCAGTTAATCGGAGCAACTACAATCAGTGAATACCGTAAATATGTGGAAAAGGATGCTGCACTGGAAAGGAGGTTCCAGCCTGTTACGGTAGAAGAACCTACACAGGAGGAAGCAATAGAAATCGTAAAAGGAATTCGCAGTAAGTACGAAGAACACCATAAGGTGACGATTACAGACGAAGCGGTAGAAGCGGCAGTTGCATTGGCAACCCGTTATATCAATGACCGAAATCTTCCGGATAAAGCAATTGATCTTATTGATGAAGCTGCCTCTGCAAGGTGTCTTGATTTTACGAAGACATCCGATAAAATGAGCCGGATGGAGGAACAGATAAAAGAAGCGGAAGAAGCGTTTGAGAATGCATTTAAAGCAGATGATTTAGAATCGGCAGGCGAATGGAAAAAGAAATTAGACTCCCTGTGCAGAAAATATGATTCATTGAAGAAAAAAGATAATCGTGCAGTAAAGAAAGAATGTATTGTAACAGAAAATGATGTTGCGTTCGTAGTATCATCATGGACAAAAATTCCTGTCAGCCGATTGGAAGAAAAAGAGAGCGAGAGACTGCTGAAACTGGAAACCATTCTGCATAATCGTGTAATCGGCCAAAAGGAAGCGGTCAGTGCCGTTGCAAAAGCTATGAGAAGGGGCCGTGTGGGTTTACAGGACCCGAAACGTCCGATAGGTTCTTTCTTATTCCTTGGGCCTACCGGTGTTGGTAAAACAGAACTGAGTAAAGCCCTTGCAGAAGCTATGTTCGGAGATGAAAATGCATTAATCCGTGTGGATATGTCCGAATATATGGAGAGCCACAGTGTATCTAAATTGATTGGTTCGCCTCCGGGGTATGTAGGTTTTGATGATGGCGGACAATTGAGTGAAAAAATCCGTCGAAATCCATATTCGGTTGTACTCTTTGATGAAATTGAGAAAGCGCATCCGGATGTGTTCAATATTTTGCTTCAGGTATTGGATGATGGTCATATCACGGACTCCAAGGGACGTAAGGTCAGCTTTAAGAATACGGTTATAATTATGACCTCCAATGCAGGAGCTTCCCGTATTATTGATCCTAAAAATCTCGGATTTGCCTCAAAATCAGATGAGAAGAAGGATTATGAGCGGATGAAAAGTGGGGTAATGGAAGAGGTAAAACGTATCTTCAAGCCGGAATTTATTAATCGTATTGATGATATTATTGTATTCCATGCCCTTACAAAAGAGGATATGAAGGATATTATGACGCTGCTTAGTAAGGATTTGATTTATCGCTGCAGAACCCTGTGCGATATCCATTTAATTGTTACACCGGCAGTGAAAGGAGCAATTGTTGACAAGTACTCCAATCTCAAAATGGGTGCCAGACCTTTACGGCGTGCAATTCAGAGTGAAATTGAAGACCCTCTGGCAGAAGAGATTCTTAATAAGAAGGTAAAAAGCGGCGACACTGTAAAGGTACGCTGGCAGAATCGAAAAATTGTGTTTGATGTTGCAAAACCGACAGAAAACAGTAGAAATTCTGTGTAAAATAATATATACTGAATTCATTAAGACAGACAAATATATACGGGTAATACCGAAGGAACGGAGGATAAAAAAATGGCGTCAGCAGAACAACTGCTTTTCGAAGAAGCAGACGGCAGTTTGAGTTTTGGCGATCATACATTAGCGCAGAAGGCTAAGGTAGAGGATTTCCCATATCAGGGTGATTTGTTGAAGGTTAAGACCTATCAGACTATGACAAAATTAGAGAAGAATGGTATGTTTGTGTACGAATCCGTACCCGGAACCAGCGTGTCACATTTTAAAGAAAATTCGGACGGCGTTGATTTTAAGGTAACAGGTGTCGGTGATGCTCAGATAACGATTGGTTTAGAAGATGATCAGGAATATAAGGTATCTTTGAACGGGCAGAGTGCCGGCTTTGTCAAAACGAATCTTGGCGGCAAGCTGAATATCAGCGTAGAATTGTCAGAAACAGAAGCAGTTGATGTGTTAATTAAAAAATGTTGATTAATTGTGCGGAGTAGATATGGCAAAGAAAGATGGCTATGTATATTTCTGCAGCGAATGCGGATACGAAACTTCCAAATGGATGGGGCAGTGTCCGGGTTGCCATGCCTGGAACTCACTTGTGGAAGAGAGAGTAACCAAATCCAATAAAGGAAAAAGTTTGAAAACGGGCTCTTTTGGTGATACGGGAAAGAGCCCGTATACTTTATCGGAAATTTCTTCAGAAGAAGAGGAGCGGCTGCAGATTGGTATTGGTGAATTAGACAGGGTGCTTGGCGGAGGAGTTGTAAAAGGCTCCTTAATTTTAGTGGGAGGAGATCCGGGTATCGGAAAATCTACATTGTTACTTCAGGTGTGCCGTCAGTTAGCAGACAAAAATCATGGGGTATTATATGTCTCCGGAGAAGAATCCCTGCGACAGATTAAGATGCGTGCCATGCGTATCGGTTCCATGAATGAAAAAGTGAAACTGTTTTGCGAAACAAATCTTGATATCATAGAAGACACCATAAAAAGGATCAAGCCGGAGATTGTTATAATTGATTCTATCCAGACTATGTTTGTAGAGGATATTTCGTCCGCGCCGGGCAGTGTATCCCAGGTAAGGGAAGCAACAGGAATACTGATGCGTCTTGCAAAGGAGCAGGGTGTATCTGTTTTTATTGTCGGACATGTCACAAAGGAAGGTACGGTTGCGGGACCGCGTGTGTTAGAACATATGGTGGATACCGTTCTTTATTTTGAAGGAGACAGGAATGCTTCTTATCGCATACTGCGTGCTGTAAAAAACAGATTCGGTTCTACGAATGAAATTGGTGTATTTGAAATGCGTAATGAAGGATTGCAGGAGGTATTGAATGCATCTGAATATATGTTAAACGGAAAGCCAAAGGGGGCAAGCGGTTCGATTGTTTCCTGTTCTATGGAAGGAACAAGACCGATATTATTGGAAATACAGGCGCTTGTTTCACCAACCAATTTCGGATTTCCGAGACGCCAGACAGCCGGATGTGATTTAAACCGTCTGAATCTTCTGATGGCAGTTTTGGAAAAACGTTTGAATCTTTCTATATCAAACTGCGATGCTTATGTAAATATTGCAGGCGGGTTGCGTATTAATGAGCCGGCAATTGATTTGGGGATTGTGATGGCTATTGTGTCAAGCTTTAAAAACAGACCGATTGACGATAAGCTCCTTGCATTCGGAGAAATCGGCTTAAGCGGTGAGGTTCGTGCGGTAAGCATGGCGGAAAATCGTGTTGCAGAAGCAAAAAAACTTGGATTTACCACCTGCATTGTGCCGATGAGTTGTCTGAACGCTTGTAAAAAAGTGGAGGGAATTCGTGTGGAAGGAGTAGCGTTTGTTCAGGATGCTATGGAATATATATAAAAAAGCCTTGAAATTCAAGGCTTTTTTCAGCAGGGGAAGAGGGAATCGAACCCCCGTTAACGGTTTTGGAGACCGCCGCACTACCGCTGTACTATTCCCCTATATTTGTTTTTCTTGTTTCGTTGCTTTGCATCAACGAATTGTATTATAACAAGAAAGTTTACAAATAGCAAGCAAAAAATGATTCTTCATCTGATTTTTTTAAATTTTTCTTCTTTACAAATAGAAAAGAATGAACTAAAATGTGTTTAACACGATGACGAGACGAGTAAAATGCGGAACGTATCAGAGAGAGATACATTTGCTGGAAGTATCTTTGCGAAGAAACATTTGAAAACTACCTCCGAGTGGCCCCAATCCGGTCCGTATTACCTACGTTACAGGGTTTACAGCAAAGAAGTTTTTTGAGCTGGTTAGAGGCTAAACAGAAGAGTGCTGTTAAGAGAGGTTTCCGTAAGGCGTCGCAGGCGCAGGAAGCAAGCAGGGTGGAACCGCGTATAGTACGTCCCATGCATTACACAAGTAGTGCGTGGGATTTTTTATTAACAACAGATGACTTGCAGAGTGCGACATCTGTTTTATGCAAAAGGACGGCTTGAACCGTTGTTTTTGTCTGTTTGAAAACACAATATGAAGGAGGTTTATATGAAAGAAAAATGGGAAATTTATAAGACAACATTGGAAGAGTCTAAGACAATGAGTAAAAAAGAGTTCTTACTGATTATTACAGTTTGCGTGTTGGGCGGAATGGTAATAGGAATGCTGTTCTCACCAAGGAAACATACGACAATTGGAAGTAATAACGGAAATAACAACGGAAGCAATAATCAGAATAATAATAACAATAATTCAGGTTCTCTGACACCTGATTTTAAGAAAGAGTTGCCGGAAATGATAGAGAAACATTGTAAAAAAAATGATGATAAGAAAGGCTGTTGCAAAAAATAGTAAAATCACGAAAAGAAGGAGAGAAAAATTATGAAAATCACATTAAAAGACGGTTCCGTTAAGGAATATGCACAGGCAATGAGCGTGTATGATATTGCGCTTGATATCAGCGAAGGTCTGGCAAGAGTAGCCTGTGCAGGTGAAGTAAACGGCAAAGTAGTAGATTTAAGAACAGTGGTTGAGGACGACTGCACTTTAAGTATTTTAACCGCAAATGATGCGGAAGGACTTCGAACACTTCGTCATACAACATCCCATGTTATGGCAGAAGCCGTTAAAAATCTGTTTCCGAATGTAAAACTGGCAATAGGACCTTCTATTGACGAAGGATTTTACTATGACTTTGATTCTGAGCCGTTTTCAAGAGAAGATTTGGACAAAATCGAAGCGGAAATGAAAAAGATAATAAAAAAGGGAAACAGACTTGAGAGATTTACTCTTCCAAGAGCAGAAGCAATTAAGTTCATGGAAGAAAAGGGTGAGCCGTATAAGGTAGAACTCATCCGGGATTTGCCGGAAGATGCAGAGATTTCTTTCTATAGTCAGGGTGAATTTACCGACCTTTGTGCAGGCCCTCATTTGATGAATACAAAGGGAATTAAGGCATTTAAGCTGATTTCTTCTTCCATGGCTTATTGGAGAGGTGATTCCAATAAAGCACAGTTGCAGAGAATTTATGCAACCGCATTTAATAAAAAGGAAGAATTGGAAGCTTATTTAGAGCATCTGGAAGATATAAAGAGACGCGACCATAATAAATTAGGACGCGAAATGGAGCTTTTCACAACCGTAGACGTAATTGGACAGGGACTTCCTTTGTTAATGCCAAAGGGCGCTAAGATGATTCAGACCATGCAGAGATGGATTGAAGATGAAGAAGAGAAGAGAGGGTATATCAGAACAAAGACGCCTCTTATGGCGAAGTCTGATTTATATAAAATTTCCGGTCATTGGGATCATTATAAAGAAGGAATGTTCGTATTGGGAGATGAGGAAAAAGACAAGGAAGTATTTGCTCTGCGTCCGATGACATGTCCATTCCAGTATTATGTGTATAAAGCAAGCCAGAAATCATACCGCGACCTTCCGTTGCGTTACGGTGAGACATCAACTTTATTCCGTAATGAGGATTCCGGTGAAATGCATGGGCTTACGCGCGTTCGTCAGTTTACAATTTCAGAAGGTCACCTGATTGTAAGACCTGACCAGATGGTAGAAGAATTTAAAGGCTGCCTTGCACTTGCAAAATACTGTTTGGATACGTTAGGAGTCGGAGAAGATGTAACCTATCGTCTTTCTAAATGGGACCCGAATAACAAAGAAAAATATGTAGGAACCGAAGAAGTCTGGGAAGAAACCCAGGGGCATATCCGTCAGATTCTTAAAGAACTGGAAATTCCTTTTTATGAGGAAGAAGGCGAAGCTGCTTTCTACGGTCCTAAGGTAGATATTCAGGCAAAAAACGTATATGGTAAAGAAGATACCATGATTACCATTCAGTGGGATGCTGTTTTGGCGGAACAGTTTGATATGTATTATGTAGATGAAAAGGGCGAAAAGGTTCGTCCGTATATCATTCACAGAACATCTATGGGATGTTATGAAAGAACGCTTGCATGGCTGATTGAAAAATATGCAGGTAAATTCCCGACATGGCTTTGCCCGGAACAGGTTCGTGTGCTTCCTATTTCCGAAAAGTATGCTGATTACGCAAAGAAGGTAGAAGCTGCTTTAAAGGATAACGGAATTCTCTGCACGGTAGATAACCGTTCTGAAAAAATCGGATATAAGATTCGTGAGGCAAGAATGGATAAGCTTCCTTATATGTTAATTGTCGGACAAAAAGAGGAAGAAGAAAATCTGGTTTCTGTCAGAAGCCGTTTTGCAGGTGATGAAGGTCAGAAGACATTGGATGCATTTATTGACCGGATTTGTAAGGAAATCCGCACAAAAGAAATCAGAAAAGAAGTAGTACAGGAAGAAAATGCAAAATAAAAACAATTGGTTTCCCCATGCAATGGCATTATATAATGTACTTGTGTGGGGAACCACATTTATTTCGACAAAAGTATTGTTAGACAGCTTTAGCCCATTGGAAATTTTAATTTACCGTTTTTTAGTAGGCTATATTGCCTTATGGTGTTTAAAACCGCAATGGTTAAAGTGGCAGGGACTAAAAAAAGAAGTGTGGTATTTGATTGCCGGATTATCGGGTGTAACCATTTATTTCCTTGGAGAAAATATTTCCCTGACAATGACTTATACGGGTAATGTCAGCATCATTGTGTCGACGGCACCTCTTTTTACGGCAATCTTTGCTTCTCTTTTTACCAAAACAGAACGCCCGACAAAATATTTCTGGGGCGGCTTTATATTGGCAATCATGGGAATTGTGATTATTAATATTGGCGGTACGCAGATTGACAAGGCTCATCTGACGGGTGACCTGCTTGCTTTGGGTGCAGCGGCTGTCTGGGGGATATACAGTGTTGTTTTAAAGGAATATGTTGGTGAACAGCAGTCTGTTATAGTAAGGACAAGGCGTATTTTCCTTTATGGTTTATTGACAATGATGCCGTGCATTCTTTTGATGAAGCCGGATTTTCATCCGGAACGGATATGGCAGCCCCTCAATGTGGGAAATCTGCTTTTTCTCGGGATATTGGCAACTGCGGCTGCTTATGCAACTTGGAATTATGCGGTTGCCCGGCTTGGGGTAATGAAATCCAGCGTCTATATTTATTTAATACCGGTTGTAACAATTATTTGTTCTGCCGTAATTTTAAATGAGAAAATAACACCCGGCAAAATCATCGGATGTGTTCTTACGATGTTTGGTTTGATTTTATCGGAAAAAAAGACAAAGCAGGCTATTTGAAAATTTGTGTAAATAAAAAACAAAAGATTTATCGTGTAATCGAATATTTTGATAGAAATCAGTTCATACTACCTTTGAATATAAATAAGGAGGTAGTGTAATGGCTGAGTTACGTTGCAGAGTAAGAAATTGTTTTTATAATAAGGATGAGTATTGCAGTAAAGGCGATATCCTCGTTGGTGGAAAGCATGCGAATGAAACACGCGATACAAGCTGTGAAAGCTTTGTTGAAAAAAAAGGAAGCTCATATACGAGTGCCATGGATCATCCGACCCGTACCATTGCAATTGATTGTGAGGCTGTAAAATGTACTTATAATGAGAATTATAAGTGTAATGCTGATAAAGTTGAAATTGCCGGAGCCTGCAATGCATGCGATTGTGGAGAAACTGTGTGCGATACATTCCGATTACAATAAGCATTACCGGCTTGTAAGAAATATATAATCCGAAAGGGCAGAAAAACACAATATTGATAAAAATGGTGTTGACAGATGGTTAGAGATATGGTATTTTGTTTTAGTGTGCAGAGAATGATTGCACAAATAACAATAAAGCAGAGTATCCACTCTCACCCTGCGGTATCGGGCTTGCAGGTGTTAACATTGTGAATGACCGTGTTGAAACGGTATGTTTTTGTGTGTTAAGTGGATAGTTATGCTATCCACTTTTTTAGTTTGGGGGGACACAGCCATTAGCGAATTATTCATTAATGAACAAATCAGAGACAAAGAAGTACGTGTTGTAGGTGCAGATGGAGAACAGTTAGGGATTATGCCGGTCAAGGAAGCACAGAAGCTTGCGGATGATGCCGGTCTTGATTTAGTAAAAATTGCTCCGACAGCAAAACCGCCGGTCTGCAAGATTGTAGATTACGGTAAATACCGTTACGAACAGGTTCGTCGTGAAAAAGAGGCAAAAAAGAAACAGAAAACGGTTGAAGTGAAGGAGATTCGTCTTTCACCGAATATTGATACAAATGATTTGAATACGAAAATGAATGCAGCCAGAAAGTTTATTTCTAAAGGAGATAAAGTTAAGGTTACACTTCGTTTCCGCGGACGTGAAATGGCTCATATGGCAAACAGTAAGCATATCTTAGATGACTTTGCTGAGAACCTTGCCGATATAGCTGTGGTAGAAAAAGCTCCGAAGGTGGAGGGCCGCAGTATGACAATGTTTTTAACTGAAAAACGTTAATTCGTGCAGTTAAAATAGATTAGAGGAATGATAGGAGGAAATAACCATGCCAAAAATGAAGACAAGCAGAGCTGCTGCAAAGCGCTTTAAACTAACAGGAACCGGTAAATTAAAAAGAAACAAAGCGTACAAACGCCATATCTTAACAAAGAAGTCTACTAAGACAAAGAGAAACTTAAGAAAACCGGCTATGACAGATAGTACAAATGTTAAGAATATGAAGAAGATTTTACCGTATTTATAAGTCAAAGTAGGTTAAGGAGGA
The DNA here is from genome assembly GCA_016294075.1 of Lachnospiraceae bacterium. Taxonomy (GTDB): domain Bacteria; phylum Bacillota; class Clostridia; order Lachnospirales; family Lachnospiraceae; genus RGIG8767. The sequence continues at coordinate 954 of JAEDCQ010000004.1, read as the reverse complement.
AATAAGACATGGCAAGAATTAAAGGCGGAATGAACGCTAAGAAGAAACATAACAGAGTATTAAAACTTGCAAAAGGTTACAGAGGAGCAAGATCCAATCAATATAGAATTGCAAAGCAGTCCGTAATGAGAGCATTGGCTTCTTCTTATGCAGGCAGAAAAGAAAGAAAACGTCAGTTCAGACAGTTATGGATTGCCCGTATTAACGCAGCAGCAAGAATGAACGGCTTATCATACAGTAAATTTATGTATGGATTGAAATTAGCAGGTGTAGAGATGAACAGAAAAATGTTAGCTGAAATGGCAGTTAACGATGCAGAAGGCTTTACAACATTAGCTGAACTTGCTAAGAGCAAACTTGCTTAATATTGACGAACATATTCGGGAGACGTTAGTCTCCCGATTTTTTTAACATAAGGATAGCTCACGAAGCGTGTCATCCGTTGTTTTTACAAATTCCAAAAATTTCTCGGATGCCCTAGACATTGGCCTTTCCTTATTCCAGGCAAGCACATATTTAGCCATTACCTGAGGGTTGCAAATCGCTTTGATACATAAACTGTCTTTTGCAATAATATCGCTGGCAGAAGCCGGATAGATTGCGATTCCGACGCCCTGTCTGGTAAGCTCATAGGCACTTAAGGTATGTGCAATATAGCCTCGCACCCTGGGTTTTGTTCCTGATAGTGCAAACCAGTCCTCAATTTCATGAAGTCGTGTGTGCCTGGACGGAATCAAAAGATCATACGGTGCTAATTTTTTTAAATCAATATCGTTTCCCGCTTCCTTTGCCAGAGGGTGGTCGATAGGCATGATAGCTACCCACGGCTCTTCATATACAGGGAGGGTTCCTATACCTTCCAAATCAAAAGGACTCATGATGATAGCCAGATCACATAGTCCGGACTCCCATAGTTAAGGTTATTGCTTCCCCTGCGTACCGCATCCCGACACG
>JAEDCQ010000026.1 GCA_016294075.1 Lachnospiraceae bacterium | reverse complement strand
CACATATCTTAGAGGATCTCTATTCTTTTCCAACTGACAGTAACTTTACACTATCGTTATTTTTCATTGCAATTCCTACATTTTTCCAATACTATTATATATAAGAAGAAGCGTTTTATCGGGTTATTAAAAAATGTTGGAGGTAACAAAAGATGGCTAGAAGCACGCAAGAATTTATGAGTATGATTCAAAAAAATGATATTCAGATGATTGATTTTAAAATTGTGGATATCAACGGACAGTATCGCCACGTAACGATTCCTGCCGGACAGTTTTCAGAAGATACGTTAAAAAATGGTATCGGATTCGATGCATCCAATTATGGCTATGCGGTTGTGGAAAAAAGTGACATGGTATTTATTCCTGACCTCGACACGGCAATCGTGGACCCGTTCTGTTCGGTTCCTACTTTATCCGTAACCGGCAATGCCATGATTATTGATTATCCTGCAAACCGTCCGCTCGACCAATATCCACGCAATATTGTACTAGCTGCCGAGCAGTATATGAAAAATTCCGGTGTCGCTGACACAATGCTGATTTTACCGGAATTTGAATTCCATCTGTTTGACAATGTCGGCTGGAGCGTTCAGCCTGACTCCATCGGCATGCATATTGATGCCAGACAAGCTTATTGGAACAGCGATGTGGAAGGAAACGGCTGTATTGTTCCGCACCAGAAGGCATACCATATTGCCAAACCGTTTGACACTTCGTATGAATGCCGCTCTGAAATGTGCCTTGAAATGGAAAAAGCCGGTATTCCGATTAAATATCACCATCCGGAGGTCGGTGCTGCCGGTCAGTTTGAAATTGAACCCATGTTAGGCCAAATGTCCAAAATGGCAGACGCTACTATGATGATAAAATACATCATTCATAATACAGCATTAAAATATGGAAAAACCGCTACCTTTATGCCAAAACCGGTTTACGGTGAAGCCGGAAACGGAATGCATGTACATATGTTACTTTTAAAGGATGGTGAACCTGTTTTCTCTGATGAAAACGGCTATGCTCATTTAAGCAGAACTGCACATTATTTTATGGGCGGTCTGTTAAAGCATATTGCTTCACTCTGTGCAATTACAAATCCAAGCACCAACTCCTTTAAACGGCTTGTTCCGGGATTTGAGGCTCCTGTTACGGTAGGCTATGCAACCTCTAACCGCAGTGCGGTTATCCGTATTCCCGCATACGCAAAGACACCTGCGCTCCGCCGTTTTGAGCTTCGCAATCCGGATGCAACATGCAATCCGTACCTCTGCTATGCCGCGATTCTGATGGCAGGTCTTGACGGTGTAAAGAATCAGATTGACCCTCACGAAAACGGCTGGGGACCGTATGATATGAACCTTTACTCCTTATCCGCCGAGGAAAAAGCAAAGCTAAAAGCCCTTCCGACTTCTTTGGATGCAGCTTTAGATGCATTGGAAGCCGACCACGATTACCTGACAGCCGGCGGCGTGTTCCCGGAGCATCTAATTAAAAACTTTATAGCAAACAAACGTAAGGAGTGCCTGCAGATGGCTGCCATCCCGCATCCGGCAGAGTTTGAGAGATATTTTAACCTGTAAATAAAGCGGCAGCATTTTCTGCTCCAAAGAAAAAATACCTACTAAAATATCATCTGCAACATTTTAGTAGGTATTTTTGTTGAGTAGCCAATTAGCGAGCCTCTAAGAATCGATATTATTCTTTATACTGTAGTAGCGTAAACCGGTTCTTACTGCTCTCAAGTATACCTTCTTTTCGCAACTTACTTATTTCAGCAGACAATCCGCTTCTGTCCACCTCCAGATAATCGGCAAGACTCTGTCTGTCATACGGTATCGTGAAGCTGCTGCCATGTTTCTTTGCCTGAATCAATAAATATGTCATCAGCTTTTCCCTTGTTGTCCGCTTAGATATTATTTCTATTTTCTGATGAAGAATAAGATTCTTAACCGATATGATTTTCATCAGATTAAAAATCATCCTGCCATGAAACGCACAAGCTTTACTGCACGGTTCACTAATCCTGTGGCAATTAATCAAAATCACTTCCGAGTCCTCTGATGCAACAACATTTACCGGCCAAACGGCTGCTCCGGCACAGGCAAAGGACTCTCCAAAAAGTTCTCCCTGTTCCACATCTGCCATAATACTTCTGTTTCCATAAAAATCGATTCGTTCAATCTGTACTTTTCCACTACAGATGGACAGATTATTGATTAATTTTATCTTTATACAGAGGGGAGACATGCTGCAGCATACCTCCCTCTGTTTTACTGTGTAAGCTTATACATCATCCGCTTCCAGTCACCATGCATATACCTTCCGATAAAGCATGCACTTCTGAATATCCAATCAATAACCATTGCAATCCATACACCGATTGCTCCCATTCCCAGCTGCATACCAAGAATATAACTGAAACCGATTCGGAACGCAAACATGGAAAAAGTCGATATTACCATCGGATAACGCACGTCATTACATGCACGCAGCATATTCGGGAAGGTGAACGAAATCGGCCATAGAAAAATAGCAATACCATTATGTATCATGACTAAAATATAAGATAACCTTGTCGTTTCCGCTCCAAGACCATACAAAGACAGAATCGGATTTAACAAGGACAGTATCAATATATTCATGACTGCAGTTGCCACATAGGAAATCCATATCAGTTTACGGGTATAATATCGTATCTGTTCCTTGTCCCCTGCACCTGCACATCGGCCGATTACCGTAATCATCGCAAGATTCATTGCCTGTCCGATAATGCAGCCCATACTATCAAGGCTGTTGGCTACACCGTTTGCCGCAATCTGAATGGTTCCGAAATTTGAAATAATACTGACTACCAGTACCCTCCCAAGCTGAAAAATTCCGCCTTCTATACCGCTTGGAATCCCAATATACAAAATCTTTTTTATTATTTCCGTGTCAATTTTAAACTGTTCTTTGTTAAAATATATTTCATACTTCGGATTTTTCAGCAAAATATATAAAATAACGCCCATAACGGCACGTGACAATAGAGACGGAACCGCAACACCTGCTACACCCATATGCAGACCGAAAATACAAACAGCATTTCCCACAATATTGATTATATTTCCGATTACCGATACAACAAACGTTATGTTGGCTCTTCCCATTGCACGAAATAATGCTGAGCACGAGTTATAAAGCCCCAAAAACGGAAACGAAACTGCTGAAATAATCAGATAAGTTAATGCGGCCTCCATAACCTCCTGCTCAATGTTTCCAAAAAACAAGTGAAGTATACCGTTTCTAAATAGGATTACAAGAACAGCCAATATAACACTGAGTGACAATCCTGCAAATAAAAGCTGTTTTGCGGAGCGACAGGCTTCTTTTTCCTTCTTTGCTCCCAAATTTTGGCTTGCCACCACAGCTCCACCGGTTGCAAGTGCGGAAAGAACACTAAATATCAGCATATTCAGCATATCTACAAGGGAAACACCCGATACGGCAGACTCACCGACTGAAGAAATCATCATCGTATCAGCCATCCCGACCGTGATGGCCAATGCCTGCTCAAAGACAAGTGGAATAATCAGTTTTCTTAAATCCATGTTGGAGAATAAATATGACTTTTTTTCTGCTGTTTTCATTTCCGTTCACTTCTCTTTCCAATTATTGCTATTTTCCGCCGGCAAGGTATATATCTACTCCATTTGCAATTCCTTCTGCAATTTTTTTCTGATACTCGTCTGTTGCAAGAAGCTCATCTTCTGTCGGATTTGTCAGATAACCCATTTCCACAATCGTTACCGGAACCTGACACCAGTTAATTCCGCTCATTGTGTCTGTTTCCCAGACACGCTCTTTTTTTGCACCTGTTGCCGAAACCATTTCATCCAGAACGCATGCAGACAGGCTCTTGCTCTTTTCATACAGTTGTGCGTTGTAAGGATTTGAAGCAGTCTGGCAGATTGTCATCATTCCGTTTACAGCTGCGTTTTCCGAACCATTGGCATGAATACGGATAAAGGCATCTGCATTATTGGAATTTGCAATTTCGGCTCTTTGCGCATTACTGATATTTATATCATGACTCTCACGGCACATGATTACGGTATATCCACGTGAAATCAATTCCTCCTGAAGTTTAAAAGCCACCTGCAAATTTAATTCATATTCCATCATACCGGTATTTACTCCGGAGGTTCCTCCCGAAACCTTAATTTTCATTTCATCGGCCCCCGGTCCAATCGGCTCTTTTGATGTATCTGCTTTCTGCTGATGTCCGGCGTCAATCACAATAAGCTTTCCGTTATCTATAGTTTCTGTTTCTGCTTTATCACTTTGTGCTGTAATTGCTTCTTGGGTTGGAATCTCTGTTGTGTTCTCTGTTTCAGCCAATTCTACTTTGCTCAGTTCCACGGTTTCCTCTATTTCCGACACAGTTTCAATTGTTCCCGGCGCTTCTTCCGCTGTTTCCGTCGCATTTTCACCTATATTCTCTGCAACAGTTTCTTTTTCTTTGTCATTGTCGTTTTCATTGCTGCCTGCACAGCCGTTTAAGAGTATACACACTATTACCGCAATGAATAATAGTTTTTTGTATATTTTCTTCTTCATTTTGTTAACTCCGTCTTTTTGTATTCGTACAAACCGAATTATATCAAAAAATGTGCAAGACTAGCCAAATATAAATTCTTCAATCAACTGATTTACTTTTTCCGGGGCATCCGTATTAGAATTATGTCCGGCTCCTTTAATCCATTCTAAGCGGATGCCGGTATTTTTATGCCATGCTTTGTTGTATCTGATGCAGGAACCGGCTCGATCATTTTCTCCACATATAAGGAGCGCCGGACATTCTATTTTATAAGGCAGGTCTGCCTCCATGGCTTCTGCCAACATCTTAAAACCATGTCCGGCCAGCTTTGCATATCTGACTTGATCTCCATCATATTCCATCATCATATCAAGCATTAACTTTCTGCCGTAATCAGAGGTTGCCACCCCGTCTGAACCTGCTTTTAAAAGGCTTTTCCACGGATAATACCGATATACGGGCCCCATTCTTTTAAGCAGTCGGATTTCGATTCCTGTCACATATTGTCTCTGCAACGGTGCGGAATCAATGGACACAAAACCCTTAAGCTTCGTGGGGAATTGCTCTGCATAGGCCTGTCCAACATATCCTCCCATTGACTGTCCTATTATTATCGGATTCTTTATTCCTTCCGTATTCAAAATTTCATCCAGCCATTTTGCCTTATCCATAAGAGTAAAATCCATAGCAAACGGCCACGAAGCGGCATGCCCCGGAGCATCCCATACAAATACATTTGCTTTTTCCTCAAAATACTCTATCTGTTTGTCAAATAACCTATGGTCAGCGGTCAACCCCGGCAAAAAAACTAAAGTTTCACGCTCCTCATTCAGTCTCTCCGTAATCCAATAATGTATTACTCCGCAAGGTGTTGAATATGTTTTTTCAATCATATGTAACCTCTCCTTTTTCTGCATTCGCACTATTCAGTTTTACTTTCGCAAACCCAAGCTTCATAATCCCCTCCTGCCTCACAGTCGATACATAACGTATCTACATCTTGATGCCGGCATCAAGAGACTCCAAAAATTCTTTTGCACGGGCAGCAACCGCACCCTGCTCAGGTGTCTGAGGAAACATAACTAACGGCACTTCATAATATAGAGCCTCCGAAACAGAGTTCATGCCACAATGAGTAATAAAAACATCCGCTATAGATAAAGCCGCCATTTGGTCAACAGAATCATATACCTGAATATTGTCCGGCAGATTCACAAATTCCTCATGATTCTGTCCAAGTGAAACAATAACCTGATACTCTGTATCTTTAAGGACATCAATACAGTTTCTATAGATGTCTGAATTTTTCACAACAGTCCCCATTGAAATATATACTGTTTTTTCTGCCGTTTTTTCCATTGGTTTTTCTATCGGCCTGACAGACGGACCAATAAAACAGTATTTATCCGAAAAAGTATCGGCACACGGTTGAAACATTTTAGAAGTATAGACTATCGTGTTGGTTTCATTATTATTCTGAACAATTTCCATTATCCCCTTAACAGGATATCCTTTGTCACGCAATCTTTTAATCTGTTTATTAATCCCGGGCATTGAAACAATCATCTTCCATAATTCTCTAATACCGTGTTTCATATATTTTGACGAATATTGATTAAATGCAAATGTTGTTGTTGAGGATACATATGGAATATTGTACTTCATGGCAACCAATTTCCCCCAATATGCAACAGAATCCGATATGATTAAATCCGGTTTGATTGCCGAGACTTTATCTGCAATCATTTCATCCAGAGCCAGCGTGGAGCTAACCAACAGTTCTGTTGCAAATGCCATGTCTTTGCCTACTCTGTCCGCATTTTCTTTATCTTCCATTTCAAAGTCATATCCGTCACATGAAATAAAAACAGCACCTGCTTTTTCTATTTTTTCTTTAAACATCTCAAAAGAGAAATAATAAATCTCGTGACCGGCAGCAACCATTTCCTTTACTATCCCCAATGTAGGATTCGTATGCCCATGCGCCGGAATACAGAACCATGCAATTTTATATCCCATCCTTATACTCCATTTCCAGGCACTTCCATTCCGTACCTTTTATGCCATATTCTTCTGACTTACCTGTTTCCAAACTTACTTATTCATTTCTTCCACTATTTCACCGGGCTTAACCGTCATCTCTACCCATGCCGGTGAAAAACCACTTTTAATTGTATTTTCGCATCCTCCCTCATTTCACTTTAATAAATCTTGCCCGGAAAAATATATTGCTTCTCAAAATCTTTTGATAATCCTCAAATATTTCCAAAGATTAATCAGCGCCCTTACCGCTTCATCTACAAGCACCGCAAGAAAGATACCTGTAATTCCAAGCTTGCAGACATATACAAAAAATGCTGCTACACTGACAATACTTATCGTTCCAAACATTTGCGTATAAAGCATCCATCTGGTATCTCCGCTTCCACGAATCCCGTTTCCTACGATAATGTTTGCAGACTTTGAAAAAAGATTTATCCCGACTATCAAAAGATAAATACTGCTCGTTGTAATGACAGAAGTATCCTTTGTAAATAAAGCAATGATCTGTTCCGGAATGGTAAGAGCCAAAATAATCATAAGCGCCGCAACAATCATACAAAGTGCATAAGCACATATACACACACCCTTGTATTGTGCCAAATCTTTCTTACCGGTTGCTTCTGATGTAAGTGTCATGGTACCGCTTCCTATTGCACCTACTATGACTACCGCCAGCACTTCCACTCCGAATATTATGGAATAGATTCCTGCGGCAAATTCGTTAATTGTATTTAAAATCCTGATAAGCAGAAGATTCCCGAGATTCCATGCAAAGTCTTCAAATGCCGTGTTTATTCCAAGCTTTGCGGATGTGAGATATGTAGACATCTTCGCTTTTTTTATTCCCCTCATAGAAGGTCTCGTACCCAGCTTTTTACTCGTTAAAATTACATATGAGATAAAGATTGCTCCGAGATATTCTGCTATCGTTGTTCCGATTGCCGCTCCTTTTATTCCGAGCGCCGGAAATCCTAATTTACCAAAAATCAGAATATAATCCAGTACAATATTAAGTCCTGCACGAATTATGCCATATGCCACCAGCGGTTGTGTATAATTCGATGTCTGAAGTATTACACTAAGAGAACCGCCCATCCCGGCAAGTAAAAATACCGGTGCATAGAATCTTGCATAGCTTAAGCACATTGGCATTAAATTCTCTGATACACCCATGATTTTGAAAACCGGCTCTGACAGAAAAAGCCAGAATAAAAACAAAAGAACCGGTATGATGTTATTATATTTAATCATTGCCCCGGCATATTCTTCTATATGCTCTCTATCACCTGCACCTACGCTCTGACTGATTAGAATAGAGGCACCTGCTACCAATGAAAAACAAAATGACATGGTTGCCCACATCGGCGTCGTAACATTGGACAATGCACTCATATACAAATCATCCGCATGCCCAAGGAAAATCCTGTCAATCAGCATCTGCAGCTGACCGATAATATTGCTCAATATGATTGGTACTGCTATGATAAGCAGTCTTCTTAAATATTGTTTATAGTTAGTTTTCATCCTTTACTCCCTTAAAATCAAAAAGCCCAGTTTGTCAAAGCAGTCTCATCAACTTACAATTCTCAATGCCCGCATCCCAAAAATGTTCTAAAGATATGTTTTTTATTTGACAAACGATGCTGGAATTCATTGCTCCATGTCCTATTATGATAATGTCCTTACCGTCTGCTAACTCGGGCTCAACCACTTGTCTGATAAACTCACCCGTTCTGGCATATAATTCCTCGAAGCTTTCGCCGCCTTCCACTGCCTTGTAGTTTGCCGGTTCGTTAAATAGCGTGTTAATGGGACAATCCGGTATTTGAAATGAATTTTCAATCCCCTCATATATACCGAAACTCATTTCTTCCAATCTCTTGTCACATATAATTGGTATTTCTCTTCCTTTCAAAAAGATTTCCGCAGTTTCTCTTGCTCTTATAAGCGGCGAACAAAAACATAGATCAAAGTGTATTCCCTGATATTGTTCTGCGGCTGCTTCAGCCATTCTGCGTCCTTCCTCATTTAATGGAATATCTGTACGCCCTTGCAGCTTATGTAATTCATTCCAGTCTGTTTTCCCATGTCTCATAATATATAGCATAAAAATATTTTCCTCACGCTCTCATCTGTATAATGAGCCTTCCTATTTTCTGACAGAGTTTTCTTCTCTTTTTTGAAATTTTCTTATAATCATAATTTGGTTCTGCTGACGCCTTGTGAAGTTCCTTCTCCATGTCTTATTCCTTAACAAATAATATTATACTACGCAAAACACGGCAATGGTATGTCGTATTTTATTAATGTAAAAAAAGAAGCAAATGATGCTTTGTCAAATGCTTCTTTTCGGAAATTTTGTTAAGGTTTGTTTAAAATCTGCCGATATTTTACTTCATTTACATATTTTATTTTAGCTTACTGATTTTCTGTTGCCAAAGTGTTGCCATGGCTCACTCATAATGCTCTATGGTTATGGGTGGCGCTCCTGTAATCTGACATGCACATTTGATGCTCCAAACAGCACATCTGTCACCGTCACTTTTCCCGGGTCAACCATGTAGCAAACCAGATAGTTGTCAACCACCATTCTACGCATCTCCCATGAATGTTCCGGTTCTAAATCAAATATCGGATATCGCTCCGGAAAACTTTCCAATGTGAGGATGGCATCTGCAATTCGATTATACTGCCCCATAGCATTTTCCGTAGCCAATAGTGTATTTGCAATATAATTATATATTCCATCCATATCAGCAAGAGCTTCATCAGTAATTTCAACTACATATTTATCCATCAAGAATGAATCTCCCTAAATTTTGCGAATGCTTCCGCAGCACTATGTGTTCGTCCCGCTTTGTAGTCATCATATCCTCGCTGAAGTTTTGCGTGCAACTGCGCTTCTGTCATCTGCGTCACATCGATATCAGCAGGTGGTTTAGGTACCGTAACCGAAAAAGGAATCCCGCCAACCAATACAACCTGATTTAAAAACATATCAACAGCAGTAGACATCGGAATACCCAGTCTTGAAAGAATTGTTTCTGCCTCTGATTTTAATGTTGGATTTACACGTAAATTCAGTGTTGCTGATTTCTCCATAAATATCACCCTCCAATCAACACCATTGTAACGACATCGTTGTTACTTGTCAATCATTACTTCTTAACAGTTCACGTAATGTTCACATATAACTCGCACCATTGGCGCGAGATTTGTATTGGCAACTTTTTTGTATATTATTATGCAAATGCTCAAGAAAATAAATACAGCAGGTAATCTTGTAGATTGCCTGCCATATCAAATAATCAGTATCAAATTGAAATTATTCAAACTCCCTAACTCAATCCTTGTCTTAAACATTTTTGTTAAGGCGTTCTGTTATGATTTGACTCCATTT
>JAEDCQ010000014.1 GCA_016294075.1 Lachnospiraceae bacterium | reverse complement strand
TAACAGCCCCTTATAGGGGCAGAGCAAACCACCGGCTGAGCCGGTGGTCATGATTGTGGAACAAGAAGACGTTTTGAATTAAGAAGCAAAAATTTGATTATTCCGGATAATGGGCAAAGCAGATGCAGGGTAGAACATAATTACCAATTCCAGAATTGGTCCGGAGAACTCTTAAAACTGGATAGCGTGGAAAAACCGCGCAGTGTTTATGAAGGGAAAAAGGGAGTATGCGGATTTGAGGCATCTCTGAATAAATGGGAGAGGCTGGCTAACAGACCGGGAACAATGGCATATTCTGTTATGGTAAAGGATGACAAAGGTAATATGAAAGTAAGTAATACGGCTAAGTTTTTAATTGCATATGAGGTATATAGTGCAGATTAAGAAACAATGGAGGAAACTCATGCGTGGAAGAGTGGACGGAAGAAAAAAGATAATATGGAGCGCTTGCGGCATACTGACGGCTGTTGCGGTGGCAGCAGGTGCAATTCTGTCTACAACACAGACTGCACTTGCAAAAACCACGCTCCCCGGAGTGGAAAAAATTGTATATTCTAACAGCAATCAGAATCCGTTTGTAATCCTGGAAGTTATTCCGGATAAAAAGGATGCCGCATTGGGCTTTTTTGTATCCGGTGAAGAACCGGTGGATGACAGTGGAAAATCCATTCACGATATGCCAAGCAAAGAGGAACGTGAGGCACGCATGGGAGGGCAGACAGCCTCTGTTCGGATTGATGAAAGGATTACGGAGTTAGGGATTGGTGATGCGGTATCTTATTCTGGTTATAGTGAAACGGGGGTAACGGCTGAAACAGATGGTGCTGTTACAACAGACATCAGGGGTACGTTTACGGAAGTTGTGGATGGAACCGGTGATTATAAGCCGATTGCAGAGGATACCCTATATAAAAAGATTCAGGTTGTTAATCCGTGGGAGATAGATTTAGAAAATGATAAAATTGCCTTGGATGAGATTAATCAGGAAGGAACAATATTATACAGAAAATACACCTCTTATCGTCTGCCGGCTTCCGGAATGGGAGGAACATGGAAAATTCATTTAAAAGAACTTGAAGATACAAATGATATGCCTGTTTCCATTGACGGTGCGCAAGGTATATATAACAATCAGTATTTTGTGGCAACAGAGATTACATTAGATGATAATTCGGATGGAAGGCTGACAATCGAAGACCTAAACGACGGAGATTTGATTTTTAATAAGACCGCAGATACGCTTTCCTATGTTGGAGCATTGACAAACAGTACAAGGATGCTTCTTTTGGATGAATTGGAAGATGAGGAAGATGAATCGGGAGAGAACGAAGGCCCTGTTACAGGCTCAGATTCTGCGTTGGCAGTACGCAGAATGCAGAGAATGTCGATAGAGTTTTCTGACCTCCGGGATGGGCTTGAGAGTGGAATTTTACAATATGTAAAAGTTGAGGAAGCGGACGGAAACGACATTGGTCCGTATTATTACATAACAGATGTTCCTGAAACAGGTGGAGAGCTGGAAGCGGTAACGGCCCTAAGTGAAGTGATTCGCCCGGAGGGCGGTTATCTTTCTGACTATATTGGAAAAACTTTTTTTATTCGTGAGGAAACGCTTCCATATAAATATGCAGTTGAGCCGGGTGGAACCATCAATGGAAACCATATTTTTACAGCCGATTATACACAGGATATTTATGAAACATTTTCCTATACCGGTGGATTTAAAAATGTTGAGTGGTTCAAAAAATATGTATTTGATTTAGAAACGGAAGAAGCACTTGCCGGTATGTGCATTGATGTGATTCCGGTTACGATGGATGAATTGTCGCAGGAGCTTTTGGACAAGGCGGATTTACTGTATTTTGCTGATACGAGTGCAAGCAATTTTATGGACGATAATACTGCAACAACGGAAACGGTAGAAGGTCTGACGGAGGATATGGCAAAAGCCATCCTTAAGAAGGCATTGGATGGTGTTCCGCTTGCATTAAACCGTAGTCTGTACACAAATGAATATAACGGTGGATTGGTGCGAAAATTGGCGGCCTGTCTGATACAGGAAAATCCGGAATCGGTTATTCCGGTAGGCGGAATTGACAGCTTGATAATCAGCGCTCTTGATTTGGATGAGTTAGCAACTACGATGAAGAAGCCACTTACGCTTCTTGACGAGAATGGTGCGGATAAAAAGTTAAGTCTTACCTATGTATCAGGCAATATTTTTGTATATGACGATACCTGTGAGGCCCCGTTATTTAATATTGGAAAGAAGAATATTGTCAGCAGTGATTTTGATAAGAAAGTATTTACGGATGCTGAGATTGAAAACGGTTTTAAGGCTATTTTAGAAGAAATCCGAAATGAAAACTTTTATCTTGAGGTAGCGGGAAAGACGCAGAGGATCGAAGAAAAGGTTACGATGGCGACAGCGCTCCGCTATATTATCAATTTCGGAGACAGACGTAATGTGACGAAGACAACGTTGCGGGTGTTGGATTTGGAGCCGTATGATTTTGAGGATTATTATGAGGGCAGCAAGAATCAGAATGGCTCAACGGCTTATCAGGATATTAAAGTAAGCGGCAGTACTAACGGTATCTCGGTCAATAAAATAGAAACCGACAGTATCTGCCTGACTGCGGACGGAAGGCTTGATAAAAAGCGCTGGATTATCGATAATCTTGCACCACAGTTTGAAGAACAGCCGGATAAGCTGGACGTGACAATTATGGGAACGAAGGAGTTTATCGGAAAGCTGGAAGATTTAAATACGGAATATGATTTGATTTATCTGGGTATGGACACCTCTATTATGAATACCGAGATAACCAATAATCCGGACGGAACCAAAACTAAAACCGATAAAACCGTATACAACGATTCTTCCATGAACGGTCTTGTATATTCACATGTCGGCGATGAAATCGGGCTTGCCAAAGGGAATGAGGTAAAAGGTTATTTCCGTCTTTCCGGTAATGATATTACAGCCGATAAGCTGCGTGAATTAAGGGAATATATTGAAGCCGGATATGCGTTTATTCTATCCGATGATTTCCTGATAAAGAATGGAGCGGATTATAAAGTTAATACAGCAAGAATAGATTCCTCTTCTAATATGTATAAGCTGATTCATGATACTGTTCTAAAAAAAGAAAACGGAGAGTACCGCTACTATGGGAAAAATGTAAACAGTAAGAGCAACTTTGAAAATACAAACTCCGTAGCTGTGGGAGTTAGGGAAAGCTTCAGCCGCTATATGGGAATTTCTAAGCTGACGCTGAAATACAGTGCGGATGATTTGCCGACAGCTTATAATCAGCCGGATGGGACACAGAAGTATCTGACACCGGATGCAGACGGTATTTATCATCTGGAATATGATATAGAACTGCAGAATGATGCAGCGGTAGAAATTACGTCAACGAGCTATGATTGTCAGCTTTATGTAGATGTGGATGCGGACGGCCGTTTTGATGCGGACGAGAGGCTGACAGGTCTTCGTATAACAGATGGAGGCGGTTCTGTAAAGAGTGTAGATGCAGAAGGGCGGTATCACCTATTGGCGGGCAGTACCTATCATATTTCCCGTGAAATTCCGGAAGGATTTACCGGATTTCTGGCATGGAAATTGGAATTTTGCCAAAATGACAGGACATATGAGGGAACAGATGACAGCGCTGTAATTCGGTGTGCGATTGAGGGCTTTTCGGCAGTCCCTTATGTGGGAGAAAAACCACTAATAAAAATCTTGCAGATTACCAATGCGGATGGGAAGACCAATCTGGATTTGGATGGTAATGATATGCATAAATTGTATAATGGGGTACAGGACTTCAGTATCAATGTTACCAAGATGTCATCCACTGAGTATATTAAAAAAACCGCATTTGCCGATAAAGATAAGAGTCATAGTGAGTATCTGAAAAGCTATGATATGGTTGTTCTGGGTTTTCAGGATATGTATAAATTTGGTTCGTCCTGTAAAGAGGATGAAATAGTGAAAGCAATTCTTGCAATAAGAGAATTCGCTTTGTCAGGAAGAAGCATTCTGTTTACGCATGATTTAAATTCCTTTAGAATAGAGGAAAAAACAGACCGTACCTGGGGGTGGTATGCAAACAAGTATCTTCGCGATGTACAGGGGATGGACAGATTTGGAGAAGTACAGGCTTCAGGGATACTGCAGGAGGATGAGAAATATAGATATATTTCACAATATGACCATGCTGTTTTAAAAGGTGCTTCTGTGGAGGAAATGGGTTTTTCCAATCCGATTGTAGTTGATGATGAATTCAAACCATATGGCTACAAAAATGAATATGGAGAAAATGCAAGGCGTGCGACCTGGAGATATCGTTATCATTTTAATTATGATAAAAATAGTAATGATCAGAGTTTCAAATCCAAAGTGACACAGGTAAATGCCGGGCAGATTACGGAATATCCGTACAAAATTTCCGAAAGCTTTGAAACCTCACATTCACATCCGCAGTATTTTCAACTCAATATGGATACGGATAACCGGGATGCAAATACGAATGATGATATTGTGGTCTGGTACACCTTAAGTAAGATGCCTACATGGAAAGACAGCTTTTTTGCTGCCAATGAAATGGATGTGCGTAATAACTATTTCATTTATAACAAGGGTAATGTTACCTATACCGGAAGCGGAGACAAAACAGTTACCAGTGATGAGGAGAAGAAATTATTTGTGAATACTCTGGTGGCTTCTTATCAATTCGGGATACATGCTGCAACTGCATTATTTAAGGAAAAACAATGGGAATCCTCTGCTACGATTGACAGCAGATATCTTCCTTATGACCCGCAGATGAATGACGGAAATGGTGGATTTTTGGAACAGGATTTGCAGGTTCACTTCTATACTTTAAATAAAGGATTTTTTTATACAAATGAATCGTTGCATGCAAAATATTATATTGACGCATCCGAAACGGATTACGATTTATATACGGATGGCAGGTATTATAAAGAGGTTGTCCCAAAATCTGCATATCGTATTGCAGAGCAGGACGGTTCCTTAATTCCGCTGGAAGAAACACCGTTCACTCTTATAGGCAATTCCATGCATACGGTTACATTTGATTATTCCGAACTCGGATTGGGAAATGCGGAAGGTATACGGGATACTTATTCAAAAAACATTTATGTCAGGTTGGGGTATGAGGAACTTCTTAATACAGCTCCGGGTACAGAAACATTATTGCCGGCAACCGAGAGCATGAACAAATTACATATTGTCTGTACACAGTTGTTTGAACTGCGGTAATGGATATCGGGTTCAGGCATTCTTAGGAGGGGATATAAGGGAGCATCGAACGATGCTCCCTTTGTTGCATTCTTTGTTTAGATAATTCGTCCTTTGTGTGATATTTTCTTTGTTTGGGAAATTTATCCTCTGACTTTGGAATATTAAGAGCAGTGTACATGCATTTTAACCCAAAAATTTCCGTATTTTTGGGTGTTTTAATTGTAATCCCTTGTTTTATACCCAATTTTAATGAAAATCTTGATTTTTTAGTTGTTATGAGGAGGATTTTGGGCTTTTTTTATTAAAATAGTCAATATTAGCCCAATCACTCGGAAAGCAGAGGATGTGTGCCGATATATGCCCAATCGCTCGGAAAGCAGAGCATGTGTGCCGATTTAAGACTCAAAAATGGCAGGATAGAAAGTAAAAATGCAAAATAAATATAATTTTTCTTGCGCATTAAAAAGGTATGGTGTATAGTGAGGGCGTTATGATTTGCCACAGGTGTAAAAGCGTTGCAAATGCAATGAGGGCAAATAAAGTGCCGCAGATGCAATACAGGTGCATAAATTGCCGCACGACTGTGCATAAAAAGAGGGGAAGAGAATGGAGAAATTATGGCAAAGTATTTAGTAATTGTGGAATCACCGGCAAAGGTGAAAACCATTCAGAAATTTTTAGGCCCGAATTATACGGTTGCTGCCAGCAACGGACATGTTCGGGACCTGCCCAAAAGTTCATTGGGAATTGATGTGGAAAATGATTATGAGCCCAAGTATATTACCATCAGGGGAAAAGGTGATGTACTTGCAATGCTTCGTAAGGAAGTAAAAAAGGCAGAAAAAATATATCTTGCAACTGACCCTGACCGTGAGGGAGAAGCTATTTCTTATCACCTGTATCAGGCACTTAAATTGGAAAATAAAAAGGTTTACCGAATTACCTTTAATGAAATTACAAAAAACGCAGTGAAAGAATCACTGAAAAATGCACGGGAAATAGATATGGACCTCGTAGATGCACAACAGACAAGACGTTGTCTGGACCGTATGGTAGGTTATCGTATTTCTCCCCTTTTATGGGTAAAGGTAAAAAGAGGGTTAAGTGCAGGACGTGTACAGTCGGTAGCTCTGCGCATTATCTGTGACAGAGAAGAAGAGATTGCCGCATTTATTCCACAGGAATATTGGACATTGGAAGCCAATCTGAAGGGGAACGGAGATAAAAAATCCTTTAGTGCAAAATATATCGGCTCGGATGAAAAAAAAGAGCTTGGAAGTAAAGAAGAAACCGATGCGGTTATAAAAAGCTTACAGGCTTCGGATTTTGTTGTTACAGATGTAAAAAAAGGAACACGTGTAAAGAAATCACCATTACCGTTTACTACATCCACACTGCAGCAGGAGGCAAGTAAGGTATTGAATTATTCTACACAAAAGACGATGCGCCTTGCACAGCAGTTATATGAAGGTGTGGAAATAAAGGGTTCCGGCACAGTGGGTATTATTACCTATCTTCGTACGGATTCCACCCGTGTTTCAGAGGAAGCAGAAGGTGCGGCAAGAGCATATATTGCGTCAGCATACGGAGACAAGTATTTGGCAGAAGCATCGGAGCATAAAAAAAGCGGAAAGAAGATTCAGGATGCACACGAAGCAATTCGTCCTACCGATATTACAAGGACACCGGCTTCTGTTAAGGAATCCTTATCCCGCGAACAATTCCGTCTGTATCAGTTAATCTGGAAGCGTTTTACGGCAAGCAGAATGGCGCCTGCGGAATATGAGACAACTTCTGTGAAAATTGAATGCAACGGACATAAATTTTCCGCTGCGACGAGCAAAGTCACGTTTGACGGATTTATGAATGTGTATGTGGAGGAGGATGAAGAGAAGATTTCAAACAATGCCACATTAAAGCAGATGGAAAAAGGGAATGTGCTTTCATTGGAAAATTTGGATGCGAAGCAGCATTTTACACAGCCCCTGCCTCATTATACGGAAGCATCGCTTGTCAGGGCCTTGGAGGAACTTGGAATCGGCCGTCCGAGTACCTATGCGCCGACGATTACGACTATTTTAGCAAGACGTTATATTGTAAAGGAAAATAAAAACCTGTATGTTACGGAACTGGGTGAAGTGGTAAATCAGATTATGAAGGAAGCGTTCCCGACGATAGTGGATGTAAACTTCACCGCTGCAATGGAAGCCTTGTTAGATGGCATTGAGTCAGGTGATGTCGCATGGAAGACCGTAATAGCCAATTTCTATCCGGATTTGGACGAAGCAGTAAAAAAAGCGGAAAAAGAATTGGAAGAAGTCGAAATAAGAGATGAGGTTTCGGAGGAAAACTGTTCGGAGTGCGGAAGACCTATGCTGATAAAATACGGTCCGCACGGACGATTCCTTGCCTGCAGTGGCTTTCCGGAATGCCGCAGTACGATGCCTTATTTTGAAAAAATCGGTGTGGCATGTCCGAAGTGCGGAAAAGATATTGTTTTGAAGAAATCAAAAAAAGGCAGAAAATATTACGGCTGTATCGGCAATCCTGAATGCGATTTCATGGTTTGGCAGAAGCCTTCTAAAGAAATATGCCCCCAATGCGGTTCTCTTTTGCTGGAAAAAGGAAATAAGCTGCTTTGTATGAATGAAAAGTGTGGTTATGTAAAACAGAATTCTTTATCTGTTTAGTAAAGCGTGCAAATATTCAGAAAATTTGTTGAAATCATAAAAATATTCTTGCTATAGCCTCTTGAAAATGATACACTATAAGTATATTTGGAGGGATTGCAAATGAGTAGTGTACAATTGCTTGATAAAACAAGAAAAATCGGTAAACTTCTGCATAATAACAATTCCAGCAAGGTTGTTTTTAATGATATTTGCAATGTTATGCAGGAAATCTTAAGAAGCAATGTTTTGGTCATCAGCCGTAAGGGAAAGGTCCTCGGAGTTGATAATAATGAAGAGGTTGAGGTTATTCATGAACTGATTAGGGATAAGGTCGGCGGTTTTATTGATATTATGCTTAATGAGCGTATGCTGTCTGTTTTATCGACAAAAGAAAATGTGAATCTGGAAACACTAGGCTTTGAAAATACAGATGTAAAGCGTTTTACGGCGATTATTGCACCGATTGAGATTGCGGGTGAACGTCTGGGTACATTGTTTGTGTACAAAGCAGGAGAACTTTATGATATTGATGATATCATTCTTTGCGAATACGGTTCCACAGTTGTCGGTCTTGAAATGCTTCGCGCGGTAAATGAAGAGAGTGCGGAAGAAACCCGCAAACTGAATGTTGTGAAATCGGCAATCTCTACACTGTCTTATTCCGAAATGGAGGCAATTGTCCACATCTTTGATGAATTAAACGGTATGGAAGGCATTCTGGTAGCGAGTAAGATTGCGGATCGTGTGGGCATTACGAGAAGCGTTATTGTCAATGCGCTTCGTAAGTTTGAAAGTGCCGGCGTAATTGAGTCACGTTCCTCCGGTATGAAGGGAACATATATCAAGGTATTAAATGATTTGGTATTTGAGCAGATTGATTTAATTCGCGCAGAACTTTCTTCAAAATAGAATAAAAAACGGATTGATTGTATTAAAAGGACTTATTGGAAAATACACAATAGGTCCTTTTTTTCTTTTTTTTCCACAATATCTTGTATTTTTTTCATATTTCTTTATAATAGAGTAAGGTATAGTTGCATGTAGTATGCAGATATATTATTTTGGCAAATAACAGATGACAGAAATATCCGGATTTCAGAAAGGTAAGGGGGATATATGTTTTCATCAAATGCGTTTGATTATATTAATGTATTGGATAAAGCAGCGGATGCTTCATGGAAACGGCATGAGCTGATTTCCAATAATATTGCCAATCAGGACACGCCCGAATATAAGCGGCAGGATATTGATTTCGAAGCACAGCTGCAGCGGGCGCTTCATCATTCCAAATATAAATCGGTGGACGAGAAGGTTTCCAATCTGAAGCTGGGGCGCTTAAACGGAAGACAATATACCGATTACGGTGGGTTTTCGTACCGATTGGACGATAATAATGTGGATCCTGAGATGGAACAGGTTTATCTTGCATCCAATCAGTTAAAATATGAAGGGTTGATGAATTCGCTTACAACAGAGTTTACAAACCTCAAGAGTGTTATGAAATAGGAGGGAATAAAATATGGGAATGTTTGATACTTTTAGTGTAAATGCAACCGGTCTTACAGCACAGAGATATCGTATGGATGTCATTGCGCAGAATGTTGCGAATGCGAATACGACCAGAACGGAAGACGGTACTCCGTATGTTCGCAAGGTGGTTACGTTCTCTGAAAAAAAAGGGAAACATCAGTCCAGTTTTTCTTCTATTTTTGGTGAAAGAGCCAGTCGTTTTCAGGCAAACGGCGTAAAAGTAAGCGGAACCTATGAAGACAAATCAACAGAGGGAAATAAAGTATATGACCCGTCGCATCCGGACGCTGATGAGGATGGGTATGTAACATATCCGAATGTTAATATCATTACGGAAATGACAAACCTGATTGATGCCAGCAGAAGCTATGAAGCAAATGCAACTGCGTTTGATTCCTATAAGTCTATGGCGTTAAAGGGCTTACAGATGGGTCAGTAATCTAATATACGAAAGGCTGGATACATAAATGGACATTGCTTCATTATATAATATTTCTTCCGGTGTCGTAAAAGAAGCTGCCGGACAGTCCGTAGCAGGCAGCAGCATTACAAGAACACCGCATTCAGAAGAGTTTGGTTCTTTTCTGACAACGGCTATGGAAAATATAAAAACAACAAATGCATATTTATCAGATGCCGAAAACGAAGAATTACGGCTTGCTATGGGAGAAACCGATAACACCCATGATTTGACAATTGCTTTAGGAAAGGCTTCCACTGCATTGTCCTATACGGTAGCGGTGCGTGATAAAATTCTGGAAGCTTATAAGGAGCTGATGCAGATTCAGATTTAAATGCCTAAGGGGTATTGCGGATGCAATGCTTTTCCTAAGGTATTGTATGGAAACAGGGGATTAGGGTCATGGTTGACAGATTGAAAGAAATACCAAAGAAAATAATGGAATGGTGGAATAAATTCAATTCCAGACAGAAGACACTGATAATATCGGCTGCTGCCGGTATATTGGTGGCTTTTGCTGTTTTAGTGTGGATTCTTTCCAAACCGCAATATGAGGTGGTTGTCACCTGTGAATCAACAAAGGAAGCATCCGAGATTACGGAGATATTGGACGGCGCTTCTCCTGCTATTGAGTATAAGGTATCGGAGGACGGATATCAGATATCCGTCTTGAAGGGTCAGATTTCACAGACGAGGCTTTTGCTTGGTGCCAATAATATTCCGGCAGATGCTTATACAATTGACAATGTTACAAGCGGCGGTATGGGCACAACGGAAGCTGACAAACAGAAAAGATATAAGCTTTACCGAGAAAGCCAGTTGGAAACTGACTTAAAAGGAATGGAGAATATCAAAAAGGCGACCGTTCAGTTAAGCATTCCCGAGAGCAAGGGAACCTTAATTGAGCAGCAGGAGGATTCCTCAGCAGCCATTATGATTGAGCCTGACGGAGAATTCACGGCAGAACATGCGGCAACGGTCGCACAGTTTGTCAGAACATGTCTCGGAAATGATGAGATAAAAAATATTACGATTATTGATAATGAGGGAAATCTTTTGTTTTCCGGTGATGAGAGCTATTCCGTTACCGGCAATGCAACAAGTCAGCTTAATGTCAAGCAACAGACGGAGATTGCGTTGCAGGGAGAAGTAAAAAGAGTCCTTCTCGGAACAAATGAGTTTGATTTGATTGAGGTCAGACCGAATCTGACACTTGATTTTTCAACGAAGGAAAACGTAAAACATGAATATACACCGGCTGATGGTCAGACACAGGGTGTACTAAGCCATGAAGAACTTTATAATGCAGAGGCCACAGGTGGTAATGCCGGTGTGCCCGGTACGGATTCTAACGGAGAAGACGGTACTACATATGTTATTCAGGATGGCAATAACAGCAGTTCTTCCGAATCAGAGGAAATCAGGGATTATCTGCCGAATGAAGAGGTTACAACAACGACAACTCCGCCGGGATATGTGGTATATGATCAGTCCTCGCTTTCCATTTCCGCAATTCGTTATAAGGTTTTAAGAGAAGAGGATGCAAAGCAGCAGGGGCTGTTGGATGGAGTTTCATGGGATGAATACAAGCTTGCGAATGCGGAGCGGACCAAGCTTGAAGTGGATGAGGATCTTATTTTTATGGCGGCGAATGCATCAGGCATTGATGCGGAGAAAATCACCTTTTTGGCATATGAAGAGCCAATGTTTATTGATAAGGAGCCGCTTGCACTGAATCCGTCCAATATTGCGCAAATAGTATTGATTGTAGTGATTCTTGCATTGCTTGCGTTTGTTATTATCAGAGGAATGCGTTCAGAGAAGATTGAGGAAGTTGAAGAAGAGCTTTCCGTAGAAAGCTTATTGCAATCCACACCGGAAACGGAGCTGGAGAATATTGAATTGGAAACAAAATCTGAAACCCGTAAGCTGATTGAAAAATTCGTGGATGATAACCCGGAAGCAGCAGCACTTTTGCTGCGTAACTGGTTAAACGAGGATTGGAGTTAACAATGGCAAGATTTCAGGATGAAAAATTAACAGGCTTACAGAAATCAGCAATTTTATTGATTACATTGGGACCGGAAAAGTCTGCTTCTATTTTTAAGCATCTGAAAGAAGAAGAAATTGAAGAACTGACACTTGAGATTGCCAATACAAGGAGCATTACGCCTCAGATAAAGGATGAGGTAATTAATGAATTTTATCAGGTATGTCTGGCACAGCAATATATTGCGGAAGGCGGTATCGGTTATGCCAAGGAGCTTCTGGAAAAAGCACTCGGTTCGGAAAAGGCGATGGATGTTATTGGCAGACTGACTGCTTCACTGCAGGTTAAGCCGTTTGAATTTATTCGTAAGACAGAGCCTTCCCAGCTTCTTAACTTTATTCAGGATGAACATCCGCAGACAATTGCCCTTATTCTTGCGTATTTGTCACCACAGCAGGCATCAAGTATTATTTCTGCCCTTCCGCAGGAAAGACAGGCAGATGTTGCAAAGCGTGTTGCCATGATGGACAGAACGAGTCCGGATGTAATAAAGGAAGTGGAAAAGGTATTGGAATCCAAGCTGGCTTCTTTGGTAAATCAGGATTATACGATTATCGGTGGTGTAGACCAGGTAGTCGAGATTTTGAATGCGGTAGACCGTGGTACGGAAAAGCATATTATGGAGACATTGGAAATCGAAGAGCCGGAGCTTGCAGACGAAATCCGCAAGAAGATGTTTGTATTCGAGGATATCCTGCTGCTTGATGACCGTGCCATTCAGCGTGTGCTTCATGATGTCGACAATAATGATCTTGCAATGGCTCTCAAAGGAAGCAACGAACAGGTTCAGAATGCTATTTTCAACAACCTTTCAAAGCGTCTTGCCAGCATGATAAAAGAGGATATGGAATTTATGGGGCCTGTTCGTATGAAGGATGTTGAAGAGGCACAGCAGAAGATTGTAAATATTATACGAAAGCTGGAAGACTCAGCAGAAATTGTTGTTTCCAGAGGCGGAGGAGACGAAATCATTGTCTAGTAATTTGTTTAAATTCTATTATTTGAATAAGGATACGGAAAATGCACGCGTAATCGATTCAAATGAGATGATTGCACAAAAACTGGAACGTATTCGTGTAGAAACACCACAGATCAATCATAGTGAAGGCTATGGCGGGTTTGAGGCGGTTGATTTCGCAAAAGAAAGCGAAAATCTGGATGCGGCTGATTTGCTTAGCAGTGATTTTACGACTGCGGACAGGGCTGCCGATACCTCATCTGTGATAAAAGCCTCCGGTTTTGCTGAAGCCTTAGAGGAGCCGGTTTACAGCGGTCCGTCGCCGGAAGAGTTGATTGCACAGGCGCAGGAAGAAATTGAGCAGATGCGCAGTAATGCCCTGCAGGAACTTGAAGAAGAGCGCATGAATGTTTTGAATTCTGCACAGGCTGAAGGATATGAGGCCGGCAGAAAGCAGGCTATGCAGGAAATGGAGTCTGCAAGGCTGCAATTGGAAGAGGAACGCAGGCAGTTGGAAGCTGCTTATGAAAAGCAGATAGATGAGCTGGAGCCTTTGTTTGTTAAGACATTAACAGATATTTATGAAAAAGTTTTTGAAGTCGGTCTGGAGAATCAGCAGAAGATTGTTGTAACGCTGTTGCGCAATACAATGAAAAAACTGGAAGGCTGTAAAAACTTTCTTGTGCATGTAAGCACCTCGGATTATCCGTATGTAAAAGAGCATAAGGCTGAGCTCCTTTCGGATTCGACGCCGGAAGGAACGGTTATAGATATCATTGAGGATAGTATGATACGTGAGAATGAATGTACGATTGAAACAATGAACGGCATTTATGACTGCGGTATCGGAACACAGCTTGAAGGGCTGCGTAGAAAATTAACATTGTTGTCCTATGAAGGACATCAGGAAAGCTAGGTGAAAGACTTGGATGCAAAAATGATTCATTTTGAAAAGTATGAGAAAATTGCAGAAGAGTCTTTTTTTGCGAAAAAAGGAAAGATTGTCAATGTTGTCGGTCTGACAATTGAATCGGCAGGACCGGATTCCAAATTGGGAGATATCTGTTATATTTTTCCGGAGGATGTTTCCAAGAAGCCGATAATGGCAGAGGTTGTCGGCTTTAAGGAAGGAAAAACACAGCTGATGCCGTATGATGTAACGGACGGTATCGGTATCGGGAATATTGTCGAGAATACCGGTCAGCCTTTAATGGTAAAAGTAAGCGACGAACTTTTAGGTATGACGCTTGACGGACTCGGCAGAGTGACAAACGGAGATGTTTTATCTACGGGAGAACTCTACCCGGTGGAAGCTACGCCGCCCGACCCGATGAGCCGCACGATTATTGATGAGGTTCTGCCTCTTGGCGTAAAAGCGGTAGACGGACTCCTTACCATCGGAAAAGGACAGAGAATCGGTATTTTTGCAGGCTCAGGAGTCGGGAAATCAACGCTGATGGGTATGTTTGCCCGCAATACAAAGGCGGATATCAATGTAATTGCCCTGATTGGAGAGCGCGGCAGGGAGGTCCGTGAGTTTATCGAACGTGATTTGGGAGAAGAAGGCATGCGCCGCTCGGTTGTGGTTGTGGCAACATCGGACAGACCGGCTCTTGAGAGAAATAAAGCGGCTAAGACGGCGACTGCAATTGCGGAGTATTTCCGCGACCAGGGGAAGGATGTACTCCTGATGATGGATTCTCTGACGCGTTTTTCCATGGCACAGAGAGAAATAGGACTTGCCGGCGGAGAACCTCCGGTATCGCGTGGTTACCCGCCGAGTGTATATTCGGAAATGCCAAAGCTTTTGGAGCGTGCCGGACGTGCCTCAAAAGGCTCGATTACAGGTTTATATACGGTACTCGTTGACGGTGATGATTTTAATGAACCGATTACCGATACGGCAAGAAGTATTTTGGACGGACATATCATGTTAAGCCGTAAACTCGGACATAAGAATCATTATCCGGCAATAGATGTGTTACAGAGTATCTCAAGATGTATGAGTCAGATTGTTACAAGGGAGCATAAGGCAGCAGGCGGGAAGCTGAAAAATGTGCTGGCTACCTATAATGAGTCAGAGGACCTTATCAATATCGGAGCATATAAACGCGGAAGCAATAAAAATATTGATTATGCCATTGATAAGATTGATGCGGTAAATGATTTTCTTAAGCAGGATGTGGATACTAAATTTGATTTTGATGAAACCCTGCAACTGATGGAAGGCTTATTTGAATCATAAGATACAGGATTTAATGTATGGCAAAATTTAAATACCGGATGCAGAATATTCTTGATATTAAGCAGAAATTGGAAGAAGCGGCAAAGATGGAATTTTCAGAGGCAAATGCCCGCGTTTTGGAGGAAGAGGAAAAGCTTTCCGCTCTGCATGGAAGAAAAAGAATGTACGAAGCAGAAGCAAAACGGCTTCGCAAGGAAAAACTGCATGTGCAGGAAATAAAGAATAACACACAGGCTCTTTCTGTTTTGGAAGAAATGATAAAACAGCAAAAAAGCGAAGTGGAGAAAGCAAAGCAGATACAGGAGGAAAAGCGTCTTGTGCTACAGGAGGCTATGCAGGAGCGAAAGACTCAGGAGAGATTGTATGAAAACGCATTTACTGAATTTATTCAGGAGGAAAATGCAAAAGAGGGCAGGGAGATAGACGAACTGACAAGCTACAAATATGGAAGAAAAAGCAGGGAAGAGGTAAAGCATGGCTGAAAACGGAATGATGTCAGGTGGAGCGGATGAGGCTGCAAGACTGAAGGAAGAAAAGAAAAGATTAAAGGAAGAGCAGAAGGCTCAGAAAAAGCAACAGGCACAGCAGAAAAAAGAAGTGAAGAAAAAAGCAAAGGAAATTGCCGCGAAGGAAGCAGAACTTTCGGAGGATGAGGATGGAACCGGCCCGGTTGTTCTTACAACTCTTATTATTGTTCTTGTGTGGGTTGGTATTATCTGTGCGCTGATTAAGCTGGATGTCGGGGGCTTTGGTTCCGGCGTTCTTGCACCAATACTGAAAAACGTTCCTGTTCTGAATATGATTCTGCCGGGTGAAGCAACAGGCAGTATTTCCACGGATGAGAACGGAGAAGAGGTTGATGTTGGAGGCTATTCTTCACTAAAGGATGCCGTTGCCGAAATTGAGGATCTGGAAAAAGAACTGGTTGATTATCAGGAAGAGCTTAACGCGAAGAATGAGCGGATTCTTGCATTGGAAGAAGAGATTAAGCGTTTGGAGACCTTTGAAGATATGCAGGTGGAATTTGAACGCATTAAGACGGAATTCTATAATGAGGTCATATATGCGGAAAAAGGTCCGGGAGCAGAAGAATACCAAAAATACTATGAGTCTATAGACCCGGCAACTGCAGAGGTTTTATATAAACAGGTAATATCCAAGCAGGAAGAAGATGAGGAAATAAAAAATTACGCACAGGCTTATTCCGAAATGAAGCCTAAGCAGGCCGCGGGAATTTTTGAAAAAATGACGGACAATCTGAATCTGGCAGCGCGTATTTTAGGAGAAATGGAGCCGGATGCAAGAGGAAAAATTCTCGGAGTTATGGACCCGGAGGTTGCAGCAAAAATTACCAAAATAATGGAACCGAACTCTTAAGAAAATGCTGTATTTCTCCGATACATATAAAGAGGACATCCGCATTTGTATGAGTTGACATTTGACGGGTGTAAAAGAACCTTGAAAAGTGAAGAAAGGAGGATAAGTGATGACTGCATCAATAGTAACACAGACGAATCTGTATGCAGGCGCATCATCACAGGCTGAACAGGTAAAAAACAGTCAATCGGATGATTTCTCCAAAATTTTTGCGGCACAATCGTCACAAACCAAAGCGGATGCCAAGGGAAAAAGTGATGCGGAAGCGAAAGAACCGGAAAAAACGGAAAGATTGGCTGAAAATGCAGAGCGAATAGCAAAGGATACGAAAACGGATAAAGCATCGGATAATAAACCGGTGGAAGAAAAAAAGAAAGTATCCGATGTAAAGGAAGGACAGACTCTGCAGCCCGAAGATGAAGATGCAGCAGATACGGAAGCCGTAATGGAGGCTGTCAGCCAATTAATGGCAGCAATTCAGAGCATACTCGGAATCAGTGATGAAAAGCTAAGAGGTGCAATGGAGGAATTGGGAATTTCCGAACAG
Source organism: Lachnospiraceae bacterium (assembly GCA_016294075.1). Lineage (GTDB taxonomy): Bacteria > Bacillota > Clostridia > Lachnospirales > Lachnospiraceae > RGIG8767. The sequence continues at coordinate 28,463 of JAEDCQ010000014.1, read as the reverse complement.
GATTTACTGAATACGGAGATAATTCCCAAATTAGTCGTAGCCTTAACAGAGGGCGCAGATGAATTGTCAGTCATGACAAATGAAGAATTGTTTTCCGATGTACAGGCAATCGGGGCAAAAGCAGAGGATTTGTTAAAGGATTTATCCGAACAGACAAATCTTTCACCGGAAGCATTAAAAGAGATGCTTCAAAATATGTCTGAGGCTGAAGAAACCGTAGTGACAGATGAGGTACAGATGAAGCTTACGGAAAATACAACGGAGGTTCCGATTACGGAAGAAACCGGAGTACAGGAAGCGGTTATGAGGCCGGAAGCATCAAAGAGTACGGAGGATAACAAACAAAAGTCGGGAAATGAGGCGGAACGTCAGATGACATTTGCACAATCTGTAATGAATCAGATTGAACAGGCAGTTGTAAAGACAGAAGCAGCAAGACCTGCATTTTCCACAACAGAATCTATTATGAATCAGATTCAGGATGTGATCAAAATTATCCGTACAGAAGATGCGACAGAAATGGAATTACAGTTACATCCTGCATCCTTAGGACATGTCAGAGTTTCACTGACAGCAAGAGAGGGTGTTATTACAGCTACTTTTACAGCAGAAAGCGAAACCGTAAGAGCAGCGCTGGAATCCCAGATGGTTACCTTAAAACAGAGCTTTGAGGAACAGGGCATTAAGGTAGAAGCAGTGGAAGTAACGGTAGCAAGCCATGCATTTGAACGTAACCTGAACGGAGACGAAAACGGTGCGAATGAGCAGCCGACATCAGAAAAAAGAAAAAATACCCGAAAAATCACACTTTCCGATTTGATGAACGGAATGGAAGAAACAGAAATTTCCGATGAAGACCGCATCGTTGCGGAAATGATGAAGCAGAACGGAAATACGGTAGATTATACGGTATAGAAAGGAGAGACGATGAGTACATTTGCAACAGTAGTTGATGGTGTTATTACAAACCAAACCAATCCGTCCGAAAAGGTAACGGCAAGCGCGGCAGAAAAAAACAACCTTGATAAGGATGCATTTTTACAGCTTCTGGTAGCGCAGATGAAATATCAGGATCCATTGGAACCGACATCCAATACAGAATATATTTCACAGCTTGCAACTTTCTCAGAATTGGAAGAAATGCAGAATGTAAGTTCTTCCATGGAAAAATCAAGAGCTTCTGCACTGGTTGGACAGTATGTATTTATGAATGTGACAGACAGTCAGGGGGTAACAACTTATCCGGAAGGTGTAGTAGATTATGTTGTATATCAGGGTGGAAAGACTTTCCTTTCTATCGGTGAAAAGTTATATAACATCGATGATTTGGATACCGTGGCTGACCCGGAATATTTACTTGCAGTTCGCTTGGGTGAGAGCTTTACAGCAGAACTGAATAAGCTTCCGAAACCGGAACTCCTGACAAAGGATGATTTGGATGATGTGAAAAAACTTATGGATGTATATAACAATATGACATCTTATCAGCAGAGCTACATTTCAAAAGATTCAATGGCTCTTTACAAGAAATATGTAGAGCAGTATGAGGCAATGAACCCAAAAGATGAGGAAGGAGAGGAATAATGAATATTCAAAGAAATCAATTCCTTTCCATTGAGCAGTTAACAGACTCTTACTTACAGGATGCGAAGAAATCACAGCGTCCGGAAAATGAAAAAGCAGTTTCCTTCGGACAGATTCTGGAGGATAAAAGTAGAAGCATTACACAGGGAAGTGTACTGAAGTTTTCTAAGCATGCAGCGAGCCGCCTGAGTACAAGGAATATTGAATTGTCCGATAATCAGGTCATGCGTTTGCAGGATGGTTGCCAGAAAGCGAATGAGAAAGGAATCAAAGATTCGCTGGTCATCGTGGATAAGCTGGCATTTATTGTCAATATCCCGAGCAGTACCGTTGTAACAGCAATGGACCAGAGTGAAACAAATAACAACATATTTACAAATATAGACGGAGCCGTAATTGTATAGCCGGACCTTATGGAGGCTAAAGTTCCTGACTGACAGAGGGAACTGGCAGACCGTCTTTAACAGGAGGTCATTTCATTATGATGAGATCAATGTATTCCGGCGTTGCCGGATTAAAAACCCATCAGACAAAGATGGATGTTATCGGTAATAACATTGCGAATGTGAATACCGTAGCGTACAAATCACAATCCGTAACATTCAGTGAATTAATGTATCAGACAACACAGAATGCATCCGGTGCGAATGCACTGACCGGAACAGCCGGTATCAACGCAAGACAAATCGGTCTTGGTGTTAAAACAGGTGCTATCAATACAGCAATTTCAACCGAAGGTGCATCCCAGACAACAAACAATCCGTTTGATATCCGTATCACGGGTGATGCATTCTTTGTAGTAAGCAACGGTACAGATAACTTTTTTACCCGTGACGGTTCTTTCTATGTGGACGGAATGGGTAATCTGGCAATGACAAGCAACGGATATAATGTTATGGGATGGCAGGTTGACCCGACCACAATGGATATTCGTAAGGAAACCGTTTCTGCTCTTCGGGTTATGAGCCCGGAAAATATGACATATCCTCCGGAAGCTACTTCCAAGGCATATGCGGCAGGTATCTTAGATAAGAATGATACAGACGTAAACAGTGCAGCCGGTAAAACCATGAACTTACAGTTCTACGATAATTTGGGTTACAGCTATACAGCAAAGATGATTATCAGAAGCACGGATAAGGAAGGGGCTTATACCGTACAGCTTGACAGAATATTGGATTCCACCAATAAAGAAATTAATATCGATAAGGCTACATTCGGCACAGGAACAGAGGTGGAGAAATCTCTTTCAGTCGGATTGGCAGGCGGATATCAATGGAACGGCAATAAATTACAGAAATCAAATGGAGCCGGCGGATATACAGATGTATTTGAAATCGGCGTAACGGCCTTAGATGATACGGCATGGCAGGCTCTTGCAGATGCATATAATTACGGGGACGATATTGAAACCTTTAAGACGATGAAAATCGTACATAAATATCAATATACCAATACGATTACGACTCCTGCATCGACAGAAACAGTGGATGCCACGGTGGATATCTCGTTAAGTGATTTGTTTGGCAATCAAAATGTAGATAAAATTCCGAGTGCGACAGACGGAACACCTGCTGCAGCAACTCCTACACCTGCCGCTACATTAGTAACTGCCAGAAATCCATTAGAAATCGGAAAATACAGTGTGCTTGGCAGTGCTTTATTATCGTTTGACCCTGTAAGCGGTAAGTTCGCAGGTATTAACGGTGTCGGAAACAATGAAATAGTTCTTGGATTGAATGCAATTGACCCGAGCGGACGTTTCTCCGATATCAGCGTGGATTTCTCCAACACAACCATGTATAACAATGCAGGTGTGTCTACGATTACAGCAACAAACGGCGATACAAAGGGACTTGGTTCCGGCCGTAAGCTTGGTCAGATGTCCGGCATTTCCATTGCTAATGACGGTAAAATCTATGCATCCTATGACAACGGACAGAGCAAGCTGTTAGGACAGATAGCCGTAGCGCAATTTTCCAATCCATCCGGTCTTGAGAAGGAAGGCGATAACCTGTATAAGGCTTCACAGAACTCGGGTGATTTTGACGGAATCGGTGTGGATATCAGAGCTGACGGCGGATATATGACAACCGGTGTTCTGGAAATGAGTAACGTTGACCTTTCCGCTGAATTTACCGAAATGATTACAACACAGCGTGGTTTCCAGGCTAACAGCCGTATCATTACGGTTTCCGATACACTGTTAGAGGAACTGATTAATCTTAAGAGATAAATTGTTACATACAAAAGAAGCTGTCCACTGATTTGGTGCGGCAGCCTCTTTTGCAATTGGCAGAATTAGGAAGTTATCATTGCAGTACAATTGAAAAAAGAGGTGTCATATGATAGAAGTTACCAAATTAAACGGTTTAAAAACACTGATAAATCCTGACCTGATAGAAACGGTTGAATCAAATCCCGACACCGTAATTTCTTTTACGACAGGAAGAAAAATAATTGTAAAAGAAAGTAGACAAGAAGTGAATAATTTAGTAAAATCGTATAGAAAGGAACTTTTTGCAAAAGAATAATATGATAAGTTGCAAAAGGGGAAGAAGGTACAATTGTGGATATAGCTTCATTAGTTGGAATAATCCTATGTATTGTGCTTGTTTTCATCTCAATTGTTACAGGAGATAAGGGCATCCCTGCCATTATCGATTTCCTGGATTTTAAGTCAGCGCTGATTACCTTCGGTGGTGCTTTCAGTTGTGTCTTGATGTCTCATTCATTGAGTGATTACATAGCGGGATTAAAATCCATATCTCTTATTTTTAAAGTGCCACAAGTAAATACACCTGATGTTATTCGTAAGATTATTGAGTTGTCAAATGTAGCCCGTAAGGAAGGCCTTCTTTCTTTGGAAGAAGCATCTGCCGAATTGGATGACCCTTTCCTTAAGAAAGGAGTTCTTCTGATTGTAGATGGTACGGATCCGGAGCTGGTACGTGGCATTATGGAAACGGAGCTTACGAGTGTAGACAACCGACATCGCAAAAAAATTGCTTTTTGGGAAGACCTTGGAGCCATGGGCCCTGCTTGGGGTATGATTGGAACTCTGGTAGGTCTTATTAACATGCTTCAACAAATGGATGACCCATCCTCAATCGGTCCGTCCATGGCGATTGCGCTTATTACAACATTATATGGTTCCATGCTTGCTAACTGGATTTGTATTCCGACCGCAGGGAAGCTGAAAGCCAATAATGAAGAGGAAATGACCGTTAAAGAGATTATGATCGAAGGACTCTTATCCATTCAGGCCGGTGAGAACCCTCGTGTAATAGAAGAAAAACTGAAGTCCTTCTTAACTCCTGCCGAAAAGGCGTCTATGGAGCAAGAGGGAGGTGAAGCAGATGGCTAAACGCAAAGAGGATACGCCGAAGCCGGGAGCACCTGCCTGGCAGACTACCTTTGGTGATTTGATGAATCTGCTTCTTTGCTTTTTCGTTTTACTGTTTTCCATGTCAACCGTGGATGCTCAGAAATTTCAGATGATAGCGGCATCGTTTTCGGATACATTCAGTATCTTTTCCGCGGGAGCATCGGCAATCGGTGACGGAGTGCTGATAAGCAACGGCGTCAGCCAGTTGAATGAATTGGACCAATATATTAACAGTACCGGAAAAACAGCAGAGTCTGAGAGTAAGGTAAATGAATTGGATGAAGTGGATGAGCTTGCACAGGAAATGGAAAAAGCAAAGCTCGCTGCGTCAGAAGAATTAGCAGAAAAAGTCCAGGAATCCGTTACGGAAAAATCTTTGGATAAGGATATTGATATTACCTTCACTTCACAATATGTACAGTTGACTTTGAAGGGATCCATTCTTTTCGATTCGGGAAAAGCAGAGCTGAGAGAAGATGCATTGCCGATTATCAGTAAGGTTGCAGTGATTTTGGAGCGTTATGCACAAAGCACAATAGAGATAGAAGGCCATACCGATAATGTACCCATACATAACGCAAGGTTTGAAAGCAATGATGTGTTAAGCAGCTATCGAGCTTTGGCAATGTTTAATTATCTGGTGGAGAATACCACCCTTGACCCGGCTATGTTAAAGCATTCCGGAAGAGGAGAATACATTCCGGTAGCAGACAATTCAACACCGGAAGGGCGGGCAAAGAACCGTCGTATTGAAATTAAAATTTACAATACTCTTAGTGGAGAATAGAAGACAGCAAAGTAAGATTAATAAGACAGTACAGGAGTGATAACATGAAGAAAAATCTGGTATCTATTATTATACTGGCACTTTTAGTAGTGAATGTTATCTTAACATCGGTAATGCTTTTTTCAGTGACCGGAACAATGAAGAAAACATCAGCTTTGATTGATGGTATCTCAATGGCACTTTCCTTAGAACTTGGTGAGGATACTGAAATGGCGGCTGAAGCAGAAAGTGTTCCGATGGAAAATATTGCAGTATATAAGTTGGCAGAGGAGATGACAATTCCTCTTGCGACCGGGGCTGACGGAAAAGATCATTTCTGTCAATTGTCCGTTTCACTTTCGATGAATACCAAAGCAGACGGGTATAAAGATTACGGCGCAACCGTTTCTGAAAAGGAAGACCTGATAAAAGGTGAAATCGTAAGTGTAGTCAGTGGGTATACGATTGAAGAAGCGAAAGCAGATACGGATGCCATGCGTAAAAATATCTTAAAACGAATCCAGAATTTGTATGGTTCGGAATTTATATATAATGTTGTTTTCAGGGAGATTTTCTTCCAGTAATATTCCGGAAACAAGTATGACGGGAGGTGAGCCTGCTTGGGAGAGGTATTATCTCAAAGTGAGATAGACAGTCTGCTTAACGCACTCAGCACGGGTGAGCTGGATGCGGATGAAATACAGAAAAAAGACGAAAGGCAGGTTCGCAATTATGATTTTGCGCGTCCTGCAAAGTTTTCCAAAGAACATTTAAGAACTTTGGAGATTATTTATGAACATTATGGCAGACTTTTATCCACAAATCTGCCGTTGTATTTAAGAAAAAATGTACAGATATCGGTAGCAAGCTCTGAAACAGTAGTTTTCTCGGAGTTTTCCAACGCACTTTCCAATCCTGCGATATTGGGAATTGTGAATTTCGCACCGCTTCCGGGTTCTATCATTATTGAATTGGCACCGAATCTGGGATTTGCCATGATAGACAGAATGCTTGGCGGTCAGGGCGCTTCCATTGACAAGACAAGGGATTTTTCTGAAATTGAGCTTACAATTTTAGATAAAATTCTGGTTATGTGTATGCAGCTCATGAAGGAGCCGTGGCGTAACGTAGTGGATGTTGACCCGTTTCTGGAACGGATTGAAACAAATCCGCAGTTCGCACAGATTATTGCCCCGAATGATATGGTTGCTATCGTTACTTTGACCGTGAAGATTGGTGATGTGGAAGGGTTTATGAATATATGTCTTCCGTTTTTTACGCTGGAAGATGTCATGGATAAGCTGAATACGAAATTCTGGTATTCAACAATGCAGTCTGCTTCCGAAGAGGATTATTCCCAGTATGTGGAGAGCATGCTGCGAAGAGCAGATGTTCCGGTGAAGGCTGTACTTGGAAAGAGTTCAATTACGGTAGACGATTTTGTAAATCTTCAATGTGGAGATATCATTAGACTGAACACTGCCACTGATGCGGAGATGGCAGTCTATGTTGGAAATATAAAAAAATTTATGGCAATGCCCGGTAAGAGCGGTGATAAATATGCTGTCAGGGTTACAAATGTCATAAGAGAGGAGGAGTAGCATGGATGGAATTTTATCTCAGGATGAGATAAATGCCTTGTTAAACGGAATGGCATCCGGAGAAACACCAATCCCGGAACCGGTCGAAGCCCCTGTCGTAGAAGAGGCTCCTGCGGAAGAGATGGTTCATGCGGGAATTGTAACAGGCGATGTTACATTAACGGATGTGGAAAAAGATGCGATTGGTGAAGTTGCCAATATCAGCATGGGCACTTCTGCTACCACTTTATATTCTCTTGTAAATAATAAGGTAGATATTACGACTCCTGTTGTGTCAATAGTCACATGGGAAGACCTCGTAGAGGATAATAGTCGTCCGTGTGTATTTATTCAGATTAATTATACAGCAGGTCTGGATGGTAATAATATCCTGATTTTGAAGGAGCATGATGTAAAGGTTATTACAGACCTTATGATGGGCGGTGACGGAACAAATACAGATGGAGAATTGGGAGATTTGCATTTAAGTGCCATTTCCGAAGCAATGAATCAGATGATGGGTTCTTCTGCAACATCTCTATCCCAGATGTTAAATAAGACGATAGATATCAGCCCGCCGAATGCCCGCCTTATGAATATGGAACAGGCAATTTCAAACGAAGGCATGGCAGATTTTCTGAAAGGGATTTTTGTAAAAATAAGCTTTCAGATGAAAATCGGGGATTTGGTAGATAGTACGATTTTACAGTTATATCCGATTGATTTTGCAAAGGAAATTGTAAAGACGTTTTTAGGGGATTATGATTCAGACAATGAACCCGAAACCCCGGATGTCTCCGCTTATGTTCCCCCAAAGGTAGAGGCGCCACAGCAACCTATGCAGTCCGCACCGGACAATACAATGTCAGGTATGGGAATGATGCCAAATATGGGAATGCCGATGCAGGATATGAATATGCAGGGTATGAACATGGGAATGCCGATGCCGAACATGGGAACGCCGATGCAGGGCATGAATATGGGAATGCCGATGCAGGGCATGAACATGGGAATGCCGATGCCGAATATGAACATGCAGGGGATGAATTCCATGGCAGGGGGCGTCAGTTATCAGCCTGCACAGTTTGAATCCTTTAATGCTAATGTTGGAACGGCACCAAGTAATGAGAATATCAGTCTTATTATGGATGTTCCTTTGGAGGTTACGGTGGAACTCGGCAGAACGACCAAGTCTATTTCCGAAATTCTTGATTTTACACCGGGTACGATTATCGAATTGGATAAAATCGCCGGTGAGCCGATAGATGTTCTTGTCAACGGAAAATTTGTTGCCAAGGGTGAAGTAGTAGTAATTGAAGAAAGCTTTGGTATACGTGTTACAGAAATTATAAAATAATGAGTTGGGAGTGTAAAAGAATGGCGAAAAATATTTTAATTTGTGATGATGCAGCATTTATGAGAATGATGATTAAGGACATTCTTACAAAGAATGGCTACAATGTAGTCGGTGAAGCCGAGAACGGCGCAAAAGGTGTGGAAAAATACAATGAATTAAAACCGGATTTGGTTTTAATGGATATTACGATGCCGGAAATGGACGGAATTGCTGCATTAAAAGCAATTAAAGCATCTGATGCGGGTGCAACCGTTATCATGTGTTCCGCTATGGGACAGCAGGCAATGGTTATCGAATCTATTACAGCAGGTGCAAAGGACTTTATTGTAAAGCCCTTCCAGGCAGACCGTGTTCTGGAAGCGGTTAAGAAGGTTTTAGGATGATGGTATTGACAGCATCCGGACCTTTGGATTCGTTTGTCCAATTTATAACCGTATTGTTTATTTTCCTGTTTGTTCTGATTGTTACATATGCTGTTACCAAATGGATATCCGGTATACAGAAGATACAGATGACAGGAAAAAATATGACGGTATTGGAAACCTTGCGGATTTCCAACTCCAAATATCTTCAGATAGTGAGAGCCGGAGATAAATATCTGGTTATTGCAGTATGTAAGGATACTGTCACTATGCTGACAGAACTGTCTGCCGGCAGTTTATGTCTTGATACGGGAAATGAGGAAAGAAGTCTTTCTTTCAGGGAAATTCTGGATAAAATGAAAAACCAGAATGTTAAAGAAGAAAAGACGGATGAAGAGAAAAACATTTTATGAGAAAACTGAGTATACCATTTTTCAATAAATATATGCGTACACTGTGCCTGCTGATAATAGTGGGCATATTGTGTATATGTATTAAAATGCCGGCACATGCGACCGGTACAATCGGTTCCGGTGAACGTCATCTGACGGGAACGGAACAGGAACGGACGAATATTAATGAGCCGGGAGCAAGTGAGACTCCGGATGATTTAAAGGAATTGAATATTGCCAATAATTTGACGGTAACATATAACGACGGAAATGGTGAACTGAATGCCAATCTGCGTATTTTGATTACATTGACGCTGATTGCAATTGCCCCGATTCTGATTATTCTGCTGACCTCGTTTACCCGTATTATTATTGTGCTTCATTTTACAAGAAATGCCTTGAATACTACGTCAGCACCTCCGAATCAGGTAATTATCGGACTGGCGTTGTTTTTAACTTTTTTTATTATGAATCCTGTTATTACGGAAATAAGGACAGAGGCAATACAGCCCTTTGATGCCGGAGAAATCACGCAGGAAGAGGCTTTGGAAAAAGCCATGGCTCCACTCCGTACATTTATGTATAAACAGACGCAGACAAAGGATGTTGAGATGTTTATGGATATATCCGGTACGGAATGGACGGGAAATATTGATGATATTCCGAATGCCGTATTGATTCCCAGTTTTATTGTAAGTGAGCTGCGTACTGCATTTATCATCGGATTTCTGATATATATTCCTTTTATTGTAATTGATATGGTTGTAGCATCCGCACTTATGAGTATGGGTATGATGATGCTGCCGCCAACGACAATATCCATGCCGTTCAAAATACTATTGTTTGTTCTTGCGGACGGATGGAATCTAATTATCGGTAATTTGGTCCGGACCTTTTATTAAGAATAAGGAGATGAAGCTGTGACAATTGATGATATTGTAATGATTAGCAGAGAAGCATTGTATACGATATGCATTACGGCTGCCCCCGTGCTTTTGGTCTCCTTAATTGTCGGTCTGATTGTCAGTATTTTTCAGACCGTTACTTCTATTCAGGAGCAGACACTTACATTTGTACCAAAGATACTTGCAATTTTTGTGGCGCTTCTTATTTTCGGACATTGGATGATGAATACAATGGTGGAGTTTATGGTAAGGCTTTGGTCTGATTTTACGGTGTATATAAGATAGTATGATAAATTTTTCATTTTCATTTTCTGATTTAGAATACTTTCTGCTGATTTTTGTGAGGATTTCCATGTTTATTTCTTTAGCACCGGTCTATGGAATGAAGGGTGTTCCGAATCAGCTCAAAATAGGATTGTCCTTTTTTATTTCGATTCTGTTGTATCCGGTTACACAGCCCCATGAAGCATTGCTTTATAATACGATATTTGGTTATGCGGTAATTGTTGCAAAGGAAGCGCTGACGGGACTTTTAATTGGTTTTTCCGTATCAATATGCACGAATATTGTAGCCTTTGCCGGAAGGATTATCGATATGGAAACGGGCCTTTCAATGGCGAATCTGATGGACCCGACGACAAAGGAAATGAGCAGTGTGACAGGTGTATTTTATCAGTATGTTGTGACACTTATTCTGCTGGTATCCGGTCTGCATCGGTATCTGATTCAGGCACTGGCCGAAACCTTCATATTGATTCCGGTCAACGGGGCTGTATTAAATACGGATAAGCTTCTTTCGTCGATGCTTACCTTTATGGCTGATTATATTTCCATAGGGTTTCAGATATGTTTACCGGTATTTGCGGTTATGATTCTTTTAAATGCGGTACTCGGTATTATGGCAAAGGTATCACCGCAGATGAATATGTTTGCCGTTGGTATACAGTTAAAGGTATTGGTGGGATTATGTGTATTATTTTTTACGGTAGGAATGATTCCCAAAATAGGCGATTCGATATATACGGAGATAAAGCGGATGATGGTTCTCTTTGTGGAAAGCATGATGTAATTCTTCCTCTGAATCTTCAATTTTTTGCCGATGACGGACAGGGGGGCGAAAAGACAGAGGAGCCGACTGCGAAAAAGCTGGAGGATGCAAGAAAGGAAGGTCAGGTTGCAAAATCCAGAGAAATAGCGAACGGACTGGGAATTATGGCGCTGTTTCTTGTTTTGAAGCTCTGGGTCGGCAATATGGGAAAGAGCTTTCTGGGGTTGTTTGATTATATATATGGTCAAATTCCCGATGCTGTGCAGTTAATTGCAAGTCCGGCACCCGAAGCCACTATGAGCCGTTTCTTTTCCCATGCGGTTCTGCTTATTATACAAATCGTCCTGCCGGTTTTTCTTGTCGGATTTGTTGTTGCTTTTGTCAGTGATTATATGCAGGTTAAATGGAAACCGACAGCAAAACCGCTTCAACCGAAATTTTCAAAATTAAATCCGGTCAGCGGATTTAAGAAAATCTTTTCTGCAAATGCATTAATAGAATTAGTGAAATCAATTGCTAAAATATTAATCATATTTTATGTTTCCTATTCCTTTCTAAAAGGGAAAGCCGAACAGTTATTTTTGTTGTATGACCTTGCATTAATGCCTGCAGTCATATTAATCGGTGATACAGTTGTGAATCTCGGAATCCGGATTGCGGCGGTATATATGATTCTTGCTATGGCGGACTTTGCATATCAGAAGTTTAAATTCCACAAAGATATGAAAATGACAAAGCAGGAAGTTAAGGAAGAGTATAAGAATCAGGAAGGAAATCCTGAAATAAAAGGTAAAATCAGGCAGAAAATGAGGGAAGCATCGCAGCGTCGTATGATGCAGGCGCTTCCTGAAGCGGATGTCGTAATTACGAACCCTACGCACTATGCGGTTGCCGTGAAATACGATCCGGATGTATCACCTGCTCCGATTGTAATCGCAAAAGGAGAAGATTATCTGGCACAGAAGATTAAAGAAGTGGCAAGGGAGCATTCCATTGAAATTGTAGAAAACAAGCCACTTGCACGAATGCTGTACGCCAATGTGGATATCGGAGCGGAAATTCCGCCCGAACTGTATCAGGCAGTAGCGGAAGTCCTTGCGTTTGTGTATCATATTAAGGGCAGAATTTAAAAAACAGGAAGAATTGACCGGAAGGAGGAATACGAATGAAGTTTAAGACAGCAGACGCGTTTGTTGCAATGTATGTTCTTGCAGCATTTGTTATGTTTATCGTAAATATTCCTTCCTGGTTATTGGACATTTTGCTCGGGCTCAATATTGCAACGGCATTTACCATTCTGTTTTCCAGCATGTTTGTAAAAGAAGTCCTGGACCTTTCGTTTTATCCGACTATACTGTTATTTACAACCGTATTCCGTATTGCTTTGAATGTATCTTCCACAAAGCTGATTTTAAATACGGGAGACCCCGGTAACGTAGTAGCTACTTTCGGTAACTATGTCGGCGGCGGTAATCTTGTAATAGGTACAATTGTATTTATTATTCTGATTCTGGTTCAGTTCATGGTAATCAATAAAGGTTCTGAGCGTGTTGCTGAAGTAACAGCCAGATTTACATTGGATGCTATGCCCGGTAAGCAGATGGCGATTGATGCTGATTTGAATACCGGTGCAATTACAGATAAGGAAGCAAAGCTGCGCAGAGATAAGATTCAACAGGAATCCAGCTTTTTCGGTTCCATGGATGGTGCCGTGAAATTTGTAAAGGGAGATGCTGTTGCCGGTCTTATTATAACGGTGGTCAATGTGGTAGGCGGTATTTCCATGGGTATCCTGTACGGAGGCATGGATTTTACGGATGCATTGGATAAATATGTTATTCTTACAATCGGTGACGGTCTTGTTTCCCAGATTCCTTCTCTGCTTATTTCATTATCAACGGGTATTCTGGTAACAAAGGGCTCTAAGGATGCTGATTTTGGCACAGTATTGGTAAAACAGTTATTCGGTCTGCCGAAGGTTTTATATCTGGTTGGTATTACCATTTCTGCTCTGGGATTGGTTACTCCTTTAAATCCGATTATTTTTGTGGGAATCGGAGTCCTGTTTATTATCGGTGCACGAATGGTGGAAAGTACGATTGAAACAGCTAAAATTGAGAGCGAAACGAATGAGGATGAGGTTGCGGCAGAAGAAATCAGGCAGCCGGAAAATGTGACATCCCTGCTTCAGGTTGATCCGATTGAGTTGGAATTCGGTTATGGAATTATTCCGCTTGCGGACGTAAACCAGGGTGGTGATTTGCTTGACAGAGTTGTAATGATTCGTCGCCAGATAGCATTGGAGCTTGGTACTGTTGTGCCGATTATCCGTCTGCGTGATAATATTCAATTAAATCCGAATCAATACATAATAAAGATAAAAGGAATCCAGGTCAGTGAAGGGGAAATTTTATTTGACCATTATATGGCAATGAATCCGGGATATGTCGAGGAGGAAATTACAGGTATTCCAACATTTGAGCCTTCCTTCCATTTACCCGCAATCTGGATTACCGAGGGACAGAGAGAACGTGCGGAAAGCATGGGATATACGGTTGTTGACCCGCCATCCATTATAGCGACACATTTAACGGAAATTATCAGGGAACACATTGCTGAACTTCTTACAAGACAGGATGTTCAGAATCTTGTCAATAATCTTAAGGAAGCTAATCCGGCACTTGTGGACGAACTTGTTCCTAAGCTGCTTGGTCTGGGTGATATTCAGAAGGTTTTGCAGAATTTGTTAAAAGAGGGTATTTCCATAAGAGACCTTCTGACAATTTTTGAAACTCTGGCAGATTATTCCGCGACAACCAGAGATACGGATATTTTGACCGAGTATGTCAGACAGGGATTGAAACGTGCCATTTCCAATCGTTTCTTCCCGCCAAACGAAACGACAAGCGTTGTTACTTTGGACCCGAAGCTTGAACAGACAATTATGGGAGCGGTAAAACAGACAGAACAGGGTGCATATCTGAATCTTGATCCTGATAAAACCAAGGCAATTATGAAAAGTGTTGAACAGGAGACGAAAAAACTTGAGGATATGGGGAAGGCTCCGATTGTGATTACTTCCCCGATTGTCCGGATTTATTTTAAACGTTTAACGGAAGATTATTACCGGGATTTAATTGTTATTTCTTATAATGAAATTGAATCCAATGTAGAATTACAATCTGTTGGGATGGTAACAGCATGATAATTAAGAGATTTCAAGCAAAAACGGAAAATGAAGCAGTAGAAAATGCAAAAAAGGAGCTTGGTGAAAACGTTGTAATTATGAACGTGAGAAACATCAAGAAAAAGGGAATATTTGCATTTTTCAAGGGAACAATGGTAGAAGTAACGGTGGCATTGGAAGAGGAGAACAACAGTGTGCCTCTTAAGAATGCTGAGAACAGTGTAACAATGCCTGCTCCTTCTTTAACGGCATTGGAACAGCTTGCAAAACTTCAGGAAAAGAATGTTTCGGACAATGCGGCACTTCCTAAAAGTGATAATGTCGGAAGCCTTTTGGAAGAAAAACTGGATAATCTGGAGCATTTATTAAAACAGCAGCTTGATAATGGGGAATCAGATAAAAACAAAGGGACTAAAAATAGAGAATCCATAGACGTGGAGCTGGAAAACGCCCAGAGCGAACAGATTAAATTTATGAAGCTTCTTTATAATACCATGATTGATAATGAAGTTCATGAAAAGTATGCAAATCAGATTATCGAAGAGGCAGAAAAAAATGCGAATCCCAATATGCCGTTTGATTATTGCCTGACAAATGTATATCAGAAAATGATTTTGAAATTCGGTCAGCCAAAGGAAATAACACCGGCAGAAAATGGTCCCAAGGTTGTGTTTTTCGTTGGTCCTACAGGTGTAGGAAAAACAACCACGATTGCTAAAATTGCTTCAAAATTCTGCGTAGAAGAAAAAAAGAGGGTTGCGTTACTGACAACCGATACTTATAGAATTGCGGCGGCGGAGCAGCTTCGGACATATGCAAATATTTTAGAGGTGCCGTTCCGTATTATTTACAGTGCACAGGAAGTTGCACAGTTTTATCATGAATTTGAAAGTTATGACTATATTTTAGTAGATACGGCCGGACATTCACATCTGAATGAAGAACAGGGAATGAACAGTAATCTGATACTGCATTCTCTGGATGATGTTGCACAGACGGAAGTATATCTGGTTCTCAGTGCAACGACGAAATACCGTGATTTAATCTGTATTGCGGATACCTATAAAAAGATGGCAGAATACACTTTAATATTTACAAAATTGGATGAAACAGCTTCTTTGGGGAATTTGTTAAATCTTCGATTGTATACGGATGCGGAATTGTCTTATGTGACGTATGGTCAGAATGTTCCGGAGGATATCGGAAGATTTAATCCTCAGACAACCGTAAAACAGATACTCGGCGGAAAAGCATAGGAGATTATTTATGGATCAGGCAGAACATTTACGAAATATTATTAAAGCGAATACAGCTCCGCAAAGACCGCTTGCCCGTGTTATTACGGTTACAAGCGGAAAAGGCGGCGTCGGAAAATCGAATACGGCCATTAATCTCGCAATCTGGATGCGGAAGATGGGACAACGTGTTATTATTCTGGATGCGGATTTTGGTCTTGCCAATATAGAAATTATGTTTGGAACGGTACCGAAGCATAATTTATGTGATTTGATATATCAGGGAAAAAATATTAAAGAGATTATTACATGGGGACCGGGGGATATCGGTTTTATTTCCGGAGGCTCGGGAATTGCAGGATTATCTAATTTGAGCCGTGATTATTTGATTTATATCATTCAGAATCTTGCACAACTGGATGAAATAGCAGATGTTATTATTGTAGATACCGGTGCGGGTATATCAGATGCAGTTTTGGAATTCCTTGTTGCAAGCGGGGAAATTCTGGTTGTAACAACTCCGGAGCCGACATCGATTACAGATTCTTATTCCTTATTAAAGGCACTTGCAAGGCACCCGCGTTTTTCACCTGAGGAATCTAAAATCAAGGTGATTGCCAATCGTGTGGAAGCGGCTGAAGATGGTCTGGCTCTGTTTAAAAAACTGAACGTAGTAGTGGAACGCTATCTGAATATTCCGTTGACTTATTTGGGAGCAATTCCGAAGGATGATAAGCTGTCCGATGCAGTTATGCAGCAGATGCCTGTAGCATTACAGAATCCGACAGCCAAAAGTGCCAGAGCGTTTGAATATATTGCGGCGAATCTTATGAACCTTGAATTAAATAAGGATGTGAAAAAAAGAGGAATGGCCGCATTCTTCTCTCATCTTATTACGGGTAAAAAATAAATTGGGGGGGAGTGATATATATGTTGAATGACTATATAAAGATTGGACAGCGCATTGAATTACAGGCCGTAAAACGAGTGAAGATGCAGGATGATTCACAAAGTGAAAAAGTATATTCTTCAAAGATATATGATATTATTTCAGATGAACGTTTGGAAATCCTTATGCCGATTGAAAATACAAAGCTGATTCTGCTTCCGGTGGATGCTGAGTATGAGATGTTCTTCTATTCCGAAAAAGGTTTGTACGAGTGTGTTGCAAAAATTATTGATAGATACAAAAGCAATAATGTATATATTCTTGTAATGGAATTGACAACAAATCTTCGAAGATATCAGCGTCGTGAATATTACCGCTTTAGCTGTGCACTTGATGTAAACACTCGTGTTTTGGCGGATGAAGAGATAAAGGCGGCGGAACTTCATCAGAAATATCTTGTTCCGGGTCTGCCGTTAAAAAGAAGTATTATAGTGGATATCAGCGGGGGCGGAATCCGTTTTATTTCTAATTTTGAATATGAAAAAGGAAGTCTCATTTATTGCAATTACAGATTGTGGCAAAAGACAGGGGAAAAACCATACGAAATTGTCGGAAAAGTATTAGATGTAAAGCCGTTGGAAAAACGGCCGGGTAGTTTTGAACATCGCGTTCAGTATCTGGATATAGATAAAGAAATGCGTGAAGAAATAATCCGATACATATTTGAAGAAGAACGTAAAAACCAAAAAAACAAAAAGGATATATAATATGAAAAAAATTCTTGTTGTTGATGATTCTGCACTCATGAGAAGGGTCTTTTGTGATATAATCAATGCAGATGAAAGATTCAAGGTTGTGGATGAAGCATTTAACGGTGAAGTTGCGTTAGAACTCCTATTGAAAAACTCATATGATGCAGTTATTTTGGACGTAAATATGCCTAAAATGGATGGCATTGAGTTATTAAAGGAGCTAAAAAGACGTAATATACGTCCGCGCATCCTGATGGCGAGTACAGTGACCATGGATGGGGCACAGGTAACTTTGGATGCATTGGAATTGGGAGCGCTTGATTTTATTCACAAGCCGGATTGGGCATATCGATGTAGAAATGAAGAATTTATCCGGGAATTTATGTCGTTGCTTGATGCAGTCTGCAGGGCAAAGATAACAGATACGACAGAAAAAGTGAACAAGGAAACAGCTACGTCAACGCAGATGATAGAAAAACTTGTTCGCAAAAGTTCAAAGAAAATTTCAGGAAAAAGGATTATTGCATTGGCTTGTTCTACCGGCGGACCGAGAGCACTTCAGAGTGTAATTCCCAATCTTCCGCAGGACTTAAATGCACCAATGGTTCTGGTGCAGCATATGCCGGTTGGTTTTACGGAGTCACTTGCGTATCGACTGAACGGACTTAGTAAAATAAAGGTTGTAGAGGCTGCAGAGGGTGATGCTTTAGAAAAAGGTTGTGTTTATATTGCAAAAAGCGGACAACACATGAATCTTGTTAAAAGAGGGAAGGACACAGTCGTCCATTATACGGACGAGCCGACAAGAGAAGGTGTCAGACCTTGTGCCAATTATATGTACGAGTCATTGGCGGACAGCGATTTTGATGAAGTTGTATGTGTTGTGATGACCGGCATGGGTGCAGATGGGATGGAAGGAATTGCTCATCTGAAGGAGAAAAAGAAAACATTTGTTATTACGCAGGATGAAAACAGCTGTGTTGTATACGGAATGCCAAAAAGCGTTGTGAAGGCAGGACTTTCGGACGAAACAATTCCGCTTCCGTTGATTGCACAGGAAATAATTTTACACGTGGGGGTAAAGTGATATGGATGTTAGCCAGTATTTAGAAATTTTCATTGACGAAACAAAGGAGCATCTTCAGAACCTGAATACATCGATTCTGGAGCTTGAACAGGACCCGGGGAATATGGATACGGTAAATGAAATATTCCGTGCCGCTCATTCCTTAAAGGGTATGGCAGGTACAATGGGATATAAGAGAATGCAGACATTAACCCATGATATGGAAAATGTGTTCTCAGAGGTTCGTAACGGAAGTATAAAGGTAAATGCTGAGGTTATTGATGTTTTATTTCAGATTCTGGATGCATTAGATGAATATCTGAATAATATTCAGTCTTCTGCTGATGAGGGAACAAATGACAATGAAAATCTGATTAAGGCGCTGAACGCTTTTCTTGATGGAAAGAATGATGTAAGAGAAGTATCTGCTTCTGCTGTTGTAACAGATACGAATAAAAAAACTGCAGACGATAGAGATAAATGGAAAGATATGCAGTTTAATGAATCCCAGATTCATGTATTACAGGAAGCAACTGCAAAAAATATGAATGTAATCGGACTTACCGTTTATGTACAGGAGTCCTGTATTTTAAAGGCAGCAAGAGCTTTTCTTGTATATAAGACATTGGAGGATATGGGAGAAATTATTATCTCCAATCCGTCAGCCCAGGATATCGAGGATGAAAAGTTTGATTTTGATTTCAGCATTATTATGGTTTCTGAAGCCGGTGCAGATAAGGCTATTGCAGCCGCAAAGAGTGTTTCTGAAATTGAAGAGGTTGTAGGCGGACTGGTAGATATCAAAGCATATGAGACTGACGAGAAGACGAATGACATTCAGGTTAAAGAAGCCTCCTATGTACAGGAAAACAATACGAATGCAGCTGTAAAGACAGAAACAGCAAAAACTCCGGAAAATAAAAAGAAGCCGGTTGTTAATCGTACGGTTCGTGTTGATATTGAAAAGCTGGATGATTTAATGAATCTTGTAAGTGAGTTGATTATTGCCAAAAACTCTTTGGTTTCAGCTACAACTGCAAAGGCAAATTCATCTGATAATGGTGCCGTTAATGAACAGATAGAATACCTTGAAAGCGTAACAACCAATCTTCATGAATCTGTTATGAAGGTTAGAATGGTCCCTATTGAAACCGTTGTTAATAAATTCCCGCGTATGATTCGTGATTTGCAGAAGAAGCTTGGCAAGCGGATGGAATTATACATGTCAGGTGAAGATACGGAATTAGATCGTACGGTAGTAGATGAGATTGGTGACCCGTTAATGCATCTTTTACGTAACTCCGCTGATCACGGTATTGAAGAGGATGAAAATCTTCGTATACAGAGAGGAAAGCCGGTAGTCGGTTCTATCCATCTGGATGCATATCAGGACGGGAATAACGTTGTGATTGAAGTAAGAGATGATGGTAATGGTATTGATGTAGAAAAGGTTAAAGAAAAAGCTATCGAAAGAGGTACGATTACGGAAGAGCAGGCTGCTGTTATGACAGATAAGGAAATTATTAACCTGTTATTCCTCCCCAGCTTCTCAACCGCCAAAACAATTTCTGATGTATCGGGAAGAGGTGTAGGACTTGATGTTGTACGTTCTAAGATTGAATCCTTAAGCGGTGAAGTAGAGGTTAAAAGCACTCTTGGTGTGGGAAGCGTATGGACGATTCGTTTACCGCTTACGCTTGCAATTATTCAATCCCTTATGGTTGTAATTGGTGGGGAAAAATATGCGATTCCGTTAGGAATGATTCAGACACTTGAAAGCATTGCACCTTCAGATGTGAAGTTTGTTCAGCAGAAAGAAGTAATTCATTTAAGAGGAAGTGTCATTCCGATTGTCCGGCTGAGCGAAGTGCTTGGATGCACATCAACAAAAAATGCAGACGAAGAAATGATTGCTGTTATTGTTAAAAAGGGTGATAAAATGGCAGGTCTTATAATCGATGAATTGATTGGACAGCAGGAAATCGTTATTAAGTCACTTGGCAAGTATATTAACAAAAGCAAGATTATCAGTGGTGCAACGATTCTCGGCGATGGAGAGGTCGCACTTATCGTTGATCCGAATGCATTGATTTAAGGAGGACTGCGTCATGGATGAATTGAAAGTATTATCAGAAGTAGTACAGTACATAAAAGTGGAGATGGGTGATGAGACTTTCGGAATTGATATCAGTTATGTGGATAATATTCTCAGAATGCAGAGGATTACCCGTGTTCCGAATACGCCGGATTATATAAAGGGGGTAATTAATCTTCGCGGTGAGATCGTTCCGATTATGAATCTCCGTCTTAAAATGGGTTTAGAAGAGGTGGAAGAAACGAAGGCAACCCGTATTATTATTGTAAAAATGGATCAAATCGGGAAATTAGGTTTTATTGTAGACTGTGTAAAGGAAGTAATTTCACTCGAAGAAGAACAGATGGAAAGTATTATACACGACAGTAAGGATGAGACGACTCATTTTGTCAATGCGGTCGGAAAAGTAGGAGATTCCATTATTTCATTGTTGGATTTAAATACAGTTGTGCTTGATAAGGCTGTCAGGGAGGACAACGCATGAGTAATTTGACATTAGAAGAAATGTCAACTACTTATTATGATGTTTTAAAAGAAATTGGCAATATTGGGGCAGGAAATGCAACAACTGCCCTTGCCAGTTTATTAGGAAGCAAGGTTGACATGATGGTTCCGAAGGTCATGATGCTTGAATTTAAAGATGTAGGAGCCATTCTCGGAGGCGAGGAACAGGAGATGGTAGCTGCTTACCTTGGTGTGGAAGGTGACATTACCGGAAGTATTCTGTTTTTAACTCAAAAAGAATCTGCCATGATGGTAGCTAAGAAATTGCTCGGCGATTTTTGCAGTGATGAATTAGGGGAAATGGAGCGTTCGGCGGTTAAAGAGGTATCCAACATTATTACCGGCTCGTATCTGAACGCTTTAGCGACCTTAACGGGCCTGACAATATATCCGTCTGTTCCGGATTTGGCAATAGATATGGCAGGAGCAATTTTAAGTGTACCTGCGATTCAGTTTGGTATTATGGGTGATAAAATTTTACTAATCGAGTCGCAATTGACAAATGAAATAGAGATGGATGGCTTTTTCATTATGGTGCCGGAAGTAGATTCTTATGAGAAAATTTTAACTTCTTTGGGAATCTCTCTTTAAAGATAGAAGGGTATATCCATATCTGAATTTTGGAGATTGGTAAAATGGAAATAAAAGTAGGAATGGCGGATTTAAATGTTTGTGGGAGTCCGGACAGTATTACTACATTGGGCCTTGGCTCCTGTGTCGGGGTTGTATTATATGACCCGATTGTAAAAAAGTGCGGAATGGTTCATGTAATGCTGCCAGACAGTAAGGCAATTACAAATAACCAGAATGTGGCTAAATTCGCAGATACGGGAATAGAGGAATGTCTTCGCAGGGTTTTGGCATTGGGCGCAAAAAAAGAGCGTCTGGTAGCTAAAATTGCCGGTGGCGCGCAGATGTTCAGTATAAATACAAATAATGCGATGCTTCGTGTCGGAGATCGTAATGTTGAGGCAGTCAGAAAGAAGCTTGGAGAACTGAATATTCCGATTCTTGCTGCAGATACAGGCGATAGTTATGGCCGGACGGTTATTTTTTATCCGGAAACAGGCAGTTACCTGATTCGTGCGATAGGAAAAGAACCGAAGACAATATAGGGCCGGAGAAGAGAAGATGAATCAGAAACTGAAAATGCTGCCGGTATTGATTATGCTGGCTGCCGGAGCCGTTACCAATATTATTACATATGTATTACACTATGAGAGCAAAACGGCCCTGCTAATTTTGCTGGGGGTTTTGCTTTTCTTCTATATCGCGGGAAGCTTACTTAGGAAGCTGATTCTTCGTTTTGAAAAAGAAATAGAAGCGAAAGAGAAGGAACGCCTTGAGGAAGAGGGCAAGGTAGTGGAAAAGGATAAAGAAGCAGCAGAAGCATCATCCGAGCAGAAATCGGAAAACGAGCTGAAGGATGCGGGAGAACAGTAGGATGGATGAGAACGCAAAAATGAGACTTTGGCAGGATTATGCAAAAACAAAGTCTGCGGAAATACGTGAAAAACTCATATTGGAATATGCTCCACTTGTTAAACTGGTTGCAGGAAGACTCAGTATGTATCTGGGTTATAATGTAGAGTACGATGACCTTGTAAGCTATGGTATCTTCGGACTGATAGATGCGATTGATAAGTTTGATTATACAAAACCGGTTAAGTTTGAAACGTATGCATCCTTGCGTATACGCGGTGCTATTCTGGACCAGATTAGAAAGATGGATTGGATTCCGAGAACAATTCGTCAGAGACAAAAGCAGATTGATGCAGCGATGAAGGAGTTTGAACTGGCACACGGGAGACAGGCTACTGATGCAGAGCTTGCTCTTTCACTCGGAATCAAAGAAGAAGAATACGTAGAATGGCAGTCACAGATGAAGGTGACAAATGTCGTTTCCCTGAATGAATTTATGGAACAGGGCAGTGATGTGCCGAATAAGCGTGATGCATCTTCTCATTATGCGCAGCCTGAGGAGGCCTATGAGCAAAATGAGTTAAAGGAAGTATTGAAGGATGCCTTGGAGCTGCTGACAGAAAAAGAGCGCAGGGTAATTGAGCTTTATTATTATGAGGAACTGACCTTAAAGGAAATCAGTGTTGTATTGGAAGTATCCGAATCCAGAATTTCTCAGCTTCATACAAAGGCATTACAGAAAATGAAGGGAAAGATGGGTAAATACATGGGAATATTGAGCTAGTATAACCATTGCCACCATAGAGATTGAGGTAATTATGAATGCTTACTATCAGATTATTAATGACGAGTCCGGAACAAAACTAAAGCTTTTTCCTGCAACAGATGGTGGAAGGGAAATGGTTGACCTTCAGGAGCTGATGGATTATCTGTCCTTTTTCAAGATTCCTTTCCAGGCAAAGGATTTGGCTCCGGCAAATACCGTTTTGAAAGAGAGTGTGGAAATCACTCTCACGTCGCAGCGTTCAATGCCGATTCCGGAGGACTTCCGTATAGAGGTTATGGAAGGAAATATGAGGGCAATATGCCATTTTGTCCCGGCATCAAACGATGGCTCCAATCTTACGAAGAGTGACATTATTGCTACTCTTGCACAGAAAAAGATAGTATATGGTATTGATGAAAACGCAATTGATGAATATATAAATAATCCCCGTTATTTAGAGGATATCGTTGTGGCTGTCGGATTGGAACCGCGTCATGGAACTGATGCCAGAATAGAATATTTTTTCAATACGGATTTAAAAGCACGGCCAACCCTTTTAGAGGACGGAAGTGTTGACTTTTTCAACCTGAATATCATTAACCATTGCGAAACGGGAGCCCTGCTTGCAAGGCTTTATCCCGAGGACCGCGGGGATGACGGAAAGGATATATACGGTAACCGTTTAAAGCCTCGTTCCGTAAAGCATGATATATTAAAATTTGGCAAAAATATCCGTTTGTCAGAGGATAAGCTGGAACTTTATGCTATGGTAAGCGGTCATGTATCGCTTGTAGATGAACGTGTTTTTGTTTCGGATGTAATGGAAGTTGAAAATGTAGACACTGCTACCGGAAATATAGAATATACGGGAAATGTCCAGATAAATGGCAATGTATGCTCTAATTTTAAAGTAAAAGCGAGTGGAAATGTAGAGGTCCGGGGTGTCGTGGAAGGTGCCGAAATTGAAGCCGGTGGTAATATTACCATAGCGAGGGGCATGAACGGCATGGGAAAAGGTGTACTGAGGGCGAATGGAAATATTGTTGCAAAATTCATAGAAAATGCAAGTGCACAGGCTAACGGGTATGTTGAAGCCGGTTCTATTATGCACAGTACTGTTATGGCGGGCACGGAAGTGCATGTAAACGGACGCAAAGGATTTATTGCAGGCGGATATGTTTCGGCAACATCCTTGATTGATGTGAAGATTCTTGGCTCTGAAATGGGAACAGACACGGTGGTTGAGGTCGGTATAAGTCCTGTAGTAAAGAAACGTCATAAGGAGTTGACGGAGCAGGTTGCTGCTGATTTAAAAATCATCGAGAGAGCTGTGCCGATTTTGGAAGCGGCTCGTGATAAATATCAGGCGGGCAAGCCGTTAAGTGATGCACAGATTGATAATATACGTGAATTGGCGACTGTCATAAAGACAAAGCGAACAGAATTAAAAGAAGCGCAGGAAGAATTGTTTGAATTAGATGAGATTCTGAATGAGGAAAAACAGGCTCAGGTAGTTGTGCAGAAAACGGTATATTCCGGAACAAAAATTATTATTTCGGATGTTTCAAAGATTATTAAGGAGTCTATGGAATATTGTCGCTTTATACGCTACAAGGGTGATGTAAAAATGGTTGGTATGTAAACATAACAGGAGGAATTGGATATGGCGATTACCCCTCTTCTTTTTAACGGAACAGTGTCACGGATGCAGGATGTCACGGCAATTAAGCATAATGAGGATGCCAAGGGTATGGTTGATCAGAACAATTTTCAGACAAGCTTTCATCGGGAAATTGACTCGAGATTAAATCAGGTTCATAAAAGTGATAACACTGAAAACGGACAGAAAAAATTTGATGCCAAGGATAAAGGCGATAATGAATATAGTGGTGACGGAGGTAAACAGCGTCATCAGAACGGAAAACAGACGGATGGCAGAGTGATTTTGAAATCTTCAAACAACTTTGATATGAAAGTTTGATTTAGTTTTTGCAGATGCTATACAGAGCATATGATAAAGCAATATAAGTTACAGGATGGAAAGTAGCAATGGATGTATTACAGATAATAGTTCTGATTTTGGGAGCGGTATTATTTACGGTTAGCTTTTTTATACCGGATAAACAGGTTAATACAAAAGAAATCAAAGAGAAAGAAGAACGCATTTTTAAAGAATTGGTGGAACAGGAGCTTCCGGATATTCGTAAGATGATAGAGGATGCAACGCAGGATGGAATTGAACATGCAAAAGAAACTACGAAACGTCAGATGGAACGCCTTACGAATGAAAAAATGATGGCAATTAATGAGTATTCGGATACTGTAATGAGTGAAATACATAAGAATCATGAAGAAGCTGTTTTCCTTTATGATATGTTAAACAACAAGCATGCACAGGTAAAGAATACGGCAGCCGAATTAAATCAGGTTATGAAGCAGTCCAAGCAGGCTCAGAATACAGCCAAAGCAAATAAGGTAAACGATGAAAAGGAAGCAAAAGAAGAAAAATCTGCTTTATTGTCGCCTGAATTTGAGCCGATGTCACTGGCAAAGGACGAAAATGTTAATAATGTAGAAATTATGTTTGCAACAGATGCTAATGAGTCCAATAGTAATGACCAGATTTTGGAGATGCATAAAGCCGGCAAATCCAATATGGCAATAGCAAGGGAATTAGGGTTGGGTATCGGAGAAGTGAAATTAGTAATCGATCTGTTTGAAGGTGGAATGTAATGAAAATACGTTACTATTTACGTGGCCTGGGATTAGGTATCTTATTTACGGCAGTATTTTTTTTGCTGTCAGATTCCGGTTCCAAACAGACCATGAGTGATGAAATGATAAAAGCACGTGCCAGAGAATTGGGCATGACAGAGAATACGGTATTGTCAGATATCGGGACGACATCAGTGGATAATGAAATATTACCTACAGAAAACGAAACGTTATCAGCTGAAAATGAAACACTATCTACGGAAAACGAAACGTTACCGGTAGAAAATACTTCTGCGGAAGCGACTGCCCAAGAAGCATCTGAGGCATCAGAGGAAGCACCTGAATCATCGGAAGAAGCGTCAGAAATAGCAGAAAATACGGATACGGCACAAATGCCGCAGAAAGAGGAAATGCCTTCGCCTGAAGAGGAACAGAATGTCAGTATCACAGTAAATAAAGGAGAAGGCTCAGATACTGTCAGCCGTCGTTTAAAGGAAGCCGGTCTCATTGAGGATGCAGGCGAATACGATAAGTATCTGATGCAGAACGGTTATGATAAGCGAATCAGCGCGGGTGAGCATTCGATTCCATCCGGAGCGGATTGGCAGGAAATCGCACAGATTTTATGCCATTAAGAATAGAAATGATAAGAGAATATAAATGAGTGTAAAAAAGAAGAACCGCAGGTCGGGTTCTTCTTTTTTTATACGGATAAAACGATTGTCCCAAAATTGTATTATATATTATCGAACAGTTTGGAAAGTACAATCGAAATATCTTCCGGATCAAACGGCTTCTGTATGAAATCGGAAGCACCGATTTTTAAGGCATCAATTACCTTACTGTTCTGTCCGGCAGCACTCACCATAATTACTTCTTGTTTAGGGTTGTTGGCTTTAATCTGTTTTAATGCTTCGATTCCATCCATTTCCGGCATCGTAATATCTAATGTAATCAGGTCGGGGGTAAGGGTTTTCAATAATTCCAAGGCTTCCAGACCGTTACCGGCTTCTCCGATGACATCATGTCCATTCTCTGTAAAAAAAGCTCTCAGCATTTTACGGAAAATTCTTGAATCATCTACAATCATAATTTTAAGCATATCTTTCGCTCCTTTTATATCTTATATCGAAAATTCACTATCAAGAGAAAGAGTAATGGTAATTTCTGCATTAAAGACCACAACCGGTATGCAGAGGAAGGATGTGCCTTTCAGTACACCGGCTTCTAAATGATATTCGGGAACCTTCATGTCAAGGTTCATGTTTTCATGGCTTTTCCGGGTAGCAAGCATACCATTAATACAGTTAATCAGTTCGCATAACGCATCAAGAGAATCTTCCTCATTATTTATGTATTCAGCACCCGCAAATCCGATAGCAGCCTGCTTAATGGCAACGCCCTCACCGGAAATGGAGGTAAGAATGGCATGGTCACCGAATAACTCCTGTATACTTATATACGTATAAGGAACTTCCGTAGCCATATAAGGCTTCTTGATGTAAACACGATAATCAACAAGACGATAAATGGTTCTTAAAAGGATACCGCATAAATCAACTAAAACAGCAGGATGTTTATAAAAGAAAATCGAAACAATGCTTTCAATTGCACAGCTCTTTAAATTTTCCATATCACCTAAGGTAAAAGAATTTTCTTTCTGGTAGGCATCTAAGGACGCATTGATTTCATCTATTGTCAGGCAGCCGTGATCAATGATAGCCTGTACAAAAGTAAGGAAATCATTCCCCTGAAGCGCCAAAAGACGATCCACCTGTTCCGGTGTCAGATAGCCATTATCAACGGCTATATCACCAAAGCGCTTATCGTAGACAGCCTGAAGCTGATTGATTTCTTCTGCCTGTTCCGGTGTAAGGATTTTTTCGGAAACAGCAATGACTCCTAAGCGTGCACGGCGTTCTTCTTTTGTAGAGAAGATGACCTCAACATTCTGCTCGGATAATTTCCCTGTTTCTACAAGGTAATTAGCAAATATTCGATCAAACATTTTAAATACCCCTTCGCGTTATTTTGCTTTTTCTGTATTTATTTTTGTACAATACGATTGTATTATATCCTTAATTATGTAATTAGGCAAGAAAATGCTCAAAATTTGTCTTTTTCAATACATCATAGAATAATACAGAATTCATTAAAATAAAGATAAAGAAGATACTTGTCAATATGCATTATATATGATAAAATTCATCTGTTGTGAAAAAACACGTATATGGATGGTCTGTTGGTGCCTTTTAACGCGGAGGAAACAGAAGAGTGCAAATTGATGTTTGCAGGTGAAGTATACGGAAGTAATTAACCAAACGGAGGTAGAAACATGAGCGTTATTTCAATGAAGCAGTTATTAGAAGCAGGTGTTCATTTTGGACATCAGACAAGAAGATGGAACCCTAAGATGGCTCCTTATATCTTCACAGAGAGAAACGGTATCC
>JAEDCQ010000013.1 GCA_016294075.1 Lachnospiraceae bacterium | reverse complement strand
CAATACTGTGTAAGCGTGGGTTGTGGTGTAGTATCTTTAACTAAGGGAACCTCCCTTCTTTATTCTGGAAAGAATATCATCGGTATTTCCGTTCCACAAATTGTATTTCACATTAGGATAATCTTTTTGAAATTCTGATATCCACTTTGCAAGCAGACCCGGAGCATGTCCCTCTACATTGGAAAAATAGATGGTGCCTTGGAGTCCATTATCCATTTCTCGAATATCTTCCACAGATTTTTCTGAAAGCTCCAGGATTCTCGCACCATATTGTAGGAATAACTCACCTGCCT
This sequence comes from Lachnospiraceae bacterium, assembly GCA_016294075.1. Taxonomy (GTDB): domain Bacteria; phylum Bacillota; class Clostridia; order Lachnospirales; family Lachnospiraceae; genus RGIG8767. Next base: position 45,868 of record JAEDCQ010000013.1, on the reverse strand, counting down.
CCGTCAGTTCCATGTGATGGGGAGAGCGGATAAATAATTTAGTTCCCAGCTCATTTTCAAGGTCCTGAATCTGGCGACTGAGAGGGGGCTGCGCTATGCATAACTTTTCTGCAGCTCTTGTAAAATTCATTTCCTCCGCTACTGCAAGAAAATAGCGTATATGGCTTGGCTCCATAGACACATCCTTATATAAAAAGTTTTTTATTTATTATACCTAAAAGGTATTATAACGCATATGTAATATGTATTTCAAATATAATAAATAATCTGCTATATTAAAATTATCAAATGAAAGACGTCTTTACATAACAAAAATGAAAGGGTAAGGAGGACAACATTATGTTAAAAATAAAAATGTTCCTGGAAGAGTATTACAAGATATGCGCTCACAAATAGATAATGATTAAGGGCCTGTCATTTCTTTTAGAATGACGGGCCCTTAGACTTTTAAACTAATAGCGAGAGGGGGATTCGAACCCTCGACACCGCGGGTATGAACCGCGTGCTCTAGCCAACTGAGCTATCTCGCCATATGAAATTATACTTATCAAATATTTAATAAGTAGTGGGACCTATAGGGCTCGAACCTATGACCCTCTGCTTGTAAGGCAGATGCTCTCCCAGCTGAGCTAAGATCCCTTGGTTATCGTTCACAACCGACTTTGCTAGTATACAAAATATGGATGAGTTTGTCAATAGAAAAGTTGTATCTTTTTGGGAATAAAAAATTAAAACTTTCTTTTGGGTTTTTATATAGCATATTATCAATGTATAGTGTAATATAGATTTATAGGCAGGAGGGTCGGCAGATCTTCCTTTTTTCAAATAATGAGGTATAAAACATGAAGAAAAATGTGATTGCGGCAGGACATATCTGCCTGGATATTACACCTATTTTTCCGAATAAAAAAGTACATCAGGTATCTGATATCTTGCTCCCCGGAAAACTTATTCAGGTAAATAAGGCGGATGTTCATACGGGCGGTTCCGTGGCAAATACGGGGCTTGCAATGAAAATATTAGGTGCGGATGTTGCATTGATGGGTAAGGTCGGTAAAGATGCATTTGGTGATATGATTTGTAATATTTTAAAGAAATATGATGCCGACAAAGGAATGATTTGCATGGAAGGGGAGGAAACCTCATATTCGGTGGTTCTTGCAATACCCGGAACCGATCGTATATTTTTACATAATCCCGGTGCAAATGATACCTTCAGCTCAGAGGATATTCCGGATATTGTTTTGCGGGAGGCGGCACTTTTGCATTTCGGATATCCGCCTTTAATGAAAAAAATGTATCAAAATGGCGGTGATGAGCTGCTTTCACTTATGAAGCGCGCAAAAAAGCTGGGATGTATTACATCTTTGGATATGGCAGCAATTGATTCGGATACGGAAGCGGGGCAGTTGGATTGGAATCAAATCTTAAAAGGAGTGCTTCCCTATGTAGATATTTTTGTGCCGAGTGTGGAGGAGCTTTGTTATATGCTTGACAGAGAACGCTTCAAAAATTGGCAGGAGCGTGCTGCGGGCAAGGATATAACGGAGATTTTGGATGTTGAGAAAGATATAAAACCACTGGCAGAATGCTGCATGCAGTACGGAGTAAAAATATTACTGATTAAATGCGGCGTACCGGGAATCTATTATCGTACGGCAGAGAGTAAATTGCTTCGCGAGTTTGATTTAAATGTGGATGATTGGGCGCAGAAGGAAGGCTTTGAAAAGAGTTATGTTCCGGAACGTGTATTGTCTGCAACCGGAGCCGGTGATACGAGTATTGCGGCATTCCTGACTGCAATGTTAGAAGGCTATTCGCTTGAAGAAACCATGCGGCTGACAACCGCAACCGGTGCCTGCTGTGTGACATCCTATGATGCACTGAGTGGTCTGCAGCCATTTTCTGTTTTAAAGGAAAAAATTGACGCAGGATGGAAGAAGAGAGAATAAAAGCCAAAAAAACGGGTTAATTTATAGTAGCAGATAACGGAAAGGCTGATATATTATGAGAAAATGGAGAGTGGTTGCGGGGATATTCCTTCTTGGGATGGTATTTTCCGCATGTCAACCGAAACAGGAAGATATAAGTGCTGCAAAGGAAGTAGGCCAATCTGATAAGGGCGCACGGGAAGCTGCTATAGTACAACCTGAAAAGACAGAAGAAAAAGAGCAGAGATATTCTCCCACGGATTTATGGCAGGCAGATATGCATGCCTCTACGGTATTAGAGGATGAAAATGCGGTCTATATCTGCGGAAAAAGCAATATCAGGAAAATAAACCAAAATGACGGAAACTGTCAAAATATCTGGGAGAGTGAAAGAAAAGAATGGATGGAAACGTCATATGCGTATGCGGATTCCTCCGGTATATTGCTTGATGATAAGATATATTTTCTGGAAAGGTGTGAAGATGAAGCAGAAAACGGTAATTCTGAGCAAGGATATACTCTTTCGGTTGTCCGTACGGACGGGAGCGGATATGAATGTCTGGAAAAAAACGTCAGCGGGGAGTTAAGCAGATTATTGCTTTTGGACGGAATACTGTATTTTGAAAAAAATGAATCCACAAAAGCACTTACAGGATATCCGGTTTATAAAGACGGTAATTTAATCAGAAATGAGAAGATTATCACAAAGGCTGAAAATGTACCGGATGATTTTACTGAGCCGTATTATCATGAAAATGGTGCCGGGCTGTTGTCACCGCTTGAAAGCAAAAAATATTTTGGTTATTATCTGCTGTGCGACACGGAATATGACTTGTGTACGGTAAATCCGAAAAATGGTGAGACGAAGAAACTTCCAGGTGAACTGAAGGATTGTTCCCTTGCCGGTTTTAATGATGAATATCTTTTGTTATTCAGCTATGGTAATTCCGAAATGTATCTGGTAGACAGTCAGACATTGGAAACCAGAATTGTTATTGTATATGACGATGATTTGAATTTTATTTCCGTGGATTCGGACTATGTTTATTATCAGAAAGAATTTTCGGGAGATGATTTCAGACAGTATCAATATGAAAGAATTTCTCTTGAAAACGGAAATGCAGAAAATCTTTTTACAATGGATGCATTTGTGGGAATGCCGTCGAATTCGCCGTGGTATCTTATGAATATTACTTTGCTGGGTGATTATATATATTATGTGGGAGCACAGGATTATAAATATTATGTTATGCGCCGAAATGTGGATATGCCGGGAGCGGAGGATGTGCTGGGAGAAGCATTTTATGATACTCATATCGGTAATATCGGTAAAATAAAAACCTACCGTGAAACAATCTATAGTAGCCAAAATCCGGAAAATGTGACGGGAAGCCTTGATTTGGAATGGCTTGTAATAGATGGACGTTTTCCCGGGGCGGCAAATATTAACCGGATTTTAGAAGAAGAACAACAGGCAAATATTGCATATGAGCGTGATGCAGCGAAAAGTGCGGAGGAATGGATGTATGAATATGAAGAGGCTGTTAATATCCCTCATAACAGTTTCTCAAGCAATGTCTCGCCGATTTATTACCTGGATGATTATTATTTGAGTTTTGTGCAGCAAAATTATGATTATATGGGCGGTGCACACGGTATGCCGTATTGGATTCCTCATACTTTTGATTTGCAAAGCGGAGAGGAGCTTACACTTGCCGATATTATTTCAGAAGATGATGCGGAAGTAAAAGGTCTGGTAACACAATATTTTTCAAAAATGTATAATGAAAATCCGGATATGTATTGGGAAAATGCAGTGGATTATGTTTTTGAGCAGATTACACTTGATTCACCATTTTATTTGACCGGGGATGGGATCGCTTTTTATTTCGGGCCGTATGAATTGGCATCCTATGCTGCAGGATTTCAGGAGATACTCGTCCCTTATTCTGAATTTGAATTAAAAATTCCGTTGGATGAATAAAAAACATTGAAAAAATACGACAGCATTAGTAAACTGTTAGAGAGTAGTCATAGAAAAAATGACAACACTATATAACAGATACTAAAAAGGAGGAATATTGTTTTAAGTAACAAAAACAATATTGATACAGACTATGTTATTATTACAGCAGATGGTAGTATTGTTTATATTTATGCTTCTGGGATATTACATGTACAGTCAGAATAAAATAAGTGATGATACATGTAAAAGTATTTCGTGGATTGTTGTTAATATTGCAAATCCGGCAATGATTTTGTCCGGAAGCGTGAACAGTGAAAGGGTTGTACAAGGGCGGGAACTTGTGATGACAATGGTACTTGCCGTGTCCGTATTTGCAGGACTGATACTTGTATCTTTATTGATTCCTACTATTCTTCGTGTGCCAAAGAAATCTGCCGGAGCGTATAAAGTCATGACTATTTTTTCAAATATCGGATTTATGGGCTTTCCGGTAATCAGTGCTTTATATGGAAATGAAGCATTGCTGTATGCATCGGTTTTTCTGATTCCGTTTAATATTCTGATTTACACATATGGAATACTTGCGTTAAAATCAAACGATGGGGAGAAAGAGAAGCTTGATTTGAAGAAGGTTCTCAATATCGGCGTGTTCAGTTGCTTTATATCCATTATTTTATCATTTGTTCAGTTACCGATACCTTCTTTTGTGAAAACGACGGTGTCCATGCTGAGTGATTTGACAGCACCTCTCAGTATGATGGTAATAGGTGCATCCATGGCAACTATAGATATTAAAAAATTATTTACAGATATACGTCTGTTACTGTTCTCAGTTTTGAAATTAGTTATTGTTCCGGTTGCAGGATTGTTTTTGTTAAAGCTGTTCATAAGGGATCAGATGCTGCTTGGAGTGTGTATGGTTATGCTGGCTACCCCCGTTGCAAGTATGACGGCAATGCTTTCACAACAGTATGACGGGGATTATGAACTGGCATCCAGAGGGGTCGCCCTTACAACTATTTTATCAGTAGCTACTATGCCGCTTGTATCAATTATTACAGGAATATAAAGGGGAAAATAAATGCGTGTTGGATTGGGATATGATGTGCACAGACTCACGGAGAACCGTGATTTAATTATCGGAGGCGTTAAAATTCCATATGAAAAAGGGCTGCTGGGTCATTCGGATGCCGATGTGCTTCTACATGCCATATCGGATGCTTTACTTGGTGCAGCATCGCTTGGAGATATCGGGAAGCATTTTCCTGATACGGATGTAGCATATAAGGATGCAGACAGCATGAAGCTTCTGGAAGAAGTAGGGAGTATGATAGAGAAAAAATGCTATCTGATAGAAAATATTGATGCCACTATTATTGCTCAGGCACCTAAAATGCGGCCATATATTGATACTATGAGAAAAAATATAGCGGATGCTCTTTCTATTGATATAGAACAGGTAAATGTAAAAGCAACGACAGAAGAAGGAATGGGCTTTACCGGAAGTGGCGAAGGAATTTCCGCACAGGCAATCTGCCTGCTTAACAGCCCACGTGAATTTGCGACAATAGATGTAAATGATTTTGGAAAAGAAGCAGGATGCGCAGGCTGTAGCGGATGCAGAAAACAGGGATAAAAAGTATTGACAAAATCAAAATAAATTCATATGCTATTAGAAGAAATATTGTAAAAGCGATGAACGAAAAAGTAGGGAGCATACTACATGACAGAGAGGGAATGCAGATGGCTGAAAGCATTCCTGATGAAAGTGCTTTCGAAGTGCCTTCGGGAGCTGACTGAATGAACTGACAGTAGTTTGGTACGTCCCCCACGTTACGGGATTTGAGTGAAGATGTGCTTACATCTTTATTAGAGTGGAACCGCGGATAACCTTCGTCTCTAACCGGGACGGAGGTTTTTATTTTTTGAAATATTTAGTACGGTAGTGGAAGGTGTTTTTTCGTGAAGCGGGAGGCTTTAAATGTCTTTTATTAAAATGGTTAAGGATGAAATTCAATTAATTCAAGAACGAGACCCTGCGATACATTCTAAAATGGAGGTATTTCTTTATCCAAGCTTTAAGGCAATGCTGCATTACAGATTTGCTCATAAACTGTATGTGAAAGGACATTACTTCCTTGCAAGATGGGTATCACAAAGAGGTGTACGAAAGACCGGAATAGAAATTCATCCGGGAGCAAAAATCGGGAACGGTTTATTCATTGACCATGGTAATGGTGTAATTATCGGGGAAACGACGATAATAGGTGATAATGTAACTCTTTATCAGGGAGTCACTTTAGGAGGAACCGGTAAGGAACAGGGGAAACGTCATCCGACAATCGGTAACAATGTTATGATTAGTGCGGGTGCAAAGGTTTTAGGTTCTTTTACCATAGGTGATAACAGTAAAATCGGAGCCGGAAGCGTCGTTTTAGATGAAGTTCCGCCAAATTCAACGGTAGTAGGTGTTCCCGGGCGTGTTGTAAAACGCAATAATATGACACTTCCGCAGGAAACGATGGATCAGTGTCATTTACCGGATCCGGTAAGAGAAGATATTATGCAGCTTCAAACTGCAAATTCAGAACTGATTAACAGAGTCCTGGAATTGGAAGGCAGATTAAACCGTGTAGATAACAGAGAAAAGAATAAATTGGAAAAGGGAGAGAAAAAGGATGAAAATCTATAACACATTATCCAGAAGAAAAGAAGAATTTGTACCGTTAGAACCGGGAAAAGTAAAAATGTATGTATGCGGACCTACTGTATATAATCTGATTCATATTGGTAATGCAAGACCGATGATTGTATTTGATACAGTAAGAAGATATATGGAACATAAGGGGTATGCGGTAAATTATGTATCAAATTTTACGGATGTAGATGATAAGATTATTAAAAAAGCCATTGAAGAAGGGGTAGAAGCATCTGTTATCTCAGAACGGTACATTGCGGAGTGTAAAAAAGATATGGAAGCAATGAATGTACGCCCTGCAACAACACATCCTCTGGCAACACAGGAAATATGCGGTATGCTGGATATGATTGGCACACTGATTGAAAAAGGCTATGCATATACTGCAGCAGACGGAACCGTTTACTTCCGCACCAGAAAATTTAAGGAGTATGGTAAACTTTCCCATAAAAATCTGGACGATTTGCAGGGTGGAAACCGTTCCCTGCTGGTATCGGGGGAAGACCAGAAAGAAGATGCACTTGATTTCGTATTATGGAAACCTAAAAAAGACGGTGAGCCGTATTGGGAGTCTCCGTGGTGTAACGGTCGTCCCGGATGGCATATTGAGTGTTCTGTTATGAGCAAAAAATATCTTGGTGATGAAATTGATATCCATGCAGGAGGCGAGGATTTAATATTCCCGCATCATGAGAATGAAATAGCGCAGTCAGAAGCAGCAAACGGAACGCAGTTTGCAAAGTATTGGATGCATAATGCTTTTTTAAACATTGATAATAAAAAAATGAGTAAGTCAGCCGGGAATTTCTTTACGGTAAGAGATATTGCACAGAAGTATGATTTGCAGGTATTACGATTCTTTATGCTTTCCGCACATTACAGAAGCCCTTTGAATTTTAGTGCGGAATTGATGGAATCCGCAAAGAATGGATTGGAAAGAATTGTAACATGCGCTGATAAATTAAATGCATATTTAACAAACGAAAATATTACAAAAGAAAAAAGCAATAAAGAAATACAGCTATTAATTGATGCCTCAAAATATAACGAGCGTTATGATGAGGCGATGGATGATGACTTTAATACTGCAGATGCCATCTCTGTTATCTTTGAATTAGTAAAATTCATTAATACGAATACAGATGAAAACAGCAGTAAAGAATTCGTGGAAGCTCTTCTGAAACAATTGACGACGCTTTCTGATATATGCGGTTTGATTCTTACAAGAAAAGAAGAAATTCTTGATAAGGATATTGAAGAAATGATTGCTGCAAGACAGGCTGCAAGAAAAGAAAAAAACTTTAAGCTGGCAGATGAAATTCGTGATTCATTATTACAGAAGGGTATTATTTTGGAAGATACCAGAGAAGGGGTAAAATGGAAGAAAGCATAACTCTGCTGACAAAATTAAAAAAGGAGTTTGAATGCGAAAGTATTGATTTGCGTAACTATTCTCCGCTTACCTTGGCTTTCCTGGGGGATTGTGTGTTTGATTTGATTATCCGCACGGTTATTGTGGAACGCGGGAACCGCACTGCAGAGAGTCTTCATAAGAAAAAAAGCGTTGTTGTAAAGGCACAGACACAGGCTAGGATGGCGGAGCTGCTACTGCCGTCTTTATCGGAAGAGGAACTTGCGGTTTATAAAAGAGGAAGAAATGCAAAATCATATTCTACCGCCAAAAATGCTTCCGTATCGGATTACCGGAAAGCAACGGGGTTCGAAGCGTTACTGGGATATTTATACCTTCAGGATATGGAAGAACGTATCATACAACTGGTCAAGACGGCATTACAGCTGCTTCATATGGAAATATAAAATATCATGCGCTATTTAAAGAGGAAAATGTATGCAAAAACCATCGGTAAATGAAGATAAAATTGAAGGAAGAAATGCGGTAATAGAGGCACTTCGCAGTGAAAGAACGATAGATAAGCTTTATATTCAGGACGGTTGCCAGGACGGACCGGTAATGACTATAAAGAGAATGGCAAAAAATAAGGATATTTTTGTAAAATATGTTGCAAAAGAACGATTAGACCAGATGTCCGATACCGGGCATCACCAGGGTGTTATAGCCATATCGGCTGCATATGAGTATGCCGAGGTAGAGGATATTCTGCAAAAGGCCAGGGATAAAGGGGAGGCACCGTTTATTTTCCTGCTGGATAATATAGAAGATCCTCATAATCTGGGGGCAATTATACGTACGGCAAATCTGGCAGGTGCGCATGGAGTCATTATTCCCAAGAATCGTGCGGTAGGTTTAACATCAACCGTGGCAAGAACGAGTGCGGGTGCACTGAATTATACTCCGGTTGCAAGAGTAACTAATATTTCAAAAACGATAGATGAGTTAAAAAAAGAAGGTCTTTGGTTTGTATGTGCCGATATGGGTGGAGAAACCATGTATCGTTTAAATCTTACCGGTCCGATTGGTCTTGTAATCGGTAATGAAGGAGAAGGCGTCAGCAGATTAGTGAAAGAAAAATGTGATTTTATTGCATCCATTCCGATGAAGGGTGACATTGATTCGTTAAATGCATCTGTTGCAGCCGGTATTTTAGCATATGAGATTGTTCGTCAAAGAGGATAAAAACTGTATTTTGTTTACATAAAACATGCAAGATATCTTTCAAAAATAACATTGCTTTTTGCAAAATAAGGAGCTATATGCAGGAATTTCCGTCAGAAATGATAAAAAAGTACCAAAATGAGACCGATGAAATGTTAATTGAACGTCTGCGGGACGGAGAGCGTGACATCATGGATTATATAATGAACAAGTATAAAAATCTTGTTCGCAGTAAGGCAAAGTCTATGTATATTCTTGGCGCTGATACAGAGGATCTGATTCAGGAAGGAATGATTGGATTGTTTAAGGCCATACGTGATTATGATGCCGGAAGGGATGCCAGCTTTTTTACTTTTGCGGAATTATGTATTTCCAGACAGATGTATACGGCTGTTCAGGCATCCAACAGAAAAAAACATATGCCGTTAAATTCTTACATTTCATTATATGCTACAAATGAGTTGCGTGACGGAGCAGGGGAAAGTGAAGAGTTTATAAATTTTTTAGCATTTGAAACACAAAAAGACCCCGAACAACTCTTGATTGATAAAGAAAATGTGTTATTATTAGAAAAGAAAATTGAAGAAGAATTAAGTGCTTTTGAAAAACAGGTCTTAGATTTATACCTTACCGGTATGACATATTCTCAGATTGCAAGAGTATTGGGACGTGATGAAAAATCTACGGATAATGCGCTACATCGTTTAAAAGCAAAAATTCGTAAGGCAATTGACAGATAATCAGTTTAAAATAACCGCGTGAAAACGCGGTAGTTTTTTAACAAAAACTGACCAGTCGGTCAAGTTTTATAATGAGGAGTGAAAAAATGTCAAAATTCAGTGTTAAAAAGCCGTATACGGTTTTGGTTGCCGTGATTATGGTAATTGTATTGGGAATCGTTTCATTCACGCGAATGAGTGCGGATTTGCTACCGAGCATTAATCTTCCATACGTTATTGTTATGACTACATATGTGGGAGCGAGCCCGGAGACAGTGGAAACGGTTGTGACAAAACCGGTGGAATCCGCTATGGCTACAATAAGCAATATTGAAAATATCAGTTCCGTATCAAATGAGAATTATTCCATGGTTATTATGGAATTTGAGCAATCCACTAATATGGACTCCGCATCACTGGAGATTCGGGAGAACCTCGACCAGATCAAATCCTATTGGGATGATTCGGTTGGTAATCCGATTATTATGAAGTTAAATCCCGATATGCTGCCTATTATGGTAGCGGCTGTCGGAGTGGAGGGTATGTCAGATACGGAGGTCAGCGAGTATACAGAAGAAAAGGTTGTTCCGCGATTAGAAAGTATTGAAGGAGTTGCCTCTGCCAGTGCTGTCGGTTTGATTGAGGAAAGTGTTCATGTAGTCATTCGTCAGGAAAAGATTGATGCAATAAACGAACAGGTCTTTGGCTCAATCGATAAGGATTTGGATGAAGCACAGCAGGAAATCAATGACGGCAGAGCCGATTTGGCAGACGGTGAAAAAGAAATTGCTGACAACCTGCAAAAGATTGCCGAAAACGAACAGGACTTAATTGACGCTAAGAAAGAAATCGAAGACGGCAAAGCAGAGATTGCCGATAAAGAGGGGGAATTAGAAGAAGGCAAGGAAGACCTTGAAGAAAAGAAAAAAGAGGCTACGGAGAAAATTGCAGAAGGCGTTAAAGAGTTAAACTCCAAGAAGCGTATGCTTGACGAAACCGTGAAAAAAGTGGAAGATCAGCTTGATGCAATGGGAGGCATACCTGTTGATGATGCGATAACAGGTACAAACATACAGATTACAAATTTAGAGAATGTGGGCGAGATAAATGAAACTACTTATAATCCTATTGCAACATCTTTCTCCATAACTATTCCAAGTTCATGTACAACAGATGCAGAGAAAGTACAATATGTTCAAAATGCCGTTTCGGAGATGCTCCAACAAGCGAAGTTAGCTTTAAAAGGTCTTGAAACATACAAAAACAAAGATTCTCTTTATGCTCAGATTGATTCCGGAATGGCCGAACTTACGAAGGGTCAGATTGAGGCGGCGGCCGGTTTTGGTAGTGCCGATGCAACGATTGCATTTGGTGAAACACAGCTTGAAAGTGCGAAAAAGCAGTTGGAATCTTCGGAAGACCAATTGACAAGCGGGCAGGAGCAGATAGACAGCGCAAAAGAGCAGATAGACAGTGCCAAAGAACAGCTTGCGGATGCCAGAGAGCAGCTTGCGGATGCACAGAAGCAGCTGGATGATTCGCGTGATATGGCATACAGCAATGCGGATATGAACGGTATTTTAACGGTTGAGACCGTGAAATCCCTCCTAACGGCACAGAATTTCTCTATGCCGGCAGGCTATGTAACGGAAGACGGAACAGAGTATCTGATACGTGTCGGTGATAAGCCGGATGATGTAGAAAAATTAAAGGCAATGCCTTTGCTAAATATGAATATGGACGATGTGGATATTATTACATTGGATGATGTTGCAGATGTATTTTTAACAGATAATTCTGCAGACATTTATACAAATGTAAACGGAGCACCGGGTGTTTTACTCCAGATGCAAAAGCAGACAGGGTATTCGACAGGTGATGTTTCCGATAAGATTCTGGCTGAATTTAATGAGATGACGGAAGAAAATGAAAACCTGATATTAATCACTCTTATGGATCAGGGTATTTATATCGACCTTGTTATGGATTCCATCATCAATAACATTTTATTTGGTGCTGTACTTGCCATTTTGATTCTGATTTTATTCTTAAAGGATTTAAGACCGACGTTTATTATTGCTGTATCTATCCCAATCAGTTTGGTAACGGCGATTGTGTGCATGTATTTCAGTGGTGTTACATTAAATATTATTTCGTTATCCGGTCTCGCACTGGGTATCGGTATGCTGGTGGATAATTCAATTGTTGTAATTGAAAATATTTACAGACTTCGTAATGAAGGCGCATCAATGAAAGATGCGGCAATTGAGGGCGCGAAGGAGGTTTCCGGTGCGATTGTTGCATCAACACTGACAACAGTCTGTGTATTTGCTCCGATTGTATTTACGGAGGGAATTACACGACAGTTATTTGCAGATATGGGATTGACAATCGGATATTCGCTGCTTGCATCATTGGCGATTGCCCTTACTGTTGTACCGGCAATGGCATCAAAAGTATTAAGAACAGTAAAAGAAACGAAGGAGTCAGGCGTCTTCTATCATTTAAGCCGTGCATACGAAAAGTCAATTGCTTTTGTATTAAAATGGAAAGCAGTTGTTATTCCGGCTGTCCTTGTATTGTTTGTTTTAAGCGGGGTATTGGCAATCAGCAGAGGAATTGCATTTATGCCGTCTATGGATTCAACACAGATTTCAATCACTCTGGAAACAAAGGAGGACAGCAAGCTGGAAGAAACAGCGGCAGTTTCGGATGAAATTATAGACAGAATCCGTAAAATTGAAGACGTACAGGATGTAGGTGCTATGGCAGGCGGCAGTGATGTCTCGATCATGATGGGCGGAAGCAGTAATATTACGAATCAGGTGTCTATGTATGTGACATTAAAAGAGGATAAGACGCATTCTGCAAAAGAAATCGGCAAAATGATTGAAGAAGCAACAGCGGATATGGAAGACATTACGCTTGATATACAAACGGAAGAAATGGATGTAAGTGCACTTGGCGGAAGCGGTATAGCCATTCAAGTGCGCGGACGTGATTTGGATACATTGCAGGAAATTGCAGCAGAGGTTGCAGATATTATTGAGAGCGTAGAAGGAACAACGGAGGTTTCTGACGGAATGGAAGAAACGACAGGTGAGCTCCGTGTGTTGATAGACCGCGATAAAGCAATTGAATACGGATTGACGGTTGCACAGGTATTTCAACAGATAAATGCAAAATTAACGGAGGATACAGGCTCCACCCAATTAGTAACGGACACAAAGGAGTATGATATTCTGGTGATTCATCAGGCAAATGAAAATATGCAGAGAAATGACTTGAAAAACCTGATGATTGATTATACGGATAAGGATGATAAAAAGTGTAAAGTTCCGCTTTCCGAAATAGCTTCCTTTGAGGAAAAAGAAGGATTAAACTCTATTAACCGTGATTCCCAGACAAGATATATTTCTGTCTCTGCTTCCATTGCGGAAGGCTATAATGTCGGTCTGGTAGCGGAGGATATTAATAAAGCCTTGGAGGATTATGAACTACCTGCCGGCTATGACCTTGTGTTTGACGGTGAGAATGAAATGATTTTAAATGCTATGGAGCAGCTGATGTTAATGATGACGCTGGCAATCATATTTATGTTCCTGATTATGGTTGCGGAGTTTCAATCATTATTATCACCGTTTATTATTCTCTTTACAATTCCGCTTGCATTTACCGGCGGATTGCTGGGATTGTATGTAACAGGAAGTGAGGTCAGTGTTATCTCGTTAATCGGTTTTGTAATGCTTGCAGGTATTATTGTAAATAATGGTATTGTATTGGTAGATTATATTAATCAGCTACGGGAAGCAGGCATGGAGAAAAAAGAGGCAATTATGACAGCGGGCAGAACAAGGCTTCGTCCGGTTTTAATGACTGCATTAACCACAATATTAGCAATGTCAACCATGCTTTTCAGTCATGATATGGGTGCTGATATGTCAAAACCGATGGCAATTGTTATTGTAGGAGGACTTCTGTACGGTACATTACTGACGCTTTATATTGTTCCCTGTATATATGATTTATTTAACAGGGAAAAGAAAAAGAACAGTGAAATTACAGAATAGAGGTGCAATAATTATGAGGGATGAAAAAAAGAATGATAAAGTAACGGCAATTTATAAAGCTGTACAGGAATTGGTTGAAGAAGGGGCTGATTTCAGAACCTTAAGAGTTTCCGATGTCTCAGCAAAAGCAGGAATCGGTAAAGGAACGACTTATGAATACTTCTCAAGTAAAGAGGAGATGATTGTAAAAGCAGTGTCATATTCTTCATATATTATGGTAACGCATATTTTAGCGGAGATGAAAAAAGAAACTTCCTTTAAAGGAAAATTTATGATTATGCTAAAAGAGCTTGAAGAGAAAATCAAGCAGAGAGCGTGCATTTTTCGATATCTGAATATGATTAGTGAAGAAGGCGTTTATAAGGAATTATGTGCGGAACTGATTAATGATGTGGAAGCAAAAAATTCACATCCGATGCGGGTCATATCATATTTAGTGGATGAAGGAATAAAGGAAGGCGTTTTAGGGAACAGCTTCTCAAAGAATTACATGGAAGTGTCCGTATTTTCTAAAATAATTGCGTTTTCCATGTATACAGATACAAATCTTTCAGGAGAAAACTGCAGAATTGAAGAAATGAAGCAACAGCTTTATTTGGGAATATGCAGAGAACTTGGGGCGTAAAAAAAGAATCCTTTTTCAAGGATTCTTTGAAGCTGATGACGGGAATCGAACCCGTGACCTCCGCACTACCAATGCGACGCACTACCGACTGTGCTACATCAGCATTTGTAACTCACGAATGCTATAATATCACAGACACAATTTGTTTGTCAATGTTGTTTTTCATAAGAAAATAGCGTATACTAAAAAACACTAGGAAAAAGGAAATCAAATTTTAACGGAGGTAACGGACATGACATTTTGGGAAAATTTCAGTGAAACCATATCGATTAAAAGCAAAGAGATGGCAGATAAAGCCAAAAATTTTACGGATATAGCAAGCCTCAAGGGACAGATTGTTTCTTATGAAAACACTATTTCGCGTTATTATAAAGAAATTGGGCGTGTGTATTACGAGGCTCATAAGGAAGATGCTCAAAAAGAGTTTCCGGAACAGATGGAAGCTATTGCGGATGCGGAAAAAATGATTGAAGAATTGGAAAGTAGAATTTCCGAATTAAAGGGAACAAGACATTGTACTGCCTGTGGATGCGATGTTCCGGAAGAAAGTGTTTTCTGCCCGAAATGTGGCGTGAAGATGGAAGAGGATACTTATTTTGATGAAGAAGATAAGGAAGTCAATGAGGTTGTTGTAACAGAAATCACGGAAGAAGAATAAGAAAGTAAAAAAGCCGGTTCATTTTAAGTGAACCGGCTTTTTTTATAGCTGTATTTTATTAATTCGCCTGTGCTTCGGCTTGTGCTACGGCAGCTTCCGCTGCAGCCTGAGCAGCTAATGCACGCTGTTGCATCTCTGCCTGCTGTTGTGCAATAATTGCTTCATAATTCGGGTCTGCAAAAAATGCCTGCGTGTGGGGACATTGCCTTGTCTGTTGTAATATAGTAGGGTCTGTAACGGCTGCATTCGGATCGGTAATCTGCGTTGCAGGATCCGTTACAGCATTCGGGTCTGTTGTTGTCAGGGTGTTAGAGCCTGAAAGCAGGGACGGATGTTCCTGAAGAGGAAGCTCAAATATACCTTCCTGTTTAAACGGACAATCAGCACATGCCGGAAGTCCGCTGTAGGCACATAAAACACCTTGGTAATGAACATCACAGGTTGTCTCCGGAACAGTTCCCTCCGCAAAATGCTCAGTGATTAAGGTTGCATCACATAAGCCTGCAATCGGAAGCTTGCCGGAACGGGAACAGACGGTAGCTGTTACTATGCCGCTTGGTACATTAAAGGATTTTGACGGCAGTTCCTCATGAATACGGCTCATCACGGCACGCCACAGAGTTTTGGCGAGATTTTTTTCAGCAGTAGAAGACAGCTTTGTATTATTATCATAGCCTGCCCATGTAGTTGCAGTGTAATATGGAGTATAACCGCTGAACCATACATCATTGTAATCGGAAGTCGTACCGGTTTTACCGGCAATCGGCATACCGCCGAAGTTTACGCTTCCACCCGTACCGGAGGTAACAACATCAATCATTGCATCCGTTAATAAATACGCTGTTGTTTCCTGAATTACCTGATGTGCTTCGGGAGCGGTGTTATCCAATATTACATTACCGTCATGGTCTACAACCTTTGTATACAGTTTTGGTTTAATATATGTTCCGTTATTTGCAATGGCAGCATAAGCAGCATTCAGCTCAAGATTGGTGACACCGTTTGTAATACCGCCAAGCGCTAGTGACTGCTGTATATCGGAGAAAATCTGACCATTTACTTCTTTTGCAGATTCCAGAGTTGTAAATCCGAAGTTGTTCAGATAATCATAACCAAGCTGAGGAGTAATCTGCGTTAGCGCTTTTACCGCAATAATATTCATCGAATCCTTTATAGCGGTACGTACTGTATTGATACCCCGGTATCCGGTGCTGTACCAGTTGGAAACAGGTCTGCCGTCAACATAATTAAACGGTGCATCGTTAAATACAGTAGCAAGTGTAAGACCGGCACTGTCAATACCCGGTGCATATGTTGAGAGCACCTTGAAGGTAGAACCGGGCTGTCTTACAGTGGAAGTAGCACGGTTTAAGGTTCGGCTTGCTTCCTTTGCACCGCGTCCGCCAATCATGGCAACGATATATCCGGTGGATTGGTCTTCGATTGTCAGGGATATCTGAGGCTGAGGTGTAAGAGTAATGCTTTCTGCAAGAATCTCATCACCTTCACCAAGTACGGCATTTTGATATTCCTCAATAGCGGCGTATGCCTCATCCTGTGAATCATAAAGCATATTAAAACGTGAATTGAACTGTTTAAAATACTGTCGATACATTTCAGTACTATGATTCTCGGTTTCCCCATTGGCCTTCGTAACAGACAGAGTGTAGGTCAACTGCCATTTTACGCTGGAAGGATAATTCTCCTCGTTTGAGAATACTTCGTCACAGATTGCCTGAATATTCGGGTCCTGCGTGGAATAAATGGATAAACCGCCACTGTAAAGCAGAGTATATGCCTGTGTGTCATTATAGCCTGCTGCTAACAAATCTTCATAAACAGCATCGGTAACCGCATCGTCGAAGTAAGAATTTATGTTTGTATCCGTTGTTTTTTCATTTGTACTCTGGATACGGGAATATACATCATCGTTAATCGCTTCATTATATTCTGCCTGGGAAATATATCCCTGCTCCAACATGTTGCTTAATACTTTCTCCCGGCGTTCCGCATTTTTATCCGGATGTGAAATCGGATTATACTTGGAAGGATTCTGCGTGATACCTGCAATAACAGCACATTCAGAAAGGTTCAATTCGTATACATTTTTATTAAAATAACGATGAGAAGCGGCCTGAACACCGAGGGTATTCTGCCCAAGGTTGATGGTATTCATATAATTTTCCAGAATCTTATCCTTGCTCATGACCTTTTCAAGCTCTAAAGCTAAGTATTGTTCCTGAATTTTACGTTTGATACGTTCAATCTGGCTTTCGTCCGTCCATCCCGTAAATACATTATTCTTTAATAACTGCTGGGTAATGGTACTTGCACCCTGAGAAAAATGGAATTTGTTTTTGATACCGACCACTGCAGCACGGAAAATACCCTGAATGTCAATACCGTTATGGTTATAAAAACGTTCGTCCTCGATAGCTACAAATGCATGTGCAAGATTACTCGGAATCTGATCCATTGTCACCGGAATACGGTTGGAATCGGCTGCGACTAATTTTGCCGTCTGTTTTCCTTCACTGTTATATATAAAGGTAGAAAAACCGGTAGGAGATACATCAATATTGGAAATATCAGGGGATGTATCTATAATTCCTTTGAAAACACCGAATGCTGCACTGGCGCCGATAATACCGACTACCAATATAAAAACAAGCGATAATTTTAATATAATAAGAGCAATTTTGCGACCCCATTTTCCACCTTTGGAACTGACGGCCTGCTGTTTTGCCCTAATACCCTTCTTGCCATAATTCATAAATGATGCCTCCTTATATTTGTATGGCTTTTTTGGCATTACCTACTCGATTATAGCAAAAAAGAATAGGTAAATAAAGGATTTTCTTATTTATTAAGAATTCTTAACAAAATCTTATACATTTATGCCTTTGTGTGTTACTATTAATTGAAAAGAGTTAATTCTATTTACAGGATAAACATTTACACGAAAAAAATATATAGGACAAATGCTATGCAGATATATCGAACAATAAAAAATTTCGGTGAAAGTGAGATCGTTGAAAAAAAATCACGCTTTCTGGGAAAAATAAAACAAGTAGAAACAGAAGAAGAGGCACTTGCTTATATTGAAAGCCTGAAAAAGCAGTATTGGGACGCAAGACATAACTGCTTTGCATATATTATTGGAGAAAACGGAGAAACGGTGCGATGCAGTGATGACGGTGAACCTTCCGGAACGGCGGGGAAACCAATGTTAGAGGTACTGCAGAATAATGAACTGCGCAATGTTGTGGCGGTCGTGACAAGGTATTTCGGTGGTGTTTTACTCGGAACGGGCGGATTGGTGCGTGCATATACACAGGCAACACAGGAAGCACTAAAACAGGCATGCATCTGTACCATGACACCAATGTGTGTGATACTTCTTAAAACCGATTATAATATGCTTGGCAAGCTTAAGTATCAGATTGCCGGAGAAGAACTCCCCATACTGAATGAAGAGTATGCCGCAGATGTTGTAATCACAATAGCAGTTCCTCTTATGCAGAAAGAACGTATTGTGAAAAAAATGACGGAAGTTACAAACGGCAGAGCTGTTATAACTGAAAAAGAGCAGATTTATATGGCAATATAATTGACAAAAAAAAGCCATTTTTGTAATATGATTAAGGAATTATGACACGTAGCAATCGGAAAGGTGGTGGTTTTATGCAGAATAGTCATATAGGCAGTAGTAGTGACGTTCCCGTGCCTGGGCGAAGTTATGCAAAAATCACAACTGAAGGAGAATTGCTATGGATGAAATCAAGGAATTAAACGAAATCTTAGAATTACTTGAGAGCAAGCAGTATACCGTGCTTCGCCAGCGGCTAACGGAAATGAACGAAGCGGATATTGCTGCAATTTTAGAAGAAATGGAAGAGAAGGAGATGTTAAAAATCTTCCGTATTCTTCCAAAGGACATGGCTGCGGACGTTTTTTCTTATATGGAAGTAGAAAGTCAGCAGTATGTTATCATTTCCCTGTCAGAAAGGGATGCCGCAGATATTATCGACAACCTGATGGCGGATGATGCAACAGACTTATTAGAGGAAATGCCGGCCAATATTGTTAAAAAGCTGTTGGCGGCAGCAAGTCCGGAAACACGCAGGGATATTAACCAGCTTCTTCGTTATCCGGAGGATTCAGCGGGAAGCATCATGACAGTGGAATACGTGGATTTAAAAGAAAACCTGACAGTAGAGCAGGCAATCCAGCGTATTCGGAATGTTGGTCTGGATAGTGAAACAATTAATATCTGTTATGTATTGGACAGCAGAAGGACATTACTTGGTACAGTAGCTTTACGGTACTTATTATTAAGCCCGCCGGATGAAATAATCGGCGATATCATGCATGAAAATGTTATTTCCTTAACGACTCTGATGGATCAGGAGGAAGTAGCAAGACAATTTAAAAAATATGACTTTACGGCGATGCCTGTTGTTGACAATGAGAATCGGCTTGTCGGTATTATCACGGTCGATGATGTTGTGGATATTATGGAACAGGAAGCAACAGAAGATATCGAAAAGATGGCAGCTATTGTTCCGACAGATAAACCGTATATGAAAACAACAGTATGGGAAACATGGAAGAAGCGTATTCCGTGGTTGCTTCTTTTGATGATATCTGCAACATTTACAGGTAAAATTATAGCTTCTTTTGAAAGTGCACTCAGTATATATGTGATATTGACGGCATTTATTCCGATGCTGATGGATACAGCCGGTAATGCCGGAGGACAGGCAAGCGTAACGATTATTCGTGGTTTATCTCTGAATGAAATTGAGTTCCGGGATTTGCCCAAGGTAGTTTTTAAGGAAATACGGGTTGCAGTATTATGCGGTATTACTCTTGGAGTAGCGAACTTTGCAAAATTAATGCTTTTGGACAGGGTAAGTTTTTCCGTCGCTTTGGTGGTATGTCTGACATTGGTTTCGGTGGTTGTGATTGCCAAAATTGTGGGATGTGTGCTGCCTATGTGTGCAAAGAAAATCGGATTTGACCCTGCCGTTATGGCGAGCCCGTTTATCACAACAATTGTGGATGCAATTGCACTTTTAATATATTTTGAGGTGGCTACGTTGTTATTACATCTATAAATAACATATGATATTTGTGTATATATAACAAAAAGAAAGACTATTGCAGATTTGTTTTGCAATAGTCTTTTGTATTGTGTATAATACGAATACTTACCCGCGATTCATGTTCGCACGCTTGCGAAGTGTCGGGTCCAATATCTTTTTACGGATACGCAGACTGACAGGAGTTATTTCCAACAGCTCATCCGTATCGATAAATTCAAGTGCCTGCTCAAGGCTCAGGATTTTCGGAGGTGTTAAACGCAGTGCTTCATCCGCGCTGGAAGAACGTGTATTGGTAAGTTGCTTTTTCTTACATACATTGATTTCAATATCTTCTGTTTTTCCTGTCTGGCCGACTACCATTCCGGCATACACCTTTTCACCCGGTCCTATAAATAAGGTTCCTCTTTCCTGTGCATTATATAAGCCGTAGGTAATTGCTTCACCGGCTTCAAAGGCAATCAGGGAGCCCTGTTTTCGATACATCATATCACCTTTATATGGTCCGTAGCCGTCAAAAATGGTATTTAAAATACCGTTTCCTTTTGTGTCCGTCATAAATTCCCCGCGATATCCGATCAAACCACGGGAAGGTATACAGAACTCCAGTCTTGTGTATCCGCCGCTGATAGAAGTCATACCCTGCAGTTCGCCTTTACGGCTGGATAATTTCTGGATAACGGAACCGGAGAATTCTTCCGGAACATCAATATAAGCCAATTCCATCGGCTCTAATTTCTGATTCCGTTCATTTGTCTTGTAAAGCACCTCTGCTTTTGAAACAGCAAATTCAAATCCCTCACGACGCATATTTTCAATTAAAACGGATAGATGAAGCTCGCCGCGGCCGGATACCTTAAATACATCGGTAGATTCGGTCTCTTCTACACGTAAAGATACATCTGTATTCAGCTCACGGAACAGTCTTTCACGGATATGGCGGCTGGTAACGTATTTTCCCTCCTGTCCGGCGAGCGGAGAGTCATTTACCATAAAGTTCATGGCGATTGTCGGTTCAGATATTTTCTGGAATGGAATTGCTTCCGGATTTTCCGGAGAGCAGAGTGTATCACCGATATGAATATCCGTAATACCGGAGATGGCAACGATGGAACCAATGGAAGCACTGGAAACCTCAACCTTATTTAAACCGTCAAATTCATACAACTTGGATATCTTTACTTTGCGCATCTTATCTGGTTCGTGATGGTTGACCATGACGACTTCCTGATTTACCTTGATGACTCCGTTATCAACTTTTCCGACACCGATTCTTCCGACATATTCGTTGTAATCAATGGTAGAAATTAACACCTGTGTTGCAGCATCCGGGTCACCGACAGGTGCCGGAATGTAATCTAAAATAGTGTCAAAAAGCGGAACCATGTCTTTTCCGGGCTTATCAGGGTCTAAGGATGCAACACCGGATTTCGCGGAAGCATATACAAACGGGCAGTCTAACTGTTCTTCATTTGCTTCAAGGTCAATGAATAATTCAAGAACCTCATCGACAACTTCTGCGGGACGTGCTTCCGGACGGTCAATCTTGTTGATGCATACGATAACAGGCAGTTTTAATTCCAATGCTTTCTTTAATACAAATTTTGTCTGCGGCATTGCTCCTTCAAAGGCATCAACAACAAGAATAACACCGTTTACCATTTTAAGGACACGTTCTACTTCGCCGCCAAAATCGGCATGCCCCGGAGTATCAATAATATTGATTTTTGTATTCTTATAGGTTACGGCGGTATTTTTTGAAAGGATGGTGATACCACGTTCTCTTTCAATATCGTTTGAGTCCATAACACGTTCGGCTACTTCCTGATTGGCGCGAAATACACCACTTTGTTTTAACAGTTCGTCAACCAATGTTGTTTTACCGTGGTCGACATGAGCAATAATAGCGATATTACGAATGTCTTCTCTTTTTTGTTTCATATAAAACCTCTTATCTTTAATCAATTCAAAAACCAATTTAGTATAGCACTATCTTTTTTAGAACGCAATAATTCTCAAAATGTATCATTTAAAATAATAAAAAATAGCACAGATATTCGGAAAATGCTGTAATTCCGGGATTCCTGCGATAACAAAAGCTTCTATTTTTCATTCGGATTCATAAAATGATAATACATAAACCAAACGTCGGTCAGGATTGCCTGCCGTATTATTGGAGGAAAAAATTCTATGGTTTGGATACAGAGTATCCAAAGAAAGGGAGAACAAAATGACAGATAAGTTAATTGAAAACAATCAGGTAGTAGTAATGGGTACAATTGTGAGTGACTTTACATACAGTCACGAAATTTTTGGAGAAGGCTTTTACATGGTTGATGTAGAAGTAGAAAGGTTAAGCGATTCTTCGGATGTTATTCCGGTCATGATATCAGAACGATTGATAAATGTGGAAGAAGATTACAAGGGCTGTATGATTTCGGTAACGGGACAGTTCCGCTCTTATAACCGTCATGAAGAAAAGAAAAACCGTCTTATACTTTCGGTTTTTGCAAGAGAGGTAGAATTTATTGAACAGGTAGAAGAGAGTGCAAAATCAAATCAGATTTATCTTGACGGTTTTATCTGCAAGGAGCCTATTTATCGAAAAACACCGCTCGGACGGGAAATTGCGGATTTGTTAATTGCAGTAAACCGCCCATATGGCAAGTCGGATTATATTCCTTGTATCTGCTGGGGGAGAAATGCAAGATTTGCAAGTCATTTTTCGGTAGGCGCAAGATGCGCTATCTGGGGAAGAATCCAAAGTCGTGAATATATGAAAAAAATCAGTGATGAAGAGGTGATGCGCAGAGTTGCATATGAAGTAAGTGTAAGTAAATTAGAGCTTTTAGATGAAATGCAGCTGCCGGAGGAAAACGGAAAAGAGGTATTTCATGTGCTTACTACATAAAAAGCTGTAGTTTTGCATTGACAGATAAAATAAGTGGTGTTAGTATGTGTTTAATAATGATAAAGGGTAGAGGTCGCGTGAATTAAGAGTATCTCTTCGGATGTGACAGGCGCAGAGGAAGAAGAGAGAAAGGGAGGAACGCCGAAAGAGGAGATTTCCTGTAGATTGAATCTTGGGCACAGGGTCAACAGCCTTGTGACTGTCATCTTTATTAAGATGGGGAGCTATCGAGAGTGTTGGAAGAATCAGAAGACCGCGCCCCTGTGCACGGTCTTTTTTTATCCAAATATGACGGCTTTTGCGATTTGCCGTTGTTTTGGTAAAATCACAAACGCTTTGTTTCAGTAAGCTTCGCTACATACTTTTTGCCATAAGGAGGAGAATAAACATGGCCATTTTTACAGGAGCAGGTGTAGCAATTGTAACACCATTTAAAGAAAACGGAGAGGTTGATTACGAAACCTTTGCAAAAAACATTGAGTATCAGATTTCAAACGGTACGGATGCAATTATTGTATGCGGTACAACGGGAGAAGCTTCTACACTCAGTCATGAGGAGCATTTGGATGTAATCCGTTACTGCGTAAAATGTGTAAACGGAAGAATACCGGTTGTTGCCGGAACAGGTTCGAATTGTACCGAAACTGCCATTTATCTGTCACAGGAGGCAGAAAAAGCAGGGGTTGACGGTATTTTAGTTGTAACACCTTATTATAATAAGGCAACACAGAAGGGCCTTTTTGAACATTTTAAAATGGTTGCGGATTCTGTTAAGGTGCCTATGATTCTTTATAATATTCCGGGAAGAACCGGAGGGGTTAATATTTTACCGGAAACGGTTGTAAAGCTCTGCACGGAAGTTGAAAATATCGTGGGTGTAAAGGATGCAACAGGAAATATTTCCCAGGTTGCAAAGCTGATGTCCATTGCAGGCGGAAAAGTGGATTTGTATTCGGGCAATGATGACCAGATTGTTCCTTTATTATCACTTGGTGGAAAAGGTGTTATTTCTGTTTTATCTAATGTAGCACCGGCTCAGACACATGATATCTGTGCAAAATTCTTTGAAGGTGATGTGGAAGGAAGCTGCAAAATGCAGTTAGAGGCAATCTCACTTATTGAGGCACTGTTCTGTGAAGTGAATCCTATTCCTGTTAAGAAAGCACTTCATCTTATGGGAATGATGGGAGGTACATTAAGACGTCCTCTTACGGTTATGGAAGATGCGAATGCCGCAAGATTAGAAAAAGCCATGAAGGATTACGGGATATTAAAATAGTAAAGATTTTATCGCAGGAATACAGCATGTGTTCCTGCGATAGTAAGTTAAAGCAAAAAGCCGCCCGGCGCGGCAGAATGTGAGGGAAAAATGACAAGAATAATTATGCATGGATGTAACGGCCGTATGGGTCAGGTTATTGCCGGACTTGTTGGGAATGATGCGGATGCAAAGATTGTAGCCGGAATTGATTTAAACGATTCTGTGAAGAATTCTTTTCCGGTATTTTCAAATATTGATGATTGTGATGTTGAAGCGGATGTTGTGATAGATTTTGCATCTGCAAAAGCAGTAGACAGTCTGCTTTCTTTCTGCGAACGAAGTCAGATGCCCTGCGTACTGTGTTCCACAGGTCTTTCAGAGGAACAGTTGAAAAAAGTGGAAGAAGCCTCCAAAAAGACGGCAGTATTAAAATCGGCAAATATGTCATTAGGCATTAATGTGTTACTTAAGCTGTTAAAAGAAGCTTCGACCGTTTTTGCACCTGCAGGCTATGACATTGAGATTGTGGAGAAACATCATAATCAGAAACTGGATGCTCCGAGCGGAACAGCGATTGCCTTGGCAGACAGTATTAATGAAGTATTTGATAATAGCTATGAATATGTGTATGATAGAAGTATGAGAAGAGAAAAACGTCCCGAAAAGGAAATCGGAATCTCAGCAGTGCGCGGAGGCACGATTGTTGGTGAACATGATGTGATTTTTGCCGGAACAGATGAAGTGATTACATTTTCCCATACTGCATATTCACGTGCTATTTTTGGGAAGGGTGCTGTTGCGGCCGCTAAGTTTTTAAATGGTAAAAAAGCGGGCTTTTATACAATGGCAGATGTTATTGACAGTGCTATGTAGGTTTTTCTTTTCAAAAAGGCAGAAGTGACAGGATATGTCCTTTTCTTTTAAATGGTATAAAAGGAGAAAAATAACATGGATAATATGGAATTAGTGTATCTGAAAGGATTGGCAAAGCAGTTTCCGACAATTGCTTCGGCATCCACGGAAATTATTAATCTGGAAGCAATTTTAAATCTTCCGAAAGGAACAGAGCATTTTCTGACTGATATACACGGTGAATATGAGCAATTTAATCATGTGCTCAAAAACGGCTCCGGCTCCGTGCGCAGAAAAATTGATGAAGAATTTGGCAATACACTGAGTCTGAAAGATAAAAAAAGTCTTGCCACATTAATTTATTATCCTGTAGAAAAATTGGAAATTATTCAGGAGGAAGAAGATAATCTGGAAGACTGGTATAAGATTACTCTGCATCGTCTTGTACAAATGACAAAACGTGTTTCTTCCAAGTATACGCGCTCAAAGGTAAGAAAGGCACTTCCGAAGGATTTTGCATATGTTATTGAAGAATTGATTACGGAAAAGGAAGAAGTACAGGATAAGGAAGCATATTATAATGGTATTATTGATACCATTATTAAAATCGGACGTGCACCTGATTTTATAACGGCACTTTGTTATCTGATTCAAAGGATGGTTGTGGATCATCTGCATATTGTCGGAGATATTTATGATAGGGGAAAGGGCCCTCATATCATCATGGACACACTGACGAATTACCATTCAGTCGATATACAATGGGGAAATCATGATGTTGTCTGGATGGGAGCTGCAAGCGGTCATCTTGCCTGCATTGCCACCGTTATCCGTATCGCGGCACGCTACGGTAATCTTGATACAATAGAAGAGGGATACGGCATTAATCTGATTCCTTTGGTGACATTTGCATTAAAGACTTATGAGAATGTGAATTGTGACCGTTTTGCAATAAAATATAGTGATGATTACAACACAAAAGATTTGGATATGGATATGAAAATCCATAAAGCAATTTCCGTTCTGCAGTTTAAACTGGAGGGACAACTGATATTACGCAGACCGGAATTTGAAATGGAAGACAGACTGCTTCTTGATAAGATTGATTATGATAAAAAAACAGTTGTTATATATGGGAAAGAATATCCGATGTTAGATACGGAGTTTCCGACTGTTGACCCTGCCAATCCGTATAAGCTTACGGAGGAAGAAGAAGCTGTTATGATCCGGTTAAAGGATGCCTTCAGACATAGTGAGAAGCTGCAGCGTCATGTTAAATTCCTTTTTTCTAAGGGAAGCTTATATAAGGTACATAATTCCAATTTGTTGTATCATGGTTGTGTACCAATGGATGAGGAAGGGAATTTTAATACGGTATCCGTTTACGGAAAAGAATATGCGGGAAAAGCATTGTATGATGTATTGGACAACTATGCGAGAAAGGGGTATTACTCTCAGGATAAGACTGAAAAATTAAAGGGGCAGGATATAATCTGGTATATCTGGGCAGGACCGAATTCACCGGTGTTTGGCAAGGATAAAATGACAACCTTTGAACGTTATTTTGTGGAAGATAAAGAGACGCATAAAGAAAAGAAAAACAGCTATTATCGTCTGATGGATAATGAGGATGTACTGAACCATATCTTGAAGGAATTCGGTTTAAATACGGAAACCTCCCATATTATTAACGGTCATGTGCCGGTAGAATTAAAAAAAGGTGAAACGCCGATAAAATGTAAGGGCAAGCTTCTGATTATCGACGGAGGCTTTTCAAAGGCATACCAGGATAAAACAGGAATAGCCGGCTATACTTTGGTTGCCAATTCGCATGGAATGCGACTTGTGGCACATGAATTGTTTGAATCCGCCGAGTCTGCAATCCGAAATGAGTCGGATATCTTTTCGGATTCCATTATTGTTGAAACGGCACAGAACAGAATCTGTGTGTCAGAAACGGACATCGGTATAGAACTTCGTACGAGCATTAAGCAATTGGAAGATTTGTTAAAAGCATATCATGATGGAATAATAGTGGAAAAAGGTGTATAAAACAAACGCTCAATTATTAAAGGAGATTTAATAATTGAGCGTTTTCGAATATCAAAGGAATACACTACATTTTACTATCGTGTTAAATCACGAACACCGTTACCTACACCGTCAACAACATCTTTTGCTGCATTGCCGACATTGTTTACGGCATCACCGACAACGTCTCCTGCATCGCTGATGATATTGCCTGCATCATCAACAACATTACCGTTTTCGTCTACTCTGTTTCCGTTGTTATCTACAACGCCGTTAGCATTATTGGTAATATTATCTGTATTACCGTTTCCACCGTTGTTTTGAATGCCGTTGTCAGAAACATTGTTTGGTGTTTCTGATGTAAATGCATTTTCATCATTAAGGATTCCTTCATCTGTTCCGGCAGGTGTACTTTCAACCATATCGTTTGTATTCGGATTATTATTGTTGCCGCAGCCGGCGCATCCTGTTGTAAAGGAAGAAAGTACAAGTGCGAGAACTAAAATAACAGTTGCTTTTCTAAATATTTTCATAACATACTCCAATCTGCGTAGTTAACGCTATTTTTTATAGATTTCATTGTTAGTATGAAACGAAAATAATAATTTTATTCAACATCATTTTGCTGTATAATAAATTTGTATTTTTAATTTTAATCTGAGAAATTATTAAATATCAAATACGTAAAACACCAACTACATAAAACAAAGGATGTCACGTTTTTTGAGTCATCCTTAAGTCAATAAAAGAAGATGGGGATGAATTAAAGATGAAATTTCGACCATGTATTGATATTCATAACGGAAAAGTAAAACAGATTGTAGGTGCCAGCCTTCGCGATGAGGGAAACAGGGCACAGGAAAATTATGTTGCAGCAGAAGATGCAGACTATTTTGCAGCTTTATATAAAGAACATCTGTTATCCGGTGGACATATCATTTTATTAAATAAAGAAGGAACAGATTATTATGAAGCTACAAAGCTGCAGGCATTAAATGCTCTGAAAGCATATCCGGACGGTATGCAGATTGGCGGCGGAATAAATGAAACGAATGCCGAAGAATTTATAAAAGCAGGTGCCAGTCATGTAATTGTGACCTCATATGTATTTCAAAACGGTAAAATACAATTCGATAATTTAGAAAAAATGAAACGGACAGTCGGCAAAGAACATCTTGTATTGGATCTGAGCTGTCGTATGAAAAACGGAGAATATATTATTGTAACCGACAGGTGGCAAAAAGATACTGATTTTGTGTTAAATTATGAAAATTTAAGCCTTCTTGCAAGTTTTTCTGATGAATTTCTGATTCATGCAGTAGATGTTGAAGGAAAAATGAATGGAATTGACGGGAATCTTGCAAAATTTTTAGGCTCATTTGAACAGATTCCGATTACATATGCTGGGGGAATCCACTCATTTTCCGACCTCGATGAGCTGTTTGAAAAAGGAAACGGCAGATTGGATGCAACCATAGGAAGTGCATTATCACTTTTTGGAGGTCCTCTGGAATTTGAAAAAGTGCTTTCATATTTTAAAAATCATTCATAGATATAATTATAGATAAAATAAAAAGAACCAATCATACGATTGGCTCTTTTTAAAATAAAGATGACTCGCAAAGCGTGACATCCGTTGCTTTCATTCATTAATTACCACAAATTCATACAAAGAAAAAAGACTGCTTGATAATCCTTTATTATTTATAGAACAGGCACATCGGATGAATGAGACTTAATAAGAGACGTCTCTTATTATAATTTTGTTACGTTTACTGCCTGAGGTCCTTTTTCTCCGTTAACAACTTCGAATTCAACAGCAGCGCCTTCATCTAAAGACTTGAAGCCTTCCATGTTAAGTCCGGAGTAGTGTACGAATACATCATTTCCTTCTTCATCACAGATAAATCCGTAACCTTTTTGGTTGTTAAACCATTTTACTGTACCTTTGTTCATTGCAAAGTCCTCCAAAAATAAATATAACGTTGTATTTACAACATGTTTAGAATAACATAGAGCCTAAAAAAAGTAAAGTTGTATTTCAAAAATATGGCAGATAAATGGTATATTATAGAAGAATTGTTTAAACAATATTTGCGCTTTTTTTGAATTGAATAAATTGGATAAATTTGGTATAATCATTGGGCTGGAGAATAATATTTTTGCAGGGAGGTTAAAAATTGCAGAGAGGGAAAAAAAAGAAGAGAAAAAAAACAAATTATGTTCTTCTGATTCTTTCCGATTCACCTGTTGAAAAAACAAAGCGATATAAGTATTCGAGAGCAAGAATCAATTTCTTAAAAACCGTTACAATTATCTTGTTTCTTGTGCTGATTGGTTATATTGGTTTTACGTCCTATCATAATACGATTATTATGAGCAGGGAAACTGTTATGGCGGGAAAGCTGGATAAGCTTAATGAAGAATATGCTCTTTTACAGCAGGAAAATGAACAATTGCTGGAAAAGGTATCTATATTAAGTAAAACCGTAAACGAAAAGGTGGATGCGGAAAAAGTACAGGAAGAAAAAAATATGCCAACGGGATTTCCTTTATCGGGAACTGCTGATATGGAAGAAACAGAGGAAACACTGGAATTGGATGAGGGTGAGGTAACAAGACCGATGATTTTGTTTGATGCCTCAGAAGGAATTAGTGTTGTAGCATCCGGTGCAGGTGTGGTAAGTTATATGAGTGAGGATAATAAATACGGATATCAGGTATTTGTTGATCATGGAAATGGTTATATCTCTGTATACCGCAGCGGTACGACACCAAAGGTAAATGAAGGTGATGAAGTTGTCCGTGGCACCCTTTTATATGAAATGGAAGAGGATGACGACAATGAATTTGCTGACATTATGGCATATCAGATTATGAAGGACGGAGATTATATTGAACCGACCGATGTCTTGGAAATTAACGGATAACAGAAAAAGGAGAAAGAGAATTGAAAAAGAATAATCAGTTTATCAACGGAGAAAGCACAATAATAGGAGCAGGTACAGTAGTGGAAGGAATCTTAAAGTCATCTGCTTCCATGAGAATTGATGGTACCGTAAACGGAGATATAACAACAGAAGGTGTTGTGGTTATTGCAACGGACGGTATTGTGAACGGAAATATTACGGGAGCGGATGTAAAAATCAGCGGAACCGTTAAAGGCAATATTTATGCAAGCGGAAAAACAGAGCTTGTTTCAGCAGGAAAATTATTCGGTGATATTCAGACCGGAAGTCTTACTGTTGATGAAACCGCTGTTTTCCAGGGAAATTGCAAAATGAATAGTTTAAATGAAGAAAAAAAAGTGGAAGAATAGGGAAACCTATTCTTCCATTCTTTTAAATATAAGCTCATATCCGTCGGTACCATAGTTGAGTGAACGGTTGACACGGCTGATTGTTGCAGTAGATGCACCCGTTTTTTCGGCAATTTCAAGATAAGTCTTACGCTCACGAAGCATAGTGGCAACTTCAAATCTTTGTGAAAGTGACAGTAATTCATTTACGGTACATAAATCTTCAAAAAAGTTGTAACATTCTTCCTTATTTTCCAAGGATAGTATTGCATTGAATAAATGGTCAACGGCATCCGTGCGAATCTTTTTGTTCATTCAGTATCTACCAACCTTTCATTCCTTAATTTATTTCCTTTTACATTAATACATTGATATTTTAACATACTAAAGTTTTAAAGTAAAGAAGAATAAACTTTATCTTGCTATGTAGTTTTAAATACTATATAATGTAGAGGTAAATGACAAACTGATGAGATAAGTGTGGTGAAAAAATGACAATTTCAACAGAAGATTTAATGAATAGCATAATGGAAAGCTTAGAAAGGATTTCCTACATCCGTTTTGAGGATATCCCGAACATTGATTTATATATGGATCAGGTTACAACCTTTATGGATGAAAAGCTTCAGGCAACGACGCGTAATCCCGGTGAAGATAAAATACTTACCAAAACGATGATAAATAATTATGCTAAAAATGATCTTCTGCCGTCTCCGCTTAAGAAAAAATATTCTAAAGAGCATATGATGATTTTGATTATGATTTATTATTTTAAGGGGGTTTTGTCCTTTAATGATATTCATGAACTTTTAAAACCGATTACCGAACGGTATTTTAATTCTAAGGAAGAATTTAATCTGGAAAGTATTTATAAAGAGCTCTTTAATATAGAAGATGTTCAAAAGGAGTCCGTTAAAGAAGATATTTCAAAGAAAATTGAGCATGCGCAGGTTATGTTTAAGGACGCTCCCGAGGATGACAGGGAGTTCTTTGTATTGTTCTCTCTTGTTGTTCAACTTGGATTTGATGTATATGTTAAGCGATTGTTAATTGAAAAGTTGATAGACGGATATCGATTGAAACATACTCCGCAGCCTGTACAAAAAAACAAAAAGAAGGAACCAAAAACAGAATAATACCGTATAATATACCATCAGTCTTGTAGGAGGTTTTTTATGAAAAAGAAACTGATGGTATTTTTTTGTACCTTCGTACTGTTGACATCCATGATGGCAGGAATGCTTCTTGGTTGCGGAAAAGAGAAAAATACAGAGATGACACCTGTTATTCTAAATGAGGTGGCACATTCTCTGTTTTATGCACCTATGTATGCAGCAATCGAGCTGGGGTATTTTGAAGAAGAAGGAATTGATTTAACACTTGTAACCGGCTTTGGCGCGGATAAAACGATGACAGCTTTATTGACCGGTGAAGCTGACATTGGATTTATGGGACCGGAGACTACTGTTTATACTTATCAGGGAGATATGGGGGATTATGCGGTAAACTTTGCACAACTGACGCAGAGGGCAGGTAATTTTCTGGTTGCCAGAACAGAAAACGATGCATTTTCATGGGATTCCATCAAAGGAACATCCATACTTGGCGGAAGGGCAGGCGGTATGCCGGAAATGGTTTTTGAATATGTGCTGAAAAAGCATAATATTGACCCTAAGACAGATTTAATTATTGATCAGAGCATTGATTTTGGCTCAACAGCAGCAGCCTTCAGTGGCGGCCAGGGGGATTATACGGTTGAATTTGAGCCGCATGCCACTGCACTTGAGATAAAAGGTGATGGTTATGTTGTTGCTTCAATCGGTGAAGAATCCGGTTATGTTCCGTATACGGCATTTTCTGCAAAAAAGAGTTATATGGCGGAAAACGGAGAAGTGATTCAAGCGTTTACGAATGCATTACAAAGAGGAATGGATTATGTGAATTCTCATACTTCTGAAGAAATCGCACAGACAATTGCCCCACAGTTTGAGGAAACGGATATTAAAGATGCCGCTATGATTATTGAACGGTATCTGTCTCAGGATACATGGAAGGAAAATCTTGTATTTGAAGAAGAAGCCTTTACACTTCTTCAGGATATTCTAAGGGATGCCGGACAGTTGGAAGAAACGGTTCCGTATGAAGAACTTGTTACGACCATATATGCAAAGAAAGCAGCAAAAACAGAATAACTTTTTATAAAAAAAGAAAAAAATTTTTTTAAAAAAATAAGAAAAAGTTAATGATATTTACCATATGAGCTATCGACATCAGAGTGAATCTACGCTATAATATCTTTCGTATAGTCGCAAATACATTTGCGGTCGTGAATGCACGACAGAAGGAGGAAAAATGGGAATTTTAACCAGATTTAAGGATATTATGGCTTCAAATGTGAACGCACTTTTGGATAAGTGTGAAGATCCGGAAAAAATGATTGATCAGTATTTAAGAAATTTGGAAAACGATTATGCTGAGGTAAAGGCAGAAACAGCATCCGTTATTGCAGAGGCTAAGAGTGCTCAGCGCAAGGTGGATGAATGTAACGAAGAAATTAAGAAGATGGAAGAATACGCTGTAAAAGCTGTGAATGCGGGAAATGATGATGATGCACGTAAGTTCCTGACAAAGAAGGGTGAATTAACAGAAAATCTTACTGTTTTACAGAAAAATCTGGATGCAGCAAATGCAAATGCAGCTAAGATGAAGGAACTTCATTCTAAGCTGGAAGATGATATTGCAGCCATGAAGGCAAAGAGAGATACATTAAAAGCAAAGGTTAAGGTTGCGGAAGCACAACAGAAGATTAATAAGCTGGGTGCAAGTGCAGATAAGGCAGGCAGTACAATGGCGGCTTTTGACCGTATGGAAGAGAAAATTAACCGCATGACAGATGAGGCGGATGCCATGGCAGAACTGGATACCGGTAAAGATGATGTAGATACATTGGCTGCAAAATATGAAACGAATACAGCTTCCTCAAGTGTAGATGATGAATTAGCAGCATTAAAGGCATCTTTAGGCAAATAAGAAGCTGTAGCAGGAGGAATACATAATGGGACTTTTTTCAAACCAGCTTGCCAATGTAATAGAATGGCCGGAAGCCAGTGACAGTGTTCTGTTTTGGAAATGGCAGAATAAAGAGATTAAAAAGGGCTCTAAGCTGATTATTCGTCCGGGCCAGGATGCAATTTTCTTATACAATGGCCGTATAGAAGGTATTTTTGAAGATGAAGGA
Organism: Lachnospiraceae bacterium; assembly: GCA_016294075.1. Lineage (GTDB taxonomy): Bacteria > Bacillota > Clostridia > Lachnospirales > Lachnospiraceae > RGIG8767. The sequence continues at coordinate 11,930 of JAEDCQ010000013.1, read as the reverse complement.
AGCTTTGATGTGGATTCTGAGATTATTCCTTTTTTATCTACATTAAAAAGCTTTAAGTTTGGTTTTAATAATCCGTTACGTGCAGAAGTTCTGTTTATCAATACAAAAGAACTTCTTGTAAAGTGGGGCACGAAGAATGCCATCAATCTGCCGGCACCGGGACTTCCGGGAGGTATGCCTATTCGTGCATTCGGTACATTCAGCTGCAAGATTGCAGAGCATGATGTTTTGATTGAGAAACTTGCAGGTATCAGACAGACATATACGGTTGCGGATGTGAAAGAACGTATTATTTCAAACCTGGATCAACTTCTTATGAGTTGGATTGGCAAAGAAGGCCGTGATATGTTTAATCTGCAGATGGACGCAGCTAAAATTGCTGACGGTATCTGCTCTGATTTGGATATGGATATGCGCAAAATCGGTATTTCCATTACTGATTTTAACATCGAAAGCTTTTCTTATCCGGAAGAAATCAAGAAAATGCAGGAGAAGGCTGCAGCCCAGGCTATGGTTTCCGATATGAACAAATATCAGCAGATGGCGGTTTCCGATGCCATGAGCAAGGGGCAGCTTGGCGGTGGTTCCTCTGTTGCGGGTGATATGGTCGGCATTCAAATGGGAATGGCAATGGGACAGCAAATGGTACAGCAGATGCAGAATAACCAGTCATCTCCTATGCAGAGGGCAAAGTTCTGCCCGAATTGCGGCACGCCGACTAACGGAGCCAAATTTTGCAGTAACTGCGGAACAAAATTGGGGTAAGTCATTGACCAATATAAATCGTTGGATTATGATTGAAGGGCTGTCTGGAATTATCAGGCAGCCTTTATTATGAAAAAGCAGAGTGCTCCGGCATTCAGATGAAAGGGTAGTTTTATGAGTATTTATGATACCTTAAATGACAGACAGAAGGAAGCGGTCTATGAAACAGAAGGACCGGTTTTATTACTTGCAGGTGCCGGTTCGGGAAAAACCCGTGTGTTGACACACCGAATCGCCTATTTAATTGAAAATAACGGTGTAAACCCGTGGAATATATTAGCAATAACGTTTACCAATAAAGCGGCAGGGGAGATGAGAGAGAGAGTAAACAGCCTGATTGGATTCGGAGCTGAACAGATATGGGTTTCAACCTTCCATTCCGCCTGTGTGCGTATATTAAGAAGACATATAGATTTATTGGGTTATAGCACAAATTTTTCAATTTATGATACGGATGACCAGAAATCATTGATGAAAGAGGTATGTAAACGTCTGGAAATCGATACGAAGGTGTATAAGGAAAGAAGTATTTTAAGTGCGATTTCCTCTGCAAAGGATGAATTGATTGGTCCGAAGGAATTTTATCAAAATACAATCGGAGATTACAGCAAACAGAAAATTGCAGTTGCTTATGAAGAATATCAGAAAGCCCTAAAAAATAATAATGCTCTCGATTTTGATGATATTATTGTAAAAACAATAGAGCTTTTCAAAGCATACCCGGAGGTTCTTTTAAATTATCAGGAACGCTTTCGGTATATTATGGTGGATGAGTATCAGGATACGAATACCGCACAATTTGAACTGATTCATCTTTTGGCAGGAAAATATCGGAATCTTTGTGTTGTCGGGGACGATGACCAATCCATTTATAAATTTCGGGGAGCGAATATTCATAATATACTTGATTTTGAAAAAGTATTTCCGGAGGCAAAGGTTATTAAATTGGAGCAGAATTACCGTTCCACTAAAAAAATACTGGAAGCCGCAAATTGTGTAATTCGTAATAATACTGCCAGAAAGGAAAAAGCACTCTGGACGGAAAATGAAGAAGGAGAGCGCATCCATTTCAGACAGTTTGATACAGCATACGAGGAAGCAGAATATGTTGTGTCGGATATAATAAAAGCAAAGAGGAATAACGAAGCGGAATACGGACAGAATGCTGTTTTATATCGTACAAATGCACAGTCCCGTCTTTTAGAGGAGCAGTTTGTGAAAGCCGGTGTGCCCTATGATGTGATTGGAAGCATTAATTTCTATGCGCGTAAAGAAATTAAAGATATATTGGCATACTTAAAAACAATTGATAATGCTGTTGATGACCTCTCCGTAAAACGAATTATCAATATTCCGAAGCGTGGTATCGGAAATACAACTATCTCTAAGGTTCAGGCTTTTGCAGATGCAAATATGATGAGCTTTTATGATGCGCTGGAAATTGCAGAACATATTCCTTCCATCGGGAAAAGCGCGCTGAAGCTGGAGCCGTTTGTGACCATGATTCGTGCATTCCGCGGTAAAAAGGAGTTTTACAGTTTAGAAGAACTTGTAAAAGATGTTTTAGATTCTACCGGATATATAAAAGACTTACAGGAATCCGGAGAAGAAGATGCGGAAGAAAGAATTGAAAATATCAATGAATTAATCAGTAAAGTAGTAATTTATGAAGAAACGGCAGAGGAACCGACCTTGAGCGGATTTTTGGAAGAGGTTGCCTTAGTTGCGGATATTGACAGAATGGAAGATAATCCGGACAGAGTATTGCTGCTAACTTTGCATGCGGCAAAAGGACTTGAATTTGACCGTGTGTATCTTGCCGGTGTAGAAGATGGATTATTCCCAAGCTATATGGCAATTACAGATACGGATCCTACAGCGATTGAAGAGGAAAGAAGACTTGCCTATGTTGGTATTACGCGCGCAAGAAAAATTTTGACAATTTCCTGTGCACGTGCAAGAATGCTGCGTGGTGAAATGCAGTATAATCCGGTCAGCCGATTTGTTCGTGAGATAGATGAAGCCTTAATGGATAACAGACCTCTCAGCGGCAGACCGCGTGATTTTGATTTTTATGAAGAGGATTCACCGCAGAAGCTGTCATTTAAATCTAAGCCGTTTTCAACAGAAGGAGTATCTTCTTTATCGGCAGGACTCGGTGCAACACGTCCTGTTAATGCGGTATATGCAAAGCCGAAAGCAATAGTACGTCCGAAAAAAACAGAACTTGAAAACCAGCCGTTTATTACAAAGGGAGCCGGTGCACTGCAAAAGGGAGTAGCTGCAGGAGAGCCTCTGTTATACGGTGTGGGTGACAGAGTGAGTCATATAAAATACGGTTTAGGAACGGTTACAGCAATAGAAAAAGGACCGCGTGATTATCAGGTAACCGTACAATTTGATTCTGCCGGACAGAAGGTTATGTATGCTGCTTTTGCAAAATTGAAAAAAGTTGATTAAGATTTCACAATTTTAAGTAGTAAAATTGTGAAAAAAGTGGTATGATAATAACACATAAAATGTATTTTTCAGAAAGGATACCATCATGAACAAAATCGATGAATTAATAGAGTTATTAAAGTTCAGCAAAGGAGAAGCTATGAAAAAAGAAAAGAAATGTAATGTTGTTGCTTGTGTACTTGGTGTTTTAGCAGTTATAGCCATTATTGCAGGTGTTGCTTATGCGGTATACCGTTATTTAAAGCCTTGCTATCTTGAAGACTTTGATGATGATTATGAAGATGATTTTGATGATGACTTCTTTGAAGATGAAGAGGATGAGGATATCCCTGTTCCTGTTCCTTGTGAAGAAAAGGAAGAGGAGTCTGATGCAGAATAATTTCTGCTGTTACAATGTTTTTCTTTAGAGCGGGATAGTCGTATTCCGCTCTTTTTTGGTGCGCTGAGAGGTGCAGGTTTTTATTCTTTGAACCATGATTATAAAGCCGCCATTGTCGGCAGAATTAGAGGAAATATGAAAAAAGGACAGATTATTACAGGTATTGTACAGCGGGTAGATTTTCCGAATAAAGGGATTGTGCGGGTAGATGAAACGTTGGAAAACGGTGAGCATAAAACTTCTTACTGTGTTGTGAAAAACGTGATTCCGGGACAGAAAATATCTCTTATGGTAAAAAAAATACGAAAGGGAAAAGCAGAAGGAAATTTAATGGAAGTTCTGGAGCCTGCATCTAATCAGGTAAAAGCTCCCTGCTCTCATTTCGGAGAGTGCGGCGGATGCACCTATCTTCATTTATCCTATGAGGATCAGGCTTCCTTAAAGGAAGAACAGGTAAAAAAATTGCTGGATGGTGTTCTTTGCAGGCAGGAACAGCCGTATACCTTTTTGCCCATTAAGCATAGCCCGGTATCTCATGGATACCGTAATAAAATGGAGTTTACATTCGGAGATTCTTATAAGGACGGACCATTGGCACTCGGCCTACATAAGCGCGGCAGCTTTTATGATATTCTGACCGTATCCGATTGCCGGATTTGTGACGAAGATTACCGCAGTATTTTGACTGCAACCTGTGATTATTTTTCTAATAAGGGTTTTGCGCATTACCACCGTATGCAGCATACGGGATTTTTGCGCCATTTACTGGTGCGCAAAGCTGCAAAAACAGGTGAAATTCTTGTTGCATTGATTACAACCTCACAGTTAAAGACTGACCTTATGCCATATGTGGAAATGCTCTTATCCCTGCCTCTAAAAGGGAAAATAGCAGGTATTCTTCATACGGTAAATGATTCGCTTGCGGATGTGGTACAGAGCGATGAGACTCATCTTTTATACGGAAAAGAATATATTACGGAAGAATTACTTGGTTTAAAATTTAAGATATCACAATTTTCCTTTTTCCAGACAAACAGTCTCGGTGCGGAAGTATTATATCAGACAGCACGTGAATTTATCGGAGACCTGGGAAAAGGAGAAAAAACGGTATTTGACTTATACAGCGGAACCGGAACGATTGCACAGATGATTGCACCGGTTGCCAAAAAGGTCATCGGTGTTGAAATTGTGGAAGAGGCGGTGGAAGCGGCAAAAGAAAATGCCGCACTTAACGGTCTGGATAACTGTGAATTCATTGCTGGAGACGTACTCAAGGTATTGGATACCATAGAAGAAAAACCGGATTTTATCATTCTTGACCCGCCGCGTGACGGTGTTCATCCGAAGGCCTTAAAGAAAATTATAGATTATGGCGTAGAACGCCTGATTTATATTTCCTGTAAGCCCACAAGCCTTGTTCGTGATTTGGAAATGTTCTTAGACTGCGGCTATCAGGTAGAAAAGGCCGTACCCGTTGACCAGTTCCCGTGGACAGCGAATATTGAGACGGTGTGTTTATTGTCCAAACTTCATGAAGCGAAGCATCATGTGAATGTGACTGTTGATATGGATGAGTTAGATATTACTGCGGCAGAGAGTAAGGCGACTTATGAGGAGATTAAGTCTTATGTGGCGGAGCACAATGATGGAATGAAGGTTTCTAATCTGTATATTGCGCAGGTTAAGGCTAAGTATGGAATCATAGAGCGTGAGAATTACAATAAACCTAAGTCAGATGAAGCCAGACAGCCTAAGTGTCCTAAGGAGAAGGAAGAGGCTATTGTTTGGGCACTGAAATATTTTCAGATGATTCCAAGTGAATCATAGGATGATTCGTGACAGACAGAGACTTGATGATATGGTGGAAATCGTAAGAGAGCATACTCCATTGGTCTAAGGAATTTATATCACACATTTTAATAATAAAATTAGTATCAGTAAAACAGCGTATTTGTAAAGGAAGTTATATACAAATATGCTGTTTTTTGATGTAAGTAAGAGAAAGAATTGTTTGTGACAGAAAATTCGTAACTTAACATAAAAGCTGAAAAATTGTTGTGGAAAGGAAATTGTAGTAGTAAAATTAAAATAGCCATATTATTGCGTATTTTTATTTCTTAGTGCATTTTGATACAAAAGTACGTTTTAACGGACATCATGTATATTATTCTTATAATACGAGGAAAAGAATATGAAGGAAATAAAATATTTAGAAGCTAATAAATATCAAGATGGTAATTATGAAAAATTGAATGATGGAATATATAGGAAGGATAATCTGTTTTTTGTGACGCTTTCATTTATACAAGAACCAGAACTTGGAGAAGGAAATGATGCATCATATATATCTCAATATCCGCTAGAGGATATATTAGATAAGTTTGGTGTATTTGTTTCTGACTTTTATGAAAAAGAAAATATTAAAGATAATGATGTATGCTGTTTAGAATTTGCAAGTAATGATGCGAAAGATATTATCAATTTACTTACAATAATAAATAAGCATGTATATAACAAAAATGTGATAATTGATGGAGAAGAATCAGTCACACTAATTATCGAATAGGGAAAAAACATGAGATATAAAATGAAAAGGCTATGTTCCTTATTATTGGTTTTTGCTTTATGCATACAGTCGTTGGTAGGATGTGGTAGCGATACTGATAAACGTTCGAGCAGTAGTAATGTGTATGTAGAAGAAGGCGTAATTAAGGAACAGATTATTGCAGAAAGCACCATTGATGAAAAATACTTAGATGAATCGTATATTACAGAGAATTTAATATATGAGGATGGAATATATGAGTATATCATTGATGAAAATGTTATTAGCGAAGCATATATAATAGAGGTTACTATTAGTGAAGATGTGGAAGAAGAAATATTAGCACAACTTCCTGATGATTTTTCTGAATATGAAATTGACTGGGCTGCTGTGATTGGAAAGTTTGCGGTAGGAACAACAATAATTATAGCAACTGGTATTGTACAGCACTATTTACATTCAACGTATTTCTTGTTTGCTTCGCCGATAAAGGTAACTCGTGATGCGCTTATTGGTGGCTCAATGGAAGCTGCTATTAGAGTGGCTCTTGAAGCAGATAAAACAGGGAATAATGCAGAAGCAGCAATTAAGAAATATGCGATAGAAGGATTTGCAGACGGATATATGTGGGGAGCGGTTACTTCCGTATTGTCCGTAATGCATAAAAATTTCAAATTGCCAAAGAACCTGGCAATGTCAAGTGGTAAAGTAGGCAAGATTGCACTGGATGGAACGGTACTTGATGAAGCTGGAAATGAGCTTGGGAAAGCGTATATTGGAAAAAAAGGTATATATGTATTAAATGAAACAGCGACAAGTACGAAAATTGAATTATTTGATGTTGCTGGTAAACAAATTGTTAATGCAACAGCAGAGCAGATAGCTCAAATTGCAAAAGGTACATTACCACCCAATTCAATATTTAGGTTAGGTACAAGTGATACTGCAAAAATATGTAGGACAGATGCTACAGGAATTGTATATCGTATCAATGATGAGTTAGTCCCTAATATTACATATAAGTTAGGTACAGTAGTTTACCAAACAGATGACTATGGAAGAATAGTAAAAGTTACTTTTGATGAATTAACATTAAAAGATGCGGATAGACCGAGAAAAGTAATTCAGAATACCCTTTCAGAAATCGGAAGAGGATATGAAAAGGTTAATGATGATAGGGGACATATCATAGCAGACCGTTTTAATGGGAACAATTCTCTTGCAAACATTGTATCTATGGATTCTGATTTGAACAGGGGAGAATACAAAGCAATGGAGGATATCTGGGCAGAAAGTATAAAATTGGGTAAAAATGTTAGTGGTACTATTGAACTGAAATACTCCGGAAAATCATATCGACCTGATGTATTGGATGTATGGTATGATATAGGAGAAGGCAGTATAGAAAAAGTATTTTCAAATTTATAAATAAACTGGAGGATAAGTTATGAAAAACAAAAGATTTAAAATGTTGTTTGCTGTGGGTGTGATATTGTCTATTTTTTCTTTTACTGCTTGTGGAAGTACAGGAGAAGAAAACAAATCCAATTCAGAGAATGAGCAGATGCAAGAAACAGAAGAGGAAAAGAAGGGTTTCTTTGATGCTTCTTATACTACTGAAACTACTATAGCATATTCCGCAGGAAATGATAGTGACTGGTCTTATGGAAATCAAAGAAAAGAGTTCCCTATAGATGATGCTTGTTATGTGAGAATAGCAAGTACAGCAATAACAGACAAAAATAAGGGTGTTGATAATGAGATAGCAGTAACTTACAGATTTACTGGAACTGAAAATTGTCAAGTAAATTTATCTGATGGAATTGCAGAGCAAATAGATACAGGAGATGCAAATGTGACAGAGTTTACAAGGACAATTTTTGCAAAAAAATCCAAAGAAGCAAAAGAGGACATTATTATTTTCCAATATGTTCCGATGGAGAGTGCAGAGAGTATTACGCTTGAAGTGCTTTATGATGATCAGATTGATTCAAGATACGATTGTAGAAACGCAGTATATTTTGTATCGTCTGAAACAGAAGAGACAAAAGACGTGAGAAAAGAGAACGGAACAAAATAATCAACGGAGGAGAAGATAGAATATGTCAATGATTAAGTGTACTGAATGTGGAAAAGAGATTAGCGATAAGGCAACAGCATGTCCTCACTGTGGTTGTCCTATGACAGAGATATTGTCAGCTACAAAAGAGAGTAAAAAAGAAGAAAAAGTAAAACCAATAAAGGAAAAAAAGATAAAAGAGCCTATAACTCCAGAACAGAAAAAGAAGAGAATCCTCATTATGAGTGTAACAGCATTTGTATTGATTGTTGCAGTAGCTTTGATTTGGTATTTTGGAATTAAAATACCGCAAGACAAAGCATATGCAGAGTACTTAGTGACATTTGATGCCTATAATCAGGAAATCGAAAACTATAATAGTACAGTACTGAATTATAATGAAAAAGCTAACAAGATTATTGCAGCTAATGAAGAATTAACAGGTGTAATTGAAGAGGCGCAAACATTGATTGATTGTGGAGATACGCCCTATGATTCAGAGACAATGACAACCTTAAACAATACACTCAAAAATTCAAGAAATAGCATATGTGAAACACCAAATATTTATGAGAAGAAGACTGCTCTTGAATTAGACGAGAGTTTAAATAAGTCACTAGCAAGTAAGATTTCTGAAGCAAATGAAAGCCTGAATGCGAAAAAGTCAGAAATCGTATCGGCTACAAGTGAAGTTGGAGAGGAAAGTGCTGCCTTATCAGTACCAGATTATTCAAAAATCATTGCAGAAATCAAAGATGAGGAAGAACTTCTCGAAAATAGTTATGCAATACAAAAACAGATTACTAATCCGACACAGGATTTTGTACTTGCAAAAATCAATAATGTAGAAAATATAGCGAATGTCGCATGTGCAACCGAGGAGAATGATCCAAACGGTAAGCTGGGAAAAGATGGCGGATACACTGCACAGATATACTTTTCATCTCCTTTGCTTGGCACAGAAACTATTGCAGGTGATAAACTGATTGATGCTGGAACTGATGCCGGAGGAAGTATTGAGGTCTATAAAACTGTTGAGGCAGCAGAGGCAAGAAATTCATATTTGGCATCATTTGATGGTGGTATTTTTGATTCTGGTAAGCATATGGTAGTTGGAACTATGGTGGTGCGTGTATCAACGAATTTAACCGCCACAAAGCAGGATAGTTTTATTAACGAGATTATTGAAGCCCTTATTGAGTTATAATATTTCGCGAAAAATACATAACATTTTATGAAATGACAAATAAATCTGAAAGGGTAAATAAATGAGTGATAAAGAAAAGACTAAGGAAAAGAAAACCATATCCCAAGAAGATGTGATGAAGCTTTTGGATTCCTGTTATGATAAATGCTTAAATGGAGTACCAAAGGTTAGCCAGAGCGTAGAGGACATGGCAGAAGATTATCTAAAAAAGTATCAGACTAAGGAAGAATCCTGTAAGGCAATGTTAAAGAACCAGATTGCAAAATGTACAACATCCGGGTTTATAACTGGCTTTGGTGGTATCATTACTATGCCTGTTACACTTCCGGCAAATGTGGGAAGCGTAATGTATGTGCAGATGCGTATGATAGCTTGCGTTGCATATATGGCAGGATACGAGTTAAATAGTGATCAGACGCAAACATTTGTATATGCCTGTCTTGCTGGAGTAGCGGTCAATGAGTTAATCAAACAGGCAGGAATAAAGTTTGGTGTTAAGTTTGCAAATGGACTGATTAAGAAAATTCCGGGCAAGGTACTTACCAAGATAAATCAGAAAGTTGGTTTCCGGTTCATAACGAAGTTTGGAACGAAAGGCATTGTCAATCTTGGAAAAATGTTACCGGGCGTTGGTGCAGTAATTGGTGGTGGACTAGATTTGGTTGAGACTAAGGTAATTGCAGACCGGGCATACAAGTGGTTCTTTATGGGGGATTTTAGCGAAGCTAGCAAAGAGGAAGAAGATAATATTATTGATATTGAAGATGCAGACTTTGATGAGATTATCCCGGAAGAGGAACATGAATCATAGTTTAATGTGGTTACTGTAGCAAGAATAGTGTAGTAAATAGGCAGTTGCGCTTTGAGATTTCAGACGAGGAATATGAAGAACTCATTGAGAGAGCCAGAAAGATTGATGCAGCCCAAAGGGAGCGCATGGAATATCTAAAGAAGCATGACAAAAGTAAGACTTGACAAAACCGAACAAATATTCTATATTTAACAGCGGAGATTCTATACCCAAAAACAGAAAATGTGAATATACAAACGAAGCTCAAACCCGTGTGGTTTGGGCTTTTTCCAATTTTGTAGGAATTCTGAGAACAACAATTTGAAAAAAGTCAATTAACACTTTGCGACAGGTTTTGGACAGAATTTTTCACAAAACTGTTTGTGCAACACTAACAAAATTTCTGGAGAAGGAATAGCCTCTCAGGAGTAACAACGTGGCAATCGAGTAATATCGGTTGCTTTTTTGTTGCTCATTTTTAGAAATTATTAATTGCCCCGGAAGAGTGATTTCTAAAAGAAACCAGATGTCAAAAGGAGAAAATGCAAAATGAAAGAGTATTCAAAAGGTATTTATGTGAAATTTAAGCCGGAGGAGGTGGAGATGATTCATGAACGGATGAAGGAGGCCGGAGTTCAAAATATGAGCGCCTTTATCAGAAAGATGGTATTGAACGGATATATGATTATTCCTAAGTGGCCTGAACTGAAAGGGGTGCTATCCTTGCATTCAAGAATTAGCAATAACCTCAACCAGTATGCAAAGAAAGCAAATGAAACCGGAAATATCTACAGAGAGGATATTGCTGAATTAAAAGAGATGCATGCTGAGCAAACTAAGCTACTTAGAAAAACGCTTAGGTCAATCATTCATCTTTATGATGTTGATTCAAAGAAGAGCAATTAATTATTTTAAAAAAGCGACAGTGTGGCTCTGCGGCTTGCCGGCAGTTCAGGGGGATTGGGGCATCTCCCCAACAAGCAAAAAATGCGCCGGGTATATACCGGTGCACTGCTTGCCAATTTGTGAAAAAGCATTTGGAGAATGATTTTGGAAAGCCGGTGTCCAAATTGAGAAAGCGTTGCATATTTGCAAAATGTAAAGAAGGAAGGATTGAAGTTATGGAGAATTTAGAAAAAGGACAAGTGTCTGAAAGAAATGTAATGGAGGATGTGGGTATTATGCTGAATAGTGATTATTGTACTGGTGAAGAAAAGTTTACTTTTTTCAGATTACCCAAATGCTTGGTGGATGATGTGTGCTTTGCGGAGTTATCTGGAGATGCAAAGCTTTTATATGCATTCTTTTTGGACCGTGTTTCTCTGTCTATAAAAAATGGATGGATTGATGACAAAGGAAGGGTGTTTATCTATTATTCGGTAAAAAGTGTTTGTGAGGATTTGAATTGTGGCACTCAAAAAGCCTGCAAACTATTGGATGAGCTGGAAAAGGTGGGAGCACTTGAGCGAAAGAGACAAGGACTGGGTAAGCCCAACAAGTTGTATCTTAAAAAAGTATTTTGAGAGAAATTTACATAGGAAAAAATCAAAAAACAGGAGGTGTAATAAGTGCAGCTGAGAAATTTGATTATTACATCCACAGAGTTTTGATTCTTACGTATCTAGAACTGTAGAAATCAAAGCCTAATAAAACTAATAATAACAATACTGATTTTAATAATATCTATCTTATCCTATCCAAAGGTGCAAGGTGCACCACCTGCTG
>JAEDCQ010000012.1 GCA_016294075.1 Lachnospiraceae bacterium | reverse complement strand
GTAGCAGATAGAGAAAGATTTATTCTGATTCGGTTTTGAGGGTACAGTTGAAAGATTTGAGTTAAGTAAAAGATTTCGTATATTACGGAGTCTTTTTTTATTAATAAACAAAAATTGTTGCAAATTGTTTAACTTTTTTATGTTTTTTTTAATTTATTATGATATAATGACAATAGTTATATGTTAATGTCTTATAAGATTAAGAATACATAGTTGAGAGGTGTAAAATGGATACGAAGATTCTATTGGAAAATGGTACAAATGAATTAGAAATATTGGAGTTTACAATCGGCGATAATTCATATGGTATTAATGTTGCCAAAATAAAAGAGATTATTACATATCAGCCGGTAACTCCTGTTCCCAATGCGCATCCCAGTATTGAAGGTATTTTCATGCCGAGAGATATTATGATTACAGCAATTGATTTGCGAAACTGCCTTCAAAAGGGCACCTCAAAACCGGAAGGATTTTTTATTGTAACTAACTTTAACAATCTGGATATTGCGTTCCATGTTGACAGTGTAGTCGGCATTCATCGTATATCATGGAGTGAAATTATTAAACCGAATGCAACGGTAAGCAATACCGAAGAAGGTATTTCAACCGGTATTATTAAAATTCAGAATAAATTGATTATTATTCTTGATTTTGAGCGTATTGTTACGGATATTAATCCGGAGACCGGACTAAAGGTGGAAGATGTAGAGCATCTTGAAAAAATCAAAGGAAGAGGAGATATTCCCATTTTACTGGCAGAAGATTCCATTTTGCTGAATCGATTAATTGTAGATTCTTTAAAGAGTGCCGGTTATACACAGGTGATCAATACCAATAATGGGCAGGAAGCATGGAATTTAATAAATGAATGTATTGAAGATAATAGTCTGGACGAACATGTAAAGCTTATCATTACGGATATTGAGATGCCTTTGATGGATGGACACCGGCTTACACGTTTAGTTAAGGAAAATGACAAAACGAAGGATATACCGGTAGTAATTTTCTCATCGCTGGTTAATGATGAGATGAAGAGAAAAGGAGAGGCTCTTGGTGCTGATGCACAGATTTCAAAACCTGAAATCGGTAACCTGGTAAAGATTGTTGATGGATTGTTAGGATTAAAATAATTGTTTGGCAGAAGGTGTGAACTTTGGTTCACACCTTTTTTAAAAGAGCTGTAAGAGCATTGTATCTGACAGTTTGTTTATGATATAATGAGACGATACTATTACGGAGTACATATTTTTTATGGATAAAGAAATATACGGTTTGATTTGGGATGCGGATATTGTCTTGATTGGCATAGGAGAAGAATTTGAGAGAAGAGATGATAAGCCGGAAACTGAGGAATATAAGAATTATAGGAAAGAAGAGCCGCTGCTTGCAGGATTTGAACGTCTTTCGTATTGGAAGGAGCATCCGGATGATAAGGCAATCGATGCTTATAACCAATTATATGATTGGGTAAAAGATAAGGATTATTTTGTTGTTACAACCTGTATGGATGACCGGATTTATGACAGCAAATTTCCTGCTGACAGAATAACGGCTCCCTGCGGAACATGGCGTTACCTGCAGTGCAGAGATTGTTGTACGGAAGAGTTATTGCCCGTATCCTTACAGATGATAGAGGAGAAGAAGCCGATTTATTGTCCTCATTGCGGTAAGGAGGCAGTCTTTAATCAGGTAACATGCGGGAAATATAATGAAAGCGGTTATATGCCCCAATGGGCGGCATATCGGAATTGGCTGCAAAAAACGATTAATCGAAAGGTATGTATTATAGAGTTAGGTGTTGGAATGCAATTCCCGACGATTATCCGCTGGCCATTTGAAAAGATTGCTTTTTGTAATCAGAAAGCATCCTTTATCAGAGTACATAGTTTCCTTTATCAGTTAAGTGAAGAACTGCATGGAAAAGGAAGAAGTATAAAAGCAGAACCAATAGACTATATATTATCAGAAATGTGAAAGGTATGAACGCATGAGTGTAAATACGAGCGATGAATACTTAGATGAGTTATTAGAATCGATAGAACCTATTATCCATATAAATGAGCCGATTACGGATTTTGAGGAGAATACGGATTCCGATATACAACAGTCGGAAGAAATAAATGAGGATACGAGTCTGCTTAATAATATGGTAGAGTCAGTGGAACCGGAACCGATTGAAAACGAGATGATGGAACCGATTGAAAACGAGATGATGGAACCGGTTGAAAACGAGATAGTGGAAGCTGTACCCTCTGAAAAAGGAGATGCTCTGTCTATAGATGCTTTATTGGCTGAAATGCCGGATGAAGAGGAAAAAGATGCGACAGAGGCTGATATGGATTTTATAATGCAGGCTGCCATGAATGGAGATGAAGATGGTGACTCTGATTCTTCCGATTACGATTCAGAAATGCAGAATGAAGATGTAAAAGAACTTTTGAAGCAGTTTGCGGATGATGATGATTTAGCAGGGATTGGAGAGATTCTGGAGCGGAATGATAATGGTGAAGCAGTTGATGATACTATGTTACAGACTCCTGAGGTAGAGGTATTCCGATTAGACGAGGAAGCTGATGCGGATAATCCGGAAGAAAGCAATGAAAAAAAAGGAATCTTTGGCTTTTTCAAAAAGAAAAAGAGAAAAAAGAAAAAGGGGCAAAATGATGACCCGGGTGTTATAGATGAAGATGAGCTTTTATCAGAAGAAAACGGTTCTGTTTTGGAAGAAATCTCATCAGGAGAAAATACATCTGAATTAGCTTCGCCCTTGGAAGAAGAGCAGATTTTATTTGAAGGCGATATGACGGATATAGACATGTTGCTTTCTGGTGCATTGCAGGATTCGGAAGAAATTCGTGAAATAGATAACCTTGCGGATGTATCAGATGAAGAGAAGGAGGCATCCAAGAAAAAAGATACTGTAAAAAAAGAATCTCTTTTCTCAAAAATATTTAAAATGCTTACCGAGGAAGAGGAGGATTCTGTAAAAGAGAAAATACCGGAAGCTGATGCAACAGGTGTGACAGATGAGAATCTTGCTATTTTGGATGAACTTTCCAAAGAAGATAAAAAGAAAGCAAAAAAAGAAAAGAAAGAGCAAAAGGCAAAAGAAAAGAAAGAGAAAAAGGATAAGAAAAAAGGCAAATCTGTTGAAGACGGTGAAGAGGGAGAAGAATCTGAAAACGACGGTAAAAAGGGCAGAAAGAAGAAAAAGGTAAAAAAAGAAAAGCCCCGAAGAGTAGTTGATTTGGACGCTAAGCCGGAGAAAAAGCTTTCACGAAAGAAAGTTATGATTACTTTTGCATTGTGCTTCTCTATCTTAGCAATGATATTAATTTTACGGAATGCTGTATGGAATGCAGCTAATTTAAAAGAAGCAAGATGGGCTTTTGATAATGCGGATTATGAGACCTGTTATGCAAATCTGTATGGTGAGGAGCTTTCTAAAGAGGATGAGATTCTTCTTGAAAAATCATATATCATTTTATGTGTACAGAGGAAACTGGACTCTTATGAGAATTTTATGCGGATGGATATGAAGGTAGAGGCTTTGAATGCTTTACTGGAAGGTGTCAGAGTTTACCGCGATAAGGAAGCACGTGCGAGTGAGTTGGGTATTTCAGAACGTATTTCGGCAAATTATCAGACAATATATGACAAATTGGCAGGATTTGGTCTTGATAATGAGGATATTGAAGAAATACTAAACTATGACAGTAAGGTTACATATACAAAGCGTTTGGAATCTATTGTAAACGGAACACCTTTTGAAGCGGAAGTATTGCCATACGATATGGAGGAAAATACGATAGAAGAATCAGAACCACAGCCTCTTTTGGATGTTCTTCCGCAGGAAGAAGATTTTCTCCCGGAGGATGAAAAAATATGATAGCTATTATTGATTATGATGCAGGAAACATTAAAAGCGTGGAAAAGGCCCTGCTTATGCTTGGAGAAGAAGCATGTATTACGCGGGATAAGGAAGTGTTATTAAATGCGGATAAGGTGATTCTTCCGGGAGTAGGCGCCTTTGGTAATGCGATGGAAAAAATTCATGAATACGGTCTTTACGAGGTGATTTGGGAGATTGTCAGAAAGGGGACTCCGTTTCTGGGAATCTGTCTCGGACTACAGCTTTTATTTGAAGAAAGTGAAGAATCGCCCGGGGTAAAAGGTCTCGGAATACTTCCGGGAAAAATCTTACGAATTCCGGATAATAATTCGTCCTTAAAGATTCCACAGATAGGGTGGAACTCCTTGTCTTTTCCGAATAAAGGAAAGCTTTTTGAAGGGCTGGAAGAAGGATGTTATGTTTATTTTGTACATTCCTATTATCTGAAGGCAGAGGAGGAAGACATTGTCACAGCTGCTACAGAGTATGGAACAACGATACATGCTTCGGTAGAAAAGGATAATGTATTCGCCTGTCAGTTTCATCCCGAAAAAAGTTCGGCAGTGGGATTGAAAATTTTAGAGAACTTTATCCGTTTAAACAGGGAGGGCTAAAAATGCATACGATAAGAATCATTCCCTGTCTGGATGTAAATAACGGACGGGTGGTAAAAGGTGTAAATTTTGTTAATCTGACTGATGCAGGTGACCCGGTAGAGATTGCGGAAGCTTATGATAAAGCAGGTGCGGATGAGCTTGTATTCTTAGATATTACCGCTTCCAGTGACGGAAGAAACACAGTGGTTGACATGGTAAGAAGAGTGGCGGAAAAGGTTTTTATTCCGTTTACCGTGGGCGGAGGCATCCGTACAGTAGATGATTTCAGGGCAATTTTACGCGAAGGGGCGGATAAGGTTTCTGTGAATTCAGCGGCAATTAAGCGTCCGGAATTGATTAAGGAAGCGGCAGAGATTTTTGGAAGCCAGTGTGTTGTGGTAGCAATTGATGCAAAAAGACGTGAGCCGTTTGACGGTTGGAATATTTATTTAAACGGCGGCCGTGTGGATACGGGTATTGACGCGGTAGAATGGGCAAAAAGGGCAGAGAGCCTAGGCGCCGGAGAAATTCTTCTTACCAGTATGGATTGCGATGGTACAAAAAGCGGGTATGATATTGAACTGACAAGACAGATATCAGAAGCGGTTTCCATTCCGGTTATCGCATCCGGAGGAGCCGGCAGTCTGGAGCATTTTAAAGATGCAGTGACAGAGGGCAAGGCAGATGCGGTACTTGCAGCTTCTTTATTCCATTTTAAAGAATTAGAGATTAAACAGGTAAAGGAATATCTGCAAAAGGAAGGAATTTCTGTAAGATTATAGGAGAAAACGATATGGGAATGATTCAAAACGATTGGCTGCAGGCCATCGGCGGTGAGTTTAAAAAGCCATATTATAAGGAGCTGTACAGCTTTGTAAAGCAGGAATACAGTACACATGTTATTTATCCTCCGGCTGATGATATTTTCAATGCGTTTCATTTCACGCCTCTTAGTGAAGTGAAGGTACTTCTTCTGGGGCAGGACCCCTATCATAATGAGCATCAGGCACATGGACTGAGTTTTTCTGTTTTACCGGATCAGAAGGATATTCCGCCTTCCTTACAAAATATCTATAAAGAACTGCATGATGATTTGGGATGCTATATTCCGAATAACGGATACCTGAAAAAATGGGCAGACCAGGGCGTGTTACTTTTAAATACTGTTTTAACGGTTCGTGCTCATCAGGCTAATTCCCATCAGCA
This sequence comes from Lachnospiraceae bacterium, assembly GCA_016294075.1. Classification (GTDB taxonomy): domain Bacteria; phylum Bacillota; class Clostridia; order Lachnospirales; family Lachnospiraceae; genus RGIG8767. The sequence goes on along the minus strand of JAEDCQ010000012.1, from coordinate 41,204 downwards.
GAAGGGGTGGGAATATTTTACGGATGCGGTGATTCAGGCAGTAAATGCGCAGGACAGACCGGTTGTGTACCTGCTTTGGGGCAGACCGGCACAGAATAAAATTCCGATGCTTACCAATTCGAAGCATCTGATATTAAAAGCACCTCATCCGAGTCCTTTGTCTGCATACAGAGGTTTTTTCGGGTGTAAGCATTTTAGTCAGGCAAATGCGTTTTTGCAGAAGAATGGAATAGAACCGATAGATTGGCAGATCGAGGATGTTTAAAATAATCAGGAAAAGTCCTACTTTGTAATAAAGTAGGACTTTTTCAAGAGTAAAGGTTTTCTTTAGAGTTTCTTTAGAAATATCTGCATTTGTTGTTAAGGTTTACAAGATACAATGACCATGACAAAAGGAAAGGAGTGGTCATATGAGAGGGAAGAGGAGAAAACGTCGTGGAGAAGAATCATATTTTAATCGTTGAGGATGATAAGGAAATCCGGGATGGAATAGAGATTTACTTAAAGAGCCAGGGCTATGAGGTATACAAGGCAGCAGACGGAGTGGAAGGTCTGGAGCAAATAAGGAGCCATGAAATTCATCTGGCCATTGTGGATGTTATGATGCCGCGGAAGGATGGCATCCAGATGGTAATGGAAATGCGAAAGGAATATGATTTTCCGGTCATTATGCTGTCTGCCAAATCGGAAGAGGTAGATAAGATTCTGGGCTTAAATATGGGCGCGGATGATTATGTAACAAAGCCGTTTACTCCGCTGGAATTACTTGCCAGAGTAAATTCTCATCTGCGGCGTTATCGTCACTATTTGGAAAAGGTGGAAGCCGATACGGGTAGTCAGGAACATATTTACCGGGTTGGCGGTCTGGAACTGAATGAAGAAAAAGTAGAATTGCGTGTGGACGGTAATCTTGTAAAGCTGACCCCCATGGAATATAAAATCCTTTTGTTACTTATGAAAAATCCGGGACGCGTATATTCGGCGGATGAAATTTATGAGCGTGTATGGAACGAAAAAGCAATTAATTCCGATACTATCATGGTACATGTCCGCAACATTCGGGAAAAGATTGAACTGAATCCGAAAAAACCAAATTATTTAAAGGTGGTGTGGGGTGTTGGATACAAAATTGAAAAAGACGCATAGACTGGCAGTACTGATAATTACAATCTGCATATTACTGCCGCCAACTATTCTGGTTGCATTATACCCGCGGATGGAGCAGGTATATTTGCAGCAGATTAGTACAACGGAAAAAGAGGAAGAGGCAGAATGGACAGAGTCAAGGAATGAAGTGACGGATGAGTTTGTATATTATGCCATAGAATCTTCTTATTATATGTATGGACAGCTTTTGCAGCAAAGTCTGAACCAGCCGATTGATTTTTCCGTATTAAATCAATATGGCTGGATAAATGACTATTACACGATGCAGGAGGAGGCGCAGTATTTTGCAAAATACTATGGCTCTGCGCAGGAAAAAACGGAAACCAATTCGGATTATCCTTTAGAACGATTATTGGATAAAGAAAATACGTCTGCAAAGGATAATCTGATTCGTATATTGACAAAAGAGGGTTATATCGGCTATCTGACAATATCCTTTGATGCGTACGGGAATATTTCGGATATTCATTTTACCGGATTAGGTGATACGGTATATTATGGAAACGTTTATCAGCATGCGACGGAGTCCATCAATCAATATGAAAATAATGTGTATGGATATAATGTTTCCGGGGAAGGCGAAAAACATGTAGACCCTTTGGAGCTTAGACCCAAAAACTTTCAGGCCGTTTTTGCGATAGATGATAATACGCGGTTTGCCTATATATATGCAGAGGATAATGTATATTTTTCACCATATAATGTGTATTTTGATATGGGTGCCGAATGGCTTGTTCTTGCAGCAGCAATATTTGTTATGTTGGCAGCATTGTTCCTGCCGTTTGTTAAAAAGCTTCAGACCGGAAAGGAAAAACTGTTTAACCTTCCCTTAGAGGTGGTTCTCTGTATTGCCGTGGCTGCAGTGTGCGGAATAATTTTCATGTTTGAACTTATGACATATTCTTCACGGTATATGATTGAGGAATTTATACAGGGATATGGCGATATCAAGATTATCGGCTATACGATTACCTCCGATACGTTATACGGCATTATGCTTGTAATCAATTATATCGGATGGGCATTATGCTTCTTTATGGAATATATTGTCGTAGCGGCATTTCGCCAGTTCCTTTGCGGACCGATACGTTATTTAAAGGAAAGATGGCTGCTTATCGTATTTTTGCGGTGGGTTAAGAAAAAGTGTATTGATCTGTATCATTATGTCACAGACATCCGGCTTGGCGCGGGAATGCACAAGAGTATTATTAAGATTGTCGTGGTAAACTTTTTAATACTAATGCTGCTTTGCTGCATGTGGTTCTTAGGAATATTCGGATTGCTTATATACTCTGTTGCTTTATATATGATATTGAAGAAGCAGGGCGAAAAACTGAAGAAGCAGTATGAGAGTATTGTCTATGCAACTACACAGATGGCAGAAGGAAATCTAAAGGTGGAGCTCAAAGAGGAGCTGGGTATTTTTTCGGAACTCGGAGAAGAATTAAGAAAGGTACAGGACGGGTTTTCAAAGGCTGTTGCAGAGGAGGCAAAAAGCCAGAGCATGAAAACCGAACTGATTACCAATGTGTCGCATGATTTAAAGACACCTTTAACAGCAATTATTACGTATGTAGACCTTTTGAAAAAGGAGAGTATTACGGAAGATGAGCGCAGGGAATACATCGATACCTTAGAGAAGAAGTCTATGCGATTAAAGGTACTGATTGAGGATTTATTTGAGGTAAGCAAAGCCACCACAAATAATATCACGATGTATTACACGGATATTGACCTTGTGAATCTTTTAAAGCAGGTATGCCTGGAAAATGAGGACAAAATAAAGGAAAGTACGCTGGATTTTCGATGGAATCTGCCGGAAAAGAAATGCGTATCCTCATTAGACCCGAACCGCACATACCGCATTATGGATAATCTGTTACAGAATGCATTAAAGTACTCGATGCCTTATTCACGTGTCTATATTGATATGGAAGAGACAGAAACGGAATATGTGATTTGCTTTAAAAACATGTCTGCAACAGAGATGAACTTTGATGCAAAGGAGATTACGGAGCGGTTTGTAAGGGGTGACCTTTCCCGTAATACCGAAGGCAGCGGCCTTGGGCTTGCGATTGCCCAATCCTTCACGGAATTACAGGGTGGTAAATTTATTGTCGAGATTGACGGTGATTTGTTTAAGGTAACACTACGGTTTGGGAGGGACGTTTCTTCCGCCACGCGGAGTGCGCTTTGCCACGAGGATGGCCCTTTGGCACAGAACTGATAAAAACTCAAGATTTAAACAATGCGAGAAGTTCCGTGCGGCTTGAACAACCTGTTTTTTTAGACAGATTTTTGATGTGGAATTTGACCGTATTATAAGAAATAAAGAGGTCATCAGCAATTTCTGTATTTGAACGACCATCTAATACTAATTGAAATACTTCCATTTCACAGGGAGACAGTTGGTAGAGTTTTTAAAATTCTTCCAATAATGTCTCTCTGCTTTTTGTTACAGGTAAAGAAGAAGTATATATTCTATTGTACAGACTGATAAAAAGAAATACAGTTACCACGAAAGCGGCAGAAGTACATAAAATGAGTACCACAGGATACGCATTTAATACAATGCCTGTGTATGCACCAAGTGCATCTCCGCATCGACCAATCATTAAACCAAGTCCCGCTAAGTACAGGCATTTTTTTGATTTGCTTGCCATATCGGTAAAGATAATGACACGATAAACCGCAAAGAATCCGAAGAAAAGATAACTTATTATCCATAAAATGAAACTACTTTCCAAATTGTTTTTCAAAGCAAGCATGGCAAAAGGAAGTACCAGCGTTGCTATACAATAGTATCAATGAAATAAAAAGAGAAATAAACAATCTCTAATTATTATAAAACAGACGATTGGAAATGTATCCAATCGTCTGTTTTCATATATAAATATTAAAATAGTATTATGTAAAACCACTCTTGACAATCTTATTTTGCAATAGTAGAATAATAGTGTTCCTAAAAAGAAATACTAATCGAGAAGAAGAATGGAAAATAACAATCTGATTGAACGGTTAAGTGCATATGGACTTACAAGACAGGAAGCAAGTATTTATCTTGCCATGCTGCAGGTAGGTGAGATGTCCGGGTATGAGGTTGCCAAGGAGACCGGTATTTCACGGTCGAATGTGTATGGCTCACTGGCAGGACTTTTGGATAAAGGGGCAGTGTACCAGATAGAGGGAACTTCCGTAAAATATGTTCCGGTTGCGCCGGAGCAGTTTTGTGAAAATACACTGCGCAAGCTTAAAGCAGATAAAGAATATCTTTTGCAGCATTTACCAAAGAAACTACCGGAAAGCGAAGGGTATATTACGATTCAGGGATACCGTCATATTCTGGACAAGATGATTGAAATGATGGAACGTTGTGAGAAAAGGATATATATTGCAGCGGATGAGTCGATTTTAAGGCATCTTGCCCCTTCTCTTGAAAAGGCTTACGCGAAAGGAATTCGTATTGTTGTTCTTACACCGGATGAATATGAGCCCGTCAATACAGAGATTTACCATACGCATGGAACGAAAGAACAGATACGTTTTATTACGGATTCGTCCCATGTGCTTACCGGTGAGATTTCGGGAGAAAAGAGTGATACCTGTCTGTATTCGGGACAGCAGAATCTGGTAACTTTGATAAAAGAAGCACTCAGCAGTCAGATTGCCCTTGCAAAACAAGAAGAAAGGAAAGACTACATATGAAAAAAACACCGTTTGTTACAAAAGAACAGTTAGAAGAAATTGTAAAGACATATCCGACTCCTTTTCATATTTATGATGAAAAAGGAATCCGTGAGAATGCCAAGGCATTAAAGGAAGCATTTTCGTGGAACAAAGGATTTAAAGAATATTTTGCGGTAAAGGCTACTCCGAATCCTTATCTGATTCAGATTCTGCGCGAATACGGATGTGGCTGCGACTGTTCCTCTATGACAGAATTAATGTTATCCAATGCGATGGGGGTAGAAGGAAGCGATATTATGTTTTCCTCCAATGAAACGCCGGCAAGCGAATATGCGTATGCCGCTAAAATTGGTGCTACAATTAATTTGGATGACATTACCCATATCGATTTTCTGGAAAAAACACTTGGAAAATTGCCGGAGACCTTATCTATGCGTTATAATCCGGGTGGTGTTTTTACAATCAGTAACGGCATTATGGATAATCCGGGGGATGCAAAATACGGTTTTACTACGGAACAGTTATTTGAAGGTTTCCGTATTTTAAAAGAAAAGGGTGTAAAGAAATTCGGCATTCATGCATTCCTTGCAAGCAATACCGTAACAAATGAATATTATCCGACTCTTGCAAAACAGTTATTTGAACTTGCTGTAAAGGTAAAAGAAGATACAGGTGTAGCAGTTTCCTTTATCAATCTTTCCGGTGGAATCGGAATCCCTTACAGACCGGATCAGGAGCCAAACGATATCCGTGTAATCGGGGAAGGTGTCCGCAAGGTATATGAAGAAGTTCTCATACCGGCAGGATTAGGCGATGTAGCAATCTATACAGAGCTTGGACGCTTTATGATGGGACCTTACGGTCATCTCGTTACGACTGCTATTCATGAAAAGCATACACACAAGGAATATATCGGCTGCGATGCCTGTGCCGTAAACTTAATGCGTCCGGCCATGTATGGTGCATACCATCACATTACTGTCATGGGAAAAGAAAATGAGCCATGTGACCACAAATATGATATTGTCGGTTCTTTATGTGAAAATAATGATAAATTTGCTATTGACCGTATGCTTCCGAAGATTGATATCGGGGATTTATTGCTTATCCACGATACCGGTGCACACGGGTTTGCAATGGGTTATAACTATAACGGTAAACTCAAATCCGCTGAACTTTTATTAAAGGAGGACGGAAGCGTGCAGCTAATCCGGCGTGCCGAAACACCAAAGGATTATTTTGCAACCTTTGACGGATTGGATATCTGGGAAAAGTTTGAGTTTTAATGAAAACAGTGTTATATAAAGTGTATCAAAAAAAGGTTCCGAATCAGGAACCTTTTTATATAAGAATAACTGGAAAAGCGTGATAGTCGTTGTTTGTCATATTAGTCTTTATCGTTATCATCCTTATATTTGGGGTCACATAAGACCTTGAGTACCATTGCACCGCCACTAAAGATAAAGACAAGAATAATCAGATATTCATAAAGAGAAGTAGGACGCATATGAAGCTGGGTATTCATAATGATTGCGGCAATAATCAGTACAACACTAAGTCCAACACAAATCTTAGCCAAAAAAGAATCGGGATTTATAAACAGCCAGACGATACAGGCAATAAACGGCACGACAATCAGACCGGAGTTTACGGAATAACCGCCAAAGGAAAATCTGCCGCCAAAGAAACCGGTAGAAACCGTTACCCTTGAAGCAAGCCAATAAAGTCCGGAAACCAGCATGGCCAATCCGCCCAGAAATGTTAACAAATCATTTTGTTTTCTCTTCTTTCCTTTTTTCATATATATACCTATGCCTTTCTCATAATATGCCTTGAAATGTGAACCGCCTTTTATATTGTAGAGTGAAAAAAGCTAAACCCTGATGGTTTAGCTTTTTTACTCTACTGCCGGCGATGGGACTTGAACCCATACGTGGTTGCCCACAACAGATTTTGAGTCTGCCTCGTCTGCCATTCCGACACGCCGGCTTGGTTCTACAACCGAGTTACATGATATCATATCTGTGTGGTTCTGACAAGCAATTTTTTATTCCGTTTTTGTATAGCTATTTTTATTTCCAAATTTTCTGTCCTATTATATAATAAAATATAACTGTTCAGAGTTAAGCAAAGTTTTATCATAAGCCTCAGGAGTAAAAGAAAGATGCAGATTCTGATAGAAACAATAGCTGATGTGAAGGAAGAGGAGTTAGAAAAAAAGCCGGATTATATTACGGAGAAACGATGGGAAAAAATACAGTCTCTAAGAGCGGTAGAAGATAAAAAACGTTCGTTGGCAGCAGGCAGACTGCTTGCAAGGATGTGTAAAGAGCTTGCGGTTGAGAATCCGGTGTATCAAGACGGGGAAAAAGGGAAGCCGTATACAAAAAATTGTCCGGATATTGCTTTTAATCTTTCTCATTCCGGAGAGTATGTGACACTTGCTTATCACCCAAAGAGTGCAGAAGTAGGCATAGATATTCAGAAAATCAGAAAACTATCCGAGGGAATACAAAAGAGAATTCTGCATCCGAAAGAAATAACGGAGAATTCTTTTTATGATATGTCAGAAGAAGAGAAAAATTTCTTTCAAAACCGAATCTGGGCAATTAAGGAAAGCTATGTGAAAATGACGGGCGAAGGGCTTTCGCATGATTTTCGAAATATTTATGCAGACATAAAAAACGGGATAATTACAGATGAAAGCGGAAGAAGTGCCATGTTTTTTGAACCGGATGCTCCACAGGGATATGTGATTGCAGTAGCAGAAGAAAAGCATGAATAGAAAGATATTCCCCAATAATGATTTAAAAATTATTAAATTAAAAATCCACTTATTCGTATCTTTCTCAATACGGACAAGTGGATTTTTGAATATCATTCTCTATTATGTGTGTATGGTTATGCATTCGGATAATTTTGCGGAAACAGAGTCATTGCAACGCCGTCTGCAATTGCATAAGCCGTTTCATAAAAAAACTCATCAAATAACTGATTATCTACATCTGAGTTAATGAATCCGACTTCTACTAAGACAGCAGGCATATCCGTGCTGTTTAAGACAATCAGATTCGGGCGTTCCGAGATACCGATATTGCGGTATCCGATTCTCTCTAACTGGCTGTTGATGTTCCGCGCAAGCAGTGCAGGCAGTCCTCTGTTGGAATACACAAGGGATTCCACTCCGTTGTATTGATTCGGATAAGGAGAAGAGTTGCGGTGTATGGAGAGAAAAATATCTGCCCCGGCATTATTGGCTTCGGTTGCTTTTTGATATGGTGTTTCATAAATATCTTCTGTTCTGGTATAAAGCACATTAAAGCCATATTCACTTAAAATATTGCCGACAGCAAGTGCCATGGCCAGATTGTCATCCTTCTCCCTGCGGCCCATGTATTGCGCTCCGTTATCATAGCCACCGTGACCTGCATCAATCATAATTGTATATGCCATAAGAAATTCCTTTTTTCTTTATCTTATGCACATATTAATTTTTGGGAATATGAATTTAACTTCTTATTCGGCTTCTCGGGGTGCCTGTGCTGCAGCTTCCTGCGGAAGTCGCAGTAAAACCTTTTTAATTCGATTCTGTTGCAGCTCCTCAACCTTGATTCGGATACCGTCAGAGGTCTGGACCTCTTCGCCGACAGTCGGCATGCGGTCAAGAATTTGTAACACAAGACCGGCAATGGAATCATAATCCTCACTTTCTAATTTTGTGCCGAGCTCATCATTAATATCATCCAGCTTGCGGTTACCGTCTATCAGATATGCCTCTTTACCGACTTTCTTGATAAATTCGTCCTCATCTTCATCATATTCATCACGGATTTCACCCACAATTTCTTCCAACAAATCCTCTAATGTAATCATGCCGACACATGCGCCGTATTCGCTTAATACAAAAGCTACATTATTAGTGGTTTCCTTCATTTCCATTAGAAGGTCTGCCGTTTTTTTAAATTCATAGGTGTAATATGCATCACGGATGATATCGGATACACGGAAGGTATTCACATCATTTACAAGAATAAAATCTTTAATATTTACAAGTCCGATAATGTTATCCCGATCCTCCTTATAAACCGGAATACGGGTGTACATACATTCACGGAAAAGAGCCATAAGCTCATCATATCCTGCGTTTTCTTCAATAGTTACCATATCAATGCGGGGAATCATGATGTCTCTTGCGACGGAGTCTGAAAAATCAAATACATTGATAATCATTTCTTTCTCTTCCGATTCAATAACACCATCTTCATGACTGACATCCACATAGGTTCGCAGTTCATTTTCTGTCATAGGGTTCTTCTGCCCGGGATCAATATGAAAGAATTTCAGGAAAAAAACAGCTATATGGTCAATGATAAAAATAACCGGTGTTAAAACAGTCATCAAGCCGTAAATAATGGGCGCATAAAATAATGCCAATGATTCTGATTTCAGCATGGCAATATTCTTAGGAAGAATTTCACCAAACAAAAGAACCAGCAAAGTTAAAGTACCGGTAGCAATACCGATGGCATAGCTGCCCCAGATATCAATTGCCATGGTGGTAGCAAGAGAAGAAGCAGAAATATTGACGATATTATTACCGATTAAAATAGAACTTAACATTTTACCATGCTGCTCAGTAACTTTTTGCAGAGTCATGGCACGCTTGTTCCCATTTTCAATTAATGTTCTTACCTTAATTGGATTAATTGTAGTAAGAGATGTTTCCGCAGATGAAAAAAAAGCGGAAAGAATTAACAAAATAAGCAGAATAACTGCCTGAATGATACTGGCCGTATCCAATTTAAACATCACACTCCTTTTGTGCAATCGTACAAAAACCAAAGGTAATTGTCAAGATTTCACATATAAAATCATATATATTTAATAGGTAAAAAGCGTTCCATAAAACATAGAATAAGAAAGGAAGAAATATGAAACATAATTTCCCCAAAGCCCGCATGCCATTACAGAAGAATACGGCAAACCTGATTATATTCCTGATATTCCTTTTGTTGGCATATTTGATTACAACGGTAGGACTCATACTGCTGGCATTTTTACTGTATAAGTTTCCGTTGACCGATTCCGCTGTAAACATAGGAGTTATTATTATTTATATTCTTTCTACATTTCTGGCAGCCTTTATCTGCGGTAGAAAACTTAAGGCCCGCAAATTTATATGGGGGTTGTGTATCGGAAGTGCATACTTTTTAGTCTTACTGTTAATTTCCGTAATTGCGGGGCAGTCAGCCGTTACTCCCGGCAGCAATACGCTTACTACACTTTTAATTTGTACGGGAAGCGGTATGCTTGGTGGAATGTTAGCATAAAAAAGTCTTTTACTAACGGCAGAAGTATGGTATACTTGCTTGAAGAAAGAAACGTAACAACAATAAGGAGGCTTTCTCATGAAGCATATTAAGACTATCAGTACAAGAGATTTAAAAGAATCTATGAAAAAGGGCGGATGCGGCGAATGTCAGACATCCTGTCAGTCAGCTTGTAAAACATCCTGCACAGTAGGAAATCAGAGCTGCGAGAAAATGAAATAAAATTTTGTAAATAGTTTATTGCAAACAGACTCGAAGCCAAAGATATAGGTTTCGAGTCTGTTTCAAGTGTTTATAAATAATAAGGAGTTTTTTTGTGATACATCAGTATAAGAATAACGGCTATAATATCGTCTTAGATGTGAACAGCGGCTCTGTGCACGTCGTAGATGATTGCGTATATGATGCAATACCTCTTGTGGAAAAAGTGGTGGATAAGAACTTATCAAAAGAAGAGGCATTGAAGGAAGCTGTTTGTGCCTGCAAAGCACTTCCGTATCCGAAGGAAGAAATGGAAGAGGTCTGCGAGGAACTTTTGGCATTAAAGGAAGCGGGACAGCTTTATACAAAGGATATATATAAAGATTACATCATTGATTTTAAGAAAAGAGAAACGGTTGTAAAGGCATTATGTCTGCATATTGCCCATGACTGCAATCTTGCCTGCCGGTATTGCTTTGCCGAAGAAGGGGAATATCATGGCAGACGTGCTCTGATGAGCTTCGAGGTTGGAAAAAAAGCACTTGATTTCCTTGTGGCAAATTCCGGTAACCGGATTAATCTGGAGGTTGATTTTTTTGGCGGCGAACCTTTGATGAATTGGGATGTGGTAAAACAATTGGTCGCATACGGAAGAAGTCTCGAAGAGCCGTATAATAAAAAATTCCGTTTTACGCTTACAACCAACGGTATTTTATTAAACGATGAAATTCTGGAATTTGCAAATAAAGAAATGAGCAACATAGTCTGCAGCATTGATGGCCGTAAGGAAGTCAATGATAAGATGAGGCCGTTCCGTGGCGGACAGGGCAGCTATGATATTATTGTTCCCAAATTTAAAAAGGTGGCAGAAAGTCGTGACCAGATGAATTATTACGTGCGTGGAACCTTTACACATAATAATCTGGATTTTTCAAAGGACGTAGCACACCTTGCAGACCTTGGCTTTGAACAGATTTCGGTTGAACCGGTAGTAGCAAAGCCGGAGGATTCCTATGCGATTACCGAGGAAGATGTTCCGAAAATTTTGGAGGAATATGATACCCTGGCAAAGGAACTGCTCAGGCGCAGAAAAGAAGGCAGGGGTGTGAACTTCTTCCATTTTATGATTGATTTAGAGGGCGGTCCCTGTGTGGCTAAACGCTTATCAGGCTGTGGCTCGGGAACGGAATATCTGGCAGTAACACCGTGGGGAGATTTTTACCCGTGTCACCAGTTTGTCGGTCAGGAAGAATTTTTAATGGGTAATGTGGACACCGGTATTACAAGAACCGATATTCGTGACGAGTTTAAAACCTGTAATGTATATGCGAAGGAAAAATGCCGTGACTGCTTTGCAAAGTTTTACTGCAGCGGCGGATGTGCGGCTAATTCCTATAATTTCCATGGAAAAATAAACGATGCATATGACATTGGATGTGAGTTGCAAAGAAAGCGCATAGAATGCGCAATTATGATAAAAGCAGCATTAGCACAAGAAGAGGAGAATTAAGATGACAAAGAAAAAAGGAATCATCAGTCTGCTTATATTGGCAGTCCTGATGGCAGGCGGTATATTTACCGCATTAGTGGGTCTGGACGGTGACAAGACAGGCTCTGTTTACAACATCAAGCAGGGTCTTGACCTTGCAGGTGGTGTCAGCATTACATATGAGGTAGTCGGAGAAGAGGAACCGAGTGCCGAAGATATGGCAGATACGATTTATAAACTGCAGAAGCGTGTAAGCGGCTACAGTACGGAAGCAATCGTATATCAGGAGGGAAGTAACCGGATTAACATTGAAATTCCGGGGGTTTCAGATGCGAATGCCATTTTAGAGGAGCTTGGCAAACCGGGTTCACTTGAGTTTATGGATGTGAACGGAGAGGTAGTTTTAAACGGTACGGATATTGCCGATGCACAGCCACGTTCCATTCAGGATAATATGGGAAATCAGCAGTTTGTAGTAGCACTTACGATGACCAAGGAAGGTACACAGAAATTTGCGGATGCTACAACGAAAGCAGTCGTAAATAACGATGTGATTTATATTGTTTATGATAACGCGGTAATCAGTGCTCCTTCCGTTCGATCCGCTATTACAGACGGTAACGCAGTTATCGAAGGAATGTCTTCTTATGAGGAGGCAGATCAGCTTGCCTCTACTATCCGAATCGGTGGTTTGAAGTTAGAGCTTGAGGAACTTCGTTCCAATGTAGTAGGAGCACAGCTTGGAGAAACAGCGATTCAGACAAGCATTCTGGCTGCCATAATCGGATTTGCGTTGATTGCGGTATTTATGATTGCTGTTTATAGGATTCCCGGACTTGCATCCGTAATTGCACTCATTGTGTATGTTATTATGATTGCTTTATTGTTAAACGGCTTTGACGTGACATTAACCTTACCGGGTATTGCCGGTATCATTCTTTCCATTGGTATGGCGGTGGATGCAAACGTTATTATCTTTGCCAGAATCCGTGAAGAGATTGCAACCGGAAAAACGGTAAGCAGCGCAATCAATATCGGATTTAAAAAAGCTCTTTCCGCGATTTTGGACGGGAATATTACCACATTAATTGCAGCAATTGTTTTAGGAATAATGGGAACCGGTGCAATCAAAGGATTTGCCCAGACATTGGCACTTGGTATTGTGGTTTCCATGTTTACGGCACTTGTTATTACCAAGCTGATACTCAAAGCATTTTATGCGTTAGGCCTTCAGAATGAGAAATTCTACGGAACAGCAAAAGAAAGAAAGCAGATTAATTTCCTTTCAAAAAAAGCTGTTTTCTTTGGTATCTCAGCCGCGCTTATTGTAGCAGGCTTTGTATTTATGGGAATTAATAAAGCAAATACAGGCGAGATTCTGAATTATTCATTGGAATTTAAGGGCGGTACGTCTACGAACGTTACCTTTAATGATAATCTGACTCTGGCAGAAATTGATTCCGAGGTTGTTCCGGTTGTATCCGATGTAATCGGCGGTGGAGCAATTCAGACACAGAAGGTTCAGGGTTCAAACGAAGTTATTATTAAGACAAAGACATTAACCGTTGAACAGAGAGAAGCGGTGAATCAGGCCTTAGCAGATAAGTTTGCCATAGATACCGAGAAGATAACGGCAGAAACAATTTCCTCAACCATTTCTTCCGAGATGCGTTCGGATGCTATATTAGCGGTTATTATAGCAACAATCTGCATGTTGATTTATATCTGGTTCCGTTTCAGCGATGTACGCTTTGCAGCAAGCAGTGTCATTGCTTTGGTTCATGATGTATTGGTTGTTTTGGCATTCTATGCGGTTGTTAAGGTTTCCGTAGGCTCTACATTCATTGCATGCATGTTAACCATTGTCGGTTATTCCATCAATGCTACAATTGTTATTTTTGACCGTATCCGTGAGAATATGACTACCGTAAGCAGAAAAGAAGATTTACAGGAAGTGGTAAATAAGAGTATTAACCAGACATTATCAAGAAGTATCTTTACTTCTTTGACAACCTTTGTAATGGTAGCAGCACTTTATGTATTGGGTGTAACATCCATTCGTGAATTTGCATTACCGATTATGGTTGGTATTATATGCGGAACATATTCCTCCGTATGTTTAACCGGAGCAATGTGGTATGTATTCAGAACAAAATTTGCGAAAAAAGCAGCAAAATAAAAAATAACAGGTTCATAAAATGACCGGATAGGTATGGAAGAATATGGCAAAATGGTTTATGGCAGCTAAAAAGGCTGATTTTCAGAAAATTGCGGAAAAATTTCATATCGATCCGGTCATTTCGCGTATTATCCGTAACCGGGATATCGTAACAGAGGAAGAAATCCGTCTGTATCTGTACGGAACATTAGAGGATATACATGCTCCGGGACTTTTAAAGGATGCTTCAAAGGCTGTTTCCATTTTAAAGGATAAAATCCGGACAAAGAAGAAGATACGCATTATCGGAGACTATGACGTGGATGGCATCTGCGCCACATATATTCTGTTAAAGGGGCTGACTGTCTGTGGCGCTTCGGCAGATGCCGTAATTCCGCATAGAATGAAGGACGGCTACGGGATTAATGAAGCACTCGTAGAGGATGCAATCTCTGACGGAATAGATACCATCTTAACCTGCGATAACGGCATAGCGGCGAAGGAAGTGCTGGAATATGCAAAAGAAAACGGGCTTACGTGTATTGTAACCGACCATCATGAAATACCGTTTGAAGAAATTGACGGCATAAAAAAATACATAATTCCTGCTGTGGATGCAGTGATTGACCCAAAACAGGAGGACTGCGGATATCCGTTTAAAAATATCTGCGGTGCACTTATAGCATATAAGCTTATACAGCTATTGCTTGAAGACTGTGGGGTGGAGCAGACAAAAGCAGAAAAAACAATGCGTGAGCTTCTGGAACCGGCAGGTATTGCAACGGTATGTGATATTATGCCGCTTACGGGAGAAAACCGCATTATTGTAAAAACAGCATTGGAATATCTTAAAAATGCGGAAAATCCGGGACTGAAAGCTTTAATCTCGGTTAATGAGCTGGATGCATCCAAATTAACGTCTTTTGGTATCGGCTTTGTAATCGGTCCATGCATCAATGCAACGGGGCGTCTGGATACAGCACAGCTTGCTTTGGAATTATTGCAGGCAGAAAGCTTTGAAGCGGCTGTACCGTTGGCGGAAGCATTAAAAGAATATAATATAAACCGCAAGGAAATGACGGAAAACGGAGTGAAGGAGGCAGAAAAGCTTCTTTTAAGCAGTGCATATGATAACGATAAGGTGCTTGTGCTTTATCTGCCCGATGTGCATGAGAGTCTGGCAGGCATTATTGCAGGAAGAATCCGTGAAAAAACAGGCAAGCCGGTTTTTGTTTTAACAAAAGCAAATGAGGGTGTAAAAGGAAGTGCACGCTCCATAGAAGGTTATTCCATATATGAAGAGATGACAAAATGCAGTCATCTGTTTACGAAATACGGCGGACATAAAATGGCAGCGGGGCTTTCCATGCGTGAAGAGGATATTGACAACTTCCGGCGTCTGATAAATGAAAACTGTACGTTGACGGAAGAGGATTTTGAAGAAAAGCTGTTGATTGATGTTCCGATGCCGTTAGGGTATGTAACAAAAACGCTGCTTACACAGCTTTCCTTATTGGAACCGTTCGGAAACGGAAACGAAAAACCGGTCTTTGCCCAGAAAAATGTGTATTTTATCAGGGCTTTCAGAATGGGCAGGAATCAGAATATGGCACGGTTTGAGGTTATGGATGAGCAGGAAAGGTATTATGAGCTTGTCTTATTCAGGGAAGTGGAGCGGTTTGAAGAATATATGAACCGGAAATTCGGTGACAGGACAGCAGAAAAACTGTTTTCCGGACAAAAGGGTACAAAAGAGACGGCTCCGGTAATGGATATTGTTTATTATCCTTCTTTAAATGAATTTCGGGGAAAGAGCTCAATACAGTTTTTATTGCAGGATTACAGATAGAAGGAACGGTTTTTTACTTCATTTCATTTTAAGGCTTCTTTAAGAAGTTTTAGATTTGTTTTAGAGTTTAGACACATTTTGAACACATTTATGGGTTATAGTAATTACAAGATAGTTGATTACTCACTATCTCCCCCCTCATAAGAACAAAGGCCTCGCGAAAGCGGGGTCTTTGTGTTTATTGAAATAAAGCGTAATTTGTGGTATTGTTTAACCGAATGTTTCTGTGGAGGAAGCGCAATATGAAATCAATATCTGAATTGCTTAAAAAGCTTGATTACAGTGTTTTAAGAGGAACTACCAATAAGAAAATTACAAAAGTGATTTACGATTCCCGGAAGATAGAGGAGGGCTGCCTTTTTATTTGTTTAAAGGGTGCTATTTTTAACGGACATGATTTTGCTGCGGAAGCATGTGAAAAAAAGGCAGGCGGTATTGTAATCTGTGAAGATGTGATATTACCTGAAAATACGGATACTACGGTAATTCGTGTTGCAGACACGCGTTATGCACTGGCATTTATTTCAGCTGCATATTTTGACCATCCTGCAGAAAAGCTGAAGGTAATCGGTATTACGGGAACAAAGGGAAAGACAACGACGACTTATCTTGTGAAGTCGATTTTGGAGCATGCCGGATACAAGGTTGGCTTAATCGGGACGATTGAGACAATTATCGGTGACACCCGTATTCCGGCAAATAACACAACACCGGAATCCTATATTTTACAGGAAACCTTCCGGAAAATGGCAGACGCAGGTCTTGACTGTGTTGTAATGGAGGTATCCTCACAAGGATTGATGCTGCATCGTACACAGGGATTTACTTTTGATTTCGGAATCTTCACCAATTTGGAGCCGGATCATATCGGACCGAATGAGCATGCAAGCTTTGAAGAATATCTGGCATGCAAGGGTCTTTTATTTAAACAATGCAGGGTAGGTATTGTAAATGCGGATGATAAGCATTGCAGTGAGGTTGTAAAAGGACATACCTGTAGGCTGCTTACATACGGAATGGATCAGGATGCAGATTACCGTGCAACAGATATGCAATTAGAACGTGAAGAGGGTCATATAGGAGTTTCTTTTACGGTAGAAGGAAAAGCCAATATGCAGGTAATGATTCCGACGCCGGGAAGATTCAGTGTTTATAATGCACTTACTGCCGTTGCCATCTGTGATCAATTTGGTGTAAAAAAAGAGATTGTTGCTAAAGCACTTTTACAGGCAAGGGTTAAGGGGCGTATAGAGCTTGTAAAGGTATCGGATGCATTTACGGTGATGATAGATTATGCACATAATGCAATGGCACTTAAAAGTTTACTTACTACCTTGAAGGAATATCAGCCGAATCGCCTTGTATGTGTGTTCGGATGCGGAGGGAACCGTTCAAGACAGCGCCGGTTTGAAATGGGAGAGGTAAGCGGCAGACTTGCTGATTTTACCATTATTACATCAGATAATCCGCGTTTTGAAGAGCCGGCGGCTATTATGGAAGACATTGAAACCGGCATGAAAAAGACATGCGGAAATTATATTAAGATAGAGGACAGAAAAGAGGCAATCCGTTATGCCATCTGTCATGGACAGCCGGGGGATATCATTGTCCTTGCCGGAAAGGGACATGAAGATTATCAGGAGATAAAGGGGGTAAAATACCCTATGGATGAGCGTGTGCTGATTGCACAGATTATGGAAGAAGAACATCTGTAAAAGCAGGAAGCATAAACGCATCCTGCGTCTGGAGGAAGGAATGCCGAAGTACGCAGAAATCATAGTGGATATATCCCATGAAAGCGTGGACCGACCGTTTACTTACAGAATAAAAGAGGAATTGGCAGATTCTGTTACAATCGGTGCATGTGTCAGTGTTCCTTTCGGTAAAGGGAACAAGCCGGTAAAAGGATATGTAGTAGCTTTATCGGATTATGCGGATATTCCGGTTCAAAAAATAAAAGAAATAGAGAATGTTCTTGTTACACGGGATGATATAGACGGAAGAATGATACAGCTTGCCGCATGGATAAAGGAGCATTACGGCTCAACCATGATTCAGGCATTAAAGGTTGTTCTTCCCGTGAAAAAAACCGTAAAGCCAAAAGAGAAAAAGACAATAGAGCTGTGTATGGAAAAAGAGGAGGCACTTCTTCTTTTGTCGGAATATAAACGCAAGCATCAAAGTGCAAGGGCAAGGCTTTTGGAGGAACTGATAAAGGAAAGAGTTCTTGATTATCAGCTTGTAAGAGGCAAGCTGAATGTTTCTCCGGTGACATTGGATAAACTTAAGGAGCAGGGTGTATTAACCGTACATGTGCAGGATTATTTCAGAAATCCCGTAATCATTAATGAAAATAGG
Organism: Lachnospiraceae bacterium; assembly: GCA_016294075.1. Lineage (GTDB taxonomy): Bacteria > Bacillota > Clostridia > Lachnospirales > Lachnospiraceae > RGIG8767. Next base: position 22,965 of record JAEDCQ010000012.1, on the reverse strand, counting down.
GAAAATGATAAAGTCCTGCTTCCTGCACAACAGGAAATTACAGAGGATTTTATAAACGATTACCGAAGCGGAATCCGTAAGACCTATCTTCTTTTCGGAGTAACCGGAAGCGGTAAGACGGAAGTATATATCCGGATGATAAAAGAGGCGGTAAGAGAAGGAAAGCAGGCAATTTTTCTGATACCTGAAATTGCTTTGACCTATCAGACCGTGCTTCGTTTTTATCATCATTTTAAAGACCGTGTATCGATTATTAATTCCTCCTTGTCTTATGGGGAAAAATACGACCAGTTTATGAGGGCAAAGAAGGGCGAATTGGATGTCATTATCGGACCGCGCTCTGCCCTTTTTACGCCTTTTTCCAATCTTGGACTGATAATAATGGATGAGGAGCATGAAAGCAGCTATAAAAGTGAGGGAATGCCAAGGTATCATGCAAGAGAGGTAGCGCGTAAGCTTGCCGAAATGACAGGCAGCAGTCTTGTACTCGGATCGGCTACTCCGTCCGTTGATTCATGTTACCATGCAAAAAACGGAGAATATAAGCTGTATAAATTAACAGAACGTGTGACAGGCAGAGAGCTTCCGCTTGTACATACGGTTGATTTGCGTAAGGAATTAAAAGAGGGGAACCGCTTGGTTTTTTCAAGAAAACTACAGGAGCTGATTGCGGACCGCCTGCAGAGAAAAGAGCAAATCATGTTGTTTTTAAACAGACGGGGATATGCCGGCTTTGTTTCCTGCAGAAGCTGCGGCTATGTTATGAAATGCCCGCATTGTGATATTTCTTTATCAGAGCATAAAAACGGTATGATGGTCTGCCATTATTGCGGGTATACTATTCAAAAGCCTAAGGTTTGTCCCAAATGCTTGTCCAAATACCTTTTGGGCTTCCGGGCCGGAACGGAGAGGTTAGAGGAACAGCTTCATCAGCTTTTCCCGGGTGTTCGTATTCTCAGGATGGATGGGGACACAACAAAGCAGAAGGACAGCTATGAGAAAATACTATCTTCATTTAAGGAAGGAAATGCGGATATTTTGTTGGGCACACAGATGATTGTGAAGGGACATGATTTTCCGAACGTAACATTAATGGGAATCATTGCTGCAGATTTGTCGTTAGCGGCAAATGATTATCGTGCAGGAGAACGTACCTTTGCGCTCCTGACACAGGCTTCCGGAAGGGCAGGAAGAGGAAAAAGTGCGGGAGAGGTTGTGATTCAGACATATCAGCCTGAGCATTACAGCATTATACATGCCGCAAATCAGGATTATGAAGGCTTTTATGAGGAAGAAATATTATATCGAAAAATGCTGTCGTATCCGCCGGTATGTCATATTTTAGCGGTAATGGTATCCTCAAAAGTACAAAAAGAAGCAGAAGACTTTGCCGGAAAGCTGGCAGCGCTTATATGCAAATCACATCCGGAAGCCGTTATCATAGGACCGACACCTGCGGGAATTCAAAAAATTAATGATGTATACAGACAGGTATTTATGATAAAATCAGCAGAAGAAGAACTTCTGATTCAAATTAAGGATATATTGGAAAAAGAAACGGATGCTGTTAAAGGAAATATACCAAGTGTAATGTTTGACTTTGACCCAATTCACCCGTTTTAGGAACTTGACTAAAAAGCCGTCTTTACAGGCAGAATGAGAGGAAAAAATGGCAGTAAGAGAAATTCGTGAGATCGGAGACCCGATTCTTTCTAAGACATGTAAGGAAGTAAAAGAAGTATCGGAACGTACATTGGAATTGATTGACGATATGTTTGAAACAATGTATGAAGCAAATGGTGTCGGGCTTGCGGCACCTCAGGTCGGAATACTAAAACGTATTGTTGTGATTGATACAACAGGAGAGGACCCCATATTAATGATTAATCCACGTATTGTGGAAACCAGTGGGGAACAGACCGGCTATGAAGGATGCCTGAGTGTGCCGGGTAAATCGGGAATAGTGACACGTCCGAATTATGTGAAGGCAATGGCATACAATGAAAATATGGAACCTTTTACCATTGAAGGTACTGAACTAATGGCACGTGCCATCTGTCATGAATTGGAGCATCTGGACGGACATCTTTATACGGAGCGTGTAGAAGGTGAACTGGTAAATGTTGAAACAGAAAACGGGGATGATGACGAAGAATAAAAGATGACAGAAAGGAAATTCTTATGAAAGTCGTATTTATGGGAACGCCGGATTTTGCGGTCGGGGCATTAGAAGCTATTATAAAGGCCGGCCATGAGGTAACAGGTGTTGTTACACAGCCGGATAAACCAAAGGGAAGAGGTAAAGAACTTCAGATATCGCCGGTCAAAGCATGTGCTTTAGAGCATGGAATAGAGGTATTTCAACCGGAAAAAATAAAAGCACCGGATGCAGTAAGTAAGCTTCGCAGATTTGAAGCGGATATTTTTGTGGTTGCGGCATTCGGACAGATCCTTTCCAAAGAAATTTTAGAGATGCCTAAGTTTGGCTGTGTCAATATTCATGCCTCCTTATTGCCCAAATACCGTGGTGCTGCACCGATTCAGTGGGCAGTCATCGATGGTGAAGAGGAGAGCGGTGTAACCATTATGCAGATGAATGAGGGATTGGATACCGGAGATATTCTGATGCAGGAGAAAGTAAAGCTTTCCCCAAAGGAAACAGGTGCCAGTCTGTTTGATAAATTGGCAGAATGCGGTGCCTCCTTGATTGTCGGGGCACTTCCTAAAATTGAAAAGGGGGAATTAAAACCCGAAAAACAGGATGATGATAAAAGCAGTTATGCAAAAATGTTAAAAAAAGATTTTGGCAAGCTTGATTTTTCGCAGGAGGCAGTTGTGCTGGAGCGTAAAATCCGTGGCTTAAATTCATGGCCGAGTGCGTATACTTATTATAAAGGTAAAACTTTAAAAATATGGGATGCGGATGTTGATACGGATGTCGATACGGATGCAGCATGCGGTTATGTATGTGCCGTGTCTAAGGACAGCTTTGGCATTATGACAAAAAAAGGATGTCTTGTTATAAAAGAGGTACAATTGGAAGGAAAGAAAAGAATGAAGGCTTCTGCATTTTTGTTAGGCTATCCGATAGAAATAGGAATGCAGTTCCCTAATTAAGGAGGAAAATCATGGGATATTACGGATTCTATTATGGTTTGGATTGGACTTATATTTTAGTAATAATCGGCGCAATATTTTCAATTGCCGCTTCCGCAAAGGTAAATTCTACATTCAATAAATATAAAAGAATACGCAGTACAAGCGGTATGACAGGAGCGGAAGCTGCAGAGCGTATTCTGCATCAGAACGGGATATATGATGTCGGAATTGAGCATATCGGCGGCAATTTAACGGACCATTATGACCCTCGTTCTAAAATGCTCAGGTTATCGGATGCAACGTATTCGTCCACGTCTGTTGCGGCAATCGGGGTAGCTGCTCATGAATGCGGGCATGCGATTCAGCATAAGGAAGAGTACGGACCGTTAAAACTGCGTACGGCTATCGTACCGGCCGCTAATATCGGCTCCCGTCTGGGGATTCCGATTATACTGCTCGGTATATTGCTTGGAGGTAATTATCTGTTGGTTCAGATTGGTATCTGGGTTTTTTCTTTGGCTGTATTGTTCCAGATTGTTACACTGCCCGTGGAATTCAATGCTTCCAAAAGGGCTCTTGCCATGGTTGAACAGTACGGAATATTAGGACGTAATGAAGTGGAGCATACAAGGAAGGTGTTATCGGCAGCAGCCATGACATATGTGGCAGCGGCAGCGGCTTCCATATTACAGCTTCTCAGGCTGGTGTTGCTGTTTGGCAGAAGAAGAGACGATTAATCTATAATGATGTTTTGCGGAGCAATTATTTGAACCGGAAGTAGGAGAAATGCGTGGAAAAGAAAGAAAATATCAGGCAATTGGCAGTAGAAATGGTAATGGAAATTACGCAGGGAAGAGAGTACAGCCATATACTGATTAGAAACGTATTGGATAAATATGCTTATCTGCCTTCTTTTGACAGGGCTTTTTTAAAAAAAGTAACAGAGGGAACCATTGAGAGGCAGATTACGATTGATTATATACTGAATCGTTTCTCAAAGGTTCCTGCCTCAAAAATGAAGCCTTTTATAAGAAGTCTGATGCGCACAAGCGTTTATCAGATTATGTATCTGGATAAGGTTCCGGATTCCGCAGTCTGCAATGAAGCGGTAAAACTGGCGGCAAAAAGGGGATTTGGATCACTAAAGGGATTTGTTAACGGTGTGTTGCGTACCATTGTACGGAATAAAGATGATATTCCGTATCCGGATAAAACAGAAAATCCCATAGCGGCATTTTCCGTTTTATATTCAATGCCGGAAACCATAACAGAAATATTGGTAAAACAGTATGGGATTGAGACCGCGGAACAGATTCTGAAAGGATATTTTACGGAGCGACCGGTCTGTGTCAGAGTGTCACAGAAGCTTTCCGAGGCACAAAAAGAGGAGCTGTTGGCAAACTGGGAGCGGCTTGGAATTACGGTAAAAGCGCATCCATGGCTTCCCTATGCTTATGAATTGACACAATCCGGTAATATAAAGAATGATGAAAACTTTACAAAGGGGCATTATGCGATTCAGGATATCAGCAGTATGCTGGTATGTGAGATAGCGGGTATCAGGGAAAATGATTATATCCTGGATGTCTGCAGTGCTCCGGGCGGCAAAGCTCTTCATGCATGTGATAAGTTAAACGGAAACGGTGTCGTAGATGCTAGGGATGTTTCCGACAACAAAGTACAATTAATCTTAGAAAATAAAAAACGTCTTCATGCAGATTCCCTGCAGGTCAAGCTCTGGGATGCACGGATAAAGGATGAGAGTGTGATAAATAAAGCGGATGTGCTTCTTATGGATATTCCCTGTTCGGGGCTTGGTATTATGGGAAGAAAGCCCGAAATCCGTTATCGGCTGACGGAAAAGGCATTTGCGGAGCTTGCTGTATTGCAAAAAGAGATTGCAGACACGGTGTGGGAATATGTTAAACCCGGTGGAACGCTGATTTACAGCACATGTACATTAAGAAAAGAAGAAAACGAGCAGATGGTTTCTTATTTGATGAAACAGTACGGATTTACTTTGGAAAGTCTAAATCCGTATCTCCCGGAAGGACTACATAATGATGATACAAAAAAAGGGTATCTGACATTATTACCGACGGAAAGCTCGGATGGATTTTTTATGGCAAGACTAAAAAGGAACATAAAGTGATATGGATATAAAATCCTTAACGTTAGATGAACTGAAGGATGAATTTAAAGCATGCGGACTGCCACCATTTCGTGCTGTTCAGGTTTATCAATGGATGCATCAGAAGCTGGCAGCGGATTTTGAAGAGATGACAAATCTTTCAAAGGATATGCGCCAAAGCCTGAAGAACACGTATGAATACACTTGTTTAAAGAAGGTACAGATGCAGGAGTCTGCATTGGACGGAACGAGGAAATATTTATCTGCCTTATCGGACGGTAATCTCGTTGAAAGCGTATTTATGCGTTATAAGCATGGAAACAGCGTTTGTATTTCTTCGCAGGTTGGCTGCAAAATGGGGTGTCGTTTCTGTGCGTCCACATTGGATGGCTGGATTCGGAATCTTCTTCCTTCCGAGATGCTTGAGCAGATTTATGCAATTATGCGTGATACGGGCGAGCGGGTATCGAATGTTGTGGTGATGGGAACCGGTGAGCCTCTTGATAATTATGAAAATTTTGTGCGGTTTGTAAAGCTTTTGACAAATGAAGACGGACTGCATATCAGCCAGAGAAACATTACCGTGTCCACATGCGGATTGGTACCCCAGATAAGACGGCTTGCACAGGAAAAGCTGCAGATAACGTTGGCTCTTTCTTTACATGCCACAACCGATGAAAAGAGAAAAGCGCTTATGCCCATTGCCAATACATACACCTTAAAGGAGGTATTGGAGGCTTGCGGTTATTACTATAAACAGACCGGAAGAAGGGTCACATTTGAGTATAGTCTGGTGGGCGGTGTAAACGATACAAAGGAGGATGCCGAAGAGCTTATTGCAATTGCGGCAAAATATGCAGGGCATGTGAATCTGATTCCTGTTAATCCGATAAAGGAGAGGGACTTTAAGAGAGGGAGCCGGCAGGAAATCCTTGCATTTAAAAATAAACTTGAAAAAAACGGAATTAATGTTACTATTAGAAGGGAAATGGGCCGGGATATAGATGGAGCGTGCGGCCAGCTCAGACGTCGGGTTTTGCATAATGACGCAGAATAAAGGAGATATGATGCTAAAAACATTTTCGATTACAGATATCGGAAAAAAACGAAAACTGAACCAGGACTATGTATTTACTTCTGAAATTCCGGTTGGACGACTTGACAATCTCTTTATCGTAGCAGATGGTATGGGAGGGCATAATGCAGGAGATTATGCATCAAAGTATACGATTGAAACGATAGTGGAGGAAATAGAGAAAGCGAAGGAAGATTCTTCCGTTGCGGTACTCGAAAAAGCGATTAAGAGCGCAAACAGCCATATCCGTATGAAAAGTCAAGAAAATGAGGGCTTAAACGGTATGGGAACAACGGTTGTTGCGGCTACAATTCGTGATGGACAGATGTGCGTCGCAAATGTCGGCGACAGCCGCCTTTATGTTATTAATCAGGAGATTAAGCAGATTACAATAGACCATTCGCTTGTGGAAGAAATGGTGAGAATGGGCGGAATAAAAAGAGAACAGGCACGCAGTCATCCGGATAAGAATATTATTACACGGGCGATTGGGGCAGAGGATGAATTGGAAATTGACTTTTTTCAGGTAAAACTGAAAAAAGGCGATTTTGTTTTAATGTGCTCGGATGGATTAACCAATATGATAGAAGATGAGGATATCCGTATGATTCTGCAGGGACAGAGAGATATTGTCGAAAAAGCAGAAGCATTGGTAGCAGCAGCTAATAACAACGGCGGAAAGGACAATATCGCCGTGATACTGATAGAACCGTTTGCAGACGAGGTGAATGAATGATTAAGATCGGAATGATGGTGGGAGATCGTTACGAAATCCTTGAGAAAATCGGAACCGGCGGGATGTCGGATGTCTATAAAGCAAAATGTCATAAATTAAACCGTTTCGTAGCCGTTAAGGTTTTGAAACAGGAATTTTCGGAAAATGCGAATTTTGTTTCCAAATTTAAAACGGAAGCACAGGCAGCAGCCGGTATGATGCATCCGAATATCGTAAATGTATATGACGTCGGAGAAGAAAGCGGAACCTATTACATTGTTATGGAGCTCGTAGAAGGTATCACGCTGAAGCAGTACATTGAAAAGAAGGCGCGTTTATCCGTAAAAGAAGCAATCAGTATTGCGATTCAGGTTTCCATGGGGATTGAAGCAGCACATCGTAATCATATTATTCACAGGGATATTAAACCTCAGAATATTATGATTAGTAAAGACGGAAAAGTTAAGGTGACGGATTTCGGTATTGCAAAGGCCGTAACAAGTAACACCATTACTTCAAATGTAATGGGTTCTGTACATTATACGTCTCCGGAGCAGGCAAGGGGCGGTTATTCAGATGAAAAGAGTGATATCTATTCCCTTGGTATTACTATGTTTGAAATGCTTACCGGACGTGTGCCTTTTAACGGAGAAACGACGGTTGCAATTGCAATTAAGCATATACAGGAGCCTATGCCGTCTCCGAGAGAATATATACCGGAAATCCCAATCAGTGTAGAGCAGATTGTATTTAAATGTACGCAGAAGAGTCCTGACAGAAGATATCAGTCAATGGCAGAGCTGATTGAAGATTTGAAACGCTCATTGATGCACCCGGATGAGGATTTTGTGAAAATGGTGGATCCGGACGAAGAGGCATCCACACGTCTAATCAGTGAACAGGATATGCGGCAGATTAAGAAGCAGTCTAAAAAGCATGATTCGATGGATGAAGCAATCCGCGTGCGAAGTAATTCGGATAACTCCAAATCCTCACCATCAAAGAAAAAACGTCCTAAGAAAATAGATGAAAAACCGCATTCGTCAAGATATGAAGAGGATGACGAGGATGATGACGAGGATGATTCCAAAATGGATAAAATTACGACAATTTTAGCCATTATTGCAGCAATTCTTTTTGGAGCAGTTGTTATTTTGCTTGCCGGAAGAAAAATGGGATTATTTACATCGGATAATGAAAATGCAACAGAGAATACAACAGAAGCCATAACGGAAATGTCGTCTTCTTCACAGACATCGTCAGATAATGACGAAAATATGGTAGCTATTCCTGATGTAACAGGACTTTCTTATGCAGAAGCGGTCGCTACGCTGAATAAAGAGGGTTTCCAGACTGTCAAGGAAGAAAGCGAGTCTGCTTCAGTAAAAAAAGGAAATATTATCAGTCAGGTTCCTGCGGGCGGCAGCATGGCAGAACGGGGAAGCAGCGTAACGTTATATGTCAGCATCAGTGCCGGTGTCGGAAAAATCAAGGTCCCGAATCTAATCGGATTAAGCGAAGAGGATGCTACGATTGTATTGGTTGAAAGCGGACTTGAGGTTGGTACTGTCAGTCAGACAACCCACGATGACCCCTCACTTACCAATCTTGTATGCTACCAGAGTTATTCCGAAGGAGTTGAGGTTGAAAAGGGAACTACTGTGGATATTAAAATCAGCATCGGTACCGGAGAAGCAACTTACAGCTTTATGGGAAATATTGAAAGCCCGGCCGCAGAGGATGCGCAGTACGTTGCAGGAACAAGCGCGGTTGTCATTTTAACGACATCTGCCGGAGTGGAAATAAAAAGAGAAACAACTACCAGCTTCCCGGTTACATTTAATATCAGCGGTATCAAAGGGGCTGAGGATGGCTTTATTGTAATCGTATATTCGGTTACGATACCGGGCTCGACAACGACAGATGAAAACGGGGAGACCGTTACAACGCCCGAAACAGTGGAAGACCGTACCATAAGACGTACAGTTAAGTTCGCAAAGGAATAGCAGATGCAGGGGAAAATCATACGAGGAATTGCCGGGTTTTATTATGTGCATGTAACCGGTAGTGGGATTTATGAATGCAAGGCAAAAGGTGTATTCCGTAAAAATAAAGAGAAGCCGCTTGTAGGTGATAATGTGGAAATCACCGTTTTGGATGAGGAAAAAAAGATAGGGAATGTATCCTGTATTCTGCCAAGATACAATGAACTGATTCGTCCGGCGGTAGCCAATATTGATCAGGCGCTCGTTATTTTTGCAGCTAACCGTCCAAAGCCGAATTTTAATTTGCTGGATAGATTCCTGTTAATGATGGAGCAGAAAAAAATTCCGACCATAATCTGCTTTAATAAGACGGATTTGGTAACGGAGCATGAAACGGAACAATTACGGGATATTTATAAGAATGCCGGTCATAGGATATGTTTTATCAGTGCATTAAAAAAACAGGGAATTGAAGAACTGAAGGATATGCTGAAAGGAAAAACATCGACTGTGGCAGGCCCCAGCGGTGTCGGCAAATCATCCTTTATCAATTTGCTGCAAACCGGTATAACGATGGAAACCGGCGGCATCAGTGAAAAGATAGAACGCGGTAAACACACAACCCGCCACAGCGAATTGATTACTCTGGATGATGATTCTTATATTCTGGATACACCGGGATTTAGTTCTTTATCGGTATTTGATTTAGAAAAAGAAGATATCAAATGGTATTATCCGGAGTTTGAAGAACTGCAGAATCAATGTCGTTTTCTTGGATGCAATCATATTCACGAGCCGGAATGTGCCGTGAAGCAGGCTGTTTCGGACGGCAGCATCAGTCCGATTCGATATGAAAATTACAAGCTGTTGTATGAGGAATGCCGGAGGAAGTATTAGGGACGTTTCTTTTGCCACGCAGAGAGCCCATTGGCCGGATAAAAAGGAGAACTTTGATATGCTCATATCATTAAAAGAGATATTGAAAATAGCGGAAGAAAAAAAGATTGCTATCGGTGCCTTTAATGCATCCGGATTGGAAGCAATTGAGGCAGAATTTGCAGCGGCAGAAGAGCTGAATCTTCCCGTCATTATTCAGTTTGCCCAATGTCATGAGCCATGGATTCCTTTAAAAACAATTGGACCGATTATGGTGGAAATGGCAAAGAAAGCGAAGGTGCCGGTATGCGTACATTTGGACCATGGTGAAACTTTGGAGTATTTACGGGAGGCATTGGAAATCGGATTTACGGGAATTATGTATGACGGTTCTGTTTTGCCTTATGAAGAAAATCTGGAGAATACTAAAAAAGCCGTAGAAATGGCAAAAAAATACGGTGCATCTGTAGAAGCGGAGCTGGGTTCTATGGGGAAAAGGGAATCCGGAACAGGTGACAGCGGGGCAGGAACAGAGGATGATACAAAAATTTATACAGATCCTGTAATGGCAGCAAAGTTTGTCGCGTATACAGGTATAGATGCGCTGGCATGTTCCTTTGGAACCACACATGGTATTTATCTGTCAGCTCCCAAGCTTGATTTTGATGTGGTAAAGAATGTCCGTAAAAATACAAATAATATTCCGGTTGTGATGCATGGAGGCTCCGGTGTCAGCACGGAGGATTATCATAAGGCAGTCGAATCCGGAGTAAGGAAAATCAATTATTTTACTTATATGGATAAAGCCGGTGGGAATGCAGTTGCAGAATATCTGGATGGTTTAAAAGAAGGAGAACCTGTTTTCTTTTCATCTGTTTTTATGGCAGCCCGAAAGGCAATGAAGGAAAATGTAAAGACTGCAATGAAGGTATTTGCAGGTATGGACTAAAAAAATAGTTGCAATTTCAGTAAAATGATTGTATAGTGTAACACATAAAAAGACAAAGGCGTCTGCTTTTAAAAGCAGGCGCCTTTTTTATGCTATTTGAGTTGGAGGAAAGACCTATGCGTCCGTTGATTGGATTAATACCCTTGTATGATGATGAAAAAGAAAGCTATTGGATGCTGCCCGGGTATATGAAAGTATTGGAAAGGTGTGGAGCTCTTCCAATTATGCTTCCGTTAACATCAGATGAAGATGAGCTAAAGCAGGTTTTTGAATTATGCGACGGTTTACTTTTAACCGGTGGTCATGATGTGGATCCATATGTCTATGGAAAAGAGGCATCAAAGGAATGTGGCATTCCCTGTAAAGCAAGAGATGATATGGAAGGTATTCTTTTTCGTCTGGCACTTGAGGAAGACAAGCCGGTGTTGGGAATATGCCGGGGAATCCAATTTATGAATGCATATTTGGGTGGAGACTTGTATCAGGATTTGCCGACAGAATATAATAGCAGAATTGAGCATCATATGGCTCCGCCTTATGACATGGCTGCACATAAGGTTAAAGTTTTTGAGGGTTCTATGCTTGCGGATATTATTGGCAGCGGTATTCATGAGGTAAACAGCTACCATCATCAAGCGGTGAAACTGCCTGCTGATTCTGTAGATGTAATGGCTCTTTCTGAGGATGGGCTTGTTGAGGCTGTCTCAGTAAGAAATAAAAAATTTGCCGTGGGTGTTCAGTGGCATCCTGAATTTTCATACGAAGTGAATGAGGAAAGCGTAAAACTCGTTCAGGCTTTTGTTGATGCCTGTAAATGATGACTATCACAGCTATGGCTGTTGATAAATAAAAATAGGTAATTGCGAAACTCACTAAGCTCGTTCGCAAGTGAGGAGTTATTTGATTTTTAACAACAAAAAATGCCGTATTTATGCGGCTTGTGTCGTTTCGCAAACGCCTAATCCATCTATAGAGTGTGAGGGGTGTTCGATGCTTAAGGTGTATAACAGAAATGCATCAAAGGAAAATATGCTGGATTACTTAAAGAAGCAGCTTGAAATAGAAAAAATAGTAACCTTTGGGACCATAGAAGGAAAATATACATATCTGATAAAACCGGGGGATTTTAATCGCGTGGTTAAACTGATTAAGGGACGTTTTAAAAGAAATTATTTATTATAAATATTGACATACCATAATATATATGTTATGGTTAAAAAACTCTTTGCACTGCATATAAATCTACAGTACAAACTGAGCAGACCGTGATAAAATGTCATGGAGTCGGGTCGCATGAGTGACAGTGGAATCTTTCATCCACGGGACAGTAGTTGCTAATACTGATTCGTGGGTGTTTTTTTATCTTCAAAGCATTCGCTTATAATCCCACATATATATTAGTGCCATAGAGCTATCAAAAAAGAGGTGGCTGATAATTATGGAGAAAATCAAATTAACAGAAGAACGAAATGTAACGGAAGATGAATTCAGAAGGGTGGCAAACAAAGTATCCTTTATTACGATTGTACAAAACGCATTGCTTTCTGCATTCAAGCTTTTGGCAGGAATTTTTGCAAATTCCAATGCCATGATAAGTGATGCGATTCATTCCGCATCCGATGTGTTTAGTACAATCATTGTCATTATTGGAGTCAGACTTTCATCCAAAGATTCTGATAAAAAGCATCCTTACGGACATGAGCGTTTAGAGTGTGTTGCGGCTATTGTTTTAGCGATAGTATTGCTTTTTACGGGCTTGGAAATAGGTGCACAGGCTTTCAAAGACATTATCCGCGGAAATTACGGAGATTTGAAAACACCCGGAGCGTTAGCTTTGGTTGCGGCAATCGTATCTATTGTCGTAAAGGAACTTATGTATTGGTATACAAGACATTATGCAAAGAAAATTGATTCAAGTGCTCTTATGGCAGATGCGTGGCACCATCGTTCCGATGCGTTGTCGTCTGTCGGAGCACTAATCGGAATCGGTGGAGCAATGCTTGGATTTCCTATTATGGATTCGGTTGCCAGTCTGGTTATTTTTGTGTTTATTGCCAAAGCTGCTTATGATATCTTTAAAGATGCGATGGATAAGATGGTGGACCATTCCTGTGACGAGGAAACACAGAGAAAAATTTATGATGCGGTAATGAGTCATGAAGAAGTCTTAGGGATTGATTTGTTGCAGACTCGTATTTTCGGCAACAAAATCTATGTAGATGTGGAAATTCAGGTGGACGCGTCATATACCTTACAGAAGGCGCATGACATTGCGGAAGAGGTGCATGAAAACATTGAGAACAGTTTCCCGAAAGTAAAACACATTATGGTGCATGTAAATCCGGCAATTTAGGAAGAACATTTCTTCTGTTCCCCGATATCCTGCAACGTAGAGAGTTATTTGGTCATTCAAAAAAAGCTGTAGAAAATATTAAAAATATCTCTTGACATTAACAAAAATAGTGTGTAATATATGACTGTTGTCGCAAGATAATAATATGTGCGTTTAGCTCAGCTGGATAGAGCGTTTGGCTACGGACCAAAAGGTCGGGAGTTCGAATCTTCTAACGCACGTAACGTAAACCCTTGAAAACAGTAGTTTTCGAGGGTTTTTGTTATAGGAAGGTTTGAAAAAAGGAGCTCGGTTAAAATGAAAGAAAAAGAAAAACGGATTCGTGTGATTAATGAAAATACACCGCTTCTTATGATTGCAGGTCCAATGTTTGTGGAAATGTTCCTAAACATCCTGCTAAACAATATTGATACCGTTATGTTAAGTCACTACTCGGAAAATGCAGTAGGTGCGGTAGGAAATGCAAATCAGGTTATGTTCATGATGATTATCCTGTTCAATATTATTGCAACTGCGACATCAGTGGTTGTAGCACAGTATTTAGGGGCGAAACAGTATGATAAGATGAATCGGATATACACACTGGCTATAGTCGTAAATTTGTTTGTGGGTATTATCCTTAGCACGGGTCTGGTTGCACTAAAACAGGTTCTGATGAATTTGCTGCATGTATCAGAGGAAATGATGCCGGATGCATTATTATATATCAAAATCGTTGGCGGTGGTTTGTTTTTACAGGCCTGTTATAATGTTATGCTGCAGATACTAAGATGTAACGGTCATGCGAAAGTCGGAATGTATATTTCTGTTATAATTAATTTAATTAACATTGCAGGGAATTATATGTTTTTATACGGACCTTTGAAATTCCTTAATCTGGGAGTGGCAGGTGTTGCTGTTTCGACGGTTGTTGCCAGAGTTGTTGCATTAATTGTAGCGATTACCTTCTTTTATGCGGCGAAGATTGGTCGGATTTCACTTAAGTTATTGGCACCATTTCCGGGAAAACTTCTTGCAGAAATGGTTAAGATCGGATTGCCGTCGGCAGGTGAGAATCTTTCCTATAATCTGTATCAGATGGTATTACTTTCCTTTATTAACAGTATGGGAAATGATGCGGTAAATGCAAAAGTATATTGTAATTCATTAATTTCCTTTGCGATGGTATTTTCCAACTCGGCTGCGATGGCAACGCAGATTATTATCGGACATTTGGTAGGAGCCGGTAAGGAGGAGGCCGCATATAAACGTGTTTTTAGTACCCTAAAGATATCACTGCCGATTACAATTGCTCTTTCGACTGTCAACTGGCTGCTTAGTCCGTTTTCATTACATATTTTTACTGATAACTCAAATATCATTCATTTAGCATATTATATTTTGCTTGTGGATATATTTATTGAGATAGGAAGATGTCTGAATATGACCTTTGTAAATAGCCTGAAGGCAGCAGGGGATTATGTTTATCCGTTGATTATAGGGCTCATTACAATGTGGGGATTGGGTGTTACGGTAGGATATACACTTGGTATTCCGCTTGGACTTGGTGTTGCGGGAGTATTTATCGGAACTGCAACGGATGAGTGCATCAGAGGATTGATTGTAATGCGTCATTGGAAAAAACGAAAATGGATGGGGAAAGCCATTGTACATAGATAATTACAAAGCCGTTAACATGATATATCCCGGTCCTGAGTAAGATATACTCCGGACCGGGACTTTCTTTTGCTATGATGAAGCTATAAAATGTCAGATTTCCCCAAATACAACAGCCTGACAGGGCATAAGCGTAACAGAGGAAGGACTCAGAGTTATGTTTTCCATATTATTAAGAAGGATGGGGCGGTTTGCAAAATCACCGTTTAAAACACGCGGTTTATCCGAAAAGTTGGCAAGGACAATAACCTTATGGTTATCTTTTTCTCTTGCATAGGCAAAGATATTATCCTCGTCTAAATACATCGGTATACAGGCACCGTATGTCAGCACTTCCCGGTAGGAATCGTTTTTGCGTAAAGCAAGGAGCTTTTTATAATAATTCAAAACAGAATCCGGACGCCCTGACTGTTCTTTTACATTGATATCTTTATAATTCGGATTGACCTTTAACCACGGAGTGCCGCTTGAAAATCCGGCGTTTGCACTGTCATCCCACTGCATTGGAGTTCGGGCATTGTCACGACTGTTCTCATAGCAGGCTTCCAGTGCTTCCCGGTCGGAAAGGCCGGCTTCCAGGGCCATCTTATATTCCCCTTTTGTATTGATATCATCGTACTCATCAATGGAATTCATGCGGCAGTTCTGCATGCCGATTTCCTGTCCCTGATAAAGAAAAGGAAGACCACGGAGCAGTACACTGACGGTACCGAGCATCTTAAAGCCGGCCTCGTTTCTTGCATGCTTAGGAAGATAACGGTTGACTCCGCGCGGTTCATCGTGGTTTTCGATGATATTTGCAAGAAAACCGATATCCAGACATTCTGTCTGTGAATGGAAAATAACGCGTCTGAAATCTTCAAACTGAATCGGCTTACTGTCATACCAGCCGTGCTCGCCAAAGGAAAGCTGATGCGTGGAGAAATCAAACATAGTGGAAAAATGTCCATTCTCACCAACAAATTCTATCAGTTCATCTTTTTTCATATTAAAAACCTCTGCAACGGTAAAGGCATCGTATTTTTCAAAGGTATTCTTTTTTAAATCCTCCAGCAGTTCACCCACACCATCAACACTGTCTACCATGCGGCATACGCTGGTAAGCCCGTCCGGTCCGTCAGGCTCAAAGCTTTTAAACTCAGGATCTTTTTTGATATTGATAATCGCATCAATGCGGAAGCCGGAAACGCCTTTATTAAGCCACCAGTTAATCATGGTATAAAGCTCTTTTAAAACTTTTGGATTATTCCAATTTAAATCCGGCTGCTGCTTGGCAAACATATGAAGATAGTAGTAGTCAGTTCCCTCTACTTTTTCCCATGCACTGCCCCCGAAGTAAGCACGGTAGTTGCTTGGCGGATTGCCGTTTTTGCCCTTGCGGAAATAGAAATAATCTCCGTATTCGCCCTCAGGGTCTTGTAATGCTTTTTGAAACCATTCATGCTTATCGGAGCAATGATTGATAACTAAGTCCATGACAATATGCATATCACGCTTCTTTGCTTCATCAAGCAGAGTGTCAAAATCGTCCATGGTACCGAATTTTTCATCTATCTTATAATAATCGGAAATATCATAACCCTGGTCGACAAAAGGAGATTGATAGATTGGTGATAACCAGATAATATCAATACCTAAATCCTTTAGATAATC
Organism: Lachnospiraceae bacterium; assembly: GCA_016294075.1. Lineage (GTDB taxonomy): Bacteria > Bacillota > Clostridia > Lachnospirales > Lachnospiraceae > RGIG8767. Next base: position 6,473 of record JAEDCQ010000012.1, on the reverse strand, counting down.
CAATTTGCTGATGATTCCCTTTAAGTCACCGATGCCGTCACCGTTTGTATCCAGAAAGCTTTTGGGGTAAATCTGATAAGCTGCTTTGTCATGCCACCATTTCTTATTCATAAAATTTCCTCCATTGAAGTATCCTCAATATTATAAGTATTGTGCTTTACTCTGATTCTATTATAATCTCTTTTAAAATTGAAGACTTGCGTATTATTACCTGTTTTTTGTATTATATTGGTTATTTTTGCATTTTCAGGTTGTGGATACAAAAATAATGCTTGAGGAAATAATAGATGCAAATATATTAAGATAATTATACTCTTTTTTTATATTTATTTAATTGTATATGCATATTAAATGTGATACTCTACTTTAGAGTAATAAGCAGGAAAAGAGGATTCCTTTTATGTATAATGATATTTTGACCATCGGACCGGTTACGATTCACGGCTACGGTCTTATGATTGGTATCGGAGTGGCAATAGCACTTCTTGTCGGTGATTATCGTGCGGGAAAAAAGGGCATGGATGGTAATGCCATTTACGGTCTGACCTTCACGACTGTCATATTGGGATTTGTAGCAGCAAGGATTCTGTTTATCATTACGGAATGGAAAAACTTTCTGCGCGACCCAATGTATTATATTACGGGAGGCGGATTTGTCGTATTCGGTGGCATTATCGGTGGTCTGCTCACGATTTTGGTTTATTGCAGGCTGAAAAAAATGGATTTTTGGAAATATCTGGATTTAATGATTCCGTCTGTTGCATTGGCACAGGGTTTCGGACGAATCGGTTGTTTTCTTGCCGGCTGCTGTTACGGAAAAGAGACAGACAGTATTCTGGGCATTACATTTACCAATTCCCATTTTGCCCCGAATAATGTGAAATTACTTCCTTCACAGCTTTTTATGTCAGCGGGCGATTTTATACTTGCGGCAATTTTATTTCTGTATGGGAAAAAAGAGCGTTCTAAAGGCAAAATCAGTATGCTGTACCTGATGTTATACAGTGTGGGACGTTTCGTAATAGAATTTACACGGAATGATGACAGAGGCTTTATCGGGGCTCTTTCCACATCCCAGTTTATCGGTATTTTCATGTTTATTGCAGGAGCAATCATGTTTTTTGTGATTTTGCCTTATCGTGATAAAAAAATGATACAGACAAAAGAAATGAAGCAGAATGCGACTGCTTCCGAAGATGGCAGAAATGCGAAGGAGTAAGGATATGATCTGTGATACATGTGCAAATTATACCTATGATGAAGATTATGAATATTATGTTTGTGAAGTAGATTTGGATGAGGATGAGATGATGCGTTTTTTGTCCGGAAACAATCAGGAATGTCCGTATTATCAGTCGGGAGATGAGTATCTTGTCGTACGTCATCAGATGTAATATACAATAAGGAGTTTAAATGAGCAAACAGGAATTTACAGACGGTTTACGCAGAAGTCTGTCTACTATTCAGGATTATACTTATGTGAATGACACGATTTCTTATTATGAAAATTATATAGAGACACAGATTCGTATGGGAAAGACGGAAGAAGAGGTAATGCAGGAGCTTGGTGACCCGAGACTGATTGCAAAATCCATTCTTGCAACATATGAATCAGAGGATGAGGAAGAAGACGGTTTCCGTGAGTATGAGGAAAAATCCTTCTCGGGAGGAAGTCAAATGAGGGAAACAGTGTTTGGATTCAACGGAAAAAGGATTCGTATGCCTTCCTGGCTTGCAAAAACACTTGGTATTTTGCTTCTAATAGCTGTTCTTTTTGTAATGATTACCGTGTTAAGCTGGCTGGCACCTTATATTTTCCTTGGTGTTATTGCATATATTGTTTATAAAGCTTTTTTTGGAAAATACTGAATTAACAGGCTATGTATAATTCAATTTGTTTTGTAAATACTAACTCTTGTAACACAATCACATTGGAAAGAGAGGATGTATTTTATGGCAAAGAATGATTACAGCGAAAACAAAAACTCAAATAAGGCTTCTTCTGATTACAAAGACAGCTATAGCAGTGCAAATAACGCTAACAACTCAACTAATGCAAATAATGCCAATTCATCAAACTGCAAGAGCAGCACTTCCAAGAATGCAAAGAGCAGCAATGGAAAGGCATCCAACAAAAACGCAGAAAATAATTATTAAGCATTTCCATGGCAAAAGCCCGCAGCTTACAATGCGGGCTTTTTGCGTTCTTCTTGACAAGAGTATCCTGAAAAACGTAATATAGCGGTATGAGAAAAATGGAATTGATTGCGCCCTGCCATTTTGGGTTAGAGGCGGTGTTGAAAAAAGAAATAATTGATTTGGGATATGATGTAAGCCGGGTCGAGGATGGAAGGATAACATTTATCGGGGATGAGGAGGCAGTATGTCGTGTGAATGTGTTTTCCCGTACCGCGGAGCGTATCCTGATTAAGGTGGGATCATTTACGGCAGTTACCTTTGAAGAATTATTTGAGGGAACGAAAGCACTTCCTTGGGAGGAATACATTCCTGTAGATGGAAAATTCTGGGTAGCAAAGGCCGCCAGCGTTAAAAGTAAATTGTTTTCTCCGTCCGATATACAGTCCATTATGAAAAAAGCAATGGTAGAACGTATGAAACAGACATATCCGATAGTACGCTTTGAAGAAACAGGAGCTTCGTTCCCAATCCGTGTATTTATTATGAAGGATGAGGTTACTATTGGTCTGGATACGACGGGTGAGTCGCTGCATAAGCGCGGTTACCGCAAATTAACCGCCAAAGCACCGATTGCCGAGAATCTTGCGGCAGCACTCATTATGCTGACACCCTGGCATGAAGGACGGATTTTAGTAGACCCGTTTTGCGGAAGCGGTACGATTCCGATTGAGGCTGCAATGATGGCGGCGAATATGGCACCGGGTATGAACCGTGATTTCCTGTCACAGCAGTGGGAGCATCTGATTCCGAAACGTGACTGGTATGATTGTATGGATGAGGCAAATGACCTTGTTGATACCTCTGTAAAAACAGATATTCAGGGATATGATATTGATAAGGATATGGTTGCAATTGCAAAAGAGAATGCCCGTCTTGCCGGTGTAGAGCATATGATACATTTTCAGGCAAGGGATGTTGCCGAGCTTAGTCATGCTAAAAAGTACGGCTTCTTAATTACGAATCCGCCGTATGGTGAACGTATTTCTGACAAAGAACAGGTGGGGCAGCTGTATAGGATTATCGGAGAGCGGTTTAATAATCTGGACAGCTGGTCATTATATCTGATTACTTCCTATGAGAATGCAGAGCGTGATATCGGTAGAAAGGCAGATAAAAACCGCAAGATATACAATGGAATGATGAAGACTTATTATTATCAGTTTATGGGTCCTAAACCACCAAAGAAGGATAGACAGAATGAAAAAGCATAAAGGAATCCTGATTGTTCTTTTAATTATCATAGTTTTGGCATCAGCAACAGTATATTTATATTATAAGGAAAATACACGTCAGACACCTGATGAACTGATGGAATCGGAAAGACAGAAGACGTCTCTTGCCTATAAAGAAAATTTGCAGTATGCATTAAATACTTGTAAAAATTATGATTTTATTGTCGTTTTGAATCCGGCACACGGAGGCACTGACATCGGGCATGAAAATGCATTCGGTGTGGAAAAAGACATTACGTTATCTATCTGTAATCAGGTAATTGCGGAAAATACGGATGCGGATATCGGTATATTTCTGACACGGTCACAAGATGTTGATATAAATGAGGAAATGCGCCTGTCATTGATTAACCGGGTGCAGCCGGATTTATTTATTGATGTCCATTTGGAAAAGAGTGCGAATGTGAATGCATACGGCACAAGTGTTTCTTATGATACAACTTATTTTGACAGAAAATTGTCCAATATGGAATTCGCAGATATTATGGAAAAAAGTGTAGTAACAGCCATCGAAGGCTTTGCTGTGGGAATAATCGATGTGACGGATAAAGAGGATGCGGCTGTTTTAAAGGGACTTACGATTCCTGCCGTCAGTATTGCATGTGGGGATATGTCAAATGATAAGGAAGGAGAGCTTTTAACAAGGGAAGCCTATCAGAAAAATATTGCAAAAGGAATTTTAGATGGAATTTACCTTGCAAAACAAAAGCTGGAAGAATGATAAAATGATGAGAAGAATTATTTTTGCAACCGGAAATCAGGAAAAAATGAAGGAAATCAGGCAGATTATGGCAGGATGCCCTGTAGAAGTCTTATCCATGAAAGAAGCCGGAATACAATGTGATGTAGAAGAAAACGGTAAGACCTTTGCTGAGAATGCACGTATAAAAGCAAATGCGATTGCGGCTGTGGTAAAAGCAATGTATGCAAAGGAAGGCAAAGAGTATACGGATATCGTTCTTGCAGATGATTCCGGTCTGGAAATAGATGCATTAAACAAAGAACCCGGAGTTTATTCGGCGCGTTATATGGGAGAAGATACGCCATATCACGAGAAAAATATGAATTTAATTGCCCGTTTGGAAGGGGTGCCCGTGGAGAAAAGAAGTGCACGATTTGTCTGTGCGATTGCGGCTTTTCTTCCGGATGGAGAAGTAATCGATACACAGGCAACGATAGAAGGGTATATCGGATATGAAGAAAAGGGAGAATTTGGATTTGGATATGATCCTATTTTCTGCGTCCCCGAATTTGGCTGTACCACATCAGAGCTTACAATGGAGCAGAAAAACAAAATCAGTCATAGGGGTAAAGCATTGACCCATATGAGAGAAGAACTGATGAAGAGAGGACTTTTCGGTTAAAAAACAATACTAATAAGGAAACAACAGATACTTCATGAAAAAAATACTGATTATTAGTGATACACACAGAAAAAACGATAATTATTTAAATGTGATGAAAAAGTGCGGACCATTTGATATGGTTATCCACTGTGGCGATATAGAAGGCAGTGAGTATACCATCTGTGAAGCTGCCGGCTGTCCGGTTGAAATGGTTATGGGAAATAATGACTTTTTTTCAGACCTTCCGAGGGAAAAAGAATTTCAGCTCGGCAGATATAAAATCTGGCTGACCCACGGACATAACTATTTTGTGTCTATGGACAATCAGACGATTAAAAAAGAAGCACGTGCAAAAGGCGTGGACATTGTCATGTACGGTCATTCCCACCGTCCGGTGGTAGACTATGACAGGGAAATAATAGCGGTCAATCCCGGAAGCTTAACCTATCCCAGACAGGAAGGCAGAAAACCCTCCTATATAATAATGGAAATCGATTCAATGGGAGATGCCCATTTTACGATAAATTATATAGAGTAAAAGCGCAGGGACGATGTTTTATTTGTGGAAGTTCGTTTGTGGAAGTTTATTTATGGAAGAACTTTTATAGAAGAGCTTTTTCGGAAGAACTTTTCATGGAAGTTCACTAATGAAAGTTCATTTCAAAAACGAGGATTATGTAAACTTTTTTTATGTGATTGATACGGAACATAGCGTTATGAAAACTATTTGAATGTGACTAAAGTAAAAACGATGTTATGTAAACAATATGTGGCATTTCTTACTAAATATGCGAAGAAATGCCCGTTTCCTTTTACTGGAAATGTAAAAGGAAATGAAAAGAGTATAATTGTACACGTGTAAACGTCATGAAAGTAGCGGGAAAAAGCAAGGAAGAAGTGAAATCCGCCAAGAATAAAATTGATTGCAAAATATTCCACAAACTCTTGTAAGTGGGGAATAATTAGCAAAAATTCAATAACATGTATTAGGACTTGAATTTTGGAATAAGGAAATAACGATACTGGGGTAAAAGAACATAAAATAGAATATATTTATCCACTTTCTGAAGATATACCGAAAAGAAATGTTTTTATAATACTTTATAATAATGAAAAAAGTGTTGACATTAATTTTACTCTGGAATATAATACTACTTGCGTCACGGCAAAAGTGTGGCAAAACGGGGTGTGGCTCAGTTTGGCTAGAGCACCTGGTTTGGGACCAGGGGGTCGCAGGTTCGAATCCTGTCACCCCGATCTTTTGTGACAGCTATGCGGGTGTAGTTCAATGGTAGAACACTAGCCTTCCAAGCTAGATACGTGGGTTCGATTCCCATCACCCGCTTCAAAACATCGAAGATGTTTTGATTTTGCAAAGCAAAACGGCTGACGGAGTCAGCAAAGTGGGGGTATTCACCCGTAAAAAACATCGAAGATGTTTTGATTTTGCAAAGCAAAACGGCTGACGGAGTCAGCAAAGCGGGGGTATTCACCCGCTTAAAAAATGCGGAAAATGCATTTTTGAATATGTGTTCGTAGCTCAGCTGGATAGAGCAACGGCCTTCTAAGCCGTGGGTCGGGGGTTCGAATCCCTTCGAGCACATTGAAGACAGGCTTTGCCTTATGGGGATTGGCTGTCTCATATGGTGGGTATAGCGCAGTTGGTTAGCGCGCCAGATTGTGGCTCTGGAGGCCC
>JAEDCQ010000038.1 GCA_016294075.1 Lachnospiraceae bacterium | reverse complement strand
CTCTTGTTTTCGGTTGCTTGCTTCCTTACCGTACATGAGCATTTGCACCGGGGTTATCATTACCATAGCCCTCCAGGAGATTGATAACTCCCCAAACACCTACACCTGCTCCGATCGCGGTTACTACCGTCTTTAATCCTGTTACTGCTGTTGTAAAAAATGACATTTTAATAATCCTCCTTGTTTTCCGAAGGAAAATGCGAGTCCTCTGGCGAGCAGAGGATTTTCCCTCGTTCTTTCTCTTAATTTTTTCAAAAAGAAAGAGTTTTGAGATGTATCAGCATACACAACAAAACTCTTTTTATCAGTACTTGAGTATTACATTTAAAATAATCAACGTACAATATTTTAACTTCAAACACTTTACTGGCTAAATGACTATCTGAATATATCTTAGGACATATCAATTTACTAATCTCTTCTATGTTTTGTTCCACTTCATTTATTTGTTTTTCTAAGACACCAAAAAAACTTTTTTTACTTCGTTTAACAAGGCAGACATGTGATCTTGACGGTGAATCCATATAAATGTAATCACTCAATATACCTCTTAAACATCCTAATTGTTCCTGTACATCTATAAGCTTTTGTTCTAATTTTTTATCATTCTCAAATTCTTTTTTTCCAAGCGGTTTTACTTTATTATTATCCATATCTCCATTCCCCTTCCGACACATCTATATTTTTAGTGTTATAAATCGAATACAATTTCATATATATTTTTCTGTCTATAATTACTATATCATCCAATAGCAACGCTTGAAACAAAACATCGCCCACATTCTCCAGCCTTACCATTCCATACTCTTTTTCCGTAAATCCTTCAATCTGCATATCCTGCATAGCAGCTTCTTTCCTCGCCACCAAACAATGCGTATACAATGCCATGATATACTTGTCCGACATCAGAAAGGCGTATGTTTCGTTCCCCTGATATGTATATCGGCACTTTTCCAGATTTTCTTGCGGTATACTGAAATAACATCTGACCGTTTCCAAATATACATCTCCATTATACTGCGGCTTTAGCTTCTTGGCATACCTTCTGATTGTTGCAAATATATTATTTCTTTCCATAGCAGTCTTGGTTCTCTTAAATACAGGCTTTTTTCCTCGCAAATCCATATATACATTATTTAGGATAGTCTTTCCGGCATACTGCTTGAAATCACCTATCCGCAACAAATACGATAACACCTCCAACAATTTCTCTTTTGATGTTATCTCCTGATACGAATAATCTCCAAATTCAATATGATCCAGCTTCAAAGGGCAGCTCCCCTTCGCTATCTCACGCTCCATTACCCTGTTAATATCTCTCATTGATTCCATCTATATATCTCTCCTTCCCGCTTCTGGACATCGTGTCCAAAAGCACAAAAAAAGCAGCTACAAGTATTTCACTCATAACTGCCCTAACGCTGTTACCTGATTATTCTATTCCTGCCGTTTTTGCAAATCCGGCTTTTCTATTCATAAGTTCCTCTTGTTTCTCCTTTGGCAGACACCGGAATATCTCATTATATCCCATTCCTGCCATTGGTGTTCCTTTTGCCAGAAGGAAAAGCTGCGTGTCAAGCCATTCCTCCCACAAGTTCTCAAACATGCTCCGGCTGTCCGTAAAGGTTATTGCATCTTCAAAACCCTCTGGCGGTCTATAATACTGTAACTTAACAAATCCGTATCTTCCCGCATCCACGACAAGTATATTCTCAATCTCATACAGCTCTGCAAAAGCATCTGCAACCTTTCTGCATTTTTCCCTTTCACTGTCTGTAATGTATATTTCTTTCACAATTAACCATCCTCCTGTTTCAAAACCACACTACCTGCATCTATATCCTCATTCTTCAGAAATAAACCATTATTGTCTTTACCATTCACATACTTTGTGGTGCATACACGCACCATATTATTATAAGTTCCCTGCCATTAAAATACAAGTTAGGAAAGGAGTTGCCTGTATGATTAAATATGATCCACTTTGGCAAACGCTTAAGGCTAAGAACATCAGTCAGTACCAGCTCATTAAAGATTATGGCATTGACAAAGCACAGCTTCAGCGGCTCCGGCAAAATATGGTGGTAAAGACCATTATTCTGAACAGGCTATGTCAGATACTTGACTGCCGGATTGAAG
>JAEDCQ010000037.1 GCA_016294075.1 Lachnospiraceae bacterium | reverse complement strand
GCAAAATCCGAAAAGTCTGTATAAGTACTGTCTCCCCAGCTTTGATCCAGCTTCTTAGGGTCAATCTTGTAATTCCAATAATGTGCATCGATTGTATCTATTGTTATTTCACAGTCGTTACCGCAAACGCTTCTTGCCAGGTCAATCATAGCATTTGTTTCAGCTACTGAAAAATCTGCTTTATAGATATATTCAGTTCCATATTTTACTAATGCGCCACCACTTGATATTAAAATGTCCGGCATCAATTCATTTAAATACACCAAAGAATTCTGCTCACTTCTTGATGTCGAAACACCTATCAATATGCCCTCTTGTCTACACTTTCTTAGAACGGAAAGAGTTCTTTGGGATATCGTTTTATCACTCTGTAATAGAGTTCCGTCTAAATCAAATAAAAGCAGTTTACATGTATTCTTCCGCATTTATCATTCCTCCAGGTACATGATATCCCGTTACTCAAACTCCCTAACATCTTTCATTTAACTTTCTTCCAGCAATCGAAGTCCTTCCGAAATATCCTGTCCCAGAATTTCCTGTGTTTTTGAGAAATCATATTTTTTATGAAGCCTATCATGAACTTTCAGGAACTCTTCCTTCCCATACTTACCGATATACATAGCCTGTGCCTTCGCTGCATTTGCGCCGTCATTGCCCGGCGCATAAAACCCCTTCTCGCAGTTTACTAAATCATCGCATGCATAACATCCGTCGTATCCTTTTTCCTTGCAGCAAGAAGCATTGGGACATATGCCATTAGGTGAACAGGTTGCAAAGGAACAAGTATTATAGTCTGTACGGCAGGACCCACACCACTCTGAAAGGAAACAATGATTACACGAAAAACCGCAGAAGGCTATCGGGTCCACGCCTTTTCTTGCATCCTTACATAACTTATTTTTAATACGGCACATTGCCTCCACATGCATAATATGATGACGTGAAAACGGCATTCTGATCAGCCCCTTCACATCCTTACCGCACCAGTAGTCTATCAACCATATCGCATTTTCTTCCTCACTTATACATTTCGAAGCTTTCAGCTTTTCTTTAAAGGAATCACCAAATTTTCTTTTAATATCCTTGTACTCCAGAGAAAGTAAAATTTTGTTTGTAGACTCCAAAACATCCTTTGCATAGTTGTACAACTGCCATCGATCAAGTTGACTTGAAAAAGCAGCTATTTCCTCTCCAATCAGTTCATTTCCCGTTGTAATAATAGTCGGGTGAATTTTATCCAGGTATCCGTTTTTAAACAATATCTGCTCATCCTCGGCAATCATTTCATGAGCAACGATATCTTCTATTCTGAATATGTGCCATATGGAGTAACTTAATGTTTTACTATGATATCCATCCGCTCCCCCAAACGGCATCTGATAAAATGCTTCTTCCGGATATCCGTTCATGATCTGCGTAATCTGATCGAAAACGTCCGACCGAAGTTCAACCAATAAAGTGATTGCGTCCTTAAATGTATCCTCTTTGTTAAGCAAGCTCTGCATTCGTTTATTCTTTTCAGACCAGTCTTTATTCATAGAATATCCTCCATAAATCAGAATTTCCTGCAAATCTATTTTTGTGAAATGATCGAAATCCATGCCGGTATAGCAGCCATAGAATTGTGCTTCCAGTCATTTATTCCTTCAATTTCATCTTTTGTTTTTAGTTCATCATATGTATACCAAAACGATGCATCCAACGCAAGAAGTTCAGCCATTTCCTTTATATTTAGTCCGGCATGTATGTTGGCATTCATTATATCCTGCACTCTCCAATGCAAATCAGGAAAAACATCATAATAGGATTTTCTTATAACAGGCGATTTCCAGGCTTCCATAGTAAACGGTCTGCTAAAATGCAAAAGCAGCATGGTTATCATCACTTCAGCTTGTAATCAAAAGCCCGTAAAATAAAACAATCACGAATCTGCGACCCTATTACCCCTTCAGCACATCTGCCATCAATCTAAATTTAGGAACTTGGCTCCTATCCAAAATTCCTACTTGATTATTATACCACATCAACTTATGTAAACATAGCCTTATCCTCTTAATGACGTATGCCGGGTCCTCCCCTGCTTCGCAGCATCCTCCCCGTCATTATGAATAACGTATTGTGTATCTTTCCCAAATAATAAATACAGCAGGCAACCCTATAGATTACCTGCCA
>JAEDCQ010000036.1 GCA_016294075.1 Lachnospiraceae bacterium | reverse complement strand
GTTACGGTTTTTGCCGTTTTGTGACTCATTTTATGGGTATTTTACCTATTATTTTTGCTTTTTCCGGGGGAAATGTATCGGATTCGTATCACGTTTTCGAGGAAACACTATGTGTATCATGCCCCTTTTGTCCGCGCCCGAACGACACCATTTTCGTCCACCTAGGGATATTGTAGCATGGGCGAACCGGAATGTAAAATGATTCTTTTGGAAATTCGTTCGACCTTCGTTGATTAGTGGGTAGGTGGTCGAACAAGGAGCATGTGATAAAGCATCCTTACAGAAATGATACTCTCTTTAACAAAATGAAACACCATTGTAACTATATACCATGGAGAATGGTAATCATATTCTCCAAAGTCACCGGATTCATCTATAAAAATACTTAATTCCTTCATCGAACCCCTTCTTACTTGTTTTTTTAGTATAAAAAATGGCGGGTATTCACCCGCCAATGATGGGGAACCTCCCCATCTGCTGATGGACCCGGGTCTTTCGACCAGCCCAAACTGTAACGCATTACAGTTTTATTCTATGTACATCATAACATCTTTATGCATATTTTTCAAGGCGAACTTCTAATCCATTTACACTTTTTGAGAGAAGAAAACTTGTTATGCAAACATCCTGTGTTCTTCCTTTTCATTGTCCAAATCATCATGTAATAATAGTCTTAAAAATGGCGACGTGTCACCATTTTTATCTACTTCATCCAGCAAGTTCATTACAACACCTCCAACTCAATAATCTGCATCATTTTATCCGAATGTTTAAACCCCGCTGCGTACTCTTCTACCTTCGCAATACCCATAGTCTCCACACGATTCCTGTACGATCCGATAATCACCTTGTAATAATCAAATGGTAATTTACCGCGGAATCTTACAAGCTCAATCAGCATTCTTTCCAAGTTATAAATACATATTTCAATGTTATGATACGGCATCTTAATCTGCCCCATATCAAAAATATCCTCTTTCATAAATGTCTGCTTTACCCGTTCATCTTTAATCCTGCCATCGGTTCTAACTGTTGTCAGATGATAAAAATCAGGAATCACATCCGTTAATCCATGATAATAAAAAGCACTTTCACCGGTAAATACAGCTTTCGGATATTTCGCACTGATAATCTCCAGCTCAGAACAATTTCTGCCCAAGGAATAAATGCCCTTCTCCTTTTGAAAAAGATTCCCTTCCGCTATTTCTTTTTTCAACATATGGTCGCTACCATATTTCTCTATACATTGCTTATATGTCAAAACCATAATCCACCAACTTTATTTGAGTATTTATACACACGATTGAAGATTATGTGTATCTTTCTACATAAACTCCCCTTCCGTCCAATCAAACAAATAATCCGGATCATTCCAATACTTTATATCCCCATACTCTCGCTCATACTCACCGAATTTCAACCTTGCGTTTTGCAGCGTCTTTTCATACTCTAAATGATTAAACGGACTATAAAGCTCCGCCTCTTCTTCACTGCATCCCACAGTCCGCAGGTGCGGCTTCTTATCCGGAGACATAGGGTTCACTTCATACGCCCACTTCACCGCTTCCGGATGACACCGGCTATGTGTGTAAACCGTCTCAAAATATTCATCCCACGAATACTGCCTCCCGTACTCATCATAAATTTCTAAATCCGCCTGATGCTCCCGGTAAAACGCCTCCAACTCCCGAAAACTATCAAACGCTCTATGCTTCTGGAACAAAGGCCGCCATCCGTAGCTTAATTTATTCAGGTGACACCGATAACCAAAATACGGCTCATCCACGATGGTATACTCCTCGCCAAGCACGCCCCAAGCCGACTTCTCTGCAAAACAAGTCTGCATCAGTTCTTTATTCCTACTCATAAAATAATAATTGGTTCCCATGACAATCCTCCTCTCCCAAATAAAAATATCCTCTTACCGGACCCATTCAAAGGTCCTGATAAAAGGATATCTCAAAGTCAAGTCTTTGTCATTGGACGGATAGTCCAAAACACTTATGCTGCCCTCTGCAGGTACTGAGCGTAGTATAAAAGGCGCTTGTCCTTCGGCTCCTGCGCCGCCTTATACAAGCCAATATTCATAGGCTGTCCCTGCAAAACCAGCAGTTCTTCCATATGCACACCAAGAAGAATGCTTAGGGCATAAAATTTCTCTACCGTTGGCAGATTCTGACCTTTAAACCAACGATAAATCGGCTGGGGA
>JAEDCQ010000035.1 GCA_016294075.1 Lachnospiraceae bacterium | reverse complement strand
CGGTTTTATTTACTGAATTTATTGTAACATAGGAAAAATGTGTTGAGAATGTTATGTAGAACGATATAATTGAAAATAAATAGTGAATATATGTCTTTTGTAACATATTGAAACTTGTTATATAAGTAAGTATATAAAGGTTTACGTGTTGAGAAGAAGAAAAAACAAAATCATCCGTAGCATTGTCCCCAAACTACGTGTCAAAAAGAGAAAAATACATTATAGTCCGTAGCAGCGCTCTAAACCTACGTGCCCAAAAGAGAAAAATACATAATAGTCCGTAGCAACGCCTTAAAACTACGTAGGTAATTGCGAAACAAGTTCGCAATACTGATTAAAAATGCGGTAAGAATCCTGCAATGCAGGATTTCTAAGATGAGAAGCAGGTGACATCAAAATTAGACGTGACAAAAAGACTTCCCAGATGGACTGCGAAGAAAAATGCTATAAATACCAAAGGTCAGGCAATCAAAGGTTTTAAACTTCGTATGTATTGATGCTGGTGGATTTTATCAGCAACAAGTACGGTAACAAGCTGTGTAATTACGGCAAGAAGTAAATCAGCATGAAGCGTTTTTTCGTTCTGTGTTTTACGATTCGCAATGCAGAAACTATCCTTGAAATGGTTGATTGATTTTTCGACATTTACACGGATCTTGTAAGTGTCTTCCCATTCCTGTGAACCTCGTTCTACACCAGGATAGGCGCGGAGATTCTTCTCTGGATAAATATAAATCATTCGTCCGCAGGAAGAAGTGATGCATGGATTATCACAGTGACATACCCGATGTTTTGACTTGTCGGCAGGATTGTATTCCCATTTCATTTTTGGGCATACAAATTTCATGGTAGGAAGCTTGCTACGTAAATGAGATTTACTTCCTTCCCGTTTCATGGGAAGTGAAGAATCATGTGGACAGCAGGGAATACCATTTTCATTTACTGTGTAGTCCGTCCCTTCCATGGATAGCTTTACCCGGAGAGGAATAAAAGCCTTACGGAATCCGATATCTTCGAAAAGAGACTTATAGATTTCAATCGTATCAAAAGCGGCATCTCCAAGAAAAGTCTTCGGTTCAATCAAAGGATGTTTTTGAAAAAAATCAATTAAAACAGGAAGCAGAGCTTTTGAGTCGGCAAGAGATTTACCTTCATCTGGAGAATCTGATTTCTTTTCTACAATAATGTCAGGATGTGCATTTATAAAATCCTTGTTGTAGAAAGATATGTCGCGGACAATACCAAGTCCATTTGTGACGATACCGAATTTATAGGCATAACAGAAGTGACCATTGATGTACATCTGTTGGATTGCCGGGGTGACTGCAGCATGAGTTGGCATGGAACCATAAGCTGCTTTGTAAGGATCATAGGAATCATCAAGGTTATGGGATTTCTTAAAAACCTTCAGTTGTTTAATAATACGGTTGGCATACTTCGGATTATTTTCCGTAACCCATGCTTCAATACCGGAGGTATCGAAGATTGTCATGTCGGCAAGAACTGGATTCAGCTTTTGGCATATCGGTTCGGTCAGATCAACAAGATGATCGAACATAGATTGTAAGTCCGGTAAAAAATCCTGTTTGAAACGGGTAAATTTGGAAGCATCCGGAACAATATCAAATCCACAGAAATCACGTAATTCCTGAGAGTATTTTAAAAATATGATCAGGAGTGTATCAGTCGGGATTGAAAAAATGCACTGAATCAGGAGCGCCTTAAGCATTGGGTACAACTGGTGCTTGCGGGGTCTTCCGGTTCTTGCATGAAAATGAGTAATAAAAGAAACAGGAACAATTTCATCAAGATTTATGGTTTCGTCAAGAAGCTGGAGGAACTGATATTTGTCATTATTGAAATTATTTTGACAATTTTCAAAAACTTCTGCCAAAGTGAGCTGCTTATGTGTTATCATATGAGTATATCTCCTTTAAGGTGGATGGTTGATTAGTTTCTGGACAATTCTATTTTACCATAAACCTTGAGGAGATATTTTATTTTAACAACAAAAAAATGCCGTATTTATGAGGTGTTTGGCGTTTCGCAAACGCCTATTATATATAGAATGTTAAAAGGAGAGAAGAAAAAAGGATATGAGCCACAAAGGGAAATGGAGATGCACGATAGTATTTGCTGAAATCTTTTGGAATCACAATTACAGCATAGTATAGCAAAAAGTATGAAAAAAATCCATGGAAAAATGACGTTTGGTCAGAAACACAATTTGACTAAAATAAAGCGTAAGATGTTATTTGAAAAAACAGTATTCTATGATATCCTATATTTATAAATCAAATAACTCAAACTTCCCACACCTATAAGGTGTGCTGAACCTTGAAAATTCAATATTTCA
>JAEDCQ010000034.1 GCA_016294075.1 Lachnospiraceae bacterium | reverse complement strand
AAAAACAAACTTCAAGAAGTTTGAAAAACAAACCTCAGGAAGTTTGAAAAATAAACTTCAAGAAGTTTCAAAAGCAAACTGTAATAATACTGAATATAACGATAATGAATCAAGTAAGACTGAATCATATCCTTCTATCCATCATGACCGGAAAGATGTGGATAAGATGGATGAGAGGTATGCATATCGTCAAATCATCTGTGACAATATCGAATACGACATTCTTTGTCAGAGTTATAAGCCGGAAAGTGTAGAAGAACTGGTGGAACTGATGCTGGATGCTATTTGTACTACAAAAAAATATCTGCACATTAATGGGGAAGCTATGCCTGCTCAGGTGGTAAAGAACAGACTTTTGAAGGTGGGGTATGAGCATATACAGTATGTATTTTTCAGCTTAAGCAAGAATACCACCAAAGTAAAGAATATACGTCAGTATATGCTGACAGTTTTATATAATGCACCAGTTACAATTAACCAGTTTTATGATGCAGAGGTATGTCATGATATATATGGAGGATAAAATTATTCTGCCATGAGATTGTGTCTTATAACTTTGTGCCCAGTGGGCATAAAGCAAGATGTAGAATAACCTTGTGCCCAGTGGGCATGAAGTAAGATCAAAAACATGTGCCTTATGGCAAGAAAGGAAGGGATAAAAAATGCTGCGCTTTTTGATTAAATTACCCTTAAGAATTTTAGCATTCCCAGTTTGGTTGGCAGTTACTGTAATCAATACGATTGGAATATTTTTGGTGGGGCTTGCATCATGGATATTTTATTTGATTGCAGGTGTAGCTGTAATTGCAGCGTTAGGTTGCGTTGGGTTTCAGTTATATACATGGCAGGAAGTCAAAATGCATTTACTATGTGCGGCTGTGTTTATCCTTATTCCAAACATAGGGATGTGGATAATAACTGGCACGGAGCTGATCCAATGTGGATTACGTTCTTTCATATTTGAATAAGAGAATTATTCTTTGAAAAGAGGGCATTGGCTCTCTTTTTTCTTTGCACGAAAATGTGCCAGATCAAAAAATCTTTGAAAATCATGTCCGAATTTATAATCCCCAATCCAGTGTATATGGAAGGCAAAGAGAAATTCCTCTGATTTGAGAAAAATCCAAACATGAAAGAGGTTCATTGTTCTTCCGACTGCACCTTGAAAACTAAAGGAGCTGATACATCTTGATTAACAGGCTTACCGGATCGATTTATGACCGGCTCGTGCAGGCGAAGACTCCGTATCGGATACGGAAGAGCGAAGCTTATAATGAGACCACCAGAAAGGTGCAGGACCTCTGCCGAAACAGGGGACTGTGACTGCTCATACAGCAGCCGGGTCATCTGAAATGATGACAATCAGATGTATATGTACAGACAAGCCAAAATGCGAATACTATATTTCCTATATTGCAGGAGAAATCCTGCGTAAGTGGGGAACGGTTCGACTCCGTTCCTCATTTTTTGGTGCATTTAATGCGCTAAGATTAGGAGGAAAAGCTTATGAACTCAATTACATTAATTGGAAGACTTGCCAAAGCTCCGGAGATCCGGGAAATCACGACTCAAAAGGGAGAGACAGAAGTGGCAAGGTTTCCGTTGGTAGTAAGAAGAAACCATACAAATAAAGCATTTGTCGTTATGATTACTGCATACGGAGGCAACGCAGGATTTGTACAGAAGTATCTGGAAAAGGGGACAAAGGTTACGATTTGCGGTGAATTGGTCATCTCTCAGGTAAAAAACGAGGAAAATGGAACCGCATCTTATTTCACAGAAATCATTATGGATACAATGGAATTTGCTGAATCCAAATCAAAGAGAGAATCTGGTGGTGAGAGATTTGAGCCTGCAAAAAGGGCAAACATTCCATTTGAAATACCAGAAGAGATGGAACAGGAAATGCCATTTCGTTAAAGAAAGGGGACTTAGAACATGAGAAAATATTTTATGGAATTATTTGCAATGGGATTTGTTGACAGTGAAGGAAACCTGGTGGAGGAGAATGTCCTCCGGGATGCACAAAGAACTGCGGCACTGACAGCAAAGATTATGAAGGAGAATATAGACAACACATGGGAAATGGAATCTCATTTAAACCGGATATTCTGTGCATGGCTGATTTATTCAGATACGATTTTTTCAAGATCCATTACGTATATCATCGGAAGAGAAGCTGCCTGCGTCGAAGAACACTTATGGATGGTGGGAGAAGCCCTGGATGATGATGAATTTAGCGATTATCTGTCAGAGTATCTTATGGCATTTATTGTCGAAGTGGCAAATGCGACAAGAGATCAGATCATTGATAATTTTATGAGATTTATGACTGGGGGATCGGAAGATGGAGCAGGCGACATGTAAAGTAACAGAATTTCATAATACCGAGTTTGGTGCAATTCGGGTAATTGAAGATCAGGGAAGACTTTTATTTTGTGGCACAGATGTGGCTTTTGCCCTGGGTTATTCAAAACCAAGAAATGCAATAAATATGCATTGCAAGGGAGCCCTGAAAAAGG
>JAEDCQ010000033.1 GCA_016294075.1 Lachnospiraceae bacterium | reverse complement strand
GCAAACATTGAAGAGAACACGGGATCAATATGCAAGCCGCTGATTTCATGCATGGAAAGAACCACTTCTGCCTGCCCCTCTGATATTTCATGATAACAGGCATAAAATGTATCCTTTCCTTTGATTCCGAGCAGCCGAGACTCTCCGAAAGACGTCTGATACACAACTATATCAGAACGAACTGCAATAACCTTTCCTGCAAGTTGAGGTATTTTATCTGTAATACAGAGCTGATAACTATACTCCGGTAGTCCCTGTTTTGTCTCAAACAGAAGAAAATTGGAAGGAAAAGGAAGGTTCTCCGGAAATAGAAGGCGAAAGCAGAAATCTCCTATCCGAAACAGCTTATCCATACATTTTTTCCTCCTGTAAAATAAGACGATAAAGTTCTTTTGAGTACCGGCACAGATAATCCGGAACACCATCATATGTTCCTGTTTCCAGTAAGGCACCAGCGGCACAAATCTTGCAAAGAGGACGTAGACTGCATTGCGTACACAGAGGACTAATACAGATTTTCCGTGTTTGAGAACAAATCTCTTCCCATGCTCTTTTAAACCCGGTCTCAAATACCGGCACGGATGGTTCTGTCATCATTACACACGGACGCATTTCTCCCTGCCAGTTGATCGTAAAAGAACAATTACCTGCAAGACAGGATATATGCCCGTCATCTCTTGAATCACCCGAGTTCTCTACTTTCTCTATGCTTTGGATAATATATTGTCTATAAAACTCTTCCGGCAGCTGAATCTTCAAAGCCTTCAACGAAGCCTGTGCAGCTTCCTCAGGGAGTACACGAATCTGCTGGTTATAAGGACGGTTTCTTTCCCGCGTGCCAGGCATCATATAGGGGTCAATGTGTACAGGAACATCAAGTTGTTTACCGACATCAAACATCTTTTCCAGGCTACTGCAATTTACTTTTGTGATACTGCAGCTGATCTTTACATCTACGTTTTGTTCTCTAAGAAGACGAACCGCTCGTATTGTTTTCTCAAACCCGCCTGGATAATGGCATAATGTATCATAAGAATCTTCATCAGCCCCGTAGAGCGTGATATTGATCCTTCTTGGTTTGTATTTTCCAAAGAATTCTGCCCATTCCTCATCAATAAGAGTTGCGTTAGTATTAAGGGTCAAAACAAATCCCATCTGCTGCAGTTCCCGATAAAATTTTTTTAAGGCAGGAAACATCAATGGTTCTCCTCCGGTCAGCAATAGGAACAGCACCCCTGCCTGTTCCATCTGTTGGGCCAGTTTCACCCACTCTTCTGCTGTGCGAAGACGACCGATTTTATGCATCTCTTTCTGGCTCAGACGGACATAGCACATATCACAGTTCATGTTACATAAAGGAAGCAGTTCTATGCTTCCTGTAATCGGAATCCGTTGCTGTTTTGCCTTTTGTATCATCATTTCTTCCAATGTAGACGTATCATTTATTAATTCCATATTATCGTTCTCCTATGAAGAAAAAGAATCGGAACATCATGCTCCGATCCTTTTTCAATAACATAGCCATTATTAGATATACGTTACAATCAAGATTTCGCAGTGACCCAGCTGTCCATATTGAGATTTGTAGTACAATGAACGTCAGTACCACCCTCTGTCCAAATTATAACTTTAATATCATCGTTTCCACGAGTATTTGTATCATCCATGTAACCAGAAAGAAAATCATCTTTGGTACTGGCATCATGAGTTGCTCCACAAGGTCCATATTGTCGCCATCTACTAGTCAATTCTTCTCCGTTATCTAAATAGACACGATAATGATAACCAGGATCATTTATTCCCGCATTACATTCAAATTTATATACTTTGTTTTCTTCACCACATGCAGCTACATATTCATTAGCCATGAACTGCTGAACTAAAATTTTCGGTTCTTCCCATCTCTTTTTCATATCACTCAACCTCCTCAATAATGTTATACTTTAAAGTATCTTTCAAAAACCTGTTTACAGCACTTCGAATTGTCTCTTCTTCCACATCGTATTCTTGCATCCCTTTTCTGACCGCATCCTCTTTTGTATGCGGATCCTGGAATACCTTCCAGAGAAATACCGCCGAATCATTAGGTGACATCACCGCATTCGTAATTATGCATTCTTCATCCACCGGAACTATTGCGTATTCACCGGCAATTTCCCGTAAAATATAGCCCGATTTTATACGATATTTCTTTTTTTCTTCCGTGAAATCACATTTCTGCAAATACTCAGCAAGTTCCGCATCGGTTAGTTTTGCAATTTCATCTCCACTTAATCCGCCGGAATTACGGACGAAATGATATTCGGGTTTTTTATACTGTTTCACATCTTACCCTCCTTCCGATACCGAACGATTTAATCGACCTTTGTCATAAGGTACACCTATTGACAGCCATTTTTCAGTAACAATTATAATCAAATTTTGAAGATAAATCAAGTGGTTTTACCACTTTTTTCATTTTAAGATACATATTTTTCCTATTATTTCTATTAGTAAATAAAAAAATAAGATATGTCAATAGGTGTACCTTATGATAGTCATTTTACTCAAACTTCCCACACCGGTAAGGTGTGTTGAACCTTGAAAATTCAATATTTCA
>JAEDCQ010000032.1 GCA_016294075.1 Lachnospiraceae bacterium | reverse complement strand
ATCGGGATTGCAATTGTTGCGTTGCCTGCAGGTATACTTACGGCAGGATATATGGAAGAACTGGAGGAAAAAAAGTAAAATATGGAAGAAAGAAGAATTGAAGGTCTGTGGGATTGTGTCTATTGTGGGACAAAGGCGATTAAGGCCCGATATGATACATGTTTGTCATGTGGAAGGTCACGTGGAGTGGAGACGGTGTTTTATCTGCCGGATGATTTGGCAGCGGCCACATTGACTGAGGAGGAAAAAGCGAAGACCACCAATGCTCCGGACTGGCTGTGTGAATACTGTGGGTCCTATAACCGATCGGATTGTTCCTGCTGTACTAAGTGTGGAGGTGATAAAACCTCCTCCCGTAACAATTACGGAAGGCTTCACAAGCTGACAGGAAAATTATTTGGCAGAAAAAATAGTGGGGAATAATTATGGCAATACAATTGATTGCGGATCTGTATGGATGTTCGCAGGTAATTGATGATGAGGATGCGATAAAGGATGCCGCACACAAGGCGATTGCATATGTGGGGGCGCAGATTGTAGAAGAGTGTATACATAAATTTGAGCCAATCGGTGTGACTTATTTTGCAATTATTTCGACTTCACATTTTTCCATTCACACGTGGCCGGAGTATGGTTATGCCGCGGTGGATATTTTTTCCTGTCACGATGAGGTGGTGGATGGGATTTCGCAGATTCTAAAAGAATTGTTTGAGGCAGAAAAAATTATTTTTCGCTCATTAGAGCGGGATATTGGAATAAAAATGAAGGAAGAAAATTAGTGAAGGGGGCAGAACATGTTTTTTCGGGTTGGCACTATATTAAGGATAAAAGATATAGAAGGAGAAGTAATCGGCTATATCAAATATGCAAATCCGCAGGATGGAAACAAGACATGGACGGAATACCGATTAAGGACCAGAGTCGGTGAACGCTGGCTTTCGGTTGATGAATGCTATGATGAGTATTCCATATCCTGGCCGGCCAATGATGTCCGGGGACAGATTGGCCCAGAATGGCACAAAGTGGACGAAGGTACGCAGGTCGTTCAGCAATATGGGGGTGATGTGGATGTAGATCCCGGAGAACGGGCAAATTTTGTGGAATACGAGGATGAAGAAGAGGAAAAAACGCTCTCGGTTGAAATCTGGAGTGATGGTGCTGAGTATTCCAAGGGAGAGTATATCGAAAAAGAAGATATTGCCGAGATAGGGTATTATGCTCCCAAAAAGACCGGAAATTCGAAAAAAACCATGATGATGGTGTTGGTTTTCGGCATATTTTTTGTCTTTTTCTGCTCGTTCATAAGCACTGCCGTTTCAAATGGAAAAAACAGTATTAGTAAGTATCTGGATAAATCAGCATCGTTTTCTTATGTGACTTCCATAACCGGAAATGAAAAGCAGGAAGCAAAGGTTTATTCATATGGCGCAGGGGCTGCAGCTTTAACGGACGATGTGGCCAAGATTATTATCAGCGGAATTGAAGGGGATACACAGTCGGTTACCCAGAAGGATGATACATCGAACGAGGAGATTGCAATTTTGACAGATAAGGAATACTGCCTTATTTATCATCCGGAAGAGAATAAGGATGAGGTGTATGTTCAGGTATCCGGCAGAAAATACAATTACACCTCGGATAATGCACCATATAAGAGTTCCTCTTCGGATACCACATGGTATCGCAGTCATTATTACAGCAGTGGATATAAGAAAGATGCGACCTCTTATAAAAACACGCCGTCTGCTTATACGATGTACAGTGGTTCGACAGTTCATAATATCGGAAACGGATATTTTGATTCCTATTCCAATTCTGTAAGACAGGCAAGTGTTAATAACAGGAGCTCATCCGGTGGCGGACTTAGCAGCGGTAAATAATTATAGGTAAAAGGAGAAAAAAGTATGTTAACAGTGATTCTTGAAACAGTGGTTTATCTTTGTATCGGACTTATTATGATGATGTTGGGATATTGGGTAATTGATTTATTTATCCCTGTTGATTTTCCCCAGGAAATCAAAGAGGGTAATAAGTCCGTGGGCTGGGTATCTGCCGGTATTTATGCAGGTTTTGGCTTTGTGATTCGTTCTGCAATTATTTCTATTTCTACAGGAGAAGCAACAGAACTTTTGCAGGGTACAATTAATACCGTGATTTATGCGGTGATTGGAATTATTGCTTTTGTGTTTGCTTATTTTGTTGTAGACCTGGTAAACAAAAAGTTTAATTTTAATGAAGCACTCAAGGAAAAAAATGAGGCTGCCGGCATCATGATATTTGGTATTTTTATCGGCATTGCATTTATCGTAAGCGGTGTTATCCAGTAAAATCAAAGGATATGGGTCAAACCACATGAGGTTAAACCGGATAATAAAATCAGAAAAGGTATTCGCATGAGCAAAAAGTACAGACTTTTAATGTTGACAACCCTGATTATTTCAGGTTGTTCCATGTGTTATGAGTTAATCATCAGCGCAGTCAGCTCCTATCTGTTGGGAAACAGTACCCTGCAGTATTCCATTACGATCGGCTTATATATGGCGGCGCTGGGGTTCGGCTCTTACATATCGAAATTTTTTAAAAAGAATCTGTTTAATATCTTTGTTACAATCGAAT
>JAEDCQ010000025.1 GCA_016294075.1 Lachnospiraceae bacterium | reverse complement strand
TACTGTTAACTCTTTGATAGCATCAATAATTTCTGCTGTTGTTAATTTTGCCATTGTTATGACTCCTTTCTTTAGAGGATATCCTCTGCAATTATTTTTTACGGTTTCACCCGGTATCCCTACCGGTTTTTTCATTTAACTCTATGCAATTGGTGCATGTTTTCTGCTACAGATACATATGCTTGCGCATATTATTCTGCTGCAGGTGCTTCTGCTGCTTCTGTTGCAGGTGCTTCTGCTGCAGCTTCTTCAACTGCTGCCTCAGCTGCAGGTGCTTCTGCTACTGTCTCTTCAGCCGCTGTTTCTTTTGCAGGACATCCGGCTGCTCCGCCTTTTTCTGCCAGCTGATTCATGCAACGAGCAAAGTTGGCGATAGGTGACTGGATGCTTCCAAGTAATTTGGAGAGAAGCTCTTCTCTGGAAGGAATAGAAGAAATTGCTTTCATTCCGTTCGCATCATATAATGTTCCTTCCACAACGCCGGCTTTAATCTCAAGCTTGTCAGCAGTTGCAGCGAATTTTGCAAGCACACGGGCAGGTGCTGTAGCATCTGTAGTAGAGATAGCTACTGCATTCGGTCCGTCAAGGAAAGGTGCCAATGCTTCAAAATCAGTACCTTTGAATGCAAAATTCATCATTGTGTTCTTGTAAACCTTGTATGTGACTCCTGCTTCACGAAGCTGCTTACGAAGTTCTGTATCCTGCGCTACTGTAAGTCCGCGGTAGTCAACCAGAACAACTGACTGTGCATCTTTAATGGAAGCTGAAATCTCTTCTACGATAGGTTTCTTGATTTCGATTTTTGCCATTTTCATTACCTCCTGTTAGATTTTTAAACCATGATTGGTTTTGCCGATAAGGAGTATTTGAAATTCATCTTAAAATAAAAACCCCTCTGCCAAAGCAGAAGGGTAACATTCGTCAGAAAATTACATATCCTTTCCTCGGTAGGCGATTACTCATTACGCTTTGCAGCACCTACTGTCTTCGGCATGGTTGAAACAACCTTCGTCAGAATACCATATACGCATTATGCTGTCAAGCATTTTCAAAATATACTTTTACCGTTTTTGGATATATCCCCTCTCATCCAGCATTGCATTTTGGGAAAGACTGTTTATGTAAGAAAAAACTTCCTGTGCTTCATTTCCGGAGAGAAGTCTCGTATAGCAGTTCTCCTGTCTTGCAGGAATAAACTGTAAGTTTTTTAATCCTGTCTGATTTAAAGTCACTTTTAAAATACCTGTATCCTGCGTTTTGGAGTTAAACCAGAAATTGCCCATACTGTAAACAACCGGCACTCTATCAATATATGCAATTTCCTGTAAACAATGCGGATGGTCTCCCACAATTAAATCCGCACCTGCTTCTGCCATTTTTTTAGCCTGGTCAGGCTGTGCCCAATGAAGAGTTTCCTGCATTTCCTGACCCCAATGCACATATACAAGCACAAAATCGCTCTGTTTTTTTGCCTCTCGTATGACATCATAAATGGTATCATCATTCCAACAGCGAAATACGCCGGCCGTATTCTCACCTGCTCCCACCGTATCCGGATTATCCCCCTGCTCAATCTGAGTTGCGGATATATACGCAATTTTTATATCATTTGCGACAAAATATACCGGCTTAATTGCTTCTGCTTTGTTTTTTCCTGCTCCGACATACGGCATCGCAGCCCCTTCCAATGTCGTCAACGTATCTAACAAAGATATTTCACCGTAATCATATGTATGATTATTGGCTATTGACACAATATCCACCCCCATATCATGAAGCAGCTTCACATTTTCAGGGTCAGTACGAAAGGTATATGTCTTACCGCTTGTCGGTGTTCCACGATTTGTATATGTAAACTCGTTGTTAATCATGAAGATATCCGCATCCCGCATTTCCTTCAATATAAACTCATCAAAGCATTCCGTTATGTCGTTCCCGCGTTTTGAGAGTGCTCCCATGTTGGCATAGCCCTCGGCAAATGACACATCGCCCGCAAAGGCAAGCACTACCTCTTCATCCGAAGCAGTCTCTTTGGAATAAATACGCTTTTCCAAACAATAATCAGCATCCGCAAGCTCTTTACCGTACCTGCTGTCATCCGCTTCTGTCGTGTCAATATTTTCACTTGTCATGTCAGGGATATCGGCAGAAATGAAGAGTTCTGCAGCCGATTTGGCTTCTATTACTTCTTTTTGTTCCTTTTCCTTCTCCGCTGTGGTAAACAGCAGCAGGCTCACTCCGACAATTACTATAAGGACAAATATTTCCGCACAAATAATCAGCAAGCGTCCGTAAAATCTTCCGTTTACCTTATTTTGTTTTCTTTTTTTATTTTTTTTATTTATTCTCTCAATTCTCTCACTCATGCCGTAATTATAACACACAAACAAACCCCGGTACAGAATGCACCGGGGCAAATATACAATATATACCAAACTTCAACCCGTTTTTCGAGCTGTCGCACTGGATTTAGAACTTAGCTGTAGAAACCTTTACGCCGGGTCCCATTGTGCAGGCAAGAGTTACACTCTTTAAATACTGACCTTTCACTGCACTTGGTTTAGCCTTAACGATAGCACCCATCAATGCATCAAAGTTCTGCTGTAACTGTTCTTCTGTAAAAGAAGCCTTTCCAACAGGAACATGAATGATGTTTGCCTTATCAAGTCTGTATTCAATCTTACCGGCTTTAATATCATTAACTGCTTTTGTAACGTCCATTGTTACAGTACCGGCTTTCGGGTTTGGCATTAATCCTTTCGGACCCAAAACCTTACCAAGACGTCCTACAACACCCATCATATCAGGAGTTGCTACAACAACGTCAAAATCAAACCATCCTTCGTTCTGAATCTTAGGAATTAATTCCTCTCCACCAACGAAATCTGCACCTGCGGCTGTTGCTTCGTCAACCTTTGTTCCTTTCGCAAATACCAATACTCTGACTGTCTTACCTGTTCCGTTAGGTAAAACAACAGCTCCACGTACCTGCTGATCAGCGTGACGTCCGTCACAACCTGTTCTAATGTGCACTTCAACTGTTTCATCAAACTTTGCGCTAGCTGTTTTCTTAACAACGCTGATTGCTTCTGCCGGCTCATATGCAACAGAACGGTCAACTAACTTAGCGACTTCACTATATTTTTTTCCGTGTTTCATTTCTTAGCGCTCCTCCTTATTAGTCTTCTACTGTGATACCCATACTTCTCGCAGTACCGGCAATCATACTCATAGCAGCTTCAATGCTTGCAGCATTTAAGTCCGGCATCTTTAATTCAGCGATTTCACGAATCTTGTCTTTGGAAATCTTTGCAACCTTTGTTTTGTTAGGTGTTGCTGAACCTGATTTCAGATTACATGCTTTTTTGAGTAATACAGCAGCAGGCGGAGTTTTTGTAACAAAACTGAAACTTCTATCTGCATAAACTGTAATAACAACAGGGATGATAACATCACCCTTATCTGCTGTTCTTGCGTTGAACTGTTTTGTAAATTCAACGATGTTTACACCATGCTGACCCAATGCAGGACCAACCGGTGGTGCTGGTGTAGCTTTACCAGCAGGGATCTGTAACTTAATATATCCTTCTACTTTTTTTGCCATGATAGGCACCTCCTATTTATCTATGTTGTGGTCTCGGGCTAGGTAACCCTCCCACCGCTTAATGGAAAATTTCCAATAAACTTCATTGTTAATAAAAACGATTAGCCTTGATTTTAAAAATAATAAAAATCTTTTCTAACAGTTACCTACATTTTACGGACTTCTTCAAATCCGATTTCAACAGGCGTCTCTCTTCCGAACAATTCCACATTGATTGTAGCGGTTTGCTTTCCGAAGTCAATTCTCTGTACAACACCGACTGTATCCTTCCAAGCTCCGGCAACAACAACAATTGTATCACCTTCCGCAAAATCAATGGATACATTCTCTGTCTTAATACCAAGCGGCTTCATTTCTGCCTCTGTAAGCGGCACCGGCTTGCTTCCCGGTCCGACAAATCCCGTGACACCTCTCGTATTACGAACAACATACCAGGTATCATCATTCATTACCATATTAATCAGAACATAGCTTGGGAACATTTTTTTCTGAACAGTTTTACGGGATCCGTTTTTCATTTCAACAACTTCCTGCATCGGAACACGAACCTCTAAAATTTCATCCTGCAGATTTCTGTTCTCAATTGTTTTCTCAATATCCGCTTTGACCTTATTCTCATAACCGGAATAAGTATGCACTACATACCATTTTGCATCTGCCATAATAACTTTCCCGCCTTTACATTGTTAAGAAGCTTACACCATACTGAATTACAGTATCCAGAAATGTAATAATCAATCCCAACACAACGGAGACTGCAACAACAACAACAGACTGCTTTAATAATGTAGTCTTGTCAGGCCATGAAATTTTCTTGAATTCAGTCTTTACGCCCCTGAAGAAACCTTTTATTCCGGACTTACCTGTGTTTGAGGAATCTCCCATAACTAAACTCCTTTCATTAATAGAAAAAACTATTTTGTTTCGGAAACTATTTAGTTTCTTTATGCATTGTATGAGTCTTGCAGAATCTACAATATTTCTTTGTTTCCATTCTGTCCGGATGTGCTTTTTTATCTTTAGTCGTATTGTAGTTACGCTGTTTGCACTCGGTACATGCTAAAGTAATCTTTGTACGCATTATCTCACCTCCAGTTCAAATTTTGCGCATAAAAAAAAGACCTAAAATCTCATCTCGTTTGTTCATACTAACACAATAGTTATCCCGCGTCAACGAATTTTTCACTTTTATATATGATTTTTTCACTTTTTATATATGATTTCATTGCATTTTATTTTGTTCTATGATAGATTAAAAGTGTATAAATAGATTTTTCAATGGGATATTATGCTTATTTATCCCAGCCAAAGGCTCATAC
The DNA here is from genome assembly GCA_016294075.1 of Lachnospiraceae bacterium. Lineage (GTDB taxonomy): Bacteria > Bacillota > Clostridia > Lachnospirales > Lachnospiraceae > RGIG8767. The sequence goes on along the minus strand of JAEDCQ010000025.1, from coordinate 9,976 downwards.
AACGGATTGTATGGATTCTTATCAAGGAAGAAAGGAGGGGCACTTATGGCTGGTTCTGTAATGACTACCGTCTATAATCAGTTCTCATCTACATATATGTCTAAAAAGGCTGTAAGCCGTTATGATACGCACAAACGCAGTGAGCTTCGCAGTCTTTACAATTCCATGGCAAAAGTAAACCGTGACACCCCTCTTTATATGCTTGATAACAGCACTGAGTCCAAAAGGTACGTGATTGATTTAAAAGAGGATGCCAGAGAGCTTCACAATACTATTGTATCTTCCTTAGGCGATGTAGAGGATACTGCATTTAACGGAAAAATTGCTTATTCCACAAATGAAAACGTGGTAAGTGCAAAATATATCGGCAGTCGGGGAAACGGTTCCCTCATTTCTGCAGCGGAAGACGGTACTTCTTCTGATAGTTCCGTCATTTCAATGAATGGTGAAATTCCTTCTTATAATATCGAAGTAACGTCACTTGCCTCTCCGCAGGTTAATCTGGGTAAATTCATTCCGATGAAGGAGCGCGGACTACAGCCCGGCGAATACTCCTTCGACATTACGGTTAATGACCTCGGATATGAATTTCAGTTTAATATTAATGAATCTGATACAAACTATGATATCCAGCAGAGATTATCCCGTTTGATTAACAATTCTAAGATTGGTTTAAAGGCTTCCGTGGAAGAAAATGAAGAAGCGCAGTCTTCTTTGCGGATTGAATCCACAAGAGTCGGGATTCAATTCGGGCAAAGTGCGCAGGTATTTTCCATTACGGATGACAGTACGAGTAAAAGCTCCGGTGCTGTTTCTTTCTTTGGCATCGATTATGTGGCCAGAGGAGCCTCCAATGCGCATTTTAAAGTAAACGGAACAGAAGCAAGTGCTGCTTCAAACACCTTTATTTTGCAGCATGACTATGAGGTTACCTTAAACAGCATCAGTGAAAACGAAGGACAAACCACTACCATCGGCGTTAAGCCGGATACAGAAGCTTTACAGGAAAATATTTCTAATCTGATTGGCGGCTATAACAATTTTATAAAATCTGTTTCCGAATATAAGGATACACAATCGCGCAGTTCACATCTCATCCAAGAGATGAGCCGTATAGCCGGATATTACGAAGAAGAAATGTCAAAGCTTGGCATTATTCCGGGCAAAGACGGTACCCTGCAGCTTGACACGGAACAGCTTACCCGTTCCGTTGCCGAAGAAGAAACACCCAAAGCACTTTCTTCTTTAAAAGCATTTTCAAAGTCCATGCTTCGTAAGAGCAGCCAGATATCACTAAATCCCGTTTCCTACGTGAATAAAACGGTGGTGGCTTACAAAAATCCCGGCAATACCTTCTTAAGTCCTTATGTTGCCAGTGCCTATGCCGGTATGTTTTTCAATAATTATTGTTAATGGCCTACGGAAATCACGTTTCGTGAAGCATCCCAATAATTCAAAAAAACGAGTCCTGTTTCATCCTAAGATAAAGCAGGGCTCGTTTTTTATATACTTATTTCCAATCTGTTCTGTAGGCGTCATAGCCTCACTGCTGCTCACGATTCCTATAAGTTTCCATTACCATAACGGTTCTGGGCATAATACGAATCGGGCCGTGTACGGGGATCAAATCCTGAATCACACTTTCTTCTTTATAAGTATCAATCGCTACATACCAGGTGTGGTCTTCCGGCGCCATCGGAAGCTCGATGGTCTGCTCTTCCCAATAAGCATTAATGGCCAGATATACCAACTCGTCCTTTCCCAAATGATTGCGTCCGGCGAACATAATACCTACATAATGATGATTTCCCTGATAATCCGTCCAGAACGGATGCAGTCCATGCTGAGAAATAAAAGGATAATTCATCGAGCATTTCTCCGTATCAATACGGATAATACGATGCATCTTTCGAAACCATATCATATATTGGAAGAAATTGAACAATTCCCTGTTTTTATCCAAAAGCGACCAGTCAAGCCACGAAATGATGTTATCCTGACAATATGCGTTATTATTACCAAATTGGGTATTGCCAAATTCATCGCCCGCTAAGAACATCGGAATACCACGGCTTAGCATCAGTGTTACACAGGCATTCTTTACAAGGCGCCTGCGAAGGCGGTTAATTTCTTCATCCTCCGTCTCTCCCTCAACACCACAGTTCCAGCTATAGTTATCATTCGCTCCGTCCGTATTGTTCCAGCCGTTTGCCTCGTTATGCTTTTGATTATAGGTATATAAATCGTGCAAGGTAAATCCGTCATGACAGGTCAGGAAATTTACGGAAGCAAGGTGTCCCCTGCTTTCCGGATGATAAATGTCCGGCGAACCCGAGATACGGTTGGCAGCCGCCTGTTCCTTGCCGTTATCTCCTTTCAAGAAGCTGCGCAAATCATCACGATATTTTCCGTTCCATTCTACCCAGCGGTTCCATGAAGGGAACGTTCCTACCTGATACATTCCGCCTGCATCCCATGCCTCTGCAATCAGCTTTACCTTTCCTAAAATCGGGTCAAATGCCATGGATTCCAAAAGCGGTGGATTACTCATTGGAGAACCATCCTGATTACGTCCCAAGATGGATGCAAGGTCAAAGCGGAAGCCGTCGATACGATATGTGATGACCCAATGGCGCAGACAATCCATAATAAAATTACGAACCACCGGATGATTACAATTCAATGTATTACCGCATCCGCTGAAATTATAATAATACCCCTCCGGTGTCAGCATATAGTAGACATTATTGTCAATTCCTTTAAAGGAGAAGGTCGGTCCCTGCTCATTTCCTTCTGCCGTATGATTAAATACAACATCCAGAAAAACTTCGATTCCGTTCTCATTTAATAATTTAATAACTCGCTTTAATTCATTTCCTTCTTTATTTCGCTCAGGTTTTGAGGTATACGCTGTATTGGGTGAAAAATAACTTACGGTATTGTAGCCCCAATAATCAATCAGATTTCTGCCGTCCACCACTCTGTGGTCATGCATCTCATCAAATTCAAAAATCGGCATAAATTCTACCGCGTTAATACCAAGTTCTTTTAGATACGGTATTTTCTGTCTTACCGCATCAAATGTACCCGGAAAATCCACACCGGATGAAGAATCCCTGGTAAAACCACGGATATGCATCTCATAAATAATCAGGTCTTCCATCGGGGTTAAGAGCTGCTTGCAGTCTCCCCAATCAAAATCATCTTTTACGACACGTGCCCGATACCCGTGATCCTTGCTGTTGATTTCATCGACACCCCATTCACGCAGCCCGGCAACAGCCTTTGCGTAAGGGTCCAATAAAACCTTTGTTTTATCAAAAATATATCCTTTTTTCTGATCATACGGTCCATCCATGCGATACGCATATTCCAGGTTTTCAATATCCACCCCGAATACAATCATCGAGTAGCAGTTGCCGATGCGGTAATGCTCCGGAAACGGAAGTACCGCAAACGGCTCTTTTTCTTTTCTGTTAAAAAGCAAAAGTTCGCAAGATGTTGCATGTGTGGAGGTTATCGTGAAGTTAATACCACCCGAAATCGGTGTGGCTCCATTAATCTCATAAAATCCAGGTCGAACCTTATATCCGTTAATCTCGTCAAGGGCAATCAGATTGATATGCTGCTGTTTGCCGGAAATGGTTTCATTATCCATTACTGTCATTTTCTTACTCACGCCTTTCAGTGCCTCTTTCAGGTACAATTTTCTCTCCCCCCTTATCATTCCCCTTGAGCTTACATTGCAACCGGTCATCAAAGATGAGCTGCTTTATTACGCTTGTTCCGCCACCATCAAAAGTGCAGCTTCGATTACTTTATCCATATCATAATACCGGTATTGTCCCAGACGCCCTCCGAATAAAACATTTTTTTCTTTGTCTGCCAATTTTCGGTATTCCTCAAACAAGGTATTATTCCGTTCGTTGTTAACCGGATAATACGGCTCATCACCTTTTTTCCACTCTGCGGGATATTCTTTTGTAATAATAGTATCCGGCTGTGTGCCAAACTCAAAATGCTTATGCTCTATAATACGCGTATATGGGATTTCCCGTTCCGTATAATTAACCACCGCATTTCCCTGATAATTCTCTTCCTCCTCAAGCAGTTCATGCTCAAAGCGGAGGGAACGGTATTCCAATTCGCCAAGCACATAATCAAAATATTCATCTATCATACCGGTGTAAAGTACCTTATCAAAGGTATCTGCTTTTCCAGTTTCTGCTTTCGTTGCAAACGTACCGTCATCTTTTTTCTGAACATAATCATAAAAATCCGTGTTCAGGCAAATCGGAATACCTGCAAGCATTTTTTCCGCAATAGCCGTGTAGCCACCCATGGGAATTCCCTGGTATCTGTCGTTAAAGTAATTATTATCATATGTAAACCTAAGCGGAAGACGTTTGATAATAAACGCCGGAAGCTCCTTGCAGTCTCTTCCCCACTGCTTTTCCGTATAGCCTTTTACCAATTTCTCGTATACATCGGTTCCTGCAAGCGACAAGGCCTGTTCCTCCAAATTCTGAGGATTGGAAATATGAAGCTTTTCAATCTGCTCCTTTATCTTTGCTTTTGCCTCTGAAGGAGTCTTTATCCCCCAAAGCTTACTAAACGTATTCATATTAAAAGGAAGATTATACAATTCATCCTTATATACGGCTACCGGCGAATTTACAAATTGATTAAACTCGGCAAAACGGTTGACATACTCCCATATCTCTTTATTTGATGTATGAAAAATATGTGCGCCGTACCAATGCACGTTAATATCATTCCATTTCTTCGTATAAATATTGCCGGCAATATGGTCACGTTTATCAATAACCATGCACTTTCTGCCTTTTGCAGTCATCTCGTGTGCAAAAACGGCGCCAAAAAGTCCTGCTCCGACAATCAGATAATCATAATGCATATATGCTCTCCCTCTTTTCTTAAGTTCTAATTATTTTACTACATTGTTTCGGAGGGGGCAAGGACGATTGGAGCTTCCGGTAATTTCACGTTATCCGGCAATTTCCCTCTTCCTACATGGTGAATCATACGTACTACTGTCGGCATCATATTAACCGGACGCAATAATACCCTCGGATTTGCTGTTGCATATACGCGGAATATTTCATCTGCAAATCCCTGCCCCACAAACTCTACATTATTAAAATCCAAAAGAACCTCTTTGAATTCTTCCAGGCGATTACAAATCCGTCTTGCCTGGGAACGTGCCACCGGTTCTCCGGTTATACAGGCTTCCTTTACCGGAATATACGTTTTGATAAAACCGCCCTCCATATCTGTATACATATCAAATACCTCAGTAACATTTCGAGTTGTTTCATTTTCAAGTTTCATACTAACCATGGTTCCCACCTTATTAATATGGGACGCATATGCAAGAAGGTGCGACTGTATGGCCTTCGTTTCTGTTTTGTTCCCACTCACATACATCCGCGAGTCTGACCAAAGGGCAAATCCATCCAACATCTTAGCCGAAAAAAAGATTCCTTCGCCGGAATGACAGACCGGATTACTCGTAATCTTTCCCTTATATAACTCAATCAAGGCATCCCCGGAATCAGGATTAACCCATCCATGTTCTTCCATATACTCAAGCAATGTTTGAAAAGTCCCCACGCCATCATCTGTTATAATTACCCGACTAAAAAGAGCATTCGTATGTACTTCTATCTCTATATTCTTTCCACGTGAATGCTCAATCGCATTATTAAGCATTTCTTCACATACATACTGCCAAACCCGGAACGCTTCTTCATTACATTTTTTTAAATTCTTAGAAATAAATGTTTCGAAGATCCGATCTTCTCCCACAGGCTCTCCTGTCAACACAACCCGCTCTATAAATACCTGCTCTACGAGTTTATATCCGCATGCACACTCCTTTTCCGGCATTATCATATTAAGACTTATTGCTTCCTGAAGATATCGTTTTACCGAAGTAATGGAAATCCCAAAGTTATCCATGGTCTTTGAAATAACCTCATTATCATCTAAGTCTATCTTCCGCAATATATACTTTTTGATTTCTTCCCTCTTTTTATCCGTGAATGACATATTTCCCCTTTTTCAAAATATATAATGTATTTTTCAAATCTTAATATTTGTTTTATGAATTATATCATTTCCGAATTAAATATTCAACTTCCCCAATCACAAAAATACATATTATATTTCCCATTTATTATTTTAACTATTTCTTATAGGATATGTTTTGTTTTAAAGATTGTCAAGTTTCATTAATTTACTTATAATAAGAATGTAACTTAAATGAAATTAGATTTTATGAGCTACAAAAAGAGAAAACGGAGTCGATAAATGAGAGCAGATTATTCAATATCAAACGGTAAAGACAATACCCTGCTGGAAACAGTCCAACTGCAGGTGCGACATGATGTTATTGCCAAATATAAGGAATGCCGTAAATCACAGAAAATCACACAGACTGAGTTGGCAAGAAGAACCGGTATCTCCCAGCCGAATATCACACGATTTGAGAGCGGAAATTACAATCCTTCTCTGGAAATGATGGTACGTATTGCCACTGCACTCGGCATGGAATTAGATGTGAAGCTCGTAGAAAAATAATGTAAACACCGTGTGCTGCAAGATGCACACATCATAATAATAATCAATCCCTGCCTTCAACCTGAAAGCAGGGATTTTGTTTTTAAATGCCTTGGCAATATTTTCAATAGATTTGATTTTTTAGGACTTCAAGTCTTGCAAAAAACATTTTTTTCACTTCGTAGTCTGTAAACCACTCATCCTCTACATCCTTGATTTGATTCAGACCAACTTTCCTTACCGCTTCTATTGCTGCTTCTTTTTGCGTCAGCCTACGTTCTGTCGTCAGACAATTCGCGCCTTCTATTGTTTCATAAGCACCAAATGCTTTATTAAAATCCATCAAATCATGTAAACGTATCGGCATATTGGTAGTATTATCCACCAGAACACCCCAATTTCCCCAATGCCTGTCCGTATTTCCAATCAGATAATCTATGATGTTCATCATATAATACGAATACGCATCTAAAACAACGACATATCCTGCTTGCAAGCAATTCTCTGTCTACAGACTGTATTCCTCCATCCTTTAGCAGATAAAAGATATTATCCTTCCGAACCCATGCTTTAGGAAAGCATCCCTTAGTGCCCAGATTATCCGCTATTAAATGCACATTATCGATTGTCATTTGTCTTCCTTTTAAAGAAACATCTGAAAATGCGGATATCAAATGATTTTCAAATAAATTTATTTTTGAAAAATCCTTTTTTTCTTCCCTTCTCTTTGTCCAAAAAGCTTCCGGTGTAATCCTTTCAATCAAAAACTCTTTCCCATTCAGCTTTACCACATAATCTGTCTGTAGCTTATTTTTCATCATAAACTCTTTTCCTGATCAACTGCTTCAAACAGCTCCCGCATTTTCCCCGGATGATTGGTAATGATGGCATCTACTCCGATTTCCGACAGTCGGAGTGCATATTCTTTCTCATTTACTGTCCACACATGCACCCTCATTCCCTGTTCATGACATTTCCTTGTCATTTCCGGAAGTTCAAGATAATACAATGCCGGATGCAGCGCCTGCACCTGATACTTTCCTGCATATTCTGTCACGTTAAGCCACCCGTCACAAAACAGAAATGCGGTCTGCTCCTCTGTAATATACTGCTGCATTTTTAAGATGGACGCATGACTAAAGGAAGAATAAATAACCTGTTTTGACATACCCATTCTTTCCGTCAACTCATGAACCTTTTCTTCTATGCAACGCTTATCAATTTCCTTACAGTTTTTACCTGCCACCGTAACATTACTTCCGTCATATGGGATAATGCTTGTTTTTAATTCTACATTTATCACATAATCCGTATCCTGAAACAGGGCATAAACCTCCTCCAGAGTCGGAATCGTCACAAACCCAAAAGCCGGTTTCTCCTTTGCAAAATTAAACTGTCTGAGTTCATGCAGGGTATAATCCTTTACCCAGCCGCTTCCATCCGAGGTGCGGTCAATTGTTTCATCATGGATTACGACAATTTCCCCATCCTTTGTCATCTGGACATCCAATTCAATGCCATCCACATCCAGTTCCTTTGCCACCTCAAATGCAGGGAGTGTATTTTCCGGTGCAAATCCGGAAGAACCGCGGTGAGCCCAAATCTTCACTTTACGATTAGCCCTCTTTGCCTCTCTTTCCTGTCTCCATGTGCTTCCCGTTTTTTTACAGTCAACCACTCTGTCCACACCTGCTCCAAAACGCACAAAATACAGTTTTTCTGTTTTTGCATCCACAAGCAGAACATCCCACAAATCCTGTGTAATCGTATCCGGTACTCTCTCATAAGCATGAGAGCCTGCCGGCTTTTTATCCGGATAATATTCACATTTATTACAGCCAATCGAAATAATCGGGAAGCTGCAGCCTCTATATATATGCTCCGCATGAGTATGGCCATGAATATAAGCTAATATTTGACAATCCTCTCTCGCATTGTACTCTTCTAAAAGCGTTACCAGCCTCTTTCCGTTACGAATCAGCCTTGCCCAATAATCAAGATTATCCAGGGGTGCCTCATGTGAGAAAATAAGTACCTTGTACCCTGATGGTGTCCTATCGAGAGTCTGCCTAATCCATTCTATTTCTTCATCCGAAAAACCATATCGTACCGGTGTATCCGCATTATAGGAAGACAAAAAGAGACAGCGTATTTGCTGTATATCATAATCTACATAATAGTATTCCTGTTCCAACCCAAATAACTCATTTTGCTCCTGACAGGAAAAACGCTGTTTATTTCCTCTGAAATAATTAGAGTCATGATTTCCCAAAGTCACATAAAGCGGTATCCCATTTTCTCTTAAATCTGCAAGCATCTTGTTGACATAATATGAAGTAACTTTTTTACTTGTCATGCCATCTGTAAAGTCCCCCAAATGGACAATAGCAGCTGTATTCTGTTCGCCATCCAAAAGCATGTGCAGCGTTCTTTTTATATTGTCAGCCGTATCCTCCCATGTTCCGTTTACGGTGTAATGCGAATCTGCCAACAGGCAGAAACATAACAGATTGTCCTGTGCACCTATACTGTTTCCGTTTTTTTCAGAACATAATTTCTTTATTGCAGTCACTTTTTCTGCTGTATCTGTTATCTCCTGTGCAAAACATTCCTTTGGAAAATACTCTTTTGGCGTCGTATAAAAGCCGAGTATATCATTTATTTTTTCAGCATCCTTCTCTGTGATTTCTTTCCCATCTACCCTTTTCAGGCAAATTCTGCAATACCCTTCCTTGGCAAAAACATAAGTTTCCTGCGAATAAGACTCCGGTGTCAAGTCCTGTCTGTACGTTACCCAAGCACTGTCTTTTTTATAATCATACATGTACAGATATTTTTCGTCCCGTTCTTTTGAAAAGGATGCAACGGCAAAAATATATTCCTTATTAAGACATTCAATATAATCACCTGCACAAACCTCATAAAATAATTCCGTTGCCATATGAAACGGTGAGTCCGGCACAAGACATCCATCTAATAATGCTGTTCTGTATCCCGGCGTTACCGATAAAAATACTTTCTTTTTTTCCATAAAATCATTCCTTAGATAATTGTTCTACCTCTTCTTCCGTAATTTCTATTTCACCTGCAATGTTTTCAGCTTCATACGAATAAGAAGAATTTTTGAATTATAAATGCTTTAACGAAATATATCATATTGACTATAGTTTTGCAAGCAGATTATAAGAAACGTCCCTTATTTATCTGCTTGCACAATATAAAAAAGCATGATATCATCAGCTCATCTGAAGCGTTTCCGCTTCTATAAATCACATTTATAAGAAGGCTTTAAATTCTTCTTATTATCTCGGCGTCTCGCCGAAATTTCAACCTTATTAATCTACAAGGACTTGCTGTTTCGTTTTGTCTTCGGAGCCGTGGAAAACAAAAAGCACCT
>JAEDCQ010000003.1 GCA_016294075.1 Lachnospiraceae bacterium | reverse complement strand
ACTACGGACTAGAACTCCTAAGCGCTAGTTGTGGGTTCGATTCCCGCTGGGAACAGCGATTTTTGCAGTAATAGTTGACCACAATTATTACTGCATTTTTATTTTCAGGCATGATTTTGGGTGGCAGGTTGCCACCGAAAGTCATTGATTGATATGAAATCTGCCACCCATTCAGATTTTTGAGATTGCCACCCGGAGAGTTCTACTACAGTGTAGGATGAGGTTTGGGTTGTAAATCAGTGATAACATTAGATTCTTGCTTGGAAGTATTCGAGCCTGACGGTAAGGTCCGTTCAGATTAGATGAAAAACAATTCTAATCTGGGCGGGCTTTTTTGCGTTCAGGGAAAAGGAGGAAGAATGCCAGTAGAAGAAAAAACAGATCAACGGGAAGCAGATGAAAAAGTTGTAGAAATCGAGCTGGAACGATTGAGATCCTTTACCAATCATCCGTTCAAGGTCCAGGCAGACAGTCAGATGATCGAGCTCCAGGACAGCATCAGAAAATATGGAATACTGAATCCACTGATTGTCCGGCCAAGACCGGAAGGGGTATATGAGATCATATCCGGGCACCGAAGAAAATTTGCAGCTGAAAAGCTGGGGTATCGGAAAGTACCTGTAATCATCCGAGCCATGAAGGATGATGAAGCAGTAGTTTCAATGGTAGATTCCAATCTGCAAAGGGAGAGAATCAGTCCAAGCGAAACTGCAGAGTTATTTGGAAGATGATTCGGATGGAATGAAAATTCTGTGGGAGCAGTTGAATATGGTCTGTCAATACACCTATGGGGAGTATGTGAGTAGAGAAATCAGTGAAGATATTTTTATTGCTACAATGAAATTCTGTACCCGGTTTTTATATGAGCACGATAATATCTGGGGGACTTTTAAGTATGTGTGGGCATGGTGGTTTCCCAGACAGATTATGGTACAGGAATTTAGGGTGGGGGCATTGGAATATGAATTCATTGATGGAAGAGAACGGGAGGTGGCTGTTCACATTCCATCAGATGCTGATATGAGTAGGGATTCCATTCAGGCTTCATTGGCTGCTTTTTATCAATTCAGAGAGACCTACTATCCGGAATGGAAGGATGTCAAACTGACCTGTGATACCTGGATGCTAATGCCTGAACTTCAAGCCTTTCTTGGTGAAAGTTCCAGAATTGTCGGATTTCAGAAGATGTTTGAGATTGAACAGATTAATCGAGAGGAAACATGGTATATGGGATGGATATTTCCGGGTTATGATACCATAGATGATAAATTGCCGGAGAAAACTTTACTCCAAAGGGAGCTGAAAAAATATCTGTTGGCGGGAAACAAATTTGGCATTGCCAGAGGAATTATTAATAACCGGAAAAAATGAATGTTTAAGAATCTGAAGGTATCAGATATAACAGCTAATGGACAAATATAGTTTTTGAAAAATTCTTTTTATGTATATTTTTACAATAAATATATGATATAATTGTTTTACCGATGATTTTATAAAATATTCTAATATAAAGTATGGAGAAGCACGTATGAAAAAGAAACAAAGAACTATCACTTCCCATATTAGACGTATGGTTGTTTTGGACATTGTTATACTGATTTTCATTATGGAATTATGCTCTGTGATATCCATCCAGAAGGCTTTGGTAACAGATACACGTAACGAAATTTCCATGAAAACAGATAATGGGGCTACTTTTATTGACAATTGGTTAAAGAAAAAAGCATCACAGACAGAAACCATTGCCAAATCCTTCAAAGCCATGAAGAATATTTCAGATGATGCGGCAGAAGCATATCTGATCGAATGTGCAGAAGGCGATTCAGATGTTTTGAATTATTATTTTTGTCGCGGCAACATTCCATATGTAGTATATAATGGTGGTATCTTTGAATTGGATCCTACCGGAAGAAGCTGGTGGACGGATTGTTGGGCTGTGGAAAAAACGATTATCACAGATGCTTATGTAGATGCCAATTCCGGAGGTATTGTAGTTTCTGTTGCAACTCCTTTCTATTATGGAGATACACAGGCAGTAATATTAGCGGATATTACGTTGGATGCTTTAATCGGTAATTTGCAGGAATTGAATAATGACTATCTGTCTGTTTTTGTTACAGCTTCTGACGGAACAATTATTATGCATAATGATAAATCATTATGTATGCAGACGGACGGTTCTTCTACAAGCATTAATGATGTTTATACAATGGATGCGAATAGTGTGGAAATACAGAAAATCCGTGGTAGAGATGGTGGCAGCTATTTTCTTGGACTTAAGGATGTAGAAAGCACAGGCTGGAAGCTTGGTGCGTATCTGCCATATTCCTATGTATTTGGAAGAGTAATGAAAGCCATTATTTTCGTTGCATTGGTTGCGTTGATTGTAGGTGCAATTTGCATTGTTTATCTGGCAGTGATATTAAAGAAACAGCTTAGTCCAATGAATGGAATGAAATCCTTCATAAAAGAGACCGTTGTTGGGAAGGAAAACGTTCCCGATTACAAACATGAGGAAGATGAAATCAGTTTCCTGATTGGAGAATTAAAAGAGAAATTCGTTGCAACCATTCGTAAGACATTGACAGAGATGCAAGGTGTGGATGGAAATATTCGGGAAGCGAATGCTTCTGTAGGAGGAATTGTAGATGCTGTCAGCAATATCTCATCTGTAATTGAAGAAACAGCAGCTGCAATGGATACACAAACAGAAAATATTCATCATATTACAGATGACTGCGGCATTATTTCAAATGCATCCCAGACTGTCGCTGAGCAGGCACAGGAAATGGCCGCCAGATCCAATGAGATTGTAAAACAAATTAATAATTTAGTGCCACAGATGAAGGCATTAAAAGAAGAATCTCTTAGCAGCTGTAAGGCTAGTCAGATAAGGCTCGATGAAGCAATTAAAGAAGCACAGTGCATTAAAGAAATCACATCTATTTCAGACGCGATTTCAGGTATTGCTTCCCAGACAAATTTATTGTCCCTGAATGCATCTATTGAAAGTGCAAGAGCCGGTGAGGCCGGCAGAGGCTTTGCGGTCGTTGCGGAAGAAATCAGAAGCTTATCGGATGAAACCAGTGAAGAAATCAGTAAGATTTCTGACCTTGCAACCAGACTGCTCCGGGCTGTTGATACATTAACGAAAGAAACAACCGATACTATGGACAAAATGTCTTCTGATATTGAACAGGCTTATGAAAAACTAGATCAGCTCGCAGGCGAATATAAAGCAAGCGCAGAATATTATAGTTCGATATCTGCCGATCTTGGTGCAAGCTCTCAGGAATTATCCGTTTCCGTGCATGCGGTTACAGCCTCTATTGAAGACATAAATAATAGTCAGAGGGATGTAAACAGTGCAATGGAAGGCGCAAGCCAGGATATTCAGGGCGTGGCAGCCGATGCGGTTTCTATGAAAGATAAAGTAGAACATGTATCCATAGCAGTCGAAGAAGTATCTGCAACAGTACAGCAGTTTAACGTGTAATTTTTTACCCACGGTGCAGTAGTTATCAATACTTGAACCGTGGGTATTTTTGTGTAGAAATTTTGTAAGAATTTATTTTGAAAAAATGCAAACAATATTTTATATGATTGATTATAAATTTGAAGAAATGCACATATAGTGAATATCTATTTTCGAAGAATCGCACAAAAATAATGCAAACAACATTGAAAAAAAGCACATTGTATGTTATAACATCTCTATATCGGGAGGTGGAAATATGTATTTTAAAAGAAAAGCATATAACAAGTTATTAGAATGGAAGAAAAACTATTCGGATAAATATGCCGTATTGCTGGAAGGGGCCAGGCGAGTTGGAAAATCAACGATTGCAGAGAACTTTGCCCGAAACGAATACAAGTCATATATTATATTGGATTTTTCAAAAATATCTAACAATATCCTTGAATGCTTTGATGATATTGGAAATCTTAATATGTTCTTTTTGAGGCTCCAGGCTGAAACAGGAGTAACGTTATATGAACAAGAATCGTTAATTATTTTTGACGAAGTACAATTATTTCCTAAGGCGAGACAGGCTATTAAGCACTTGGTATTTGATGGAAGATATCATTATTTGGAAACAGGTTCGTTGATTTCCATAAAGAAGAATGTGAAAGATATTCTAATTCCGTCTGAGGAAATGAAAATACAAGTGTATCCAATGGATTATGAAGAATTTTGCGACGCAACAGGGAATAACTTTGACCTTTTGCGACAAGTATATAGTATGGGAACCGGAATTGGACAATCAACGAATCGTAAACTGATGAGAGACTTGAGAATATACATGGCTGTAGGCGGTATGCCACAGGCTGTAGAAGCTTATCTTGAAGGTAAAAATTTTTCTGAAATTGACCAGGTAAAAAGACAGATTATATCTCTTTATGAAGAGGATTTTAAAAAGATTGATCCATCCGGAAGAATATCTTCGTTGTATCATTCTATTCCGGCACAATTAGCAAAGGATTCAAGAAAGTACAGAATTACAACTGCAATTGGGAAAAGAAATAATACGAAAGCAGAGGAATTATTGTATGAATTAATTGATTCAAAAACAGTATTACCATGCTATAATTCCACAGACCCAAGAGTTAGTTTAGCTGATACAAAGGATTTCGATAGCTATAAATTATACCTTTCTGATACGGGATTATTTGTTACACTTATGTTTATTGATAGACCGGTAATAGAAAATGATGTGTATGCAAAATTACTTTCTGACAAATTACCGGCCAATTTGGGGTATCTTTATGAAAATCTGATCGCTCAAATGATAGCAGCATCGGGAAGAGAACTCTATTATTATACATGGGAAAAAGAGGGCAGTACACATTATTATGAAGTTGATTTTTTAATTTCAGAAGGAAGTAAGGTAAATGCATTTGAGATTAAGTCTTCCGGTACGGGAAAACATGAGTCAATATCGGAGTTTTCTAAAAAATACTCAAAGAATGTAAATAAAATATATTTGTTGTCACAGAAGGATGTTGGAAAAGAAGAAATGCTATTGATAAAACCATTCTATTTAATGCCATTTTTGGTATAGCTATCGATGGACAAAAAATCATCGACATCCGGCTCCATACACGTTATAATATGACTAGTCTAATAAGAAAGCATCGGGAATATTATATTTCCGATGTTTTTCGGGTGCGAGATGATATACTGAAAAGAGGGTTATTCGGGAATAGGGGTTATATATGGATTACATTATTTTTGATTTGGAGTGGAATCAAAGCAGCCAACCCGGCGGGGTTGATTCACAGGGTAACGCGCTTCCGTTTGAAATAGTTGAAATCGGAGCAGTTAAACTGAATGAGAACAGAGATATGATAGGGGAGTTTTCCGAATTAATCAAACCACAGATATATCATGAAATGCATTATATCACAAGTAAGCTGATTCATTTACAGATGGAGCAGCTTGAAAAGGGAAAACCGTTTACGGAGGTTATGGAAAAATTCCTTGCCTGGTGCGGAGATGACTGTATTTTTTGTACCTGGGGGCCACTTGATTTGTTAGAATTGCAACGGAATATGCGTTATTATAAAATGCCGCCTCTTTCAGACAGGCCGATACGTTTTTATGATATTCAAAAGTTATTCAGTATTGCTTATGAGGATAAAAAGACACGCCGCTCTTTAGAATATGCCATTGATATGCTGAATATTCACAAAGATATTCCGTTCCACAGAGCATTCAGCGATGCATATTATACTGCGCAGGTATTTGATATGATTGAAGACCCGGTTGTTTTGGAAAAAGTATCATATGACACTTTTATACTTCCGGATTCCAAAGAAAACGAAATTATAGAGCACTTTTCAGATTATAATAAACATATTTCCCGAATTTTTATGGATAAATCCCAATTGATGAACGATAAAGATTTAATGGAAGTCAGGTGTTTTCGATGCGGAAGAGCCTTGAAGAAAAAAATTAAATGGTTTACGCCAAACGGAAAGCATTATTACACAGAGGCATTTTGTTTCCGGCATGGATATACAAAGTATAAGCTTCGTGTACGAAAAGCAGAAAACAACGGTGTTTATGCGGTAAAAACGTGGAAAAGTATCTCCAATGATGAGGCAAAACAGTTGCGTGAAAGATTTAAAAATTTAAAAGAATAAACGACGGTGTTCCTTTTTTAGGACCGTCGTTTATTTTTTATTAAAATGGTTTAAAATGCTTCCAATCAAGCTGGTTGGTTTTTGTCTTGTGTTTTCTCATAATTCTGCTTCGACGGCGGTATTTTCTGGTATTTATAAACATGGAGCGAAGCATGAAAATTGTAATTAACAAAAGGGCAATTGCAATAACTGCAATAATTACGTTTTTTATATTTATAAATACTGTATCCGGTTCTTCTGCCGTGGGGGTATCCGTAATTTGAGGCTTGGTACCGAAATCAAAGGTAGTCGCCGTATCCTGTATCGGAACAATGGAAGCAAACCCTACAGGAATATCATGGAAGGAGTAATGGATTCTTGCTATTTCATCCGGCTGCAGATTGTCATAGGTCAGCTCTGCAGTCGCTTCGGAAAATTCAGCATTTGCAGGCAGAACAATATAATCTGACGGATTCATTTCTAAAATAGGCTTGCTGCTACCGAAAAAATCAGTATCTGTTGAAAAAAAGTTTGATGTATCAATAGAATAGACGGTATCGTTTTCTGCAACAGAGTAAGCTGAAAAATTCTGAAAACCATATTCAAATAACTCAATAGTATCCGTAAACTGATTAGGAGATTCTTCCTTTAAAATAACACAGATGAGCTTTAATCCGTTTTTTTGTGCACAGGAAACAAGTGTCTGCCTTGCATCATCCGTATAGCCGGTTTTTGTTCCGATTAAATTTTCATATGAATACTCTTTGCCGGGAAGAAGTTTACTTTTTGCCCATACAATCATATCCTCTCGTGGCTGTGTAGAGGATTGAGGTATGTGATAACTCGTTGTGTAGGACATTTTGGTGAGCAATTCGTGTGAGAAAAAGGCCTGTGCAATTAAAGCCATATCATGAGCGGAAGTATAATGATTCTCATCATGAATTCCGTTCGGAGTAATGAAATTTGAATTTGTACATCCAAGCTCTTTTGCTTTTTGATTCATTAATTTACTGAATTCATCCAAATTGCCTTCTCCGCAAATATGCTCAGCAATTGCGTAAGCGGCTTCATTGGCCGAACCGACAAGTAAACCGTATAAACACTGCTCCATAGTGATGGAGTCACCGACATTTATTCCCATGTTTGCATCTTCGCGCCAATTAATACTGTGGACTGCATCGAAGGAAAAGGTAACCATTTCATTCATGTCACATTTTTCATAAGCAATAAGAGCAGTCAGTATTTTAGTAATACTGGCCGGATATAGTGGAGCATCAATGTTTTTTGCATATAAGACGGCACCGGTATTTGCTTCCAGCAGAATTGCCGACTCTGCACCGATTTCAGGTCCGGCAGGCCAGTTAAGATATTGGTTTGTCTCAACCGGCATCTCTTTTCGTTCCTCTGCCTCCGCTTTGTAATCTCTTGCGGCAAAACAGGAAAAAGATGTGTTGATGAATAAAATAAAAACGCAGAATATGGATAATATTGTAAAATACACTTTATTTTTTTGATGAATAGGGGCTGAAAATTTCATAAATTCCTCGATATTCTAAAACTAATTATTACAATCATACACTATTTTCATATAAAATTTAAGTCTGAAAACAAAATCTTAATATATTTTTACAAAATTGTAGAACAGCTCTTTTATTATGAAAAGAATTGATGTAAAATACAAAGATTGGGAAGAACATATAATAATAAGGAAGGAAAAAGTTTTGAGATTACGAAATATTACAGGTGCAGATACCTATATAGAAAAAAGTGAATTTGTTATACAGAATCCGTCAGCACATAAAGGATGCTGGGAAGAAGTATTTGGGAAAAAGGCTCCGCTATACATAGAAGTCGGTATGGGAAAGGGACAATTCCTGATGCAATTGGCCGGACTGCACCCGGATATGAATTTTATCGGAATTGAAATGTATTCAAGCGTCCTTTTGCGTGCCGTACAAAAAATGGAAGAAAATCCTATTGATAATCTCCGATTTATCCGAATGGATGCAAGAGAAATTGAAGAAATTTTTGCACCCGGAGAGGTGGATAAAATTTATTTGAATTTTTCTGACCCATGGCCGAAGGACAGACATGCAAAGAGGAGACTTCCTTCCAGACAGTTTTTATCACGCTTTGCAAATATTCTGAACACGGACGGGAATCTGGAATTTAAAACCGATAATAAAGATTTATTTGATTTTGCAGTAGATGAGGTAGAACCTGCAGGCTGGAAAATGGATGCCATAACATATGATTTACATCATGATGAAATTATGAATCAGGGAAATGTATTGACGGAATATGAAGAAAAGTTTTCTTCAAAAGGGAATCCGATTTATAAATATATTATTTCCCGATGTAAATGATAGCGGGGGAGTATGCATTGAGAGGAGATAATAGTGTATGTATCTTTTTTTATTTCTGTCATGGATTATTTTTAATGCCAATGTAACTGTGGAAATAATTGTTTTAGGACTTGTTTTTTCTACGGTAATTTTCTTATTTATGTGTAAGTTTATGGATTATTCCGTGAAAAAAGAAATACATATTTATAAAAAAATGTGGATTATTCTGCAGTTTTTCGGTGTTTTAATTTGGGAAATCTTAAAGGCAAACTATTCAACATGCCAGCTTATTTTAACAAACCGTTATGAAATAGAACCTGTAATAGTTAAATTCCGTACAGGCTTAAAGAGCAGACTCGGCCGGTTTTTGCTGGCAAATTCGATTACTCTCACTCCCGGGACGATCACGGTTGAGTTGGAAGAAGATTGTTATACCGTACATTGTCTGGATAAAAGCTATGTGGAAGGCATCGGAGAAGGAAGGATTACAGAATTATTAGAGAGATTGGAGGAAGGCTTATGATTCCGGCAGAAAATATGTCTACATTGGAAGTAATGTACCGTTATTTATTTGTCTCTTCTTTAATATTTTTAGCCATACTGCTTCTCTTATGTTTAATCCGGGCAATTAAAGGTCCGCAGATTGCCGATCGTATCGTAGCGGTTAATATGATGGGAACATTAGTTATGGTCATTATCGGTATTTTAGCAATATTACTGAACGAAGGCTATTTAGTAGATATCTGTATCATTTACGCGATGATAAGCTTTCTTGCAGTTGTGGTACTTACAAAGGTATTTATGGGAATTCATAAAGAGAATGAGATGAAAGGAGGCAACTAAGATATGGAAATCTTAGAGTGGATTCGGTTTTTCATCGGAAGCTTCTTTCTGTTATTTGGATTATTATTATTCGCAATTGAAATGTATGGTGTATATCGGTTTGATTTTGTTTTAAATCGTATGCATGCAGCGGCGATGGGAGATACTTTGGGAATCAGCTCCTGCCTGATAGGCTTGATTATTTTTTCGGGACTTACATTTACAAGCTTAAAGTTTTTTCTTGTAGTGGTTTTTTTATGGTTTGCTTCACCGGTGTCATCCCATCTGCTTTCAAAGCTGGAAGTCAACACGAATGATAAGATAGAGGACCATTGTGAAATACAGGATACGCTTCTGAATGAAGAAGAGAAAGAAGGCTGATATGGTTTATTTTACTTATATTTTAATGGCTTTTTTGATTGTGTGTGCCATTTCTGTCAGTTTCTCAAATAATATATTGAACTCCGTATTAATATTTATGTCGTACAGTCTGGTAATGTCTATTATATGGATTTTATTGGAATCGCCGGATCTTGCAATTACGGAGGCTGCAGTTGGTGCAGGAGTTACCAGTGTGCTCTTTTTTGTCACGTTAAAGAAAATTCATGCCATTAGGGGGGATGAAGAAAATGAGTAAATTATGGAAATGGAAGCAGGGCACGCAACAGGTTGGTTTTAAGGACTGGCTGGACGGGAAAAAAGACCCTTTTTTAAATGAAGTGGAAATGGAGCCTAAGCAGGAAAAGAAACCGGATGCAAAAATGCTTCGGGAAAGACTGCGCGACCGTAACCTGATGTATGAAAATCTGTATGATGCAAATAAGAATAAGGAAATACGCCTCTTTGAAAAAATATTTCCGATTGCATCTATCATATTTTGTATTTTATTTATTGTCCTCATGATGATTATGGTGTCATATCTTCCACCTGTAGGGAATGCGTCAAATCCGGATAATAATGAGGTAACTAAGCGGTATATTGAAAATGGCCTGCAGGAAACAGGTGCCGTCAATATTGTAACGGGTATGATTCTTGATTATCGTGCATTTGATACCTTTGGAGAATCGAATGTATTATTTATCGCAACCATTACCGTATTAATCATGCTTAAGGTTAATAAGAAAAAAGAAAAAACAAAAGCAGCAGAAGCACAGAGTGACCGTTTGTATGAGCCGAAAAATGATCCTATTCTGCAATTTGCAGCAAGATTATTCGTACCAATTATCATGATGTTTGGAATATATGTTATTTTAAACGGTCATTTATCTCCGGGAGGAGGATTTTCCGGGGGTGCTATTATCGGAGCCGGTTTAATTCTGCATCTGAATGCATTCGGATTCGAGAAAACAGAAAGATTTTTTACGGAGAAGACATATAAAACCGTATGCTTCGCAGCTCTTTCATTTTATTGTCTGGCAAAAAGCTATTCATTTTTTACCGGAGCAAATCATTTGGAAAGTCATATTCCGTTAGGAAAGCCGGGAGCAATCTTAAGTAGCGGTTTGATATTGCCTTTGAATATTTGTGTCGGGTTGGTAGTCGCCTGCACAATGTATACATTTTATGCCATGTTTAGAAAAGGAGATTTCTAAATGGGACCGAATTTATTAACTAATTATGGAGAGGCGGTTGCAATGATTTTATTTGTAATCGGTTTTTCCAATCTGCTGTTGCAGAAGAATCTTATAAAAAAAATAATCGGATTAAATATAATGGATACGGCAGTATATCTTTTTTTGGCAGAAAAAGGATATATTGCGGGACGGACAGCACCGATTGTTGTAGATGGTGTGCAGAAAATGGAAGCGTATATTAATCCTGTTCCAAGCGGACTTGTTTTAACAGGAATTGTTGTATCGGTTTCTGTTACGGCATTGATGTTATCTATGACGATTCGTCTGTACCGTAGATATCACACATTAGATTTGGATGAAATATCAACGCGTTTAAAGAAGGAGGGATTATAAAATGAATTTAATTCAGAATTTCCCCTTCTTCTCGATTATTTTATCCATGTTTTCCGGCACGGTCAGCTCCGTGCTTCCCGGAAAAGCTGCAAAGTGGCTTAACTCTGCAGTAATTGCTGTTATAGCTGGTTTATCCTGTGTGCTGTTGGTTTATCTGACGTTAACCGGTGAAAGCTATGTATATATGATGGGACATTTTCCCGCACCTTGGGGCAATGAAATCCGTGCAGGTGTTTTGGAAGCAGGAATGGCGCTCTTCTTTTGTATTATTATGCTTCTTTCGATGATGGGTGGAAGAAAAAAACTGATAGAAGAGGTGGATGAAGAAAAGCATAATCTGTATTACATATTGATAAATCTTCTTCTGAGCTCATTGCTTGCTCTTGTTTATACAAACGACCTGTTTACGGCTTATGTTTTTGTGGAAATCAATACCATTTCCGCATGTGGTCTGATTATGATAAGACAAAACGGAAGAACCATAGAAGCAGCAGTCCGGTATATGATTATGAGTTTATTGGGATCCGGTCTGTTTTTACTCGGTATCTGTATGTTGTATGATTTGACGGGACATCTTCTGATGTCCAATATACAGCAGGAAATTGCAGTGATTGTTTCACAAGAACAGTATACCATTCCTCTTTTGGTAACGATTGCATTTATGTCGGTCGGTCTTGCGATTAAAAGTGCGCTGTTTCCGTTTCACTCATGGCTTCCAGATGCATATGGGTATTCTACGGTATCCTCAGCGGCAATCTTATCTTCTTTAGTTTCAAAAGGATATATCTTTCTTTTGATTAAGATTTTTTACCGCGTAATCGGAATAGACATTATAAACGGAAATAAAATTATTAATATTCTGTTTGTGTTTGGTATTGCCGGCATGATTTTCGGCTCATTAAGCGCAATTAAAGAAAACGATATCCGAAGAATGATAGCTTTTTCTTCGGTTGCACAGATAGGATATATTTATATGGGCTTTGGGCTTGGGACAGAACAGGGTATGACAGCGAGTATATTTCATATTCTTTCCCATGCCGCAACGAAGTCCCTGTTATTTATTGCGGCAATCGGACTAACGGATGTATCAAACGGAAGCCGGCATTTTCAGGATTTAACAGGAGCCGGCTATCGAAATAAGATTGCGGGAATCGGGTTTACGGTCGGAGCATTATCCATGGTCGGACTTCCTGCATTTTCGGGTTTCATTTCCAAGATACTGTTTGCACAGGCAGCGGTGTATACGAGCGGAAAAACCATTGTAACATTACTTGTATTAGGTATCAGTACTATACTGAATGCGATATATTTTATGAAAACGGTAATTCGGATTTATACGCCGGAAAAGACAGAATATGAAACCATTTATTGTAAGCAGCAAAAGGAATATACGATTACAATTATTTTATTTATTCTTTTAAATTTAGTACTTGGTTTGGGGTCACAGCCGATAACGGACTGGATTCATTCCGGTTTATCAATGTTTTCATAAGACACTTTAAAGAAAGGGCATGGTCAAAAAAATGGGAGAACACGCCATTACCTTATTTTATTTAACAGAAAAACTTCCGATTATGTTTAAAGCAGATGCACCGGGCATCTTATTTGCTTCGGTCACGGTTCTGATATGGATATTATGTGGTATTCATGCAATCGGTTATTTTAAGGGAGATAAAAAAATAAAGCGGTATGTATGTTTTTATATTCTTACATTATTAGCGCTTTTATGTCTGGATTTTGCCGGCAATATGATTACCTTTTATTTCTTCTATGAAATGATGACGCTTTTATCCATGCCTCTTGTATTTCATACAGAAAAAAAGGAAGCTCTGATGGCAGGCTTAAAATATCTTTTTTATTCCTTATGCGGTGCATATTTTGTTTTATTCGGATTGTATTTTGTTTATCAAAATGCAGATAACCTTACCTTTATGCCGGGGGGTGTGTTTTCCGGAGAACTTTCATCCGGTAAAACAGGAATTTTGTTAGTTGCAGCTTTTTGTATGCTTTTAGGATTTTCCGTAAAAGCAGGTATGTTTCCGATGCAGTCATGGCTTTGGGCGGCACATCCGGTTGCGCCGGCACCGGCATCCGCTTTTTTGTCCGGTATTATTGTAAAAGCCGGCATTTTGGGGATGCTGCGTACAATATATTATCTGTTTGGAGAAAAGCTTTTAAACGGAACATGGGTACAAACGGTATTTTTAGTATTGTCATTAATTACCGTATTTATGGGTTCACTGCTTGCATACCGTGAAACACTGATGAAAAAACGCCTGGCATATTCCACTATCAGCCAGGTATCGTATATTATTTTTGGATTGTTTCTTTTTCAGCCGGTTGCGCTGATAGGTGCGATTTTACATGTTGTATATCATGCCATTATAAAATCCTGTCTGTTTTTATCAACGGGCTCTGTTATTCATGAAACCGGAAAAACCCGTGCGCAGGAGTGGCTTGGAATCGGAAAAGAAATGCCGGTTACACTTTGGTGTTTTACTTTTGCTTCCTTATCTCTAATCGGTATTCCTCCGGCAGCAGGCTTTATAAGCAAATGGAATTTATGTGTGGGTGCACTTTATAGCGGACGTCCGGTGTTCTATGTTGTCGGTCCGGTTGTTTTATTGTTGTCGGCATTGCTTACGGCAGGATATCTTTTGCCTGTTACAATCCGGGGATTTCTGCCGGGTGAGA
Source organism: Lachnospiraceae bacterium (assembly GCA_016294075.1). Lineage (GTDB taxonomy): Bacteria > Bacillota > Clostridia > Lachnospirales > Lachnospiraceae > RGIG8767. Next base: position 122,181 of record JAEDCQ010000003.1, on the reverse strand, counting down.
ATTATGTGAAAAAAGAAAGCGTGCATACACCTGCGGTTATGCTGATACCGGTTGTAATATTAGGATTTTTGTCTTTGTGGTTAGGGCTGTTTCCGGGAGAATTGATAGAGTACATCGGACAGTTTGCAAACGGATTATTATAGGAGGAAAAACAAATGAGTGCATATTTACCCGGAATAGTTATTCTGGTTCCTTTTCTGGGAGGAATTCTCATTCCGTTAATTCCTTTTAAATCCAGGACGGCACGGAATATTTATACAGAGGGATTGATACTTATAAATGCGGTATTGGTAGCCGTATTGCTTTTTAACCCGCCTCAGGGTGTATTGGAAGTAATTAAATTTACCGGAAATTTGAGATTTGCATTTAAAGTGGATGGAATGGCAACGCTTTTTGCGGGAATGATATCTTTCCTCTGGCCGTTAGCAACGCTGTATGCTTTTGAATATATGACCAAGGAAGAGCATGAAGATATCTTTTTTATGTTCTACAGCATGACATACGGTGTTACGTTAGGAATTGCTCTTGCAGGAAATCTGCTGACTTTATACTGTTTTTATGAAATGCTTACGTTAGTTACTGTTCCTCTTGTGTTACATACACTGACAAGGGAGGCGGTTTTAGCATCGCGGAAATATTTATATTATTCTCTCGGAGGGGCGGCATTTGCTTTTATAGGCCTAATTTTTATTATTATGTACGGTAATTCCACAAATTTTGTATTTGGCGGAGTATTGGATATGGCAAAGATAGGAAATAATACGGATGCGCTTCTGCTGGTATATGTTATGGCGTTTATGGGCTTTGGTGTAAAGGCGGCTGTTTGTCCGTTTAACTCATGGCTTCCGGATGCCGGTGTTGCACCGACTCCGGTAACAGCATTGCTTCATGCGGTAGCCGTTGTGAAATCGGGAGCGTTTGCAATTATCAGAATCACTTATTATAGTTTCGGTACCGATTTTCTGCGTGGAACATGGGCTCAGAGCGTTGTTATGGCGGTTACAATTTTTACGATTGTATATGGGTGCAGTCGTGCCGTAAAAGAAACGCATTTAAAGAGAAGGCTGGCATACTCTACAATCAGCAATCTTTCTTATATCCTGTTTGGGGTAACGATTATGACGCCTGCGGGACTTATCGGAGCACTGACACATATGCTGTTTCATGCATTTATGAAAATTGCATCTTTCTTTTGTGCCGGTGCTGTTATTCATCAGACAGAGAAGGAATATGTGCATGAGCTTAACGGATTGGGAAGGAGAATGCCTGTTGTCTTTTCGGTATTTCTCATCTCGGCTCTGGCACTTATGGGAGTTCCCGGTCTGGCAGGCTTTATCAGCAAATGGAATCTTGCGGCGGCAGCGGTAGAAAGTAATTCCGTTTTGGCTTATGCGGGTGTTGCGGCATTATTAATTTCCGCATTACTTACCGCTATTTATATGATGACTATTGTAATGAGGGCTTTTTTCCCGGGAGAGGACTTTAACTATGATACGGTTAAGCAATATAAGGATCCGAATTGGCAGATGCTTCTGCCGTTATGTATTTTTGCCGTTATGATTGTCTTCTTTGGTTTGAAAAGTGATATTTTTGTTGATTTCTTCGGACAAATTGCAAAAGGTCTGTAGTGAGCAGTATTTATGAGTTTGGAGGCATAAAATGAATCCTCAATATGAGTTGGTAATTGATAATATATGTGGAATGGGATTATCCTTTGGTTTTGACGGATTTCGCATTTTATATGCGGTAATCGCAACCTTTATGTGGATAATGGCAGTTGCGTTTTCTGCAGAATATATGGCGCATTATCAGAATAAAGCTAGATACTATATTTTTACGATACTGACATATCTTGCAACGATAGGTGTATTTTTATCCGCAGATCTCTTTACACTTTTTATATTCTTCGAGATTATGTCATTCACATCTTATGTATGGGTTGCACAGGACGAAAAGAAGGAGTCTCTGCGTGCCGGAGATACTTATCTTGCAATTGCGGTGATGGGAGGACTTGTACTTTTGATGGGCTTGTTCCTTTTATATTCAGTAACAGGAACGTTAAAGATAGAAGAAATAGTTCCGGCAATAATAACGAAGAGTACTTATCCCGAACAGCTGCAAAAACGTCTCTATACGGCAGGCGGATGTATGTTGTTTGGCTTCGGTGCAAAAGCCGGTGCATTTCCTTTGCATATATGGCTTCCTAAAGCGCATCCTGCGGCACCGGCACCGGCTTCGGCATTACTATCCGGTGTATTGACAAAAGCAGGCATCTATGGAGGACTTATTTTAAGCTGCTATATTTTCCCGGGGGATGGAAAATGGGGTACGTTAATTTTGGCACTTGGTACCATTACCATGTTCTGGGGAGCTTTTTTAGCGCTGTTTTCCGTAAATTTAAAAAGAACGCTTGCCTGTTCCTCCGTTTCACAGATTGGTTTTATTTTAGTCGGAATCGGGACAATGGGACTTTTAGGGAAAGAATTTGACATTGCGGCAAGAGGAAGTCTGCTTCATATGGTAAATCATTCCATGATTAAGCTGGTTCTTTTTATGGCAGCAGGTGTAGTTTTTATGAATCTGCATGAGCTTGATTTGAATGAAATTCGCGGATTCGGACGAAAAAAACCGCTTCTTTGTTTTATCTTTTTAATGGGAGCTTTATCTATAATGGGCGTTCCTTTCTTTAGCGGTTATATCAGTAAAACACTTTTACACGAAGGAATAGTTGAGTATATTCATCTTTTGAAGGAAGGTGAAGCGGCTGTATTTTTTACTGCTGCGGCAATGAAAGCTATTGAGTGGATATTCCTTATAAGCGGCGGATTGACAGCAGCTTATATGACGAAGCTGTTCATTGCATTGTTTGTGGAAAAAAATAGAGAGGAAAGCAAACAGGTTTTATTTGACAATAGGAAGAAATATATGAATCCTGTCAGCGCATCTGCACTTACACTCAGTGCATTATTTATGCCCCTCGGAGGCTTGCTTCCTCATATGGTTATGGATAAGATTGCAGACATAGGCGTTTCGTTTTTTACTGTTAAGACAAGCGGCCACATAATAGAATATTTTTCTTTTGAGAATATAAAAGGAGCAGTAATTTCACTGACAATCGGTGCGCTTGTTTATCTGCTTGTTGTCAGAAGATTGTTGATGGTAAACGGGAAGTACGTTGACCGATGGCCAAAATGGCTGGACCTTGAAAATGCCTTTTACAGACCTGTTCTTCTGACTGTTATTCCATTTGTCAGCGGAGTTGTCTGCCGTGTGCTTGATAGTGCGACTGACGGAATGGTTGTTCTGCTTAGAAAAACTGTTTATCAGGACAGTGAGCTTAAAAGAGAGCCCGAAGAAGGAAATGAGTTTACGCATAAAATAGGCGGAATGATAGACCGTCTGATTCGTTATTTGAATCAAACGGTCTGGAGTTATCAGCCACATAAAGATAATGTTGAGCATAAGATGGCAATCCGCTATCAGCAGATATCGGAAAGCAATGCCATTATTTCCAGAAGTATGTCCTTTGGGCTGCTGTTAGCCTGTGCCGGTCTGGCATTGGTACTGCTTTATCTTTTATTTTAAGAAATGTTTCATTTTTTTCAGCTTTTTTTGGCTGTATGGAGGATATCGAAGCGGAATATCAATAGAACCCTTTATCAGAAGGGCTTTTTCATGGGAAAAGGTATCAAAGCTGTATTTTCCGTGATAATTTCCCATTCCGCTGGAGCCGATTCCGCCAAACGGAAGCTGTTCACTTGCTACATGCATTACGGTATCGTTGATACATCCGCCGCCAAAGGAAAGCGTTGCGGATACTTTTCTTTGGAAAGAGCGGCTTCTTCCAAAAATGTAACAGGCCAGCGGTTTCGGTTTCTGTTTGATTATAGTAAGAACCTCATCTAAATCATCATAGGCAATAATAGGAAGAATCGGTCCGAAAATTTCGTCCTTCATAATATCGTCTTCAAAGGTTGCCTCGGTAAAAACGGCGGGCTCGATTTTAAGTGCCTTTTCGTCAACGCTGCCGCCTATTACAGAAGAAGAGTTATGAATCAGATTTTTCAATCGTATGAAATGATGCAGATTAACAATCTTTGGATAATCAGGATTATTTAAAGGGTTTGCCAGCATCTGACTGAAATATTTCTGCAGAAGGGAAATAAATTCTTCCTTCTGCTCTCTCGGAATTACAACGTAATCGGGAGCAACACACGTCTGACCGGCATTTAGGGTTTTACCCCAGGCAATTCGTTTTGCCGCCAATTTTAAGTTGGCACTGCGGTCAATAATGCAGGGGCTTTTTCCGCCGAGTTCCAATGTAACCGGAGTCAGGCTTTCACCGGCGTGGCGCATTACGATTCTTCCGACACGTTCACTTCCCGTAAAAAAGATGTAATCATAAGAACAGGAAAGTATTTCATCATAATCCGAACCGGTATCCAGTGCGCAAATATAATTAGAAGAAAATGTACTATGTATTATTTTTGCAATGACGGCACTCGTATGCGGACAATTGCGGGATGTTTTTAAAACTACGCAGTTACCGGCGGCAATTGCGCCGATTAATGGGGACATACTTAAAAAAAACGGATAATTCCATGGCGAGAGAATAAGAACGACACCATAGGGCTCTTTACAGACATAGCTTTTTGCCGGAAAAAGAGTAATAGGAGTTCTTTTCCGGACAGGCTTTGCCCATTTGCTCAGATTTGATAAAGCATTATGAAGAGCATGAATTACAAGACCGACCTCTGTCATATAGGCTTCGGGTTCAGACTTGCCTAAATCCTTTTTTAATGCATCGTATATAGCCGCTTCGTTTTCCTTGACTGCGGATAAAAGATTATTCAGTGCATCATGGCGAAATGCAATATCTTTTGTAATATCGGAATGAAAATAATTACGCTGTGCGGAAACGATAGATTCAATCGTCATGATATCCCTCCTGTGATTTTGAAAATGGAATTATCTGTTAAATTTATCCTGAATCATAATCAGAAAAAAGTCAAGAAAAATCAAACTTGTCACGGAATAGTAGTTATATTATGATAAATATATTGGAGTAGAAAGGAAGAAAAAGATGGGTGAAAAAAACGAAAATAGGAAGCGGCCGTTACCGACACAGATTATGCTGACGTTAAGGGGATTTATCGGTTTTTATCTTTTGTATCTGGCAGTGGGGCTGATAAGAGATGAAAGCGGGGGCGCACCAAGAATGCTGGTTATGGTTTTTGCAGTTATATTTGCTATTGCGGGTACTTTTCTGGTGGCATGGATTATACGAAGCTTTATACGTGGTGAATATGTCGGCGGAAAAGCTGATGTATCGGATGAAATGGAGAATACAGAGACTGAAGAATAAGAACCTTTGGTTTTACAATACAAAAAGGGCTCGGGAAAATCCGAGCCCTTTTTGTTGCAGGTAAGCTTTGAGTCTTAATAATTTAATAAGACTTTATACCGGTTTTAATTTTTTATCTAATATATCAGAGATAGAAAGCAATAATTCATTATCTGTCATAGCAATCACGCCTCCTTCGATTAACTTATTGTAGCATTTGGCAAAATAGGTGTAAAGTCTTATTAAATTGTCAAAGTAGAGGTTGGGGAGTTAATAAGAATCAAATTAGAATCAAATAAGAATAAAAAAGAAATAACAGATTATAAAAATTTACTGTTTTATAAATGTAGTCGGCGCGACAGGATTTGAACCTGCGACCTCTGCGTCCCGAACGCAGCGCTCTACCAAGCTGAGCCACGCGCCGTTATTTTAACAACAATGTAGATAATACTATATTTTTTTATAAATTTCAAGTGCAGGATGAAAAAATATAAAAAAGATAGACAGGAAATCATTTACCGAATAAAATAGAAAGAAGTGAAGAAAAAAGGTTGTTGGAGGTAGTGAATGGAAACGGAAAATAGAAGATTACAAATATTGCACCTGTTGGAGAATCAGCAAAAACCGGTTTCAGGAACAGTCCTGGCACGCTTATTTGGGGTGAGCCGCCAGGTAATTGTGCAGGATATTGCATTACTTCGAGCAGAAAATAGAAATATTCTTTCAACCAATAAAGGATATGTTCTTTTTAAACGGCCTGAAACAGAAGAAACATTCCGGCGTGTTTTATGTGTGCGTCACAGTATGGAGCAGATGGAAGAGGAACTGAACTGTATAGTAGATAACGGTGGACATGTTCTGGATGTATCGGTAGAACATGATTTGTATGGACAGATATCGGCAGATTTAATTATTCATAACCGGGCAGACGTTGCAGAGTTTATAGATAAGATGAAGGTTAGTAACAGTCAACCGCTTAAGGTTCTGACGGGGGATATACATTATCATACAATAGGAGCAAAGGAAATAGAGATTTTAGACCGAATAGAAAAGAAATTGGATGAAAAGGGGATTATTGTCCGAAAATAAGATTGTTGTGCACAACAATCTTAAAACAAAAAACACCGACCCCATGGCTCAAAGTCCACAAAATCGATGCCTGATGCGCCTTCAGGGGCTCGAACCCTGGACACCCTGATTAAGAGTCAGGTGCTCTACCAACTGAGCTAAAGGCGCGCAATATTTACAACGCAAGTGTTATTATAGTGCATAGGTATTATATTTTCAAGTGTTTTTTGTAGAAAAAATTTGTTTTTTAATAAATACAATTCTGACAGTAGAAAGGCAGACTTTATGATATTTGAAACACATGCACATTATGATGATAAAAAATTTGACGAAGACAGAGAGGAACTGCTTTCTTCCATGCCTTCAAACGGTATCGGGACAATTGTGAATGTAACGGCCGAATATAGTTCTTTGGAAGCAACTTTTGAATTAATAGAAAAGTATGACTTCATATACGGGACTGTCGGAGTTCATCCAAGCGAAACAGAAGAGCTGAATGAAGAAAAAACAGAACGAATAAAAGAGCTGGCCAAACGTGATAAGATTGTGGCAATCGGAGAAATCGGGCTGGATTATTATTACCCCGAGCCGTCACATGACGTTCAGAAAAAGTGGTTTATAAAGCAGCTGGAAATAGCAAAGGAATTGGATATGCCGGTTATTATACATTCCCGGGATGCGGCAGCGGATACATTGGAGATATTAAAAAGCGATGCTGCAAAAGGACTTAGAGGAGTAATTCACTGTTATTCATATTCTAAAGAGATGGCAATGGAATTTGAAAAGCTTGGTTATTATTTTGGAATCGGCGGTGTAATTACATTTCAGAATGCTAAGAAATTAGTGGAAACGGTAGAGTATCTTCCGATTGAAAAAATAGTTTTGGAAACGGACAGCCCATATCTGTCTCCTGTACCAAACAGGGGTAAAAGAAATTCATCTCTCAATATTCCTTTGATTGCGCGAAGAATTGCAGAAATCAAGAATGTTCCGTATGATACAGTGGTGGAAATCACGGAAAAAAACGCGCGTAATCTCTACTTTGGACAGACAGAAAAGAGATAAAGGAAATATAGGGCTTTCGGAAAATCAGAAGGGATAAAATAAGAAATGGCGAATTTAGGGATTCCTGCAAATACAATTGATATTTTGCAGAAATATCATTTTAATTTTCAGAAAAAATTTGGTCAGAATTTTCTGATAGATACAAAAGTGCTTGAGCGTATCATAGAGGCTTCCGACATATCAAAAGATGACTGCGTACTGGAAATCGGTCCCGGCATAGGAACGATGACGCAGTATCTTGCCGAAAAAGCCGGAGAAGTAATTGCAGTGGAAATAGATAAAGCATTGATTCCGATTTTAGAGGATACGTTAAAGGAATATGACAATGTGACGGTTATCAATAATGATATTTTAAAAGTCGATATCAATAAAATAGTGAATGAGAAAAATAACGGTCAGCCAATAAAGGTTGTGGCAAACCTTCCTTATTATATTACGACACCGATTATAATGGGATTATTTGAAAGTCATGTGCCTTTAAAAAGCATTACGGTTATGGTTCAAAAAGAAGTTGCAGACAGAATGCAGGTGGGACCGGGAACAAAGGACTATGGGGCGTTATCTCTTGCAGTGCAGTATTATGCGAAACCGGAAGTAGTGGCAAATGTTCCGCCGAACTGCTTTATTCCGCGTCCGAATGTCGGAAGTGCTGTAATCCGTCTGACGAGATATGAGAAACCGCCGGTTATGGCAGAGGATGAACATTTTATGTTCTCATTGATTCGGGCATCCTTTAATCAGCGTAGGAAAACCTTGATTAACGGATTGTTGAATGCCGGACTGGGTCTTTCAAAAGAAAATATAATACATGCTTTGGAAAGCATGCAGCTTTCGCTGACAATACGGGGTGAGGCACTGACGTTGGAACAGTTTGCCAAATTAAGCAATTTATTAAAAAAAGAATAAAAGGATATTTTTATCTAAAAAAGCTCTCCGTAAACAGAGAGCCTTTTTTAGATTTAACCGGATTTAGATATAGAAAATAGTTACCGAGCCGCAGAATACATTTCCGGTTATTGTCAATGTCGGAACACCATTGCTGCAGGCAGCATTTCTTTCCGATATGGAACCAAAGGCAGCAGAGGCGCGGTTGACTACATTCCAGGTTTTCGGAATATATAACTCCGCAGTGCCGAAATTTACATCTAAGACAACCTGTGCGGCTCCATTCTGAATAATGGCATCGTCGAAACGAACTGTTGTTTTTCCAAAGCTGTTTTTCACATATGCTTTGGAAAAGTCATCGCTATGTATATTTTTTTCCGTAGAAGTAAAGGAGCTGTTAAAATTAAAAGTATTTCCGTGAGCATCTTCTGTTTGTGCATTTTGAGATGATGACGGGCGTTCTACATAAACAGAAGAATTATTATTTTCATACGGCTTTTTGAAAATCATGGAAAGACCTATTGAACCGAAAAAAGCGGCACCGAGTACCGGCCACGGAGTCAGTTTTTCAATACCGAGAACATCATCATAAAGAATACACAAAAACGCAATTGAAAACAGCATTCCGCCGAAATCCCGTTTTATAAGGCTGTGAATAAACCAGCATACAAGCAGTAATACAAAGAACAGGCGGAAAAAGCTGAAATCTGCAAAAACATCCAGCCTGCTGATAATCATCAAAACAGCGGCAATAATAAAAAACAATCCCCAAAATACATTATCTTTTTTCATGTGAAATCCTTTCCCGGAAATGGCTGTGCCAATTCCCTTTTACTTTACTTTCCTATCCGGGTATATGATTATTTTAGCAGTTTTATTTTTCCTGTAAATAAATTTTTCCGTAAATTAAAGTAATTTAGAAAAAGTTAAGAAAATAGAGATAAAGCATGATAAAATTATGGAAATGTTTCTTAACTGATTCTTTGCTGACAGAAATTTATACTGAAAAATAGAAAAAGAGGCATAAACCGGGGAGTATTTCACAGAGAGGATAGGTATCTGTAATGGAAAAAAAATATAAAAAAATAGCTGATGTGGTATTCACAATAGCAGTATTGTGTCTTGCGTTTATTATAAGTCTCTTTATTCAGTTTTATTTAGGGGTTGATTCTCTGGCGCCCGCCGTTTTTATGCTTGCGGTCTTTTTTATTTCTGTGTGCACGGAAGGCATTTATTATGGAATTGTTGCATCGCTTGCCGGTGTTTTGATTTTTAATTATGCATTTCGTATTCCGTACTTTATATTTAATTTAAAAATCGCGGACAATATGGTTTCTGCGGTAATCATGCTTGCAATGACCTCAATGTCAAGTTTTCTTGCTTCAAAACTAAAACAACATGAGAAAATGAAAGCAGAAAGCGAAAAAGAGAAGATGCGTGCAAATCTGTTGCGTGCGGTTTCTCATGATTTGCGAACGCCGTTAACAACCATTTACGGTTCCGGCTCCGCAATTGTTGAGAAGTTTGATTATATGTCAAAAGAACAGATTTTACAGCTTGCAGGAGGAATTTGCGAGGACGCACAATGGTTGACGGGTATGGTGGAAAATTTGTTGTCCATAACAAGGATTGATAATGATGGTATAAAAATAAAGAAAACGCCGATTGTTTTGGAAGAATTGATAGATACGGTTTTAATGCGTTTTAAAAAGCGTTATCCGAATCAAAACATTTTTATTGATATTCCGGATGATTTTGTCAGTATTCCGATGGATGCGGTACTGATAGAACAGGTTATTGTTAACATTTTGGAAAATGCCGTTCAACATGCAGAAGGGATGACGGAGTTAAAGTTAAAGGTTTTTGTTGTCGGTTCGAAAGCGATTTTTGAAATAACGGATAACGGATGCGGAATAGAAAAAGATCTATTGCCACATATTTTCAGTGGCTATTATGAGCGAAAAGATACTCCCGTCGATTATCAGAAAAGAAGTATGAGTATCGGTTTATCCGTATGTGCTTCTATTATTAAAGCACATGATGGAAGCATTACCGCAGAAAATCGAAAAGAGGGAGGAAGCTGTTTCAGATTTTCATTAGATATGGAGACAGAGGAAAATGAATAATAATAAACACAAAATTTTAATTATAGAAGATGAACTTAATATTTGTAACTTTGTCAAGACCATCTTAGAGACAAATGATTATCAGGTTGTAACAGCCCGTAACGGGGCGGAGGGAAAAACCATAGGGTTTTCCCATAATCCTGACTTGATAGTTTTAGATTTAGGACTTCCGGATATTGACGGGTGTAATTTAATACAGATTTTCAGAGAAAAAGTTGGGACACCGATAATTGTTTTATCTGCAAGAACAAATGAGTCCGATAAGGTAAAAGCTTTGGATTTGGGAGCGAATGATTACATTACCAAGCCGTTTGGTACAAATGAATTATTGGCAAGGGTAAGAGCCACATTGCGAAACAATCGATTTGCAGGAATCGGAGACAGGCAGCTGCGGAAAAAATTTACGGTTCAGGATATGTCAATTGAATATGAATTACGCAGGGTCATGATAGGAAAAACGGAAATCAAGCTGACGCAGACGGAATATAACATTTTAGAGCTCCTCTCGGTACACGCAGGAAGGGTCCTTACATATTCGGAAATTATTAAAAAGATATGGGGCTATTCGGATTCCGGAAGTATTAAGAAGCTTCAGGTTAATATGGCAAATATCCGGAAAAAGTTTGGAGAAAGGCCCGGAGAATACCGATATATTTTAAATGAATTGGGAATCGGTTACAGAATGAATGCAGAAAGTGAAAAGGAAGAGCAGTGATAAAAGAAAAGCAGTATTGAAGAAGAAAAATGCTGTTTTTTCTTTTATATTCGGAGAAATTATGGTACAATTCCATAAAAATATGTAAAAAAGAGGAGGGTATAAAATGAGTGCTACAATTTGGTCCATTTTACCACCGGTAATCGCTATTGTATTGGCTTTGATTACCAAAGAGGTTTACATGTCACTGTTAATCGGGATTCTTTCCGGCGCATTATTATATACAAAGTTTGGATTCATTTCATCTATTGAAACGACATTCCAGATTATGGGGGATAAGATAGGCGGAAATGCAGATATTCTTATTTTCCTTGTATTATTAGGCATATTGGTTGCGCTGATTACGAAGTCCGGAGCATCCAAAGCATACGGAGACTGGGCATCCAGAAGCATTAAGACAAAGAAAGGCTCTTTGCTTGCCACAGCAGCCTTGGGAGTTTTGATTTTTGTGGATGATTATTTTAATTGTCTTACAGTCGGAACAGTTATGCGCCCGGTAACGGACAGATATAAAGTAACAAGAGCAAAGCTGGCATATATTATTGATTCAACAGCGGCACCGGTCTGCATTATTGCACCGATTTCAAGCTGGGCAGCAGCAGTAGGTTCTTCCCTTCCGGAAAACTCATCTTTGGACGGATTTTCTTTGTTTTTAAGGACAATCCCTTTTAATTTCTATGCGTTATTTACATTGGCATTTGTTTTGTTCATTATTCTTTCGGGAATTGATTATTCAAAGATGAAGGTTGTAGAAGAATCCGGAGAGCTCGGAATTGAAGAATCTGTAAAGGAACAGAGCGTGGATGTTTCTTCAAATGGTAAAGTTATTGATTTAATTCTTCCGATTGCCGTACTTATTATTTCCTGTATCGCAATGATGTTATATACCGGCGGTATTTTAGAAGGTGCCAATATTATAGATGCTTTTGCAGATTGTTCGTCTGCAAGAAGTTTGGTAATGGGTTCCTTCATTGCTTTAGTTGTTACCTTCTTCTTTTACATACCGAGAAAGGTTATTTCTTTCTCTGAATTTTGCGGATGCTTTGTAACAGGATTTAAAGCAATGACTTCCGCTGTAATGATTCTTTGTCTTGCATGGACATTATCCGGTATCTGTAGCGCAGATTACCTGGATATCGGCGGTTTTGTAAGTGCTGTAATCAATGGTAATGCAATGGTCTCCATGTTATTGCCTTTACTGTTCTTCTTAGTTGCACTCGGTCTTGCGTTTGCAACGGGAACATCATGGGGAACATTCGGTATTCTGATTCCGATTGCACTTGCTATTTTTGGTGATGCCAGCGCAGTTATTCCGGTATGTGTAGCAGCTATCCTTTCCGGAGCCGTATGCGGAGATCATATCTCCCCTATTTCGGATACAACGATTCTTTCTTCCGCAGGCGCCCAGTGCAAGCATATCGAGCATGTATCAACACAGATTCCTTATGCATTGACTGTGTGTATTCCCTGTGCGGTAGGTTTCCTGACAGCAGGGCTTGTTTCAAACGGTTTTATCGGTCTGGTAGCAGGAGCAGTTACATTAGCCGTTATATTTGTAGTCTTACTTAGTATGGCTAAGAAACAAAATGCGTAATTGAACAGATTAATTTTGTTATAATGCCCGCCGGAAGGCGGGCATTATAACAAAAGGGTTTTGAAGAGTTAGGATTATGTTTTCATAACCTCTCTTTTTGTGTGCATTAAATTTGGTTGAAAGTGATGATTGTGATATCGTCCCTTCTATATGAGGTTATAGTATGTAATGGAACTGTTTGGCAACGAATGGTTCTTATTTTTTTGTTTGAAATGATTACTGCATTGTTGGGAGGGGTGTATATGGCACAAATAAATGTAAATGATCTTACGTTTCATTATGAAGGAAGCTTTGATAATATATTTGAAAATGTATCATTTTCCATCGACACAGATTAGAAATTGGGTTTCATAGGTCGTAACGGCAAAGGGAAAACAACCTTTTTAAATTTGTTATTGGGAAAGTATTCCTATAAAGGGACGATTGATACTGCTTTCGAATTTGATTATTTTCCGTATCAAATTACCGAGGCGCAGATGCGGTTGCCTGCAACGGACTTTATGGAAGAACTCAAAGCCGGATGTGAGGAGTGGCGTGTGATATGTGAATTGACGCAGTTGGGTGAGAGCGCAGAGATTCTTTACAGACCCTATAAAACATTGAGCTTTGGAGAACAGACAAACTATTGAAGTGCAGCGGGGTGATTTTTCGAGCTGGTGGGAAAATAGACTGAGAAGGGATCAATTTGAACTGGCAGAGAATGAAAAGCATCTCAAAGAAATCAAAAAATTGAAACAGGCTGCGTTACGCACGTCGGAGTGAGCGGACAAAAATGAGCGTACGAAGATAGGGTTTGATCCCATAAAGGAACATGACCGATTTTTAGGAACACGGTCATATATCGGGGCAAAAACGAAAAAAATGCAGAGCCGGGTAGGACAAATGAACAGGCGTATTCAAAGAGAGATTGAAGAAAAAGAAGGACTATTAAAGGATTTAGAGAATACGGTGGATTTAAAAATAGTACAGCTTGCACACCATAAGCAGGTGCTTGTAAATATAAAGGATTATGGCTTGCAATACTTTGGGAGTAATCAGCCGGTCTTCACAGATTTGACTTTTTCCATCAGTCAGGGGGAAAGAATTGCTTGCAGCCAGTCTGATGACGCCCGCACATCTTTATATATGGGATGAACCGTTAAACTATATTGATGTATTTTCGAGAATGCAGATTGAAAAGCTGCTTTTGCAATATGGGCCGACAATGCTGTTTGTGGAACATGATGTAAGATTTCGTGAAAAATTGCTATAAAAACTATTGAATTCCTACCACGTTCGCACACCGTCAATGTGAATGAAACGGGCAGTGCCATAAATATATGAGGATAGAGGTCTGTCCAACGCATCGAAGGTATGTGCAGCAACAAGAATCATAGGGGATACGGAAGTAATGACCGGTGAATGATAAAAGGCTCCGGTTTGTGTTCCAAGCTGAACAATATCTCCGGGTTGAGCTTCATTCAGTGTAACGATATGTGCATAAGGACCGACAGAGCGGTTGTTCACAAGAAAATTGTAAAGGTAATCAACACCGCTCCATGAAGCAGTACGGTCATAGGAGGAGCGGTAATACCATCCCATTACCGGTGTGAAATTCATTGTTCGTGCTCCGGCATAAATACATTGGGATGCAAAATTAGTACAGTCTCCACCGATTTGTTCAAAATTATAATAAGCCGGATTTCTGCCCAGAGCCCATCTTCGGGCATAGGATACGGCAGCGGCTCTGTCGTAAGGTATCTCTCGCATGATTTTACCTCATCTATTATTATATAATATGCTATGTAGAAAACCTTATTTTGTGAATGCTGCGTTGTTTGGAAAAATGGCTCATATGAATGGCAGTGCGATTTGATTTTTGCAAAATACATTGACAATTCTCTATGTGTATACTATTATATAATACATAGACATTTGTCAATGTGACGAAAAAGGTTAAAGGAGAGTAATAATGGATTTAAGTAAGTATGCTGCTATCTGTAAAGCATTAGGAGATTCTAACAGACTGCAAATCATACAAATGTTATCGGATGGCGAGAAATGTGGGTGCAAATTGCTGGAAGCCTTTGAGATTACACAGCCGACACTATCCCACCACATGAAAATTTTGTGCGACTGTGGACTTATAAATGACAGAAAAGAAAGTAAATGGCATCATTATTCTTTAAATTGTGAAACACTCAAAGGCTTTAAACAGTTTATTGAAAACCTTTCCTGTGTAAAAGAAGGAGGCGGCGATAGTCTATGATATGGGATTTTATTGAGGATCAGATACTTGGTATGAAATGGCTGAATCAATTGATAGGAAATGGATTGGAAGGAATGGGATTTAATCTATCCGGAAAGTTGGGCGGCAGTATTCAGTTTTTCATTTATGATGTGATTAAAATTACGATACTGCTGTGTGTATTGATTTATCTGATTTCTTATATACAGAGTTATTTCCCGCCGGAGAGAAGTAAAAAGATATTGGGAAAATTTCATGGAATAGGTGCTAATTGTATAGCGGCACTATTAGGAACTGTTACACCATTTTGTTCCTGCTCCTCAATTCCTCTTTTTATCGGTTTTACAAGTGCAGGACTTCCGTTAGGAGTAACATTTTCTTTTTTAATTTCATCGCCGATGGTGGACTTGGGTAGTCTTGTGCTTTTGATGAGCATTTTCGGAACAAAGGTCGCGGTAATTTATGTAATTGTAGGTCTGTTTATAGCTGTAATAGGTGGTACTCTGATTGAGAAAATGCACATGGAGAAGTGTGTTGAGGATTTTATCTTAAAAGCGAAAGCCGTTGATATTGACAGTCCGACGATTTCACAAAAAGACCGCTTATCCTATGCAAAGGAACAAATGGTATCAACTTTCAAAAAAGTTTTTCCGTATATTCTGTTGGGAGTTGCGATTGGTGCGGTGATTCATAATTGGATACCTGAAAAATGGATTGAAACGATACTTGGCAGTCACAATCCGTTTGGTGTTGTTCTTGCTACATTGGTGGGTATTCCTATGTATGCGGATATTTTTGGTACAATACCCGTTGCGGAGGCTTTGTTATCAAAGGGAGCCAGCCTGGGAACCATTCTCAGCTTTATGATGGCGGTTACGACACTCAGTCTGCCTTCCATGATTATGTTGAAAAAAGCGGTAAAGTCGAAGCTGTTAGGTACTTTTATAGCGATATGTACAATAGGTATTATTGTGGTTGGATATTTATTTAATATATTTCAAATATTTATAATTTAGACAGGGAGGAAGAAAGAAATGGGATTATTTGGATTAGGTAAAAAGAAAGCGGAAAAAGAAACCTGCTGCTGTGGAGGCAGTTGCACTCCGGAAGCAATGCAACAGGCGGAAACAGAAAAAGGGCAGCAGGGAGTGAAAATTTTGGGTGGCGGTTGCGATAAGTGCAATCAGCTGGAGGAAGCTGTCATCAAGGCACTTTCTGAATTGGGAATGGATATCACAATTGAACATGTCAGAGATTTTGAAAAGATAGCGGCTTTCGGGGTTATGACCCCCCCGGCATTGGTAGTGGATGGAAAGGTCGTGTCTTACGGCAAAGTTCTTAAAAAGGACGAAGTAATTGAAATTTTGAAAAAGGTAAGGGGATAATTCTCATACAATATCTAGTATTTCCTTGATTTTCCTAGCCCTTTTTCTTGTATTTTCATATTTCCTATGATAAACTGATAGCAAAAGTGGGTAATTGTGTGTATACATAATTTAAAAGAACAGACAAACGTCTCAGAGGAAATATTTTAAAAGAGGTGGACACCTTGGATAAGTACGAATATAAGCTGCGTTCAGAAGAAATTAAGTCATTAATTAAAGAGAGAGAGTTTACGAAAGCGGTTGAAATTGCGGATACTATAGATTGGAGCCGTGTCAGAAGTGTATCCATGCTTTGTACAATCAGTGATTTGTATAAGATTAACCGTCGATATAAGGAAGCAAAAGACTTATTGCTCCAGGCATATGAGAAGTATCCGGGAGGAAGAACAATTTTGTATTCCCTTTGTGAACTGTGTATCAAGACAGATGATGTTTTGGGCGCAATTGAATATTATAAGGAATTTGTACAACTTGCACCGACAGACAACGGTAAATTCGTTCTCCAATATAAGATTTATGAAGCACAGGATGTAAGCTTAGAGGAGCGTATTGCGGTTCTTGAGGAGTTAAAGAAACGGGATTACCGTGAAAAATGGGGCTACGAGCTGGCATATTTATATCATAGAATCGGTTTGGGAACAAAATGTGTGGAAGAATGTGATGAACTGATTTTGTGGTTCAGGGAAGGAAAATATATTAAAAAAGCCATGGAGCTGAAAATGCTTCATCAGCCGTTGACAGAGGAACAGGAGACCTTATACAAGCGAATGCTCCCAAATAAAGAGAAGGAGCAGTATGAACAGCAGACGAAAGTTTTTGATGGTTCGGATGCTGTGTCAAAAGAACAGGAAATACAAGTCAAAACAGTTGATGTCAGCAAATATAATACAATTAATCTTCAAAAAGAGCTGGCGGAGAGCATGAAAGAGGTTTTAGTTGCCGATAATGCATTTTCTCCGTTATACAGCGAGGAGGAAGAAGAGCCTGCGCCGGTGCAGCAGCCGGAAGAAATACAGGGAGAAACGGACATTGAAGAAATTGTGAAGCAGATGGATACCGGTATGATTGAAGTTACGGGACCGGTTGATATGCAGGTAGAGGTTCTTCCGGAGGAAGAATTAAATATCCCAGAGGAAGCGGATGAACATATCGCAGATTATGTGCCGGGAAGTATTACAGAAGCCATTATGGCTCCGATGATGCAGGATACAGACTGTCTGCAGGAGCTGATTATAGAAGATGGAAAAGTCGTTGCAAAGGAACCGGAAATAGAAACAGAAGAAAAACCGGATGCTGATTCTAAAGGAGAACGTCTGCATTCCGGAGATTTATCCGATACGGCAGCAATTCGTCTCGTTGAAGCAGCAAAGGAACCGATTTCCAGTATAATACGGGAGCAGGTTGAGGAGGCTGTTGAGAATGCAATTCGAGAAGAGCGCCCTTCCATTCGGGAGGTAATGAAGGGCAGGATGTCTAATCCTGATTTATCACAGGTAAGTCCGCCTGATAAGATGGGACATTTACTTTCACAGGAATATGACGGACAAATCAGTCTTGTTGTTCCGGAAGGAGAGCCTGTTGAAAAACAGATTACAGGACAATTAAATCTGGAGGATATTCTCGCGGAATGGGAGAAAACCAAAAAAGAGAATGAAGAGAAGCGTAAACGGAAAACACAGCAGCGTTTACTTCAGCAGACCGGTACAATGTTCACGGAATTTGAGGAAAAGGTTCGTGACGGCATTTTAGAGAAGCTGGAAAAAAGTGAGGAGCTTCCGAAGGAAGAAGAAATTGAAGTTTTAGAGGAGCTTCCTGAAGAAGAGGAAACGGAAGATATTCTAAAGACTGCGGAATCCGAAGAAGAGTTTGAGGAAATTGAAGAAATTGAGGAGATTGAAGAATCCGAAATAACAGATAATACGGAGGCTTTGACGGAAAATTCCCAAGGTGCGGAAAAGGCACAGAAAGAGGAAGAAATAGAGCTTGAAGAAGAATTTGCAAGGCACGATTCGTCTGAGAGTGAACGATATGAAGAGCCTGTCCGCAATATGACGGAAGAAGAAATCAGTCTGTTTGCTCCGTTTGTACAGACAAAAGGAGCAAGGGTCCGTTTAATGAAGTCTTTGGATCAAATCAGTCTGGCTGCGTATACGGGAAATGTATTCGTAACCGGAGAAACTCCGGAAGAAGCAGTGGAATTAGCGAAAAGTGTTGTGCGTGAAGTACAGATGACAGATAGGAATTTTTCCGGTAAGGTTGCAAAGGTAACAGGTCATTCCCTGAACAACCGTGATATTGAGGCTATGGTATCCAGACTGGCAAACGGGGCTCTGATCATTGAAAAGGCAGCAGCCATGGAAGCACAGACGACGAAGGATTTATTGAAAGCTTTAAATCAGGAAAAAACGGGAATTGTCGTAGTGCTGCAGGATACAAAGAAAGCCAGACATAAAATGATGGAATATTTTTCCGGTATGAAGGATATATTTAATGTTCATATCGAGGTAGAGGAATTAGGGGATGATGCATTGGTTGCCTATGGTAAGAAATATGCCCGATATCTGGAATATTCTATTGATGAGATGGGCGTTCTGGCCCTGCATACAAAAATTGATGAGATGCAGACCGCTGATCATATTGTAACTGTGGCGGATGTCCGTGATATTGTAGATGAAGCAATTGAACATGCAAATCGTAAAAATCTTCGTCATTTCGCAGATGTACTGTTTGCAAGGCGTTATGATGATGATGACATGATTATCTTACGAGAACGGGATTTTTTAGAATAAAGGCGGGGTGAGCAGGAAAATGGCAAATAAAAGGGTAGAGAAGGTTTTTATTTCAGAAGCGGATCAATACTTATTTGCACAAGGGACACATTATGATATATATAAAAAATTAGGTGCCCATGTTTCAGAAGAAAATGGTAAAAAAGGTATGTACTTTGCTGTATGGGCACCGAATGCAAAGGCTGTTCATGTTATCGGAACATTCAACAATTGGGATGAGACAGCGCATCCGCTGGAAAAACTGGGTCCGGGTGGAATATACAGCACTTTTATTCCGGGAGTAAAGACCGGCGAGTTATACAAATTTTTAATTGAGACGCCGGACGGCAGAAAGCTTTATAAGTCCGATCCATTTGGGAATTGGGCGGAATACAGACCGGGAACCGCATCCAGAACAACGGACCTTTCAGGAATTAAGTGGTCGGATGATAAGTGGGTATTCTCCAGGGATAAAAAGGACTGGACTGAAGAGCCGATATCTATTTATGAATGTCACATTGGCTCCTGGATGAAGCATCCGGACGGAACAGAAGGATTTTATTCTTACCGTGAATTTGCAGACCGCATTGTGGAATATTTAAAAGAAATGAAATATACCCATGTAGAATTAATGGGAATTGCAGAGCATCCTTTTGATGGTTCATGGGGGTATCAGGTAACAGGCTATTACGCTCCTACTTCAAGATATGGTGCTCCGGAGGACTTTGCTTACCTTGTAAATAAGTTACATAATAATAATATTGGTGTTATTTTAGATTGGGTACCGGCACATTTCCCCAGAGATGCGCATGGTCTTGCTGAATTTGACGGAACCTGTCTTTATGAGCATCCGGATAGGAGAAGAGGGGAACATCCCGATTGGGGAACAAAGATTTTTAATTATGGAAAAACAGAGGTTAAAAATTTCCTGATTGCGAATGCACTGTTTTGGATTAAGGAATTCCATGTTGACGGATTGCGTGTAGATGCCGTTGCTTCCATGCTTTATCTGGATTACGGAAAACAAGACGGACAATGGCTGCCGAATCAATACGGCGGGAATCAAAATCTTGATGCGATTGAATTCTTTAAGCATTTTAACTCAGTCATTCATGGCTCATTCCCCGGCGTTCTGACGATTGCAGAGGAATCCACAGCATGGCCGAAGGTAACCGGTGATGTGGAAGCTGATGGATTGGGATTTTCTTATAAATGGAATATGGGCTGGATGCATGATTTTTGTGAATATATGAAGTTAGACCCATTATTTAAGAAAAATAATCATCATGCATTAACTTTTGCGATGAGCTATAACGATTCTGAGAAATACATATTACCGTTATCTCATGATGAAGTGGTACATCTGAAATGCTCCATGGTAAACAAGATGCCCGGATACCAGATAGATAAATATGCAAATTTAAGAACCGGTTATACATTTATGTTCGGTCATGCCGGTAAGAAGCTTTTGTTTATGGGGCAGGAATTCGGACAGGAACGTGAATGGAGCGAAGAAAGAGAACTTGATTGGTTTTTATTACAGGAGCCTCTAAATAAAGGAATGCAGAATTATGTTAAAGAATTATTGAATCTATATCGTAAAAATCCGGCAATGTATGAGGTGGATCATGATTGGTCAGGCTTTAGATGGGTAAACTGTGATGATTGTGACAGAAGTATCTACAGTTTTATCCGTAAGAGTAAAAACGGTAAAAAGAAGCTGTTGTTTGTTATGAACATGACGCCTATTGCCAGGGAGAACTTTGAAGTAGGCGTGCCGGGAAGAAAGAAATGCAAATTAATATTAAACAGTGACGACGTAAAATTCGGCGGAAACGGTAATGTGATTCCAAAAGAAATTATACCGGTTAAGGATGAATGCGATAATTTACCGTACCGAATTAAGTTTAATTTACCTCCGTTTGCATCTGCTGTATTTGAAATCTAACAGAATAATGTGAGGTTAAGAAAAATAGTTTTTTTACCGAAATAAAAGGTGAATGGAATTGTTTCCATTCACCTTTTTGGACATAAGGATGGCTCGCAAAACGCAGCCTCCGTTGTTTATATGACACGTGGAGACTGAATATGAAAATTACATTTGAAACATGGAATCAGAATCCGGGTGTGGACAAAATGCTAACTTCACAGGAAACACCTTTCTTTTATAAAGGACAGGAGAGAGGTGCATATGCATTAGACATTTCTGGAACCGTTATGGATAACAACGCTTATGGGGATCATGGAAGATCCGCAAAGGATGTTATGCAAAGTTTTGATGCACAGCCGGATATCAGTGTGCAGAGGGACTATATGACAGTAATGTCTAATATTTTGTCTACAGAGGATTTCAATAAAATGATGGAGGAGGGTTTTGACCCCTCCAAATTAAATCCGGAACAGGTTGTTACAATCGTGGACCATATTAAGGCGGAAATGGCAAAAAGCGGGCAGGTAATCGAAGGCTATAACGATGACCTGAAACCGGAGCAGCTGAAAGAGATTGTTGGTGATCCGGGGCTTGCAAAAGAAATTGAACAGGCACTTAAAAATGCTAATCTTCCTGTAAATGAAGAAAATGTAACGTCGATTAAAGATTCGCTGGATAAAGCTTTTAGTGTGAAGCATTTTGACGAAGCAAGCAAGAAGTATATGGTAGAGAATTATCTGGAGCCCACGGTGGAAAATATATACCGTGCCGGTTTTAGTGCGCTTGGGGATGGAAACAGGCAGTCAAGGGGTTATTATGCACAGGAACTGCCGGGATACTTTGCAAAGAAAGCGGATAACATTGATTGGAATGCAATAAATCTGCAGTTAGAGAGTGCCATCCGCAAAATGAATCTCCCCGGTCAGACAATGGAAGATTCATTAAATGCAGCAAAATGGCTGGTAGAGAAAGGCATTCCTGTCACGGAAGAGTCAATGACGACATTGGGAGAGATAGAAGCGGTATCTATTCCGCTTGATAAAACAACGGTAATTTCAGCGGCAGTCAATTCCCTTTTAAAAGGAAGGGGTGCATCGGAAGGGAATCTGACGGATGCTACGGAAACGATTTATCAAAAAGCTATACGTTATTCAGAGGAAGTAAGGGCTGTTACGGAGGATGCCGTAAAAGAAACGGTTAATCGTGGGGAGAATGTGACCTTATATGCTTTGTATGAAACACAGAAGCAGTTGAATGCCGGCTCTATTTCTACAAATACGGCTGTCGATAATACACAGGAAAAATATGTGACAGCATCAAGACAGCTTGCAGAAGTACAGCTTAGGATGACGATAGATGCAAATATCCGTCTTTTAAAATCGGATTATGCAATTGATACAGCACCGTTATCTGAGTTAGTTGATTTGCTGAAGCAACAGGAACAAAAGCTTGCGGCACAGTTTTTCGGAAATGCAAATTCAGATGAAATTTCTGCCAAAGCAGATTTATTTATCCGCACACGGAATACGCTGCAGGAGCTGCCGTCTATGCCGGCTGCGGTAATCGGAAGGATTACATATGAAAAATCCGTTTCCTTATCGGTAGTTTATGAGCAGGGTAGCCGGCTTCGTGCAGAGTATGATAAAGCAGGTGCTTCATATGAGGCGTTGATGACTGCACCAAGAGCGGATATGGGAGATTCCATTAAAAAAGCGTTTCGTAATACGGATGATATTCTGCGGGATATGGGACTTAAGCTGACTGAGGATAATAGAAAAGCAGTCCGCATCTTAGGTTACAACAGCATGGAGATTAATGAGGAAGCGGTAAATAAGGTAAAGGACGCATACCTACAGGTAGAGGATATTATTAAGGGCATGACTCCGCAGAAAACCCTGTCATTAATTCGGGATGGTATTAATCCGCTTAACATGGAACTGAATGAGTTAGAGGGATATTTAAAGAGTATGGATGATACACCGGGAGAGGAGTTGACAAAATATTCCCGCTATCTGTACGAATTAGAGAAAAACAGGCAGATAACAGAAGGGGAAAGAGAAGCATACATTGGGGTTTACCGTTTATTCCGTCAGATTGAAAAAACGGATGGAGCAGCAATCGGAAGTCTGTTATCACAGGGAAGTAATCTTACATTGGGAAATCTGTTGACAGCAGTCCGGAATAAAAAGGTCGGGCATATGGACTACAGTGTGGATGATTCTTTCGGAGTTTTAGAGGAAAAAATTGAAAAAGGAAAGTCTATTTCAGGGCAGATAGAAAGAGGTGTCAGAGAAGCGCGGACAGCACATGCTGTTTACAGGGATATATCCGCGGATGCTCTGGTGAAGATGTCCGTAAATGAGCAGACAACCTTGGAAGAGCTTCGGGATGGTTTTAGTCAGGAAAACATAAAATCGATGCGGGAAGAGCTGACAGAGGAACTTTCAAAGGAACAGAGGCAGTATTTTAAGCAGGTTGCAGAAACAGACGGGAATATCTTAAATACAATAAAGCAGTATGGAATAGAATTTACGGCAGAGAATCTGTTGGCTTTAAAGTCGCTGCTTACCGGAAGAGGACAGCTTGCAAGAACGGCAAAAGAGACGGCAGAAAAATTGGATTTACAGAATCCACAGGTCCGTCAGCAGGCATCGATTACGGATACGTCAAACAATATAATAAAGAACTTTACCGGTTATGAAGCGGCGCAGGAAGCCATGGAAAGATGGGAGAATTGCATAAGCGAGACCTTTCAAAAAGCAGTATCTGAGCTTCCGTATTCTTCGGATGAGGTTAAGAGCATGTATATGAATTATAAACAGCTTTCTGTAATGAATACGTTGCGTAAAGCGGAAAAATATGAAATTCCAATGGAAATTGACGGTGAAATGACATCCGTAAACCTGACTCTAATGCGTGATGACAAACAGAAGGGGACTGTGTCCATTACAATGGATATTAAGGCAATCGGAAAAGCAGGTGTGAAATTTAAGCTTAGTGAAAACCGGATTGATAGCTTTTTTGCGGCTGACAGTGAAGCAGGAAAAGAAAGACTGGCGGCAGCAGGAGAACGGATTCTGGATAATCTGCAAAAAGAGGGATTTGAGATAGGTGAAACCCATTATGTAAATGCTCATTCACAGGGAAGAAAAGAATGGAACCTTCTAACATTTTCCGAACAGAATGTCGATAATAGTAATGAAACAGTTGCGACAACACAGCTATATAACACAGCGAAAATATTCCTAAGAGGAATACGGGAATATATTTAAAGGAGAACCACATGAGTTTAAAGATTAATTATAATATTTCAGCAATGATTGCCAACAACTCTTTAAAAATGAATGATAATAAATTATCCGCAGCATTAGAAAGACTTTCTTCGGGATATAAAATTAATAATGCGAAGGATGATGCGGCCGGCCTTGCGATTGCCCGTCGTATGAATGCCCAGATTAAGGGACTTTCCGTTGCGGAGCAGGACGCAAAGGATGGCGTATCCGTAGTGGAAATTGCAGATGGTGCATTGGCAGAAGTGCATGACATGCTGCAGAGAATGAATGAGCTGGCTATTAAGGCTTCTAACGGTACTGTTTCGGATGATGATAGGGAGACCATACAAAGTGAAGTAAATCAGCTGAAAGATGAGATTACCCGTATCGGAGAGACTACGGAATACAACGGAAGAAAACTATTTGACGGAACCTTTGATTTAAAGGGATATACGGATAATAAGGAAATTAAGGTTAATTATTTTTCGGATGCGGTGGATTTCGGAAAGTATGAATTGAATTTTACGGATATAGATTTTGATGCTGACGGAACGATTAAGAATACAACAAAAGCTTCTTTAAAACGGACCGATGTTACCGGTGCTGTCGCTATGGAGCTTTCCGTGTCCGGAGATTCCGAGCAGTTAATATTAACAGGAGAAAAAGATTTTGAAATCCGCATCGGTATTTCCGAGGATTGGAATAAAGATGCATCGAACATTGCACAGACTTCCGTTACGGTCAATCTGGATTTGACGAAAATGGGACCGATGACTTTACAAATCGGAGCCAATGAAGGGCAGACAATAGACATACGGATTCCGGAATTGTCCTTATTAAATGCGGGCATTAAAAAAACAGATGTATCTACTGCCTATAATGCAGAAAAAGCAATAGGGGAAATCTCAAATGCAATTTCTTACGTTTCGGAAATGCGTTCCCGCATGGGTGCATATCAGAACCGTTTAGAGCATACGGAAACGAGTCTTGCCACCTCACAGGAAAATGTTACATCAGCATATTCCCGTATAATGGATACAGATATGGCAACGGAAATGACAGAGTATTCCAACATGCAGGTTGTTTCTCAGGCAGCAACTGCAATGCTTGCACAGGCAAATGAGCGTCCTTCCCAGATGCTGCAGTTATTACAGTAACAGAAAGGTGTGGGCGGTTATATGACGGCAGAGCAGAAAAAGGACTTTACCAGAAAAATATCACAGGCTAATTCTACGGAGCTCATAGTAATTCTATATGATATTACTCTTGTATATATGGAAGAAGCAATTAAGAATATGGAAGAGGGAGATATTGAAAGGGCTTCCGTTCAGATAAGCTTTGCAAAAAAATGCATAGAAGAGATGATAGCCAATCTGCATTTTGAGTACGATTTGGCAACGGTACTGCACCGTATTTATCTTTCCATGAAAAAATCCCTGAGGGAAAGTGTTTTACAGAAAAAAAAGGAGCCCTTATGTGCTGTGAAGGATAATTTGATAACACTGCGTGATGCATATGCACAAATTGCCTCACAAGATAAAAGTGCTCCTGTAATGGGTCATACCCAGACGGTTGTTGCGGGTTTAACCTATGGAAAATATGCTTTAAATGAAAGCTTAGCTGATGAAAGCAGTAGCCGCGGATTTCGTGTCTGACGGATAGGAAACAGGTTCCGGCTCACGGTTTGTTTCCTCGACCTGTTCCAATAAATATTTGTACCTTTTTAAAATGGCATTAATATCATAAATATAGCAGTCAATTAAATCCGGGTCGGTTACATAATCAAAACCGCGGTATGCGGTATCCAATTCACATTTTGTTTTTTCTAAGTCCTCAAGAAGCAGCTCACGTTGTGTCTTGGGGACTTCATTTATGGTCGGATTTTTTCTTTCACGAAAAAAGAATTTCATATTATCAGTTCCTTTCTTTACTGAACTTGCGTTTTTTTCTACTAAAAGTATAGTCATGATTGGAAGATTTATACATTTATTATCCATTTTGGCTTGGTCATATTACAAAAAAACAAGCATAAAATAGAAGAGAAAAATCGTTGGAGAGTATTATGGAAAAAGAAGGATGGGCAATTATCGGTGTAATAATATGTGCATTGGGACTCTTGTTCATAGCTTTGAAAAAGCGCTCAGAATGGCTTATAAACTTTATTTTACGGGGAATTATGAGTACGATTGGAATCTATGTAATCAATCAGATTTTTATCTGGCAGAATCTGTCCTGTGAGGTGGGAATTAATCCGTATACCGTTTTCACGGGTGCAGTCTTCGGAGCGCCGGGAGTGATTCTTTTGTACGGAATACGATTATGCTCCATTTTGTAGAAAAATGTCAAAAAAGCACAATTCAGTAAAAATTATTGACAGGGAAAAACCGAATACATTATACTCACACTACAAGTCAGAATCATTTCAACGGTTTTTCTATTACGTTGTCAGTATTACCGGCAGGAGGTGAGGCAGATAACAGTCTTTCTTTATATCCTTTTGTTAATAGCCGTCTGCACCGATTTGAAAAAAGGAAAAATTCCGAATTACATAATTATAATTGGAATAACCATAGGCATTTTTACAACGGATAATTTAACAGAAAGTATGATACAAAGCATATTGATAACACTGATATTATTTCCGCTCTTTTCCATAAAGGCGTTAGGAGCGGGGGATATAAAGTGTATCGCCATGACCGGTTTTTATTTGGATACCGGACAATTTATTAAATCTATCCAAATCTGTTTTATTATTGCAGGCATCTTTTCATTTTTAAAAATATTTCAAATTATTTGTCAGAAATCTTTTCGGGAGAAAATATATCATTTCTTTTGTTGTCTTAAATTTTTCTTGATAGGTCAGAAAAATCTTTTATTAGAAACATTATCTCCCGATACATCCCCAAATACAAAAAATGCTATTCATCTGGCATTACCAATCTTTTTTGGAGTACTCATATCTTCGAATCTATAGGAGGAGCTTATCTATGAATCATATCTTAGCAGTATGTGATGCGGAAGAGGCATATGCATCTTCCTTAGTAAATTACATAAATCAAAAGGAGGGATTTCCGTTTCGGGCACAATATTTTTCTACGCCGGAAAAGCTGAACAACTTTTCAAAGGAGCAGAAAACGGAAGTTGTGCTGGCTTCGGAGCTATTCTTTAAAGAATTGAAGGCACTTAATCCGGCGGACAAGGTTATTTTATTAAGCGAGGACAGTACCAACTCATATGAAACAGAGGATATTGTCTGCAAATATCAATCATGCGAAATGCTGTTAAAAAATGTTCTTACGCTGCTTGCAAAGGAACCGGGTAAGCACAGTCATATTACAAGAAAGAAAAAACTAAAGGTAATTGGTTTTTATTCACCGATAAAAAGAGGAATGCAGACATCGTTTGCATTGACAATGGGACAACTGTTAGCAAGGCGTGGAGGCACTTTGTATATTAATTTAGAACCTTGTTCGGGGCTTGATATTTTGATGGGAAGAAGCTTTGCAAAGGATTTATCAGACCTGCTCTATTATCTACAAAATGGAAAAAACGGTATTGCTTTCTATTTATCCGGTATTACGGAACAGATAAACGGATTGGATATTCTGCCCCCGATGCGTTGTCAGATGGATTTGCTCAGCATCTCTTCCAGAGAATGGCTTCAGCTTTTTTATGAAATAGAGGTATGTACTGCATATGAATATCTTTTGCTGGATTTATCGGACAGTATACAGGGGTTATTTGAAATATTAAGGCATTGTGACCGTATTTATACCATTACGGCAGAAGACGGATTTGCAATGGCAAAGATGGATCAATATGAACGGATGCTCAACCAGTGCAGATATGAGGATATTATGGAAAAATCAAATAGATGCAGTTTTGCAGAAATATCGTATTTGCCAAAGCAATTGGAGCGTTTTACGGTAAGTGAGCTTGCAGCAACCGCAAAGGAATATCTGAAGGAGGATTTTTATGTTGAGCGATAAGGAAAAGGAAATAACAGTGACTGTCAGAAAACGTGTTTTGGAACAATTGGAATATGAAAGAGATGTCTCTGATGAACGTATCGGAGATTTAATAACTCAATATTTGGAGGAAGAAACGAAAAATTCTTTTTATCCTTATCACAGAAGATTGGTAATAGGTCGTGAGATATTCTATTCGTTGCGAAAATTAGATATTTTGCAGCCTATATTGGAAAACCCGTCTGTCACGGAAATAATGGTAAACGGACCGAATCATGTTTTCATAGAGAAAGACGGATGTCTGTACAAATTGGATGATAGGTTTGAATCGGAAGAAAAGCTTAAAAATATTATTCAGCAAATTGTGGCAAAATGCAATCGGGTCGTAAACGATACAACACCGATTGTGGATGCCAGATTGGAAGACGGCTCAAGAGTCAATGTAGTTTTAAATCCCGTTGCACTGAATGGGCCTATTCTGACAATCAGGCGTTTTCCCAAGGAACCGTATGATATGAGGAAGCTGGTTTCCATCAGTTCCCTGACGGAGGAAGCGGCTGTGTTTCTACAGAGACTGGTATATGCAGGATATAACATCATAATAAGTGGCGGAACTGGAAGCGGAAAAACAACTTTTTTAAATGCTTTGTCCGGTTATATTCCCAAAGAGGAAAGGATTATCACTATCGAGGACAGTGCTGAATTACAGATACAGGGAATTGATAATCTTGTTCGTCTGGAAACAAAAAATGCAAATACGGAAAACGGAAAAGCCATTTCCATACGTGATTTAATTAAGGCATCTTTAAGAATGAGACCTTCACGAATTATTGTCGGAGAAGTGAGAGGTCCGGAAGCAATGGATATGGTCTGCTCAGCAATGAACTGTGGCCATGACGGGAGTATGTCTACCGTACATGCAAACAGTGCCGGAGATGCACTGTTACGTTTGGAGACAATGATATTAATGGCGGTGCAGATTCCGGTTGAGGCAATACGAAGGCAAATCAGCAGCGGAGTTGATATTATTGTTCATTTGGGAAGAATGCGCGATAAAAGCAGGAAAGTATTGGAAATTATTGAAGTTACGGGAATGGATGATAAAAAGATATCTGTAAATCCGATTTTCCAATATGAAGAAGAATCAAAAACAGATACTCAAAATGTTACCGGGAGTCTTAAAAGGATAGGAGAATTAAAAAATGCCGGAAAATTGTTTGATGCGGGGATTGGGGAATAAAAAACGAAAGAATATGTTAAGGGTGGATTATAACGAATACCATTTTTCCGTAAAAGAAATAATCCGATATGCTTTGGAAGGTTTTTTGCTTGTCTGTATTTTTTCCTATTTTTTCTACCGTTCTATATGGGCAGTCGTTTTTTTGAATCCTTTTATATATTTCTATATAAAAGATAAAAGAAAAAAATTATGTATAAAACAAAAGGAGGAATTAAGCCTTCAGTTTAAAGAGACATTAAATTTTGTAAATAGCGGAATGCAGGCAGGGTATTCCATAGAGAATGCTTTTACAGAGGCATATCGTGATATGATGCAGTATTACGGAAATGAAAGTGTAATGGTAAAAGAGCTTTTCATAATAAAAACGGGTCTCCGAAATAATGAAGAATTGGAAAAGCTGATAGAGGATTTCGGTAACCGGAGCGGTATAGAGGATGTTTGTGATTTTGCAGGTATTTTAGTAATCGGAAAGCAGAGTGGTGGAAATTTAGAGAGAATTTTTTATAACAGTATTTCCGTAATAGAAGAGAAAATGACTGTAAAACAGGATATACAGCTTTTGATTGCTTCTAAAAAACTGGAATCAGATATTATGTGCATAATTCCGTTCTTTATTATTTTGTATGTGGATTTTACATCCCGGGGTTATTTTGATGTATTGTATACCACTACAGCAGGAAGAATACTCATGACTATTTGTCTTATCATTTACTTGACGGCTGTGTTGTTTGCTCGAAGGATAACGGAGATAGAGGTATAGGTGGAATGAAAAAGAAACATACGACTGCAAAAAGATTGTTGGATTGTTGGATATCGGTATGCGGGAGAAAGAAAAAACAGTATTTCCCGCATCGTATAGAAATGGAAATCAGCAGCCTTAATCCCGGTGGTAATACAAAAAAAATTATCTATGAATTTTATGCAAAAAAAATCTCATTGTGTATTTCTATCATTTTTGCAGGACTTTTTCTGATTTTAATATATATATGGAGTGAAAGCAGAAGCAGTGTGTTGATAGAAGAAAATGTTTTACGGAAAAACCCTGCCGGCAGTAAGGAAAAAAAGGTTACATTGGATGCCCGGGTTGGTGAATTTTTGATAAAGGATATAGGAATTTCCGTTCCGGAAAAGACTTTGACAACGGAGGAAGCGGAGCGCTTATTAGAAGAAATTGCAGAGGTTT
Source organism: Lachnospiraceae bacterium (assembly GCA_016294075.1). Classification (GTDB taxonomy): domain Bacteria; phylum Bacillota; class Clostridia; order Lachnospirales; family Lachnospiraceae; genus RGIG8767. The sequence goes on along the minus strand of JAEDCQ010000003.1, from coordinate 91,411 downwards.
TACCCAATCGGATTTTAGGAGAGAACGGTTCTCTTTCATATGTTGATAAACCGCTTATATTAATGAATGAGTGGGATGACGCTCCGGTCAGTATTTTTTGGCAGAGCAGCAATTATGAAGTACTGCAGGAAAACGGAGAAATAAACTATAGTGAGATTCCGCAGGAAGGAATTGATGTCAGCTTATGTGCAACATTATTTTATGAGGATATTTCATTGGAAAAAGTACTTACCCTAACACTATATCCGCCGGCTTTATCTGAAGAGGAAGAGATAAAACAGGATTTGCTTACGATGATAGAGACAAATCAGAAAGAAAATGATACGGAACCGGTTTTACAGCTGCCAAATCGTTTAGGAGATTTTCCGGTTAAATGGAAAGATTCTTCGGGAAAGCTGTTACCAATGCTCTTTTTTCTGTTAGCCGGTAGTGTTGTTACTGTTTTTACAGGGAGGGACCGAGAGTTACATAATAAATATGAAAGAAGAAAAAAGATACTTTTATCGGAATATCCGGAATTTGTTTGTAAATTGCAGTTATTGATTTGCTCCGGAATGAGCATCCGGGGTGCACTGATACGAATCGGAAATGATTATCAGAAGAAACTAAAGAGAGGAGGAAAAAAGCAATATGTGTGTGAAGAATTATTATTGGCCCTACGGAAGGTGGAGAACGGCATGAATGAAGCAGAGGCATTGGGTTTCTGGGCAGAGCGTTGTAATCTTTTCTGTTATAAAAAACTGGTCTCCCTGATTCTTCAAAATTTAAAAAGAGGCACGGAAGGACTAAGGGAAGCGCTTTTTGCCGAAACCCAAAATGCATTTGAAGAACGAAAACGGGCAGCCAGAAAGCTTGGAGAAGAGGCAGAAACAAAACTACTGATGCCAATGATGCTTATGCTGGGTATTGTATTGGTTATTATTGTGATACCTGCATATTTATCGTTTGGAGGTATTTAAGATTGGGAGGAAGAATGAAATTGAGAGGAATAAAAGCATTTTTAAAAGAAGAGGATGGAATGGGAACGGTAGAGATCATATTAATAATTGTGGTTCTCATAGGTCTTGTTATAATCTTTAAAAATCAGTTAAATGAGCTGGTAAACAATATTTTCACAAAGATTACAAGTCAGGCAAACAGTATCTAAAGAAAGGGGATGGCATGATTGTCAAAAAGAATACAGAGAAAGAAGGGTATATTACCGTATACCTTTCATTATGCATATTAATCATGCTGTCTCTTTTGTTTACCCTGATAGAGGGAATCCGGATGCAGACAATTCGTTTCCAGACGGAATGCGTAATGGATATCGGGCTAAACAGTATCTTTGCGGAATATCATCAGGAATTATTGAAACAGTATGATTTATTTGCAATAGATACGACATATGGATATGAAGCGGCGGATGTAAACCGAACAGAATCGCATCTTTTACAATATATGAATATGAATTTTAATGCGCCCGGTAAGAACCGGATTCCCGGCTATAAGGATTTAACTGCCATTCATGCAGATAATGCTAAATTATCCGATATATCATATCTTTCGGATGGAGAAGGCATGGTACTAAAATATCAAATTATTCAATATATGAAAGAAAAAAGTGGTTTATCAATTGCAGACTCTTTTTTTAATGACGAATTCGGAAAATCGGAAGAGCAATTTAATAAATTGGAAGGGGAAAGAAAAAGCACAAAAGGAAATATTAAGAAAATACTTGAGCTGTTAAATTCGGAAAGGGAAGAAGAGGAGAATGAAATCTCCATAGATAATCCGGCAGATTACATAGACGGAATGAGAGGCAGTCCGATCCTTTCTTATGCTATAAGAGACAGTAGCGGTATTTCCGGCAGCAGAGTTAACTTGGAGAATTATATCAGTCATCGTAATTATAAAAAAGGAAGCAGTCTGTGGAAAGGACAGTCTTTACCGGATGGGATATCAGACAAGATTTTATTTCATAAGTATCTGGAGGAAAAATGCGGATATTATCAGGAAAAAAAGAAGCAGGGTGCGCTGGAATATCAATTGGAATATCTTTTATATGGGAAAGGCAGCGATATAGAAAATATAAGTGATTTCGCAGAGCAGCTTTTTCAAATTCGATATGTTATCAATGCAGCATACTTATTTGCCAGTGGCTCTAAAAAGGCTGAGGCCGGGGAACTGGCGGCGGTTGTAACAGCGGGAATAATGAGTCCGGAGCTATATGAAGCCGTAAAATTAACAATTTTATTCGCATGGTGCTATGCGGAGACAGCACAGGATATACGTATTTTGTTTGATGGAAAAGCTGTGGCAAAGATAAAGAATGATACAACGTGGAATATACAGCTTAGTGAGTTATTGATGTTTACCTCCTCATTAGATTCATATAAAGATGTCCCCGGGGGAAAGACATATTACGATTATTTAAGCGCATTGTTGTATGCTAAAGATGAAAATATAGTGCGGATGCGTTTAATGGACATTATGGAGATGGATATCCGTAATACATACGGGAATAGTTTTTTTATGATGGATGCTTGTATTTATCAGCTAAACGCAACGGTAAATATTTCCAGCAGATATGGATATGCGTATTCCATTGTTCGAAATTATTCTTATGAATGAAGGGGGAAATGATGATGTCCTTTTTGAGCAAAAAAAAATTTTGTAACTGTAAATCAGATTTTAAAAAGACTTCTCTCCGGGCATATCCCGAACATGCCTTATTTTTATCCCGTAAAAAGAAATTCCTGTGTTCAAAAAGGATGTCATCATTTCTCCTTTCTGCCGTGGAAGGGAGTATGACAATAGAAGCGACGATAGCGATTCCTTTGTTTCTATTTGCCATTCTTAATCTATTTTCAATTGTTCTTCTGTTTGGGGAATATTCATCAAATCTTGCAGACATGCATCAGAGAGCAAAGCTGCTCTCTGTGCATGCCCATGTCGCGGAGGAAGGGCAGAAAGTGGGAAATGACTTGATTATTCAAACAAAGGTACAAAGACTGAAGCCGGTTGTCTCCCTAATGGGGTTTTCTCCTTCCCAAACAATAGTTAATTGTCGTATTCGTAAATGGACCGGATATGATGTGACAAAGCAGGAAGGAATGATCGATAAAGATGAATGGGTATATATAACCCCCTATGGAGAAAGTTATCATATGAGTGTAAGCTGTCGTTACCTGAGCTTGAAGATTCATTCTGCCATGACAGAAGAGATAAAGAATCTGAGAAATAAGAGCGGAGAAATATACCGCGTATGTGAAAGCTGTAAGGCAGGGGGACTGAGCGGAATATGCTTCTATACGGAATACGGAAATCGATATCATACATCCTTATTATGTAGTGGGTTAAAGAGGACGATAGAAACGGTTCGTATATCTGAGGTCGGAAATCGTCATGCCTGTAGCTTTTGTACGGAAAAAGGGGAGTAGTATGGAATATATATTTATAATATTTTTGTTTTTCTGCACGGTTTGGGATATCCGTACACAAAAAATACCTGCTGTTTTATTATATACCGCCCTGCTTTTGATGAGTATATATGCAGGTGTCGGAGTATTCGGAAAGCAGAGAGAAGTGGTGGATATTGCAGCTGCTGCTATACCGGGAGGAATCATTTTTATTTTAGCCAAGAAGAGTCATCAAATAGGATTAGGGGATGCCTTGTTGATTTTGCTGCTGGGGATAGGATTTTCCCTGGAAACGGAGATGAAAATCCTTATGATTTCTTTTTTTATGGCGGCCATTGCCTCTGTCGTACTGCTGATTTTTGAATGTGATTTAAAAAACAGAAGGATACCGTTTGTTCCGTATTTATTTATAGCATCGGGAATTGTTTTATTTGGGTAGAAAGAATGAAAAAAAGAAAAAAATATTTTGATGGATACTTAACAGTTGAGGCAGTATTTATTATACCATCTGCCGTAACAATAATTGTAATACTAATGTATTGGGGATTTTTCTGCTATGACAAATGTGTTTCCGTTCAAAGCGCTTATCTGGCAGCACTGCGCGGGTCCAATGAATGGAATATGAGTGGCAAAGACACAGAAGCATTTGTAAAGAAAAATATGGATGAGGCAATCAAAAAAAGATTTTTATATACAAAAAACAGCGAGACACAGGTACGGATTGGATTTTCGGATATTGAAACCAAAATAGAAGGCAAAATGAATATCCTTTTTTCCAAACTGCGTGAAGACAATACAGCATATTGGGAAATTGGCAGCACACAAAAAGCATACCGACTAAAACCGTCTTCTTATATTAGGAGATATCGGTATTCAAAAGGTCAGGCATCTGTCCTGACAGGAATTGCTTCAGAATAGAAAGTTAGGAAGAAAAATGGAAAATATAGAAAATGCAATAATAAAAAATGAATTTGACCATAGCTATATGCTTTTAATGACTGATAGGCAGATAGAAACATCCTATCCGCTGCGGATGATCACGCAAAATCGTATTCCGGGGTTTTTGGCATGTAAAATACGTTTAGAGGAAGAGAATGTATATTGCAGTTATGATGTTACCTCTAAAAAGTCATTGGACAGGGAGTTTGCGAACCGAAAAATGACCTTTCAGGATTTACAGGAGTTCTTATACGGAATAAGCCGTATAATGAAAAGTGCAGATGAATTTCTTCTTCCCTATGAAGGTTTTTTTTTAAAGCCACAATATATATATCGTGATTTGGAAACGGAGGAGCTGTATTGTATGTATTTTCCGGCGCTTTTATATCAAAATAACCAAGACAATGTTTCGGTTGGAAAATATCGTGAGCTTGCGGATTTTTTGTTAGATAAAACGGATCATAAGGATGAGCATGCTGTCAATACGGCATATCAGTTTTATAAAATGTCAAAGGAGGTATTCTTTTCTTTTGAAGCGTTTATCAGCTTTATGGAAAGAGAAGAATTGCTATTGCAGGCAGAGAAAAAAAGGATAGAAAATAAGAAGAATGATGAAAAAATTTATGCAAATACCTTTGATGCAATTTCAGAGTACGATAATAAAAAACTGATTACACATGAAACGGAGAAAATAAAGAAAACGGGTAATAGGGTAATGTTACCTGCCGCAATAGTCTTATTTGTAATAGGAATTATAATAACAGGTTCTTGTTTTTTTATGCGTGGGTTACGGTTTTCCGTGTTATATATATTTATTTTGGGAATAAGTCTGATAGGAATCGCCGTAACATTACTTATCCGTTATTTATATTTTCTTCGATCCTCACAGGAAATGAATTTCCCGGAGGAACCTATACAGCCCGTAACGGTCGAGGAATATTTTGATGATATCTTAGACAGCGAGACCGTTTATTTTGATGAAGAAGCAGTATATTGTCTAAAATGGAAGGAAAAACATTTTTCAAAAGAATTTTATCTTTCGGATTTTCCCGTAACGGTAGGGAAATTGAAAGACAGTGTACAGCTTTGCATAGAAGATGAGTCGGTAAGCCGTCTTCATGCAAGATTTAAAGAACAGGGAAAACGGATTATTCTGCAGGATTTGGACTCTACTAACGGCACAAAAGTAAACGGCAAAGCGCTTATGGCAGGAGAAGAGATTATTATTAAACGAAATGATGAAATACAGTTTGGTAAAATTGTAGTAAATGTTGTATAATAATTCTCATGATGAAAGAGATGTTAGAACAGTATTTACAGACAAAAGGATTTTTTAAGCTGACATCCAAGCTTAGTGAAGTGGCAGTACTTGTAAAATTTGAAAATAATTTGGCGAATATTCTTCAGATTATTGATTATACAAATGATTTATATCTGGACAGAGAACAATATGAGGAAGTAAAAGATTCTTTACGCTCAATGTTTCATGAAAGAGGCATTTCGGAGACACACATCCTGTCGCTGATTCTTACGGAGAATGAAAAAAAGAGTGAGCTACTTACAAAGGATGACCCGTTTAGCTGGCTGGTACAAACCCAAACTACAAGGCTTATTATCGAAGAAGATAAGCAACCTGATTTTTACGGAATGCGTGGTTTGTTAGAGGATTTTCTTACAAAGTATAAAGAGGACCCATCACAGTTTGTATTACCGGAGGAAGAAAAAGAAGGCGGATGGAAAGAGAGTGTTTCTGCATATTTAAAAAAGGCCCCTTATATAACCATTTCTTTAATAGCAATAAATCTGGTAATGTGTTTTGGCTGTATTTTTAATCCTCGGTTCTTTTACGGAGAGGGGTGTATCGGTCTTTCTTATCTGTTGGACGGAGATTTTTACCGTCTTATAACAGCGATGTTTTTGCACGGAAGTCTGGACCATTTCTTCAGTAACATGCTGCTTTTATATTTTCTGGGGGATATGCTAGAGAATAAGGTGGGACGTATCCGTTTTTTGATTATTTATATGCTGACCGGAATTCTGGGAAACCTTACATCCTGCTTCTATGAATATATTGCTAATATGGAGTATGTTTCATATGGGGCAAGCGGAGCGGTATTCGGTTTAATAGGAATGCTGTTCTGCCTGGTAATACAAAAGGATGAGAGGATTAAAATATCCATGCCGGCGATGCTGTTTATGGTAGTGTATTGTGTCTACAGCAGCTTTGCTGGAATACAGATAAATGTGGCAGCTCATTTAGGCGGATTAATCAGCGGAATGCTGTTGATGCTTGCTAACATAAGGATGAAGCGCGAAGCGTAATATCCGTTGTTTTTACCCAAGGAGGAAATTGCATGAAGGTTAATATTTATTATGGCGGACGGGGGTTGATGGATGACCCTACGTTATATGTTATTAATAAAATGCAGGAAGTTTTGGAAGAACTGAATGTCAAAGTGGAGCGGTTTATGTTAAACGAATTAAAAAATACAATTACAACTCTTCCGCAGACATTAAAAGAAGCAGACGGTATTATTTTGGCAGCTACGGTCGAATGGTATGGAATCGGCGGCTATATGCAGCAATTTTTGGACGCCTGCTGGTTGTATGGTGATAAGGAGAAAATCGCAAAGATATATATGTGTCCGGTTGTAATGTCAACGACCTATGGCGAGCGGGAAGGAAAAATGACTCTTTCTGTTGCATGGGAAATATTGGGCGGTCTTCCGTGCAGCGGAATATGCGGTTACATTGCCAATATTAATGAATTGGAGATGAGTGATGATTACCGCATGCTGATTGAAAGGAAGGCAGAGAATGTTTACCGCACGATGAAACAGAAGGTTGTAAGCCTTCCGGCAAGTAATCGCGCTGTCCAGCAGAAGGTATCATTATCTCCGACGAATGATCTGACACCACAGGAAACAGAGCAGTTGTCACAATATGCGGCCGATGACGGGTATGTGCAGAGACAGAAAGAAGATATTCAGGAGCTTGCCAGTATGTTTCGCGGCATGATGAGTCAGGCGGACAACGAAGCAGACAGCTATCAGAATAAATTTGAGAAAAACTTTCAGCCCATACCGGGATTTAAAGCAGTCTATAAGATTGCGGTAGAAGGGAATAATCAGGCCATAGGATTACAGATTAACGGAAAGGATTTGATTTATCATACGGACTTTTCTGAACGGGCGGATGTGGAAGCGCAGATTACAGCAGATGCCATGAATGAGATTATGGCAGGAAGAATGACTTTCCAAAGAGCTTTTATGGGCGGTGAAATGAAAATGAAAGGTGATTTTAAGATTCTCCGCACATTGGATGAATTGTTTGTTTTTATGAAAGAATAATCAGGAGGAATGAAAATGAGAGACGATAGTTGTATTTTTTGCAAGCTTGCAAACGGGGATATTCCGACCAATACGGTGTATGAGGATGAGAATTTCCGTGTGATTTTAGATTTAAGTCCGGCAACAAAAGGACATGCTTTAATTCTGCCGAAGAATCACTATAAGAATTTATATGAACTGCCGGAAGAAACCGCAGCAGACGTGATGAAGCTTGCTAAAAAAATGGCGGTTATGATGACAGAAAAGCTTCATGCGGATGGGTTTAATTTGGTTCAGAATAATAACGAGGTAGCAGGACAGACAGTGTTTCATTTTCATCTCCATTTGATTCCCAGATACAATGGGGACGGTCAGAATATTAACTGGGTACCGGGAAATCCTTCTGCGGAAGAATTGGCAGAAATTAAAGATATTTTAACAAAGTAAAATTCAAAATCTTTATTTAAAAAAGAAAATATATAAATCATAAACCTGTTACAATAAATATCCCGAATGTGAAAGGATTTCTCACATTCGGGATGTTTCTGTTTCAGTATGAAAAATATAAGTGACAAAGCAGGTTTATCTGTTTGCTGCTTCATTAATGAGTTCCATAATTTTAGGAATAGCATTGATTTGTCCGCTTTCATTCATGGTTTCAATGTAACGTTGTTTATTTTGGTATAGCTCTTCAATTTTATCAATAAGGCTGAAGCAGTCCAATGCTTCTTCACGAATGACAATAGAAAAACCCTGTTCTTCAAAGGATGCTGCATTTAATATCTGGTCACCGCGTGAACCAAGAGAAAGCGGTATGAGAATGTTAGGCTTTTTTAGCGCCAATAACTCGCAGATGGCATTTGCTCCGGCTCTGGAAACAACAAGATCCGCAAGAGCAAAGAAGTCTTTCAGTTCCGTTTTGACATATTCAAATTGCTTGTAGCCCGGAATGGAAAGCATCAGATTGTCTACCTTGTCTTTTCCGCATAAATGGAGTACCTGGAAATTTTCCAATAAGCGCGGAAGAGCTTCCCGTACTACCTGATTAATGCTGGCAGAGCCCTGAGAACCGCCGATAACCATAATAACAGGCTTGTTGGCAGTAAATCCGCAGGCTTCCAATGCAGCAATGCGATTGCCTTTCGTAAGCTCGGCACGAATAGGAGTTCCTGTCAGAATAGCTTTTTCCACCGGAAGATTCTTCAAGGTTTCGGGGAAATTACAGCATATCTTATCAGCTAAAGGAATACAGAGTTTATTGGCAAGTCCGGGAGTCATGTCCGATTCATGAAGTATGCACGGAATATGAAGATCGGCAGCAGCGCGGACAACAGGAACCGAAACGAAGCCTCCTTTACTGAAGAGAACATCCGGTTTTAATTCCTTTAATATTTTGCGGGCATCCATATATCCTTTTAGTACGCGGAACGGATCGGAAAAATTCTTTAAGTCAAAATAGCGTCGGAACTTACCTGTTGAAATTCCGTAATAAGGAACATCAAAATCTGGAATCAGGCGACTTTCGATGCCTTCAAAGGAGCCGATATAGTGAATATCAAAGTCAGCTTCTCTAAGTGCCGGAAGAAGAGCGATATTCGGAGTAACATGTCCGGCTGTTCCACCACCGGTTAAAACAATTCTTTTCATATATTGAAATCCTCGTTATTATTATGCATTTGGTAAAAGTTGTTCTAAGCATACTGCAAGCTGATCCGGGCAGGAAGTATTACGCGGACCGCATGTAATGCCGCGGAGACGCTTAATGGCTTCCTCGGCGGGCATGCCTTCTACTAAAGCACAAAGTCCTTTATGATTGCCGTCGCAGCCGCCTGTAAATTTAACAGAGCGGATAATATTTCCATCCATTTCCACATCTATTGCGGAAGCACATATACCGTGTGGCTGATATCTCATAGTGAATTGTCCTTTCCAATACTTTATGTATGTTATAAGTGTAAGTATTCCCTAATGGGCGCATTCTTTTTAGGCAAATTATAGCAGAAAAGAGAATTTCTTTCTACACTTTGATGAAAAAAGATAAAAAAGCAGAGTTTATAAAGATGGATAAACATACGGTAGATATTGTTTCAAAAAAAGGAATTCAGTATACTTTGTACAAACAATAACGAGGAGGCTTTATATGAATATTATTTTACAACACAAAATAATTATGAGTGTTGTTTTGGTTTTATTCTTTTCAGGAACAATTATACAGCTTTTACTCAGTCATTTTTTCTCTGTATTGATTTCGGAGACTGAGAATATGGCGGTAACGGAAGTTACGTTATTATGCCAATGTAAACGGAAATTTTCAAATTGTTATCGGCTGCATAACGGCATATTAAATGTTCCGGTTTTCGTGGAGAAATTTCTAAATAAGATAAAAATGGGAAGGTTTACCGTCCTGACATGGAAGCATATTTCCGGGCAACTGATTCTGTTATCTGTATTTACTGCCGGACTTGGTGCATGTCAGGGGATTATTGAGGGAAATACAATGGGAGAAATTCTCCCATTCTATATTATAAGTATGTTTGATTTATATTTATATTTTGCCATATCCGGTTTTGTGGATATTACAGAGAAAAAAAGGGTTTTAAAAATTAATCTGGTTGATTATCTGGAAAACCATATGGGAAATAAAATAGAAGACTTGGAAGAAAGCATAAGGAAATTGGAAGAACCGAAAGAGAATGCTAAATTTGAATCAAAGCGGGAATATAATGATGCCGTTTTAAGAAATAAAAGTGATAAAGCGGAACTGGAAGAGCTTCTCCGGGAATTTTTGGCTTGAAAAGGGGTCTATACTTTGCTAAACTGAGTTTGCTTAAAGCAATGATAACGGTATTACGAAAAAGGAGCATAAGAAATGGGAAATAAAGTTACATTTGATTATTCCAAAGCGACATCTTTTGTTCAGGCACACGAAGTTGATATGATGAAGAAGCTTGCACTTGATGCAAAGGAAGTATTGGTTTCCAAGACCGGTGCGGGTAATGATTTCTTGGGATGGATTGATTTGCCGGTAGCATATGATAAGGAAGAGTTTGCCAGAATTAAAAAGGCAGCTGCTAAGATTCAGAGTGATTCCGAGGTGTTGCTTGTAATCGGCATCGGCGGTTCTTACTTGGGAGCAAGAGCAGCCATCGAATTTTTAAGACACGGTTTTTACAACATGGTAAGCAAGGAAATTCGGAAGACTCCGGAAATTTACTTTGTCGGTAATTCCATCAGTTCTACTTATCTTAAAAATTTAATAGATGTAATCGGAGACAGAGATTTCTCCATTAATATGATTTCCAAATCCGGTACTACAACAGAACCGGCTATCGCTTTCCGTGTATTAAAGGAAATGATGGAAAAGAAATACGGTAAGGAAGAAGCAGCGAAGAGAATCTATGCGACGACAGACAGACAGAAGGGTTCTTTAAAGGGACTTGCTACGGAAGAAGGATACGAAACATTTGTTGTTCCGGATGATATCGGCGGACGTTTCTCTGTTCTTACAGCAGTAGGGTTACTTCCTATCGCAGTATCCGGCGCAGATATTGATAAATTAATGGAAGGTGCGGCAAGCGGAAGAGAAATGGCCCTTAATAATGCATTTGAAGAAAACGATGCATTGCAGTATGCAGCACTTCGTAACATTTTATTAAGAAAAGGAAAAGCAATTGAAATCCTTTGTAACTATGAGCCGGCGGTTCACTATATTTCTGAATGGTGGAAGCAGTTATACGGCGAAAGCGAAGGAAAAGACCAGAAGGGTATTTTCCCGGCAAGCGTTGATTTAACAACAGACCTCCATTCTATGGGTCAGTTCATTCAGGACGGCGCAAGAAATATGTTTGAGACGGTTATTAATGTTGAAAAATCCCGTGAAGAAATCATTATCGGAGAAGAACCCGTAGACTTAGACGGACTTAACTATCTTGCAGGAAAGACAGTAGATTTTGTGAATAAATCCGCTATGAACGGAACAATCTTAGCACATACGGACGGTCAGGTTCCTAACTTTATGGTAAATGTACCGGAAATGAACGAATTCTATTTAGGACAGTTATTCTACTTCTTTGAATTTGCATGCGGTGTAAGCGGTTACTTATTAGGTGTTAATCCGTTCAATCAGCCGGGCGTTGAAAGCTACAAGAAAAACATGTTTGCTTTGCTTGGAAAGCCGGGATATGAAGCGCAGAGAGAAGAATTACTTAAGAGATTATAATTTAATATAACAATCCGGAAACTGGCGTGACTTTGCGTCAGTTTCTTTTATTTGTCAGAATGGTTTGTAAATGTTACACTTATATAAAAATGAAAAACAGAGGATTAAAGATATGAAAATTGTAATGTTAGACCGCAACAGCATTGGATTTGATATTGATGTAGATTTTTTTGCGAATCTGGGAGAATTTGAGCATCATAATACAACGGATGCGGAGACTTCAAAAAGGCTTATTAAGGATGCGGAGGTTGTTATTTTTAATAAGACTAAGATGAATGAAGAAATGTTACAGGCTGCACCGAACGTAAAACTGTTATGTGTGACAGCAACCGGTTTTGATAATATTGATTTGGAATATGCAAAAAAACGTGGTATTGCAGCGTGCAATATCAAGGATTATTCTACTCCGGCTGTCGTACAGCACACCTTTGCACTCGCATTAAGTGTTTTGGAAAAGCTGAATTATTATGATGACTATGTAAAATCCGGCGCGTACAGCAATCAACTGGGATTTTCTCATTTTGAGAAGACCTATTTTGAATTACAGGGAAAAACATGGGGTATTATCGGTCTCGGGAATATCGGAAAAGGTGTTGCCAAAGTGGCGGAAGCCTTTGGCTGTAAGGTAATTTTTTATTCGGCATCCGGCAGTAATTCTACAACCGACTATGAACGGGTGGATTTTGATACTTTATGCAGAGAATCCGATATTTTGTCGCTTCACTGTCCGCTTTCCGATAAAACAAGAGAAATCATGAACATGGATGCTTTTCGTAAGATGAAGAAAACAGCAATACTTATTAATGTGGCAAGAGGACCGGTTATCAATGAAAATGACTTGTATACAGCATTGACGGAAGGCTTAATCGGTGGAGCCGGTCTGGATGTATTGTCAAAAGAGCCGATGGAGAAAACAAATCCGTTAGCCCAAATTAAGGACAGTGATAAGCTGATTATTACACCGCATATGGCATGGGCAAGCGTAGAAGCCAGAACAAGATGCATGGAAGAGGTATATAAAAATATTGAAGCATTTGTGAATGGAGAAATACGGAATCGATTGGATTTGTAGAATATGGGCAGATGTATTGTCAGTAGAGAGATTATGGAGAGAAAAAGATATGAAACTAATTTCGTGGAATGTAAACGGTTTGAGAGCGTGCATGCAGAAGGGTTTTCTGGATTTTTTTAACGAGGCGGATGCCGATGTGTTCTGCCTGCAGGAAACCAAAATGCAGGAGGGACAGTTGGAACTGGAATTGCCCGGCTACCATCAGTATTGGAACTTTGCAGAGAAAAAAGGATATTCCGGTACGGCAATATTTACGAAAAAGAAGCCCTTGGAGGTAACATATGGCATCCATATGGAGGAGCATGATCATGAGGGGCGTGTCATTACCGCAGAATTTGAGGATTATTATGTTGTGACGGTATATACTCCGAATTCTCAGAGGGAGCTTACCAGATTGGATTATCGCATGAAATGGGAAGCAGATTTTCTTGCTTATCTGAATGGCTTGAAAAAGAATAAGCCGGTTATTTTCTGCGGAGATTTAAATGTAGCACATCAGGAAATTGATTTAAAGAACCCGAAGACCAATCATCGTAATGCAGGTTTTACGGATGAAGAAAGGGCCTGCTTTACTAAGGTGCTGGAGAACGGTTTTATTGATACGTTTCGCTATTTTTATCCGGATGTGACAGGAGTCTATTCGTGGTGGTCCTATATGTTTCAGGCCCGTGCCAAGAATGCCGGCTGGCGTATCGACTACTTTGTTGTTTCCGAGGAATTAAAGGATTTATTGGTAGATGCAAGGATTCATACTCAGGTGCCCGGCTCAGACCATTGTCCGATTGAACTTAAGATAAATAATTAAAAGAGCTGTTAAAAAACATTAGACAACCCTTCTATCTTACGATATTCTAATAGTGTATGTTGTGATGATAGGACAGACGACCATCACGTTAATAAAAATTCGGCTGGAAAAATAATTCAGTTGGAGGAAGAATATGGAAAGCATTATCAGAGACATTAATCTTGCCGAGTCAGGCGAAAGAAAAATTGAATGGGTAAAGCGTAACTGCGACCTGCTTCGTATGTTAGAGGAGGAATTCTCTAAGACAAAACCGTTTGCGGGCAAAAAAGTAGCTTTGTCCGTACACTTGGAGGCAAAGACAGCATATCTTTGTAAAGTGTTAAAAGCTGGTGGCGCTGAAATGTATGTAACAGGTTCCAATCCACTTTCTACACAGGATGATGTGGCAGCAGCATTGGTAAAAGCAGGCTTAAATGTGTATGCCTGGTATAATGCGACAGAAGAAGAGTACAATGCGCACATTCGTAAGGTGTTAGAAGTCGGACCGAATGTCATTATTGACGATGGCGGTGACCTTGTTCATATGATGCACACAGAATTTGTAGACTTAATTCCGAATGTAATCGGTGGCTGTGAAGAGACAACAACCGGTATCATCCGGTTGGAAGCCATGAATAAGAAGGGTGAATTAAAATTCCCTATGGTTCGCGTAAATAATGCGGATTGTAAGCATTTATTTGATAACCGCTACGGAACAGGTCAATCTGTATGGGATGGTATCAACCGCACAACGAATCTGATTGTAGCAGGTAAGAATGTGGTTGTTGCAGGATATGGATGGTGCGGTAAAGGTGTTGCGATGAGAGCCAAAGGACTTGGAGCAAAGGTTATCGTAACCGAGATTAATCCGGTTCGTGCTATTGAAGCCATCATGGATGGATTTGAAGTTATGCCGATGAATGAAGCCGCAAAGCTTGGTGATTTCTTTGTAACCGTAACAGGCTGTGATAAGGTGATTGATGCGGAAGATTTTGCAGTAATGAAGGATGGAGCAATTCTTTGTAATGCAGGACATTTTGATTGCGAAATTGACATGGCGGGTCTTCGTAAGATTGCTGTGGAAGCAAAAGAAATGAGAAACAACATCATGGGTTATAAGCTTCCGACAGGCCAGTGGTTATGTGTGATTGCGGAAGGAAGACTTGTGAATCTTGCAGCCGGTGACGGACATCCGGCAGAAATTATGGATATGAGCTTTGCTATTCAGGCACTTTCTGCAAAATATCTGGTGGAAAATCAGGACAAGCTTACAGAAAAGCTTATTGATGTACCGGCAGAGGTAGATCAGGATGTTGCAGCCAGAAAGCTTGCTTTCATGGGCAAAAAAATAGATGTGCTGACAGAAGAGCAGGTTGCCTATCTGAATGCATCTTTATAAGAAGAGTGAAACAAGAAAAAAGGCGGCATGACTGTTAATCATGCCGCTTTATCCTATATCTTATGAAACTTTTAGTCTTCTGTAGATTCTTCCTCTGCGGCAACAGCACTGACAACGGAGGAAACTGCGGAGATAACGACTACAACTGCTATGATGACAAGAAGACCGCCTGCTAATAATAAAAATGTACCCATCTTTTTTATCCTCTCAAATTAAAATTAACGACTGAAATATATCTTAGCACAAAATAATTTATTGGACAAGGAGCACCTGATAAAATGGAGATGAAAATCTATCAACATAAAGTACAATATTATGAAACGGATATGATGGGTATCGTGCATCATTCCAATTATATCCGCTGGTTTGAAGAAGCGCGAACCGACTTCCTGGAACAGGCAGGATACAGCTACAAACGTTTTGAGGATGAAGGAATTATAAGCCCGGTTTTGGAAGTAAATGCAAAATACAAATCAATGGTCCGGTATGGTGATACAGTGAACATTGAAGTACATATGACAGCTTTTAGCGGTTTAAAGTTCACTATTGAATATCTGATTACGGACAGTGTTTCAGGTATAATATGTGTTCAAGGCAGCTCACAGCATTGTCTTCTCGATAAAGAAAGCAAGCCCATCCGTTTGAAAAAAATAAACCCCGAGTTGTATGATTTGTTGGTATCTCTGGTGGAGCAGTGTGATTCGTAAAAAAGGTGCACCTTAAAGTGCACCCTTATTTAAATTATTCCTCATATTCTTCCGTTGTAAGAGCAGCGACGCGCCAGCCGTATTCATATTGGCGCAGATACACACAATAATTATCACCGAAAGCTTCGGTCTGACCATGCGCAGTAACATCTAAATCCAAAGAAATATAAGCCTCGACCCAATCCATATCGTATTCGTCAATATATTTGGAGGTATTATCAATTTTATAATTCCAAGAATAATTTTCGATTTTTTTCCCGTTTTTTCGCTTTTCCAAAGAATCCGCCTGCTCAATCAAATATTTTTGATTTTCTTCTGTCGCATCTACAAAATCAGAACGCCGCAATTCGGATAGTTTTGCAAGATAATAGCAACTGGTATCAACATAGGAGGATGCCTTGTCAGAATTACGTTCATTAAGAATGGCATTCATATATCCCTTTAAAACCTTTTCCCAGGAATCATCCTCGTATTCTGCATCCTTGTTGCCGGGAACTGTTCCGCTGAAAATACAATCAGAGGAACTCGCGGTATCCAAATAGCCTTTTTTATCATGCCAATACAGATTATTGGCAGCCGCATCATATAAAAGAAGGTCTTCATACGCATTTCCGAAATCATCTACAACCTGAAACGAATAATACTCAATATCGTCAATATTTTTCATTTCATAGAAAAGAAGATTGGCGGCGTTTAGGCCCATTCTGTTTAGTACCGTGTTATAAGCGGTTTTCAGAGCATCTTTTTCTTCCTGCGACCATGTCTGTGTGCGGAAATTATCTTTTAGTTTCACTTCTTCTGTAGGGGCCACGCTTTCTCTAATCGGATTATTATCGGAAACGCCGGATACAATTCCCGAATCACTAATTCCTGTGTCGGTAACAGTTTCCTCTTCCGGCGACATAATCTGATTTGAGAGGAAAGCAACAGCTTTATCATCGATATCCGTCTTTTCTGCAATTTTGGGATACATAAAAATACCGATAGTCCCCAAAATTAGTAATATAGCTGTTATACCTAATATTTTTTGAACAATTTTCCCAATTTTTTTCAAAAAAGTATCTCCTGTACATTTAAAATAGTAATATGTTTCTTATACTCTACCATTCTGATGAAAAAATGTAAATTACCGGATAACGAAAAAAGAGTATATAATATTTTTGAAACTTTTTTTGACACTGTATTATCTAATAGATAAGAGCAAATACAGGAGGTGTAAAAATTGAAGCTTATTACAGGTAATAAGAAAAAAAGAGAGGTTATAGAAGACCTTTTACTCAGAAACTACAATAAATATTATAGGATAGCCTGTAGTTATTTGCATAATGATGAGGATGCAGGAGATGTTGTTCAAAACGGTGCTTACAAGGCGATATTGAACAGTCATAAGCTGAACAATACCGAGTATGCCCAAACCTGGATATATCGTATTATGATGAATGAGATTTTTGCAAAATATCGTGAGAAAGATAACATTTCGCTGGAAGAAGTTTCTTACGAACAGGGGAAAGAGGATTCATATGAAAATATCGATTTAAAAAGGGCAATCGATACTCTTGACAAAGAGGACAGAACTGTAGTAATTCTTCGTTACTTTGAGGATATGAAGCTTGAAGAGATTGCTATGGTATTGGAAGAAAACCTGAGTACGGTAAAAAGCAGGCTGTACCGCTGTATGAAAAAATTGAAACTGCAGATGGAGCCGTATGATGAGAGTGCTGTTTAAATTAAAAAAGAAAGGCGGTATTTAAAATGAATAAAAATATTGAAGAATTAAAAAGGGAATATATGAAAAAAGAAATGTCAAATGAGCAGATTAATGCAATGAAGGCTGCAATGGAGAAAGCAAAAAAGGATCAGGCAAGGAGTAGAAAGGTTATAGTATACAGAAGATGTATAACAGCTGCGGCAGCAGCAGTGCTTGCGTTTATTATTCTGCCGAATACATCAGGAAATGTTGCTTATGCGATGAGCAGGATTCCGGTAATCGGCAAATTGGTTGAGGTTGTAACATTCCGTGATTATCAATACGAAGATGAGCGTAACAGAGCAGATATACAGGTGCCGGAGCTTGTAATGGCAACAAAGGAGGAGATGATAAAAGAATCGGAAGAAGCATTGGAAGAAGCGACAAACGAGGCCATGGAGGAAAAACTGAAAAAATCCATGGAAGAGATTAATGCAGAGATTAAGGAAATCACAGGGCCGTTTATCGAAGAATTTAAAGAAAATCTGCAGTATGAATGGGGTTATCAGGACATTCTTGTAAAAAGTGAAGTGATAAACACAACCGATAAGTATTTTACATTGAAATTAATCTGTTACATGGCAAGCGGGAGCGGCGCGGAATGGAATTATTACTATACAATTGACCTTGAAACCGGAGAAAGACTTCTGTTAAAGGATCTTTTTGTCGATGGAGCCGATTATATTACGCCGATTAGTGGGAATATTAAAGAACAGATGCGGGAGCAGATGGCGGCTGATGAAATGGTATATTATTGGCTTGAGGATGAAATTGAGGATTGGAACTTTAAAGCTATTCAGGAAGACCAGACATTTTATATCGATGAAAACGGTAATATTGTAATCAGCTTTAATGAAGGTGATGTTGCACCAATGTATATGGGGGTTGTAACATTTACGATTCCCGGAGAGGTTCTTGCAGATATTCGTAAGTAGCAGTTAAGGAGGAGATTATGAAAAAAAGAGTTACAATTTGGATGTGCATATTGCCAGCATTCATGCTTGCATTCATGCTTGCGTTCATGCTTTTAGGATGTGGGCAATCTGAAGACAAAAATGGAAATGCTGCAGACACCGGAGTAGAGAATATGAATACGGAAGAGGCGGCTGATGTAAATATTGCAAGTGCAGTAGAGATTCTGGAAAACGTGTGGAGCGCATTTGAAGAGGATGAACGTTTTCCCCTTGGCGGAGGAGATTATGAGAATCCGGTAACGGATGCACCCGGTAAGTTCAATATTTTGGAAGAGGAAGCGCTGGACTCTCTTTTAGGGATGCCAAAAGATGGCGCTAAAATGATTGATGATGCGGCTTCGATGATGCATATGATGAATGCCAATACTTTTACGGCGGGAGCATATCACCTGAAGGATTCAAGAGAAAGCAAGGCATTAGCGGATGCGATAAAGCAGAATATTTTAAACAGGCAGTGGATGTGCGGTTTTCCGGATACGCTTTTGATTGCGTCTGTAGGAGATGAGTACATTGTTTCGGCTTTCGGAAAAGCACAGAATATGGAAAACTTTAAGACAAAGCTTCTAAAACAGTATGAAGAAGCAGAAGTAATTTATGAAGAAAATCTGGTAGAATAGAGGATAGGTTATGGTCTTTTCCGGCATTGTATTTTTATATTACTTTTTGCCATGTGTATTTCTTGCCTATTTTGTGGTGCCACAGAAGTTAAAAAATATTATTCTTCTTCTGGCAAGTTTGTTTTTCTATGCATGGGGAGAACCCGTTTATGTCCTGTTAATGCTATTTTCGGTCTTAATTTGTTATTATGCAGGAATTATGATAGAAAAAGCTTCTGAAAGACAGCAGCGCCTTTTTAATTCAAAAAATGTTCTTATCTGTGCAATCACACTTTTTACATGTATATTTATTTTTTTTAAATATACGGATTTTATAATAGCAAATATAAATGCTGCAGTGGGAAGAGAGTTTCCGCTGCGGCATATTGTGCTTCCAATCGGAATCAGCTTTTATACATTCCAGATTATCAGCTATCTGGTTGATGTATATCGAAGGGATGTTCCGGCACAGAGAAATTTCCTTTCTCTTGCACTGTATATCTGTATGTTCCCTCAACTGATTGCAGGGCCGATTGTGCGATATTCTGCGGTCGCAACGCAGCTATCCGACAGAAAAAGCACATGGGAGATGGTAGAAACAGGAATCAGCCGGTTTATATTTGGACTTTCAAAAAAGGTTTTAATTGCCAATGAACTTGGAAAACTGTGTGATATATTTTGTGAATCAAAAGAATTATCGGTTCTTTATTATTGGCTTTATGCAGTTGCGTTTTCGTGTCATATTTATTTTGATTTTTCGGGTTATAGCGATATGGCAATCGGTCTGGGCAGAATTTTCGGATTCGTATTTCCGGAAAACTTTAACTATCCGTATATTTCCAAAAGCATCACGGAATTCTGGCGGCGGTGGCATATGTCACTCGGCACATGGTTTCGTGATTATTTATATATTCCGCTTGGCGGAAACCGTACATCAAAAATTCGGTGGTACCGTAATATCCTTCTTGTATGGCTTCTTACCGGTTTGTGGCATGGCGCATCATGGAATTTTGTTGTATGGGGGCTGTATTTTGCCGTTTTTCTTATTCTGGAAAAAAGCTGGCTTTTGAAGAAGCTGAATAAATTAAAGATTATAAATCATCTTTATCCTGTTCTGCTTTTGATAATCAGTTTTGTTATTTTTAATGCCGAAAGCCTGTCTGCGGCAATATTGGACTTACAAAATATGTTCGGAATGGGAGAACTCCCGTTTTATTCTAAAGAAACCGGTTATCAATTAAGGAACTATGGATTTACGATTGTGATTGCAATGATAGGAAGTACACCGCTTGCTGCCGTAATGGGGAAAAAACTGCAAAACGCTGCACCAAAGGCATCAGCAGTTATAAAGATTCTATTATTATTTTTGTTAATGCTGCTATCAACGGCGTATCTTGTTTCCGGTTCCTTTAATCCTTTTCTATATTTCCGGTTTTAGACAATATATAGCCGGGATTGGGAAAATAGCAGTATGCAGAGAGGGTATATATGAAGCAGGCAAAAAGAACGGTATTGCTTTTTTTAATTGTATATGGAATGACGGCATTATCAGTAATGTTTAAAAAGCCGGAGGAGTTCTCCGTCAGTGAGCGGCGTAGGCTTTTACAAAAACCGGATATTTCCTTTGAAGCATTGGTATCGGCATCTTATATGAGGGATATGGAAGCGTATGTTACGGACCGGTTTCCCCTTCGTGAGAAGCTTCATGGGATAAAATCACTTTTTTCAATGGGAGTGATGCGTAAACAGGATATGGATAATATTTATTATAAGGACGGATACCTTGCAAAAATGGAGTATCCGATGAATTTAAGCTCGATTGAGTATGCTTCCAAAATTTTTAATAAAATAAACGGGATGTATTTTGAAGGAACGGATATCAGGCCGTATTTGTGTATGATTCCCGATAAGAATTATTTCCTTTCGGAAGAAGAATATCTTTCGATGGATTATGAATTGTTTATACGGGAAATGGAGAAGCAGAATCGTTTCTTGACACCAATATCCATAATGGAAGATATTCAACTGACAGATTTTTACAGAACGGATACTCATTGGAGACAGGAAAGAATTGCGGATATTGCTGAAAAAATCGCATCTGCAATGGAGACAAAGATTACAGGGGAATACAATGTTTTTTCGGTCGAAGAACCGTTTTACGGGGTGTATTACGGACAAATATCACTACCTATTGTTCCTGACGACATGAACTATTGTTCCAATGAGATTTTAGAAAGCTGTTTTGTATATGATTTTGAAAATAAAAAAGAAATACCGATGTATGATATAGAAAAGGCAAAAGGGAGAGACCCTTATGAGCTGTTTCTCGGAGGAAATATTTCCGTAGTATCAATAGATAATCAAAAGAGTGCTTCGGAGAAGGAACTGATTGTTTTTGGTGATTCCTTCAGCCGATGTCTTGTACCTCTTCTTGCTGAGGGGTATAAAAAGACAATACTAATAGATATTCGTTATCTTCCGGCCGCATCGGTTGGAGACTTTGTTGATTTTGCCAATCAGGATGTTTTGTTTTTATACAGTATACAGGTTTTGAATAACAGTATTACCTTAAAATAGAGAATCTGCCCTATAATGAGAAAAGAATAGATTTATTGTGTGAAAAATAACCAATTTACGGAGAAAAAATTAGTCTATTTTCAAAAATGCTTTATTTTTGCAGATATGTTATAATAAAACAAGATATGTGAAAACGTTTTATGGATTACTCGAGCGGAAAGGTGAAGAGACTATGGAGTTAGACAGAACAGGTCTTGAAAGTAGAATATTTGATGCATTATCCGTTACTTCCAGAAGAAGATATGTATATGTCTGTAATATGCAGACAGGGGTTTCCAGATGGTCAAAAAATGCAGCAGAGGATTTTGAACTCCCCGGAGAGTTTTTTTTAAATGCGGGAGAGATTTGGGGTAATCTGCTCCATCCTGAGGATAGACAAGTTTATTATGAAGATATAAATGCTGTATTTAACGGGGAAAAAGACGAACATATTTTAGATTATCGTGTGCTTGACCGGAACGGAAATTATGTGATGTGCACCTGCCGCGGAGTGGTATCCAGAGGTAAGAATGGTGAGCCGGATTTGTTTGTTGGTTCCATTATCAATCATGGGATAAACGAAATAGTGGACCCTACTACCAACTTATATAATGTATATGGTTTTTTACAGGCAATCCGAAAAAGAAATGGTGAAAAATGGCTGATCATGCAATTGGGAATTAACCGTTTTTCCATCGTAAATGATGTATACGGATATGCCTTTGGAGATAAGGTTCTGAAAAAATTTGCCGAAAAGCTGATTTCCGCAGCACATGATAAAGGCACCATTTATCGAATGGACGGAGCGAAATTTGCCATTATTTTCCCAAATGCAGATGTGGATGTTGAGGCATTTTATTCCAAGATTCAGCAGATTACCAAAAACGAGATGATAGTGGAAGGAAATCATATTCCGCTGACAGTGTCCTGTGGTGTTGTAAAAACAGATCATGCGGATACCGGAGAGTATACGATTCAGGCAAGTGCGAGCTATGCTCTGGATAAGTCAAAGCATAAAAAGCATGGTGAGCTGGTTTATTTTCAGGATGAATTTCAGGAGTACAGCCGTACAACGCTGGAGCTTTTAGATGTTATGCGCCAATGTGTGGAAGAAGGCTGTAAGGGCTTTTATATGTGTTATCAGCCGGTAGTAGAAGCCAATTCGGGGAATATTATCGGAATGGAAGCGTTGCTGCGCTGGAATAGGGAGCCATACGGAGATGTTCCTCCGGGAAGATTTATACCGTGGCTGGAAAATGACCCATGCTTTTTTGAATTGGGTAATTGGATACTCGAACAGGCATTATCGGAAGGTAAAAATATAATCGATGAGAATCCGAATTTTATCATCAATGTGAATGTATCCGCAACACAGCTTGAGCGCAGAAAATTCCGCGATTCCGTGATGGAGATTCTTCAGAAAACAGGTTTTCCGGCAAAAAATCTCTGTTTAGAGCTGACAGAGCGTTGCCGTGCGATGGATAAGGAATATTTGAAGGGAGAAATACATTTCCTTCGCTCGAATGGAATTAAGGTTGCCTTAGATGATTTCGGAACCGGTCATTCTTCTTTGGAGTTGTTGTGCGAATTTCCTTTCGACTGCCTGAAGATTGACAGGGGATTTGTCCGGGATATCGAAATGAATCGTGCCGCCCAGGTTGTGGTAGATTCTATTGTGCAGTGTGCAAACGGTCTTGGCATGCAGGTCTGCGTGGAAGGAATTGAGAATGAGCAGCTTCGCGATTTTATTCGTCAGTATAATGCATACAGTCATCAGGGATATTTATACTCCAAACCGATTCGTATGGAACAGTTTAAAGAATTATTAGCATAAACAAGAGCCCGCAGTGATATATTTGCTGCGGGCTCCTGTTTTTAAAGGTTAACATTTATAAGGATTGATATATGCATTATTAAATATGTCTAGCGGGATATTACATAACTGCTGTAATATGGTATGTTTTTTGCCATCTTCTATAGGAATCAGATTTCCTTCTATTTCTTTGCCGTCTACAATCATCTTTTTGATACCCTTTTGATTGCCATCCGGGTTTTCCACCTTAATGATATATTCTGCACCACGGAAAGTTCTCTTAATGGTCATGTCCTTTATTGTATCCGGTATACATGGGTCTACAACCTCAGGATTAGAAGGGCTTCTGTAAGCGCCGAGGAAAGAATCTCTGTCTGTATCAAATCCGGCAACCGGTACATTTACTCCATATACCGCATAATGATTACGACGTTCGCGGTATTCTGTCTTGTGGTAAATTACGGAAGGCTCAAGTTCTACTTCTCCGGTATTTAAGTTACGCTGGAAGTTGGTGCTGTCATCTACTGCATTCCATAAACAAAATTCTATGTGGGAAAATACAGAAAATTCCTTTGCTGTTTTACCGTTATTCTTAAGAGTCAGTTTATTGATTTCACAGTTGTCACCAATTGGAACAAATGCCGTAACACTTGCTACCAACCGGGATTCCATACGGTATCGTTTTCTTTAATATAGAAGTAACGACCGTTGTTGTCATAGGGAACATTGTTGTAACGATATCTGGTCAGACGGAGAAGCTTGGGATTCTGTGAGAACTATACAGACAGTATGTTCAATACAGAGGTTGGTCCGACTTTTGTTGGCTTAAAAAACATAAAGGATGTATTAGTAAGTAAAGAAGGTGTTTTATTTGATACATACACCTGTGAATCCATAGCAACAACAATTATTATGTGGGTAATGGGTTTTGTTCCCCAGATTTTATTTGCATTATTGCAGGCAGTATGGTTTACGGATACTAAGGTAAAATTGAAAGCACAGGGTGCTTACAAGATAATGATTTTTATGCCAAATATTATTACAGCAGCAACAGTTTCTGTATTATTTGCTTCTATTTTGAATTATCCGAACGGTCCCGTGAATCAGGTTTTGATGCAGTTTGGAATTGTGGACGAGGCAATTCGTTTTCTCCAGACAAAATGGATTACACGAGGAGTTATTGGTTTTATCAATTTCTGGATGTGGTATGGAAATACAATGATCGTATTAACTGCCGGAGTATTGGGAATCAGTCCTTCCTTATTTGAAGCAGCCAGAATTGATGGTTCAAAAGAATTTGCAACCTTTAACAGAATTGCAATGCCTCTGTTAAAACCGGCTGTCGCAACACAGTGTATCTTTGCATTTATCGGTTCATGGAATAACTTCTATACACCATCCATGATTTTATCAAAACAGGATAAATATACACTTCCGATGTTTATCCAGTTGTTGCGTGGTGAGCGTTTCCGTTCCGATTACGGTATTATTTATGTAGGTCTTGTTATTACTGTAATACCTATCTTTGTTGTATACTTTGCATTATCAAAATATATTATTGCCGGTGTTGCACTCGGTGGTGTTAAAGAATAAGCATTTTGTGTAGTAGGTAAAAATAAAGGGAATGTATTAAGAAAAAGAAATGGTATCTGTCGGATGGACGTGGTCTGGATGGCAGGTGCCGTTTCTTTTAATTGTGTCAGAAAAATATACAATTTTAGTTGACAAATGGGGGTGTATAGATTAAAATAATCCATGTCGTGATTTGGTTGCGACGAGTAATCCGGAAGAGAAATGATGGAGAGCAGTCGTGATACGAAGAAGCCCAGATAGCTCAGTTGGTAGAGCAGAGGACTGAAAATCCTCGTGTCACTGGTTCGATTCCGGTTCTGGGCATATGCGGGTGTAGTTCAATGGTAGAACACTAGCCTTCCAAGCTAGATACGTGGGTTCGATTCCCATCACCCGCTTTGAAATGCGAATGCATTTCAGCTATATATGCGCGAGTGGCTCAGCGGTGGAGCATCTCCTTGCCAAGGAGAGGGTCGCGGGTTCGATCCCCGTCTCGCGCTCTCAGCTAACACAAAAAAGACATCCGATAGGATGTCTTTTTTCATGTTATTGAGGCTTTTCAGAAAATATGTTATTTTTGAGTAAAAGTTTATTATATTTTGGGATTTTAAATGAATAAAAAATTTTAATACAAATTGAAAGATCGAAATTTTGGGGAGATTACTATGGCTTCAAGTAAAGAGTATTTAGATTTTATATCAGAACAATTATCTGAACTGGAAGAGATAACATATAGAGCAATGATGGGAGAATATATCCTATACTATCGTGGTAAAATTGTTGGTGGCATATATGATGACAGGCTACTGGTAAAGCCTGTTAAATCAGCTATTTCACTTATGCCGGATGCAACATATGAATTGCCCTATGAAGGAGCAAAAGAAATAATTGTATTCAATAAAGGTAAGAAACTATATCGGAATATTCAACAGGAGAAGCGCCAAACATGAAAGTTTTATTAGTCGGTATTAATGCAAAGTACATCCATTCCAATCCGGCCATTTATTCTCTGGCGGCATATGCAGGAAAGTTTAATGATGATAACGGTGAATCTTTGTGCAGACATATCGAAATAGCTGAATATACCATTAATCAGCAATTAACGGATATAGAGGCAGATATATATAAGAAAAAACCGGATGTTGTGGCGTTTTCATGTTATATTTGGAACATCTTTGCAATATATGATTTAATTTGTGATTTACATAAAGTTATGCCGGAGGTTCCGATTTGGCTTGGCGGACCGGAGGTATCCTTTGACCCGGACAAGCTTCTGCAAAGATTTCCTTATTTGGCAGGAATTATGATTGGCGAAGGAGAGCAGACTTTTGTAGAATTGATACAGTGGTATCTTTCTAAAGAAGCATGTTCTTTGGCAAGTATTGCCGGACTCTATTTGTCTTCCGGTTATACAAAGGAACGCGCCGGTCTTTCGATGGATGATATTCCGTTTCTTTATCATGATTTAAATGAGTTTGAAAATCGAATCATATATTACGAGAGCAGCCGGGGCTGTCCGTTCCGCTGTAAATACTGTTTATCATCCATTGATAAACAGCTTCGTTTCCGAAATTTGGAATTGGTTAAGCAAGAATTGCAATTCTTTTTGGATAAAAAGGTGCCACAGGTAAAATTTATCGATCGAACATTCAATGCAAAGCATGAGCATGCAATGACTGTCTGGCGTTATATAAAGGAGCATGACAACGGAATCACGAATTTTCATTTTGAAATATCGGCAGATTTGCTGACGGACGAGGAAATAGAACTACTCCAGTCCATGCGAGAAGGACTTGTGCAGCTTGAAATAGGGGTGCAGTCTACAAATCCCGACACAATACATGCGATTAACAGACGGATGGATTTGGATAGGCTCCGGGATGCAGTCCGGAGGGTAAATGCAGGGAATAACATTCATCAGCATTTGGACTTAATTGCCGGACTTCCCTTTGAAGATTATAAATCTTTTCATAAATCCTTTAATGATGTATATTCCATGAAACCGGAGCAGCTTCAATTAGGTTTTTTAAAGGTGTTAAAGGGTTCTGCCATGGAAAAAGAGGCAGGGGAATACGGAATCGCGTATCGGGATACACCGCCATATGAAGTATTGTATACAAAATGGCTTTCTTATGATGATGTAATTCGTTTAAAACAGATAGAAGAGATGGTAGAATTATTTTATAACAGCGGACAGTTTTCCTACACAATTTGGTTTTTAGAGCTTTTAACAAAGGATGCATTTCTTCTATATGAAAAGCTGGCTGCATTTTATGAGGAAATGGGATATCTGCAGACCTCCTCAAAACGTATTGCCCATTATGAGTATCTGCTGGAATTTATAAACGGACTTCTTATGGAAATGAACATAGATACAAGAACAGTAGAAGAATTGTCCAAAGTCTGTCGTGAGTATCTTGTTTTTGATTGTTATCTTCGTGAAAATATGAAGTCAGTACCTTCCTTTGCAGAAGATGTAAAGCCGTATAAAAGCTATTTGCGAGAGTTCTATCAGCAGGAGGAAAATGAGAGGATATACCTTCCGGCATATTCTTTGTATGACAGCAGACAGCTGGCAAAGATGACGCATGTGGATTTTTTTCATTATCCTGTCTGGAGAAAGGATTTTGTTTCCGCAAAGAATATTATTGAAGAAAAAACGGAGCAGCCGCAGCCGATATTATTTGATTATAAAGAACGTAATGTAATTACAAAAGACTGTCGTATCGTGAAACTTCCGAAATTGCACTAAAAGGGCTGCATGGAGCAGGGAGAAAGATACGACAAAATGAGCATCAGAAAGAGGAGAACTTATGGCAAGTAAGAAAATAACAGCAATTTTGGATGCATTGGATAAGGAGTATGGAACGGATTATGTCTGCTATCTGCACCATGAAAATGCATGGCAGCTTTTAATTGCGACAATGTTGAGTGCGCAGTGTACGGATGCCAGAGTAAATATAGTGACGAAGGATTTATTTGTAAAATATCCTACGGTACAGGCCTTTGCAGATGCGGATTTAAAGGAATTGGAACAGGATATCCATTCCACCGGCTTTTATCATAATAAGGCAAAAAATATAATTGCGTGCTGCAAAATGCTTGCAGAGGATTATAACGGTGAGGTCCCTTCTTCGATTGAGGAACTTACTTCTCTTGCGGGCGTCGGACGAAAAACGGCGAATGTAATTCGCGGAAATATTTTTCATGAACCAAGTATTGTTGTAGATACACATGTTAAAAGAATCGCATATAAGCTTGGATTCACGAAGGAAACAGATCCGGTAAAGATAGAATTCGATTTGATGAAGAAGCTTCCGAAGAATCATTGGATTCTTTGCAATATTCATTTAATACGTCTCGGAAGAACAATTTGTAAAGCACCGACACCAAAGTGCGAGGAATGTTTTTTAAGGGAACTCTGTCCCAGTGCGGATAAAAAAGCAGGACGGAGATAACAGATGATTCATGATTTTGTATCAATAGATTTGGAAACAACCGGTCTTTTGCCAAAAGAGGACCGGATTATAGAAATAGCAGCAGTCCGTTTTCAAAGTGGAAAAGAAACGGAGGTCTTTCATACTTATGTAAATCCGGGACGTGAAGTACCGCAGCGGATTACCGAGCTGACGGGTATTTCCTCGGAGATGCTTTCAAAAGCACCGTTTTTTTCGGAAATTTGTGAAGAGCTTCTTTCTTTTATCGGAGAGGATGTGTTAATGGCACATCATATATCGTTTGATTATGCTTTTTTAAAGAGAGCCGTAGTAAATCAAATGCCACCGCAGTGGATGAAAGAAAAAGGTTTTGAGAAAAAAGGAATTGATACGCTTAAGATAGCCAGGTCGTTTCTGCCGACAATAGAAAGCAGAAGCCTGCGCGCTCTTTGTGAATATTACCGGATTCCTATCCTGGCTCACAGAGCAGAAGAAGATGCAAGAGCAACTGCGTTGCTGTATGAAAAAATGTGGGAGCAGTTTGGAAATGATGAGGATATCAATGCATCCAAAAATAAACTTTTTCAGCCGTATCCCTTAGTTTATAAAATAAAAAGGGAGGGGCCTGCAACAAAGGCCCAAAAAGAAAGGTTATATCGGGAATTGGATAAGCATAAAATAGTTCCGGAGTATAATATTGAAGGGTTGACAAAAAACGAAGCTAGCCGATATCTGGATAGGATTCTTTCAGAGTACGGACGATAGTATTCTTCATTGCAGACTGTAATGTTTCCGCAACAAATAAAAGATGCCTGATTTTATCATATTGACCTTTTTCCTGATAAATTGAGGCGGCAAGATAATAGGTTGCGCTGATATCGGTCCTGGTTAGTACGGCATATTCCAGAATGGTAAGTGCATCGTCATGATAGCCAAGCTCATACAAACGCGAAGCCCATTTTTGGAGCGTCCGTACAAGAAGCGTATAGTTTTGGTCGTATTGGCTTAATTGCGTAATATTAGCTGTTCCGTAAGCAAGCTTTAAATCCGTGTTTGTAAAACCGGTAAGATTGACTATTTTTTCATCCCTCAGGCTGTCCAATTCGCTGATACAGGAGGAAACGATTTCGTCTTCTATTGCTGTTTCCATCGGAAAGTCTAAAAAAGGTACGGAAAGATATTCCAAATCATCCAATGATTTCCTGCGGACGGAATTGGACTGACGTTCTTTCTCCCAATATTCTTTTTCGCGGTTTTTACGGATTTTTTCATTTCTTCTGTTATAGAGAGTGAATACAAAGATAAAGACGATAAAACTTGCCAAAAAGGGGAATTTCATATATAATATCCTTTCAGTAGCTGATACTTGTATTTGTTGGTTTTGTATGAAAGTAAGGTGAAAAATATGTTTAATATGAACAATAAAAAGACTCGTAAGATGATATCTTCCATCATCATTCTGGTTGTTGTATTTGCTATGGTTTTTACTACGGTTATAGCGGCTTTGCTGTAGGTGCCACTATAAACTTTAGCATATTTTTTTATAAATAGAAATAGGTGTTATGATGAAAAAATTTATTAAGGTTATTTTAGGTGTTTCAATTTGTTTTCAGATTGCCTGTATGGGAATGTCGGTGCAGGCAAAAGGAAATGATACCATTTTAAGCGGTGTCTATATTGATAACATAGATGTTTCGGGAATGACGGCATCCGAAGCCAAAATTATCATTAATCAGATGATTGCGGAAAAGATGGAAACTCCGATTACCGTGCAATGCGTAAATGATAATGAAGTTGTAGTAACACCTGCGCAGCTTGGTATGAAATGGACAAATCAGGAGATTGTACAGGAAGCGGCCAATGTCGGGAAGGTCGGCAATATAATCGAAAGATATAAAATAAAAAAAGACTTAGAAAGAGAAAATTATGTACTGAATACAGCGTATTCTCTTGACAGGAAGCTCATAAATGACTTCATTGATACGGAATGTGTTGTCTTTAATCAGGAAGCAGTAGATTTATCCCTGCAAAGAAGCAATGGGGCTTTTTCCGTTACGGAGGGAAAACAAGGGCTGCACATTGATACAGAAGCCGCAGGACAGCAGTTGCATGATTTTGTGTTAAATGAATGGGATGGCAGTGAGACACTTCTTCGGTTACCTATATTAATAGAAGAGCCCAGAGGGACAATGGCGGAACTTCAGAAGGTAAAGGATGTTTTAGGCTCTTACACAACCCATTATACAACTTCCTCTTCTTCCAGAGTGGCAAATGTGGAAAACGGAGCCCGTCTGATTAACGGAATTACACTTTACCCCGGAGATACATTCTCCATGCTGGATGTGGTAACTCCTTTTTCGGAGGCAAACGGATATCATATGGCCGGTTCTTATTTGAACGGACTGGTAGTAGACAGTCTGGGCGGCGGCATCTGCCAGGTATCAACTACCTTATACAATGCGGTGTTACGTGCAGAGCTGGAGGTTTCCCAGCGTAGCAATCATTCTATGAGTGTCGCATATGTTCCGCTGTCTGCCGATGCTGCAATTGCAGAGTCTGCAGGAAAAGATTTTTGCTTTACAAATAATACAGATTATCCGATTTATATAGAAGGAATTACAACACCTGACAAACAGATTACCTTTAATATCTACGGTGTGGAAACAAGAAGTGCAGGACATTCCGTTGATTTTATCAGTGAGGTATTGGAGACACTCCAGCCTTCTTCTGAAAATATTATTCAGGATGCTTCGCAACCAATCGGATATACAAAAATACAGTCAGCACATGTCGGCTATAAATCAAGACTAATTAAGGTTGTATATGAAAACGGAGTAGAGACACATCGGGAGGTAGTCAATAAGAGCACCTATAAAATGGTGCCGCGTACCGTAACGGTAGGTGTTGCAACCGGTAATCCGGAGGCTTATAATCAGATACAGGCAGCAATCGCAACAGGTAGCATTGATCATGTATGTGCGATTGCGGGAGCATTATCTGCACCGGTTAACGAACCGCCGGCACCGGATGCGGGGGTTGTTCCGGATATTTAAATGAAAGATACACACAAAAAAAGGGCATTTGGTTATGAAAATAGGAAAGGTATCGGAATCGATTTTAAAGCGTTCCGTTCTAAAGTATATAAAACCAAATAATGAATGTGTGCAAAAGGGCGCAGCCGTAGGGGCAGATTGCGCCCTTTTTAATAAAGCAGATAAAATGACGGCTGTTTCCACTGCCTCTGTTTGGGGTCAGAAGAACAACCTGGCAGCAGCGCATGCTATTTTACGTGCAGTGAATAATCTTGCGGCAGGGAATGCAGTTCCGTATGCAGTGCAGTTACATATTATGTTGCCGGAACGTTATCGTGAGATAGCATTGAAACGGATGATGGAAGCTGCAGCAGAGACCGCCGCGACTAATCATATAACAATCAGTGGCGGACATACCGAAGTAATACCGGATATTCAGGCACCGATAGTTTCCGCAACGGCACTTGGATATGCAGAGAATGAATTTGTGAAATCTGCTGTTGAGCCGGGTCAGGAAATTGTCATGACGAAATGGATTGGTATTAGTGAAACAGCGTATTTGGCGAAGGAAAAGGAAGAAGAACTGTTAACTCGCTATCCGTTGTTTTTTATCAAGGAGGCACAAGACCTGGAGCAATATTATTCTGTGCTTCCGGAGGCCGCCACCGCCGGTAAGTCCGGCATCAGCATGATGCATGATGTTGCCGGAGCCGGGATATTTGGGGCTCTTTGGGAACTGGGCGAACGGGCTGGTGTTGGACTGCAGGTTAATCTGAAAAAAATACCTATTAAGCAGGAAACTGTAGAAATTTGTGAGTTTTTCGGTTACAATCCTTATGAAATACGCTCTGACGGTGCTTTGTTGATTGTAACAAATGAGGCAGGCAGATTAATAGAAGCGTTATCTGAAGAAGGGATTCCTGCTGCTGTAATCGGTGTGATTACAGAGGGAAATGACAGGGTGGTTATAAATGATGAAGAAAAGCGTTTTTTAGAGCCACCGAGGTAAAAAAGAATCTAAACGGAAAGGATTATATTATGAGAGAGAAAATATTACAGGTAATTGAAAAAAACAGCCGTATCGATATAAAGGAGCTGGCAATTCTTCTGGGCTGTGAAGAAATCGAAGTTGCAAACGAAATAAAAAGAATGGAAGAGGAAGGAGTTATCTGCGGTTATCATACTTTGATTGATTGGGAAAAAACATCAATTGAGAAGGTTTCCGCATTAATTGAGGTTCGCGTAACCCCTCAGAGAGGACAGGGATTTGATAATATTGCGGAGCGGATATATAAATATCCTGAGGTTCATGCAGTATATCTGATTTCAGGCGGATATGATTTATTAGTTTCCTTAGAGGGTAAATCATTAAAAGAAATTTCTGCTTTTGTTTCTGACAAACTCTCTACCCTAGACAGCGTGTTAAGTACAGCAACTCATTTTATTCTGAAAAAGTACAAAGACCACGGTACAATTCTGACACAGAAGTACGTTGATACAAGAGAGAAGGTAATGCCATGAGAAATCCGTTAGCAGATAAAGTTGTTGAAATAAAGCCATCCGGTATTCGTAAGTTTTTTGATGTGGTCAATGAAATGAAGGATGCAATTTCTCTGGGTGTGGGAGAACCGGATTTTGACACACCGTGGCATATTCGTGATGAGGGTATATATTCTCTTGAAAAGGGGCGTACCTTCTATACCTCTAACGCCGGTCTTATGGAGCTTAGAAAAGAGATATGCGTGTATTTAGACAGAAAATACGGGGTTTCTTACAATGCCGCAAAAGAGACACTGATAACAGTCGGTGGTTCAGAAGCAATTGATATGGCTCTTCGTGCAATGGTGAATCCGGGAGACGAGGTTTTAATTCCGCAGCCGAGTTATGTCTCTTATGAGCCATGTGCAATTTTAGCGGGAGCAACACCTGTTATTATTAATCTGAAGGCTGAGAACGAATTTCGTTTAACAGCACAGGAGCTTAGGGATGCCATTACGGATAAAACGAAGATTTTAATACTGCCTTTTCCTAATAATCCTACGGGTGCTATTATGGAAAAAAAGGATTTGGAAGCAATTGCAGAGGTTATTTTAGAACATGACTTGCTGGTGATATCGGATGAGATTTATTCGGAGCTTACATATAAGGATAAGCATGTGACAATTGCTTCACTGCCCGGAATGCAGGAAAGAACCATATTAATAAACGGGTTCTCAAAAGCTTTTGCAATGACAGGCTGGAGACTTGGTTATGCATGCGGTCCCGAAAATATTATTGAGCAGATGACGAAGATTCATCAGTTTGCAATTATGTGTGCACCGACTACCAGCCAATATGCAGCAGTAGAGGCACTTCGTAATGGCGATGAAGATGTTACAATGATGTGTGAGTCTTATAATCAAAGAAGACGTTATCTGATGCATGCATTTAAAGAAATGAACTTACCGTGCTTTGAACCGTTTGGTGCGTTTTATGTATTTCCTTGTATTAAAGAGTTTGGTATGACAAGTGAAGAATTTGCAACCCGTTTCTTAGAAGAGGAAAAGGTTGCGGTTGTTCCGGGAACAGCATTCGGCGATTGCGGAGAGGGCTTTTTAAGAATTTCCTATGCGTACAGCCTTGAGAATCTTAAAGTGGCAATCGGAAGATTAGCTGAATTTGTGGAAAGATTACGAGCAGAACAAAAGAAATAGTTGGAATGGCTGATATGGCATTGCTGTATCAGCCATATTAAAAATATGGAGATTAAGACATGAACATAGTACTTCATCAGCCGGAAATTCCGGCAAATACGGGAAATATAGGCAGGACCTGTGTTGCCACAGGCTCCACTCTGCATTTAATTGAGCCGCTTGGTTTTCGTTTGAATGAAAAGGATTTAAAACGGGCGGGAATGGATTATTGGGATAAATTAGATGTCAGACGATATATTAATTTTGAAGATTTTTTAAATAAGAATCCAAACGCAAAAATCTGGATGGCAACAACGAAAGCGAAGCAAGTTTATACTGAGGTTGCTTATGGACCGGATGACTATATTATGTTCGGAAAGGAAAGCGCAGGCATTCCGGAGGAAATCCTTGTGGATTACGAAGATACCTGCGTCCGCATTCCGATGTTAGACGAGATTCGCTCGTTGAATTTATCGAATTCGGTGGCGATTATGCTTTATGAAGCATTAAAACAGAACGATTTTTCCAGCATGAAGATGGAAGGTGAACTTCACAGACTGCAATGGAAGGAATAAATAGAAAGGATGTATGACATCAAACTCTGTCATGCATCCTTTTTTGGTAGAAAAATCTAAGGTTATTTTTATGCAATCTTAGAAAATTCACCCTTTTTCACATTTCTTCTATTTTATTACTTGTAAGGAACGCTATAATGAAAAGGGGTGTCTTATGGAAAGAAAATCTTTTGATCGAAAAAGCATGAAAACAAGGCTGGTAACTACATTTATTGTGACGTCTATTATTCCGATCTTGTTAGTAAATATTATTTCTTATTACAATACTTCAGAATTAGTACGTGAGAATGTAGAAAGTATGATACGTGCTAATCTTCAACAAACTAAGGTTACGTTGGACGTGTGGTTGGATTCGTATACGGACATTTTATTTCAGGTATATACAGATGATTACATTGTAGAACTTGTGGATAAGATTAATGCAGGAGAGGATATTGCAAATAACAGGAAATTATTGCGAAAAACTTTACGAGGGCTTTTTTATACAAAAGATCATGTAAAATCTATTTCTATTATTACTGACAGCGGGGAGTTAATATTTTATGATCAATTAACCGCGTCTACTACGAACTTATCCTGGATGGAAAGTATTCCTTATTCACAAGAGGAATTGTACCGTAAAATCAGTAGTGACAATAAAACGCATTTGCTGACAACTGGTGAAGAAGTGGGTGTTGGAAGTAACTCCTGCTATTTATTTCACATCGGACACCGCATCATTGATTATAGAGATGTAAAGAAGCAATGTGGAATTGTTATGGTAAGTATTGATGAAAGTCTGCTGAAAGAGATTTGCTCTTCCACTACAGAAGGAGGAGTCAATTTTATTGTAGATGGAAAGGGTTATATTGTATCTTGTTTTGACGAAGATAGAATCGGAAAACCGCTTTATTCAGAATATGCTACAGAAAAAGAGAAAAAATCGGCTTGTAAAAATATGGTGAAAGAATCCGGAATTTTAGGGAATGGAGAATTATCGGTATATACGATATATGATGAAGAAATCGGATGGATGGTGGTAAGAGTAACGAATCAGGAAGAATTGGTCCTTAATTTACATAAACAGCAAAAGCTTTTGGTAGTAGTTACAGTAGCGTCATTGGTGATTGTTCTGGTTTTAATCATTAGTCAGATTAGAGGAATGACCAATTCTATTAAAAAAGTAGTTAAGACAATGAGAATTGCAGGGAAAGGAAATCTGGATGCAAAAGTAGAACCGGATAAAAGGAGACCTACAGAGATTGATATTATCGCAGAAGAGTTTAATTCCACCATGGATAAATTAAAGGTATCAACCGAAAAACAAAAGAATGCGGAAATTAAAGCATTAGAAGCACAGATTAATCCTCATTTTTTATATAATACGTTGGACACTATAAATTGGATGGCGATTGATAAAGACGAATATGATATTAGTAATAATATTACTGCACTGGCAAGTATTTTGCGCTATGGAATTACTAACAGTAATGGTGTGGTAAAGATTCGTGAAGAAGTAGAATGGTTAAAGCAATATATTTTTTTACAGCAGAGCAGGATAAAAAATACGTTTGAGTGTAATATCAATATTGAACCTGAATTAATGGAAAAACCTATACATAAGCTGCTGTTGCAGCCGTTTATTGAAAATGCCATATTACATGGATTTGAAGGAGTAAACCGTAAGCATATATTGAATGTGGAATTATGTCAAAAGGATAATTTTATCTATATTAAGATAGAGGATAATGGCTGTGGAATGCCGGAAGATAAGGTGTGGGAAATCAATAATGGTATTTTTGGTAAGGCGGAGAGCAAGCGTCATATCGGTATGGAAAATGCGATTACCCGAATTGGTATGTATTATGGTGAAAGTGCAAAGGTAGAAATAGAAAGTGAAATAGATAAAGGTACAAGAGTGAATATTTGGATTCCGTTATCATAGGATGTGGGGGATTGCTATATGAAGGTAGTAGTAGTAGAGGATGAAATACGAATTCGAGAGGGACTATGTAAATTAATCAATAAGATATTTCCGGAACTTGAGATTGTGGGAAGTGCAGAAAATGGTCAGGAAGGACTTGCCTGTATAGAGAAGTTCAATCCTGCTTTGGTTATTACTGATATTAGAATGCCGGTTATGGATGGACTGGATATGCTGACCCGAGTACAGGAAAAAGGACTATTTCCTAAAGTTATTGTATTAACTGCATATTCGGAATTTTCGTATGCACAGCAGGCAGTCAGATTGGGTGTTAAAGATTATTTGATTAAGCCAATTGTAGTACAGGAGTTTGTACAGGTAATTAAAAGGATACAGCAGCTGTGCGAACAGGAAGAAAAGCGGACACCGGATGTGATGGGTAATTTGGAGAATGTGGTATCCGGTATTATTCATGGAACATCTGTGATTAATGATCAGATGAAGGATTTTTTGGCGTGTAAATACAATATCCCAAAAGATACAAAGATGTTAGAGCTTCTGATTTATATGGGAGAACTGTTTGAAGAAAAACATAAAAGGAAATGCGAGGAAATAAGAATACTTTTGGAACAGGAAAAGAAAGTACCGTTTTGCATGGTGGATTTGGAATATGATAAGAGTATTCTGGTGTTAATTTATGGTTATGGCAACAGACAGGAGTTTGAACGCTGGTATCAGAATCGCATTCTGCTTCAGAAACGGGATGAAAATGAGAAAAAGATCAGCTATGGAATGACGGAAATAGCAGGAATAGATGAAATTAGGGATGGTTATCAGAAATTACTGCCTTATATGGACTGGACTATAGTATTGGGAGATGATGTACTGATTTCTTATCCCAAAACAACAAAAGTACAGACAGAGGTTTGTGTTTATCCTGTTGATTTGGAAAATCAATTAAAAGTAGCTATTTGTACCGGCGAGAAGGATAAAATAATAAAAGTAGTAGACAAGTTTGAAAAATATTTCGAAAATGGGAAGGTTTTTTCGCCAAAGGAAATTAAGGAATCCTATGTGCGGTTTTTATGGGCATTTATTAATATAGCAAAAGAAGTCAGAATTATTGATTATGTTAAGATTGATCAAAGAAAAATTCTTGATCAGATTATGACAGCCAAAACAAAATATGAGCTTAATAACTGTTGTGTGGGTTTACTTAATATGATTATAGAAGAAAAAGAAACAGAAGTAATTAATCTTGCAGTAAAGAAAGCCCAGAGTATGATACATGAATTCTACGCGGACGGAATTACCTTGGGAGAAATTGCGGATCGTTTGAATATGACACAGGAATATTTGGGAAGTCAGTTTCACAAGGAAGTCGGAGAGTCTTTTAGTGTATATATACGAAATTACCGTTTATCAAAGGCAAAAGAATTGTTAATCGGAACACAGTTAAAACAGTATGAAGTTGCGGAGAGAGTGGGTTATACGGATGCAAAATATTTTGCACGCGTGTTTAAAGAGAATACAGGATTGTCTCCTGCAGAGTACAGAAAATCCCACCGATAAGTTTAGATTATTTACCCTTTTTCATTTTTTTACCGTTTTAGCAAAGAGAAAAAGAAGATAAGCTTAACTCATCAAAACAAACAAACCATTTGAGGGGTTGAAGGAGGTTAAAATGAAGAAGAAAATTGTATCTTTATTAATGGTTATGGCAATGTCCGTAACAATGTTGGCTGGTTGTGGCGCAAAAGAAGAGGCAGCAGAAGCACCGGCGGCTGAGGCAGCAGTAGAAGAAGCTGCACCTGTAGCAGAAGATAGTGCTGATGCAGCACCTGCGGCAAAAGAAGCAGTAACAATTTGGTATTATTGGGAAACAGAAGGACATCAGGTAGCGCTTGATCAGATTATCCAGGAATACAATGGTTCTCAGGATGCTTATGAAGTAACAGCTAAATATGTACCTTTTGCAGATTTCAAGAAGCAGTTATCTATCGGCGCATCTGCTGATGAGCTTCCTGATCTTGCAATCTTAGATTCACCGGATCATGCATCTTATGCAAGCATGGGAATTTTTGAAGACATCACAGGTAAATTTGATGTAAGCAATTACTATGAAGGGACTGTTAACTCTTGTACAATCGATGGTAAATTATACGGCGTGCCATTCGGTGTTAACTGTTTAGCGTTATACTATAACGAAGATATGTTAAATGCAGCCGGCTGTTCTGTACCTACAACATGGGCTGAATTGGAAGAAACAGCTCAGAAATTAACAACAGATACAGTAACAGGTCTCGCTCTTTGCAGCGTTCAGAATGAAGAAGGAACATTTAACTTTGCACCATGGCTTTGGTCAACAGGAGCAACATCATATGATATCAATAACGAAAACGGTATTCGTGCATTGTCTTTCATTGGTGGATTGGTTGAATCAGGCGCAATGAGCAAAGAGTGTATTAACTGGACACAGGGTGATGTTATGAACCAGTTCATCTCGGGCAACGTTGCTATGATGGAAAACGGTCCATGGCAGATTCCAACAATGCAGGCAGAGGCTCCTGATTTAAATTGGAAAGTTACATTACTTCCAAAGGATTCTCAGAATGCATCTGTACTCGGTGGTGAAAACTATGCAGTAATCAGCGGTGGAAATGTGGATGGAGCACTGGATTTCCTTACATATGCAACAGCTGAAGAACAGGTTAAATTCATGATGAATCAGTTTGGTTACATTTCTGCAGACCAGACAATTGCAGAGACACAGTTTGAAGCAGATTCTCCATATCAGCCATTTGTTGAGCAGCTTAAGTATGCAATGCCTAGAGGCCCATTGGCTGAATGGCCAAGCGTATCAGACGCTATTTCATTGGCATTCAACAAGGTTATTACAGGAGCTGCAACACCGGAAGATGCTGCCGCAGAAGCGCAGGCAACTATTGATGGTATTGTAAAATAAGAAATGAAATCAGTGGCTGCTGCACAGAAAGTTACATGTAAATTAGCTGTGCAGCGGCTATTTTTATACCCAAAAGGAGGCAATGATGATGGGAAAATTGAAAAAGTTTTTCCAATATGAAAATGTGGGAATCCTTTTTGTACTTCCTGCATTCTTATATATGTTAATTTTTGTCGGCTATCCGATTATTCAGAATGTGATTCTTAGTTTTCAGGATGTAACAGCAGGTAATCTGGTGCGAGGAACAAAGAATTTTATTGCACTTGAAAATTATCTTGTGCTTTTTAAAGATGATGTATTTATGACTTCCCTTAAAAATACATTGTCCTATACAATTTTATGTCTGGTATTCCAGTTTGTAATCGGTTTTGCATTGGCTTTGTTTTTTAGTAAGAGATTCACGCTTTCAAAACCAATCAGAGGTATTTTGTTAGTTCCGTGGATGATTCCGGTAACGGTAACAGCCTTAATGTTTAAGCTTTTATTTGCGACAGATATTGGTGTAATCAACTATATTTTACGAAGCCTTCATATTATTGAAGAAAATATTGAATGGCTCACAACACCGGGAACTGCAATGTTTGCACTTGTTTTTGCAAACGTATGGATTGGTATTCCTTTCAATATGATTCTGATTTCTACGGGATTAACAACGATTCCGAAGGAACTATATGAAAGTGCATCCATTGATGGAGCCAATAAAGTACAGTCATTTATCAATATTACCCTCCCTCTTTTGAAACCAACAATAGAATCGGTATTGATTCTTGGATTTATATATACATTTAAGGTTTATGATCTTGTTTACGTTATGACAAGCGGTGGACCGGTAAATTCAACGCATATGTTATCGACATACTCTTACAAATTGTCATTTGAAATGTTCCAATACAGTAAGGGTTCAGCTGTAGCAAATGTGTTACTCGTAATACTGATGATTGTCGGAAGCTTTTACATTAAAGTAACAACGGAAGGAGAAGATGACTAATGGATGAAGAAAAGAAAGTAAGTAAAAAAGCCAATCTTATGTTGTGCATATTTTCCGTTATCATTTTATGTGTTTTATTATTCCCCTTGTATTGGGCGTTAATTACATCTCTAAAAACTGAACAGGAAATCTTCCAGAATCCGCCGACCTTCTATCCGCACATTTTGAATTTAAAATCTTATGCGGCACAGGTGGAAACGGGTGATTTTAATATGTTCCGATCTTTCGGAAACAGCTTCCTGATTTCAATCGGAGCGATGGCAATTGCTGTAATATTGGCTGTTCCGGCATCTTATGGAATTGCAAAATATCGTTTTGCCGGAAGAAAAGCAATGCTGTTATCATTTCTTGTAACACAGATGCTTCCGGTATCCGTATTGTTAACACCGATGTTTATCATGTTTAAAAATATGCACGTGTATAATACGTGGATTGCAGCTGTTTTAGCGGATGCGACAATAGGTATTCCATTTTCGATTCTTATTTTAAAGAATTATTTTGCATCCATACCAAAGGATATGGAGGAAGCAGCGTATTTAGATGGGTGTAATCGATTTACGGCATTTATTCGTATTTTAATCCCGATTGCAAAGCCGGGGGTTATGGTATGTGCTATTTTCTCTTTCCTATATGCGTGGGGTGATCTGGCATATGGTATGACCTTTATTTTGGATCAGGAAAAACGACCGATTACTGCAGGGATTTTTAACTTTATGGGGCAGTATGGAACAAAATGGAGCTATTTATCTGCATTTGCCATTGTAACAATTATTCCGGTTGCATTAATCTTTATTTTCATGCAGAAGTATATCGTAAGCGGAATGACAAGCGGCGCTGTAAAAGGATAACGTAGTTATTAAACAGAGGTGGACACATGATGAAGAAAACCCAGGTAAATAATAAACGAAAGTTAAGTATAAGAAATATATTAAAAAAGAATCCTTTGAAAGAACAGAAAAAAAAGACAACTGAGAACAGAAAGCAGAAGAAAAGCGTAATGCTGTTTAGTATTAGAAATAAGATTTTTATTTGTTTTATCGTACCTATAATTTTCATGGTGATTGTCGGAGCTTCTGCCTACAATAAAGCATCCGACGGCATGACGGATAAATTTAAAGAAACATCAGTCCAGACGATTAAAATGACAAGAGAATATCTGGATATGACCAATTCTTTTATTAAATCCGAGGGCATGAAGTATGGATCCAGTGATAATGTCAGTGATTATAGTAGTGGGAAATATGTCTTTGCAGATGTGACAAAGCACGCGGAGCTTTCGAGAAATATTCAATCTGAAATAACTGCGGCGCAATTGACCAATTCCTTTATTCAGGATATTCATATTATCACTCCAAAGGGAATCAATATGTTATCCTCCCATATTACAGGAAAAGATGGTATTTATGATGATTATATGACAGAGATGCTGAGAGAAGATAAGAGATATGCATCATGGATTGGTTCCCACAATGCATTGGATAACCTTTTAAATCAGAGTAACGAGGACTATATTCTTGCATACCAATTACAGCATTATTCCGGAAATGCCATGGTCGTAGTAGATGTAAAAGCAGAACCGATACGTAGCCTTTTGAATGAGATTGACTTGGGTGATGGAAGTATTGTTGGAATGGTTACTGCTGAAGGGAAAGAAATCATCTGTGAAAAGATAAAAGAAGGTGAATCAAGCAAGCTGTCGGATGAAAATGCAGTATTCTTCGGGCAAGAGTTTTATGATTCCGTATATGAACAGGAAGACATAATGGAAGGTGCACTTCAAGTAGACTATCTTG
The DNA here is from genome assembly GCA_016294075.1 of Lachnospiraceae bacterium. Taxonomy (GTDB): domain Bacteria; phylum Bacillota; class Clostridia; order Lachnospirales; family Lachnospiraceae; genus RGIG8767. Next base: position 48,938 of record JAEDCQ010000003.1, on the reverse strand, counting down.
GCGAAGAATACATGTTTATTTACAGCAAGAGTACGGATACCGGAATTTGTGTATGTGCGTTAGTTCCAATGTATACAGTGATTGGACAGGCTGAAGGGATTCGTACGGTTACGATTCAGATGGTAGTAGTTGCCTGTATTGTTGCCGGAATCGTTGGAGTTGTGATTGCATCCGGAATTCAGAAAAATATGAACCGAATCTCCAGAAAGCTTGGGGATGTTGCAAATGGTAATCTGACGGGAGAAGTGAAGGTTAAAGGTAAGGATGAATTTCGTAATCTGGCTGCATCAGCTACCGATATGATAAAAAATACCAGTAAGCTGGTAGGAAAAGTAAACCAGACTGCTTCACTGCTGGAGGAGTCCTCCATAGAAGTATCTTCCGTTTCGGATGTTATTAATGACTATTCTGCTCACATTATGGAGGCAATTGATGAAATCGGTGTGGGAATGGAAAAGCAGGCAGAAGATGCAGAAGAGTGTGTGGTTAGAATGGATGCACTTTCGCAGGAAATGCAGGAAGTAAGCAGGACAACAGAGAAAGTAGGAAGTCTTGTTGAAAATACAGAAGAAATGATTTCGCAAGGAATGGAAATTGTTCAGTTGTTGAAAAAACGTGCTGCAGAAACAACTAGTATTACTAGTACGGTAGGAAACAGTATTGAACGGTTGCAGGAAGAATCCGAGACAATCAATGGTTTTGTAGCTACTATCACATCCATTTCTTCCCAGACTAACTTACTGTCATTAAATGCTTCTATTGAAGCAGCAAGAGCAGGTGCAGCAGGAAGAGGTTTTGCGGTAGTTGCCGGTGAAATCAGTAAATTGGCAGATGAATCTGCACAAGCAGCAGATAATATCAAGAAAAAAGTTGAACTCATTAGTGAACACACTCTGACTAGTGTAAATAATGCAGCACAGGCAGAAAAGATGGTTGCTTTGCAGGCAGAAGCAGTAACACAGGTTATTAAGGTGTTTGATGAAATGAGTGAAAGTATGAAAACATTACTGGATGGCTTGAAAGCAATCATTACATCAACGCAAAAAGCTGATGTAGAGAGAACTAACACTCTGTCAGCTGTAGAAAATATCTCGGCAATTATAGAAGAAGCGGCTGCGGGTAGTGAAGTAGTTCATGGAGTTGCAGAAGAACTAGTACGTAATGTTGAGAAATTAAATCATACATCTGATGTTTTAAATGTAAACATGCAAACATTAAAAACGGAAATAGATTCATTTACAACCGAATAAATTTACAAAAAGGAGCTGATGTTTATATGTTACGTGATGAAAATAGTAAATTGATATATCGATATGATGCAGAAGAGGTATGGATTGAAGCGTGGGGTAAAAATGCACTCCGTATCCGTTCTACTAAAGAGCAACAGATGCCGCAGGAAAACTGGGCACTTATTAACAGGGAAGAAACAGATGTGATAATTGGCTATTCAGAAAAAGGAGCATTCTTAGCCAACGGTAAGATTAAAGCAGAGATAACCAATCACGGAAAAATTATGATTTATAACGCAGATGACAAATTGTTGTTGGAAGAATATGCCAGAAACCGTAAAGATGTTCTGGATCGAAAATGTAGTGCCATCGAAGTAGAAGCCCGTGAATTCAAGCCAATTGTTGGCGGTGATTATCATTTAACGGTACGTTTTGAATCTTTGGATAAAAACGAAAAAATATATGGAATGGGCCAGTATCAGCAGCCTTATTTGGATTTAAAGGGTCTTGATCTGGAATTGGCACACCGCAACTCCCAGGCGAGTGTACCATTTGCCATTTCCTCTCTAGGGTATGGAATGTTATGGAATAATCCGGGAGTAGGACGTGCCGTTTTTGGAAAAAATATTATGAGCTTTGAAGCGTATTCTACAAAAGCTATGGATTATTGGATAGTAGCGGGAGATACTCCGGCAGAAATTGAAGAAGCATATGCCGCAGTTACCGGCACCGTGCCGATGATGCCGGAATATGGACTTGGATTTTGGCAGTGCAAGCTTCGGTATCAGACTCAGGAAGAATTATTGGAAGTGGCAAGAGAATACAAGAGAAGAAATCTTCCAATTGATTTAATTGTTATCGACTTTTTCCATTGGCCAAAACAGGGAGAATGGAAATTTGACCCGGTATACTGGCCGGATCCGGATGCAATGGTACGGGAATTAAAGGCTATGGGCATTGAATTAATGGTATCCATCTGGCCGACTGTAGATAAGACATGTGAAAACTATGAAGAGATGCTGGAAAAAGGATATTTGATCCGTACAGAAAGAGGTTTTCGCGTTGGATTGGATTTCCAGGGAGCAACGATTCATTTTGACGCAACCAATCCGGAAGCAAGAGATTATGTCTGGGGAAAGGCAAAACAGAATTACTACAGTAAGGGAATAAAAACCTTTTGGTTAGATGAAGCAGAACCGGAATATACAGCATATGATTTTGATAATTATCGTTATCATAGAGGTACGAATCTGCAGATTGGTAATACATATCCGGTTGATTATGCAAAAACATTCTATGAAGGAATGGAAAAGGAAGGCCAGCAGAACATCGTCAATCTTCTCCGTTGTGCATGGGCAGGCAGTCAGAAATATGGGGCACTTGTCTGGTCCGGAGATATTGCTTCCAGTTATGAAAGTATGAGAAACCAGCTGGCAGCAGGTCTTAACATGGGTATTGCTGGAATTCCTTGGTGGACCACTGATATAGGTGGGTTCCATGGTGGTAATCCCGATGATCCGGCATTTAGAGAACTATTTGCAAGATGGTTTGAATGGGGAACATTCTGCCCGGTTATGAGACTCCATGGCGACCGAGAACCTCGCCAGCCTCAGTACGGAACGACAGGTGGAGCAACTTGCTGTTCAGGAGCTGCAAATGAAGTATGGAGCTATGGAGAAGAAGTATACGAAATCTGTAAAAAATACATGTTTTTAAGAGAGAAACTCCGCCCATATACCAGAAAACTTATGGAGGAAGCACATGAAAAAGGAACTCCGGTAATGAGAACACTTTTCTATATGTATCCGCAGGATAAGAAATGTTGGGATATCGAAGATGAATATCTGTATGGACCGGATATTTTAGTAGCACCAATCCTAGAAGCTGGACAAAAAACAAGAGAAGTATACTTACCAGCCGGTGAGAACTGGATAGAGTATGCAACCGGAAAGACTTATGAAGGTGGACAGACAGTGGAAGCTGTTGCCGAGGTAGATATTATACCGGTATTTTTAAAAGAAGGAAGCAACCCTCTCTAGAGTATAGAAGGTTAAAAGAATCAGGAGACATTGAAATGTCTCCTGATTCGCCTTTTTATCAATTAAGATTATATATCATCCTCATCATCCACAAGCGGTAACGAGAAGATAAATTCCGTACCAACACCTTCGGTACTGATTACATTAATATTTTCATTATGAGCGTGGATGATTTCTTTTGTAATCGATAGTCCTAGTCCTGTGCCCTTCTTATCTTTACCTCTCGATAAGTCCGTCTTATAAAATCTATCCCAAATCAACTTCAAACTTTCCTTTGGAATTCCGATTCCGCTGTCTTTTACCGATACAAACACTTTCTGATGTTTCTCGGTAGTCTCAATCTTAATCGTAGAATCCGTATGAGAAAATTTAATCGCGTTATCCAGTAAGTTGTATAATACCTGCTGGATTTTTACGATATCTGCTTCGACAGGGAGTTCCTCGCCGGTCAAAACCAATTCAATGGATATTTTCTTCTTGGCAAGGGTTCCTTCAAAGGAGGCAGCTGTATTGCGGATAACTTGGTTGATGTCAAATACAGCTTTTTCCAAAACCATTCCGCGCATATTAAGATTGTTTAATGTAAGCAGGCTGTTTGTCAGCTTTGTCAGACGGTCGGTCTCGTTTAAAACTATGCCCAGATATTTTTCATGCTGCTGTGGCGGAATCGTACCATCCAGCATGGCCTCCAGATAGCCTTTAATGGAAGTCAGCGGGGAGCGGAAATCATGGGAAACATTGGCAATAAATTTCTTCTGACCATCTTCGTTTTTGGCTATTTCACTTGCCATATAAGAAAGCGCGGCGGCAAGATACCCTATTTCGTCCTCACTTTCAACGGAAAATTCGTAATGCATGTTACCTGATGCGTATTGCTCAGTTGCAGTTGTAATTTTGCGCAGAGGAACATATACAAACTCCGTAAAAAAAAGAAGAATGATAAGTGACAGCAGGAATATGATAACTAACATAATATAAGAAATCGACAAAAGAGATTCCCTTGATGAACGCAGGGCATCCATAGAGGTATGAATGACAACATATCCCTGAACTTTATAATTGGTAGTAATCGGAGCAAATACACTCAACATTTCTTCCTCAAAGGAGTCAAAAAATGTACCCGTTGTATAATAAGAACCTACTGTAATGGTCGGATCAAAGCCTTCAATTACAATTTCGGTATTTACATCCAGGGGAGTATCCGTACTTAAAATCAGACGTCCCGACGGATTGACAATCCATATGGTGGCATCAATAAATACATCGATGGCATCCAATTGTTTTTTTACCGTATCAAGCGATATGGTATTATTATATAAGTCTGATGCATAAGTATTTGCAATTAAAGTGGCTTCCTTATACAGAGAATCCGATTTTTCACGTTTTAAATGCTCCAGAGTCATACTGGATGCAAATGTAGCTACAACAAAGAAGCCAAAAAGCCCAAAAATTAAATAGGCTAGACAAAATTTCAGATAGAGGGTTTTCCTCATATTTTCACCTCGAATTTGTAGCCGATACCCCAAATAGTTGCGATTTTCCAGGACTCATGGTCTTTAATCTTTTCACGGAGCCGCTTGATATGTACGTCAACCGTACGGGTATCACCGATATATTCGTATCCCCATATCTGGTCCAGAAGCTGTTCACGCGTAAATACGTGATTGGGTGAGGATGCAAGAAAGTATAATAATTCCAATTCCTTAGGTGGCATATCGACTGCTTTTCCCATATAGATAACGGAATAATTGGTCTGATTGATAATGAGGTCCGGATATTCAACACATTTTACCGCCGGGTCTGCGACAGACTCCGGCACTGCCTTATAGCGACGAAGAACCGCTTTTACTCTGGCAACTAATTCTTTGGAATCAAATGGTTTTTCCATGTAATCGTCGGCACCCAGCTCTAAACCCAATACCTTGTCGAAAACCTCTCCCTTTGCAGAAAGCATAATAATCGGAATGGCAGATTTACTGCGGATTTCCCGGCATACCTGATAGCCGTCTATACCGGGAAGCATCAAATCAAGTAAGATAAGATTAGGCATAAAGGTCTCAAAGGATGACAGGGCAGATTCTCCGTCACCTACAATCATTGTTTCGAAACATTCTTTTGTCAGATACAGGGAAATAAGCTCTGCAATGTTATTATCATCATCTACAATTAATATTTTTTGTTTTGTTGCCATATTATTCCTTTCCGCCAATTCGGCAAAGCTTCCTGATTATGATTCAGATAATATTATTTTTCTTTAAAGACTGCGATGGTTACGCCGGCATCTCCTTCACCGAATTCTCCAAGGCGGAAGGAATCTACATATTTCGTACGGCGCAGATGATTTGCAACGGCGTTACGCAGTGCACCGGTCCCTTTTCCGTGAACGATACGGACACTCTTTAAATGAGCCAGATAAGCATCATCAAGATATTTATCGAGAGCGGCAAGTGCCTCATCTACGGTTTTTCCCAGAAGGTTTATTTCCGGTGAAATACTGTAGGATTTGGACATCTTAATTTTACCGGCATTTGTCTTCTGGGTAGTCTTGGATTTACTGATTGCAGGTTCGTCCGGAATCAGAATTAAATCCTTTATATTTACGTTTGTACGCATGATACCGCATTGTACGAATAAGTTACCTTTGGCATCAGGAAGGGAGTTGACAATACCGCGCATGCCCATGGAAACAATCTTAACGCTGTCACCCAATTGCAATTGTCCCGGTTTTAACGGTTTGTGGGTCGTTTCCGTATTTTTAATTGAAAGTTTATCGGATGTATTTTTAAGCTTGTTGCGGACTTTATCCCGTGATTTTTCAAGGTCACGCATGGATGCCCCGGGGCCGGCCTTCTGGAAGGTACGGATGGTTTCGTCGGCAACCTCTTTCGCGTCTTTTAAAATGTTGCGCGCCTGTTCATTGGCTTCACGTAAAATCCGTTCTTTGGACTGCTCAATTTTATCCTGCTTATTTTCAAGCTGTTTTTGCAGTGTACGGATACGCTCCTTATAGGAGGAGATTTCTTCACGCTCTTTTTCGATGGTAATGCGGCTGTTTTCCAAATCGGCAAGAAGGTCCTCAAAGCTTTCTTTATCCTCTGTAATATGTTTTTTTGCTGCATCAATCAGCTCATCAGACAATCCAAGACGGCTGGAGATAGCAAAAGCGTTACTTTTACCGGGAACGCCGATTAATAAACGGTAGGTTGGTGATAATGTTTCGACGTCAAATTCACAGCAGGCATTTTCAACCCGTGATGTGCTGAGTGCGTATACCTTTAATTCACTGTAGTGAGTGGTTGCCATTGTGCATATGCCGCGCTGATGCAGATAATCCAATATGGCAATTGCCAGAGCCGCCCCCTCGGTGGGATCGGTTCCTGCCCCTAATTCGTCAAACAGACACAACGAATCCGCATCTGCATTTTGCAAAATGGATACATCGTTTTTCATATGTGATGAAAAGGTAGAAAGATTCTGCTCAATACTCTGTTCATCGCCGATATCAGCAAATACTTCCGTAAAGACAGATAAAACCGAACGATCTGCAGCCGGAATATGCAGTCCTGCCTGCCCCATTAATGTAAGAAGCCCGACGGTTTTTAAGGATACTGTCTTACCGCCTGTGTTGGGACCTGTTACTATCAATAGGTCAAAGTCTTTTCCAAGCTTTATGTCTATCGGAACAACTTTTTTCGAATCAATCAGCGGATGACGGCCTTTTCGGATATCAATGACATGCTCCTTACAAAGAACCGGCTGTGTTGCATTCTGCTCCATAGCCAGAGTTCCCTTTGCAAAGATAAAATCGAGTGCTGTCATAATGGTCTGATTATTAAAAATGTCTTCCGTATGCTCACCGACCATTGCGCTTAATGTGGCAAGGATAACTTCAATTTCCTTGTCCTCTTCCATAAATAATTCACGAATCTTATTATTCAGTTCTACAACAGAAGAAGGTTCAATAAAAAGTGTAGAGCCGGTAGAAGACTGGTCGTGTACGATACCGGGAACCTGACTCTTATATTCGGCACGTACAGGAATACAGTAACGGTTATCACGCATTGTAATAATCGCATCCTGCAGATACATCCGGTAGGAGCCGTTTACCATAGAAGTAAGCTGATGACGGATTTTATCGTTGGCCTGTGCGATGCTTCTGCGGATGTGCATGAGTGCAGAACTTGCATTATCTGCAATTTCTTCTTCGGATAAAATACAACGGCGGAGCTCTTCCGCAATCTGCGTGAAAGGCTCCAGTGCATCAAAATAATGCGTAAGGGAGTCGTCAGGCAAATCACTTCGTTCTTTTCTGCCGAATGCCTTAACCCGATTAACATTTTCCAAAAATCCGGCAATCTTTAACAGCTCGCCTGCCGGAAGGGATGCACCGATATCCAGAGATTTTAATGAAGCTGAAAGAGGCTTATTATTGCCAAATGATATATTATTTTTTTTAAACAAACGGGAAAGGGCGTCCGCCGTTTCCTGCTGGTTGTGTATAATCACATCTATGTCCGTATCGGGGGTAAGTGCAAGACAAAGCTCCCGTCCCGGTAGGGAAGATGCTTTGTCTGCAAGACGCTCGATAATTTTATGGTATTCCAATACCTGTAATACTTTAGGATTCATAAAAAAGCCTTTCCATAACCAAAACTACTGTTTTGATAATATCATATTTCAGTAACGTCTGCGACCATTTTTTCAAATAGATACAGAAAAGGAAACAAGGGATGTACCGTGCGTGGACTGTTTACAAGAAAGAAGGAATCCGCTATACTAAAAACACGTTGATTGCATTTCAAAGCATCGCCTGAGGAAAGGATTTGAAATGGAAGATTTTGAACAGAATCAGAATTATGAAATGATAAAGGAACGCATGAAGGAGCGGCCCATTAACCGTAAAAAGCTTATGAGACGTACAATGATTACGGTTTCAATGGCAGTTATTTTCGGTGCCTTTGCATGTATTACTTTTTTGGTATTGGAGCCGGTATTTACGAATCTTCTGCATCCGGAGCCGGAACCGGAGGTAATAGAATTACCCAAGGAAACGGATGAACTTTTGCCGGAGGACATGCTTATTACGGAGGAAGAGCCGGTAGTGCAGCTTCCGCAGCCAATTATTCAAAAGGATGGAGATGTTCTTGAGGACTATACCCTGACGTATCAAAAGCTGTACGAAATCACCAATAATTTCAGAAAGTCCATGGTAACGGTCACCGGGGTAAATCAGAATGTGGATTGGTTTAATAATGAATATGAAAACAAAGGACAGTATTCCGGAATTATTTTTGCCGGTTCTTCCAAACAGTTTTTTATTTTAGTAGATTCCGTTGCTTTAGAGCAGGCAGAAGAAATCAGGGTTACCTTTCAGGATAAGACGGCTGTGACAGGCACTTTCATGCAAAAGGATAATAATATAGGTTTATCTGTTGTTGCGGTACAGCTAAATGATTTATCAGAAGAAACGATGGATAATATTCGTATTGCGAAGCTTGGAAGTACGAAATCTTCAAGTCTGCTGGCAACACCCGTTATCGTATTGGGGAGATTGTTCGGAAATACGGAGTCTGTCGGTTACGGAATGATTACTTCAAAGGATAATACCTTGAATTTAGCAGACTGCAATTATGAATTACTGACTACCGATATTTACGGAAGCAGGGATGCAACCGGATTTATGATTAATATGTCGGGAAATGTATTGGGTATCATTAAACAGGATTATAACCGGGAAGAGGTTGAAAATCTGATATCCGCAGTCGGTATTACGGAAGTCAAAAGAAGTCTGGAAAGGATGTCCAATGCGCAGGAGGCAGCATATCTTGGCATAAACGGAATAGATGTAACACAAGAAGCCAATAGTTCTCTGGGAGTTCCGTTGGGAGCATATGTAACAGGTATTGTTATGGATTCTCCGGCGATGAAGGCCGGCATTCAAAGCGGGGATATTATTACCGCGATTAACGATACGGTTATTACATCCTTTGAACAATATACAGAAATATTGGCACAGTATAAACCGGAAGAAACGGTTTCCGTAGTAATAAAACGCCAGGGAAATTCCGAATACAGAGAGATTACCATTCCGATTATATTAGGAAAAATGAAATAAAGCACGAGTATAGCAGAAAGAGGCGCAGCAATAGTATGAAATTTTTAAAGGATTACCATGACGGTGACAGAGTTTATGATGTTTATCTTTGTAAGCATAAGCAGGCAGCAGTCACAAAAAACGGCAAGAATTATCTGAATGTTATCTTACAGGATAAAACCGGAACTATGGATGCGAAGGTATGGGACCCCAACAGTGTCGGAATCGAAGAGTTTGAAGCGATGGATTACATCGAAGTCGGCGGAGATGTCAGCAGCTTTCAGGGAGCCTTACAGATTAGCGTTAAAAGAGTGCGTGTATGCCATGAGGGGGATTATAATCCGGCGGATTATCTTCCGGTTTCCGCTAAGAATATTGATGAGATGTATCAGGAACTGCTTGGAATGATACAGAAGACGAAGAATCCGTTTTTAAAAGAGCTGTTGGAAGCTTTTTTTGTGAAAGATACAGAATTTATAAAGAAGTTCCGTAATTCTTCCGCAGCAAAGACTGTACATCATGGTTTTGTGGGAGGACTTTTAGAGCATACATTAAGTGTTGCACAACTGTGTGAATTTTACTGCAGACAATATCCCCTGCTGAAAAGAGACCTTTTGATTGCAGCGGCATTGTGCCATGATATCGGAAAAACACGCGAAATCTCTCCGTTTCCGTTAAACGATTATACGGATGACGGTAATCTTTTGGGACATATCGTAATCGGAGTGGAAATGGTCGGTGAAAAAATTCGTGACATTCCGGGCTTTCCGTCTGTACTTGCAGCAGAAATGAAGCATTGTATTTTATCACATCACGGAGAATATGAATACGGCTCTCCGAAAAAGCCGGCCATTATGGAAGCGGTAGCACTTAATTTTGCGGATAACACCGATGCAAAGATGGAAACATTTACAGAGCTGCTTAATAGTACCGATCAAACGGACTGGTTGGGATTTAACCGCTTGTTTGATTCAAATGTGCGGATGACAAGAATGGAATAGGCGTATTTCTGATTTCACATATTCTTTAGGAAGATATAAAAAGAGAGCAGTATATGAAAAAGAAAGAGAATGCTTTGTATGAAAAGAATCAGATGATTCGGGTTGAGATTACGGATATGGGAACAGAGGGAGAGGGTATCGGAAAAATAGACGGATTTCCTTTCTTTATTAAAGATACCGTAATCGGCGATGTGGTAGACGCAAAGGTCATAAAGGCAAAAAAGAATTATGCATATGCGCGGCTTGAGAAGGTGGTAACACCTTCTTCTTTTCGTGTGGAGCCGAAATGTAAATTTGCAAGAAGCTGTGGCGGATGCCAGTTACAGGCAATGGATTATCAAAAGCAGTTGGAGTTTAAAAATAATAAAGTAAAGAATAATCTGATGCGTATCGGCGGTTTCTCAAAAGAACTGCTTGACTCTGTTATGGAGGAGCCTGTAGGCATGGAGGAGCCGTTTTATTACCGCAATAAGGCACAGTTCCCGTTCGGATATGATAAAGAAGGAAATATCATTACGGGATTTTATGCCGGCAGAACGCATTCCATTATTTCCAATACGGATTGTGCGTTAGGCGTAAAAGAAAATCAGAGGATTTTGGAAATTATACTTGATTTTATGAAGCAGGAGGGTGTAAGTGCATACCGTGAAGAAACCGGAGAGGGATTGATGCGCCACGTATTGATTCGCAAAGGCTTTTCCACAGGACAGATTATGGTGTGCCTTATCATTAACGGTGAAAAAATTCCCGCAGTTGACCGCTTGATTGGCCGGCTGACACAGATTGAGGGTATGACAGGTATTTCTTTAAGTATCAATAAAGAACGGACAAACGTCATTATGGGAACGGATATCCGTCTGCTTTGGGGAAAAGAGAGGATAGAGGATACAATCGGAGATTTGACCTTTACAATTTCCCCATTATCTTTCTTCCAGGTGAATCCCATTCAGACAGAACGAATTTACAAACAGGCATTGGAATATGCTGCATTGACAGGGAATGAAACGGTCTGGGATTTGTACTGCGGCATCGGCACGATATCTTTATTCCTGGCACGTAAAGCAAAGCAGGTCTATGGTGTGGAAATCATTCCGCAGGCGATAGAGGATGCTGTGGCAAACGCAGATCGGAACCGGATTAAAAATGCGGAATTTTTCGTTGGCAAAGCAGAGGAAGTATTACCGCAGAAATATGAGAGCGAAGGCATTTATGCCGATGTAATCGTAGTAGACCCGCCACGGAAGGGCTGTGATGAGGAGTGTCTTAAAACAATGGTGCAGATGCAGCCTGAACGTATTGTATATGTCAGCTGCGATTCGGCAACACTTGCCCGCGACTTGTCATATCTTTGCAACAATGGGTATGAACTGAAAAAAGTGAGGGCGTTTGATAATTTTCCGCAAAGCGGGCATGTGGAGACGGTAGTTTTACTTTCCAAGGTAATGGTCAACAGTAGAAAAAAGAAGGTTTTTTAGCGTAAAGGGGACATTCCAGACCTGTAAATTTTACTGGTTATGGGATGTTCTTTTTCAGTTACAGAAGTGTCAAAGGGACAAGGTATTTTTTGATTTTTTTTTGATTTTTGATTTTTTGAAAAATATTGTATATTATTAAACAAACATGACATACGGATGTCATGTTGTGGATGTTAGAATAAATCAGGAAGTGAAAGCGATATGAAAATAGATAGACTTATTGGGATTCTTTCTATTCTATTACAGAAAGAAAAGGTGACTGCCCCGGAACTGGCACAAGTGTTTGAAGTTTCAAAAAGAACAATTAATAGAGATATTGATGATCTTTGCAGAGCTGGAATTCCGATTGTTACATCACAGGGTACCGGTGGTGGAATCAGCATAATGGATGGATACAGAATGGATAGGACGATTCTCTCATCTAAAGATATGCAAATGATCATGGCGGGATTAAGAAGTCTGGATAGTGTGAGCGGCAGTCATTATTATGGTCAGCTTATGGAGAAAATCAAGGCTGGTTCCACAGAGTTTGTCAGTGGCTCAGAATCAATTCTTATTGACTTATCTTCCTGGAATAAGGATTCTATATCACCTAAAATCGAACTGATACAGGATGCAATTGAACTGGGAAGAATATTAAAATTTGAATATTATGCACCAAAAGGAAACTCAGAAAGGGAGATTGAGCCATATTATCTGATTTTCAAATGGTCAAGCTGGTATGTGTACGGGTACTGCCTGCTAAGAAATGATTTCAGGATGTTCAAGCTGAACCGAATGGCAGAAATTGCACACGTAAGAAACTTTGAAAAAAGAAGCGACGTGCCGATGCCTGATTTATCATATGAGAGAGTGTTTCCTTCAAAGGGGAAAATAAAAGCTGTTTTTGATGCATCACTTAAATGGCATCTGATTGAGGAATATGGAATAGAGTCTTTTACAGAACTTCCGGACGGAAAACTCCTATTTGAACACGATTATGCTGATGACGAGGGAGTACTGTCATGGATGCTTTCAATGAGAGATAAGGTTACCATCATTGAACCGGAAGACATAATGCAGAAACTTTTTAATATCGCTGTAGAACTAACAGAAAAATATAGGAAGGAATAAGTGAAATGAGATTAGACGGATTTGGAATTTTTGTTGATGACATGGCTGTTATGGTCAGATTCTATCGTGATGTTCTGGGGTTCGAGATAAAGGAAGATGAGAATACTTCGAATGTCTTTCTTGAAAAGGATGGAACGCTATTTCTTTTATATCGAAAAAGTGATTTTGAAAAAATGACAAATAGGACATTCTCGTATTGTAAAGGTGTGAATGGACATTATGAGATTGCACTCAGCGTAGATAACCATGCAGCGGTTGATAAGACCTACACAGAAGTAATTGCAGCCGGTGCCGAAAGTATTATGGAACCAACGACAGAACCTTGGGGTCAGAGAACCTGCTATATTGCCGATCCGGAGGGAAATCTTATTGAAATTGGCTCATTTAAGGAGGTCTGAGTAAAATGGCATTTAACTTTAAGAAAGAGTATAAGGAATTTTACATGCCTAAGAATACACCGGAGATTGTGACGGTTCCGAAGGCAAACTATATTGCAGTAAGAGGAAAGGGAAATCCCAATGAGGAAGGCAGTGCATATCAGCAGGCTGTGGGAATTTTGTATGCTGTGGCATACACTCTGAAAATGAGTTACAAGGCTGACTATAAAATAGAGGGATTTTTTGAGTATGTGGTTCCTCCGCTGGAAGGTTTTTGGTGGCAGGAAGGAGTAGAAGGCTGTGATTATAGTAGTAAAGCGGAGTTTAACTGGATATCAGTAATCAGACTTCCTGATTTTGTGACAAAAGCGGATTTTGACTGGGCGGTAAAAACCGCATCTGCAAAGAAGAAAATAGATTGTTCTAAGGCAGAATATTTGACTGTGGAAGAAGGCTTATGTGTTCAGATTATGCATCATGGGCCTTTTGATGATGAGCCTGCAACAGTTGCTCTTATGAATCAATATATCAAAGAGAACGGATATAGAAATGATTTTAGTAATGGCAGACTGCATCACGAAATCTATATGTCTGATGCAAGAAAGGTCGCTCCGGAAAAATGGAAGACCGTAATCAGGCATCCAATCTGCAAAAAGGAAGTGGTATGAGAAAATGAGCAAGGCATTAGTAGTTATTGATATTCAAAATGATATTACAAAGCATTACAGGGATATTATCGACAAAATAAATAATGCAATCTCCTGGGCACAAAGTCAGGGAATGTACGTTGTTTATATTAAGCACAACAATATTACTGACGGAACAAGAACCTTCAAGCCGGATACAAAAGGAGCCGAACTTGTACCGGAGCTTTCGGTGGTATCAGACCATATCTTTGTGAAAACGAAAGCCAATGCATTAACCAGTGAAGATTTCGCCAGGTTTATTGCAGACAGTGAAATCGACGAATTCTTTATATGTGGTGCTGATGCTACTGCCTGTGTGAAGTCAACAAGTTATAATATGGCAAAGGCAGGTTTCAAGGTACATGTGATTTCTGATTGTGTGACAAGCTACGACCTGAAGAAGATTGATGAGATGCTTGAATACTATGAGAAAAAAGGATGTGACGTTAAGCAATTGGATAAGTTTATTTCGTATTACGGTAATCAGATATCCAATGTATAATTGATGGTATTATTATTTGCAATAATTGAGTTTGCAAATCGCAGAGTATTGGTCGCAGGATATTGCGAAATACAGAAATGATAATGCTCCAAGATTTGTTATTCAGAACTTGCGGTAAAGTACACGGAAGAAGGAAAAGTGACTGTGGATGTTCAGATTTCCATGGATGACAAACAGTTGATATTTCAGTGTAAGGACACCGGTATTGGAATGGACAAGGATTTTCTGCAACATTTATATGAACCTTATGTTCGAAAAGAGAACGATGTTCACGAAATTGCAGGAACAGGACTTGGGATGGCAATAACGCATAAGCTGATTGATTTAATGAAAGGAGCTATGGAGGTTGAGAGCCGGGTAGGTGTAGGAACGAATATAAGGGTAACTCTTCCGATTCGATTAGCTGATGGGGCAAAAGAAGATAAAGCAAGTTTTGATGTCCGGCAGACATTTGGAGAGCTACGGTATGTGGAATATTTTTTTGGAAAAACAGTATTGTTGGTGGAGGATAACGAAATTAATCGTGAAATTGCCACTGAATTAATACAGGAAACCGGATTAAAAGTGGAATGTGCCGTGAATGGAAGCGAAGCATTTGAAATGATAAAAAACCATGAGACAGGATATTACGAGATGATTTTTATGGACATTCAAATGCCGATTATGAATGGTTATGAGGCAACAAGGCAAATCCGGTAGCTTCCTGATTTGAAATTGGCAGAGATTTCTATTATTGCAATGACGGCAAATGCATTTATCGAGGATGTAAAAAAAGCCGGGCAGGCCGGAATGAACGGACATTTGACAAAACCGCTTCAGGTTGGTGAACTTATAAGGATTTTATATGAATATTGCGGAAAATAAACGATTATGATGCGGTGCTTTTTATCCGGAAAACTTCGGCATAAGGATTATTTTTATTGACGACTTTAGGCATATGATTCTATAGTATATTTACGGAGGTATAATACGATGCTATTTTTAGAATATCCAAATTGTTCCACCTGCCGGAAGGCCAAAAAGTGGTTGGACACACATAATGTTACATATGTTGACCGTCATATCGTGGAGAATAATCCTACTTATGATGAATTGAAACAGTGGCATGAGAAGAGCGGTCTGCCACTTAAGAAATTCTTCAATACGAGTGGGATTATGTATAAGAATCTGCAGTTTAAAGATAAACTGCAGACTATGAGTGAAGAAGAACAGTTAAAGCTTCTTGCTACAAATGGAATGCTTGTAAAACGTCCGCTTATAGTTGACGGAGATATGGTACTTACAGGATTCAGGGAAACTGAGTGGGCGGAAAAACTATTATAGTAAAACGATTCTGGTTTGGAGAAACCGGCCAAAAAAGTAATACATTTAAAAGGGGATATGGGGATGGATAAGATAGTGTATTTATTTTCCGGTATTAGCTGTAATTTTGTTTCGGGGTGCAAAATTCTATAGAAAAAACACATGGAATGAAGGGTTTATGTCTCTTTTCGCAGACAAAAGCTTTGCAGGGTTTTTTCGCAATATGTATTATGCTTCACCATATTGGTCAAAAAACGTGTGCATATTGGCTGAACCCGAAATATATTGTTCATGGATTGGATGTATTTGTTCCGATTGGTTATTTCTTTGTGGGAATTTTTTGTTATGCTCCGGCTACGGACTTTATAAGAGCTATACAGAAAAACCTGATTATCTGAACGGCTTTTTTAAAAGAAGAATACTGCCGCTTATTTTGGCCTTTTATTCGACCTGTTTAATTTTTTTGATAGTTCGTGTTCTTATGGGCGAAAAAATGGATTTGCCGCAGGTATTTTTTTACATATCGGGAATTCAATTATCAAATCCGAATACATGGTTTGTTTGTAGAATTGTTCGGATATTCATTTATCGATATCGTACCAAGTCTGTATTACATAAGAAACGTTGCGCTCTTTGTGTTGGTTGTAGTAGTTTTATCCATTCCGTCAGCATGTTTGCTGCAAAAATTCCATAAGTGGGTTTTGCGTGGGAAGGCATGAAGCGGACGATAAACAGATGGCAGATTATTTTATTCCATCCAATAAGGGCAATCATCGTAGAATTTGGTGGAATTATTGAATGGGACGGAGAAATCGAATAGAGGTTGTGAAAAAAATAATCGGAGGGAAATATGATTAAGATTTTAGCAGACAGTACATGTGATCTTTCAAAAGAATTAATTGAAAAATATAATGTATCCATTATCCCGTTACATATTGTCATGGAGGATAAAGAATATAAGGACGGACAGGAGATTACACCGGACGAAATTTATAAATGGTCGGATGAAAAGGATACAACCCCCAAGACCTCCGCAGTTGGATTGGAAGATGCTATGGATGCAATGAGACCTATTGCGGAAAATGGAGATGAGATGGTTATTTTCTGTATCTCTGAGAGTATGTCTACGACGGCAAATGTTTTTCG
The DNA here is from genome assembly GCA_016294075.1 of Lachnospiraceae bacterium. GTDB lineage: Bacteria > Bacillota > Clostridia > Lachnospirales > Lachnospiraceae > RGIG8767. Next base: position 31,974 of record JAEDCQ010000003.1, on the reverse strand, counting down.
TATGGCAGCAGAAGAATTAGAAATTACCGACAAGGTAAGTGTAATTAATTCTGCAAATCTATCGACAGGAATCGGTCTGCTTGTAATAGAGGCAGCTATTATGGTGTCGGGAGGAAAGTTAAGGGATGAGATTGTAACCTATATAGAAGAACAAAAGCCGATGGTTCGTGCAAGCTTTGTAGTTGATACATTGGTATATCTTCATCGTGGCGGAAGGTGCGGCAGTGTTTCCGCACTTGCCGGAAATATGTTAAAGCTTCATCCTAAGATTGTGGTAGAGGATGGTGCCATGCATGCAACGAAAAAATACAGGGGTAAAATGATGTCTGTTATTATGGATTATACGAAGGATATGGAAGCTGATTTATTGCAGGCAAAAAAAGACAGAGTATTTATTACCCATTCCGGATGTGACGGTGCGATTGTCGACAGCGTTTACGAATACCTGAAGCAGTTAAATCATTTTGATGAAATTTTGATTACAAGAGCCGGTGGTGTCATTTCATCTCATTGTGGACCGGGGACATTGGGAGTATTGTATATTATGCAAACTTAATGCGGTACAGAAGAATCCGTACCGCATTAAATTATATGCAAGCACATAGGCAAATACCTATAGGAATAATAAAATATATGTATTTTACAAATAATAATGACCATGCTATCTTTATTTCGAAAAGAAAAATGAAGGCGGAGGTTATTATGAGAAAAGACTATAGTAAATTATGGACATTGTTCAAATCGATGTTTATGTTAAGTGCATGCACCTTTGGTGGTGGTTTTGTTATTGTTTCACTGATGAAAAAGAAGTTTGTCGAAGAGTTAAAGTGGCTGGAAGAAGATGAAATGCTGGATGTAACGGCTATTACACAATCGGCTCCGGGACCTCTTCCGGTAAATGCTTCTGTTATAATTGGATATCGTATGTCCGGTGTAATCGGTTCGCTGACAGCAGTCTTGGGAACGATTCTGCCGCCTATGATTATTATTTCGATTATCTCCGTATTTTATGAACAGTTCCGTACCAATCCATATATTGCTATTGCATTACAGGTTATGAGAGCCGGTGTGGCAGCAGTTATATTTGATGTTGTGATTAATCTTGCCGGAAATGTTGTAAAAACAAAAAGAGTATTATATATTGCAATGATGATAATTGCATTTATTGCTACCTACATCTTAGATGTCAGTGCCATGCTGATTATCTTTACATGTCTTGGAATCGGGCTGATTGATTTATTTTTTACTCTTAGAAGAAAGAAGGAGGTACGATAAATGTTATTATTAAAATTATTTTTCGCTTTTATTCAGGTTGGAATGTTTAGTGTAGGCGGAGGATATGCGGCGATTCCGCTGATTCAGGAACAAATTGTGGAAATATACAGTTTGATGACGTTAGAAGAGTTTTCGGATTTAATTACAGTTGCGGAAATGACACCGGGACCGATTTCTATTAATTCGGCAACCTTTGTGGGAATGCGGCTTGCCGGAATTCCCGGAGTACTTCTCTGTTCCATCGGTTGTATTATTCCGTCATTTATTATCTGTCTTACCCTGGCACATTTCTACTATAAATACCGGACCGTAAGTGGTGTACAGGTAGTGCTTGGTTCATTAAGACCGGCAGTTGTTGCACTGATTGCATCCGCAGGGGCATCTATTTTAATGCTGGGTTTGTTTAAAGCAGAGCTGTATGATATTGTATTAACAGATATCCGTTTTGTGGAGCTTGCCATATTTTTAGCAGCGTTATGGATACTTCGCAGATATAAAGCAAATGCTATATCCATTATTTTGGGTAGTGGTGTAGTCGGAACACTTATTTACGTTCTTTTAGGTGCTGTATAAATAGAAACAGGAGAGATTTCAAAAATGACAATTCGACATTTAAAAATATTCACGGAAGTGGCAGATGCGGGAGGAATGAGCGCAGCGGCAAAACGTCTGCATATCTCGCAGCCAACCGTAAGTCAGGCAATTCGGGAATTGGAACAGTATTACGGAGTAAAACTTTTTGAAAGACTTTCACAAAAAATATATATGACAAAGGAAGGAGAGCTTATGCTCTCTTTTTCCCGTCACATTTTAGATTCCTTTGAAAAAATGGAGGAAGCCATGAGTCAAGCGGGAGAAAAAACAAGTCTGCGGGTTGGCTGTAGTGTATCAGTCGGTACCTGTCTGATTGATGATATTTTAGATAAGGCAAAAGAGCGGATGCCGGAATGCTGTATTAGTGTAGTGGTTGCCAACTCCTCAGACATTGAAAAAATGATTCTGAGTAATGAAATTGATATTGGAATTGTAGAGGGAATCCTGAAAAGCACGGAATTGGATATTTCTCCTGTCTGTGAAGACGAGCTGGTATTAATATGCGGAAAGGAATATCATCTGGCAAAAGAGAAAAAAGTTACCTTATCCATGCTGGAAAATGAATTGTATATCAGCAGGGAAAGCGGCAGTGCCGAACGTAATCAGATGGAAAGGCTGTTTGAAGAAAATCAGTTGCATTTAAAGCGGATTTTTTGCAGTACAAATACAGAGGCAATCAAAAATGCAGTTATTCATGGACGGGGAATTGCGGTACTTTCTAAGCGGTTGGTGGAAAAGGAATGTAAGAACGGGGAGATTGTAATTCTACCGCTGGAGGGAAAGCCTGTAGTCCGGAATATTAATTCTGCCATACATAAAAATAAGTATAAATCCGGAAATGTTGAGATTATGATGGATATTTTGAAGATGTAATATACAAAATACTTGAAAATCTCATTGGGGCAGTTATACAATGTAATAAACTGACAGAATAAAAAGATGCTTTTTACAAACAGGAGATTTACATGAAGAACAGTAATATTAAAAATCTTGCTCTGGCGGCTATGTTTATGGCACTCGGATTGGTGCTTCCGTTTTTTACGGGACAGATACCTCAAATCGGGAAAATGCTGTTACCGATGCATATACCGATTCTTTTATGCGGATTAATCTGCGGTTGGAAATATGGTTTGGCAGTCGGCTTTGTGACTCCGCTTCTACGTTCTGTAATATTTGGCATGCCGATTCTTTACCCAATGGCAATCGGTATGGCATTTGAATTAATGACATATGGGTTTGTAATCGGATTTTTATATGAGCGTTCCCGCTGGAAGTGCATTTTTGCTTTGTATCGCTGTCTGATAATTGCGATGCTCAGCGGACGTATTGTATGGGGCATTGCTCAGATGGTTCTTTTGGGAGTCGGACAAAACGGATTTACATATCAGGCATTCATAGCCGGGGCATTCCTTAATGCGATACCGGGTATTATTATTCAGCTTGTACTGATTCCGGCCGTTATGGTATTGCTTAATAAGACAGGGCAGTTGGAGAAGGTAAAATGCAGATAGAGGTTATTTTTTCAGATAAATTAAAAAGAGACATCCCTCTGATAAAGGGGATGTCTCTTTATCATACACTGCAAAACGAAAATATTATAATTTCTGCGCCCTGTGCCGGAAGAGGGACGTGTGGAGCTTGTAAAATACAGCTATTGGAAGGCAGTCTTTTGGTAACGGAAAAAGATAAAATGCTGTTAACAGATGAAGAACTGAAAAACGGCTGGCGTCTCGCATGTCAGGCATATCCGGAACAACCCTGTAAAATCTTTGTGCCGACAGAAGTATTTACCGCAGTAACAGAATATCCGGAGACAAATAAAAATATTCCGGAAGATACAGACTATGCCATCGCCATCGATTTAGGAACAACGACTCTTGCATATGAATTATTCTCTATGGAAAGTGGAAAAACATGCAAGGTGCTCTCTTCAACAAATCCTCAGAGAAGCTACGGTGCAGATGTTGTCAGCCGGATGGAACAGTCCAATAATGGCAGAAAGGCTTTGCTGAAGCAGATTCTAATTCAGGGAATGCAGAAAGATATTTCTTTATTAACAAAAGATATCAATCCGGAATCACTAAAAAAAATTGGTATCAGCGGAAATACGGTAATGGTACATTTATTAATGGGCTATTCCTGTGAGACACTCGGAAGATATCCGTTTTCTCCGGTTACGCTGGATAGGATTGATACAGATGCGGAAGAACTCGGCCTGTTAAGCAGACCTGTTCCTGTAAGTATAAGTCCGGGAATATCTGCGTATGTCGGCGGGGATGTTCTGATAGGGGCCGCTATGCAGGCAGTTATATATGAGAAAAATCCCTGCTTATTTCTGGATTTGGGAACAAATGCGGAAATGCTGTTAACAGACGGAGCAGGGAAAGCATATGTCACATCGGCACCGGCGGGACCTGCTTTTGAGGCAGCGAATATCTCCTGCGGAGTCGGAAGTGTGGACGGAGCAGTCAGCGGGATGACAATTGAAAACGGAGAAATAAAAACTAAGACAATTCAAGGGAAAGCACCGGTTGGATTTTGCGGCTCCGGTATTCTGGAAGCAGTATATGAACTCTTGAAGAATAATCTGGTTGATGAAACGGGGATGCTTGCAGATTCCTACTTTGAGAAGGGGTATCCGGTAGGAAAGCTGCGGATTACCCAGAATGATATTCGTCAGATACAGCTTGCAAAATCAGCGGTATTTTCAGCTATAAGGATTCTTCTGAAGGAGGCAGATATTTCTGCGGAAGAAATTAAAAAGGTCTACCTGGCAGGTGGCTTCGGTTATTTTTTAAATATTGAAAAAGCAATCGGTATTGGTCTGCTTCCGAGGGAACTAAAGGGAAAGACAGAGACAATCGGTAATGCTTCTTTACGGGGAACGAAGGCTTATCTTACAGGCAGTCTGACGGATAAGGAAATCTATGATTTGAGAATAAGCTCGGAGGAAAAATATCTTTCTCAGGACGCGGATTTTCAAGCTTATTTTATCGAAAATCTGAATTTTGATAAGAACCTTTAGATGAATATTAAACAATCGGAAAAGAAAAATTTATGTAGAAAAGGGCAAGATATTCCGTTATCATGCGATGTACCACATGATATAGATGTAGAATTTGAGGGGACTTTCTGTTATAATATCAAAGTATGGATTGGAAGGATTAAATTATTCTCATATGGGAATATATGATTATTAAAATAGAGTTGCGTTTTATTTGGAAAGGCATGGTTTTCTCATGAAGAATAAAATCAAAATTAAAGGAGTATTGAAGTCGTACCTTCATATTTCCATTTATTTAGGAGTGCTTCTTTGTGCAGTTGATTTGGCGGTATGGTTTTTAGATATTGAAGCTGCATTGATGCTGACTGCATTTGCTGTTTTCTATTTTGCCATTATACTTCTGTTTTCACATAATAATAAACCGATTATCATGAATGAGTTAATCAGTTTTGCGACAGAGTACGGACAGATACAGAGACAGCTTTTACGAGAATTAGAGGTGCCGTATGTGCTGTTAGATGATTCCGGAAGGATATTCTGGACAAATAAGGCATTTGAAAACGTAGTACATAAGGGAAAGGGATATCGTAAGGCAATTTCTACCCTGATACCGGAACTGTCAAGGGACAAGCTGCCGGGTGATTTAGATGAAACTGAGGTTGAGGTTTCTTATGAAGGCAGCGAATTTCTTGCAAAATGCCGCAAGGTTTCTTTGAAAGAAATGGCAGAGAACAGTGATATTATCAGTCCGGAGGGATATAACGGCTATCTGATAGCGGTATATCTGTTCGATGAGACAGCACTTAAAATTGCGTTAAGAGAAAATGATGCGCAGTCGCTTGTGGTTGGTCTTTTATATTTGGATAATTATGAGGAAGCGTTAGAAAGTGTTGAGGAGGTTCGTCGTTCTCTTCTGACGGCATTAATTGATCGTAAAATTAATAAATATATTGCCTCCCTGGATGGTATTTCCAAAAAAATTGAAAAAGATAAGTATCTCATTATTCTGCGTAAACGTTCCCTGATGCAGTTACAGGCCAGTAAATTTGATATTCTGGAGGAAGTCAAAACTGTAAATATCGGCAACGAAATGGCAGTTACAATCAGTATCGGCATCGGTCTGGACGGACTGACGTATTTGCAGAATTATGAATTTGCAAGAACGGCCATTGATCTTGCTTTAGGACGGGGTGGCGACCAGGCTGTTGTGAAAACCACGGAGCAGATTACATATTATGGCGGAAAGAGTCAGCAGATTGAAAAGAATACGCGTGTAAAAGCAAGAGTAAAGGCTCATGCTTTGCGAGAGATTATTACCAGCAAGGATCGCGTTATCATCATGGGACACCGTATTCCGGATGTAGACAGCTTCGGTGCGGCTGTCGGAATTTACCGGATTGCCAGAGAGTTAGACAGAAAAGCCCATATTGTTTTGAATGACGTAACGACATCGGTGCAGCCGTTAAGGGATTTATTCCTGACAGAGGATTATGAAGAGGACATGCTTGTAACAAGTGAGCATGCAAAGAATCTGGCAGGAGCAGGTACGGTACTTGTCGTAGTTGATGTTAATAAACCAAGTATTACCGAATGTCCCGAGCTATTAAAAATATGTAAGTCAATTGTAGTGCTTGACCATCACAGACAGGGGGTTGAGACGATTGAGAATGCAACTTTATCCTATGTGGAAGCATATGCCTCATCTACCTGTGAAATGGTTACGGAGATTCTACAGTATATCAGTGACGGAATTAAGGTTAAATCGGGTGAAGCAGATTGCCTGTATGCCGGTATTGTGATTGATACAAATAATTTTATGACAAAAACAGGGGTCCGTACATTTGAAGCTGCGGCATATTTAAGAAGAGCCGGTGCGGATGTTACCCGTGTGAGGAAGCTGTTCCGTGATGACGTTATGGAGTATAAAGCAAAGGCAGACGCAGTCAGCCAGGCGGAGATTTATCGTAACAGCTATGCCATTTCCACATGTACAAGTGAAGATGTGCAGAGCCCGACTGTGGTAGGGGCACAGGCTGCGAATGAGCTTTTGAATATTAAGGGAATTAAAGCAAGCTTTATTTTGACGGAGTATCAGGGATTAATTTATGTAAGTGCACGTTCCATTGATGAGGTAAATGTTCAGGTCATTATGGAAAGGCTCGGTGGTGGCGGTCATTTGAATGTTGCCGGCTGCCAGATGGAAGGGATGACAATTTTTGAAGCGATTAAGGCAATAAAAAATACACTTGATAAAATGCTTGAAGAAGGAGAATTAGATTAATATGAAGGTTATTTTATTGCAGGATGTAAAATCCGTAGGAAAAAAGGGAGATATTATTGAGGCAAATGACGGTTATGCAAGAAACTTTCTGCTCCCTAAAAAAATGGCAGTAGCAGCAACCGCTGAGAATTTGAACAATTTAAAATTGCAGAAGTCCAATCAGGAAAAGGTTGCGCAGGAACAGTTAGAGGCAGCGCAGAATTTTGCAAAGGAATTAGAAACGAAGGAGATTATTGTATCAATTCGTGCGGGAGAAGGCGGAAGAACCTTTGGCTCCGTGTCCTCTAAGGAAATTGCGCTGGCCTTTAAGGAACAGTGCGGCGTGGAAATTGATAAAAAGAAAATTCAAATGGAAGAGAACATCAAGAGCTTTGGAGTATATGAGGTTAAGGTAAAGCTTCATCCAAAAGTAACAGGTATTCTCAAGGTAAAAGTAAAAGAAGTATAGTATTTGAATAATCTGCCGGAGACAGTCCCGGGATAAAAAGTATACAGATAGGAAAGTAGAAATGGCAGCAGAAGAAGCATTGCTTAAGAGGGTATTACCTCACAGCATAGAAGCAGAACAATCGGTAATCGGCTCCATGATTTTAGATCAGGAGGCTATTACGATTGCCTCCGAAATTATCCTCCCGGAGGATTTTTATAATAAACAATATGGCGTATTATTTTCTGCCATGGTGGAGTTACATGATGAAGGAAAACCGGTCGATATTGTAACGCTGCAGGATAGGCTGAAGGAAAAGGATGTACCGCCGGAGGTCAGCAGTCTGGAATTTATCCGTGATATCATAACAGCGGTTCCTACCTCTGCTAATGTACGCTATTATGCAAGAATTGTATCTGAAAAATCAACTCTCCGTAAATTGATTCGTCTTGTTGGTGAGATTGAAAATAATTGCTATGCCGGAAAAGAAAGTCTGGAAGTGATTTTAGAGGATACCGAAAAACAGGTATTTGATTTGGTGCAGCGTCGGAACACCGGAGATAATGTTCCGATTCGGAAAATTGTCATGAATGCCCTGCAACGTATAGAAGCAGCATCCATGAATGACGGTAATATTACCGGTATTGCAACAGGATTCTTTGATTTGGATGTTATGACTTCAGGTATGCAGCCTGCAGACCTTGTGTTAATTGCGGCACGTCCGTCCATGGGCAAAACTGCATTTGTATTAAATATTGCGCAACATGCAGCATTTAAGTTGAAAAGACCGGTAGCCATTTTTTCACTTGAAATGTCAAAGGAGCAGCTTGTAAATCGTTTATTTTCCTTAGAATCCAGTGTTGATGCACAGCATCTTAGAAACGGACAACTCGATGAGAACGAATGGGAGAAGCTTATTGAATCGGCAGGAGTAATCGGCAAATCAAAATTGATTATTGACGACACGCCGGGTATTTCCATTCAGGAGCTCCGCTCAAAATGCAGGAAGTTTAAGCTAGAGCATGGGCTCGATATGATTATTATTGACTATTTGCAATTAATGAGCGGTGGAGGAAGAAGTGAATCCAGACAGCAGGAAATTTCAGAAATTTCCCGTTCCTTAAAGGCATTGGCAAGAGAGATGAATGTACCGGTGCTGGCTTTGTCACAGCTAAGTCGTGCAGTAGAACAACGGCCGGATCACAGGCCTATGATGTCGGATTTGCGTGAGTCGGGAGCAATTGAGCAGGATGCCGATGTGGTTATGTTTATTTACAGGGACGATTATTACAATAAAGATACGGAAAAGCCGGGAGTGGCTGAGATCATTATCGGGAAGCAGCGTAACGGTCCTGTTGGAACAGTTGAACTGGCATGGATGGCAAAATATACCCGGTTTGCTAATCTGGCAAAGAAAAATTTTGCACCACAATAAAAGAAATGTACGAAAGAGGATAAAGATATTTTATCCTCTTTTTCTATATAAAAACGGCTTATATATGAATCTTATGTAAATTGCATTGCTTTTTGGAAAGGAGAAAATATGGTAGAGGAAAAACAATATAAGATTTCAGAAATGGCAAAGCTTATAAATGTAGAAGCACATGTATTGCGCTATTGGGAAGAAGAATTGCAGCTTCCGATTAAAAGGAATGATTTGGGACACCGCTACTATACGCAGGATGATGTCGAAAGGTTCTGCAAGATTAAAAAATTAAAAGAAAAGGGAATTCAGTTAAGAGGAATCCGCTCAATGCTCGAATTGCCCAATGAATATCCGGCTATGAAGCTGCCATCGGCTGAATATACACCACGGACTCTTTCTTTTGAAAATGAAAAAGAAGAGAAATCATATCGTTTGCAGCTATTGCTCAAAGGGCTGGTTAAAGAAGCCGTACAGGAAAGCAATGAACAATTGGCAGAGGATATTAAAGAGTCGGTTATTAAGGAATTAGATTATCAATTCAGAATTGCTGCGCAGGAACAGGAACAGCAGCATAAGGAATATCAAAAGCAGCAGGAAGAGTATTTTAAAAAACTGGATTATATGATACGTGATAACATGCAGAACCGAAAGAAAAAGAACGGAAGATTATTTCACTTTACTACCAAATAAGAGGGGGTATAGCTTTTAATAATAATAAAAACCGACAGTTTCCTGCCGGTTTTTATTATAGATTACTTTATGATTCAGAGATAGCACCTACAGGGCACTGTCCTGCACAAGAACCACAATCGATACATTTTGCTTCATCGATTATAAACTGTCCGTCTCCCATAGAGATAGCACCTACAGGGCACTGTCCTTCGCAGGAACCACAGCTGATGCAAGAATCACCAATACAATATGCCATAATATATGACCTCCTTATTTATCAAATCATGATGAAATGACATCCTACGATGTATCACATCTAGAGACATTTTAATATAAATCGACAAATAGCACAAGATGTTTTACATATTTCTACATATCATTTCATTGTTATTTAATAAATATTTATCATTTAGACATTTCAGAACGTCTTTTTTTAATTCCTTCCAAAATGACCTTCTTTTTTTCCAAGGCAACAGACTTATCCAGCGGTGGAAGGTCCTTTAATTTATAATCCATACCAAGGTTTTCATATTTGGGCTTAGCCATATCATGATATGGCAGAACATCCAATGCTTTTAAGTTTGATAATTGTCCGATAAAATATCCCAGCTCAAAGAGGTACTTGTCATCATCCGTAATAGTAGGGACAACAACATGACGAATCCAAATAGGGACATTTTTTTCTTCCAGATATTTTGCAAAAGCAAGGATGCCGTCATTGGGTTGAGAGGTCAGTTCCTTATGCTTTTGGGGGTCAATATGTTTTATGTCTAACATGACCAAATCAGTAAGCTCCATCAGTTTATCTAATTTTGCAATATAGGCTGTATTGCCGGGTTTGAATGTAATACCTGATGTGTCAATGCAGGTATGCACATTATCCTCTTTAGCAAGTGTAAAAAGCTCAATTAAAAAGTCAACCTGAAGAAGTGGTTCACCGCCTGTAACAGTCAAGCCGCCGCCATTAGCATAAAAGCTCTTATTTCTTTCGTATTGCTCCATAATATAAGAAGGCTCCATTTCCGTACCACCGTCTATCGGCCATGTATCGGGATTGTGGCAATATGCACATCTCATTGGACAACCCTGACAGAATACAACATATCTTACTCCCGGTCCGTCAACTGTTCCAAAGCTTTCTAAAGAATGAATTCTACCTTTCATAATAATTGCACACCTTTCTATATTTATATTTTTTAAGCAGTTTAAATCGAATTGCTATCTATCAAGAACAGTATACACATTTCAAAGATAAAATACCAGAGATAACAGGACTGTTTGCTGAAATAAACAAGAATTAAAAAAGCCCCCGGTAAAACCGGGGACTCTGGTGTCATTAGATTGACTCATGGAATGTACGTGAAATAACGTCATTCTGCTGTTCGGGTGTTAACTTAATGAAGTTAACTGCATATCCGGATACACGAATTGTTAACTGAGGATAGTTTTCCGGATGCTGCTGAGCATCTAATAATGTGTCTCTGTTTAATACGTTTACGTTTAAATGATGACCGCCCTTTGTTGCATAGCCATCTAATAATGAAACCAGGTTGTCTACCTGTGGTGCTGAAGCTGCCATGATAATTTCCTCCTAATATTATTTTATTGATAATCATCCAATCCCTGATGAAGAGTAGGAACGCTGCATGCTAATGGGGTTCTGGAGCAATCCGTACATCCAAGCGTCTGAACTTCTTTTGTTGTATCTGCATTTTCATCTACATCAACGTTGACATGTCCTACGCCCTTGCTCATTCCTGCGTCGAGCTGAGCAACAAGATCGTCAATCATATTTTTTTGGTCCATATACATCGTCCTTTTCCGGAATAATTATTATTTGCTTAAATCGATATCGATGTCGCCAGCGAATACCTTATCATCTTTTCCAAGTGCGCCAGGAATAATTGTAAAGGTATTAGAAATACCATCCTGAGAATCCTGGAACGGAAGCTTAGCTACTGAAGATAAGGAAGCTACTGCGCCATGAGTATCACGACCGTGCATTGGGTTAGCACCCGGAGCGAAAGGCTGACCTTTCTTACGTCCGTCAGGTGTATTACCTGTTGCTTTACCGTAAGTTACGTTAGAAGTAATTGTTAATACGGACATGGTCGGGAAACCATTTCTGTATGTGTGATGTCTTCTAATCATTGTCATGAACTTAGAAACTAAGTCACGAGCGATATCATCAGCGCGGTCATCATCGTTACCGTATTTAGGGAAGTCGCCTGTTGTTTCGAAGTCAACAATAATGCCGTCCTCATCTCTGATAGGCTTAACAGTTGCATACTTGATTGCTGATAAAGAGTCAGTTACTACAGAAAGTCCTGCAACACCTGTTGCGAAGTAACGTAATACGTCTCTGTCATGTAATGCCATCTGAGCTCTTTCGTAGCAATATTTATCATGCATGTAGTGGATAACATTTAATGTATTTACATATACATCTGCTAACCATTCCATCATGTCTGTGTATTTATCCATTACATCGTCGTAATCAAGAACATCACCTGTTACAGGACGATACTTAGGACCAACCTGTTTCTTGGTAACTTCATCGATACCACCGTTTAATGCATATAATAAACATTTAGCTAAGTTAGCACGAGCTCCGAAGAACTGCATCTGCTTACCGATAACCATTGAAGATACACAGCAAGCGATACCGTAATCATCACCGTGTGTTACACGCATTAAATCGTCGTTCTCGTACTGTACGGAAGATGTTGTGATAGAAATCTTTGCACAGTATTTCTTGAAGGAGATAGGTAATCTTGTTGACCAGAGAACTGTTAAGTTTGGTTCAGGAGCTGCACCTAAGTTCTCCAATGTGTGTAAGTAACGGAAGGACATCTTTGTAACCATGTGACGTCCGTCAACACCAACACCACCGATGGATTCTGTTACCCATACAGGGTCACCAGCGAACAATGCGTTGTATTCCGGTGTACGTGCAAATTTAACTAATCTTAACTTCATAATGAAGTGGTCGATGAATTCCTGAATCTGCTCTTCTGTAAATGTTCCGTTCTTTAAGTCTCTTTCAGCATAGCAGTCGATGAATGTAGAAGTACGTCCTAATGACATAGCTGCACCGTTCTGCTCTTTAACTGCTGATAAATATCCAAAATAAGTAGCCTGGATTGCTTCCTGTACGTTTGTAGCAGGCTTAGAAATGTCGCATCCGTAAGAAGCTGCCATTTCTTTCATTAATTTAAGAGCAACAATCTGCTCGGAGATTTCTTCACGAAGACGAATAACATCATCTGTCATAACACGTCCTGTAGAAGCCTTCTGTGCGATTTTGTCTTCGATTAATCTGTCGATACCATATAATGCGATACGTCTGTAGTCGCCGATGATACGTCCACGTCCGTAAGCATCAGGAAGACCTGTGATTACGTGTGAAGAACGACATGCTCTCATTTCTTCATTGTATGCATCAAATACACCTGCATTGTGAGTTTTTCTGTGAATTGAGAAGAACTCGCTGATTTCAGGATCAACTGTATATCCGTTATCAGCACAAGCTTTTTCTGCCATTCTGATACCGCCGTATGGCTGTAAAGAACGTTTGAAAGGCTTATCTGTCTGGAAACCTACGATAGTCTCTTTAGACTTGTCAAGGTATCCCGGTCCGTGTGAAGTAATAGTAGAGATAACTTTGGTATCCATATCAAGAACACCGCCTGCTTCTCTTTCTTTCTTGGACAAATCCATTACCATTGCCCATAAATCTTTTGTGTTCTGTGTAGGGCCGGCTAAAAAGCTCTCATCTCCGTCATATGGAGTATAGTTTTTCTGGATGAAATCTCTTACGTTGATTTCTCTTTCCCATTTGCCGCCTACAAAACCGTTCCATTCTGGTCTCATTTTGTGTAGCCTCCTGTTAAAATTGATTAATAAATAGTTGTGGATAACTCATAAAAAGTTATCCGGTTACTATGTTACTTACTGTAGATTAATTATAGAATAAGGGAAATTGAGCGTCAAGTGATGTGGTGTTCTTTTTTCTATACAAAACGTGTAAAAAAACACTATTTTTTGGTTATAATTCCAATGTGTAACAATTGTTGCAAGAAAGGCCCGAAAGTATTATACTATGGCTTGTATACAGTAGGTTGTTACTACCATATATAGAAGAAAATAAGAAAGGACAGGTTGATTGAAATGGCAATTACAAAGGACATGACAATCGGTGAAATTTTAAGAACAAATCCTAAAATCGCACCTATATTAATGGAAGCGGGAATGCATTGTTTAGGATGTCCGTCTGCTCAGGGAGAAAGCCTTGAAGAAGCAGCAATGGTTCATGGTATGGATATAGAAGCCTTAATGGCTAAAATCGCAACTGTGGAATAAATGATACAATGTGGTTTAAACCGCATAACAACCAAAAAGGAAACCCCGGTTTGTGGGGTTTCCTTTTTTAGCTCAGAAAATACAATTATAAAAGCATCATTTTCTGTAATGCATCGGGCCCGGCAATCAGTTCATAATGCTCGGCAAAATAGCATTGACTGTTTACGGTTCCTTTTTTTAACTGTCCGTATTCGGAGAGAATATTACATGTTCTGTTAAAGGCATCCTTTGAACTGTTACTGCGTGTAATCACAAGCAGATAATGTCCGTCTGCAGGATCTTTATACAGATAATTGTCACCGTTGTAAAATGAAGTAACAAAGCCTGCCGGCTTTAAAATATCATGCATGGAATCAAATACAAAAATCCGAAGGGAATTTGCCGCTGCCGTGCTGTCACTATTATCTGTTTCTGCAGGCTTTTCGGATATTTCGGGAACAGCTTTAGCAAGAGAAGCAGCATGGTCTTTGATTTTTTTAAATAAATCAAGGACTTCTTCACCTGTATGTGATAAATCCGCTACGGAAGCTTCTTCAATTGTTTCTTCCTCCTCATGAACCGAGGGAGCAAACTTTGAGAAGCGGGTATCCAACTCCTCGGGGTCCTCTACTTTTGTGATGATTAACACGATACAATCGGAATTGAGCGGAATAGCTTCTATCATGAGAGGTATGTCATCTGCTTCAAAACCGAATTTAACCGCTGCCTGCTGCATCATGTCACGAAACAGGCTCTTGGCTTTTTCTGTACCGTAAGCAAGTTCACTTATTTTCAGTTCACGATCCGCTAAATCTGCTTTTGTAAGAGTACAGCGAATCTGATGGTCATTTACTTTTTCTATTTTCATATACTATCAACCTTTCATAGTTCCGCAGCAAAATTGTGCAGAGCAAATACATTGACAAAATATTTTATACTATTAAGATACTGCATTCTCATCGGATTGTTACGGAAAATGCTTGTATTTTCTGAATGTAACAGTATTTTATATGGGATAAATTCGGAAGTCAATACCGCGACAGTATCAATGAATGAAATTTTATAAAAAAATTATAAAGTTCTTGCTTTTTTTCAGAATTTACCATATACTTGCAACTACAGATGCGTCGGACAATCCGTAAGGAAAGGAGGATTGTTCATCCATCGATTCATTTCTTGAATCTATTTTTTTCAAAGCAAGGAATCATGCTTTTGCATGATGTTGTCTTACAAGCTGCGTGCTTGATCAGATATTAGTATTTCCAAACCTAATAATTTAACACATTATAATTCATGTTTAAAGAAGATAGTTTAATTATTTTATTTTTACACGTTTGGCGCATCTGTATTGTCTTATCGTTTTATGATTTATCCGAACATACATCTGAATATATCACAAAAATCCTTTTGGGAAAAATTGTATGACAGATAAATGTTACTGCTTTGTATCTGAAAAAAATGGTAAAGGACCCCGTATAATGACTATTTTTTAAAAAACATTAAGAAAAATCATAATGACGATAGGGTAATAGTTTGATATAATGTAGGGCAGTCAGGAGGTAACAAAGGATGAAAAAATTCATTCCGGCAATCGTCGCGATTGCCCTCATTTTATTAGTGTTGGGAGGAAGCTTCGGTGTTAAGCTTCTGGAGCGTTTTTCATATTCAAAGGAAAAACAGGATTTAGAGGAATATTATGGTTTATCCGGTGCGGGAGACGATGCTGCCGCAATCATTTTACAGAATGAACGGATTGATATACAGGCAAAGCTGATAGAAGGTCGCTGTTATATGAATATAGAGGATGTTCAGAATTTATTAAACGAGCGATTTTATTATGACAGAAATGAGAGTCTGCTTTTATATACGACTCCGACAGAAAAGATTATAACTGCTGTCGGGACAGATGAGTATAGTGTGAATGAACAGGGCATAAAGATGGATTATACAATAGCTGTCCTGCAAAATGATACACTTTATGTCGCGCTTGATTTTGTAAAACAATATACAAATTTTTCTTATGAATTATTTACCGGACCAAACCGTATACAGCTTAGGACACAATGGGGAAGCAGGGAAAGTGCTTCTATCAAAAAAACAACCAACCTAAGGGTAAAGGGTGGTATCAAGAGTCCGATTTTAAGAGAATTGGAAGAGCAGGAAACAGTTACCGTGCTTGAAGAGATGGAAACATGGACAAAGGTTAAGACAACGGATGCCTTAATCGGTTATGTGGAAAATAAATATCTGACCGACCGTACAACAGAAGAGGAGATTGCGGTTGCGGATTATGAAGAACCCGAATATACGTCTATTCAGAGAGATTATAAAATTAATCTTGGCTGGCATGCAGTTTATACTGAAAGCGGAAACGATACCTTTGATGAGGTTGTAAACGGAACCGGAACGATGAATGTGATTTCCCCGACATGGTTTTTCTTAGAGGGCAGTGAGGGAGATTTCAAAGCGATTCCAAGCTATGAGTATGTGAAAAAGGCACATTCCCGCAATATGGAAGTATGGGCACTGATTGAGAATATTTCTCTGGAATGCAATACGTATGAGGTATTGTCTTATACAAGCAAGCGTGAAAAGCTTATCCACAATTTGATGAGTTATGTTTTAGAATATGATATAGACGGAATTAATGTTGACTTTGAGAGCTTATCCAAGGATACGGGTGAGCATTTTACGCAGTTTTTAAGAGAGCTGTCAATTGCATGCCGTCTAAATGGGATTGTATTATCGGTTGATAATTATGTGCCGAAAGAGTCCTCTGCCCATTATAATCGTAAGGAACAGGGTGTTATTGCAGACTATGTTATTATCATGGGTTATGATGAGCACTGGGGAAGCGGCGGAGTTGCCGGTTCGGTGGCGTCCATCGGATTTGTACGTGACGGCATTGAAAAAACGCTGGAGGATGTTCCGGCACAGAAAATTATCAATGCATTGCCGTTTTATACGCGTGTATGGAAAACGAAGGATGGCGAGGTAACCAGTGAGGCGCTGGGCATGGAGGCTGCAGCGGCATTTATTGCTAAATACAGCGTTCCGACTGTCTGGGATGAAGAAACCTGCCAGAATTACGGAGAGATTCAGATGGGAGACACTCTGTATCAGGTATGGCTTGAAGATGCAGCATCCATAGAAACAAAGCTGACTGTGATGAAAACTTACAATATAGGCGGTGTCGCTGCATGGAAGCTTGGTCACGAGGATAAAGCAATCTGGGATGTAATAGATGCCTTCGTAAAATCATAATGAATGTTTAAGTGACGGTGTTCATAAAATACATTAAAAATGTATGAGTAAGCCGGTTATGATAAATAATAAAAAGCTAGTCACTTATGGGATGGCTGTTCTTTTGTTTTTGTCGATGCTTATTGTTGCAAGAGAAGCAGCCCGCCTTGTAACATCCAAAAAAATTGAGGGAGTCCTGAAAAACAGAACAGTCGTGATTGATGCAGGGCATGGCGCTGACGATTCCGGAAAAGTCGGAATTAACGGCGCGTTGGAAAAGGATATTAACCTGGCAATTGCAAAAAGGACAAAAGCTTTATTGGAAATGCAGGATATTAAGGTTATTATGACCCGCGAGGATGATGAAGGGGATTATCCGAAGACCGGTTCAAACCGTAAGATGCGTGATATGAAAAAACGCGTTGAAATGATTAACGGAAAGATGCCGGCGCTGGTTGTAAGCATCCATCAGAATTCTTTTCCGGATGAAAGAATCTCAGGGGCACAAACATTCTATTACAGGGGAAGTGAAGAAGGAGAAAGAGCAGCCAAACTGTTACAGAAACAGTTGATTGAGACGCTGCAACCTGAAAAAGAACGGGTGGCAAAAGAGGATACCGGTTATTATCTTTTAAAGAATACACACTTTCCGATTGTAATCGTAGAATGTGGTTTCCTTTCCAACCAGAGGGAAGCAGAGCTGCTTTGTGAGGAGGAATATCAGGAGAAGGCTGCGTGGGCGATTCATTTGGGAATTATACAATACCTGAAAACAGGAGGAACAAAATCAGATGAAATGGACGAGAATCCGTATTAAAACAATAACTTCGGCAGAAGATATTATTATCAGTGAATTATACGATCTGGGGCTGGAGGGAGCACAGATAGAGGATAAAATTCCGCTCAGTGCATTGGAAAAGGAGCAAATGTTTGTTGATATTGCACCTTTAGAGGAAGAGGATGACGGTATAGCGTATCTGAGTTTTTTTGTGGAAGAGGATACAGAAACAGATATAGATGAACTGCTTTCGCAGGTGAAAGAAGCATTGGAAGATATGCGTAATTGGTGTGATATCGGTGAAGGCAGCATTACGGTAGATGAAACAGAGGACCTTGACTGGATTAATAATTGGAAAAAATATTTTCATCAGTTTTATATAGATGATTTGCTGGTGATTCCGTCGTGGGAGGAAGTGAAGGAAGAGGATAAAGGGAAAATGATTCTTCATATAGATCCCGGTACAGCTTTCGGCACGGGCATGCATGAGACTACGCAGCTATGTATCCGCCAGCTAAAAAAATATGTAACACCAAAAACCAGACTCCTTGATATCGGTACCGGAAGTGGTATTCTGGCAATTTTGTCGTTGATGTACGGGGCAGAAAGTGCAGTGGGAACAGACCTTGACCCTTGCGCAGAGGAAGCAGTCAAAGAGAATATGGAAAGCAATCAGATTCCGCAGGATAAGTTTTCTATGATGATTGGCAATATCATCACCGAAAAAGAGGTTCAGGATAAAGTGGGATATGAGTGCTACGATATTGTAACAGCCAATATTCTGGCAGATGTGCTCGTGCCGTTGACACCGGTGATTGTCCACCAATTGAAAAAGGGCGGGATTTACATTACATCCGGTATTATTGATGATAAAGAAGAAACCGTAAAAAAAGCTGTAACGGATGCCGGACTTAAGATACTGGAAGTGACCTATCAGGGCGAATGGGTAAGTATTACGGCATGTAAACCGCAGTAATCTTTTAAAGAGGTAAGGGAATGTATCAGTTTTTTGTTCCTCCCGAAAATATACAAGGCAGCCGCATTGTAATTACCGGTGAGGATGTAAATCATATTAAAAATGTGCTCCGTATGAAGATAGGAGAAGAAATTGCAGTCAGTAACGGTAGCGACGGCAGGGAATACAGATGCGGAATAGAAGAAATCGGAGAGGAGATTGTCTGCTCCCTTCGTTTTATCAAGGAAGACGGAGTAGAGCTTCCGTCCCGCATTACTTTGTTTCAGGGCCTTCCCAAAGCCGACAAAATGGAATTGATAATACAAAAGGCGGTTGAGCTTGGTGCATATGAGATTGTGCCGGTATCCATGGTGCGAAGTGTTGTGAAGCTTGACGAAAAAAAGAAACATTCCAGGATAACGCGCTGGCAGGCGATTTCGGAGGCAGCCGCAAAACAAAGTAAGCGCAGCCTGATTCCACAGATTCAGGATGTAATGACAATGCGTCAGGCAATTGAATATGCAAAAAAGATGGACATATTGTTTATACCGTATGAACTGGCAGAGGACATGTCTAAAACAAGAGAATTGTTTTCTTCCATAAAACCCGGAAATCATATAGGCTTCTTTATCGGACCGGAGGGAGGCTTTGACAAGAGTGAAATTCAGTATGCGCTGGAAGCAGGTGTAAAACCGGTTACTTTAGGAAAACGTATATTAAGAACAGAGACTGTAGGCATGGCTGTTTTATCTATTCTGATGTACCAATTAGAGGGAAAAAACATACAATAAGATAATAGAAGGTATCTTTTACCGATAAAGAAAGAGAGTGTTTCCGAAATGGAAGTATATTTGGATAATTCAGCAACAACCAGATGCTTTGACAGTGTAGCAGAGCTTGTTTGTAAAGTAATGACATCAGACTACGGGAATCCTTCCAGCATGCATAATAAAGGCGTGGAAAGTGAAAAATATATACGTCATGCAAGGGAAATTATTGCTAAGAATCTGAAGGTCAATGAAAAGGAAATCCTGTTTACATCCGGAGGAACGGAGGCGGATAACCTTGCATTGATTGGGACGGCGTATGCGAACTATCGAGCCGGAAGACATTTGGTTACGACGGCCATTGAGCATCCCGCAATTTTACAGACAATGCAGTATCTGGAAAAGCAGGGATTCGAGGTGACGTATCTTCCGGTAGATACAAACGGAAGGATAAGGCTTGAGGATTTAAGAAGGGCATTGAGACCGGACACAATATTGGTGTCCGTTATGCATACCAATAATGAAATCGGATCCTTGCAGCCGATTGCACAGGCAGGGGAACTGATAAAACGCTATAATCCTGCCATTGTATTTCATGTGGATGCTGTGCAGGGATACGGTAAATTCCGTATATATCCGAAACGTATGTATATCGACCTGCTTTCTGTCAGCGGACATAAGATTCACGGACCGAAGGGAATCGGCTTTTTATACATTAATGAAAAAATAAAAATACGCCCGATTATTTTTGGCGGAGGACAGCAGAAAGGCATGCGTTCCGGAACCGAGAATGTTCCGGCAATTGCAGGTATGGGACTTGCGATTGAAAAAATCTATGAAAATCTGGATGAAGAAAATGCACGGATTTACCAGCTTAAGCAGCGTTTTATTGACGGAGTGAAAAAAATCCCGGATGTAAAAATTAACGGCCTGACGGGAATAGATGCTGCACCGCATATTGTAAGTCTGTCGGTACGCGGGGTCAGAAGTGAGGTACTGCTGCATGCGTTGGAGGATAAGGGGATATATGTTTCAGCAGGAAGTGCGTGTGCTTCTAATAAACCATCTGTTTCTGCGACACTAAAAGCAATCGGGGTGGAGAAGGACTTATTGGATTCTACTATACGATTCAGCTTTTCTGTATATACGACGAAGGAAGAAATCGACTATACTTTACAGAATTTATATGATATAATTCCAATGCTTCGTAAGTATACAAGACACTAAGTAAACACGGAAGGAAAAAATATGTTTAAGTCTTTTTTGATAAAATATGCCGAAATCGGTGTAAAAGGTAAAAACCGGTATTTGTTTGAGGATGCACTTGTACAGCAGATAAAATATGCTTTGAGAAGATGTGAAGGAGAATTTTCCATCCGGAAGACAAAGGGGCGTATTTATATTGATGCGGAAACGGATTTTGATTATGAGGAGACGATTGACAATCTTAAAACGGTATTCGGAATTTCGGGAATTTGTCCGATGATTTATGTTGAGGATGAAGGCTTTGAGAAATTATGTGCTACTGTAATACAATATATGAAGGATGTATATCCGCAGCAGAATAAAACATTCAAGGTAATGGCAAGAAGAGCACGCAAGAATTATCCTTTGGATACTATGGAAATCAACAGAGAGCTTGGTGGTGTGATATTAGATGCCTTTCCTGATATGAAGGTAGACGTTCATAATCCGGAGATTGAGTTAAATGTGGAAATACGGGAAAAAATATATATTTATTCCGAGACGATTCCGGGACCCGGCGGAATGCCGGTCGGAACAGGCGGAAAAGCAATGCTTTTATTATCCGGAGGAATTGATTCCCCTGTTGCCGGTTATATGATTAGTAAGCGTGGTGTTAAAATAGACGCCGTTTATTTCCATGCACCTCCGTATACCAGTGAGCGTGCAAAACAGAAAGTAATTGATTTGGCAAAACTGGTGTCACGTTACAGTGGACCCATTTATCTTCATATTATTAATTTTACAGATATTCAGCTTGCAATTTATGAAAAGTGTCCGCATGAAGAATTAACAATTATTATGAGGCGCTATATGATGAAAATTGCAGAGACGATAGCAAAAGAGACGGAATGTCTTGGCCTGATTACAGGAGAGAGTATAGGCCAGGTTGCATCTCAGACTATGCATTCGCTGGCAGCAACCAATGAGGTATGTACGATGCCGGTGTATCGCCCGTGCATCGGTATGGATAAGCAGGAGATTGTAAAAGTATCCGAAGAAATTAACACATACGAAACTTCCATTCTTCCTTATGAAGATTGTTGTACTATCTTTGTTGCAAAGCATCCGGTGACAAAGCCGAATCTTTCCATAATTAAGAGGCATGAGAAAAATCTGGAGAATGTTATTGACGGTTTGATGGAAACAGCATTGAACACGAGGGAAACGATTGTGGTCAGATGTGAAAAATAAAAAAGCAAGACGCAAGTCTTGCTTTTGTTCAAGATAAAGCTATTCAATTGTGTATGCCTTAAGTACATCCAATACGGCATCAACGTTTTCTTCGGCATGAATGTTTAAATCGATTGGTTTGGAAAGATCCAAACTGAAGATACCCATGATAGATTTTGCATCAATAACGTATCTGCCGGATACTAAGTCAAAGTCATAGTCAAACTTTGTAATATCATTTACAAAAGCTTTTACCTTGTCAATGGAATTTAAAGAAATTTTTACTGTCTTCATATATTCTACCTCCTTAATTGAGATTCATACCTTCTGCTACTATAATATTGGTGTTAAAGCCAAAAGTCAATAACTAAACGTGACAAAAAATGAGAGGAATCCTATGAAAAATGTAGCATTACACAATCTTGGCTGCAAAGTGAATTCTTATGAAATAGAAGTTATGCAACAAAAATTGTCAGAAAAAGGATATTCTATTGTGTCATTTGCTCCGGGAGCCGATATCTATATTATAAATACCTGCACCGTAACGAATATTGCGGACCGCAAAAGCCGCCAGATGCTGCATAAAGCAAAAAAAATGAATCCGGACGCCATTGTAGTTGCAGTCGGCTGTTATGTGCAGACCGGCAAAGATAAAATTGTGCCGGATGACTGTATTGATTTAGCCATCGGAAATAACCGGAAAAAAGATGTCGTAGAAATTCTGGAAGCGTATATTGCAGAAAAAGAATCAGACATGTCCGGTCGGGACAAGACACTGCAGGACAAGACACTGCAGGACACAACCATTCCGGACATAAATCATGTGGATGATTACGAGGAAATGCAGCTTTATAAAACGGCAGAGCACACCCGGGCATATATTAAAATTCAGGATGGCTGTAATCAGTTCTGCAGCTATTGTATTATTCCTTATGCAAGAGGGAGAGTACGCAGCCGCAGGAAGGAAGACGTTCTTAACGAAATAAGAGGGCTTGTGGAGAATGGATATAAGGAAGTTGTAGTGACAGGAATTCATCTAAGCTCTTATGGACTGGATTTTCTAAAAAAGGAGACGGGGGATTACCTGGGGGGAACAAATGATATCCGTGAGGCAGTTTATAAACAGGAATTTTTGTTAAAACTGTTAGAAGAAATGCAGGATATTGATGGATTGGAACGTATTCGTCTCGGCTCGTTGGAACCTCGTATTATTACAGAGCGCTTTGCGAAATGCCTGAACGGAATGAACAAGATTTGCCCGCACTTCCATCTTTCTCTGCAAAGCGGGAGTGACAGTGTTCTGCAAAGAATGAACAGACATTACACGACAGATGAATATTTTGAAAAGGTACAGATTCTGCGCCGGTATTTTGAACACCCGGCGATTACAACCGATATTATTACCGGATTTCCGCAGGAGAGTGAAGAGGAATTTGAGCAGACCGTTGATTTTGTAAATAAAGTCTGTTTTTATGAGACACACATATTCCGCTATTCAAAACGGCACGGAACCGTTGCGGCAAAGATGGACGGGCAATTAACGGATGCCGTAAAGGCACGGCGAAGTGAGGTTCTGTTGAAAATCAATAAAAAGAATGCTAAGGAATTTCGTGAATATTATATCGGGGCACATGTAGAAGTATTGCTTGAAGAAAAAAAAGTAATAAACGGCCGTTCTTACATGATTGGATATACAAAAGAATATGTACAGGCAGCAGTTGAAACGGATAAAAATTTGACAAATTATGTTGTGTCCGGTGAAATATCTGCATTTTTGACAGATGATATTCTTTTGTTGAATTTTTCAGATAAATAGGGTAAGATTACTATATTATAGGCTTACTGTCAGTATAAGAAAGCGTGGAATATATGCAGGATTTGGGAAATACACAATTTTTTAAGGTAGATATAGATACTGCTTCCAGTGTGGAAGTGATATTACAGACTGTATTTGAGGTAATGAAAGAAAAGGGTTACAATCCGTTAAATCAGATTGTCGGGTATATTATGTCCGGAGACCCTACTTATATTACAAGTTACAAAAATGCACGCAGCCTGATTATGAAGGTTGAACGGGATGAAATTGTAGAAGAGTTACTTAAAAGCTACATTAATAATAACAAATGGGAATAGACGGGAGACTGCGATGCGAATCATGGGTCTTGATTTCGGTTCCAAGACGGTTGGGGTAGCGATTAGTGATGAGCTTTTGATTACAGCACAGGGAATTGAAATTATCCGAAGAAAAGAAGAGAATAAGCTGCGGCAGACATTAGCACGTATTGAAGCACTTATAGTAGAATACAACGTAACAGAAATTGTTTTGGGATATCCTAAGAATATGAATGATACGTTGGGTGAGCGTGTCAGATTAACAGAAGAGTTTAAGGAAAAGCTGGAGCGCCGTACCGGACTGTCGGTATCACTGTGGGACGAACGTCTGACTACCGTGGCAGCAGACAAAGCAATGATGGAAGCAGGAATCCGCAGAGAGCATCGTAAGGATTATGTTGATCAGATAGCGGCCGCATTGATTCTGCAGGGATATTTGGATTGGAAGGGAAGACAAAAAGAGAATGGATAAGGTAACGTTCCAGAAAAATGAAACTGAGACAGTTGAATATTATATCTTAGAACAGACCAGGATTTCCGGTATCAATTATCTGCTTGTAACCGATACGGAAGAAGGAGATGGGGAAGCCATCATTTTAAAGGAGATTTCTAAGGCAGAAGATGAGATAGGTGGCTATACGGATGATTTGACAGACAAAGAATTTGAGGCGGTCGTGCCGATTTTCGAGAATCTGTTGGAGGATGTAGATTTAATTTAAAATAATTAACATGGGATGGAATGTGCAGAATTTGCTTCTTAACATTCCTTTTTCCTTGTGGTGCGGATAATGGACAAGGATAGGAAAAGAGGTAATATAGGTAGTTCCTTCTCAGGAACAGGAGGCATTTTGAAGAAAAAAGAGCAATTAAATAACGTTTCCAAACTAAAGGTGATTCCTTTGGGGGGATTGGAGCAGATTGGAATGAATATTACTGCCTTTGAATACGAAGACAGTATTGTTGTTGTGGACTGCGGGCTGAGCTTTCCGGCAGACGATATGCTGGGAATTGATCTTGTAATTCCAGATATCACATATCTGTTGGATAATATAGATAAAGTAAAGGGATTTGTTATTACACACGGACATGAAGACCATATAGGAGCACTTCCCTATGTATTAAAGCAGATGAATGTTCCTGTTTATGCCACAAGACTGACAATGGGAATAATTGAGAACAAATTAAAAGAACATAATCTGATTAATAACACCAAGCGCAAGGTTGTCAAATTTGGACAGTCTATTAACCTTGGAGCGTTTCGTATTGAATTTATAAAAACAAACCATAGTATTGTTGATGCTGCTGCGCTGGCAATTTATTCTCCGGCAGGTATTGTGGTACATACCGGTGATTTCAAAGTAGATTACACACCGGTATACGGAGATTCCATTGATTTGCAGAGATTTGCAGAGCTCGGTAAAAAAGGAGTATTGGCACTGATGTGTGACAGTACCAATGCGGAAAGACAGGGTTTTACGCCGTCTGAAAAAACGCTTGGCAAGACATTTGATACAATTTTTGCCGAACATAAAAATACCAGAATTATTATTGCGACGTTTGCATCAAATGTAGACCGTGTGCAGCAGATTATAAATTCTGCTTATAAATACGACCGTAAGGTAGTGGTAGAAGGAAGAAGCATGGTCAATATTATTGAAACGGCGTCAAATCTGGGCTGTATCAATATTCCGGACAATACACTTATTAATATTGAACAGTTAAAGAATTATCCGGATGAAAAAACGGTTATTATTACAACGGGCAGCCAGGGCGAAAGCATGGCGGCACTCAGCCGTATAGCACTTAATATGCATCGAAAGATTTCAGTAGGCTCCGGGGACACGATTATCTTTTCTTCCAGTCCGATTCCCGGAAATGAAAAAGCCGTAACCAAAATTATTAATGAATTACTCCGTAAAGGTGCGGAGGTTATTTTTCAGGATGCACATGTATCCGGACATGCATGCCAGGAAGAAATAAAACTGATTTATACGTTGGTAAAGCCCCGTTTTGCAATACCGGTGCATGGGGAATATAAGCATCTGAAGGCGCAGGCAAAGCTTGCTGAGGAATTGGGAATTGATAAGGATGATATTTTTATCTTATCTTCCGGAGATGTATTGGAATTGAATTATGAAGAGGCTAAGGTCACCGGGAAAGTTCCGGTAGGAGATATTCTTGTAGATGGGCTCGGAGTAGGAGACGTCGGTAATATTGTACTGCGTGATAGACAGCATCTTGCCGAAGATGGTATTATGATAGTTGTACTTGCATTGGATCAGGCATCCGGTTATCTTGTATCCGGACCGGACATTGTGTCACGAGGCTTCGTTTATGTAAAGGAATCTGATGAACTTATGGATGAGGCCAGAGAATTGATGCGGGGAGTGATTGAAAATTGTCTTGACCGCGGTATTACGGATTGGGGAAAGATTAAGAATTCCATAAAGGATGCATTGGGCGATTATGTCTGGAAGAAGACAAAACGCCGTCCGATGATTCTGCCGATTATTTTAGAGGTATAGCGGAGGAGTTTATGAATAGTAAAGAAATCGTTGCTTCTGTATTTGGAATGGCGCTTAAAATCATTGTTGCAGTTTTAATTGTTATGTTCGTCTACAAATATGCATTTGTTGCGTATGATTACGGATATCGGCTTTTCGGAGAACAGCCGATTACATCAGGTGAAGGAAGAAATGTTACCGTAACGATTCCGGAAGGCGCAGATGCAAAAAAAGTCGGGGAGATTCTGGAGACAAAAGGTCTTATCCGGGATGCACAGCTTTTTGTAATTCAGGAGAAGCTTTCAGATTACCGTAACAGTATTCTTCCGGGTGAATATGAATTGAATACATCCATGACGGCAGAACAGATGCTGGCTGTAATGGCAACAAAACCGGAAGCGGAAACAGAAGAAGATGGAAATAAGCCTCTTGATGAGATGATAGAAGAAGATTTGGGAGAGGTTACGGTTGGTTCGGAGAATAACGAATGATTACAGATGAAAGAATGGTATCCTTTATTAATTCTTTAGACCCGGGGAATCCGGATTATTTAAATGAATTGGAGGCATATGCGAGAGCAACGGATGTTCCCATTATCCGAACAGAGATGCAGAGTCTTTTGCGCTTCCTTATGAAAATGAAGCAGCCGGGAGAGATTTTGGAGGTGGGAACCGCAATCGGTTTTTCTGCACTTTTGATGAGTGAGTATGCCCCCGAGGGCTGTCATATTACAACTATTGAAAAATATGAGAAAAGAATTCCTTTAGCCAGAAAAAATTTTAAGGAGGCAGGAAAAGAAGATAGCATTACTCTTTTAGAAGGGGACGCTCTTGAAATTCTGCCTGATTTGAATAAACAGTATGATTTTATTTTTATGGATGCGGCAAAAGGGCAGTATATTCATTTCCTGCCTGACATCATGAGACTGCTTAAGCCGGGCGGGCTGCTTGTCTCCGATAATGTATTACAGGATGGGGATGTGTTGGAGTCCCGTTTTGCCGTTACAAGAAGAAACCGTACCATACATGCCAGAATGCGGGATTATCTGTATACATTAAAGCATACGGAAGAATTAACAACTGCAATAATTCCGCTGGGTGACGGTGTTGCATTGAGTGTGAAACAAAATCCTGAATTGGGAGAGCATTGATATGATAAAAACAGAGCTATTGGTTCCGGCAAGCAATCTTGAGGTTTTACGGACTGCTGTCATATATGGTGCAGATGCGGTATATATCGGCGGCGAAGCATACGGCCTTCGTGCAAAAGCAAAGAATTTCTCAAAGGAAGACATGATAGAAGGAATCGCCTTTGCGCATGAAAGAGGTGTTAAGGTCTATGTGACAGCCAATATATTAGCGCATAACTACGATTTAGAGGGAGCAAGGGAATATTTTCGTGAATTAAAGGATATTCGGCCGGATGCATTGATTATTTCTGACCCGGGTATGTTTACTCTTGCAAAAGAGGAATGCCCGGAGATTGATATTCATATTTCCACACAGGCAAATAACACAAATTATATGACATATCAATTTTGGTACAAAATGGGAGCAACGCGTGTGGTTTCCGCCAGAGAGCTTTCCCTACGGGAGATAAAAGAAATACGGCAAAATATTCCTGAAAATATGGAAATAGAGAGCTTTATTCACGGGGCTATGTGTATTTCGTATTCGGGCAGATGTCTGCTGAGTAATTATTTTACGGGAAGGGATGCTAATCACGGGGCCTGTACCCATCCCTGCCGTTGGAAATATGCTGTTGTGGAAGAACAGAGACCGGGAGAATATCTGCCGGTATATGAAAATGAACGCGGAACGTATATTTTTAACTCTAAAGATTTATGTATGATTGAGCATATTCCGGAGATTATAGATGCCGGTATAAACAGCCTGAAAATAGAAGGCAGAATGAAAACGGCGTTGTATGTTGCGACTGTGGCTCGTACGTATCGAAAAGCGTTGGATGATTATGCAGAGTCGGAGGAAAAATACCGCAGCAACATGGAATGGTACAAGAGTGAAATTTCCAAATGTACCTACCGGCAGTTTACAACAGGCTTTTATTTCGGTAAACCGAGCGAAGAGGCACAGATATACGACAGCAACACATATATAAATGAATTTATTTATCTTGGCATTATCGGCGAAATAGATGACAGAGGCTTTGCACGAATTGAACAGCGCAACAAATTCTGTAAAGGTGATTGTATTGAAATAATGAAGCCGGACGGAAGAAATATTCCTGTTACGGTAAAGGCCATTTTCGATGAAGATGGAAATGAAGTGGAAAGTGCACCTCACCCGCAGCAGGTGTTATACCTTGATTTGTCGGAAAAACCGGAGCGATATGATATACTTCGTGTGGAGAATGTCAAAAAACAGGAATAAGGCGATGTGGATTGCCAAAAAAAGAGAACATTACGGGGGAACCTATATGGGTACAGAAGCAAAAAATAAAATATTTTGCGAAAATGAAGTGAATGTGGAAGAAATCTTCGCAACCAATGTTTATACACCGAATACCATGAAAGAAAGACTTCCCAAAGATGTCTATAAGGAAATCACGCAGGTGATTGAGCAGGGCGGTGAATTATCAAAGATTACAGCAAATATTGTTGCCAATGATATGAAGGAGTGGGCAATTGAAAAAGGTGCCACTCATTATACACATTGGTTTCAGCCTCTGACAGGGATTACAGCTGAAAAGCATGATTCCTTTATTACGCATCCGGATAAGAATGGGAAAATGCTCATGGATTTTTCGGGAAAAGAGTTGATTAAGGGAGAACCGGATGCCTCTTCTTTCCCATCCGGCGGACTTCGTGCTACATTTGAGGCAAGGGGATATACAGCTTGGGATATTACTTCTCCGGCATTTATCAAAGAGACTGCGACAGGTCCTACCCTTTGTATTCCTACTGCATTCTGTTCTTATACAGGAGAGGCATTGGATAAAAAAACACCGCTTCTTCGTTCCATGGAAGCAATCAGCAAGCAGGCACTTCGTATTGTAAGATTATTTGGCAACACGGAGGCAACCAAAGTAACAGCATCTGTTGGTGCTGAGCAGGAATATTTTTTAATTGATCAGAAAAAGGCACTTCAGAGAGAAGATATTATCTTTTCGGGAAGAACCTTATTTGGAGCGCCGGCACCAAAGGGACAGGAAATGGACGACCATTATTTTGGTGTTATCCGTGAACGGATTGGTGCATTTATGCATGAACTCAATGTGGAATTATGGAAATTGGGTGTTACGGCAAAAACACAGCATAATGAAGCAGCACCGGCACAGCATGAGCTTGCCCCCATCTATGAGTCTGCCAATATAGCAGTAGATCACAATCAGCTTGTAATGGAAACAATGAAACGTATAGCGGGCAAGCATGGTCTCCGTTGTTTGTTACATGAAAAACCCTTTCAAGGTGTTAATGGTTCGGGTAAACACAACAACTGGTCTATTACAACAGACAATGGTGTGAATTTATTGGAACCGGGCGAGACACCAAATGAAAACGTACAGTTTTTATTAGTACTTGCCTGTATCATGAAAGCGGTAGATACTCATGCAGATTTGCTTCGTCAAAGTGCATCCAATGTGGGTAACGACCATCGTCTTGGAGCCTGTGAAGCACCTCCTGCAATTATTTCCATGTTCCTGGGAGAGCAGCTTGAGGACGTAGTGGAGCAGCTTGTAGAAACCGGACGTGCATCCAAATTAAAAGAAGGCGGTGTTTTACAAACGGGTGTATCGACACTTCCTGATTTCAAAAAAGATGCCACAGACCGTAACCGTACTTCGCCTTTTGCTTTTACCGGAAATAAATTTGAATTCCGTATGGTGGGTTCTGAGGATTCCATCGGAAGCCCGAATACAATTTTAAATGCCATTGTTGCAGAAGCATTCTGTGAAGCGGCAGATGTATTGGAGAAGACCGAGGATTTTGATATTGCGGTTCATGATTTAATTAAAGAATATATGACAAAGCACCAGAGAATAATTTTCAACGGTGACGGATATTCTCAGGAATGGGTTGAAGAAGCTGAAAGACGTGGCCTTCCGAATATCCCGTCTATGGTGGAAGCAGTAGAGACTTTGACAACCGAAAAAGCAATTAAGCTATTTGAACGCTTTGGTATATTTACAAAGGCGGAATTGGAATCAAGAGCGGAAATTCTTTACGAAACCTACGCAAAGACTATTAATATAGAAGCATTAACCATGATTGACATGGCAAATAAGCAGATTATTCCGGCAGTTATCCGCTATACAAAGGAACTTGCGGATACCATTCTTGCTGTTACATCTGCCGGGAGTGATGCATCTGTTACAAAAGAACTTCTTAAGCAGATAACCATACTCCTGACAGAAATGAAGGAAGCGTGCTGTTATCTGGCAGAGGAAGAAGCAAAGGCTTCTGCTATGCCCCGCGGAAAGGAGCAGGCATTCTATTATCGCGAGGAAATTGTTACTGCAATGGAAAAACTCAGGAAACCGGCTGATGAGCTTGAAAAGATTGTTGGCAAAGAATATTGGCCTTTCCCAACATACGCTGATTTGATTTTTGAGGTATAGGATATATCGCTTTAGTATGTTTGAATTTTACCCCGCACTCGAGTTCCATTTATGATGTAATTTGGTCGCAAGGGTATATTGTATTAATATTCTCGATTTTTACCCCGCTTACGGCAGTTTGCGGGGTATTTTATATAGTATTTTTCTCATTAATATCTTTATTCCTTTGTTTGTCTGGAATTTTGAGAAGAAAAGGGGTATTTGATAACATTTTTAGATATATATACCCCTCTTTTGTATTTTTTGACCGAGGCTCATTTCTTTATTACAATTACATAAATATATCGCACATTTTATTCTCTTTTTTAATAATAAAAAATTTATCTTTAATTATGCATTAAGTTTCATGGGCATAATTAAAAAACAGAAAATATATCTTGTCAAAATAGAATAGGAATGTTATGATAAAAATCCACCGACTAATTTACCTAAAGATTGGAAGGGGGAGGAAGTTAAAACTTCCCAAAGTTAAAAACTTAAAAAAGATGTTGACATTAGTTTTAGCACGTGATATAATAAACGAGTTGCGTGTGAAACAAACAGCAACAAAGAACCTTGACAAATAAACAGTAATGCAACCCTGAAAATTCTTTGAGAAAATT
>JAEDCQ010000031.1 GCA_016294075.1 Lachnospiraceae bacterium | reverse complement strand
CAGGCATACACCGCCGCTCACGTCGGCGGCTTGCTTTTACCCGTAAATGTGCAAATAAATTGAAAGGTGGTTTAATATGAAAAATTTTGAATTATTTATGTGTTGTTTAGGGAATGGAGTCACTGTATGCAATAAGGCAGTAATGGAAAACGGGGATTATAAACAAATAGCACATATTTCAAATTGTGGAAAAATTACATGGTATGTAGAACCGTCAAAAATACCAGGCGATGCACTTCTAAAAATTGAGCATGACGCTGACGCAATGAACGAAAATTTTGAAAAATGGCTTGAATCTATGCCTAAATCAACGCAATATGAAAAACTTGTTGATATGGTACCGCTTAATATATTCTTGTATGTTTCTAATCTTGGCGGAGGTCTTGAAAGGAAAATTGAATATATAAAAAATGTTGTTTATCAGAAATCAACATTTTAATTCTTCCATCATCCGTTCAGGCGGTCGGCAGGGTTCGAAGCCCTGCGGCGGATTTCCAAAAACAATTTTTTCTATTTTGGAGGTGATACAATGAAACCCAAAGACTATTATGCCTTTCACAAGTCCATCTTTGAGACTTGGGAGCATGGCGAAATCATGGAGACATGGACAGACTTAGACGGCAATACCTGCATCCGGTACGACTCCGGCGCATGGTGGCACTACAAGACAGACAGAAAAGGCAATATTATATTCTGGTAAGGGTGGACAGCTCCGCCCTTTTTCCAGTTCCTTGACAACTCCACACGGGCGGCGTAAAATGTCTGTAATCATATCATGTGCATTTATGCCACAAATAACACTAAATCACTCTACGGGTCTTGTGGTGCGTCAGAATGGCATAATTTACACGGTCATACTATGCCAACTCGCAGTCCGGCGCATGGTATGTACTTCATCCGGCTAAAATATTGGATTCATTTTTCCGAGAGGATTTGAAGAAAATCTGATGAAAATTCTGAGACATTTCTAAAATGATTTCTTCACCCTGTATGCAGGGGTACGGGGGTATCAAAAATCTTTGCAATATTCCAGAAAATCGAAAACAAATTTCCAAACAAAATTTTTTTGAAAATCTCAATCCAGAAATTGACATAGGGGGGATAAATTTTGGTTTGCAATAAAATTTTTGCATAAAAAAAGATGCCTTTCAGCACCGCTTCTACCTTTAAAAATGCACTTTTGTAGGAAAACTCCTTTCCTTTATTCTTTCGTTTGAGTACCTTTTTGAGTACCTTTTAAAAATGTTTATCAGAACCCCTTGATTTATTGGGGTTCTGAATGGATCAGACGGGAGTCGAACCCCGATACAAAGTACTGCATTCGCCTTAAAACCACGTATTTTTCATTTTTGATTTGAGTACCTTTGAGTACCTTTTATAATCCATTCACAAGACTTAATTCTTTTCTCTTATCTTCGATACTTGACCGATTGAAATAATAATGTCCTCTTGTGCAGTTTAGGTCTACATGACCCATAGAATCCAAAATGGTGGAATCTCTTACCTTTCCATCCAACAAAATCGTACCATATGTCTTTCTCACCTTGTGCGGCGATTTTGACTTCATACTAATTTTGCTTTCGCAGATATAACGCAATCTTCTACGAAACGAATAGGTCTTTATTCTTTTACCATTCTTTTCAAATAAGTATTCTTTTCCACCACATTCTAATATCCTATCAAGGATCCATTCGTACTGATAGGGAATCACTGCAAACCTGCAACCTGCATCTGACTTTGGGAAATCTCTTACTTCATACATAACCTCGTCATCTTCGTTTTTATATCTAACCTCTGTACGATTTATGTATATCGTATACTCTTGAACATCTTCCCGTTTGAGTGCCGCAAGCTCACCGATTCGCAATCCTGTTTTAAATAGTAAAAGCAATCCAAGATTAAGGATATCCATATTTTCCATCAAGTAGGTTTCCATTTTGTCTTTTTCTTCTACTCCGTATACTTGGTCAATTGGATTTTTCACAACCTTTTTAAATCTTTTCGGAGAGATTTCCATGTCCGATAATAGCTCTGCGATACTAAACGTAATAAACTTCTTTTTCTTTGCATATTTAAAGATACCATACAAAACCGTTCTGAAATTAGTAAATTGTTTTGCAGTCATATCATGCTTTGCGATGCATTTATCAATAAAATCTTCCATAAATTCATCTTGTATCCCTTTGATATCTACATCTTTTATATCTGCAAAGTATTTATCGAAGTCTATCGTATATCTGTCTATTGTCTGCTTGGAAACATCCTTATTTGTCAGCTTCCAGCTCGACCAACGTTGAAAGATTTCTTCTACTGTTACCTTTTCTTCTTTCTCTGCTCGCTCCTCATAAAACGAAACGACCTTATCCAGAAGTTTTTCCTCCGTTATTGCTTTTATTTTCTTCCTACCATTATCATCTGGCAAATAGGTATACCATTTACCATCGTTTCCTTGATATATCTTATATGTATGTTTGGCTAATATTGCCTTCTTCTTTTGCATATCCACTTTTTCCTGCAAAAGTGCAGTGTTGATTATACCATTTTCTATCGCATATTTCAATAATTCATTATCTGTCAATCTTATTCACTTCTTATATTTTTTTGATTCTTTGGTATATCTTTCTGCTATCCATTTTCTGTTTTATACAGCTTCCACGCTATCCATCCCACACCTAAAGGAGTGGACTTTTCGCACGTTTCTTGTAAGTGCTATAACTTATGTGTCTAAGCGGTAGAAGTACTTTGGTCGGTGTTCTACCGCTATTTTATGTTCCTTAGTGAACTACCAACGAAGCTGAAGCTTCGTGGCTTCTTGCTTCAACGTCCTCGTAACCTTAGACTCCACAAGCGTAAATTCCGACAGTTCCTGTCGTACTAAA
>JAEDCQ010000011.1 GCA_016294075.1 Lachnospiraceae bacterium | reverse complement strand
CCTGCAGCAGAAGAACCCGCAGCAGAAGCACCTGCAGCAGAAGAACCCGCAGCAGAAGCACCTGCAGCAGAAGAACCCGCAGCAGGGGAAGCTTATCACTTCGAAGTAATCGTTAAGTCATTCCAGTCTTCATACTGGCAGGCAGCAGTTACCGGTATCAATCAGGCTTGTGAGGAGCTTGGTGTTACAGCTAACTGTACAGGTCCTAATGCAGAGTCTGATATCGCTGATCAGGTTAACATGCTTAACAACGCTATCAACTCAGCTCCTAACGGAATCGGTCTTGCAGCTTGTGATGCAGAGGCAGTTCTTGACTCTCTTCAGACAGCACTTGATAAAGGTATTCCTGTAGTTTGTTTCGACGCTGGCGTTCCTAACGCTCCTGCAGGTTCTGTTATCGCTACATGTGCAACAGATAACTATGCAGCAGGTTCAGTAGCAGCTGAGAATATGTATCCGGCACTTAAGGATAAGATTGCTGCAGCAAGTGCTCCTGTAAGAATTGGTGAAGTTAACCAGGATGCAACCGGTGCTAACATCATCGAACGTGGTCTTGGATTCATCGAGACATTTGCAAAACTTGCAGCAGCTGATGGCTACAAAGTAGCAATCATTGGTAATGAGAAATACGTTAACGACGCATCTGCTAATGTTGAAACAGTAGCTGAAGGCGAAGCAGACATCATCATCGAAGTAGCAGTTCCTGCACAGACAACAGTTGAACTTTGTGCAACAGAAGCTTCTGCAATTATGAATAAGTCTGACCTTATCGGTATTTTTGGTTCTAACCAGGTTTCAGCAGAAGGTGTTCTTACAGCTAACGACTCACTTCAGATTCTTGGAACAGATCCTTCAAACTCAGTACTTGCTGTAGGTTTTGATGCTGGTTCCGTTATCAAAGGCGCTATTAGCGCAGGTACAATGTTTGGTGCTGTTACACAGTCTCCGCTTATGATGGGTAAACTTTGTATTGAAACACTTACAAAGGCTTGCAACGGTGAAGCTGTAGCAGATATCCCGACAGACGGATATTGGTATGATACAACAAATATGGATGCAGCTGATATTGCTCCAAACCTTTATGACTAATTTGAAATACATAATCATATTTATGTAAATTAAAGGGGGACTGGGATGAATTCCCAGTCCCTTTTTGAACCAAGTAAATAATAAATACATACCTAGGAGGTGTTTTATGTTAAAAGGCATACCAACAATCCTTTCACCTGAACTATTAAAAGTTCTTGATGAAATGGGACATACAGATGAAATAACAATTGCGGATGGAAACTTTCCGGGGCATTCCTTCGGCAAACCGGTTATTCGTTTAGACGGACATGGTGTTCCTGAAATTCTTGATGCAATCTTGCAGGTATTTCCTCTTGATACATATCCAAATGCAAAGGGTGAGGACGATCCTCCATGTACACTTATGGCACTTGAGCCAAATGATGTTGGAAAAGTTGAAACTCCAATCTGGGATGAATATAAATCAATTGTTAAGAAATATGATGATCGTGGAGCTGATGCTTTCCAGGAAATTAATAAATGGAAATTTTATGATCAGACAAGAGAAAAATCTACATGTGTAATAATGTCAACAGAATCTGCAATCTATGCTAATATTATTCTTAGAAAAGGTGTAGTAATTCAGTAGTATTATTTTGAACCATCCGGATTTATAAGACGGATGGTTCAAAATAAAGACATTTAAAATGGAGAACAGTCATGCTTGAGAATGTTGAAACAATTTTTGATAATAGAGAAACAATGTTAAAGCATCTAAAGAAAAAAAGTTATATTGAAAATATGAAGGAATTCAGAGACATATATGGGCATTATTTTGATGAAATGTTTACTTATCTGGAGTCTTCCAATGATAAAGATTTGGCTATAAAAGAACTTTCCAATGATTTTACATCAAAAATAAAAGTGCGATTTGCCAATCGTTTTGGTAAAGTATGGGGAAAAACGCAGGCAGATATTAATCTGTTTATGGTATTCTATGTATTTCCGGCTATATTATTAGTTGAAAATCCTTTGGCTGAGAATTTGTGTGATGCCATATGCTTAGCTTGGGAAGATTTTTTCCCGGGGAATAAAATTCGATATACGACATATGAGCAGCTATTACCTAAATTTAGAGAAAAGATATTTGGTATATTTTGATTCTATAGGAGGTGCATTTAAATGAGAAAATACTATCTAGCAATAGATATTGGGGCTTCAAGCGGTAGACATATTTTAGGATGTGTTGAAAACGGAAAAATTGTTCTTGAAGAGGTATATAGATTTTGGAACGGGATGGATAATGTTGATGGAACATTATGCTGGGATGTTGAGAGACTGTTTAAAGAAATACTTGAAGGGATGAAAAAGTGTAAAGAACTTGGAAAGATTCCGGAAAGTGTTGGAGTTGATACCTGGGGTGTTGATTTTGTTTTACTTGATAACGAGGACAAGATTGTTGGTAAAACGGTTGGTTATCGTGATCATAGAACCGACGGAATGGATGATGAAGTATATAAAATTATTCCGGAAGATAAGTTATACGAACGAACAGGCATATTAAAAGCAATTTATAACACAATATATCAATTGATGGCTATTAAGATTAAGAATCCTGAGGATATGGAAAGGGCGGAAGCTATGTTGATGATGCCTGATTACTTCCACTATAAATTATCCGGGGTGAAGGTGCAGGAATATAGCGAAGCAACAACATCACAGCTTGTTAATCCAAAGACCAGAGATTGGGATTATGAACTCATCGAGATGTTGGGATTTAATAAAAGAATTTTTCAGAAAATTTATATGCCGGGTACGGAAATTGGCAGTTTGACTGAAGAAGTAAAAGAATATCTGGGTTATGACTGCAAGGTCATCCTTCCACCCACACATGACACACAATCGGCAATTATGGCAGTTCCTTCAAATGCAGAAGATACTTGTTATATTAGTTCGGGTACATGGTCACTTATGGGAGTGGAAAGAGATGAGCCGAACTGTTCTATGGAGAGTAAAGAAGCCAACTTTACCAATGAGGGCGGATATGGAGGTAAGATAGCATATCTTGCCAATATTATGGGATTATGGATGATACAGTCTGTGAGAAATCAGTTAGCTCCTGAAATGTCATATGGAGAGTTATGCGATAAGGCTTCAAAGGAAACTATTAAGACTGTAGTTGACTGCCAGGATGAAAGTTTCCTTTCACCGGATGATATGGTTGCGGCTGTAAAGAGTTATTGTGAAAAAACAGGACAGCAGGTTCCCGATACTCTGCCGGAGCTTGCAGCAGTAATCTATAACAGTCTGGCAAAATGCTATGCTGAACAGCTTAAGCAGATAGAGAAATTATCCGGTAAAAAATATGACAGAATTAATGTTATTGGAGGAGGCTCCAATGCGGTATACTTAAACCGGCTGACTGCAAAATATACAGGCGTACCTGTACATGCAGGTCCCGGAGAGGCAACAGCTATTGGTAATATTCTTGCACAGATGATTCAAAACGGAGAATTTACGGACTTGAAATCTGCAAGAGAGTGTGTTGCAGATTCATTTGAAGTAAAGGTATATCAATAAAAGTCGATAACTGGAGATTACAAATGACAAAAACAATCTGTTTTACAAATAATAAAGGTGGCAGCGGCAAGTCAACTGTATGCGCAAATCTTGGTTACGAACTTTCAAAAGCAGGAAAAAAAGTGCTTTTGATTGATGGTGATATGCAGCTTAATCTTACGCTCTCATTTTTTGATAGAGAAGAAGCATTTGCATTCGTTCAAAGCGGGAATAGTCTCTATTCAGCTGTTAGAGAGAAGAAAAGTGTAAAAGAATATATTGTGAATACTCCATATGCAAATTTGGATATCGTTCCTTCATCAACATTACTTAGCCAGATTGAATATGAACTTTTCACAATGATGCAGAGAGAATATGCTCTAAAAAAGTGTCTGGAATCGGTAAAGACATCGGGAGAGTATGATTATATACTTATTGACGCGCCTCCAACCTTGGGTACTTGGGTAATTAATATTCTTTGCGCATCAGATAAAATAATCATTCCGGTTGAAGCGTCACCATGGGGATTGTTTGGACTTGCAAATATGTTCGATTTTTTAGAACAAATCTCGGAAGTCACGAAAGTAGAAGTCCTTGGAGTCTTAATTACTAAGGTGGATGAAAGAAAAAACTATTATCGACAAACCAGAGAGT
This sequence comes from Lachnospiraceae bacterium, assembly GCA_016294075.1. Lineage (GTDB taxonomy): Bacteria > Bacillota > Clostridia > Lachnospirales > Lachnospiraceae > RGIG8767. The sequence goes on along the minus strand of JAEDCQ010000011.1, from coordinate 52,081 downwards.
CCCTTTTGGGATTAGATGACATTAAGGTGTTTGATACATGTATTCATGTGGACTCAGCTGTAGAATGGGCACAGGATAATTCGATGCCTGTTGGAGCCTATAAAAAGAATTCAAGATGTGCAAAAGAGTTTGTGAAATTTGCAGAGGAGGTAATTGAAAATGTCAATAGGTAAAGATAGCATTAACCGTGCTGCATCGGTAGCCGTAGCAAAGAAAAAAACTGGTGTAAACGGAAAGGGAACAGGAGATAATACCGACGCAAAGACTAATGCAGATAAAGCAGATAAAAAAGAAACTGTTAAGAAGCAGGCAGCAAAAAAAGTGGTTGCAAAGACGGTAAAGGAAAATATCTCAAAAGAGGTTATGGATACAATAATCTATCAGGATAGTTCACAAGTTATCTATAGAGATGCCGAACCAAACGAGTCTTTTGGAATTGGGGACAGTATGCCTGTATATTATTTTTAATTAAATTATATAAAAGCAAACGTCATTTCAAAGGATTTCGAAATGACGTTTGTTTTTTGTGGTTTAAAATGACTTAATTTACAGAAAATAACATCAATTCAAAGAAATACAATATGAACACAGGGGGAATCGGTCAAAAAACCAACATAAGTTACGTTGATTTGTGTTGACTTTGGTCGAAAACAAAGATATAATGTAATCGTAGTGAGTGTAAATGCATTAATGGAATGTAAAAGTATGGAAGATAAGCAAAGAATAATTCAGGAACTTGTTCCGGGAAAACAGATTACATTAGCACATTTGATAGCTAACCCGGATCCAATACTATATGTAAAGCTTGGATTAAGTCCGGCTGGTGAGTGTACAAAGGGGGCAATCGGAGTTCTTACAGTAAGCCCGGCAGAGACTGCGATAATAATGGCAGATATTGCATTAAAATCTGCCGGAATAGAGCTTGGATTTGTAGACAGATTTGCCGGTTCACTGATAATAAACGGAACGGTTTCGTCAGTGGAAGCATCTATGCAGGCAATTCTTGAGTATATTGAAAATACTTTGGGATACAGTGTTGTTCCAATAACCAGAACATGAAAAAGATAATATTAATGGGGCGAAGTGAGGCAGGCAAGACAACACTCACACAAGCTTTACAGGGAGAGACAATACAATATCATAAAACACAGTATATTAATAATTATGATGTAATAATTGATACACCCGGGGAATATGCGCAGACAGCAAGATTGGGAAGAGCTCTTGCATTATATACATATGAAGCAGATGTGGTAGGATTATTGATTTCCTCGACGGAACCGTATTCTTTATTTCCACCCTGTATTACAAGCCAATGTAACAGAGAGGTAATTGGAATCGTTACAAAGATTCATGATGAGGGAGCAAATCCCGGGCGGGCTGAACAATGGCTTAGACTTGCCGGATGTAAAGAAATCTTTTTTGTAGATTCAAAGACAGGTGAGGGAGTTGCGGAAATACTGCTCCATTTAAAGGAATCAGGCGATGTGATGCCTTGGGAAATTAAGAACACCATATAGAATGTACCTATTGGTAATTTGGCGGGAATTATGCTCGCTACAAATATATTTTATAAAAAAGGAGAACGAAATGGCACAGCTGAACGAGTATGAAATCAAAAAACAGATTTGCGAAATCGGTAAAAGAATTTACGACCGAAATATGGTCGCAGCAAACGACGGTAATATTTCAGTAAAACTCAATGACCATGAGTTCCTTTGCACCCCAACAGGAGTATCAAAGGGATTTATGACACCGGAGTATATCTGTAAGGTGGATGAGAAGGGTAATGTGATTCAGGCTAATAAAGGATTCAAACCTTCATCAGAGATTAAGATGCATATGAGAGTATATGAGAAGAGACCGGATGTAGGATCTGTAGTTCATGCACATCCTATGTATGGTACAGCGTTTGCAATTGCAGGAATCCCACTTACACAGCCAATTATGCCTGAGGCAGTTATTGCACTTGGATGTGTTCCGATTGCAGAATATGGCACACCATCAACTATGGAAATTCCTGACAATCTTGAGAAGTATCTTCCTTATTTTGATGCCGTACTTCTTGAAAATCACGGTGCACTTACATGGAGTACAGATTTGAATGCAGCATATATGAAGATGGAGTCATTGGAATTCTATGCTGAATTACTTTATAAGTCAAAGATGCTTGGTGGACCAAAGGAATTTGATCAGAAAAATATTGAGAAACTTTATGAAATTCGTCGTAAGTTTGGTATGCAGGGTAAACATCCGGCAAATGTATGTTTAAACCATGATGGCAAGAACTGTCATAACTGTGGTGGTCACTGCAGTGGAAACGAAGATTTCAGACAGTTCCCGGGTTATCAGTATGATTTTGTCGGCAAATCCTGCCCGGATGCCGCAGCTTCAACTGATAACGCAGATCTTGTTGCACAGATTACAAAGAAGGTACTTGAGAGTCTTAAGTAATTATTATGAAGAATGATGTTGAAAAGAACATATTACAGAACGTAGTTGAAAAAGCCATTGTTAAGGAAGTAATGGGACTTAAGCTTGCCAAGCTTTTAATTGAGAGAGTTGAGAGGAAGGCTTCGCAGGTAGGGGTTAGAGCGGTAATCGCTGTAACGGATTCGTCCGGAAGACCGATTGCCGTCCACTGCATGGATGGTGCATATCACGGAAGCTTTGATGTGGCAGTCAATAAAGCTTATACCGTTACCGCTTTTCAAATGCCCACAAAAAATCTTGCAGAATTGTGCAAGCCGGGAGCGGATTTATACGGTCTCCAGTTTTCGAACAATGGCAAGGTTATGATTCTGGGCGGAGGTGAGCCTCTTATGATTGGTGATACGATGATAGGGGCGCTTGCCGTATCAGGTGGCACTGCCGCACAGGATAGCGAGCTTGCTGAATATGGCAAAGAAATCTTAAAGGAGGTAATAGAGTGTCTGTAGATGAAACTTTTGTCCATGACATAGTAAAAAAGGTTATGGCAAATATGCAGATTACCGGAGATGTTTCGGGAATGCACGGAGTATTCAAGGATATGAATGAAGCTATTGCAGCTTCAATAGAGGCGCAGAAGGTTGTCAGAACAATGACTCTTGATCAGAGAGAAAAAATCATTTCTATTATTAGAAAGAAAGTTCACGAAAACGCTGAAATCCTTGCCAATATGGGTGTAAACGAGACCGGAATGGGGAATGTTGGTGATAAGATAATGAAACACCACCTCACAGCGGACAAGACTCCCGGAACTGAGGATATTCAGACAATAGCGTGGTCCGGAGACAGAGGTCTTACTCTTGTGGAGATGGGGCCATTTGGAGTGATTGGAGCAATTACTCCTGCAACGAATCCTTCCGAGACGGTAATTTGTAATTCGATTGGAATGTTAGCAGGTGGAAATACAGTAGTATTCAATCCGCATCCGAACGCAAAAAAAACAACAATATATACAATCAATATGATAAATGAAGCTTCACTTGAGGCAGGAGGACCGGATAATATTGCTGTTACGGTTGAAGTGCCTACAATGGATACCAGCTCCATTATGATGAAGCATCCGGCAATTCATTTGTTGGTTGCAACCGGTGGACCCGGGGTAGTTACAGCTGTTCTTTCTTCAGGTAAGAGAGCAATCGGAGCAGGTGCCGGTAATCCCCCTGCATTTGTCGATGATACTGCTGATGTAAGTAAAGCAGCTCGTGACATTGTAAATGGTTGTACGTTTGATAACAATCTTCCTTGTATCGCTGAGAAGGAAATTGTTGCAATGGACTCTATTGCTGATGAATTAATGGACTATATGATTTCAGAGAACGGCTGTTATCTTGCCAGTCCTGAGATTCAGGACAAACTGGTTCATACAGTAATGGATGAAAAAGGAAGACTGAATCGAAAGTGTGTAGGACGTGATGCGCGAACACTCCTTTCAATGGTTGGGGTGAATGTAGGCCCTGAAATTAGGTGTATCGTATTTGAAGGACCAAAGGAGCATCCGCTTATAAAAGAAGAACTTATGATGCCAATTCTCGGAATGGTTAGAGTCAAGACTTTTGAAGAGGGTGTTAATACAGCAGTATGGCTCGAACATGGCAATCGCCATTCGGCACATATTCATTCAAAAAACGTTGATAATATTACAACTTATGCAAAGGCGCTTGATACAGCAATTCTTGTAAAGAATGGGCCAAGTTACGCAGCCTTAGGTTTCGGCGGTGAGGGCTATTGTACATTCACAATTGCATCAAGAACCGGTGAAGGCCTAACCAGTGCACAAACCTTTACAAAGAGAAGACGCTGTACAATGAGCGACAGCCTTTGTATTAGGTAGAAAGGAGAAAAGATGGCAGTAAATGAACAAGCAGTTGAACAGATTGTAAAACAGATACTAAGCCAGATGGGTGGACAGACGGTTTCTTCATCTGCCTCAAATACAAGCGGAGCAATCCCTTCGAAGGTACGTATTGCTTTTCTTTCTGAGATTGGAAAGATGGAAATAAAGGAATATCCAATGCCGGAAGTTGGAGATGATGACCTCCTTGTTAAAGTTGAAGGATGCGGTATCTGTGGTACAGACGTTCACGAATATAAGAGAGACCCATTTTCACTTATACCGGTTGCTTTAGGTCATGAAGGAACAGGTGAAATTGTTAAAATGGGTAAAAATGTAAAGGTCGACTCTGCCGGAAAGGCAGTAAAGGTTGGGGATAAAATTGTCACCTGTATGATATTTAAGGACGATCCGGAAATTACGATGTTCGATCTTAATAAGAAAAATGTTGGTGGAGCTGATGTATATGGACTGCTCCCGGATGATGATGTACATGCTAACGGATGGTTTGCTGATTACATACTTATCCGTGGCGGACTTGGTTCAACATTCTTTAATGTAAGTGAACTGGATCTTGATTCAAGAATTCTTATTGAACCATGTGCAGTACTTATTCATGCTGTTGAAAGAGCAAAGAGCACAGGTATACTTAAGTTCAACTCAAGAGTAGTTGTTCAGGGATGCGGACCTATTGGTCTTATCTGTATTGCAGTGCTTAAGACTCTTGGTATACAGAATATTATTGCTGTTGATGGCAACCCGACACGACTTGAGTTTGCAAAGAGACTCGGTGCATCAGATTATTGTAACTTTAAAGATTACGATGGAACAGAAGCTATGGTTAAGGCTGCTTATAATAAGTTTGGCGGACATTTAGCTGATTTTGCATTCCAATGTACGGGTTCACCCGCAGGACATTCAAACATCTATAAGTTCATCCGTAACGGTGGTGGCCTTTGTGAACTTGGATTCTTTATCAATGGTGGAGATGCAACTATCAATCCACATTTTGATATTTGCTCAAAAGAAATCGTTACAGTTGGTAGCTGGGTATATAATCTGAGAGATTATGCTACAACATTTGATTTTCTTAAGGCTGCAAAGTCTATTGGGCTTCCAATGGGTGAGTTAATCACAGATAAATTTGCTCTTGATGATATTGATGCTGCATTCCAAAAGGCAGCTTCCATGACAGGGCTGAAAATTGCTGTAGTTAGTAAATAAGATTAAGGAATAGAAAAGGTAAGTAAGATGGCTGATATAAAAAAGCGGGACACACAGGAGGCTGTAGGAATCTTAGAAGTTTTTGGCCTTGTATGTGCATTCTTGGCAGCTGATGCAGGCTGCAAGGCAGCAAATGTACATCTTGAGGTGTTCGATAAGAATAAGCCTGCAAATGCGGATGCACTTCCGGTTCCACTTCTTGTAACAATAAAATTCAGAGGAAGTGTTGCTGATGTGGAGGAGGCAATGAGAGCCGCTGAGGAAGTGGCAGCTGCCAATACTGGTATTGTGCAGAAACATATTATTCCAAGACCTACGGGAGACACCGAAAAAATGCTTAAGGTTAGCGCTCTCGACAAGAACTGATAAACAATATTTTTGAAAAAAAGGAGAACAAAAAATGGCACAAGAAGCATTAGGAATGGTTGAAACAAGAGGACTTACAGCAGCAATCGAGGCAGCTGATGCAATGACAAAGGCAGCCGAGGTTGTACTTGTTGGAACAGAGAAGATTGGATCCGGTCTTGTAACAGTTATGGTACGTGGAGATGTTGGAGCAGTTAAGGCTTCTGTTGAGGCCGGTACAGCAGCTGCTTCAAAGCTTGGAGAACTTGTAGCAACACATGTAATTCCGAGACCACATAACGATGTTGAGAAGATTCTTCCAAAATTCAAGGCGTAGAAATTAACGGATAGAAAAAGAAGGATGACCGGTATGAGTAATGCATACGGATTTATTGAAATCACAGGGGTTGTAGCTGCAATGGATGCATTGGACATAATGTGTAAAGCAGCCAATGTAAAGCTTGCAACATGGGAACGCAAACTCGGTGGAAGGCTGGTTACATTGGTAATAGAGGGAGAGATTGCTGCCGTAGAGCAGGCAATTGAAGCCGGGGCGACTTTGGCAATTAAAAAACCAGCAGCTACGGGAATTTTACCTAATCCTCATTCGGAAATCAGAAGAATCGTTGCTTTGTCAGCAAGCAGATTTAAGGGAAAGAAAGAACCTTCAGCTGATTCTAAGATGTTGGGAGAAGACCCACCGGATTTTGTACCAAAAGGAAATAATTAATTTGTATTAAAAAGAACAAATAACATAGCATTTTAAGAAAAGGAGAAAAAATCATGGCATCACTTGAAGCATTAGGAATGGTTGAAACAAGAGGTTTAGTAGCAGCAATTGAGGCAGCAGATGCAATGTGCAAGGCTGCAAATGTAACACTGATTGGGACAGAGAAGATTGGATCCGGTCTTGTAACAGTTATGGTACGTGGAGATGTTGGAGCAGTTAAGTCTTCAGTAGAGGCAGGAAGTGCAGCAGCCGGAAAGCTTGGAGAACTTGTAGCAACACATGTTATTCCAAGACCACATGGCGATGTTGAACTTATTCTTCCGCAGATTAAGTAATGAACTGAGTTTTAATAGTTGGGATGGTGTAAATCTTGGATACATATAATAATGTTGAACAAATCACAAGGTTGGTTATTCAGGCTATTGAGAGTGCAAAAAATAATGAGACAAAGATGAGTGTGCCGGTGGGTGTATCTGCAAGGCACATTCATCTGACTCAGAAGGATGTAGAAATACTATTTGGTAAAGGATATCAGCTTACCAAGAAGAAGGAACTGATGGGTGGTCAGTTTGCTGCAAATGAGCAGTGTACGATTGTGGGGCTTAAGCTTAGGGCCATCGAAAATGTCAGAATCCTTGGACCGGTACGAAAGCAGTCCCAGGTAGAGATATCTGCGACCGATGCCAGAACACTGGGTATTAAAGCACCTCTTCGACAGTCTGGTGATACAGTCGGTTCGGCACCAATCGCTTTAGTTGGACCAAAGGGAGTTGTATATTTGGATGAAGGCTGTATTATTGCGGCAAGACATATCCATATGACTCCATCTGAGGCTGCAGCTGCTTGCCTTAAGGATGGAGATTATGTTTCTGTCCGGATGGGAGAGGATCGAGGTGCAGTTCTTGATAATGTTAAAATCCGCGTGGATGATTCATTTACATTGGAGATGCACATTGATACTGACGAGGCAAATGCATGTCAGGTTAAGCAGGGTGACGTAGCAAGAATTATTTCAAAAATGTAAACATGTTAATCTCTTTGGTGGTCAGTGTAATCAGACACTGACCATTAAAGAAGAGTTCAGATTGGAAATAAACGGTAGGGATTATGATAATCGGAAAAGTAGTCGGAAGCGTTTTTTCAACAAGAAAAAGCGAAAAATTGATTGGAAACAAGTTCATGATTGTAGAACCTGTTGAGGGCATGAATGTTACAGGGAATAAGCTTGTAGCAATTGATATTATTGGCGCAGGAATAGGTGAGTTTGTCCTTGTTGCGCAGGGATCGGCAGCCAGAGTTGGATGCGATATGACGGATTCGCCAATTGATGCAGCAATAGTTGGTATTGTTGATGAAGGTCAGGAGTGGAATAAATAACCATGAATATTGACGAACTGAAGAAAATAGCACGTGATCATGGCATTGTTGGTGCCGGTGGAGCCGGATTTCCTACTTATGCCAAGATGACGGACAAAGCTGACACTATTATTTTGAATTGTGCAGAGTGTGAACCGCTTTTAAAGCTTCACAGACAGCTTCTTGCAACGCATGTTGAAGAGATATTGCAGATGTTAGATGAGGTTCGTGAGACACTCAGCGCAAAAGAGGCAGTTATTGGTATCAAATCCGAGTATGTCTCTACAGTGGAAGCTGTTAAAGAAGAAATAAAGAATTACCCAAGCTTAAGACTGTGCGAGCTTAGAGCAGAATATCCTGCCGGCGATGAGGTGATTTTAATATATGAGGCAACCGGCAGAGTGATTAGGCCGGGTGGGATACCTATTGATGAAAATGTCGTGGTATTCAATGTTGAGACGATGTATAACCTGTACAGGGCTGTGCATCTGGATGTAGCGGTGACCAATAAGATTGTATCTATTGTCGGAGAGATTGATAAACCACTTACGGTAAGAGTTCCTTTAGGGACTACACTTCCTGAGGCGGTTGCACTTGCGGGCAAACCAACAATTAAGGATCCTGCGTATCTTATTGGCGGACCAATGATGGGATATCTTGGTACAGAAAAGACTGTAGTGACAAAAACCACAAATGCAATAATTATTCTCCCTAAGGATCATACCATTGTTCAAAAGATGAATAAGAATCTGGAGATAGAGAGACGCAGAGCCTCTTCTGCTTGTTGTCAGTGCAGAACATGTACAGATTTGTGTTCAAGACATAATCTTGGACACCCTATTGAGCCACACAAGATTATGCGTGCAGTAGCAAACAATGATATAAGTGATCTTCTTGTTTTTAGCAACGCAGCATATTGTAGTGGTTGCGGATTGTGCGAAAAATATGCTTGCCCTCAGGGACTGTCGCCAAAGTCCATTATTCAGGAATTTAAGAAAGGGTTGCGAGTAGCCGGAGTAAAGCCTGACAAACTGGAACCGGCTCCGGTAAGTCCGGATCGCAGGTACAAGAAAGTCCCGTCACACAGATTGGAGAACAGACTTGGCTTGGCAAAATATGATGTGGATGCTCCTTTTATTGATACAACTCCGGAGAGTGATTATGTACGAATTCAAATGAGCCAGCACATTGGTGTTCCTGCAATTCCGATTGTTAAAGCGGGTGAGAAGATAAATAAGGGACAGATGATTGCAAAGGCGGCGGAAGGGCTTAGTGTTCCAATTCACAGCTCTGTGTGGGGAGTTGTTGAGAAGGTATCTGATAAGGAAATAGTTGTCAGAGGAACAGGAATGCCGGAAGAGGAACGCCGGAGACTTAAAAGTCTGGGAATGCTTTAGTAACAGTAAGTATGAAAGTCATTAGGAAAGGCTTGGTAAATAAATGGCAAAGGCAATAGGAATGGTTGAGTGTTCAACAGTATCAACAGGATTTACTGCGGCGGATGAGATGGTAAAAGCAGCAGATGTAGAAATAATACAGGCAGAGGTTACCTGTCCGGGAAAATATGTTGTTATTGTAACCGGTGAAATTAGCGCGGTCAGGGCATCAGTGGACAGAGTAGCTACAAGATTTGGTGACAAGATTATAGATACTTTTGTTTTGGGAAATCCTCATGAAGCTATTTTCCCTGCAATATATGGCACAGCAACACCTGAGAAGATTGAAGCACTTGGTATCCTTGAGACATATGATGTAGCTGCAATTATTGTTGCAGCAGATATAGCAGCAAAGACAGCAATTGTTGATCTTATTGAGTTAAGATTGGCAAAGGGGATGTGCGGAAAGAGTTACATGACCATAACAGGTAGTGTATCCGCAGTACAGGCAGCAATTGACACAGCTAAAGTTTCAGCCGGAGATAAGGGAATGTTCCTTGACAGTTCTGTTATTGCCAGACCTTCAGCTAAACTTATGAAATATATATATTAGATTTTTTGGAGAAGGAATGAATTATGCTTGCAGCTCAAAGAAGAAGTTTAATTCTTGAAAAGGCATATCGTGAGAAAAGAGTTATAGTTGGAGAACTTAGCAAAGAATTTGGGGTTTCAGAAGAAACTATAAGGCGAGATCTTGAAAGGCTGGAAGAAGAGGGGCACGTTACAAAAGAGTATGGTGGTGCTGTAGTTAGTGAGAAGAGCGGAATTGATCTTCCTTTCAATATTAGAAGACAGTCGAATCCGTTGGGGAAACAGAAGATTGCAGAGCTGATTTGCAGTCAACTGAATAAAGGCGAGCATATTTTTCTTGATGCTTCTACAACGGCTGTTTTCATTGCTAAGAACATCAAACCGTTGGAAGGACTTACTGTAATAACGAACTCGATAGAAAATATTGTAGAACTGGCGGATGCTCCTTCTATAGAGATTATCTCTACCGGAGGTAAATTGAATATAGGTTCCATGTCATTGCTTGGAAGAAAGGCAGCGGATTCAATTTCAGAATACAATGTGGATAAAGTAATCATGTCCTGTAAGGGGTTTGATACTGTAAAAGGAATTTCAGATGGTAATGATGAAACGTCCAGTATAAAACGGAACATGATAGAAGCTGCTGAAAAGGTGTATCTTGCAGTTGATTCAACGAAATTTGGCAAGACAGCATTCTCGAAGATTTGTGATATTTCAGAAATAGATATAGTTGTTACTGATAAAAAGCCAAATGATATGTGGATAGAATATCTTAAGGCAAATAATGTTGAGTGTATATATCCTGAATGATGGGAAAGGGGCTAAAATGTACGATAAAACTCCAATAGTAAAAACAGACAGAATAAAAAAATTAGTGGATCATCTTTACGAAAAGATGCCTGAAATAGAGGCATCAAGGGCTGAACTGCTAACAGAGAGCTTCTTAAAAACAGAGAATGAACCTATGGTTGTTAGAAAAGCCAAGGCATTTTATCATATTCTTGAGAATATTCCTATTATTATCAGACCATATGAGTTAATTGTTGGGTCAACAACAATAGCTCCAAGAGGATGTCAGACATATCCGGAATTTTCTTATGAGTGGCTTGAGGCTGAATTTGATACCGTTGAACATAGATCTGCCGATCCATTCTATATATCAGATGATACTAAGAAGAGATTGAAGAAGGCTAATGCATATTGGGCCGGAAAAACAACTTCTGAGCTGGCGACATCGTATATGGCACCGGAGGCACTTCGTGCTATTAAGCATAATATGTTTACTCCGGGAAATTATTTTTATAATGGAGTTGGTCATATAACTGTAAAATACTGGAGAGTCATGGAGATTGGCCTTCTTGGATATAAAGAAGAGATTAAACAGGAACTGGAGAATTGTAAATTTGGCGATGAAAATTTTGCTAAAAAGACAAGGCTTCTGCAGGCAATGGATATTACTTGTGATGCTGTAATAAAATATGCTGAGAGATATGCTGCCCTTGCCCTGGAGATGGCAGCTAAAGAAAAGGATGCTGTAAGAAAAGAAGAGCTTCTTGAAATTGCTAAGGTTTGTAGAAAAGTTCCGGCACATCCGGCAGAGACAATGTACGAAGCATGTCAGGCATTCTGGTTTGTGCAGCAGGTATTGCAGATTGAATCCAGCGGACATTCTATTTCACCGGGACGCTTTGATCAATATATTAACCCATATTATCAGTCAGATATTAAGGCAAACAGAGTTACAAGAGAGAGAGCTCAGGAACTTATTGACTGTATCTGGGTAAAATTCAATGACCTTAACAAATGTCGTGATGCAGCCTCTGCGGAAGGATTTGCCGGTTATTCGCTTTTCCAGAATCTGATAGTTGGTGGACAGGATGAAAGTGGAATGGATGCAACGAATGATATTTCTTTTATGTGCATTACTGCCTCTGAGCATGTATTCCTGCCTATGCCATCATTATCTATAAGAGTGTGGAGCGGATCTTCCCACGATCTTCTTATAAGAGCAGCAGAACTTACAAGAACCGGAATTGGACTTCCGGCTTACTATAATGATGATGCAATTATTCCATCATTATGTTCAAGAGGAATCCCTTATAAGGAAGCTCTTAATTACAATATTATTGGATGTGTTGAACCACAGGTTCCGGGTAAAACAGATGGATGGCATGATGCAGCATTCTTTAATATGTGTCGTCCCTTGGAAATGGTATTTACAAATGGTATTGATGCAGGAGAAGTTGCAAGTATACAAACAGGTTCTCTTGAGAGCTTTTCAACATTTGATGAATTCTTTGATGCATATAAAAAGCAGATGGAATATAATATAGAACTCATGGTCAATGCTGATAATGCAATTGATAAGGCTCATGCTGAGAGAGCCCCATTGGCATTCCAATCAATGCTTATGGATGACTGTATGAAACGTGGTCTTTCTGTTCAGGAAGGCGGAGCTGTATATAATTTTACCGGCCCACAGGGATTTGGAATTGCTAATGTTGCTGATTCGTTATATACGATAAGAGAATTAGTATATAAAGAGCATAAGTTTACATTAAGGGAGCTTGGTAATTCGCTGGAAATGAACTTTGGTCAGGGATTTGATATAACAACCGCAGAGGAGATTGCAGTACGTGTTGGAAAGGAATTGGTAAAACAAGGGGTAGAAGTCACACCTGATGTAATTTCAGCCACGGTTAAAGGCGTATTGAGTTATGAAATTCCCGAAAAGGATAGGAGAAGATATCAGGAGATCAAGGATTTGATTGACAGTATTCCTAAGTATGGAAATGACATTGATGATGTGGATATGCTTGCAAGAGAAGCTGCATATACATATACAAGACCTCTTCCAAATTATAAAAATCCCAGAGGAGGAATTTTCCAGGCAGGTTTGTATCCTGTATCTGCCAATGTTCCTTTGGGAGCCCAGACAGGTGCCACACCGGATGGAAGATTAGCGCATACACCTGTTGCGGACGGAGTTGGACCTACATCCGGAAGGGATTTGAACGGACCGACAGCGGTATGTAACTCGGTTGCTAAACTGGATCATGCAATTGCAAGTAACGGTACCTTGTTTAATATGAAAATGAGTCCTTCTGCAATGTCGGGTGAGCAGGGATTGGAAGCATTTGTTGCAATGGTAAGAGGCTTCTTTGATCAGAAGGCATTCCATATGCAGTTTAATGTAGTTGATAAAGAGACTCTTTTAGATGCACAGGCTCATCCGGAAAAATATTCGGGACTGGTTGTTAGAGTTGCAGGATATTCAGCACTCTTTACAACGCTTTCAAAGTCGCTTCAGGATGATATAATTAAGAGAACAGAACAGGCAAAGTTCAGATAATTTTGGAGACAAAAGTGAGTTATTTAGAGACACAGGGAAGAATATTTGATATACAGAGATACTCAATCCATGATGGCCCGGGAATCAGGACAATAGTCTTTTTGAAGGGATGTGCATTGAGATGCAGATGGTGTTGCAATCCTGAATCACAGTCATATGATATCCAGACTATGGTCTTAAATGGGAAAGAAAAGATATATGGTCGTGATGTTACAGTTGGTGAAGTGATGGAAACCTTTGTCAGGGATATGCCATATTACAAAAGGTCGAATGGTGGATTAACCCTTTCCGGAGGAGAAAGCCTTCTTCAGCCTGAATTTTCCAGAGATTTGTTAAGGGCAGGTAAAGAGGTTGGAGTCAATACCGCTCTTGAGTCTATGGGATATGCAAAATATGAAACCATAGAAAAAATTCTTCCGTATCTTGATTATTATTTAATGGATATTAAACATATGAATGCTTCAAAGCATAAAGAGTGGACGGGCAAGGAGAATACTCTTATGATAGAAAATGCTATGAAGATTGCAAGAAGTAAGATGACAAATCTGATTATCCGAGTTCCGGTTATTCCCGGATTTAATGATACAGAAGCTGAAATTCTGGATATTGCCAGATATGCTGATTCTTTATCCGGAGTAGAAAAGATTCATCTGCTTCCTTATCACAGCTATGGCGAAGGAAAGTACATGGGGCTCGGAAGAGAATATCCAATGGGAACGGTTGAGTCGCCTTCGGATGAAAAAATGGAGCAATTACGCGAAATGGTTGCGAACAATACATCACTTAATTGCGTAGTAGGTGGATAGTCATAAATGGGAAAGTGTATTTTTTTTGATGGAGATGGAACCATCCTGGATATAAAAAAAGGAATACCACAAGATGTAAAAGACTCTGTTGCTGCTTTAAAAAGAAATGGCCACAGGGTCTTTCTGTGCACCGGAAGAAGCAGAGCCTTTGTGCCCCAGGATGCAGAAAGGCTTGATTTTGACGGTATAATCAGCAATATGGGTGGTTGTATCGAATACCATGGAAAGATGGTATATGATAAATCAATTGATATTGCTGATGCCAATAGAGCGGTTACAGTTCTTAGAAAATATGGTCTGGTTCCTGTTCTTGAAGGAAATCGTCACATGTTTTACGATCTTAATGAATATACTACGGCTATTGACTGGTACGCGGACCTTATTACAAAGGAGCTGGGAGACAGACTTTTACCGATAAAAGGCAATGAAGATAAGCTTTACATTAATAAAATCAGCGCAAAGAGGCTTCCGGGGTGCAACGCAGATGCCGCAACAAGAGAACTATCTGATATTTTCGATTTTATTTGGCATGAGGGGGCCTTTGTGGGTTCAACGATAGAATGTATTGCCAAAGGGCATTCGAAGGGGCTGGCTCTTTTAGTATTAATAAATGTCCTTGGAATTCCCAGAGAAGATACAGTGGCATTTGGAGATTCCAATAATGATATCGATATGTTCCAAGCGGTAAATACCAAAATTGCTATGGGAGATGCTTCTACAACACTTATTAAAATGGCAGATTATGTGACGGGAACATTATTTGAGAGCGGTATTTCCCGGGGATTGTCATATTTAGGGCTGTTATAGATTTAAGTATATGTAATTTACTTTATTCTTGTGTGGCTTTTTTTGAGCCGATCCATTTTTCAATGATATTAAAATTTCATGAAAAAATATGTTATAAAAAATAATCATTGCAGTCAAAGAGAGGATTGATATGCTTTTTCCAAGCGAAACATTTTTATTTGTGTTTTTGCCGTTTGTTCTGGCAGTTTATTATATTTTTCTGAGGAAAACAAAAGAGGCGAAGAATATTTTCCTTCTGGCTGCAAGTCTGCTCTTTTATGCATGGGGTGAGCCGGTTTATGTATTCCTGATGATTGGAACGATACTGTTAAATTGGGGATATGGAATCGCCGTACATCATTTTGAAAAAAAGAAAGGAATTGCTCGGGCTGTCCTTACCCTGATGGTTTTTACCAATGTAGGAATATTGGCATGGTTTAAATACAGCGTGTTCGTTATGTTGCAGGTAAACCGCTTTCTTCATACGGAATTTCCGATACCGGAGGTTGCTCTGCCAATCGGAATCTCTTTCTTTACTTTCCAGGCGATGTCATATGTATTTGATGTATATCGTAAAAAGGGAGAGGTACAATACAATCCTTTGCGTGTCGGACTCTATATTTCCCTGTTTCCGCAGTTGATAGCAGGACCTATCGTCCGTTATGAGACAATTGCCGCACAGATAGAATACCGTCTTGAGAATTGGGATGATTTTTCAAAAGGAGTCACCCGTTTTTGTATCGGTCTGGGAAAAAAGGTATTAATTGCAAATAACATGGCTGTGGTGGCAGATGCGGCTTTTGGTCTTATCATCGCAGGAGAGTTTCAGGCTTCGGTCATGATGGCGTGGCTGGGAGCCATATCCTATTCTCTTCAGATATTTTTTGATTTTTCCGGATATTCGGATATGGCAATCGGCCTTGGAGAAATGTTCGGATTTCATTTTGAAGAAAACTTCCGCTATCCGTATATTGCCAAAAGCGTATCGGAGTTCTGGAGAAGATGGCATATATCTTTACAGACATGGTTCCGTGATTATGTATATTTCCCGCTTGGCGGCAGCAGGGTATCGGCTGTGCGGCTGGTATTCAATTTGTTTGTTGTCTGGGTATTGACAGGTATCTGGCATGGAGCCAATTGGACATTTTTAGCATGGGGGCTGATGTATTTTGTTCTTTTGACAATTGAGAAATTTACCGGACTGAGTAATAATAAGCATTGGTGGGGACATTTATATACGTTATTATTTGTCATAATCGGCTGGGTCATTTTCCGTTCTGATGGTATGGGAAATGCATTTACTTATATAAAAGCCATGTTTGGAATTGGTGCGAAAGGGATGATTGACAGTGCCGTTTATGCATATCTGCGGCAGAATGTCGTTTATTATTCAGCGGCTCTGATTGGCTGTTTCCCTATTTTTGCAAAAATGGAATCAAGATGGAAGGACAGAAAAATCTGGCAGATTGGATATACGTTTTGTTTACTGCTGATATTTTTGGTGTCAGTGTCCTTTATAATGAATCAGGCGTATAATCCGTTTATCTATTTTAATTTCTGATATGAGAGGAATTCGACAAATAAAAATGAGAAATATATCGGTAAAAATGAAGGATATAAATAATTGGTTCGCAACCGTCTTTCTGCTAATTCTATTTCTGATACCGATTGCAACCTTATTGGGTGGGGCTTCAACGAAAGAAGTCGTATCTGCAGAAGCGGATGCAGTATTGGAAAATAACGGAACCGCCGAAAAGCAGGTAGAAACAGAACCTAAAGAAGAGACAGGGGGAGGAAATGATAAAGTGTCTGCATTTTCAAAAATGCAGAATAGTGTGAATGATTTCACACAGAGGTTATTTCTGCGACCCGTATTTATTGAAGGAAATACAAAACTTACGAAGGCTCTGACAGGCAATACTTATATGGAGTCCACGCAGGTTCTTTTGGGAAAAGAAAACTGGCTCTTCTATAAGACACAAAATGACGGTTATCCGATTTATGATTATATGGGAATCAATCAATTTACGGAAACGCAGTTAAAAGCGATAGCGGATAATCTGATTGCAATAAGGGACTATTTTGAAAAGGAAAAAGGAGTATTGTTTGTTGCAGCGACTATTCCCAATAAGGAGATTGTATATGAAGAATACATGCCGGATACGATAGCGAGAGTAAATACAGTTTCCAGGGGAGAGCAGCTTGCAGCATATATTCAGGCCAATACAGATTTAAGATATGTGTATCCGAAGCAGGCCTTTTTAGAACAAAAAGAAGAGTATCCGCTTTATTACAAAACAGATACTCATTGGAATCATATTGGTGCATTCGTTGGAGTGCAGGAAATTTTTAAGGAATTATACGGATATGGTGTTACGCCCGATACTGTGTATTTCCATGAAAGACAAAATGATTTTGCGGGAGATTTATCCGTAATTGCCGGTGTGTCCGAACAATACAAGATAGATACCGTTTATGAATTTGACTACGCATCGGTAAATCCCGGACAGAAGCGTGATGAAACTGCTATCGTAGTCGGTGATTCATTCGGAGGTTTCTTATCCGTAATTGCAAAAGGCTATTATAATCAGGTCTATTGGATAAATACGGATGACTTTCGTGTTTCCATGCTTGATGAATATGATGCGGATGTCATCATATGGGAAACAGTGGAGCGCCATCAGGAAATTTTTATGAATAAAAGCCTGACTGACGAAAAGCCTTAATCATTCAGAACTTTCTCGAGTGCCGCAATCAGACGGCTGTTATCAAACGGCTTCACAATAAAATCAGTTGCTCCGTATTGGATTGCCTTTGCCAATTGTTCCTGCTGGCCCAATGCGGAGCAGATAATAACTCTTGCATTAGGGTCAAGCTCTTTAATAAATTTAAGAGCATCCAGTCCGTTCATTTCAGGCATAGTGATATCAAGGATAGTAACATCCGGTTTCAGCGCCATATATTTTTCGATTGCTTCTTTTCCGTTTGCTGCTTCACCAATCATTTTATGTCCATGTTTTTCCAATATTTGTTTGAGCGAAAGCCGCATAAACGCTGCATCATCTACAACTAACACGTTGGCCATATATTTTCCTTTCCCTTTGCAAAAAAGTGATTCAGTATCCATTACAATTTGTATTATTTATAGCATTTTGACAACTTTTCAAATGCATCTAATGAACGTTTTGCACGTTCTGTCGGTACACAATAAGAAATTCTTGTGTGTCCGGGGCAGCCGAATCCGGTTCCCGGAACAATCAAAAGATTAAATTCCTTTGCTTTTTCACAGAATGCAATATCATCCGTGCCGAAGGTGCGCGGGAACATGTAAAAAGTACCCTGTGGCTCTACAACATGATACCCCATATCCCTCAGAGAAGACACCAGCAAATCTTTATTTGTTTCATAAACCGCAATATCTGCTGTCTCATCGGCACATGCAGCACAAACCCGTTGGAAAAGACTCGGCGCATTTACATATCCGAGAGAACGTCCGGCTCCGGCAACGGCTGCATAAACCAATTCACTTTCAGCAACATCATCCGGAACAAGCACATATCCCATACGCTCTCCGGGAAGGGAGAGGGATTTGGACCAGGAATAGCATACCAGAGTGTTTTTATAATATTTCGGCAGAAACGGAACGGTAACACCCTTAAACACAATCTCACGGTAAGGCTCATCAGCCAATAAATAGATTGGATGACCGAATTTTTCAGATGCTTCATTTAACATATCCGACATCTTCTTTACGGTAGCCTCGGAGTAAACGGCACCGGAAGGGTTATTCGGTGAATTTACAATAACCGCTTTGGTTTTTTCCGAAAGCGCCTTGTCAAGAGCATCAAAATCAATCTGAAATGCCTCTGTATCGGCAGGAATAAGCTTCATAACGGCATGTGCACCTTCAATAAACACACGGTATTCGGGAAAATAAGGCGCAAACACGATAACCTCATCCCCCGGATTACAGATACCGTTTAAACAGCAGCATAATGAGGCGGCTGCACCGACCGTCATATAAAGGTTTTCCGGACGATAATTCGTAAGGAAACGATGATTTAGCGAATCGGCAATCTGTTTACGGACAACGGCATCTCCCTGTGCACTTGTATAGCCATGCAGAACGACAGGGTCGGTTTCCTGAATCAGCCGGATTGCCGTTTCATTTACGCAGTCAGGAGAAGGAACACTGGGATTACCGATGGAAAAATCAAATACATTTTCCGCTCCGATTTCTGCTGCACGGGTTTTACCAAATTCAAAAAGTTCACGGATAACAGAACGTTGTGTGCCGAGAGAAACCATTCTTTCGTTAAGCATAATAATACCTCCGTATAAAATAGTTGGGTTAATTCATTATTCTTTATCGTGTATTTCGCTGTGAAGCTCCTGAAGAGATTTAATCTCACCGGTCTCATGTGTTTTTACATAACGAATGCCGTCAGCAGTTGCTTTTGCGGCAGCAATAGTAGTCATGTAAGGAACTTTAGCTTTAATAGCTGCTTTTCGGAGATAACTGTCATCATTAACGCTGTCCTTACCGACAGGAGAGTTGACAATTAGCTGAATTTCACCGTTTGCAATCATATCGGAGATATTCGGACGACCTTCATAAAGCTTCTTTACTTTTGTGGCAGGAATACCGGCTTCTGTAATAATCCGGTAAGTATTATTCGTTGCAACAATCTTAAAGCCGTCTTCGTAGAGACTCTTTGCAACTTCTACTACTTCTTCTTTATCCTTACGGTTTACGGATATCAGTACGGTACCCTCAAGAGGAAGCTTGGACTGGGTTGCCTCCTGAGCCTTGTAGAAGGCTTCACCGTAGGAAGGTGATAAACCTAATACTTCACCTGTAGAACGCATTTCCGGACCGAGTACAGGGTCAACCTCCTGGAACATATTGAACGGGAATACAGCTTCTTTTACACCGTAGTTCGGAATTTCCTGTTCCTTTAATGACGGTACGGGTGAAGGCCGGCCGGTTAATTCGGAAGTAATAATATCGGTTGCCAGAGGTACCATACGGATGTTACATACTTTTGATACTAACGGAACCGTACGGGATGCACGGGGATTTGCCTCGAGCACATATACTTTACCCTTTTCAATTGCATACTGCATATTCATAAGACCTTTAACATGCATCTCTTCTGCAATCTTACGTGTATATTCTTTAATGGTTGCCACATTTTCCTCGGAAATATGAACGGAAGGAATGATGCAGGCTGAGTCACCGGAATGGACACCGGCAAGCTCAATATGTTCCATAACGGCAGGAACAAATGCATGACTTCCGTCACTGATGGCATCTGCTTCGCATTCCAGAGCATGATTTAAGAAGCGGTCAATTAATATCGGACGATCCGGTGTAACACCAACGGCTGCCTGCATATAACCAATCATGCTTTCATCATCATATACGACCTCCATACCGCGTCCGCCCAATACATAAGAAGGACGAACCATAACCGGATAACCGATTCGGGAAGCGATTTCCAAAGCCTCCGCTACGGTAGTTGCCATTCCGGATTCCGGCATAGGTATCTCTAATTTGTCCATCATTGCACGGAATAAATCACGGTCTTCTGCCAAATCAATAACGGAAGGTGAGGTTCCCAGAATTTTTACTCCGTTTTTCTCTAAGTCAGAAGCAAGGTTAAGCGGTGTCTGTCCGCCAAACTGTGCAATTACGCCGAGAGGTTTTTCTTTCTTGTAAATACTTAAAACATCTTCCAGCGTAAGAGGTTCAAAGTAAAGCTTATCGGAGGTGTCGTAATCGGTGGAAACCGTTTCAGGGTTACAGTTTACAATGATTGTTTCAAAACCGAGCTTCTTTAATGCGAGTGAAGCATGTACGCAGCAGTAGTCAAATTCAATACCCTGACCGATACGGTTAGGACCGCCGCCGAGAATCATAATCTTCGGTTTATCTTCATTTACGGGATTTTTATCCGGTGCATTGTAGGTTGAATAATAGTAAGCACTGTTTTCCGTTCCGCTTACATGTACACCTTCCCACGATTCCTCCACACCGAGTGCAATTCGTCTGTTACGGATATCTTCTTCCGGAATCTCCAATATCTGGGAAAGATATTTATCGGAAAATCCGTCTTTCTTTGCCAAAATCAGCATATCGTCAGAAGGCATACTGCCTTTATATGCAAGCAGCTTTTCTTCCTCCTCGACTAATTCACGCATCTGCTCAATAAAATATGCTTTTACCTTCGTCAACTCAAAAATCTCTTCCGTTGTAGCACCCTTACGCAATGCTTCGTACATAATGAAGTGGCGTTCACTGGATGCCGTTCCTAACAGCTTTAATAACTGCTCTTTAGAAAGAGAATCAAAATTTCTTGCATGACCTAAACCGTAGCGGCCTGTTTCAAGAGAGCGGATTGCCTTCTGGAATGCTTCCTTATAAGTTTTGCCGATGCTCATGACTTCGCCGACGGCACGCATCTGCGTACCTAATTTATCTTCCACGCCCTTGAATTTTTCAAATGCCCAGCGGGCAAATTTGATAACAACATAATCACCGTCCGGAACATATTTATCAAGAGTTCCGTATTTCCCGCAGGGAATATCCTTTAATGTTAGTCCGGTTGCAAGCATGGCGGATACCAATGCAATCGGGAAACCGGTAGCCTTGGATGCAAGTGCGGAAGAACGGGAAGTACGTGGATTAATTTCAATTACGATGATTCTGTCTGTAACCGGATCGTGCGCAAACTGTACGTTGGTACCTCCGATTACCTGAACGGAATCTACAATTTTATATGCCTGCTCCTGAAGTCGTTTTTGACATTCTTCGGAAATGGTAAGCATCGGAGCAGAACAGAAAGAGTCGCCGGTATGGACACCGAGAGGGTCGATATTTTCAATAAAGCATACAGTAATCATGTTTCCGTCTTTATCGCGGACAACCTCTAACTCAAGCTCTTCCCATCCGAGTATGGATTCCTCAACAAGAACCTGTCCGACAAGAGAAGCCTGTAAGCCTCTTGCCATAACTGTTTTTAATTCTTCTTTATTATATACAAGCCCGCCTCCGGCACCGCCCATTGTATATGCGGGACGGAGAACGACAGGATAACCGAGACGTTCTGCAATCGCAAGGCCTTCCTCTACAGAATAGGCCACCTCGCTGCGTGCCATCTCAATACCGAGCTCGTCCATTGTTTTCTTAAATTCAATACGGTCTTCACCACGTTCAATGGCATCAACCTGTACACCGATTACTTTTACATTGTATTTGTCCAGGATACCTGCTTTGTTTAATTCAGAGCAGAGATTTAAGCCGGACTGTCCTCCTAAGTTAGGAAGAAGTGCATCGGGGCGTTCTTTCTTTATAATCTGTTCCAAACGTTCTACGTTTAACGGTTCAATGTAAGTGACATCAGCCGTCTCGGGATCGGTCATGATTGTGGCGGGATTGGAATTTACCAATACAATTTCATATCCGAGACTGCGAAGTGCTTTACATGCCTGTGTGCCGGAATAATCAAATTCACAAGCCTGTCCGATGATAATGGGACCGGAACCAATAATCAATACTTTGTGTATATCTGTTCTTTTTGGCATAGGAATCTCCTCCTTTTGTTGCGCATGACCCTAGATGCGCACCCTATCTTACATAATTATAATGAAAATCCGAAAAATCACAAGGAAATTTATTCGTTTCATGAAAAAAAATTTCCTTTTGTCAGCATACACATATAAAGATGGTGTTATAAGGTTGACAACAGATACCCTGAAAGGTAAAATTAAATCAAGTATTTACCAAATATTTTGAGAGAATTTGGGGGATTCCAAGATGAAGGATGAAATGAACGTCAAGAAAAAGAAGGGGTTAAATTTACTGTTAAAAATTGTACTGGTTGTTACAGTACCGCTGATTATTCTTGTTGTAATGGCAGGACTTGCCTTGGAAACAGTCGGCTCAAGCACGGCTGACAGAACTATGGAAAACGAGCTGCGGACTACTGTTTATGCGGTTGAACAGGCTGCTGCATTAGTATCTGACGGTGATTTTTCGGTTACAGACGGAGAATTATATAAAGGTGACTATAATTTGTCTGCCGATACGGCATTTCTGGATTCGTTCAAGGCTAATACGGGTGTAGACGTTACCCTTTTCTGGGGAAATGAACGATTAGCCACAAGTGTTGTGGACCATAATGGAACCCGTGCGTTGCATACGAAGATTTCCGATGAGGTTTATAATGCCATTTGTGAAAACGGAAGCTGTTTTTACAATGATGTAGTAGTCGTAGATGAAGACTATTTCGGATATTATGAGGTACTTGCAGATTACGGGGACGGCAAGGAAGTAATTGTTTTTGCGGGCAGAAGTGTGGATGCGGTTAAGGCATTTTATTCCAATGTATTGACTGCTAATTTAATCTTTATTATTGTTCTTGCAATTTTGATATGTGTTTCCGTTGCTATGATTGTTGCTTTAATTGTAAGGGCAATCGGATATGCTATCGGAAGTTTGGATAAGGTGGCAAGCGGTCATCTGACAGAGAATATTAATCAGAAATTATTGAAAAGAAGTGACGAAGTCGGTAATATTGCGAGGGCAATTCACAGACTAATCGAGAGCATAAAGACTATTATACATGATATTCATACCGGTTCGGCTGAATTAAATCAGTTTTCGGAAAATTTCAAAGACCGTTTCAGTGATGTAAATAATTCTATAAACAATATTAACATTGCAGTAGAAGAAATTGCAAACGGAGCAACTGCTCAGGCAAATGAGACGCAGAGCGTTACCGAGCAGATGGTAAAGATGGGGAGCTCTGTTACCCAGACAGTGGAGAATGTTGACCGTTTGATGCAGAATACGGATGAAATGCGTAATCAGAATGCTGAAGTACATACCTCATTAGAATCTTTGATTGAGATTAACCAGCTTACAACAGAATCTATCCATAATGTGCAGAAGCAGACCAATGTTACAAACGAAGCTGCATTACAGATTCGGACGGCAATTGATATTATCTCTGATATTGCCGCACAGACAAATCTGCTATCGCTGAATGCTTCCATTGAGGCTGCAAGAGCTGGTGAGCATGGTAAGGGCTTTGCGGTTGTTGCCGAAGAAGTACGTAATCTGGCAGACCAGTCACAGGCAGCAGTGGATCAGATTGCAAATACAATTGAGAATTTAATCAATAATTCCAATATCAGTGTGGAGGTTATGAATGAGGTTATCATGGAGATGGATAACCAGAGCCGGAAGTTAAATGAGACAAGAGATGTATTCAACAAGCTGGATCATAATATCATTGATGTTGTGGACGCAGTAGGGATTATCCGTAACGAGGCGGATGCAATGGGTATTGCGAAGGATAATGTATTGGAAAGTCTGGAAAGTCTTGCTGCAATTTCAGAAGAAAATGCAGCAAGTACAGAAGAAACGGCAGCAACGATGGGTGAAGTACAGCAGATTATTATGGATTGTGATGCATCCTTACAGCAGCTGCATCATTTAGCGTTAGAATTAGACGAAAATGTACAGCAGTTCAGAATTAAGTAATTAATTGTTTTTTTCATTTCTATGTATTGACAAATAATAAAAAAGGTGTATTTTTACTACAACATCACTTTAAACCGTTGAAGCGGAGATAAAGGTAATTATGATTCCACAGAGAGCATAGTTTTACAGACTATGAATCAAGGTGGCATCGCGGATAGATTTATTTATTCGTCCTTGACAGAGGCTTTTTCTGTCAAGGACTTTTTTATATGTATACATATGTATCCGGAGGCAGAAAAGGAAAAATTTTTTAATGGAGGATAAGAAAAATGATTAAAGAAGCTATTGTTAAATTGCTTGAAAAGCATGGAAAAAATGCTCCCGAATATATAGGAGAATACGTTAAAAGCATGAAGGATGCTATGAAACAGAATTAATATATAGAAGAAAAAACGGGAAAATGTGGTTTCTGGTATAAGGATGCGTTATAATAGGCGAAAAGACTGTGAAAGAACAGCCTGGTAATAGTAAATGCTATAATAAACAGATTGAATTTATTAAAGGAGTATATTATGAAAACGGACTTAAAAAAATACGCCGGTCTTTTAACCGGACTTTTTCTGCTTTATTTGTGTATACGTTATTGGGATGGATTTGTATCCATTCTATCCCTTGCCGTAAATGCGGCCGCACCATTGATTCTGGGAGCTGTGATTGCTTATATACTAAATATTCTGATGTCTTTTTTTGAACGTCATTATTTAAAAAAAACCAAATCAAAGATACTATTACGCTCGAAACGTATGGTTTGCATTCTGCTTGCCTTTGTCAGTCTGATAGGAATCGTTGCATTGGTTATATGTATTATTCTTCCGGAACTGATTAACTGTGCGAAGCATCTTTTTGCTGAGATTCCGGTTTTTGTGGAGGATTGTCTGGAAGTATTTGAAAACAATGACAGTTTTGCTCAGTATGCGAATGTGCTGGAAGCATATCTGCCAACGGATTTGTCTGCATGGGAAGATAAGCTTATGAGCGGATTGAAAGCTCTAATGAGCGGAGTCGGAGGCGTAATGAGCTCAGTCGTATCCGTTGTAAGCTCTGTATTCTCTACGATTGTAACTTCTCTGGTAGCATTGATTTTCTCTGTTTATCTGCTGCTTGATAAAGAAAAACTGATATCACAGGGAAAGAGAATAATTTCTACTTATCTGCCAAAAAACGGAAAAAATATTTTTTATGTATTGGAAACATTGAATGACAGCTTTCACCGCTTCATTGTCGGACAATGTACGGAAGCCGTTGTTCTGGGCGTTCTCTGTATCATAGGTATGTGGATATTCCGTTTTCCGTATGCGATGATGATTGGTGTATTAATAGGATTTACTGCGTTGATTCCGATTGCCGGGGCCTATATAGGTGCCGGTGTCGGTGCGTTTATGATTCTAACGGAATCTCCGTTAAAATCTCTCCTTTTCCTGGTGTTCATCGTAATATTGCAGCAACTGGAAGGAAACCTGATTTATCCGAGAGTTGTGGGAAGCTCAATCGGTCTTCCGGGTATCTGGGTATTGGCGGCGATTACAATCGGTGGCGGGCTGATGGGCATTCCGGGAATGCTTTTAGCGGTTCCGATTATGGCAACTCTTTACAGACTGCTGCGGGATGATATGCACAAACGAAACACATAACGAAATACGGATAATAAAATTTTATAGACAGATTCAAAAAAGGGTGTATAATGGTGTTGCTTTTCCTGAAAAAGGAAAGCTACAGATGAGGAGAAACAGGAGATACGAGTATGGAAAAAATTAAACCCATGTTATTTACAACATGGAAGACGTATTCAAAGGAACAATTTGTGAAAGATGTGATTGCAGGAATTATTGTGGCAATCATTGCGCTCCCGCTTTCCATCGCCCTTGCGCTTGCATCGGGAGTTGGACCGGAGCAGGGCATTTACACGGCAATTGTAGCCGGTTTCGTGATTTCTTTTTTAGGAGGAAGTCAGGTCCAGGTTGCAGGACCTACTGCTGCATTTGCAACGATTGTGGCAGGCATTGTGGCAAAGAATGGATTTGACGGACTTGTTGTGGCAACTGTGCTTGCCGGTATTATTTTGATATTGATGGGTTTGTTTCATTTCGGAAGTTTAATTAAGTTTATTCCTTATACCATTACAACCGGATTTACCGCAGGTATTGCAGTAACTATTCTAATCGGACAGTTTAAGGATTTCTGCGGTGTTACCTATCCGGAAGGAATGGCGACAATTGAAACAATGGAAAAACTGAAGGCTTTTATTGCGGGAATCTCCACAATAAATGCGGATGCGGTTGTTGTAGGTATTGTCTGCCTTGCTATTTTAATCATTGCGCCGAAATTTACCGAAAAGATTCCGGGCTCTCTGATTGCGGTTATAGTAGGAATTCTGATGGTCAGGTTCCTGCCTTTAAAGGTAAATACAATAGGAGACCTTTATACAATTAACAGCAGCATTCCTATGCCTAAACTGCCGAATGTTTCATTTGATATGGTCCGTACGGTTCTGCCGGATGCATTTACGATTGCAGTTTTAGCCGCTATAGAATCATTATTATCCTGTGTGGTGGCCGATGGTATGATTAACGGACACCACCGTTCCAATACGGAGCTTGTAGCACAGGGGGCAGGGAATATTGCATCCGCATTATTTGGCGGTATCCCGGCAACAGGTGCGATTGCCAGAACGGCTGCGAATGTAAAAAACGGAGGAAGAACACCTATAGCCGGTATGGTTCATTCTGTAACACTTCTGCTTGTTCTTGTGATACTCATGCCGTATGCCGGTTTGATTCCGATGCCGACGATTGCGGCAATTCTTTTTATGGTTGCCTATAACATGTGCCAGTGGAGAAGCTTTGTCCGCCTGGTGAAAACGGCCCCCAAGAGTGATATTGCCGTCTTGGTGCTTACCTTTATACTGACAGTCGTTTTTGACCTTGTTGTAGCGATTGAGATTGGTATGTTACTTGCCTGTCTTCTGTTTATGAAGAGAATGAGTGATGAGACAAGCATTAAGAGCTGGAAATACACAACAATACATGAAGAGGAATCCGATATTGAAAAACAGGATAAGGAAGAGCGTGAACAGTTGATGCATATTTCTGACAGTATCCGCGTATATGAAATGTCAGGTCCGCTGTTTTTCGGTGCCGCAGACCGAATCGGTACAATTATTGTAAAGGATATGACAAAGTATTTGATTCTTCGTATGCGTAGTGTGCCTGCAATGGACATTACGGCTATGAATGCGATGGATTCCTTATATGAAAAATGCAAAGCGGACGGAATCATACTGATTCTTTCCCATGTAAACGAACAGCCGATGCGCGTTATGCAGAAATCCGGTTTTTATGAAAAAATAGGAAGTGAAAATTTCTGCCGGAATATTTATGCGGCAATTGAACGTGCGGAGAGCTTATTAAAAGAAGCCGAAGGCTGAATCCTGTAGGAGTATAAAGCTGTATGGAGAGGATTGTAGTCGGAATTCTGGCACATGTGGATGCCGGAAAAACAACATTATCGGAAAGCCTTTTGTTTCAGAACGGAAGTATTCGTAAAATAGGACGCGTTGACAATAAGGATGCGTTTTTAGATACATTTGCGTTGGAAAAGGAGCGTGGGATTACAATTTTTTCCAAGCAGGCAGTTTTAGAAAACGGAGAAAAAGTGATTACGCTGTTAGATACGCCCGGGCACGTGGATTTTTCTGCTGATATGGAAAGGACGCTGTGGCTTTTGGATGCGGCAATCCTTGTAATCAGTGCCGCAGACGGAATTCAGGGGCATACGCGTACACTTTGGAAGCTGCTGGAAAGGCATAAGATTCCGGTGATTCTTTTTATTAACAAAATGGATCAGCCGGGGATGGAAAAAGAAACAGTTTTAGAGCAGTTAAGGGCACAGTTGAGTGATGCCTGTATAGATTTTTCAGAGCCCGAATCGGAAGAATGTATGGAGCAGATAGCAGTCAGCGGAGAAGCGCTTCTTAATTTCTTTCTGGAAAACAGTTGTCTGAAAAAAGAACAAATAATAAGCACGATACAAAAAAGAGAGGCATTTCCGTGCCTGTTTGGCTCTGCGTTAAAGAACGAAGGGGTAGACAGGCTGCTTGAAATGCTTTTTACCTATATAAAGATGCCTGAATATCCGCAGAAGTTCGGGGCAAGAGTTTACAAGATTGCACGCGATGAGCAGGGAAACCGCCTGACATATATGAAAATAACCGGCGGCAGTCTGAAGGTAAAAGAGATGATTTCATCCGATGCAGAGGGTGATGGCTATTGGGAAGAAAAGGTAAACCAGATTCGTGTTTATTCAGGTGCAAGGTTTGATACAATACCGGAAGTACAGCCGGGATGTGTTTGTGCAGTAACCGGACCTACAAAAACATTTCCCGGAGAAGGCCTGGGAAGCGAGTGTAACAGCGAATTGCCTGTATTGGAACCGGTTTTGGTATACAGCATTGTACTGCCTGATGGAACGGATGCTTTAGCTATGCTTCCCAAGCTGCGCCAATTGGAGGAAGAAGAGCCGCAGCTTCATATTATCTGGGAAGAGAGCAACCGCGAATTGAAGGTGCAGTTAATGGGTGAAGTCCAATTGGAGGTATTGAAGCATCAGATTAAGGAACGTTTCGGTGTAAATATTTCTTTTGAAGAGGGTACGATTGTATATAAAGAAACGATTGCTGATACAGTGGAGGGTGTTGGCCACTTTGAACCACTGCGTCATTATGCAGAGGTGCATCTTCGCTTATCGCCGGGTGAACCGGGAACGGGAATCCAGGTTCTTGCGGACTGCAGTGAAGATTTGCTCGCACGGAACTGGCAGCGTCTGATTCTGACACATGTGGAAGAAAAGGAACACAAGGGAGTTTTAACCGGTTCTGCGCTTACGGATGTAAAAATTACATTGGTTGCGGGGAAGGCACATATCAAACATACTGAGGGCGGAGATTTCAGACAGGCAACATACCGCGCAATCCGCCAGGGTCTGATGCAGGCCTCCTCCGTTTTATTGGAGCCGTATTATGAATTCCGTTTAGAGGTTCCACCTTCCATGGTTGGTCGTGCGATGACAGACCTTGAGATGATGCACGGCGACTTTGTTCTTCAGGAAAGCGGTGGCGGAATAAATAATCAGACAGGGCAGAATGCGGTTTTGACAGGGATGGTTCCCATCAGTACCTCGCGTGGCTATAGTATGCAGGTGACGTCTTATACAAAGGGGCTGGGACATTTCCTATGCACTTTAAAAGGATATTATCCCTGCCATAATACGCAGGAGGTTGTGGAACGTATCGGGTACCATCCTGAAGAGGATGTGTTAAATCCCGCAGATTCCGTATTCTGCATGCATGGTGTAGGAGAAATCATTCCATGGCATCTGGTATCCGAATATATGCATGTTGATGCAGCAGGTGGGACGGTTATTCATAATGACGGGGATGCTCCTGTCTATTATGAGGGAATGAAGCCGCTTAGCGGACCACAGGGCAGAAAGAATGAAAAAGATGATATGATTGGTACGGAAGAAATTGACCGTATTATCAATCGTACTTTCTATGCAAACAGAAAGGATGATTTTTCGCATAAACCGGGCTATCTGCGCAGAAACAAATCTGCAGAGACTTGCGGCAGTACAACTGCATCAAAGACAGTGACGTATAATCCGAAACCGAAAGCAGAGAAATATCTCCTTGTAGACGGATACAATGTAATTTTCGCATGGAAATGGCTTAAAGAGCTGGCAGAGGAAAATATTGACGGAGCCAGAGGGGCTCTTATGGATATCCTTTGTAATTATCAGTCAATCTGTCATATGGAAGTCATTCTGGTATTTGATGCGTATCGTGTAAAAGGACATACGACTGAGTTTACGGATTATCGGAATATTCACGTGGTTTATACAAAGGAAGCAGAAACTGCCGATTACTATATTGAGCATTTTGCACATGAAAACAGCAGACGTTTTGATATTACGGTGGTAACCTCGGATGGACTTGAACAGGTGATTATCAGAGGACAGGGCTGTACATTAGTTTCTTCAAGGGAGTTTGAGAAAGAAGTAAAAAGGGCAGAGGATTTTTTGCGTCAGGAATATCTGGAAAGAAAACAAGAAAGCGATAAAGTATACTTGGGGGAATTTCTGCCGGAAGAAATATAATGGATATGAGCTTCTTCTGAAAAAAATAATGGAGTGAAAATGAAACAGCAGATAATAAATTTATTACAACAGATGGGAACGGTAGAATTCTGGGAGACACTTTTCCATTCCTTCCGTATTCTGGGACCGGTTGCCCCAATACTTTTGGCAATGGTGGAATCCTTTATACCGGTACTGCCGCTTGTTGCGATTGTAACCTTGAATGTGGCAGCACATGGAATGGTGCTGGGATTTTTATATAGCTGGATTGGTTCTTCTTTGGGAAGTACAGTAGTTTTTCTGTTTTGGAGAAGATTGATAAAACCGTTTGTACTTCGATTTGCGGCTCGTCATCCTAAGGTTACAAAAGCGCGTGAATGGGTGAACGGGATTAAATGGCAGGCATTGTTTTTTATTATCATTATGCCGTTTACGCCTTCCTCTTTTGTGAATTTTGCAATCGGTGTATCGGATTTTGATGAAAAGAAATACATCCGAATAATGGTAACGGCCAAAATTATCATGCTGATTCTTTTGTCTTTATTCGGACAGAGCGTGGTACAGGCATTGAAAAATCCGGCCTTTATTATTGTTGCTGGATTATTGGCACTTGTATTATTTTTAATTTCCAAATATATTAAGCATAAAAACAATCTGGATTAAAATGAAAGGAACGTTTAGGCGGACACAAACAGAATATGTCAGTAAAAAATAATATTTTTCAAAATTTAATTTTTGATGTGGGTAATGTTTTATTGGAATATCGATGGTATCAGATGCTTCTGGATTTTGGCTTATCAGATGAGGAAGCAAAAACAGTGGCACCGGTTATTTTTGAAAACGATTTATGGAAAGAATTTGATTTGGGCAATCTTACGACACAGGAGATTGTGGAGTGTTATTGCAGGGAACTGCCACAGCATGAAGAGCTGCTTCGCTGGTTTTTCGGGCATCTTGAACTCATGCCGGTAGCACGTCCCGATGTCTGGGAAAAAGTACATGCGTTGAAAGAAAAAGGATATCATATTTATCTGTTATCAAATTATTCAGAGGATTTTTTTCGTATTCATACAAAAGGAGCTGCTTTTTTGGAGGATATTGACGGTAAGGTGGTATCTTATCAGATACATGAATTGAAACCCGATAGGGCTATTTATGAATATCTTCTGAAAAAATATGATTTGAAGGCGGAAGAATGTGTATTCTTCGATGACCGCCCTGAAAATACAAAGGCGGCCGAAGAAATGGGTATTCGTTCTTATACAATTACCTCAAAGGAATATCTTTTATCTGTTCTGGATGAATTTTAGGTTCTTTCAAAGAAAGCAACTGCAATGGCACCGGGACCGACATGTGTACCAATTGTGCTCCCCACAATACAAATCGGGAGAGTATCGGTACAGTCCTGATATAGATGTGCACTGTCTTTAATATACTTCTGCAGAAGCTCATCGGATAATCCGGTATAGGCAAGACTGTACGGCATATCAAAATTAATACCGTTTCCGTTTGCAATCTGCTGGTTTAAGAAGTTACTTCCGTTTTTGGAACCGCGCGCTTTTCCTAAAATAACTACTTCACCGTCTTTTACGGCAACAACCGGTTTGATGGATAGAAGAGTGCCGGCAAATGCAGCGGCGGAAGAAATACGCCCGCCCTTTTTCAGATATTCCAGCGTGTCAAGTAAAGCAATAACACGAATATTTTTTTTGTGTTCATTCAGTAAATCAAAGATTTCTTCCGCACATCTTCCCTGATTGCGTAACGCAACGGCGTAAAGAACGAGAATTTGTTCGCCTACCGTAACATTTTCACTGTCGACCACAAATACCTTTCCTTCAAAATCGGCAGCTGCAATATTGGCACTTTGATTTGTGCCGGACAACTTAGAGGAAAGTGTAATACAGACTGCGGTATCGCCCTCATCCACGATTGATTGGAATACTTTTTCAAAATCAAAAGGGGTTGCCTGACTGGTAGTCGGCAGCTCATCACTTTCAATCAATTTTTCATAGAATTCTTTTCCGGACAGTTCATCTCCGTCGAGATATTCTTTCTCACCAAATATTGTTTTCAGACTGATAAATTCAACACCAAGCTCTGATGCCTTTTCTTTTCCGAGGTCACATGCGGAATCTACAACGATTCTTACACTCATTTGTTTATCTCCGTTTCATATCATGTTATGATAAATAAATATTTCATTCTATATATTTATATATATAAGTATATTAACAGATGTCAAGACCTTATATTGGATTATTATTGTATAAATTAAGGTTGTTTTCATTTGATGACAGAATAAGGAAGTTGTGATAATATGAGATAAGACACAGTAGATTGTATGGATTATGGAAACAATTCGTAAAGGATTGGGTTGTATGTATATTGTGTAAATCAAGGAGGAGAATGGATGAAGAAACCGGTTTTGGTAATTCTGGCGGCGGGAATGGGAAGCCGTTACGGAGGATTAAAGCAGATGGATCCTGTGGATGAACAGGGACATAAAATAATTGATTTTTCTATTTATGATGCAAAGCAGGCCGGCTTTGAGACTGTTATATTTATTATTAAAAAGGAAATGGAACAGGATTTTAAGGAATGCGTTGGCAATCCCATCAGCAGGCATATGGAAGTCAAATATGTATTTCAGGATATTACAGATGTGCCGGATGATTTTACAATTCCTGAGGGAAGGGTAAAACCATGGGGAACGACACATGCTCTTATGTGCTGTAAGGATGTAATTGATGGACCCTTTATGGTAATTAATTCTGATGATTATTACGGCAAAAACGGATATCGTGCAATGTATGAGTTCCTTTCTTCCAATGAAGATGATGAGAAATGCCGTTATGCTATGGTAGGATATGAGCTGGGAAAGACCCTTACCGAAAAGGGCTCCGTTACAAGAGGCGTTTGTGAACGAGATGAAGCAGGCTTCCTAAAGAAAATCGTGGAACAGAAGATGATTGTTAAGACGAAGGAGGGTGCGGCATATTCAGAGGATGATGGTACAACATTTATACCGGTGGATGTGAAAACACCTGTTTCGATGAATATGTGGGGATTCGGTAAAAGTGTAATGCCTGCTTTTGAAAAAGCATTGCAGCGTTTCTTTAAAGAAGATGTGGCAAAAAATCCGTTAAAGGCAGAGTGCCTGATTCCGACAGAGGTAGATGTACTGCTTCGTGAGGATGTGGCAACGGTTCGGGTTTTAAGCTCCTCTGACCAGTGGTTTGGTGTAACTTACAAAGAGGATAAACCTTTTGTGGAAGCGTCTATTAAGAAATTGAAAGAAGCAGGGGCATATCCGGAAATTCTTTGGGAATAGAAAAACGAGGGAAAAGGAGAATAAAAGATGGCAGTTTTAGTAACAGGTGGCGCCGGATTTATCGGAAGCCATACGGTGGTCGAATTACAGAATGCAGGTTATGATGTAGTGGTAATCGATAATCTTTCCAACTCAAATGAGAAGAGTCTTAAAAGAGTGGAAGCAATTACAGGGAAACAGGTTCCGTTCTACAAGGTGGATATTTTAGACCGTGAAGGCTTAAACCGGGTTTTTGAAAAGGAAAAAATTGATTCCTGTATTCATTTTGCCGGCTTAAAAGCAGTAGGTGAATCTGTACAGAAGCCATGGGAATATTATGAGAATAACATTGCCGGTACACTTACGTTGGTTGATGTAATGAGACAACATGGAGTAAAAAATATTATTTTCTCCTCTTCTGCAACCGTGTACGGAGACCCGGCGCAGATTCCGATTACAGAGGAGTGCCCGAAGGGACAATGCACAAATCCGTACGGATGGACAAAATCCATGCTGGAGCAGATCCTTTCCGATATGCAGAAGGCAGATCCGGAATGGAATGTCATACTGCTTCGTTATTTTAATCCGATCGGAGCACACAAAAGCGGAACAATCGGTGAAAATCCAAACGGTATTCCAAACAATCTGATGCCGTATATTACTCAGGTTGCCGTTGGGAAACTGAAGGAACTCGGTGTATTCGGTAATGATTACGACACACCGGACGGAACGGGAGTAAGAGATTATATCCATGTGGTAGACCTTGCACTCGGCCATGTAAAGGCATTAAAGAAGATTGAGGAAAAGGCCGGACTTAAGATATACAATCTTGGAACGGGACAGGGCTACAGTGTTCTTGATATTGTAAAGAATTTTGAAGCAGCAACAGGTGTAAAGATTCCGTATGTGATTAAGGACAGACGTCCGGGTGACATTGCGACCTGTTATTCTGATGCTTCCAAAGCTAAGGAAGAGCTTGGATGGGAAGCAAAATACGGTATCAAAGAGATGTGTGCCGATTCCTGGAGATGGCAGAGCCAAAATCCGAACGGATATGATGACTAAAATTATGTAAAGAAAAGATGAGGAAATTCCTCATCTTTTTTTATGCAACATAACGGAACATAAATATAAAATGACAGATGCTTCCTGCCATGACAAATAAATGAAATACCTCATGTGCACCGAAAAACGGATATTTCCCGTGAAAGAAAGGGACCTTCAGTGCATAAATTATGCCGCCTGCCGTATAGAAGAGACCGCCTAATAAAAGCCATAGGAAAGCAGCGTGGGGAAGAACGTCCCATAAAGTGCCGAAAACTCCGAGACAAACCCAGCCCATGGAAATATATATCACGGAAGAAAACCATTTCGGACATGTTACCCAGCAGGCTTTCAATATGATTCCAAACAAGGCGATACCCCATACCAGCGCGAGCAGGGAATATCCCATCTGCCCGCCTAATGTAATCAGGCATACCGGAGTGTAGGAACCGGCAATTAAAACAAATATCATCATATGGTCAATCTTACGAAAAACACGAAGTGCTTTTCCGCTTAGATTCAATGTATGGTAAGTTGTGCTTGCTGCATACAAAAGAATCATGCTGCACATAAAAACAGCCATAGCGGCAAAGCATAACGGACCGGAACTAAGACCGGCTTTTACAAGTAGTGGAACGGAAGCAAGGAGAGCCATCATCATACCGATAAAATGGGTGAGTGCGCTTCCGGGATCTCTGACAGTAATCTGCATAAATTTCACCTGACCTTTCTGTGATAGTTATATTATGCTCAAACATCAATAACTTTATGATGTAGTATTAAAAACTACGTCTGACATATATTGATATTACTACCATAAAAAGGAGGTGTCAATAATAAGGAAAAAATTTATATTTTTTTAATCTTCTTCTATTACCTGAAATTCCAGGTAATCAAAGGGAATGTCTTCAATAAAGCTGTCAGCGGTAAAACGGGTTTTTGAATGCTGCTGAAAATCCGATATATTGGAATCCAGCCAGATTGGTTTTCCTAAATCAAATGCATGGCAGACCTCTTCCAATGCATGAAAAACCTTGTGGGTTCGGGTTTCATTACTGTTATCCGTGATAACCATATCCCTTATTAAACGGTTATCTGAAAATTCTTTCGCCCAGATTCTCATTTTAAAATATTCCTTTCATAAAATGTATTGTGTAAATATTTTGCCGATACATTATGACAGATATTATAGCAGAAATAAAAGTAAATGTGAAAAAAGTGTAAAAACCACACAAAAGAATTAAAATATGGTATACTGAATTTGTAAAAGATTTTACAGGAGATGGCTATGGGGAATAAGAATTATGATGAAACAGATCAGGTTACCAGTTGGACAGAGGTAATATTGGTCTATAATGCCGCTTTAAAAGAAATCGGAACAAAATTGGAAATTCTAAGCGATGAGTTCCAGCATGTTCACAGATATAATCCTATTGAGCATATCAAATCACGTATAAAAACATCGGAAAGTATTGTTAAAAAGCTGAAACGCCACGGTTATGAATCCACCATAGAAAATATGGTACAGTATGTAAATGATATTGCAGGTATCCGTGTGGTATGTTCCTTTACTTCCGATATCTATCGTATTGCAGAGATGCTCAGTAATCAGAATGATATCAAAATATTGTCTATTAAGGATTATATTAAGAATCCGAAGGAAAGCGGTTATAAGAGTTACCATATGCTTGTGTCTATTCCGATTTTTCTGTCGGACCGTGTTGTGGACACAAAGGTAGAAATCCAGATTCGTACTGTTGCGATGGATTTTTGGGCAAGCTTAGAGCACAAAATCCGCTATAAATTTGAAGGCAATGCACCACAGCATATTAAGACAGAACTTGTAGAATGTGCTAAAATGGTATCGGATTTGGATGCAAGGATGTTGTCTTTGAATGAGGAAATTCAATCCCTGATTCAGGGCGAAGAAAAGAAAGCATGAGCATATTTACATAAATTATGATATAATAAAGTGTTTTATGCCATAAAATGAGGAGTGCCCAGACACCTCGCAGCGCCTGGGCTATTATGAAAAAATTTATCTAAAGTTCTTATTAATTAGATAACTAAATTATAGCAAATAAATATGAACAAAATATGAATAAAATGTAAATATATATAAAAATAGATAAAAGAAAAGATTGTAAGAAACATTAATTGTGCAAAATGCACATAACGATTTTGCCATAAAAGAGTCGGGAAATCCAAGCATACGGGGCAAAAGGAAAATACGGAGGAGCAGAATGGATACATTTATTGACAAACTTGCACAAAAATTCTCTGCGCAGGATATGATTCGGGCAAATCTGGCAGCAGAGGCAAAGGAGACAAAAAAATTGAGAGAAAAGATGGAAAGTTACGAAAGCCTGTTACAGGAAATGAGACAGATTAACTTAAAAAATATGGAATCGGCTGAAAGAGTCAATCAATTATTGCAGGAGAGTGAACATGTAGATAAAGAATTTCTGCAGGAAATGTTTGCTAAAACGGATGAAGCCATTCATACGGAAAACGTAAAAGTATATCGTAATGTACAAGCTGCCGTTTCGAATGCTTTGGAGGAGCAGACCAAGCTTTTAATCGAGGAGCAGCAGAAGCAGATAGAGAAGCAGCATGAGCTGATTGCAGAGCAGGGAAGGATATCCAAAAAGAGAGGAGCCTTCTTAAAAGCTATGGTTGTTCTGATTTTCCTTGGTGTGGCTGCGGATATTACTCTTCATGTGTTGGGAATTCTTGGAATTTTTTAGAAATTTGAAAGGAATGATAAAATGGGAAAAATTGATTTTAAACCCGGAAATATGTTATATCCTCTTCCTGTGGTTTTGGTAAGTGTGAGTGATGGGAACGGAAATGATAATCTGATTACAATTGCTTGGACCGGGACTGTCTGCACCAATCCTCCGATGGTTTCCATTTCGGTCAGACCGGAACGTTATTCATATGATTTAATTCGTAAAAGCGGAGAATTTATCATTAACTTAACGACAAAGGACCTGGTGTTTGCAACCGATTATTGCGGTGTTGTCAGTGGAAGGGATGTAGATAAATGGACTCAGATGAAGCTTACGAAGGTACCGGGGACAAATGTAAAGGTTCCTTATATAAAGGAGAGTCCGGTCAGCATTGAATGTAAGGTCCGCTCGGTGGAAGAGCTTGGTTCTCACCATATGTTTTTGGCAGACGTTGTTGCGGTTCATTGTGATGATGACTATCTGGATGAAAATAACAGATTTCATCTGGAAAAAGCCGAGCCGCTTGTTTATTCGCATGGTCAGTATTATGCAACCGGAGAATATCTTGGTAAATTCGGTTACAGCGTCCAGAAGAAAAATAAGGATTAAAAAGAAAAGTCAGCAAGTATGAAAAAAATCACGAAATATTATAAGCGTCTGCGTGTGAGCTATATACGGACAGCGCTTTTAGTTATTATATTGAATATATTATTTCTGCCTTCTTATTCTAAATATCAGCCGGACGGAGAGAATCTTTTTCACCTTACCCTGAACGGAAAGGAAGTAGGGTATTGCGGAAAGGGAACCGATATTGAAGAAATGTTAAGAGAGGCGAGGCTTTCTGCTGCAAAAGAATCTGAGGATATCATGTATTTGGAGACAATGCTTTCCGTAGAAGGAAAAGAGGTCCTTTTTGCGGAAGTCGATTCCGAGCGTCTTTTACGTGAAAGAATGTCAGATATAATGAAAGACAGTACACAGGAAACCTTAAAGCATGCTTATACGGTTAAAATAAAAAATTATACGATTAATCTGTCCAGCAGTGATGAGGTAAAGGAAGTTCTTCAGGCGGCTTTGGATAAATATGAGGAAAACCGGCAATATACAGTGGAATTGGTAATGGACCCGGCCAGAGAGCTGAATTCCCTTACAGCAGTTGTGGAGAATAATGCAACTGTAAAAAAAGCAGATGTTGTTCCGTTCCCGGATTCCGGATTCGAGGCATATGTGGAAGAGGCTCTTGCTAACATTGAAGCTGACGACGGAGAAACGGATTTTTCCGAAATTGATTATGGGCTAATGGATCTTGCATATGGAGATGATATTGAAGTAGTAGATACTTACATGATGGAAGATATGATCACATCGGTGGAAAGTGCTATTGCACAGATTACTTCGGTAGAAGAAAAAAATGCCATCTATGAAGTGCAGACCGGCGATACTCTTTCCCAGATTGCCGAAAATGTAAATATTGATATGGATAGAATCATTTCTCTGAATGAAGAGATTGAGAATGAGTTAAGTACCATCCGTGTCGGTCAGGAAATTATCATTACACAGCCGGAACCGCCTTTATCCGTAGAGAGAAAGGAACAGGTTTACTATGAGGAAGATTATGATGCAGATATCATTTACGTGGATAATGATGAATGGTATACCACGCAGGAGGTAACACTGCAGGAGCCTTCCGCCGGACACCGAAAGGTGGCGGCACTTGTTTCTTATCGAAATGATAAAGAGGTATCCCGTGAAATTATTATAGAAGAAGTTGTAATGGAGGCAGTGCCTAAAATTGTTGAAAAAGGTACTAAGATTCCTCCTACTTATGTAAAGCCGATTTCAGGCGGACGTTTATCTTCTTCGTTTGGAAGAAGAAAGGCACCGACAAAGGGCGCTTCTACTTATCACAAAGGAGTTGATTGGGCAGTCCCGAGGGGTACGGCGGTATACGCATCGTCGGGTGGTACAGTCACGAAAGCCGGATGGGGCAGTGGTTACGGATATGTGGTATACATCAAGCATCCGGACGGAAGGGAAACAAGGTATGCGCATCTGAATAAGGTTCTTGTATCTGCCGGTCAGACTGTGAAACAGGGGCAGAAGATTGCACTGAGCGGTAATACCGGAAGAAGTACAGGACCACACTTGCATTTTGAACTTCGGATTAACGGGACAGCAGTGAATCCGCTTAAATATCTTCAATAGTAGTACAAATGTTCTGGCGTTTACAAAATGTCAGAATATGTTATACTAATAAAAGTAATGCTTAGAAAAGCAACACTTGTATTAATACTATTTTAAAGATATATTGATTTGGAAATTCAAATTGTCCCTGTAGAAGGATGAAAGAATAGCTCAAAGTCTGCAGGGGATGGAAGGGCATAGATATTATAATGGAACAATATGTGATTAAAGGTGGTAATCCGTTAGTGGGTGAAGTGGAAATCGGCGGTGCAAAAAATGCTGCACTTGCCATTCTCGCAGCCGCAGTTATGACGGATGATACCGTGTTGATTGAAAATGTGCCGGATGTACGCGATACAAATGTAATGCTGCAGGCAATGGAAAGTATCGGCGTCCGGGTAGAGCGTATAGACCGCCATACAGTAAAAATTACGGCGAAAAATGTAAACGGTCATGTAATTGAGGATGATTATATTAAGAAGATTCGTGCATCCTATTATCTGATAGGTGCGCTTTTGGGTAAGTATAAAAAAGCAGAGGTTTCTCTTCCGGGGGGATGTAATATCGGGAGCCGCCCGATTGACCAGCATCTGAAAGGCTTTCGTGCACTTGGAGCAAAGGTAGATATTGCACATGGCATGATAATTGCACAGGCAGATGATTTAAAAGGCAATCATATATACTTAGATGTTGTATCTGTTGGAGCAACTATCAATGTTATGCTTGCATCGGTTATGGCACAGGGGGTCACAATTATTGAAAATGCAGCAAAGGAACCGCATGTGGTAGATGTTGCCAATTTCTTAAACAGTATGGGAGCCAATATAAAAGGTGCAGGTACGGACGTAATTCGTGTTCGTGGTGTGGAAACGCTTCATGGAACGGAATATGCAATTATTCCGGATCAGATTGAGGCGGGAACGTTCATGTTTGCTGCAGCGATAACGAAAGGCGATGTTACGGTAAAAAATGTTATACCAAAGCATTTGGAATCTATCAGCGCAAAACTTTTGGAAATCGGATGTGAAATTGAAGAATCGGATGATGCTGTGCGTGTTGTAGCATCTAAGCCCTTGTCCCATACGCATGTAAAAACCCTGCCGTATCCGGGATTCCCAACCGATATGCAGCCCCAGATTACGGTGGCGCTGGCACTATCAAACGGTACGAGTATTGTGACGGAAAGTATTTTCGAGAATCGATTTAAATATGTCGATGAGCTTACCAGAATGGGAGCCAATATTAAAGTAGAGGGAAATACGGCGATTATAAATGGTGTTTCAAA
This sequence comes from Lachnospiraceae bacterium, assembly GCA_016294075.1. Taxonomy (GTDB): domain Bacteria; phylum Bacillota; class Clostridia; order Lachnospirales; family Lachnospiraceae; genus RGIG8767. The sequence continues at coordinate 10,957 of JAEDCQ010000011.1, read as the reverse complement.
ATATACTGGCGCGGGAATTACAGCACCGGATTTACGTGCCGGAGCAGCACTTGTCCTTGCAGGACTTTCTGCAGAGGGCTTCACTACGGTAGATGATATCCGCTATATCGAACGAGGGTATGAGGATTTTGATATTAAGCTGAAAAGCCTTGGCGCATTAATTGAAAAAGTAGATTCTGCCCGTGATTTACAGAAATTTAAATTAAGAGTCGGATAAAAAAGCTTCCTTACATTTTTGTAAGGAAGCTTTTTCCATAATATATGGCTTGCAAAGCGAGCTGTCTGTTGTTTACAGATATGCCTTTAACACATCAACCTTATCTGTTTTTTCCCACGGAAGATCCAAATCATTACGTCCGAAGTGACCATAAGCTGCTGTCTGCTTATAGATTGGACGGCGAAGGTCTAACATCTTAATAATGCCGGCAGGACGAAGGTCGAAATTCTCACGAATAACATCAACCAATTTTTCATTTGAAAGCTTACCTGTTCCGAAGGTATCAACCATGATGGAGGTAGGCTGTGCAACACCGATTGCATAAGACAATTGGATTTCGCATTTATCAGCAAGTCCTGCAGCAACAATATTTTTGGCAACGTAGCGTGCTGCATATGCTGCGGAACGGTCAACCTTTGTACAGTCTTTTCCCGAGAATGCACCGCCGCCGTGACGTGCATATCCGCCGTAGGTATCTACGATAATCTTACGTCCCGTAAGTCCTGCATCTCCGTGAGGTCCGCCAATTACGAAACGTCCTGTTGGATTGATAAAGAACTTGGTTTTGTCATCAATCAGTTCTGCCGGTAGAACCGGATCAAATACATATTTCTTAATATCGGCATGAATCTGTTCCTGTGTTACGTCATCATCATGCTGTGTAGACAATACAACAGCCTCCAAACGAACCGGTTTATCGTTTTCGTCGTATTCTACGGAAACCTGGCTCTTACCATCCGGTCTTAAATATTTTAATGTGCCGTCTTTACGGACTTTAGTAAGCTGCAAAACAAGCTTATGTGCAAGGCTGATAGGATAAGGCATCAGTTCAGGTGTTTCATTGGAAGCAAAACCAAACATCATACCCTGGTCACCTGCGCCGATTGCTTCAATTTCCTCTTCAGACATTTTGTTTTCTTTTGCTTCCAGAGCCTTGTCAACGCCCATTGCAATATCACTTGACTGCTCATCAATAGCAACCAAAACCGCGCAGGTATTGGCATCAAAGCCGTACTCGGATTTTGTATAACCGATTTCTTTTACGGTATCACGTACAACCTTCTGCATATCAACATATGCGTTGGTGGTAATCTCACCGGTAACTAAAACAAATCCTGTGCAGCATGCGGTTTCACATGCCACACGGCTCATAGGGTCCTGTTCAATGCAGGCATCTAAGATGGCATCTGAAATGGCATCGCAGACTTTGTCGGGATGACCTTCTGTTACGGATTCGGAAGTAAATAATCTTTTTTCCATTGTGTAATCTCCTTTTCTTTGAATAGTGAAGGCGTGACTTAGCAGCCTTCTGTTTACGGGAATAAAAAAATCCGCTAAAATAAGCGGATTATGTGTTGATACTCAAATCCTCTTATTGTTCGATCCATAAATATGGAATATATTCGCTCAGGTTGGCACCTTCCATGAAAGGGGTTGCCGTGGCTTCACAGATCCTATGTATCTCCACCACTCTGAATAAGAGAAACCAATATGAAGTTTGATATCTGCTACTAACATACACCAAGCAAGGGAGACTGTCAATTATTATTTTAAAAGAAAGAAAAACGTCCATTTATATTAAAAATTACAAAATAATTACATTCAAATTGCGATATTATTTGACAATATACTGTATAATATCTATAATTTTAAGCAGAAGGTTATATTGAGGGAAGTGTGTTTCTGGAATTATTTAAAACATTTATGTGAAAAGTCGCTTATGAGGGCAGAATGAGAGGCAGGATGAGAGGCAGGATGAAGAGGGTAAAAACAAGTGAATTAGTACCGGGGATGATACTCAGCAGTGATGTATATAATTATCAGGATCAGCTGATTCTGCCGGCGGGTACGGTGTTGACGGAAAAGTCTATCAAGAAGTTGTCTATCTACTCGATTTATTTTGTTCGTGTAGAAGATACCCAGATACCGGAAGTGAAAACAGGCGAAGAAAAAGATTCTTATGCTTCACGATTCCGCAAAAGTGAGGAATTTATAGAATATAAGGAAGCCTTTGAACATAACGTTGAGTTGATGAAGGTGCTTGTGGCGGATATTGTATCAGAGGATGCAACAGTCAGTGCGGTGGATGCTGTGGTAAATAATGCGATTCAGATTTTAGAGGATAAGCATACGGACAGCAATGTATTTGATATGATCCATAATATGCGTCAGTACGATGACCAGACATTTGCGCACAGCTTAAATGTCGCATTAATCTGCAATGTTATTGCAAAATGGGTCGGAATGTCCGAAAAGGATCAGAAGCTTGCATTTACCTGTGGTATTCTGCATGATATCGGCAAGCTAAAAATACCGGAAAATGTAATCCGGAAAGAAGCGAAACTGACAGATGAAGAATTTGCTCTGATTAAGACGCATCCGATAGAAGGATATAATATTCTAAAGAAGTTTGATATTGACCCGCATATAAAGAATACTGCTTTAATGCATCATGAAAGATATGACGGTAGCGGTTATCCGATTGGCTTAAAGGGTGATGAGATAGATAAATTTGCCCGAATTGCCGCAATTGCCGATGTATATGAAGCTACGACGGCAGCCAGAAAATATCGTGGAGCATTATCTCCTTTCCAGGTAGTTGAGGTTTTTGAAAAAGAGGGATTGCAAAAATACGATACCAAGATGCTTATGACCTTTTTAGAGAAAATCGTGGACACATATATGTTAAACCGTGTACTTTTAAGTAATGGCATGGAAGGGGAAATAGTTTATATTAATAAACAGGCTTTAGCCAGACCGACGATTAAGTGTGGTGATAAATTTATTGATTTGTCACGCGAGAAAGATATTACAATTACGAAATTAATATAGGGTTAAATTACGATTTAATATAATGCAAAGGAGCTGCTGCAAATAGGGCGGCTCTTTTTTTGCAAAAAATAATAATATTATGAAATAATATATATAGAAGAAACAGATTTTAATGTATAATAGACAGGTAAAGAATTACGGAAAGGTTTGGTTTTTTCTATGGCATTTACACATTTACATGTACATACCGAATACAGTCTGTTAGACGGCTCGAACAAAATAAAAGAATACGTAAAGCGTGTGAATGAATTGGGCATGAACAGTGCGGCAATTACGGATCATGGAGTCATGTACGGTGTAATAGATTTTTACCGTGCGGCAAAGGAAGCGGGAATTAATCCTATTATCGGATGTGAAGTCTATGTTGCACCAAATTCACGGTTTGATAAGGAACTGACCGGGGGAGAGGACCGCTATCATCATCTGGTTCTTCTTGCGGAGAATAATATAGGGTATGCCAATCTTGTAAAAATTGTCAGTAAAGGTTTTACGGAAGGATATTATTACAGACCACGTGTGGACATGGATGTGCTTAGAGAATATCATGAGGGAATCATTGCGCTATCTGCCTGCCTGGCAGGAGAGGTTCCCCGGCTTATTCAGAAGGGATTGATTGATGAAGCCAAGCAGTGTGCCCTTAAGTATAAGGAATGTTTTGGAGAGAACAATTACTTTCTGGAATTACAGGACCATGGAATACCGGAGCAGAAGCAGGTTAATATGACGCTGTATTCCATGAGCCGTGAACTTAATATACCGCTTGTTGCAACAAACGACGTGCATTACACATATGAAGATGATGTTCTGCCGCATGATATATTGCTTTGCATCCAGACCGGCAAAAAGTTGAGTGATGAAGACCGTATGCGCTACGAGGGAGGTCAGTATTATGTTAAGACAGAAGAGGAAATGCGCGGGCTGTTTCCGTATGCGCAGGAGGCGATTGAAAATACACAGAAAATTGCAGACCGCTGTCATGTGGAGATTACCTTTGGAGAAACAAAGCTGCCACATTTTGAGGTCCCGGAAGGCTATGATTCGTGGAGCTATCTGAATGCATTGTGCAATCAGGGCCTGCAGGAGCGATATCCAAAGGATGACGGAACATTAAAGAAGCGTCTGGATTATGAACTTGCTACTATTAAACGGATGGGATATGTAGATTACTTCCTGATCGTTTGGGATTTTATCAATTATGCCAGAAAACAGGGAATACCGGTTGGACCGGGACGAGGCTCCGCAGCCGGAAGCATTGTATCGTACTGCCTGCATATTACCAATATAGATCCTGTAAAATATCAACTGTTATTTGAAAGATTTTTGAATCCTGAGCGTGTTTCCATGCCGGATATCGATATCGATTTCTGCTTTGAAAGAAGGCAGGAGGTAATTGATTATGTCGGCGAAAAATACGGAGCAGACAAGGTTGTACAGATTGTAACATTTGGTACGATGGCGGCAAAGGGTGTTATCCGTGATGTGGGACGCGTTATGGATTTGCCGTATTCTTATGTAGATGGAATTGCTAAAATGATTCCCAATGAATTAAACATTACCCTAGATCGCGCACTTGAATTAAATCCGGATTTAAGAAAACTTTATGAGCAGGATGAACAGGTAAAAACTCTGATTGATATGTCAAAAAGGCTGGAAGGTCTGCCACGACATACCTCCATGCATGCGGCCGGCGTTGTTATCTGTCCCAAGGCGGCAGATGAGTTTGTTCCTCTCTCAAGAGGTTCGGATGGCTCCATTACAACACAGTTTACAATGACGACCTTAGAGGAACTCGGTCTGTTAAAAATGGATTTCCTTGGGCTGCGCACACTGACTGTTATTCAGAATGCAGTCCGGAATGTTGAGAAGACAACCGGTATTCTTTTGGATATGGATCATATTGATTATAATGACTCAGAAGTCCTTGCTTCTATCGGAACCGGTAAGACGGATGGGGTATTCCAGCTTGAAAGCGGTGGAATGAAAAACTTTATGAAGGAACTAAGGCCTAAAAGTCTTGAGGATATCATTGCCGGTATCTCTCTTTACCGTCCCGGACCTATGGATTTCATTCCCAAATATATAAAAGGAAAAAACAGTAATGAAGAAATAACGTATTCCTGTAAGGAGCTGGAACCGATATTGTCACCTACATACGGCTGTATTGTATATCAGGAACAGGTTATGCAGATTGTACGTGATTTGGGTGGTTATACGCTTGGACGAAGCGATTTGGTTCGTCGTGCGATGAGTAAAAAAAAGCAGCATGTCATGGAGCAGGAACGTAAAAATTTTGTTTACGGCAATGAGGAGGAAAATGTTCCGGGATGTGTGAAAAAGGGAATTCCCGAAAGCGTTGCGTTAAAAATCTATGATGAGATGATGGATTTTGCCAAATATGCTTTTAATAAATCGCATGCGGCCTGTTATGCGGTTGTTTCTTATCAGACGGCATATTTAAAATATTACTATCCTGTTGAATTTATGGCAGCCCTGCTTACATCCGTAATTGATAATTCCGGAAAGGTTTCGGAGTATATACTGGCGTGTAAGGGAATGGGAATATCCATTCTTCCTCCCGATATAAATCAGGGAGAGGCCGGGTTTTCCGTATACGGTAAATCCATCCGGTATGCGCTTACGGCAATAAAGGGCATCGGAAGACCGGTTATTGAGCAGATTGTATCAGAAAGGAACAGTCACGGACTCTATCAGAATCTGGAAGACTTTATTTCCCGCAACATAGATGGAGAATTAAATAAGCGTGTCATTGAAAATCTGATTAAGGCAGGCGCTTTTGACAGTCTGGGCGGAACAAGAAAGCAGTTCATGAGTGTTTATGTTCGGATTCTGGACCGGATAACAAATGATAAAAAAAATAATATGGCCGGTCAGATGACGCTGTTTGACATTGCCTCCGAGGAACAGAAGGAAGAATTTGATATTAAGCTTCCGGATGTCGGGGAATACTCAAAGGAGATGAGGTTAGCTTTTGAAAAAGAAGTACTGGGAATTTATGTAAGCGGTCATCCTCTCGAAGAGTATGAAGCTCTCTGGCGTAAGAATATTAAAAATACAACGATGGATTTTCTGTTGGATGAGGAAACGCATTCCATGCATCTTACGGACGGCATGAGAACCACTATCGGCGGTATTGTGACGGAAAAGAAGATTAAGTACACCAAAAATGAACAGGTGATGGCATTTTTGACGCTGGAGGATCTTCTGGGAAGCATTGAGGTAATTGTATTTCCGAAAACATACAGTAAATACGGCAGTCTTCTTTTTGAGGACAGTAAGGTATTTTTATCAGGCCGGGTTTCGGGAGAAGAGGAACGCGACGGTAAGCTGATTTGCGAAGAGGTAACAGCCTTTGAGGATGTTCCGAGAAAATTGTGGATTCAGTTTGCTTCCAAGGAGGAATATGAGGCTGCTGTTTCGGATATGCATAAGATTATGCAAAATTCCGAGGGGAAGGATTCGGTCGTAATTTATATCAGAGAACCGAGAATGAAAAAGGAACTGCCGTCGAATCAGAATGTATCGGCAGATAAAGAGTTGCTTAACGCATTAGAAGAACGTTTTGGAGCAGAAAATATTAAATTGATTTAGATTGTGCAGAGAAGAGTTCTGATCCGTTAAACAGTTGAAAACCGACGCAAAATAGATTAGAATATAGGCGAAACAGGCACAGGAGGAAGGAAAAATGTCTAGTGAGATTAAAACAATCGGTGTCTTAACAAGCGGTGGTGATGCACCGGGTATGAATGCTGCAATTCGTGCGGTCATTCGAAAAGCCATTATGAATGGCGTAAATGTTAAAGGTATTAAAAAAGGTTATCAGGGATTATTAAACGAAGAAATTGTAGATATGAAGGCATCCAGCGTATCCGATATTATCCAGCGCGGCGGTACCATTCTGGGAACTGCACGCTGCTCTGAATTCCGGACAGAGGAAGGACAGAAAAAAGGCGCTGAAATCTGTAGAAAGCATGGAATTGACGGCGTTGTTGTAATCGGTGGTGACGGCTCCTATCGTGGTGCACAGGCATTATCCAAGCAGGGTATTAATACAATCGGAATTCCGGGTACTATTGATTTGGATATTGCATGTACCGATTATACAATCGGGTTTGATACCGCAATTAATACAGCGATGCAGGCAATTGATAAGGTGCGTGATACCTCATCAAGCCATGAGCGCTGCAGCATTATTGAAGTAATGGGAAGAAACGCAGGATATATTGCACTTTGGTGTGGTGTGGCAAACGGCGCAGAGGATATTCTTCTTCCTGAAAAATATGACTATAATGAACAGGGAATTATCAATAATATTATCCATAACCGTAAGAGAGGCAAGACACATCATATTATTATCAATGCCGAAGGCATCGGTCACTCTACCTCTATGGCAAGAAGAATTGAAGCTGCAACCGGAATTGAAACAAGAGCTACTATTTTAGGCTATATGCAGCGAGGAGGCAGTCCGACGTGTAAGGACCGTTTCTATGCTTCTATCATGGGTGCGTATGCCGCTGATATTCTCTGTCAGGGTAAGACAAATCGTGTAGTGGGTTATCAGCATGGGGAATTTACGGATTTTGATATTGATGATGCACTTGCAATGCAGAAGGATATTCCGGAATATCAGTATCAGGTAAGTAAGCTGTTATCAGCCTCACTATAGGCTTGCAGAGGGAGAAGCATTTTGATTACAAATAAGCAGATAAAAGAATTGGCAACATGGAACCGGAAGGCAAAGGCACGCAGGGAAGACGGTGTTTTTTTGGCGGAAGGAACCAAAATGTTTCTGGAGGCTCCTATAAACAGGATTCGGAAGGTTTTTGTTTCCGAGTCCTTTTTTGCAACGGAGGCCTGCCGTGAAAAACTAAATAAAACAGGCTTTGAAACCGTACCCGGATATGTATTTGAAAAAATCAGTGATACAATGACGCCACAGGGAATTCTGTGTGTAATGGAACGAATGGATTATACGCTTGAAAATTTACTAAAAAAGGAAAATCCTACTTTGATGCTGTTGGAGGATATACAGGACCCCGGCAACTTAGGTACGATTATGCGCACCGGAGAGGGCGCAGGAATAGACGGTATTATTTTAAGCAAAGGATGTGTGGATATTTATAATCCCAAAACCATCCGTTCTACAATGGGTTCCCTGTACAGAATGCCGTTTCTTTATACGGATGAGTTAAAGGAAACAATTATATATCTGAAGGAAAAAGGTATCCGTTTTTATGCGGCACATCTTAACGGAGCCGTATTTTATGACGAAGCTGATTATTCCGCAGATGGCGGTATCGGATTTTTAATCGGGAATGAAGGAAACGGATTGACGGATGAAACAGCCGCGTTAGCCGATACCTGTATAAAGATTCCGATGGAGGGGCAGGTAGAATCATTAAATGCAGCCATCGCAGCATCCGTTTTGATGTATGAAGCGTACAGACAGAAGCGCAGGAAGGCATAGGAAGCATAATACAAAAAAATTTACACTTGCTATGACGGATAATATGAATGAAGTGAATATATCCATTTGGTTCACCTCCTTCCCATGGGAAAGAGTCGATAGCATATATAATATATATCATATTAGAAGTAATGTCGACAGAAAATATCGAAAATAAGATTAATATGCTGAATAGAGAAAATATACAGGCACTGAAAATACAAATTCTGATGCAAGTAAAATATATTAAATTGTAAAATAATGATTAGTGTATAAATACATAAATATTGAGAAAGCAGAGGGTATAATTAAAATGAAATTAGGAATTATTGGATTCGGAAATATGGCTGAAGCCATTTTGGGAGGAATTTTAAGCAGCGAATTTGTTGTAAAAGAGGATGTAACAGCGTCCGGCAGGGATGAATCGATGCTCTCAAAAGCATCCGAAAAGTATGGCATTCATGTGAAGCGGGATAACAAAGAGGTAGCGGAAGACGCAGATGTAATTTTACTTTCCGTGAAGCCGCAGATTCTGGCAGACGTAATTGAAGAAATCAAGGATGTATGCACACAGGAAAAACTGATTATATCCATTGCTGCCGGCAAGTCCATGCAGTGGCTTGAAGCTGCCTTTGGCTGTGAACATAAAATCGTGCGCTGTATGCCGAATACACCGGCTCTTGTTGGCGAAGGATGTACAGGAATCTGCTTCAGCTCTCTTGTATCCGATGAAGAAAAATCCTATGCCCTGCAGTTATTCTCCTGTGTTGGAAAAGCACAGGAAGTACCTGAAAAACTCATGGATGTAGTCGTTGGCATCAGTGGAAGTGCTCCTGCTTATGTATTCATGTTCATTGAAGCTATGGCAGATGCAGCTGTAGAAATGGGGATGCCTCGCAGGCAGGCATACGACTTTGCTGCCCAGGCAGTTATGGGTAGTGCCAAACTATTACTCGAAACCGGCAAACACCCCGGTGAACTAAAGGATATGGTCTGCTCTCCGGCCGGTACCACTATTGCCGCAGTACGTGTTTTAGAGGAAAAAGGCATGCGCGCCGCTGTTATGGATGCCGTTATTCGCTGCATCGAGCGCTCGAAAGAATTGTAAACTTGACAAATTCTGCATATTTTGCTACTATACGTGATACCTTGTTAATATTTTTGTAATATTCTTAATTGTATTGAAATAGAATTTAATAATTGTGTGCCATAAATCAGAGAAATATAAAATGGTATATGGCAATGAGAGGTAATCATGGGAACAAATAGCAGAAAAAGCAGGCTGCTTCGTGTTCTTACCAGAGTGACGGCAGGTGCAATGTCGCTTGCTCTGATGGGAAATGTTCCCGCCATGGCAGCAGGTGCCGACCATGTAATTAAAATGAATGTCGGTGCAGCAGAAGTATTAGAGGGCTTTGAAGAGTATGCGGCACAGTCCTCCGAGCACAATGATGCGCAGCAGGAGGATAGTGAGGAAGAGTCGCAAAGGTCCGGTCTTGTTATGGCGGATGTTGTAAACTCATTGAATGTGAGGGCAGAAGCAAGCGAGGAAGCGGAAAAGATCGGTTTATTGTATGCCGATTGCGGTGGCGAGATTCTGGAAACCACGGAAGGCTGGACGAAAATTAAATCAGGTAATTTGGTTGGCTGGGCAAGTAACGAATATCTTCTTTTCGGAGAAGACGCAGAGGAGCTGGCAGAAAGCGTAGGCAGGACGATTGCTACGGTGAATGCGGATGCACTGCGTGTCAGAAAGGGACCGAGTGAGGATGCAGGTGTATACGGTCTGGTTAAAAAAAATGATGAAATTGAAGCGGTTGTGGAAGAGACAACCGAAGATTGGGTTGCAATTGAATTTGAAGGCGATTTGGGATATATCAGCGCTGAATTCGTAAGCTGCAGTTTTCTCGTGGATAACGGTGAAACATATGATGAAATCAAAGAGCGTGAGAAAAGAGAGCGGGAAGAGAAAGCAAAATTAATCGCCAATTTAGGCGCTGTAGCGGTTGGTACAACCGATGATGTCCTTTTGGGCGCTTTGGTTCAGTGCGAAGCCGGCAATCAGCCGTATGAAGGTAAGCTGGCGGTAGCGGCTGTCGTAATGAATCGTGTACGAAGCGGTGCTTATCCGAATACCATCGGCGGTGTAATTTATGCTTCCGGACAGTTTACTCCCGCAGGAAGCGGCAAAGTGGAACAAAGGCTTGCACTTGGCGTCAGTGATTCCTGCTTACAGGCGGCAAGAGAAGCAATCAACGGCGCGACAAATGTAGGAACTGCAACACATTTCAGACGTGCAGGAAATCGCGAGGGTATTATTATCGGAGACCATGTATTCTGGTAAATAATTTTAAAATATAATTTATAAACAAAAAGATAAGAGAGTGATGTGATATGCCCCCTGTCAAGTAGACAGGTTAAATATCTAAAATGAACGTTTAATA
>JAEDCQ010000030.1 GCA_016294075.1 Lachnospiraceae bacterium | reverse complement strand
GTGCTTTGATGCAGTGCTGATCCGGATACAATTCAAAATCAATATCATGCAGAAGTCCGACAATTCCCCAGTATTCGGCATCTTCTCCATATCCAAGTTCATCAGCATACCACTTCATAACACCTTCCACCGTAAGTGCGTGCTGTATATGGAATGAATCCTTATTGTATTTTTTCAGTAACTCAAATGCATCTTCTCTTGAAATATGCTCTTTCATTATCTGCGCCTCCTAAGATTGTTCTGTCGTTTTTATATAAGGCTCATTGTAGCACTATTTTCTTTTTCTCTCAATCACTGATTTCCATCGGTTTTCCGTCAGAAATCCCCAGTTCTGTTCATACCTGTCGTTGTATAACGGTTTTATAATTGAATTACAATGAACCTGTAGTTTAATTTCCCAATTTCCACCCGCAGTCTCCATGATAAATCATCTGTCTCGTCATTCCTCCGTCAATGCAGATATTCTCCCCTGTTATGAATCCTGCTTTATCCGAGCACAGATATAGGACCATATTTGCAATGTCCGTAGGATTTCCGACTCTGCCGGCCGGCTGTTGATATGCATCCGGGCCTTCGTATACTGTATATGCAGTATCGATCCACCCAGGGGAGATGGAATTTACTCTGACTTTTCCTGCCAAACTGACTGCCAATGCATGAGTAAGTGCAGCAATTCCGCCTTTCGCCGCCGTATAGCTTTCAGTCTGCGGCTGACTCATCCGATCTCTTGACGATGAAATATTAATAATCGAAGCACCTTCTGCAAAATAGGGCTGAAATAGTTTTGTAAGATAAAACGGTGCCGTAATCCCTACTGAAAGCGCATATTCAAACTCCTCATAAGAACATGTATCAATTCCTTTCATCAACGGCAACGCATTATTAATCAGGAAATCAATGTGCCCATTGTCTTTTATGACCTTATCTGCAAAATCTTCAAGAACTTCTTTCTTACTAATATCACCGACATAATGATTTCCCTCCGCGATATCAATGATCCGGACAATCGCACCTGCTTTTTGAAATTCTTCAGCAATCGTTTTTCCGATGCCATGCGCACCGCCTGTTATTACCACAACTTTATCATGAAACACTGACATTTCCCTCTTTCATATTCTCTTCTGCTCAATACGTTACATTGTTTATATTAACCCAAATCTTTTCATCGCGTATTCAATTCCATCTTCTTCCACAGCCTTTGTAACAAACTCCGTATAAGGGTCTAGTGCCGGACTGTGCTTCTCCATTGCAATTGCATGCCCAGCATACCGGAACATTGGAAGATCATTTGCGCTGTCCCCAAAGACAAATGACTGTTCTCTGGAGAAACCAAATTTATCCAGAACCATTTGGATTGCGGTTGCTTTCGAGCAGCCTTTTGGTACACACTCATATGCTCCATACTCCCGGTCAATTATATCCATATCTCTTTCTATAAATTGAAAAAAGCTTTCATTATCACTTTTGCCATCGGTCATAACGTACATCTTGTCATATAGGCATCTACCTTCTTCAAGATAACGCTTTTGCCCAAGTCCCCTTTTCTTCATCTTTGTTCGCAGATCTTCAATCTCTTGAAACCTTGATGTACGTTTTGAAAAATAAACATCTTCGATACCTTCAAACACGCCGTCGATCCGACACTCTAACGCCATTTTTGCAATTGCATCTGCCCGGACTGACGGTAAATTCTTTTTATAAAAGATTTCATCTCCATAAGTAAGAAATATGCCACAACCACATAAAAATCCATCGAAGGGCATCTCTGTAATCTTACTCGGAAGGGTGCACCTTGTTCGACCGGTATTTACAAACAGTAGGTGACCCTTTTCCTTTGCTTTTAATAATGCATAAAACGTGCTTTTCGGTATTTCTTTTGTTTTTTCACTTAGAATGGTTCCATCGATGTCAAAAAATAATGCCTGTCTCATTCTAACTATATCCTTTCATTTCAAATACGCTCATGTCTATAGTATCTCATCTAATTAACTATGTATAATATGACTTTCTAACATAATCTCATTCATTCTCTGTATAATCACATCTGTAACTTCCTGATGACCATATTTTTCATTCATCAGTTCTCTTGAAATATTTCCTCCGGCTTTATCTTTATGCCCGCCGCCATTACCGATATTTTCACACAATTTTTCGGCCACCACATTTGCCGGATAATCCCAGTTGCAGCTTCGAACCGAAATCTGATATCCATTGTCCACATCGGTAAATGAAACAGATACTTTAGCGGCATCAACCATTATCGCCATGTCACCAATGATACCAAGAATAGATTGTTCACAGTGCATAGCAGAAATAATCAGATATCTTCTTTCTGCATTAAAATAGCAATTATTCAGAGCATCACCTGCAATCATCAAATCACCAACCGTCATACACGACTTTTTTAAACGTTCCAGTTCCGGATAGTCATCGCGTAATGCCGAACGCATTGCACAATCCTTCTCTTTATAAAGATCCACATAGGAAGAAGTGTCTGTATACAATCCGTAAAGAAATGCAATTCGCATTTTTCTGTTATCCTCAACAGAATACCCTTCTTCTTTCAACAGTTCCCACACTATCGTTGAACAGCTTTGGTATGTATTATCTATGAATGTTTTATCTGTTCTTTTCATGTAAAGTGTATGATGATCAACGACTGCAATTTCCGGAGCCTCGAACTTCTGAGCATTCCCCTGACCATATTGCGCATCAACCATCATCAGAAGTTCTGTCTTTGGAAGTTCCGCAGTATGCTCTGCCGGAATCCCGCATACTTCCATCATATAAAGTAAATTTTTCTTTTTTATACTTTCTCTGCCACCATATACAATTCTGGTATCTATTCCATGGTCAGTAAAATATGTATACAAACCTAATGAAGAAGCCAGCGCATCCGGATCCGGATTGTTATGACACTGAATACAAATACTTTTATATTTCAAAAACTGACTTAAAAAACCCATTTTCCTCTCCTTCTTTATTGTAAAATAATATACGAAAAAACTGCAAACTTTGTCACCAAAGTCTGCAGCTATCTCTTTTTATATACCTTCAAAACCACATACAAAGTTTTATCTCTCCATCCATTTCTTTCCTATCCT
>JAEDCQ010000002.1 GCA_016294075.1 Lachnospiraceae bacterium | reverse complement strand
AATGGACTGCTACCATGCTGAACATCAACAAGGGGCATAATCCGGATATTCTGGGCAAATGTCAGGCACTGTCGCAATATTCTGATTTCGTTGAAAAGGTAAAAGAAAACTACCAAACCATGCCGATTGAAGAAGCAGTCGATAGGGCTGTTCAATATGCGATTTCCAATAATTATCTGGATGGATTTTTCAAGAAACACAGGGAGGGTATTATGCTTTCATGCTTAACCGAATTTAATGAAGAAGTTTTTCGCAAAGGCATACATGAAGAGGGCTTTGCCGAAGGCCGTGAAGCCGGCCTTGCCGAGGGCCATGAAGCCGGCCTTGCCGAGGGGCGTAAAGCAGCGATTATAACTTCCATCCAAATGTTAAGAGAAGTTAATATATCCAAAGAAACTGTTCTACAGCAAATCATGGAGAAATATGAATTAACCAAAGAAGAGACCGAAAAAGTGGTTAATTCTCATTGGGAATAATTTCCAATTACTATCTAGACGGATTTTTCAAGAAACACAGGGAGGGTATATGCTTTCATGCTTAACCGAATTTAATGAAAAAGTTTTTCGCAAAGGCATACATGAAGAGGGTTTTGCCGAGGGCCGTGACTCTGTCATTCAGAAACTTCTTCAAAAAGGTATGTCTGCCACAGAAGTTGCTGCTCTTTTGGATATCTCTCTTAGAGAAGTAAACCGCTATACAACAAAATAGTCTGATTAGATAAAAAATTCAAATTCATTTTTCGATAGGAGACCAACTATGAAAATTCAGTATCTGAACGGTGGCCTTGCCAATCAAGTTTTCCAATATATATTTGTTCGTTATGCAGAACTAACATATCCAGATTGTGGCCCCTGTATTTTTGATGATTCATTTTTTTTACTACGCATGTGCACAATGGCTATGAATTGGACAAAGTTTTTAATATTAAAGCAAATTTATTAAGCAATTGTTTTGAACCGGATGTTTGGGATGAAATTATCCGCCTGAATAAAGAAGGGAAAGGCATACCTCAAATACTAAAAGACAATGGTACAGATTTAATAATGTATGCAGAAACAAATAATTATTTACCTTTTGATGGCAACATTCTTCATATATTTGAGGCAAACAGTTTTCATCCACAAATTCCCGCTCTTGACTATCCAAATATCTACTATCATGGTTATTGGATTAATAAAAAATGGCTGAATGCTCACAAAGATACTATATATAAAGAATTGGCTTTCCCACCCCTTCCAACAAAGGCTTCAAAGGAATACGCCAATAAAATACTTAATACCCCCTCTGTAGCTGTTCATGTACGACGCGGTGATTATGTAACCTTAGGTTGGAACATGCCAATGGATTACTATTCCCAAGCGATATATAAATTTTATCAAAGCTACCAGAATTTTGTTCTTTACGTCTTCTCAGATGACATAGAATGGTGCAGACAGAATTCTACAAATCTCGGTTTCTCTTATGCATCCGATGTAGTATATGTCGAGGGAAATACAAACGGAAATAACTATATAGATTTACAACTGATGAGCATGTGTGAAGGTATCGTTATGTCCAATAGTGCATTCTGTTACCTTGCGGCCCTTTTGGACAAACGTTTAAAGGTTCATATTACCCCAACTAACAGAGAGGTCTGAAATCTCTGCCGCATCGTAATAATCAGATAAACCGATTATCAGTTCCGTAGAAAAAGCGGCAGTGTGGATAAGTTTTAAGGAGAAAATCCACTCTAAGATAACATACCTTGTCTAATTTTCTTTTTTAAAATCTCTACACAACATTCAAGTCCATCTTTCATATGTATACGTGCATCCCATCCTAACGCCCTAAGTCTGCCTGAATCCAAGGCTGACTTCATAACCATTGAATATCCACTTTTTTCCGTTTCATTGGGCAACTCATATACTACCTGTGAATGTGCAATTTTAGCCAGAATTGTTGCGGCATCCTTTAACGTTATAATAGAATGTTCATCTGCAATATTGTAAGCAGCACCATCTTCTCCCTTTATTAAAGTAAGCAAAACTGCCGCTGCAGCATCGGTAACAAAGGTATAGGAATAAATTTGATTTCCTTCACTTTTCAGTACAATATTTTCACCGGCCACCGCCTTTTTAATAAATTGTGCTATTGCTTTTGAATCAGAAAAAAGCATAGTAGGTCCATAAATTCTTGAGAGCCTTGGAATCACAAAAGAAAAACCGGTTTTATTGCCATAAACCTGTCCATATGCATTACATAACGCTTCTCCGGCACGCTTGCTCTCCGGATAACCGGCCCTTAAAGTATTACAATCAATATATCCCATATATTCTTCGTTAAATAGTTCTATATCGCCACGATTTTCACCGTAAATTTCTACAGAAGACAAAAAACTGAATCGTTTAGTATGGTGAGATACCGCATATTCCAATAAATTTTTTGTCCCCCAGATATTTGTTTCTATTGTTCCGATGGGATCCGTAGAATACTGCAATGGATGTGTATTTGCGGCTGCATGGATGATGTAATCAGCCATACCACACTCGGGAATTGATGAATTAACATCTGTTTGTACAAAATCCAAAAATTCACTGTCCCAATATTGTGCCAAACGTTCTCTCGCAAGTTGCTCATTTCTGCTACATGCAATTATTCTTATTGGATTAGATGCTGTCTCATTGTACTTCATAATGATATCTATAATACACTTTCCAATCATACCGGAAGCTCCAGCAATTAAAACAGAAGCTCCGGACAGACTGTTCATATAATCCTGTGATGCAATAAAGCTAATTTCTGTCTGATAATCTGACATTCACTTCTCCTTCTATTTCATCCATTCAGTAGGTTTTACCTCTAATAATGCAATAAAAATGTCTATATCATCGGGAGTAGTTAGTTTTATATTTTTCTCAGAACCCTTTGACATATAGACTTTTTCCCCAAGTTCCTCAAGTAAAGTACATGTAGCAATGGAATGAGTAATGCCTCGTTTTTTTCCTTCCTCATGGGCCCAAATCATTTTTCCAAGGGAAGTAGCCTGCGGTGTTTGCGTACGTTTCAAATTATCCCGCGAAATCTGTCTTTCCAACGATTCTTCGTCACTTGTATAAAACATAGCCTCTAAGCATGGTATTGTTGTAACCGCATTTCCGTGTAGCAGACAGACTCGCAAACAATCAGAAATAATTTCCTGCGAAACCATTGGACGGATTGCATCATGTACCAATACAATATCATCCTCTCTATATCGTTCCTTTAAATACATGATTCCTTTATAAATTGACTCCTGACCACATGCTCCTCCAAGCAATATCTTCTCTAGTTTTGTAATATGAAATTCACGACAATATGCTTCTAAAATCTGTTCCCATCCCCGCAGACACACCACTACAATTCGATCAATACTTGGATGATTTTGAAATGCTTCCATAGTATATACTATAACAGGTTTATTCCGCACTACCAGGAATTGTTTTGGAATATCCTGTCCCATTCTCTCTCCGCAGCCACCTGCAATAATTAGTGCTATATTCACCTAATTCCTCCTTAAATTATCCGGTTTTTAGGAAAGAAATGTTTTATCTGCAAAAGCAATCCGATATTTATCACTATGCTTCGTAAAAAATATTGTAATCAGACGTTCGGATAAAAATCCCGGATAACGATTCAAATAAACATCTTCCTTTATCCCACATTCTTTTGTAACCGCATCCAATATTGGAAACAGCCACTCACAAAGACTGTATAAAATCTCTTTTTTCATAATGAACATATTGCAGGGGTAATACAAATTTCCCTCGAATACCTTCTTTGCAATTTGGTAATCGTCCTTTTTTTGGTTTTTCAAATAAGATAACATACACTCCAATTCGTCTGTGTCATGCCTTTCGCAATAGTTCTTCTCTATATTAGGTTGTACATAAGTAGGCACAGGCAAAATGACATCCACCCCATTATATTCCATTCGCCTCAACCAATCACCCGGCAGTATGAAATGTCTCCGATAATGGGATAATCCAACAATATCCTCTGAGGCATGTTTCCATATCCAATACATCCCTGTCAATTCACAATACTGTCTGTTTTTGTCCGAAATATTGTCTCCCTCATTGTCAAAGAATCTACAGTTTTCCAATCTCTGCGTTGTTAATGAGGTTCCAACCTGTATCGCTGATTCGTAATTCGGCATCAGATACTCTGTCTGTAGCGGTTTATCATAAATGGACTTTGCCATATAAATACAGGAAGATGCATACTCTGTATGTTCTAAATCATTATACCCTTTTAATGTAGGATACTTCTGAATACAATCTAACTGTTCAATTTTTAAAAATACTCTCGCATTTTTTTCAAAAATACGTTTTACATATTCATTTTTAAGGAAATTATCCACTTCCGGAGTAATCGGAATAATTTGAGTAAATCCAAGGTCGGTTAGTTGTTTCGTTATTACAGCATGATAAATCCCCTTTGTCGCAATGAAGGCCGGATATGTATTACAAACCTGCATTTTCTCATTAAATTGTATGACTTCGACTCCTTTTATGTTATCCTCATTTCCCTCCAAAGTATCAACCAAATAATTTTCAACATGGATATGGGGATACAAGAATTCCAAATATCCGACCAGCGTTTTTGCTCTGGAACACGCACCTACTATATAAACTTTTCCTATTGTTTGAAATACTTTATCATATTTCATGGTGTATCCTCAAATTGATTTAAAAAAACTCTTTTGCAACCTGATCTTTGCATTCAGTAAAAAAATCCCTGTCAAAATAGTTTGTATCTTCCCTGCTCCAGCATATATTCTCACGAACTACCCTTGCAGGAATCCCTGCTACTTCCTCATGATCTTTAAAAGGTTTTGTCACTATGCTTCCCGCACCAACAACAGAACCGTCTCCTATTTGAGTACCCCCAAGTAACATTGCTCTATAACAAACCCAAACCTGATTTCCGATAAGAATATCTTTATTATGATTCATTCTTTCTTTTGTTTCTCTATCAAAAATATGATGCCCATCATGATTGCGAAGAACAATCTGTGTGGAGAACAGGCATTTCTCGCCAATCTCAATTTTCCCATTAGAAGTGTATATTTCTACGCCTATTAATTCTGAATCGCTTCCCAATGAACATATTCCATTATTTCCAAAACAAATAAATAATGATGCAGTGCTTACATTATTACCCACAATTAACCTGTTATTCATTCCCTTAAATTGAATATGCAGATTATCCGGTATTGTGCTGTCAAAATATATAGTATTTCCCATCTTATCCCGGTAATGACCATCAATATTTTTCGATTTTAATTCCTTACCCGTTATCGTATATTCTAGTGGAATAATTTCCTGAATCCGCTTACACTCAATTCCCTCATTATCCATTTCTGTAACAATCTGCTCAGAAATCCATTGACTCGCGAGTAATACAACAACCAGAGGATTTTTTAGTTTGCCTATATTATCTTTAGATATTATTGAAATTCCATCATACTGTTTTAAATTTGTGCCCTCCCATCTTCTGTCACACAAATAATCAAATTTTATATTTCCTTCCAGAAGATTTGATTCTTTAAGCTTTTCATAATACTGTCCGATACCATACCCCACAACCGTTCTCTGCGTCATTTTTCATATCCTTTAAATTAATACCTAATCCTATGTAAAAGACCACTTGGTACTAAATCTTCTTAATTTTACTCTAATCCTTATTTTGAAACTTCTTATATAATGCCTGAAACATCTCCACATCTTCTGTCGTATTGATACGAAGATTCAAATCCGACCCTTCCGAAAAAATCACCTTTTCGCCTAACTCCGTAAGCAAGGAACAATTATCCCATGCCCCTGTCCTTCCCTCTGCAAGAGCCTTTTCATGCATCTTCCACAAATACTCCAAATCAAAGGTCTGCGGAGTTTGTACTTTCATAATCTCATCTCGTTTAATACTATGGTACCCTTCCTGTTGATTTGCAGAATGAATAATTGTATCCAGAATAGGCGTCGCAGCAACACCCATGCCTTTTTTCCGACACATTTGAATACTTTTTGAAATAATGTCTTCCGTAACCAAAGGTCGGATAGCATCATGGATAATTACCATATCTCCCGGTTTTGCGTTTTTCTTAATATACTGTAATCCCAAATAAGTGCTTTCCTGTACGTTTTTCCCGCCCTCTAAGATAGTATTTACCTTTGAGAGGTTAAACTGTTTTGCGTAAACACGAACCATTTCCTGCCATCCTTCAAGACACATTACAATTATTTCATCTACATCCGATGACTGTTGAAATTGTTCTAACGTATATATAATCAAAGGTCTGTTATCAACATTCACAAACTGTTTAGGAATATTCAGTTGGAAACGAATATCTAAACCGCCTGCTAAAATAAGTGCTGTAGTCATACAATCTCTCTACCTTTTCTTAAATTTATTCTATCAGTTTCAATATATCAGATTGAATAAAATCATCTGTCAGCCATAAAATATTTTCTCTTTTTACTTGTTTACCCTCTAAAATTTCTTTTATGCTTTCAGCTGTTTTTCTGCTGTTTACAGCAATAATAATCTTATCAAACTTAATTTCTTTATTAGAAATAGTCTCCGGCGATTGAACTGGGAAACCTATTTTTTGATATTTTTTATATTCCTTATCAACCCATTCAACTAGAGCAACTTTTGAGTTGCCGTTTAGATAATTATACATACTCTGTCCAACTTGCCCGGCACCATATATAATTACTTTTTCTCCTATATCTACACCACCATAAGGCATCAATATTTTGTTATCTGAATTTTTATCCAGTTTTGAGAAATGCCGTACAAGCAACAATAGCTTCGCATATTGATTTAATTGGGGAAGAAGAATATCTGCATGGATATCTCGCAAAAAAGCATTTTGTAATTCCAATATTAATGTCTTGTTTTTTTCCCATTCATCATTATGAACCGTATATATTATCGATGTATTTCGCTGTACATAATGATATCCGGCATATTGTAAAATTGCAATTTTTCTACACTTTAAAATGTACGGATAGGTTACTGCCGCATCTTCTCCAAGACATATCATTTCATTTACAGAAGACTGTATTTCTTTTAGCAAAGAATGCTTAAATAGCTTTGACCATACATGCGGTTTTAACCTACATTCATTAAAACCTTCATCACTAAGCATAAATGGAATAATATCTTCTGCCGCATATCTCCCATATGGAATCTTGCTTTGCATTAATATCGAGTCATTACCCATATCTTTAAAAGCATCCGACTCTACCAAATCCACCTGTGAATCTTGCATTTCTTTTATCATACGCTCATATAAATCCGGTTCAATCCAATCATCACCATCTACATATGCAATATATTCACCTGTAGCAACCGCAAGTCCTGCCTTTCTTGCACTGACAAGTCCGCCATTTGACTTATGTATAACTTGAATTCTATTATCTTGTGCAGCATAATAATCACATATTTTCAGTGAATCATCGGTAGAACCATCATCTACCAATAAAATCTGAAGATTATGATATGTTTGATTACATACACTGTAAATACATCTATCCAGATATGCTGCCACATTATAAATTGGGATGATGACAGAAATACAAGAACTCATGAACAATACCTCTTTCTAAAACAAAAGAAATCACGCAAAATCACCACTCAACAGCAGATGTAATTATCAAATTTTGCTCTTTTCAAAAGGGGAATAACCTGTATCTGGTTTTTGGGTAACATACAGATAATAATCCCCAAATCCTTCCTATCTATTACTTCAGATAGAAAATAAACCGGTATTCCATTCATTTCAGTTTCTTTGGGTTGTCCATCGGAAACAATATAACCTGTAACATTTGGAATAATATCCTGATATTTTCTCGCCATCCCACCGGTTCCATATATCATTATCTGTTTATTTTGTCTTACAAAATCATTTAAAGCCTTTTGAAAAATACATTTTTTCATTTCTTCAAAATTTTGATACTTGCCAAATAACTGTCTGACTTGAAATGCTGTCTGCTCCAAATAATTTTGTAGATTTATTTCATTCATTGCAGCATATTCCTGTGATTCCAGAATACCGGAATAGAATCCTTGAGACTGTGCAATATATATCCATAGATACGGTAACAAATCATCATTGATAATTGGAAGGGTAATATTCCTTAGAATCTCTCCTCTAATCCAATAATTATTTGAAATACTAAAAGGCGGTTTGTCTTCGGATATTGGCACATCAATATCTATACTTTGTAAAGTTTCTTTTACTTTGTCGTATTTGCCATTCCATCCAAGTCCCCAATTTCCAAAATACAAAGCATGATTTGCTTTTGGCGGTGCCAAATATCCCAATCGTACATTATTTTCAAATAAATCAATAACATTTTCAACATAATGGCTGGACTTAACCAAATTATGAAACAAATTATATAGGTAAGACTTTCCCGTACAACTGGGCATATTATCAGATGTAGCATCAACATCATTAATCAGACAAATATAAGTAAATGAATTTAGAGATTTTAACACGTCTACTATATTTGAATAATAGAAAACATCATATTTACATAAATCATATTTATTCAATAAATTTTTATCTTTTGAATATATTCTTATCTGATAATTGTTCCTTAATTCCTCCAAATATTCTAAAAGATATTCCATTGCAGATTCATGATTTACAATCACCGCAATTACAACATTACTATCATTTTTTCTGGGCTTCTCATTTTCTTTTATTATATATTGCAGTGCAAAATTTTTTTGTATGTCAGATATATTCATTGTACGAATGATGTTATCCCATATAAGATTCACATCATACACTGTATTATTTTCAATATAATCTAATGCTTGTCGTAAATTTTCTTGTGTTTGCATATGCAACACATCAAATGCAATCTGTTGTTTTTTTAAAAATGGGAACCGCCTTTTCTTAATCAATTCATATGCCAATGCTGAATATTGAATATAATTATTCTCAATATTTGCAGAATCATTTACTTCGGTATCGGCCAATACCGAATAACTAAATCCTAATTTTGAAAAATAATCCGTAAACTTTAATTCATAATTACATACTACTTCCATAAAAGTTTTATAATACGGAAGTTTCTCCCAGAATTCCCGATAACTTGCATGATGTAACATTCTGGAGCGCACCACAATAAAAAATGATTGGATATGTTCCGGTGTGAAAAAACCATTTTCCATTCTCTTTCCGTGCTTTATTAATCCCCAAAAATCTGCGGAAATCGGTTGCATATATTCAAATATACTATCCATTGGTACAAACGGTCCAAAAAAAGAATCATTAATCAAAACAAGTTCATCATACTCCAGCACTTCATTCCAACCCAAAAAATCGCAAAGTGCGTCCTTAAATCCTCCAACATCAAATCCCACATTTTCTCTAAAAAAAAGTTTATCCGCATAAGTTTCCAATATGGACTTTCCTTTTTTTATCTCTAATCCATTGCAAACTACAACAAGTGTATCAACAGAAGTTTTTAATTCTTGAAGCATATAACCAATATATTCATCCACAATATTTTGTTTATCATATACAAGATAAATACATAAACGTTTCATTTTTCTCTTCTTTCACTTCGTATATTGGGATATTTTGTTGCACCAACAACATCTTCTAAAGAAATATTATCCCATGATAATTTTTCGCCACTGACCTCCTCAATTTTTTGTCCTAAAAACTCGGAGTGACAGTATAAACCGGCTACCATATTTCCTTGCAAATACGCCGATGCTTCACTTGAAAAACGTCCTTCCAACAAATTACTACACCCCTTTTTAACACATTTTATTCCAAAACACTCTGGAAACAATACATTTAAAGCATTTTCACTAAACTGAAAAAAATGCCACGGTCTTTCATGACTTGAATATGAATAGTGTGTTTCTACAAAAATGTAGCCATTCTTTTTCAACAATTTAATCATCTCGAGTGAAGCTTTCCAAGGCATTGCTAAATGTTCAAATACTGCACTGCAAAAAATTAAATCAAATGGTTCATCAAAATATGTATGCAATTTGTGAATATCTCCCACAACATCAACGTTTTCACCTTGGTAAAAATCAAATCCCGTATACTCTGCATATTGAAATAAATCTCTAAGGCACGCTCCGGTTACAACCCGAGAACCAATTTCCAATACGCGCATACCCGGTTTATCACATAAAAGTTTTAAATAATTTCTCCAATTATCATGCGAGATCTCATCCGCAATTGTAACATCATCTGCTTCAAAAATAACATTGGAAATTTTATATTGAAATATCCCACTCTTCCTTAGTTGTTCTATGATATCTTTCGCATAAATAGATGTAATTACAATAGGTATATCCCTATATTTTTCAATATAATCTTTTAAACTTATAATATATTTTTTATGAAATAATTTACCCACCTTGCTACTGTCATTATCAATTACTGCAACAATCTCTTGCAAACCCCTACTATATACTTTCTCTGCATTTTTGCCTGCACCAAACAGAACTATCTTTTCTTTCATTATATTATTTTTCCTTATTTATCACATTTTAATCCAATCTACTGGAATAATTGAATCTGATGCCATTGTTCCTTTATTACCGTGCCAACACTTAGGTGCAATTACAATTTTATCTTCACATGGGTTTAACCATGCGCCCCACCAACTAAAGGTACTGTTTGCAATAATATTATGATGACATCTGCTCATAATAAACAATTCTTCAAAATCTTCATATCTCGAAAATTCATCCATATAAACAGTTGTATCCTGAATTGTCAAGTGTTCTCTAGCCCACCGAATATCATCAGAAAAAACCAAAAACTGTGGATTCTTTAGTTTCTCTTTGAAAAATGAAATAGCTCTATAATAATAAGAAACAGGAAGACAATTTCCATAGTATTGATAATCCCCACGTCGTATATGTACGGCTACCGTATTCTTATTATTCAATATCTTTTTTAGTCTCTTTGATATTTTTATTTTCCTTTTAGGTACGATTTCTCTTAATAATTCGTTTCTAATAAATTCAAAATACAATGGATTCTGAAACCACCCTTTATAATAAACATTATTTTTAAGAAAAACACTTTCATCATATACCATCGGTTCTGATTGCACTTGCACTCTATACGGCCACAAATTTATATTCGATAGTTTAGCAATACATCGTTGCCCCCTCGTCTTTTTTAAAATAAAGCTGTATTTCTTTATCTGTTGTTCTCCAATATATCGGGCTCTAATCTTGTAATTATCCAGACCATACTTCCGCAATTCATTCTTTCTGCTACGAGCGAATGATTCATCTAAATAACCTTTATTATCTAATAGTACATCTTTTTTATGTTTTAGCTGTAGGCTTCTTGCAAAAGCATATTGAAAAAGCTGGTTGCCAAGTCCTTCCCAAATCTGAACAATTATCATAAATCAAATCCTCATCGAAACAACATACTATAAGTTTTACAATTCATATAAAATGTCTTCCAACGATAACACTTCACTTTCTGTTTTTTTCTCCAATGCTTCAACAATTTCATCAAAATAGAAAACCGGTGTTACAACAATCGCATCCACTTCTTTTAATTCTTCCTGCGGTGTTACAATCTCCACGTCCGAATAGATTCCATCTGCATTTTTATCAATTGCATATTTCACTTCTATATCAGAATCCTTCAATTCATCATAGAGTCTTTCCCCAACATAACTCATTCCATATATAGCGATGGATTTAATACTTTCTTTATGGAAGTAATCAACAATTGATTTTCCTTCCTGTTTAGTGACCATCCATTGATTGAACAACTGCATCAGCGCCAGATGCTTGTCAGCCAGTTGTTTCCATTTTTCTCCTTCCTCCAATTTATGTTTTTCATACATGGAAACACCGACTGCTACACTTCCTGCTCCTGCTATTGCCGATAAAACTGAAATCATCCCTTTTTTCATTCTTCTTCTCCTTTCATCTCTCCAATAAACAAAACCCGGTTATTGCTGATTTTTATCTCTTCTTTTAATGTACATCTTTTGCAAAATTCTTTTTTCTCAACCGCCGCCACATTTTATCGGCTGCCCATGCATCATAATCGATTGCCAGGCTTTCTGATACTATACCGTTTTCCCTTCCAAAAACCAAAACAAATATTCATCCCATTCTGTATCATCGACTCT
The DNA here is from genome assembly GCA_016294075.1 of Lachnospiraceae bacterium. Lineage (GTDB taxonomy): Bacteria > Bacillota > Clostridia > Lachnospirales > Lachnospiraceae > RGIG8767. Next base: position 407,724 of record JAEDCQ010000002.1, on the reverse strand, counting down.
CTTATCCAGCAAATAAAGTTCTGCTATGCTCTTTCTATTCCACTTCTTTATATCTTATTATTCTATCCAATGTTCAAATTGCCTCATCACATCATACAAAGTAACGAAATCTTTCTTGTAAACAAACCCTATAGCACTCAACTGCTCGGTCATTTCATCTGCTGCCCCAAATGACGTTATGATAATATTAATTTGTCCTTTATAAGAAAGCAGATTCTGTTTCTCAATTACGTAATATCCATTTATTATTTCTCCCGATAGTGCTTCATTACTATCACAAAAGCATACAATTTCTAAAGGGATATCTTCCATCCATTTGCTTAACTCTTTTCCATAAAATCCTGCTCCAAAAAGAATAAACCTTTTATAATTGTTTTCGAAAATGTTGAGCAGAATTGCTTTCATTTTTATCTTATCATATTCCTTTTCCCAAAAATGGGAAACCATCATTTGACGTTCATATGTCTCTTTTAATTTTTTGTCTTTGTCTCCCTTGCCTGCTTGTTCAATCCTGTAACCATATTTTTCTATATATGGTTTCCAAAATTCCAAATCATATTTTTCCCAAGCATGACAGCCAAAAGGAAGTCTGCAGTGATTTACTTCAAAACATTTTTTAACATTTCTTTCAAATGCAAATGCTAAAGACACTTCTACCGGAGCAACTTTAAAAAAATCACATGTTGAAGTCGCAAAAAATAAGTCTTCATTCTCATTATACATTGACAACCTATCTCTTTCTTCTTCTAGTAGCTGAATACACTTCACTACTTTTCTTAAAGAAAATCCGCCATTACCTACTCTCCATATACAATGCTTATCATCTATGTACTGATACATTCCCTCCAACCATGGTGCACCAATATAATCATACCCACACTCACAAAAAAGCTCTAATTTATCATCAAATACGAAAGCATCCAATTGATAAATCAGTATATATTCGTACTCCAAGAATTGCTCATAAAACAACGTTGAAAGCATCAGTAAATTATAGGAATTAACACTTTCAAAATACTCCTTCGGAAATCTTTTTACCGATAATTCTTCATCAAAATAAATCTTTAATCCTTCCGGTGCTGCCAGAAATAAATCGTATCTGCTTAAAATACGTTTTACCTGAGAAAGAGATATTTTTTCTAGATCTGTCAATTCATTTTTATATATAGGAATAACAACTGCTACCTGTTTTATCGCACTATCTATTAACATATATTAACCATCCTTCATTTCAAATGGTTTACAACTTTAACAAAAGGATTATCATAAATGTCTATAGCATTTACTGATATTGGCAACTGTTCTTTCCACAGCAGATATCCTAAACTAATCTGATCACGCTTGCTATAGGCCAAAAAATCTTTCCACCACAATTCGTCAAATCTTTTCATCCTACACGAATGATGTTTTCTTACGAGCATACCTCCCAAGAATAATCCCACATGTTCCGGACATCCTTCGTCCATATATGCTTTCATTTGATGTATCAAATCTTGTGTATTTGCTCTATGAAGCGTTATGCAGATAGCCGCTTCTTCATAGATACAATCCCTTTCTCCATGCGGAACTAATAAAAAGTCGTAATTTCCCAAATAATTATTTACATATTGCAAGGGATCAGACAATAGACAGATATTGGCATCTATCCACATGCTATATCCATCTTCAATAAACAAGTGCGGAAGCATTTTATACCATCGAGACTCTACCACTGGGCATTTAAATCTGCGTTCAACATAATGGACTTCCCATGTATCGGAAGTAATATTTTTATTATCTGTATAACAGATAAATCTGACATGTGGATTTTTAACCACTGGTTCCGATAACGTATCATATCCACCAAAAATTGTCGTGTAGACCGTCATCTTGGTAACCTTTTCAACTATACTTTCCGGTTGCACACTCATCTTATGATAATTGGCGTACTCTCTTTTCTGATATTTTGCAAATAATCGTCTTTTATAGGAATCAACACTTATAATACGCTGTTCTTCTACATCCAATAAAAGCAATTGCTCACGTAGCTCCTTCTCATATATTGATGCAATCACGATCTGACTCTCGGGGTACTTATTTATTTCTTCCACCGGTTTTATCCAAACTCCATCAATTTTACTGTTCCATTTTGATGAATCATTATCAAGACAAACTTCAAATTCGTCCTTTAATTGGTAATTGTACTTAGCCATGAATGCTTTCAGCAAATCTGCGGTATTTCCTGCTCCTATTAATATCATACTACTTTTCCTACTTACTTTTCTAACTTTTATCTGATACTAAACATAACATAACGATATAACTGATTCACGTATTCTTTAAGATCCATATCTATATTGGTTAAAGAACTGCTTTTTGTATGTTTTCTGATATATTTTTGCTCATACTCAATTTCCAGAAAATCTCTGACATCACGATACAAAAATATCTCTGCACCATCCAATTTTATCAATGTATCGCTGTGCACTTCACCATTATATCCCAAATAAATCAATAGCCTTTTTGTTATTTCTTTTACTAAAATGTCACTTATATGAAACAAATCATAAAAAAGTTGTTTTGTTTTATAATGTTCAAAAATATAGTCACTAATCTTGATATCCCATTCTTCTTCTCTCAACAATAACTTTTCTCTAAACTTTTCCCACAGTTGCAATATTTCATCTTTTGTATATACGCCACCTTTTTCCATATAGCATATAATCTCTTGCTTTGATTTGCCTTCCTCTATCCATTTTTCTACATTCACTTCATCCCCTGATAGGAAAGAGAAAACCTCTTTTTTTTTTCTGGAAACCTCTATCTGTGGAAAGAAGCATTTCGGAAGACCATATAAATTCGGTATTGAAACAATTCTACAAGAAGCCGGAAGATAATTTATCATATTTTCCGAAGCATATTGCATTCCATAGCGGTTTTCTTTTCTGATTGATTGATGAATAAACAGATTGCATCTAGACAATATCTCTTCTGTTTCCAATTCTTGCGGCAGATTTTGTATTAAGGGAAAAGGATAGATACCATATTCCCGGCTGAATTCTTTATTACACTCCAGATATTCCCTTACTGCACCAATATGACAATTTCCATATGTGACTGCCATCTTTTTTTCAAATATCTGATAGGGGACAAAATTCTCAAATTCCTTGTACCCTAGTTGTAATAATTGCCTGCGTATTTCGAAATATTTATTAGCTGCGACAATAAGAAATATATTTTCTTTATAAGAGGGCTTTTCTATCGGATACCCATGAAAATCTCCCTCTTTGTAATTGTCCAAAAATCCTGCAATTTTATATGTATTATAATACTGAATCAGTACTCTCTCGCCAATCATCCCAGCGCCAAAGATCACATAATCCATTTTCCGCCCTCTCTATTCGAAAATTTTTTTTAAAAATATTATTTTGTTTAGGCTCTTTGAATCGATTAGTTCGACAGACTCCCTCTCATCATAAAAATTTAAGTTTTTTTCTTTTCGTATGGTAATCAAATACTTTTTATAGTCCTCACTGTTTGACGCATAATTTTCTTTTATTACCGCTTCTTCTATTTTTCCCATATCCGCTTTATCAATAAATTTGTAATGGCACAATACAAGTCCTACAAAACTTGATCTTACCGGCGTTGCCGGAATCATATAGTGTGAATTAGCAACCATATCATCTTTTCCGAAATAAAACAGCGGACATTTTGATAAAAGCATATTTTCCTTAAATATACGTTTTCTTGGTCCTCCATAAATTAATAATCCCTTATCACTGCCCTTTAATTCATAAGATGATTTATCAAAAAAGCGATTCGTTAATAAAAAACTATCCTGCTCATGATTCTGAAACAACCCTTCCTTTGAATACATATCCAACATAAAAGCCTGTATTCTCATATTATTGCTTTGATTTGCTTTCTTAATTACCGCTGCTAAATTGTATTCTTCACTTCCTATATAATTAATAAATTCATCCGAATCCACAATCAGACACCACTTATTATTTCCATACATTGCTATCAATCGATTCAACCATGCAACGCGTTTTACTGAACTATACTCCTGCCTACTACTATATACAATTGTATCCTTCTGTTCACACAAATATTCCCTTGTTCCATCTGTAGAATCATTATCCATAAATACAAAAGCTTCCACACCTAATTTTCGGTAATGTTCCATAAACAAGGGAATCTTAGTAATGTCATTCTTAATGACACAAAACAAAACAGGTGCATATCGTTTTTTCCTTTTTATCTTATTCTGGGAAATCTTCCTTATATCACAATGTATAAATCTATCCAGCAGTTCTTCACATCTTTCATCATTTGACTCCCATAGTTTTAAGAATTTGTGTTTCCACAATTTAGAATCTATCCTCTCCTTTTTTAGAGATTTTGAAAAAATCAGAAAGGTGACCTGAATTTTGCAATATAAATAGAACCGATATTCTTTACACTTTTTCAACATTTCCGTTTTTTCCCACCTTAACACTGTAGTAATTACTCTGCTTTTACCTTCCTTTTGTAGTATGTCTCCTCTAAATGACATAGATAACAATTCTTACAATACTCACTTGGATAGATTCCTTTTAGTAGATTACTCCTTATCTCTACCAGTTTTTTACTATTCCACGCATCCATAATATTATCATAATCAAAAATATATCCTAATGAATTCAAATTTCCCCTTACTACTGCGGCACAGGCATGCGGTATCATATTTTCTCCAAATCGCTCCTTAGGGCAGCCCTTTACCGGCCATGTCTGAAACTTCTCCCAAAAAACACTGCACGGTTTTGCCGTAATATCAGCCGGTTTCGGTATCGTTACAGTAATACCTTTTTCTTTTCCATATGAAACAAGTTCCAATAACATCTGCGTAATTTCCGTATCCGCAGATGTATAAACGTTTTCAGAAGATGTAAATTCCGAATAATCATATGAAAACAAATTTCCAATGTTTAATTGAAAATTTCTAATTCCTCTTTTTAAAAATTCATCTATAATTCCCTTGAAATGCCTGCAATTTGACCTTGTAAGTATCAGAAACGGCATAATCTTAATATTGCTTCTTTTTGATATATATTCTAATGCTTCAACTAATTCACCATAATTAGAACCTTGCTTGATATAATTATGTTCTTTCTCCAGCGAAGAACATACATCCGTTGCAATGTATGAAATCTTATCAGCACGCTTTATAATTTCATCTAAATATCCTTTTCTATCAAACAACGTTTTCCAAAAATTACTTTGGAACGAAACCTGACCATATCTTTCGACAACGTAATCCAGCATGTCAAGAATAGACGGGTTTAAAAATGGTTCACCGGTTCCACACACATGTACCTTACCTACTTTTCCAGTATAAGCCATATCTACAATTCTCTTAAAGTCTTCCATAGAAAGCATAAAAGGCAAATTATATACATTACTTTTCCCTTTTGCGTCCTCTCCGTGGTAAGAACAAAAAAGGCATCTGTTATTGCATGCTGAAGTAACTCCAATCGTAATATGTCTTGGCGGATATGATAACACCGCTTCTTTTAAATATTCATTTTGATATGTATTCTCCATATGTCACTTCCTAAATATTAACATCTATAAATCAATACCTGCTTTTTCCCAATTATTTTTCGTATCTCTTCTTGGTGTTTTCTTGTCGCAATAATAAGGATTTCTCCTTTATATTCTTTAAGCATTTGACTTGGTGTTACAACACATTGATTATCAATCGTTAATCCTGCTTTCTTTTTATCGCACCAAACTAAAACATTTTTTTGTAATACATCTAAAAGTTTTTTCAAACTTCGACCATCTTCTCCGGCTCCCCAAATAATATAGTTATACCGTTCATTAAACCTTTCAAATTCATCTAAGGCAACACTGCTAAAATTCTCTGCAAACCCAGAGAATTTCATAAATTCTTTTATAACATCTACACAATCCACCAAATCCCATAAGTCCTTCGTCTTCAAGAATTCTGCTACATTTTGATATCCTGCTTTTTGATTGGCACTTTCAAAAGTTTCTAAGACTTTCACCCTGTGTTGTAGTTGTTTTGTATAAGCATTCCTTTCCATATAAAAAGCTGGGTGTACTACATCAATAAAGGAATCCTCTTGTTTCTTAATTTCTTCTTTTACATATAAAAGAATATTTTGCCTTCTTATTGCACCGATACTCTCATTGTTCCAAAATATATCTCTCAGGCAATTACTAACTCTATATCCTCTATTCTTAAATTTTGCATTCCAATAAGAAGGCCATTGTTCATTTACATGATTCGTTCCGCCTTGTAAAGGAATTGCTGCACTAAAAACAATAGTATCTGACAAATTTGTCAAGTTATCAACAAATACATCCGCGAATTCAGGCTTTATGTGCTCAGCCACTTCTAAAGAGATTGCTAAATCAAACTTTTTACCTAATTGAAGAGGCTTTGATAGGTCATATGCCAAAAATTCATTCTCATTTATCAATAGTTGTTTCCTATCTACATAGTCACCATCAATTCCTAAAACTTCAACACCATGTTTTTTAGCCTCTGCACAAAAAATCCCTTGTCCGCATCCTAAATCTACCATATTATGTGGCTGTAACATTGAAATAATTGTCGGCATCATTAAAGAAGCAACTTTACTATTTCGTTCCAGCATCTTACTATAAAATATGTCGTTATATATTTCTCCCAATGTCACGATTTATTTCTCCAATTCTCTTCCCACAATATAAATCTATCTTGCTTTCCACTGTTCCAATATGATCCTGGAAAACTAAATCCTTTTTTTTCCTTATTCAGGATTTTATCTGGTATCGTATCACAATATGCTTTTTTCAAAATCCCTTTTAATTCGCCATTTTTACATCTTTCCTCTTGTGATAATGCAAAAGAAAATTCCACCAATTCTTTGGAAAGTAACGGTACTCTTGTTTCAATTGAATTCTGCATAGATACTCTGTCCACTTTTGTAAGGATATCCGCAGGTAAATACGTTTTAAAATCAATGTATTGTGCCCGTGTTATCGGCGGCAAATCCTGATGATAAAATTTTCTGAAATACCAAAAATCATCATAATCCGATCCGATTCCCAATTTCTTTATGTATTCCTTTTTTTCTGTTCTCGTATAAGCATAGGCTTCCCTTGCAAAAAGAGAAACCGCATCCAAAAATTCTTCTTCCCATTCTTCTTTGGGCAGAATATCCCGCAATATTTTCGTATATAAATCACATAATACAGACCACGAAGGACGATTTCCAACTTTTTCTTGATATACCTGATATCTGCTGTAACCACCAAAGACTTCATCCCCTCCATCACCTGTTAAAATAACCGAAACACGATGTTCTTTCGCAATTTTGGATATTTCATAAGTCGGATAGCATGATGTGTCAGCAAACGGTTCATCGAACCATACTCTAATCATACGTTTCATCCTCTGCAACTGCGCACGCTCAAATCGCCCATATACTATAGGGAAGTGATACTGATCCGACAAAAGTCTTGCATATTCTGTTTCGTCATAAGAACGTTCCTTTCCCCCTCTGATTTGAAATCCCATGCTGAATGCTTGTACCTTATGGGTTCTCCGGTATATTTCAACCGAAACAATACTGGAATCTATTCCTCCGCTTAGGAATGTTCCAACCGGTACATCTGCTACCAGTTGCTCATTCACCGATTTCCCGATTAATCTTCTAACCTCTTCACATAGATTCTTTTGATCCCGTTTTTGATTCTGTGAACAGTTAACTCGAAGTTTCCAGTATTTCCGTTTAAATAATTCATGCCTTTTTAAGTCATATACCAGTTTATGTGCCGGCTCCAACTTATAAATATTTCTGTAAAGAGTTTTAGGTTCCGGAATATATCTGTATGTAAAATAATCGTAAATAGCGGAATTATCTCTTTCAAATCTGCGATTGGAATGAAGTTCCAGGATTGCTTTCATTTCCGAAGCATAAGTAAAATCTATACCATCCCAGAAAAAAAACAATGGCTTTATTCCGATTCTGTCCCGATATAAAAAAATCTTATTAATATGTACATCGTAAATTGCAATTACAAACATTCCATCTATATGTTCAACAAAATCTTCCCCATATTCTAAATATGCATTAAGGATTATTTCTGTATCGCTTGATGTGTGAAAAAAATAGCCCTTCTTGATGAGTGTCTCTTTTAGCATCTCACACCCATAGATTTCTCCATTATAAGTTAGCCATACTTTTTTATCCTCAGATGCCATGGGTTGCATTGCCTTATCTGATAAATCACGAATCGATAATCTTACAAAAGCCATCGTAAAATCAGGTAATTCTTCTATTCTTTCTCCATCTGGACCTCTATATTTTATTGTCTCAATACTTTTCGTAAAATTCCCCTTTTGATAGGTACTACCTAATATTCCGCACATACCTTTTTCCTAATCTCTTTAGACATTTTCTATATCCATTTTATAAAAAAAACTAATGGCACTTCTGCTTCATTTACTATTCTCTCTCCCAACAATGTAAAATCTTTGATATGATTGTAAGTATTCTGCGTTAGCATCCATTCTTTATATTGAATATCTCCCGAATTACCATCTATACAGAGCAACATGTTACTTGCTTTAGGGACTAAGTAAAGCATATTTTCATGCTTAATAATATCTGTATAGTTATTTACCCCCCTATTTATTAATGCCATTTCAAAATTAAATTCTTTTGGATATTCCAGATATGTTAGAGAATTTCCCTTTTTGTCCATTACAGCTATCTTTCCAGCATGAGCCGGAATTAAAATAACTTTTTTATCAGTCGGAACTAAAAAAATGTATTTTTCTTCTAAGTTCATTACTTTTTCTATTTTTCCGCTCAATTCTCTATTACTTTTATATATCTCCATATCCCTGCTTAACAGATATACTTCATCACCTTGTACTGCTATATCTCTGAATCCTTTTGTAGTACTACCGACCTGCATCCATTTACACTCTTCAGATTCTAAATTGAATAATAAGATTTTATTATCAAACGCGCATGGTATAATTACCATGTTCTTATAAATCACATTTCGTCTTGTAAAATAGCCCCCTTTATAGAATTTTTCCTTATCTTCTGACGGCACTTCAGGTAATTTGATAAAGTAATGCTCTCCTGTCGTCATATTAAATTTACATATGCATTTTTCTCTTACAGGGAACATATATATCACTTGTTTATGTTTTACTAATGAACCATACAGCCCATTGGGTTTGTCTGTTTTTACTTTATAAGGATACAGTCTTTTTGCCTTTGTGTGTGGATTATATTCTGCAAAAAAGTTGGACATCCCCGGCATAAAATAAAGTTTCTTTTCATTTTCAACAACACCAAAATAAGCTCTTCTTTCCATTTCATTCTTTGCAAGATTTTCTACATAGTTCACTTCTGCCGTGTTCATATCAATGGTATAGACTGCACTATCAATTGTCCTAGTGCACCATATCATATTTTCAAAAGCAGTTCCCCCGTCAAGCGAAAGTTGAGACCATTGGTTCTTATTATTTAAAATCCATTCACAGTCCTGTATCATCACCGGTTTCCCTGTCTTCTGATACAACGGCACAATACTACTTACATCACCAAAATACGCATCACTCAGCACTACTGCCCTATCCATATCCGCAGTATCATCATAAATTCCCCAGCCTTCTGCCTTATATTCCTCAACAATTCTTCTGTATTCTTCCCACAACTGCGGACGCATTGACTTAATTGTAGTAGGAATCAACGGATGCGGGCGCCAAAGCAATGCCACCTCAGCTTGATTTTCCTTAAAGATTTTAAATACACTTTTCATTTTTACAAGCATCTGCTCCTCATGACGTAAAAGCGCTGAAATGCTTGTATTGTAAAAAATAATCTTTTTAAAGCTCCCATCCGGCTTTTGAATGATTTTAAGCCATTCTTTAGGTATCTCTAGATCTTCTTTTCTTGTGTTAAGCACCTTATCAAACTTAGGGGAACCGGTTCCGAGAAACTTTTCCTCCAATTGTTTTCTGTCCGTATCTATCCCGTTTGCACGTGCGGCTTTTTCATACTCATTGATATAGATTTGACGCATTTTTTCTGACTGTACAATTACCTTATCCGCATTGATTACTCCCGGAAGAAAACAAAAAAGTTTCATTTTATCTATCGTATTTTGGTCATCCGGCTCTACTTCCTGTAAGACGAAGTATGGGATATACACAAGCTTTTCAGTATATTTTTTCAAATTGGAACTAAAAAAAATAGGATGAACACATGTTACACGATTACAGGCATCGTATGGATTATGAATATAAATAACATTCGGTCTTCTTTCTTCAAGCTTGTAGCTTCTCCAATCAATCACTTCTATATTTTCCGGATATTCATTACCCTCATAATGCATCTGACCCAGACTGCCGTCTGCATTTCTGTCAAAGTACGGAATCGGCACACAATAGGCATCACAATCAGGATCTTCCTTTGCAGCAAGATATACGCTTTCCAACGAATCCCACATGGAGGCTTTATAGGGAAAAAACACAACTTCTTTCCGCACTTTTATATCATTGCGTACACTGTTTTCAATCTGTATCAAACCTTTTTTCAGTTTCTTTACTATTTTATTCGCGTCAACGGAATCACCGGCTAAAATGCTTTCATGAATCTGAAAAACTGCTTCACAATACTTTTCTAAATAAGAAATGGTTACAAATCCTTCTCCTTCGGAAGCTTCAATCAAATTCCCCATGGCAATTGCTCCGTCCTGACAGTCTGCCAGAGTAACAAGAACCGGCTGCAGATTTCCTTTTTCAATATTGACTTTTATCTCTTCATGGGCCTGTTCAAGCAGTTTGATAAAGCCCTCCGCCTGTTCCTTTTGAGCTTTTCTCATTAATAACTCTCCAATTTTGTTAATTATGCTTTTATCTATCAAGAAGCTTCCTTATCTCTTCCAGTTCCGGATCATTCGGCACCAGCTTCTCTAACTGATTCAGCGTCTGAATTGCAGAACCGGTATCACCTTTTTCAATAAACTGATAAATCATGGTTTTCACTTGTTTTGCCAATTCGTAAAATTCCGGATTTATTTCTTCTTTAGGCGCGCCTTGAATCAAGTATTTACAATATTCTGCCATATCCGGCACAAGAATTGCTAACTCCTTTAACTCTCTTGCCCGGTCTATTTCCGACATTTCATTCCTAAAGACATCCCTAAGTTTTACACCAAAATTAATTTCCGGTGTTTTCTGAATAAAAGATGAAATTTCCGTTTCGCTCATCCCATCTTTTCGTTTCTCGGCTAAATAGTCTTCTATAAATTGTATCATATAATCAACATATTTTTCAGCCTCTTTATAACGTTTTTCTGAAATTAAGATAGGTATCACAAAAAAATATCCGCCCAATAATATATCCGGCTTGTTTACCTCACCCAAGCCCAGAACATCATCCGCATAAAATGCTTCCGGATGTTCTTTATAATACATTAGCGATTGATGCATGATAGCAAACAGCTCCAGCATATTAACTGTTTCTGCTCTTTCTTTTGCCAATAACAAGCCTTTATATGCTATCATCGCACGAGCTAATGGATTGAGCCAGTCAAATTCTACATACTTCTTAGCATGTGCGTAGGCAGAAGAATAATCCTTCATGGATATTTCCGCATGAATTACATTCGCTGCCAGCCATCCAACAATACGTTTCTGGTAGTCAGTTTCTACAGGTAGTCTTTTTACTCCGTTAATACAGTAGTTCTTCATTGTCTCAAAATCATCCAGAGCACGATATTCCTGTGCTATCTGCATGATATAATGATGGTCGTTTGGAAATTTTTTTATTTCTTCTTTGATAATAGATAAATTTCGCTCCGAGTGTTTTAATTCTTCTTCCCTGGTCTTGTACACATAGCCATAATGATGCACATAGCATTTCATTATTTTTTCCGGTTCGGATGTGTGATGAAGTACCTCATGAATAGGTCTGTAAAAAAAAACTTTGGGCGAAAAATGTACCAGACCGTTTCTCCGGCTTTCTACCCATTTTTTTCCTTCAAAATCAGAATAATTACGCACAATATAGGATGCTACCTCATAATTTTTATACTCTCCCGTCTGAAAGAACTCTATGATTTCTGTAACATCCTCAAACCATTCATCATCATCCAGATACATAAGCCACTCACCGGAAGCCTTAAAAACCCCTGCATTTCTTGCTGCCGCAAAATCATTGCACCACTTAAAAGGCACCACTTCCGTTGCATATTTTCTCGCAATATCAATGGAACCATCTGTCCCGCCGGTATCTACCACGATTAATTCACTTTCCACCTGTTCCAGAATGGGTTTCAGTGATTCCATACATTTTTCAATTGTATCAATACTATTTGAGACCATTAAGGTAATTGTTAATTTCATTTCTATATCCTTTTATGAAAAAAGGGACGATTTCTCGTCCCTTCTCGCTATTCAATATTTTATTTTGCTGATTACTGAAGAAGTGAAAGCACTCCCTGATTAGCCTGATTAGCCTGTGCTAACATACTCTGTCCTGCCTGAGCAAGGATATTATTGTTAGAATATCTAACCATTTCCGTTGCCATATCTGTATCACGGATAGCAGATTCAGCGCTTGTTGTATTTTCAACAACGTTATCTAAGTTAGCAATCGTATGCTCTAATCTGTTCTGGATAGCACCGAGTGCAGACCTCTGAGTAGATACCTTCTGGATTGCTTCTGCGATAGTATCGATTGCTCTTGTTGCAGGAGCAGAAGTCTTGCCTGCCACCTGTAAATCTTTGATATGTAAACTGCTTGCATCCATAGATTCAATCTTCATATTAATCTTATTGTTAGAAGATGGATCTGCACCTACATGAAGATTTAAACTCTGTGCTGCCGGATATACAAAATCTTTAGAGCCAAGTGTCTGAGTTGCATCAACTGCTGCCGGTGTAGCTGCTGTACTTGCAGTAAAGGTGACTGCAGTATCAATACCCATTTCTTTGGCATATTTGTTAAGTACCTCATTCATGGCAGCAACTTCTGCTTCTCTTGCACATGCAAGAGTGATTTCACCTTCTTTAGCTGTGCCACCGGATGTAACAGTCTTACCATTCCACTTATCACCGGCTACAATACCGGATGTGAAAGATAACTTAATTTCACCAGCATTAGCTGTTGTTGTAACGTCAATCTTTCCGCCTGCAGCCATCTCAGCTTCTACTAAAGATAAGTCATAGTTGTTATATACTGTGTCTGTAACCTTAGTCTTATTAGCATCACCCTTAAGTAAGTATGTCTCATTGAATTTGGTTGTTTCAGCAACACGGTCGATTTCTGTTACCAGCTGTGCAATTTCATCCTGAATGTAATTACGGTCATCTTCACTATTTGTTCCGTTAGCTGCCTTAACTGCTAATTCGTTCATTCTCTGGAGCATATCGTGTACTTCTGTTAAAGCACCTTCTGCTGTCTGAACTGCTGAGATACCGTCCTGTGCATTGGAAGAAGCCTGTGTAAGACCTCTGATCTGTTTACGCATCTTTTCGGAAATAGATAATCCTGCTGCATCATCTGCTGCTCGGTTAATCTTATAACCGGAAGATAACTTCTCTGTGGACTTAGCCTGTGCTGATGTTGTTACGCCTAACATTCTGTTAGAGTTCATTGCTGTAAGATTGTGCTGTACTACCATAATCGTTCCTCCTTGAATAAGAAAATACTTCCTGTATCATTTATCTCTTTATTTATAATCACCGTTTCATGATTACTTTCACTTTATATATCGGAGAATATTTTTTTTACTTTAGTCCTTTTTAATATTTTTTTTAAAAAATTTCAAAATATATTTTTAAAGATTTTAAGCAGAAAAAAAGGCAGGTATCTTACCTGCCTTTAATTCTATGGTTAGTGTCTGAACTCTAATTAACCGATGAGAGCTAATACACCCTGGTTTGTCTGGTTAGCCTGTGCTAACATACTCTGTCCTGCCTGAGCAAGGATATTGTTGTTAGAGTACTTAACCATCTCTGTTGCCATATCTGTATCACGGATAGCAGATTCAGCACTTGTTGTATTTTCAACAACGTTATCCAGGTTGTTAATCGTATGCTCTAATCTGTTCTGGATAGCACCAAGTGCAGATCTCTGAGTAGATACCTTCTGGATTGCTTCCGTAATCGTGTCAATTGCTCTTGTTGCAGGAGCAGATGTCTTGCCTGCCACCTGAAGGCCATCGATGTGAAGGCTCTTAGCACCCATAAAGTCAATCTTCATATTAATCTTGTTGTTGGATGTTGAATCAGCACCTACATGAAGATTTAAAGACTGAGAATTAGCATAAACAAAATCTTTAGAGCCAAGTGTCTGAGTTGCATCAACTGCTGCCGGTGTAGCGCTTGTATTAGCAGTAAAATTAGCTTTTGTCTTAATTCCCATTTCTTCATAGTACTTATTAAGTACTTCATTCATGGCAGCTACTTCTTCAGTTCTTGCATCTGTAAGAGTAATTTGTCCCTCTTTAGCTGTAGAACCGGATGTAACAGTCTTACCATTCCACTTATCGCCGGCTACAATACCGGATGTGAAAGACAACTTAATCTCACCAGCATTAGCTGTTGTTGTAACATCGATTTTTCCGCCTGCAGCCATCTCAGCTTCCACCAAAGATATGTCGTAGTTATTATAAACCGTGTCTGTAATCTTAGTTTTATTAGCATCACCCTTCAATAAGTATGTCTCATTGAACTTGGTTGTTTCAGCAACACGGTCGATTTCTGTTACTAACTGATCAATTTCATCCTGGATGTAATTACGATCGTCTTCACTGTTTGTTCCGTTAGCTGCCTTAACTGCTAATTCGTTCATTCTCTGAAGCATATCGTGTACTTCTGTCAAAGCACCTTCTGCTGTCTGAACTGCTGAGATACCGTCCTGTGCGTTTGCAGATGCCTGTGTAAGACCTCTGATCTGCTTACGCATTTTTTCGGAAATAGATAATCCTGCTGCATCATCTGCTGCACGATTAATCTTATAACCTGAAGATAACTTCTCTGTGGACTTAGCCTGTGCTGATGTTGTTACGCCTAACATTCTGTTAGAGTTCATTGCTGTTAAATTGTGCTGTACTACCATAAAGATACCTCCTTGTATTTTTCTGTGCGAATCCTTTCGCATCAGTGTAGTAATATTAAGTTGTTTATAATAACCTCCGTACCCGGATAAATAAGCGGGCCCTGCCTGTTCAAGCGAGCACGTTGGTTAATATACTGTAAGAAGTATTTTGTTCTTCTTGATTAATATATCGGAAGAACTTTTTGAAACTTTAGAGCAAAATATAAATTTTTATACATATCTATTTCTTTCGGTCTAAAAACTGCGGATTTACATAAGAAAGCTTATTAGCCGTTTTATAATAGCTGTTTGCAGCGCTTGATACATTCTTCCTATGCTGCAGTTCTTTACGTCTCTTGCGGAATATCTCTTCAATCGCAGCCTTGTTTCTCGCTTCCAACGCTTCAATGGATGCGCTCTTTGCCATTACCTCAGAAACAAGCTCCTGTATACAGCGAATCTGTTCTTTGTATGCATCCTTATTATCAAGAAGCTCTTTACGAATATTATCAAACAAAGCCTCAAATCCGGCATCCAGCTGTGTGAGTTTATCGATTAATGCCGATTTTTCATCCATATTGGCATCAATCTCTTCCAATGTTACATCCTCACGTGCAGCCATAATTCCCTGTTCTTTACTCTTTTCCTCTATCTGTGAAAGAATGTCCAGCTTCTGCATCAGACTTTCCTGCATTATCTGCAGGTAGTTTTTCATCATACCGCACCTCTTTCACGGCATGAATTCATGACCTCTTTCCATGTATCACGCATGGAACGAAGATGCTCTAAAACCTCTTCTAAAATCTCTTTATCCTTTTTCACATTTGCTTCAAACAATCTCTGCAGAATATAGACATACACGCGGTCAAAATCCTCTGATACCGGGTATTTATGATCCAATGTAGCACGGAACTCATCGATGATTCTCTGTACCTTGACAATATTATTATGTGTTTTTTCCACATCATTCTGCTCAATACCCATAATGGCAATATTACAGAATTTTATGGCGCCTTCATACAACATTAAAGTAAGCTCTGCCGGTGAAGCTGTTAAAATTTTGCTGTTTTTATATTGTGCGTATGGATTTTGTCCTACCATTCCGTTGCCTCCTGTTTGTAACCTGTAGTTTTACATTCCGAATAAAGATGAAATGGAACTCTGCTGGCTGTTAAGCTTGCTCATCGCAGCTTCCATCTTTGCAAATTTTTTATAATATCGGTCCTCAAAATCTGCAATTTTTTCTTCCTGGCTGGAAATTTTTTCAGTATATTTTGTATATTCTTCCTTTAATGACTTATCGTTATATACCGTAAATGCCGAACTGTAATCGGTTCTTGCCATAAGATCATCTAATTTTCCATATAAATTTCTGGAAAGTCTTGCAAAGAAATCCGCCACTGTATCCGGGTCACTGGCAATAGCAGCTTTCAGCTTATCCGTCTTATTTGCGACATCCGTATCATCCGGGTTTCCTTCAATATGATAGGCATTTTTTTCAAATTCTTTTGCATTAAAATATCCCAGTGTGTTAATTCCAAAATCACTCAGATACAAGGTGGAACCGTCAGCCATTTCCACACCGGAAAGCATTATGGTTTTCATGGAATCAAATACGGTCCCGAGAGTGGAATCGCGGCGAAGGAGTGCACTTTTAATCTTCTCATCCCATTCCTCCGCTTCCTTTTCCGGAAGCGCTTCTCTTTCCTCGTCTGTCAGCATGTCATACTTGCTGGCGGATTTTGCATTGTAGAGCTTATCCATTTCGTTAATCAGCTCATTATATTCCTTAAAGAAATTCTTGACCATATCATAGATACCGTTTGTATCTTCCTGTGTGGTCAGCGTGATTTCCTGATCCGTATAGGAATTGATGCTGATAGTCAGTCCGTTAATTTCAAATGTATTACGGTCTGACTTATAGGTTGCATTGTTTAATTTTATTTCCGCATCGCTTCCTGCAATACGGGTAGCCTCATCTGAAATACCAAGTCCTTTAAGTGCTTTTGTTCCCGCATCATTATTTGCGGTAATCGTAAAATCATTTGCTGCGCCGGTACTCTTTGCGCTGATATAAAATCTTTGATTTTTTTCATCAAAATTGGCATTTACACCAACTTCACGCATTGCACTTACTACATCAGAAATAGTAGTATCTTCCGTAATATTTATTTCCTTTGATTCTCCATTCGCAGAAATAGTAAAAGAAGCACCTGCCTGTATCGTATTTGTATCATCAACAGGCAGACTCGTTATCTTCGCAGAGGAAGTATAAGTACCCGGTTCACTCGCCAGCTCTTTCCCCGTCAAATACCCTGCTGCCGCCATTTTTTCAATCTTTAAGGTCTGCACGCAGTTGGGTGCCTCTCCGCTCGTAATAACGGATACTGCCGAATGGGAAGCGGTAGTTGTTTTCTTATTATAGTCGGAT
Organism: Lachnospiraceae bacterium; assembly: GCA_016294075.1. Lineage (GTDB taxonomy): Bacteria > Bacillota > Clostridia > Lachnospirales > Lachnospiraceae > RGIG8767. Next base: position 390,186 of record JAEDCQ010000002.1, on the reverse strand, counting down.
TTAAAACGAAGGTTACTTAACGTCTTGCTGTAAAAGGAATAAATTTTGGTGTTCAGTTCCTTCCACGCATCCTGTTTCCAGGAAAGCTTCTTCTGTTCCCCAACCAATTTATCCTTCTTTATGGATTTCGCCTTAACCAATTCTGCAACAATGCTCTCTGTGTCCATACCGGAGCTTAAGCCGGATAATCTAATAGCCATATGGGCACCTCCTATCTCTTTTCATCCACCAACATTCCTGCCAATTCCCATACTCTGGAAATCATATCCAATGTCTTTTCAGGCGGAAGTTCTTTAATCACTTCTCTTGTCTGCTTATCTACGATTTTAATCGTTACGCGGTTTGTAGCTTCATGAATACCGAAAATAGCAGACGTATTTTTCATGCTCTTGTTTAAATTGTCAACAGCCTTTTTAATCGCTTCCATGTTCTTGGAATCGTCCTGCTGTTTATTCTCATTCTGATTTGTATTGCTCTCGGCAGTCTGCGCTACCATCGGTGTTGTCAAATCCACCATGGGTACTGCACTGTCAGAAGAATATGCTCCCCTGTTTATATCATTCTGTCTTTGCTCTACCATCTGTGGTTTTGTAGTTGCCTGCACGGATATTGCAGTCATGCTTCCTAATGGTTCTATTGCCATATGAATCACCTCCATGTTCTTCATGTATCAAATCATTCCCTGTCCTTGGCGGGAAAAACTGTTTCTATGCCTTATATCGGTTTTTTCTTTCAAAAAATTAACAGCGGCAGAAAATTTTTTATAAAAACCCAAAAAATTCTGCCGCAGTCCATACCTGTTATTTAACTATTCCAAAAAATCCGCCAATGCACCAAGATCATTTTCGCTCATAGCTTCCTTATTTGATTCCTGAATCTGGAGATATACCTCTTTTCTGTAAATAGATACATCCTTCGGAGCGGAAATGCCAATCTTAACCTGATCACCCTTAATATCTAAAATCGTAATTTCTATATTGTTATTAATCATCAGGGCTTCATTCTTTTTTCTGGATAATGCTAACATTTATTTTCCCTCCTTTTTCATTTTTTCAATGATATCATAGATGGGGAAACGAACAGGGTATTTATCTGTATCTACAATAATCTGACATGCTTTCTTTTCATCTGCATTGATAACAAGAGGAGCCTGAAGATTAATTGTCATTTTCGTAATATCCTTTGGTACTGTCAAAGTAACCAATACCAGAACCGATTCCGGATCCGTAATATGAATCGGCTTTAAAAGCTCATCTTCCACCTCCGGATTATAGTCCGGCACTACTGCGAGCGGGTCCACTACCGGCATTGCAAAATTAGGCTCCTGCATAGACTGCAGCCATCTTACCGCGCAGACAGATTTCTTTTCAGAATCATGAATCAATGCAAAATCCGTCATATCCGGAAATCCGATAATACCGCCCGGAAAATGAATGATTTTTGTTTCTTCAATATCAATCTCACCAAATACTCTTGTATTTATTTTCATAAGCATCTCCTTTATTTAAATATAATTCATCAGTGAAGTCTGTAAAATTTTTCCGGTTGCCATCAACGCTGCTTCATAGGTTAGCTTTGCACTGCTTAACTGTATTGCAACTTCCGTTATATCTACATTTTCATTTTCGGATTCCAATGTTTCAAAGCTGGTCTTCTGGGACATCAGCCTTGTCTGTATCAGTTCAAGCCTCTTACTTCTTGTACCGCAGTTTGTGGTAGCAAGATTAGCTGTATCAAGATGCCCCTGCATCTTTGTGATACCGCTTTCAAAGACCTTCTGTGCTTTTTCAGAAAGCATTGTCAGGGCTTTATTGGCTGCATCCAGCTGATTGTTGATAATTTTCTTTTCCGATTCATTGTACTTTGTATCTTCTGCCATACCCTTCAGCTTTTCTACTGTCTTTTCCATATCTACAACGGCCTGCATCGCAGAAACAAGGTCATCTACGTCTCTTCCGATTGCATGCTGAAACACTTCATCTGCCGTTGTATTGACACGAATTGACTGGTTCATACCCACATCATATTCTATAACCTGTTTTTCAACCTCCGCCCCGGGTATTGTGTAGTTTTCATTATAAGTAATCTGATTTGTTAAATCTGTCATATCCGTGCAGGTAAAATAATGCTCCGGCTTTAAATCATCCTTTTCCCAATTTGTTTTCTGATAGGTAATATGAATAGAGGACTCATCATATGTCGTATTGACATTGTCCTTATGAGACATCAGTTCATTATATACGTCTTCCCCGATTAACAGTTCCCCTGTTTCCTTTATTAAAATTGCTCCCGTTTTAGGCACGCTCTCATATGGGTTCGGAATATCGTCTACAGATTTAACCTCCGGTATTACTTCACTTTCAGCGTCTAAGTTGCCATCTCCGTTCGAATCATACTTAACCTTAACCGGCACAAAACTGTTGCTTGCCTCATCATAGTAAGTAATTTGAGGACCCATTCCGTCCTTCGAAACTCTATCTACATCACTATAGGAAAGACGGATACGATAAACAGACATTTCTTCTACATTCTGCTCGGTAATCCCCGCATAATCTATGGGCTTCGATGCATCCGTACCGTCATCCGAAAAATTGGCATCGTTAATACTGTTTAAATCGCCTATTTTTACATGTGTAATCGTATCAATTGCATTCGTACCGATTTCCTCTGTGATTTTGTAGGATTTCTTTGTATCTGCCGTAAATTTGAGTGTGCTTTCCGTACGATACCCGGTAAATACGCTTCTGCCTGCATAATCCGCATTTCCTGTGGCATACACTTCATCACGAAGACTCTTTAATGCATCCAGAATCGCATTACGGTCTTCGCTTGTAAGCTTTTCATTGGCTCCGCTGCTACACTGCTTAATCATATCCGTAATTACTTCCGATACGGTTGTTAGCGCATCTTCTGTAATCTTTAACCAGCTTTCGGCATCGGGTGCATTTTTTTCATAATACTGTGTAACCTGGCTTACGTTTGTTCGAAGGCGTAGGGCGCGGATTGCAACTACAGGATCATCGGACGGACGGTTGATTTTTTTCTCCGTAGCCATCTGGGTGCTCAATTTATCCTGCAAGAGCTTGTTTGTATTAATATTGGACAATGTATTATTTTGTATAACCTTTGCTGTAATTCTCAATTCTCATCACCCCTGTTTTGTCATACAAACATTTGTTATAAATGTTTGTTATACTCCTGTTTGCAGAATCAGACGGTCGTATACTTCCGTCAAAGTCTGAATCATTTTAGAAGCCAATGTATATGCATTCTGGTATTTTACCAGATTTACCGCTTCTTCATCCTTATCCACACCCGAAATCGATGTCCTCTGATTATCAATTGCCTTTCCGACATTGGAATAGGTTCCGTAAAATGTATTTGCACTGTTGGCATTCAAAGCTACATCCGCCAGAATACAGGTCAGGAAATCCGCAGTAGGTGCTCCCCTGAAGCTGGCCGCTTTTTTATCATTAGGCATATTTAAAAGCTTTGTTACATTCCCATACTCATCAGAACCGGCTGTTTTATCGGTCTTGGTTGCAAGCAAATCCGGGTCTTCAGCCATAACATCCAATACATTAAAATTCTTGGCTGTCAGTCTGTAATAGCTGTCAGCAGCTACATGGATACTTTCTGAAATACGCTTCCCGTCTGCATCGGTTTGTGAATAACGGTTTGTAAATTCATATTGGGCATCGTCTGTTTCTTTATCTCCGGCAAAAAGCTTGTGTCCATTTCCACCGTATGCATCATAACCGCCTGCAAGAATATCATTTACTCCCTGCGCATACACACGAACCCATTCATTCATCTGCTGCTGGTAATACGGAATACCCTGATATCTGACACTTTTTCCGATAGCAGCTTCTTTTCCTATACTGCCTGCCGGAACACCAACCCCACTCTTACTCTCATCAATAATAATGTCATAAGTGGTTTTACCTGTAGCGGCATCATAGTGATAGGTCCATTCATTATAGTAATAAACCGTATTGGCAATCGTTATTTTCCCGCCGTTATCCGACAAGGTAGATTTGTTCAAATCCTGCAGATATGCATCATCCACTTCAATCGTGACTTTTTTCAATGAATGACCGTCAGCATCCTTGCCGGCGCTTTCCACATTGGAAACCACTCCGTTAAAATACTCGCCGTTATTTCCGTCGCGCATTTCAACAAGTCCCTGCAGCTCCCCGCCGAGCAAAGGATTGTGCAGATTAAACTGATCTCCCAGTGTCCCTGTACGGTTATCGGAAACCCAATATACATCATACAAGCCTTCCGCATCGGACTGATTTACTTTTTCTTTATTTGTTCTTGCGATACAGGAAAGCGTCCTGTATTCATTCGTATCAACAAGAGTCTGCCCTCCCGCTATTTTTACAATAAAGCGGTTACCTCCTGTCTCCCGTTCCGGATTATAGGAATCCGTAATCGGAATCTCCGTTACGTCAATGTCAACTACTGCGGACAGGCTGTCAAGTAAAAGCGTCCGTTTGTCACGAAGCTCATTTGCAGTTCCTCCGCTCATTTCAATCACATTAATCTGCTTATTCAGTGTGGCAAGCTCGGAAGCAATTGAGTTAATCTCATCCACCTTAACCTTGATTTCGGAATTGACATCCTTCTGTACCGATTCAAGGTTATTTGCCATACTGTTAAAATATTCTGTAAGATTACCTGCAAATCCGATAAACTGTGCCTTTGTAGCAAGCGTACCGCTCTGCTTTTTTACCTCTGCAAGAGCATTCATCATATTGTTGAAAATCGTTCCAAAGCCCTGTGTTGTCTCATCATCTGCGAAATAATCCTCAACCTGATGCATATAATATTGCTTCATATTATATTGTCCTGCATTTGTATTTGTCGCCCAATATTTGTTATCGTAAAATTCATCCCGGATACGTTCAATCGAAAGGACATCTACACCGGCACCGGCACAGCCATAAGTCGTAAAAGTCCTAAGTGCTTCAGCCGCAGCCTGATTTACCTGCTGTCTGCTGTAGCCCTTTGTCTCCGTATTGGAAATATTATTTGCTGTTGTATTCAAAGCAGCATTAGAGGCTGTTAACCCTGTATATGCTATGTTTAATCCAAAAAATTGTGAAGGCATATGCTGCTCCTTTCCTTATCTTAACCTTATGAGCCGAGTGTATTCAGAATGTGCTCCAGCATTTCGTCTATTACATTAATATATCGACTGGATGCGTTATAGGCATTCTGGAATTTTACCATGTTGGTAAGCTCCTCATCCTGTGAGACACCGATTATCTGCTCTCTTGCCGCAAATGTGGAATCCACTGTTTTCTGCTGATTTGTAAGAACACTGATGAATACAGAACCGGAGTTTGCCACCTGTGAAACAAGGTCTCCGTAATAATCTATAAAATTCGATGTTTTTTTCACATATGGATTCAGAGTATTGGACTGTGCCATAAATGCTGCTTTCATCTGCTCCATGGTCTCAAAGTCCACCGAATCATCATTTTTCACAAAACCGAGTAACGTCGGCTGCTGTAAAAGTTTCTGGTTTATCTGTAGATTATCAATCGTATAAAGAGTTTCATTGATATCCTGATTCTCTTCCATATATGTTCCGTCAGCAGCATATCCGTCCGATGCAATCTTTTGGAATATCTGAAGCGGCTTCCCTGTCGCAGGGTCACATAAATAACCGGTATTTGGATCTGCATTATCTGCAATCACTTTATTCATGGTTGTTGCAATATTATGTATCAATTGATCAAATTCAGCCATAACATTCATCACAACAGATTGGGAAACAGAGTTTGAATAATTCTCTTCCTTTAAATCGGTATAATTGGCAATATGGTCTCCTCTTGCCATTAAAGTCGACTTTAAGCTTCCGACATCCGTATTTAAGTCAGAAGAAACTACCATCTCCAGATCAAACACCTTGGCGCCTTCTATATTATAAACGCGTGTTCCGTCACTGTTTGTCGTGTATTTTGCATTGTGAATCCAAAACGGTGTGTAAAAGCCCGTATTGGGGTCCGTATCCAATCCGATTTCATAAACGACATCGCGTTTTACCAAATCTTCTCCTTCCAATTGGATACAAATATTACCGTCAATATCTTCCGAATAGCTGATATTCGCCATTCCTGCCAGTTCATCAACCAAACGGTTACGTGTATCACGCAAATCATTTGCCTCTTCAAAGCCTCCGACCTCAATGTAACGGATACTGTCATTTAACTCTTTGATTTGCTTTGCATATTCATTTATTGTATCGACCTTCTGTTTTACCGATGCATTTAAATTATTCTGATAATCCTTCAGTCCACCGTAAACAGACTGTGCACGGTTTAAGAATTCGGAACAGCGCTCTATCAAAAGCCCCTGGGTCACGGCACTGCTCGGATCCTTTGCAAGCTCCTGTACCGATGTCCATAAATTATTCAGGGAACCCTGAAAGGTTTCTCCGTTCATTTCATCCAGAAGAAATTCCACTTCCTCTAAAGCGTCTCTGGAAACAGTATAAAATTCACACCTTCCCAGTTCTTTTCTGTATGTCTGATCTAAAAAATAATCTCTTACCTGTCTTGTTTTGGAATATTCAACACCGAGTCCTAACTGCTGGCTGGCAACCGCTTTGAAATCCACCTTGATTGTATTATAGATGCCGGTACCTAACATAACCTGCTGGCGCACGTATCCTTTGGTATCGGCATTAGACATGTTGTGTGCAGTTGTATTTAAAGCATTCTGACTCGTCTGCAGTCCCGACTTGCCTATATAAAGACTTCCCATTAACGGCATGCGTCATCACCTCATTAGATGTTATTGCTTGGCATCAAATCTGCCGGTTCCTGCCCCCATGATGTCCCCTGAATTATACGCAGTTTTTGTATAATTAGCCGTTTCGGGGGCTGTTTTCATTGCCTGAAGCATATTCATATCAAACTGGACCAATTCCAGAGAATTCTGAATCAGTTCGCGGTTCCGGTTATTTATCCGTGCCATCTGCGAAACGGTATCCTTCAGTCTGTCATACACATCGGCAAGTTTTTTGTGTTCGACCGGTTTCCTCTTAAAAATGTCCACAACCATTCCTAAGGTCAACTCATTAACATCCTTGTTAATAACGCCTGCAATCTGTTTCATGCAATCTTCCCTGACGCGGTCAAGGCGATTGATTCTGCTGACGATTTCCTGCTCCTCATCCGTGATTTGCTGTAATTGCTCAAGATCTGCGCTAACGATAACCGGGGTCTTCTTCATGGAAAGAGCCAATAAATTCTCATATTCCGCATTCTCTTTTTCAAGAGTATCCAATAATTCTTCCATCAAGCTTGCCACCGGTATATCCTCCTAAAATATAGCGCTGTTGTATTTCTCAAAAAGTTTTTCCGCAAAGCTGCCACTGTCTACATGGTAAGTTCCTGCATCCATGCGTTCTTTGATAGAAGCCGTGACATCTTCCCTGACATCCGGGCTGTTTACTACTGCCTGTTTTGCGGTCTGGATATCTTTACCAAGACTGGAAATCTGCAACTGGTCAGAGAAGCTATGAGTTTTTTCCTTTTTGAGCTTAGAAACATTTTTGTTGTTATACAATTGCTGTACCTTATTATAAGCCTCAATACGCATAACTACTCCTCCTTTTGGAAATACATTTTTTATGTTTCATTATATTTATCGGTTCTTTCAGCCGAATCTTTAGTCCTTCGCCGGAAATTTTTCAGATTTTTCCCAAATCATTTCCAATCCGCTTGCCGGGAAGTGAAACAGCTTTTTCAATAAGCTTACGGTATGCAATACCGATAAGAATAGCTGTTGCCGCCAAGATAAGCCACCTGATTCCATTCATTTCCAAGCGTGGTTTCACATATTCAAACAGGCCGATGTGCCAGAGAAAGATTTCAAACGAAGCTTCACCGGCTGCATTTATCCCACGTCTTAGAATATTTCCTGCTTTTGATTTTTGTAACCACTGTGCAAGACATCCCAAATCCAGCGCAAGTCCGGGAGCAATCATCACAAACGGATACCACCACAAACCATATGTCCACATATAGCCGGATAACTTTGTAAGACACAAATACAAAATGGCAAAGCCCGCAAGCATAAGGATATTCCAAATGACATTATTATGGTCAAACAAATGTTTCTTTACCCAAGATGCACCTACACCTTTGCCCGAATTCTTAATCTCTGTCTTTTCATCTTGCGTTTCTTGCACACTTACACATTTTTCTGCTTCCATCTCCTGCATTGTACGCATTATAACACTTCCCAGAAAAACACCCAGAACAAATACGGGCAAACGCGAAAACGCCGTTAAAAGCAGGCTGTGAAAGAAGGTTGCGGAAGCCAGAAATCCCGCTGCCATAAGCAAAACAACAGTCCGTTCCTTTTTGCATGCTTTCGCAATCACACCCACAAATACCGGTGCCAAAAGATAAAAGAGCCAGATTGCATCCACATACCAGTTAAACTGGTTTCTTCCCTGTGCCCACCAGCCCAGCATCGTCAGGTTTCCGATGATTTCTGTTCCGTACAGCTCTCCGGTTATTTTCATCATTAAAAGCCATGCGATAATAAACGGATAATAAGAGGGCAGTATACGCATCGCACGACGTTTCAGATAAGAAGCCGCATCCGGATTTTTCTGCAGGGAGAACCATGCGCCCACACCGGACAACAGAAAGAATAAGTCCACACCGCCGTATCCTGTTTCCCGCAGAAACGAAAGAAGAGGAATCTGATACGATAGATCCGTATGAAACCACACTATCCATAAAATGGCAATCCCCATAATAAAGCTTCTCTGCGTACTGATGGAAATCATGCAGTTTCTTTTTCGTTCACTGTTTACTTTGGCATCTAATCGGTGGTTTCTTTCTTTTTTCATAATTTGTGAGTGCTCCGTTTCTTTCATAAGAATAATTATTTGCTTTTGGACAAAAAACGCCATCGCCCCTGGCAAACGCTGCGGCAATGGCGTTTTATTATCTTCCGATGCTGTAATATTCGATACCGGTATCCTTCATTTCCTGTAAGCTGTACAAATTACGTCCGTCATATACAAGCGGTGTACGCATCCATTCTTTGTACTGCTGTGGAGTAACACTCTTAATCTGCGGCCATTCCGTAAAGACAAAGCAGATATTGGCTCCTTCCAAAGCTTCTTTGGGAGATTCCACATAGCAAATGGAGCCACGACCAATCTTTCCTTCGGGGAATTCTGTTTTTGCTCTCGGAACTCCGGCCGGGTCATATGCATATATATCTGCCCCCTGCTCAAGCAGAAGCTTGATATTCTCAGAAGACGGTGCTTCACGCAAATCGTCTGTTCCTGCTTTAAAAGTAAGACCTAAAACGGCTACCTTAAGACCGCTGAAGGTAATCATACGTTCTTTTGCTTTTTCAAATAATCTTGTCTTCTGTCTTGTATTGACATCTACACAGGCCTCTACTGTCTTCAATTCATATCCGACCTGCTTTGCAAGGAATTTGAGTGCCTTTGTATCCTTGGGGAAACAGCTTCCGCCAAAACCGATACCTGCATTTAAAAAGCGCTCGCCGATACGTGCATCATAGCTCATTCCTTTTGCCACATCCTGAATATCGGCACCGACAAGCTCACACAGATTGGCAATATCGTTCATATATGAAATTTTTAATGCGAGGAAGTCATTGCAGGCATATTTAATCATTTCTGCAGAACGTCTTTTCACAGACACAATCGGAATATGAAAGGGTTCATATATCTCCATCAGCTTACTTTCGGCTTCTTTTGACTCTGTTCCGATAATGATACGGGCAGCATGGAGGGTATCGCGTACCGCTGTTCCCTGTGCTAAAAATTCGGGATTGGAAGCCACCTCAACCTTTACATCATTTACAAGAAAATCCTTGATGAACTGCTCCACTTTATCATTTGTTCCAATCGGAACCGTGGACTTTACCACTACAAGACAGTCATGTACGATGGATTCCGCAATCTGACGGCAGACTGTCGCAATGTAACTTAAATTTGCACTGCCATCCGGCATCTCCGGCGTGCCGACACCGATAAAAATAGCCTCTGCTTCACGATATGCTTTTGCATAATCTGTTGTATAATGCAATCGTCCGGTCGCATTATTTTTTTTCATCAGTTCTTCCAGCCCGTCTTCATAGATAGGGGAAACGCCGCTTTCCATTAATTTAACCTTATTTTCATCAATATCCACACAAGTAACATCATGTCCGACCTCAGCAAAGCATACGCCTGCCACAAGACCGACATAACCGGTACCCGCTACTGCGATTTTCATAGCTCTTCTCCTTTATTCTTTATCTTCTATCTTCTATCTGTTCTTTAACAAAAGGTTTTCTTCATGTTTAATACGAATCAGCTCAAGTTCAAAGTCCTTACGGTCTCTTTGTGAAATATTATTTAAAATCAATCCCGCAAAAAATGCCTGAACGGCCGCCAATGCCACAAAACCGCATACTATCAAAGTCGGGAATTTAGCAACCAAGCCTGTAGAAAACCACTCTAAGAGTACCGGTACAAAAAATCCGACCGATACCGCCATCAATGCAAATGCAAGCAGAAAGAAAAAGCGGAACGGTTTATACTCTCGAAACAGTCTCACAATCGTAAATAAAACCTTCATTCCGTCGGAATAGGTGTTCAGCTTGGAAACACTGCCCTCCGGACGGTCACGGTAATCTACCTGTACATTTTCCACCTGCATATTATTATTTACTGCGTGAATCGTCATCTCCGTTTCAATTTCAAACCCCTTAGACATTACGGGGAAGGTCTTCACAAAAGAATAACTGAATGCACGGTATCCGGTCATAATATCCTTAATATCACAATCAAATAAACCATTGATGCTTTTACGAACCAGAGAATTGCCGAAATTGTGGAACGGTCTCTTGTTTTCCGTAAAGTATGTCGTGGAAAGCCTGTCTCCGACTACCATATCGGCATGATGCAAAAGAACCCTATCAACCATTTCCTGCGCATATTCCATCGGATACGTGTCATCACCATCTACCATGATATAACACTGCGCATCAATTTCGCGGAACATTCTGCGGATAACATTACCCTTTCCCTGCATATATTCATGACGTATGACTGCCCCTGCCTTTGTGGCAAGTTCGACCGTTTTATCGGAAGAATTATTGTCATAAACATAAATAACAGCATCCGGAAGTGCTCTTTTTGCATCCGTAACTACCTTTTCAATTGTTTTTTCCTCGTTATAACAAGGTATCAATACTGCAATTTTATCCATTCGGGCATCTCCGTTTCTCTTCTATCTTTCTATAAGTAAGTCTCTTTCATAAAACAATAAATAAATCTCAAGCATAAAACATGCCTGCCTTTTTTTATTATAATATACTTATCATAAAAAAACTACTGTATGTTTTCTTCCGCTTCAAAAAACGTCGCAAGGAAAAACGGCCATAGCAGAAACAACGGATACATATAACGCAACAGGCAGAATGCCGGAGTGGCAATCATAATAGTCCCCCACAGTAAAACAAGCGGCAAAAGCCATAGTATGAATCTGCCATTTTTTCTCCGCAGATATTGTATGATAAGTAAAAGCACCATAAAAATCTGCATAGCCATACTCCCCAAGATACAGATAACAGGAGCCTTTCTTCCTGCAAGGACAAGCTTTTCCATAACAGGCTCCGAAGAAAAGCCGAAGCCATTTGAAATCACATCTATTTGTTCCACTCCCAATGTATTCGCCGTAATACCCTGCGTACATACACTGTTTGTCTCACCATAATGCCAATATCCGACAGTCTGCATCAGATATGCCTTTATATAGCTTCCCAAATGATTTTTACAGCCATTCCACCATACTCCTAAGAACCTGCCTGTATTTTCATTCAAAAAAGCATCGTTGAATTCTTCATCGAATTTATACATGTCGGTATAGCCCGGCTGGTAAACCTCCTTTACCTTTTCAACCGGCATCAGTTCCTCTAAAAAATCCATGTCCTCTTCTGAAAAAGTGCCGCCTTCCCACAAAACGTATCCCACCTGTTGAAGCGGTATGGATGCCGCTTCGGCAAAGGACTGTTTTTCAATTCCGATTGCTGCAAATACCGGCCCCTGCCAAATCAGGAACAAGCCTACAGCACATACAAATAACGCTGCAATCTGCTTCCGATACTTCTTATACGAACAAAGAAGAACTACCGCCATGACAATTGTTATATACAATCCGTTATTACGCAACATGGATGAAAACAAAAACAACACCGACAGCTTTATGCATTCCGACGGTTTGCCCAAAAGCGCGCCTTCTTCTTTTATTATGTCGTACAGCTTCAGGCAGAGCAGAACCATAATCTCTGCAAAAAACACATCCTTTGTCAGATAAATAGAATACATTCCGATAAACGGATGAAATGCAAACATAAGGACTGTGAATATTTTGACAACTACCGGCACCTGCATTTTAAAGATTCTTACAGATAACCGGGCAAGCACTGCCGCGAGCGAAACCATCTGTAAAAAGCTGAACACACCGACAGAACCCGTAAGCGGTAAAAAGGCAGTGCCCTTTATCACAACCATCAGAAGCCCCGTAAATAAAACCGGATGATGATTTGTCCATGGAATTTCTCCCAGAACCATCCGTATGGATTCCCATGTATCGGGACCGCAGTTGCCCGGAAAAAAAGTCAAATAATACGGCAGATAGCAAATTACATATAAAACAAATAAACACACAAACGGATGCAGGGAAATCAACTGCAAAAAATACTGCCCATTTTCTAAAGCCAAAGTCTTATCCGATTTATTCTTGCTCTTTACTTTATCCGAAAAAGAAAACAGCAGTAAAATCATCGCCGAAAAAAACAAACCCAAGACCGGAAATGTTACTAAATCCATAAGTGAAAAATCATAAAAAATCCCATCGTAAATCTCAATCTTACTTCCCAAAACCAAGGTAAGGGCAAAAAGAAAGCCGATTGGAGCTGCGTATCCAAGCTCTTTTTTTGATGTTACAAGCATTGCCTTATGGTATACGATTCCCGCAAAAATCATAAGACAGGGAATGATCACTTCAATTCCCGTTATGCCATAGCCACAAACAATCGCAAGGGAAAGACCTGTCAGATAGGATATTCCCAAAAGGGCTGCATAAACACATATGTTTTTGTACTGTATCAATAATTTCTTCATATATTTTCTCCGGCAATCTCTATTTTAAATCTGTTTTATCATACTATTTTCAACCCTCGAAGCACTTGCAGCTTTATTTTATCCGGTCTGCCATCGTATAGAAATCATAATAGATTCCTTTTTTTGCCATCAACTCCTCATGATTTCCCGATTCCACAATTCCGTCTTCCGTAAGAACAAGAATACGGTCGGAATTCTTGATACTGGATAAACGATGTGCAATTGTAATGGTTGTTCTGCCTTCCGAAAGCTTATTCAAAGATTTTGCGACTTCAAATTCACTCTCATTATCAAGCGCTGAGGTTGCTTCGTCAAGTATCATAATCGGCGGATTCTTCAAAAACACGCGTGCAATGCTGATTCTCTGCTTTTGTCCGCCGGACAGCTTCACGCCGCGTTCTCCCACATACGTATCATACCCGTCTTTGAGTTCCATAATAAACTCATGGGCACCGGCTTTTTTTGCAGCCTCCATGACTTCTTCCTTAGAAGCATCAGGTCTGCCGTATAAAATATTTTCCATTACGGTCCCCGAAAACAGATATACATCCTGCTGTACAATTCCGATATTTTGGCGCAGGCTCTTTAACGTGTAGTCTTTTATATTTTTTCCGTCAATCCTTATTTCTCCCTCCGTCACATCATAAAAACGCGGAATCAGATTACAAAGCGTTGTTTTTCCGCCGCCGCTTGGACCCACAATAGCAAGCTTTTCACCCGGACTAACGGATAAATTCAGATTACGGAATACTTTGTTATGATCATCCGGATATTCAAATGCCACCTTCTTGAATGTAATCTCACCTTGGGGCTTTGGCATTTCTGCCGCACCGGGCTCATCAAAAATTTCGATATCCGAATCCATAATCTGTAAGAAGCGTTCAATACCGGTTATTCCCCTCTGGAACTGCTCAGCAAATTCAATGATTCTCCGGATGGTCGCAATTAAAGTAGAAACATACAAAGTATATGCTACCAAATCTCCTGCACCTATATAACCCTTTACGAGAAAAACGCCGCCGAATAAAATGACCAGAAGATACATAAGTCCGTCAAATGCTCTTGTTGACGTCTGGAAAGATGCCATATAACGATACGTTTCTTCTTTAATTTTTAAAAATTTCTGATTACCCTCTTCAAATTTCCCGCATTCGATATCCTCATTCGTAAAAGCCTTTACTACCTTTTGTCCTAAAAGACTGTCTTCAATCTGCGCATTCAGTTCACCAATCTGTACACGCTGCTTTGCAAATGCTTTCTTATTCCGACGGTTTAACCGGATACACACAAACATCATGAGCGGAACGACAGAAAAGACAATCAAAGTAAGAGGCAAATTAACGGTGGATAAAATTCCAAACGAAACGATTATCTTGACTGCCGCAATAAAAAATTCTTCCGGACAATGATGGGAAAACTCCGTCACATCGAAAAGGTCATTTGTAATACGCCCCATAATCTGACCGACTTTTGTATTATTATAATAAGTATTGGATAGCTGCTGCAAATGATAATACGCATCACGGCGCATATCTGTTTCAATCTTTGCACCCATGACATGTCCCATATCCGCCATATAATAATTTGCCATGCAGTCAATGATTCGAAGCACCAGATAAAGGAATGCCATTTTCCCAATCAAAGCTATACTGAGGCTTGCAGCATCACGTAATCCGGTATCCGTAATATAACGCATAATCATCGGCAGAATCAGTTCACAGACGGTAGTCAGAGCTGCACAGCATAAGTCCCTTACAATAACTCCTATATGCTTCCTGTAATAAGGAAGAAAGCGCTTCATCAGCGCACCGAATGAATATTCCTTATATTCGCTATGCAGCTTATCCATATCAATACATTCCCTTTCTCGCAGAGTTTTCAACATTAATTTAAAATCATCAATATATATTTGAAAATATCTGTAAGAATAATACCACAAATCAGAAAATAAAAAAAGGAACCTCACCTACCGTGAAGTTCCTTCTCTTTCAAAAAAGTCATCCAGCGCCTGTAAACAACGGATTAATATTTTCATTTCATCCTCATCCAAGTCATTTACAATTGCTTTAATCATATGCTTATGAAAATCTCTGTGATGGAAGAAAGCCTTTCTTCCTTTCTCCGTCAATAATACGAGCACCACCCGTTTATCCTGTGTACTGCGTTCTCTCTCAATATAACCTTTATCCTCAAGGCTGTTCATATTGGTGGTCAGGGTTCCGACCGTCACATTCAGCCGCTTTGCAATTACAGACATACTCCTCGGCTCTTCAATACCGATTGCTTCTATAATGTGCATATCATTATTACTGATGTCTTTAAATTCCTCTGTAATTACAGCTTTTGCTTCCGTATCCAAAACATTGTTAAACAGATTGACTAACAATTCATTCAGGAGACGATTCGTACGTTTTTCCATTCCCGACCTCAATCTTTTTCTGTTACATTTTTATATTATGGCATTTACCATACAATTACGCAAGCCCCAAAGGTAAGTCCCGCACCAAATCCGGACAGCACAAGCTTATCACCCCGTTTCAGTCTTCCTTCCCGGTTTAATTCGTCCAAAAGCACCGGTATGGTTGCGGAAGACATATTTCCCATACGGTCAACATTCATGGGAAATTTTTGTATGTCGGCATGAAGACGTTTTGCCGCTGCCTCAATAATACGTGCATTTGCCTGATGAAGGATAAATAAATCAATATCCTCTACCGTAAGAAAGGCTTTCTGCAATGCATCCTGAATACAGGCAGGGACCTGTCTAGTAGCAAATCGATATACCGCCTGCCCATCCATCTGCACATAAAAATCTTCCTGTATATTCTCTTTATAAAGAGGATTGTTAATCCATCGGTCCCTGCAGCTTAATACCATTCCCTTCGCACCGTCAGATCCCTGTGAGAAGCTAATCATGCGGCTTTCCTGCGTATCCTCAGCCGCTTCGATTAAAACTGCTCCGGCTCCGTCTCCAAACAAAATACAGGTTGAACGGTCTCCCCAATTCATTAATTTGGATAAAACCTCGCTGCCTGCTATCAGAATTTTTTTATACATACCGCTTTGTAAATACGCCTGTGCAGTTGTAAGACCGAATAAAAATCCGGAGCAGGCGGCATTGATATCAAATGCAACAGCATTCGCCGCACCGATCCTCTCCTGAACCTGACATGCCGCGCAGGGCAGCAAATATTCAGGCGAACAGGTCGCCAGTAATATCATATCCACCTCTTCTGCTTTTACTCCTGCCTGCTTTAACGCCTTTTCACATGCCTCTGCAGCCAAAGAAGCTACCGTTTCCCCGGTAGAAAGATGTCTGTTTGCTATACCGGTCCGTTCCCTTATCCATTCATCGGATGTATCCACCCAATCCATAATTTGTTTATTACTTACCGTTACTTTTGGTAATGCACTTCCCGTACCGATAATCTTCATTCTCATAAAGAAAATTCCTCCATTATATCTGCCACGGATTCAATCTTCTGCGCACGATACGCGTTACTTCCACAAAAAATCAGACCTTCATCCAATCTGCCCTCTACAGCATTAATCAGCGCCTCCGTAATGCAATACGGGGCAGTAGCAGGGTTGCAGCTTTTGATACATTGCTTACAGCCGCGCATAAAACGTTCTCCTGCCTTAACTTTTTCCAAAAATGCATTATAAATGGCTCTTCCCGGCATTCCGACCGGACTTTTCACAATTAAAATATCCTCTTTTTTTGCATCAATATATGCCTGTTTATATGCTTCTGAGGCATCGCACTCCTTTGTGGTCACAAAACGGGTTCCCATCTGAACTCCGTCAGCCCCCATAGCAAGATAATGTTCCATATCTTCTCTTGTATACACGCCGCCTCCGACAATAACAGGTGCATCCAGTTCCATTTCCTTTGCACATTCCATAATGGATTTAATCTCTTCATCATAGGACTGCAGTGTATATGTTTTCAATTCTTCATTTGAAAAACCGAGATGTCCTCCCGCCTGAGGACCTTCTATCACAATAAAGTCCGGTTTACGGTTGTATTTTTTTAACCAGTACTTTGCAATAACGGAAAGGGATTTACGGCTTGACACAATTGGTGCAATCTTTGTGGCAAAGCCTTTTGTCAGTTCGGGCAGATTCAGCGGCAGTCCGGCGCCGGAAATAATACAGTCTGCTCCCGCTTTTACCGCTGCCTTAACATATTCCTCATACCTTCTTGTAGCAACCATAATATTTACGCCTATGATGCCTCCCTGCGCCATTTCCTTTGCTTTCTTTATTTCCGCTGCAACTGCACGCAGATTACATTCAATCGGATTCTTGGCAAAATCCGGGTCTCTGAACCCGATTTGCGCAGTCGAGATAATCCCGATTCCTCCGGCCCTTGCAACTGCCGATGCAAGCCCCGAGAGGCTTACACCAACACCCATGCCGCCCTGAATCACGGGAATCCCGGCACATAAATCTCCTATTCTTAACTCTCTATGCATAATTATCTTCCTTAAAATTCACGAAATCTTTCATACCGTCGGTTTGCGATTTCTTCACCGCTCATGCCGTCATATTTCTCCAGAAATTCTTTAATTTGTTCTTTCATATACCCGGCAATGGATTCCACCGTTTTTTTGTCTGCACCGCCGTATTCCGGTATAATCTGCTCAATAATACCGAGACGTTTCAAATCCTGCGCTGTAATGTTCATTACTTCACTGGCTTCCTGCGCTTTACCGGAATCCTTCCATAAAATAGAAGCAAAGCCCTCCGGCGAAAGAATGGAATAGGTTGAGTTTTCCAGCATCCATACTTCATTTCCGACTGCTGTAGCAAGTGCTCCGCCGCTGCCGCCTTCCCCAATCAGAATACAGAGAACCGGTACCTTTAACGCAGACATTTCCAGAAGGTTTCTGGCAATTGCCTCTCCCTGTCCGCGTTCCTCCGCCTCAATTCCGCAGAATGCGCCCGGAGTATTGACAAAGCTGATAATCGGACGGTTGAATTTTTCCGCCTGTTTCATAAGACGAAGCGCTTTCCGATACCCTTCCGGCATCGGCATCCCGAAATTGCGTTCCTGACACTCCTTTACATCTTTTCCCTTCACATCCGCAACAATCGTAACAGGCTGGCCGTCAATATAGGCAAGTCCTCCGACAACGGCCGCATCATCCTTAAAATAGCGGTCACCATGTGCTTCTACAAAAAAGTCAAATATATATTCAATGTAATCAGTTGCTGCCGGACGTTCTACCTGTCTTACCGCTTTTACTTTTTCCCATGCAGTTCTGGGCAGACTCATCCACGAGCGTTCTTTTATTATTTCATTTAATTCAAAATGGAAATCCAGATTTTGCTGAAACCGGGCGTATTTTCCTTCCTTACACTGATGCGTTTTAATCAGGTAATACAATGTCTTTTTCAGATTCTCACGCAGAACGATTCCATCTATAAAACCATGTTCCAGTAAAAACTCGGATGTCTGAAAGCCCTCGGGAAGCTCCTGACCGATTGTCTGCTTAATAACACGCGGTCCCGCAAATCCGATGAGTGCTCCCGGCTCTGCCATAATAACATCACCAAGCATTGCGAAGCTCGCTGTTACACCACCCGTTGTAGGATCTGTCAGAATCGTACAATATAATAGTCCGGCATCACCATGCCTTTTTATAGCGGCAGAAGTCTTAGCCATCTGCATCAGGGAAACAATCCCCTCCTGCATTCTGGCACCACCGGAGGCGCAGAAAAGAAATACAGGCAGATGAAGCTCTGTCGCACGTTCAATCGCACGGGTTATTTTTTCTCCTACAACCTGACCCATGCTTCCCATCATAAAACGGGTCTCACAAACTCCGATTACTGCATCTTCACCGTATATTTTGCACTGTCCTACCGTTACTGCTTCATTACAACCGGTTTTTTCTCTTGTATCCGCAAGCTTTTCCTCATAGCCTTCATAATGAAGAGGATTGCTTATCGGCATGTCCTCGAACCACGGAATAAAGCTTTTTATATCCGCTACCATACGAATGCGGTTATTTGTTTTCACACGAAAATAACCGCCACACTCGTAACAGACGTATTTTTTCTTTACAACTCTGTCACGATTTACCATCTTCTTACATTTCGGACATTTTATTTCTACAATATCATCCATGTTACTTTCCTTTCTGAACAAAAACCATTTTAGGGCTTTTATTTTCCTATGGCAAAAGTCAATTCTGCTTTTGCTGCTACCTTTCCGTTTACCGTTGCAACCGCTTCCCCGACTCCAATCGGTCCTTTTGTTTTGATGATTTTTGTTTCCAGCATTAACACATCACCGGGAATTACCATCTGCTTAAATTTTGCCTTGTCAATTCCCGCAAAATAAGCCGTTTTCCCTTTATTTTCCGGCAGTCCCAAAATTGCCACCGCACCGACCTGAGCAAGAGCCTCCATAATTAGCACACCGGGCATAACAGGATTGTTTGGAAAATGCCCTGCAAAATAGGGCTCGTTAAAGCTGACACACTTTTTTCCTACCGCTCTTGCACCGGGCTCTAATTCTTCAATTGTATCAATCAGCATAAACGGATGCCTGTGCGGAATAATCTCCATAATTTCTTTCGCTGTATATACTGCCATCTGTTTTCTCCTTTTTATGCTTCGTACTTTTTAATTAACAGGCTGGCGTTATGTCCGCCAAAGCCAAGGGAATTACTCAGTGCGTAAGGAACTTCCTCACGATAACTCTGCTTACAGTAGTTTAAGTCCATTTCCTCTTCTGTTTCCTGCAAGCCTACTGTTTTATGAATAAAGCCTTCTTCCACTTCCTTTACACAGGTTAAGAATTCCACGGCTCCTGCTGCTCCGAGCAGATGACCTACCATAGATTTGGTGGAGTTAATCTTTAAATTATATGCATGCTCTCCAAAAGCAAGCTTGATTGCCTTTGTTTCGAATAAATCGTTATGATGCGTGCTGGTTCCGTGTGCGTTGATATAAGTAATATCCTCCGGTTTCACTTTACCGTCTGCCATCGCATTTGTCATGGCCCTTGCCGCACCGCTTCCGTCTTCTGCCGGAGAGGTGATATGATATGCATCCGAAGAGCATCCGTAGCCGATTACCTCAGCATAAATCTTAGCGCCGCGTGCTTTTGCGTGTTCCAGCTCCTCCAAAACTACGATTCCGGCTCCCTCACCCATTACAAATCCATTTCTCTCCTTATCAAACGGAATAGAACAGCGTGTCGGATCCTCCGAAGAAGAAAGTGCCGTCAAAGCTGAAAATCCGGCGATACCGATTGGAGTAACAGAGCTTTCGGTTCCGCCTGCAATCATGACATCTGCATCACCATACTGAATCGTACGGTATGCTTCACCGATAGAATGTGTACCTGTTGCACATGCCGTAACAACATTTAAGCTCTTTCCTTTTAATCCGTATGCAATGCTGACATTACCTGCTGCCATATTGGAAATCATAAGCGGAACAAGCATGGGGCCTACCTTATTCGGACCTTTTTCCTTTAAACGGTCATGCTCTCTTTCCATTGCCTGAAGACTTCCGATTCCGCTTCCGACATTACAGCCGACCATATACGGGTCTTCTTTTTCCATATCCAGACCTGCATCCTTTATTGCCTCGCCTGCTGCCGCAACGGCAAACTGGCAGAACTGCTCCATTCTTCTTGCCGCTTTTTTATCCATGTACTGTGCAGGGTCAAAATTCTTTACCTCTGCCGCCAATTTACAGCGGTAATCCGTTGTATCAAAATATGTAATCGGAGCAAAACCGATTTTTTCTTCTTTTATGCCGTTCCAGAATTCTTCCACACTGTTTCCGATTGGTGTAATCGCACCAAGACCGGTTACCACTACTCGTCTTTTCATAGCCTTCCCTATCCCTTTCTTATGACTTTGTGTTTCGTCCATCCTGCTTTGGTCTTATATCACCGTGGGGATGATTACATCACCGTGGGGATGGTTACATCACCATACCGCCGTCTACATGCATTACCTGTCCGGTAATATAATCCGACCGGCTCCCCGCCAAAAACAATACCAGCTCAGCTACATCCTTCGGGCTTCCCATCTTACCCAGAGGAATCATTTCTTTTATTTTTTTCTGTACCTCTTCCGATAAAACTTCGGTCATCTCTGTAGCAATAAAACCCGGAGCCACTGCATTGACACATACATTGCGGCTTGCCAATTCTCTTGCCACGCTCTTCGTAAGCCCGATTAATCCTGCTTTAGAAGCAGAGTAATTACTCTGTCCGGCATTACCCATAACGCCGCTGACAGAAGAAATATTTACAATCTTGCCGCCTCTTAGTTTTATAAAATTTCTTGATAGATGACGAATCATATTAAATGCACCTTTTAAATTTGTATCTAAAACTGCATCATAATCTTCTTCCGTCATTCGCATAATCAGATTATCTTTTGTGATTCCGGCATTATTTACCAGAATATCCACCTTTTTATATTTTGAAAGTACATCCTGTACCATTTTTTCACTTGCTTCAAAATCTGCCACGTTACACTGCATGGCTTCGGCTTCTCCGCCTGCTGCCTTGATTTCTAAGACAACTGCTTCCGCCCGCTCCTTTGAGCCGTTATAATTCACGATAACCGTTGCTCCGTTCTTTGCCAGAGTCAGAGCAATTTCCTTACCAATCCCTCTTGCCGCACCGGTTACCACTGCTGTTTTTCCTGTTAACATGAAAGCTCCTCCATTACACGTTCCAAATCTGCAAGTTTATCCAGATTCAGCACTTTTACCTCCCTGCTGATTTTACGGATAAATCCGTTTAAGGTTTTGCCGGGACCGATTTCTATAAATACATTCACACCGTCTGCAATCATTTTCTCTATACTCTGCCAAAAGCGCACAGAGCTTGACACCTGCTGCTTCAGCAGTTCTTTAATATTTTCATCACTTGTTACATAATCCGCTGTTACATTTGTCAAATATGGTATCTTGGGAGCACGGACCGTAACATCTTTTAACTCCTCATACAATTTTTCTCCTGCATCCTTAAGTAACGCAGAGTGGAACGGACCACTAACCTTTAACGGAATACAGCGCTTTGCACCTGCCTGCATAAGTGCTTCGGCTGCTTTGTTTACTGCTGCTTCCTCTCCGGTAATCACAATCTGTCCCGGACAGTTATAGTTTGCAACAGACACGATACCCTCTGTTTTTTCACAAACAGCTTCCACAGTAAGCGCATCCAAACCAAGCACTGCACTCATTGCACCGCCGGTCGGATACGCCTCCTGCATGTATATTCCTCTTTTGCGAATGACTCTGAATAAATCTTTCAAATCCATTACATCACATACTGCCAATGCACCGTATTCACCGAGGGAAAGTCCTGCACAGACATCTGCCTTAATTCCCTTGCTCTCCAACACCTTCCATGTTGCCACTTCCGCAGCCAGCATGGCAATCTGTGTATATTCCGTAATGTTAAGCTGTTCGTTTTCCGTAAACACCAGCTTTTCCATATCAAGCCCGCTCACTTCACCTGCAAGCTGAAATACTTCCTTTGCCTCCGGATAGGCATCATAAAATTCTTTTCCCATACCCACATATTGGGCACCCTGCCCCGGAAAAACAAACGCAATCTTATTCATGGTCAATCTCCTTATAAATATTTCCCTTAAAGTTTTATCTTTTCTGATTTCCAAGCAGTTCTTCCGCCTGATTCATAATCTCTGAAATAATTTCCTTACATGACTGTTCTTTGTTAACAAGTCCTGCAATCTGCCCCGCCATCAGGGTTCCGTTTACAACATCACCATCGATAACGGCTTTGCGAAGTGCACCCAATGTAAGCCTTTCCAGTTCCATAAAATCCGCACCTTCTTTTTCCAGACGCAGATATTCCTTTGTCATCTGATTGCGGATTGCACGGACCGGATGACCGTGGGACATTCCGGTTACGGTGGAATCGATATCCTTTGCCTTCACAATCTTCTGCTTATAATTGCTATGTACAATGGATTCATTTGCCACAACAAAGCGTGTTCCGATTTGTACGGCCTGCGCACCAAGCATCATGGCTGCAGCAAAGCCCCTTCCGTCACCGATACCACCGGCTGCAATAACAGGAACAGACACCGCATCCACAACCTGCGGAACAAGTGCCATGGTCGTAGTTGAACCGATGTGTCCGCCGCTTTCCATTCCCTCTGCCACAACCGCATCGGCGCCGGCACGTTCCATCAGTTTTGCCATAGCCACACTTGCTACAACAGGAATAACCTTTACCCCTGCCTCTTTCCACATTTCCATGTATTTTGCAGGATTACCGGCGCCGGTCGTCACGACCTTCACGCCTTCCTCTACAATTACCTGTGCAATTGCATCCGCTTCCGGATTCATCAGCATAATGTTCACACCAAAAGGGTTATCTGTCTTATCCTTCGCCTTCTTTATCTGTTCCCGCACAAATTTCGCAGGAGCACCACCTGCACCGATAAGACCCAGTCCTCCGGCATTTGATACCGCAGCAGCCAGATTGTGCTCTGCAACCCATGCCATTCCACCCTGGATGATTGGGTATTCAATATTTAAAAGCTCTGTGATTCTAGTCTTCATAGTACTCCTTATGCATCTACACCTTTATCCTGCATATATTTGATTACAGCGCCTACTGTTGTAAGGCTTTCTAATTCTTCGGAAGGAATCTCTACTCCGTATTCCTCTTCAAAAGCCATTACCAATTCAAATAAATCAAGGGAGTCTACATCCAAATCCTCTTTAAATCTGGTTTCTTCCGTGATTTCTACATCTTCTAAATTTAACTGCTCTTCAATAATTTCTTTTACTCTTTCTAACATGATTTTTTTCCTTTCTTTTTTGTCTGCGTATTCTTATGATTCCGCTAATATTTTTTTCATCAAAAAATAGTTTGATAATCAAATATTTTGACTATCAAACTATTTATATGCAATATACTACCTCACACTTAATCTGTCAACTGTTTTTATTTTAAATAAGCATCTACATCCTCAGGCAACACCTTAGCGTAAGGAAGACGAAGATATTTTCCATCCTCTAATGCTAATTCACTAAGGTTTCCGTCCGTAGAAAGTGCAAAGGCAAGATTAAGAATTCCCTGTGCCTGCCCTTCTTTATCATTATAAACCGTACCTATCATTTCTCCCTTTTTTACAGCCTCAAGTCCTACATCCGTGCCGTCTATTCCGACAATAACCGGCCAGTCATTTCTGCTGATATCCGCCGCCTTTAATGCATCTATTGCTCCTAAAGCCATATCGTCATTATTGGCAAGCACAAGCTCTATTTCGGAGCCATATTCCGGCAACAGCTGTGCCATTTTTGTCTGGGCCTGCGCACGATTCCAATTGGCAATGGCATATCCGACTTTTTCTACGTCTATCCCACTTTCCACAATTGTACTGACCGCATACTCCGTCCTTACAATAGCATCCTGATGGCCCGCTTCGCCCTCAAGAACAAGATATTGAATCATTCCATCCCCGTTTTTATCCGAAGAGGAATTATTTTGAAAGGCTGCTGCCGCAATTTCTCCCTCCATGATTCCCGATTCAAAAGCTTTTGCGCCCACATAGTATAACCGTTCCCAGCGTTCAAGGTCTTCTTCCACCAGCTCGCGGTTAAAAAAAATAACCGGCACATTGTTTTTTTCAGCCATATCAATAACCGTAGTGGGCTCCGTTCGATCGACCAGATTGACACAGACTACATCACAGCCGTCGTTAATCATGCTTTCTACCTGGCTGTTTTGTGTCGTCTGGCTATCCGCTGCATTATACATTTCAATAGTAATTGCAATCCCGGTTTCTGCTTCCTTCTCACCGGCATAGTTCTTAAAGACTTCCATCATTTGAGAAACAAAAGTATCATACTGATCATAGACCGTCACTCCAATTTTGATACTTTCCGCTTCCCGAGTCTGTCGAAGCGAACAGCCGGATAATATTCCCACCATACCTGTAAGTAAAAATCCTGCTATCACATCCTCTTCATCATCCACCAATAACACAGAATACTGACTCATACATTTACGCTCCGTATTTATCATTCATTTTCTTCCACAGAATACTTACTACAATCGTACAAACAACAAATTCCACAACTGCAGCATACACATTGATGAACATTAAGACTGCCATCACAAGGCTTGCCACAGCAAGAACTAACAGTAAAACGCCTCCATGCTTCGCATACTCTTTTTCATCCTTTAACGGTCCTGCATTTTTACCTCGTATGCTTCCCGCTTCCTGCATAATAATCATGCGAACCCCACAAATCAGACATATTACAAACATTATAAGCGGAATACCTGCCTGCTCCAATATCATTCCCATCTGTTTAATCCTCCAAATATAAAAATAGCAGTCGGGAAAATAGCCCAACTGCTATTATTATAAACCATTTATTATTTTCTTGCTATATACTTTCTGATATCCAGTGAAATAGCTACAAAGATTACAATACCGATTGCAATGTACTGTGCGTTTGCATCAACACCCATGTACTGAAGAGCAACCTTCAACAATTCAAATACCGCAACACCAATAATGGCCGAAGAAACTTTACCACGTCCACCGGTTACGGATACCCCACCAATGGTACATGCTGCAATGGCTTCCATTTCATAACCATATCCAAGCTGAACGGACGCGCCACCCGCTTTTGCGCCAAGCATAAAGCCTGCAAGACCATACATAGCTGCCGCTTTCATGTAAATTAAAATCAGGGTTGCCTTAACCGGTACACCGGCAACTTCCGCTGCCTGTGCATTTCCTCCGATTGCATACATATACTTTCCATGACGTGTCATATTGAAGATGAACCACGTAATAGCTGCTACAATCAGGGCTATCCAAATCAGATAGTTGATTCCGAGGAATTTACCGCCGGCAACATCTGTATATTCCTTTACATATCCTCCAAGAGGAGTTGCATTTGTATAAATCATTGCAATACCATATACAATTTCCATCATAGCAAGTGTTGCAATAAACGGAGGCACATGCAGGTACGCAATGAAGAAACCTGTAATGGAACCAAATGCCGCACAGATAAGCATTACAAGCAATGCTACGACAAATACATTTAAGGGTTCCATATCCGGGAAAAATTTTCCGGAATAATCAATACGCTGCAGCAATGTACCTGCGATACAGCCGCCAAAACCAATCATACGTCCTGCAGAAAGATCACAGCCTGCCGTAATAACACAACCTGCAATACCAAGTGCAATTACCAGACGGGAACTCATATTCATAAGAATATTCATAAAGTTATTGGTTGTAAAAAAGTTATCTGCCGTAAATCCTGTATAAATAACAAGGATAAACATAACAATGATAACACCATTATTGATAAGAAAATCTTTCATTTTCTTTTGATTTATATTAGACATCTTTTTCTCCTCCTAATCAGAATCTCGTCGCAAAGTTCATAACATTTGCCTGCGTCATCTCCTCCGGCTTATCTATCTCACCGGTAAGCTTACCGTTACACATTACGCAGACTCTGTCTGCCATACCCAGAAGTTCTGACATTTCTGATGAAATCATGATAATGGCTTTTCCCTGTTTTGCAAGGTCACACATAATCTCATAAATCTCATGCTTTGCTCCTGCGTCAATACCACGCGTAGGCTCATCCATAATCAATATATCCGGATTATTTGCAAGCCATCTGGATACAATAACCTTTTGCTGGTTACCACCGGACAGATTCGCGATATGTACCTTCATATTCGGAGTCTTGATACTCAGCTTTTCAATACTCTCATCTACAATACCGTTAATACTTTTATGATCTAATATAAAACCGGCTTTAAGAAACTTATTATATACTGATACACCTACATTATCCTTAACGGAAAGGCATCCGAAAATACCGTTTCCACGGCGGTCTTCCGTAATCAAACCAATTCCTGCATTCATTGCATCAATCGGATGTTTTATTTTTACCGGTTTGCCGTGCACGAAAATTTCGCCGGAATCAATCCCACGGATTCCAAAAATCCCCTCCATCAATTCCGTTCTCTGTGCACCTACCAATCCGCCAAAACCGAGGATTTCCCCTTTTCGAAGTTTAAAACTGATATTTTGGAAGGATTTTTCATGAATGGAACACAGGTTCTTTACTTCCAGAACAACCTCTCCGGGTTCACTTTGCTTTTTCGGATAAACGTTTGTAAGTTCACGTCCAACCATCTTTTCAATAATCTGGTCAGTCGTCAATTCTGCTGCAGGCCATGTTCCCACATATGTACCATCACGCATGATTGTGATATCATCCGCAATCCGCTTGATTTCATCCATCTTATGTGAAATATATACCATTGCAACACCCTTATCCCGCAAATCATTCATAATACGGAACAATGCTTCTACCTCATTATCAGAAAGAGAAGAGGTCGGTTCATCGAATATTACCACCCTTGCCTGCATGGAAACAGCTTTTGCAATTTCAACCGACTGCATCTGTCCCACGGAAAGATCTCCGAGAAGTGCCCTTGGATCAATATCCATTTTTACTTCCTTCATCCACCTTTCGGTTTCAGCATACATCGTCTTATGATCTATTAATTTTAACGGTCCATAATTTTTAGTTGGAAATCTTCCTAAATAAAGATTCTCTGCCACGCTTCTTGCAGGTATCGGCTGTAATTCCTGATGCACCATTGCAATACCATACTTCATTGCTTCATCAGGATTATTTACCTCTATCTTCTTGCCATCCAGAAATATTTCTCCTCTGTCCATTTTGTAAATACCGAAGAGACATTTCATAAGTGTTGATTTTCCTGCACCATTTTCGCCCATCAAAGCATGAACAGTTCCGGGACGAAGAGACAACTGTACATCATCCAACGCCTTAACCCCGGGGAAAGATTTGCAAACACCCTTGAGCTCCAATTTATACTCAGCCATTTTGCTTCTCCTTGTTTTTTGGGGAACTATCTCCCTGCTTTTTATAATCAAACTGCTATACCCGGTTTCAATCAAAACAAGTGCGGATGCCTTTATCAACATCCGCACCAATTGTTAAACAAACCAGTTACGATAAGTTATTATTTAACACTATCAAGAACTTCCTGTGCGTTCTCTGTTGTAACCTTTACATAATCACAGCCAATGTAATATTCGTTTGATTCACCCTTGATGAAACGAACTGCTGCATCTGCTGCACTGTGAGACTGTGAAAAATGATCATTGAATACTGTACCTGTCATCTTACCTGCGATAACATTTTCAAGAGCCTCTGACAAAGCATCTACACCTGTAAGGTAAATGTCTTTTCCAACAGTACGTCCTGCTGCTTCAATTGCCTGTAATGCACCAAGTGCCATGGAGTCGTTGTTACAGAATACAACTTCGATATCGTTACCATACTGTCCTAATGCATTTGCTACGATCTGCTGAGCTTCTGCCTGCTGCCAGTTTCCTACCTGATCTACTAAGCATTCTACTTCAAATCCTGCATCTGTAAGTGCCTTAACTGAGAATTCTGTACGATACTGAGCATCAACGTTTTCAGGATCACCTTCAACCATAATGTACTGAACTTTTCCGTCTCCGTTTAAGTCAACCTTTTCAAGTCCAAGATCAACAATCATTTCGCCCTGCATGGTTCCTGACTGTCTTGCATCACATCCAACATATGTAACATTCCAGCCGTTGTCTTCCCATCTCTTCTCTTCAGCTGCATCCGGCTCACGGTTGATGTATACTAAAGGAATATTAGCACCGATTACCTTATCTGTAATGGTTTCAGCGGATGAAGAGTTAACCGGGTTGATGATAAGTACGTCAACACCTTCTGCGATGAAGTTATCAATCTGACCACTCTGTGTAGCCTGATCGTTTGCACCATCAGCAATTGTGATGTTCTCTTTAGAGAAACCAAGGCTGATTAAGTAGTTCTCAAGTTCGCCACGGAACAGAGTCATGAAGTTATCAGAAAACTGATAGATACATACACCGACTTTTTTGTCTGCAAGGTCTCCTCCTGCTGCTCCTGCTGCTGCTTCTTTCTTTGCGCCGCATCCGGTTAACAATGTTGCAACCATTGCAACTGCAAGAACTACACTAAGTAATTTCTTTTTCATTTTTTGAATCCTCCCATAGAGTTTTTTGTTTTACATGTTAAATTTTAGCAACTATTATTTTTTTTTACATATAATATTCTTCTGTCTTTCTTGAATATTCTTCTGTCTTTTGTGCTTTTTGTATACTTTTATTGTTTTATTTGTTTTTCCTTTTCCTTTTTTATATGTAAATTATATATTTTCTCTCTTTCTTATATATAATCTTCTATATAAGTTGTATAGATTTCATTTATTCCGCATCCGTCTGCCTATTTTCTTCATATATTATTATGCCTTAAGAATGTAAACTGGTTTATAAAAAAATTTGTATGTTTTTATTGTTTTTTTGGGGGTTTTTAGAAAAAAGCACAAAAAACAACAAAAATCTGTTTTTTTATTTTAAAATCTGATATAATTTATATATTCAAATTAAAGAAGGGTACGGTGATACATATGAAAAAGCAAGTTAAAATTACATATTTGATCATTGCACTTATTATAGTCGTGCAGACAATTGTATTGTCCATCCTGTATACTGTGGTAAGCGGCTCTATTGAAAACAATATGAGCCAAAGCACAATCGCCAGCATGCAGACTATGGTTAAGGAACGTTCGCAGATTATAACCAATTATGTGAATGAAACAGAGAACTATCTTACCGCTTACAGCAGAGCCGGTGAGATTACGGATTTGTTAATGCATCCGACAGATGCAAATGCCGTTTCTGCGGCTCAGAAATACACCGAAACATTTAGTGCCGACATCGCCAACCTTGAAGGTATATATGCAAGTGAATGGAATACACATGTTTTGGCTCATACAAATCCTAAGGTTGTGGGTATTACCACAAGAGAGGGAGACTCATTAAAGGCATTACAGGATTCCATGACAGCCGTTGAAGGCGTTTATAATGTAGGAATTATCTTCTCTCCCGCAAGCGGCAACCAGGTTATTTCCATGTACAGAGCCTGCTACGACAATCAGGGAAATCCAATCGGTCTTGTCGGTGGTGCAATTTTCAGTTCCGGTTTAAGAGAGATTCTGGACAGTTTGCCTACTGCCGGAATGGAAAATGCCAAATACTATTTAGTTAATTCTAAGACCGGTGAATATATTTTCCATGAAGACGATGAAATGATGGGAACAGCAGTAAGTGAAGCACACATAAATGAAGTTATTCAGAACGTGTCAGGAGTAAATGAATCCGTTACCGATTATATAAACTACTCTGATAACGGAACCGACAGCATAGCCGCATATCACTACATCGCAGACCGAGATTGGGTATTTATTTTAACAGACTCATACGACGAAATTTTTGCCACAACCAATCAGACGAAAGTCATCTTATTGGGATTATGTATCATTGCGTTGTTTTTACTGATTCTTGTTACATTTTTCGTTATCTCATCTGCCATGAAGCCTCTGAATCCGATTGGCAAAACGTTATTAAAAATCGCAAAATGTGATATCAGTAATGACCGCGACGTACAAAAATATATAAACCGAAAAGACGACTTGGGTGGAATTGCAAAGGCGACCAATATCGTTATTAATTCCCTGCGTAATATTATTAATACTTTAAGGGACTGCTGTTTACAATTAAACGGAAAAGTACATACCCTTCGCAATTCTTCCGAAGAGCTTATAAACTGTGTTACTGAAAACATTGCAACAACACAGCAGTTGTCAGCAAGTATTGAAGATGTGAATAACGCAATCGAACATGTCGATACAGAAATCGGTAACATTCACTCCTCCATGAACGGCGTCGTTGCAAGTATACAAAACAGCGCCGAATCAAGTGATGTTATGTACAGTGGTGCGGTAGAAATGAGTGAATCAGCAAATTCTACCTTCCATTTAAGCAAGGAACGTCTGGCATCCGTTAAAGAATCCATGAAGGTAGCATTAGATAATTTGAACAATTTATCCCAGATTAACGATATGGCATCCAATATTCTTAATATTGCCAGTCAGACCAATCTGCTTTCACTGAATGCTTCCATTGAAGCTGCCAGAGCAGGTGAAGCAGGAAAGGGATTTGCTGTCGTTGCCGGAGAAATCGGCAAGTTGGCAGATACTTCTAAAAATGCTGCAGCAAGCATCAGTGAGCTATGTAATTCCTCCAATGAAAGCATCAGTGTTGTAAACAACTGTGTGCAGGATGTTTTAAGCTTTATTGAAAAGGATATTTTGGCAAGCTTTGAAAGCTTTGCCGGCAAGTCCAGTGAATACAGTACATCCGCTGAAGAAATTAAAAAGAATTTTGAACAGCTTAACAGCTTTATTCAGGAATTGGATAATTCCATCAACCAGATATATGAAAATATATCCAATGTAAAACGAATCTCTTACGAAAACAATCTTGCTGTCGGTGTTATCGTTGAAAAGAGCGAGAGCACGGCAAACATAGCAACCGAAATTCAGAAACAGTCGGAAGAAAACCAGAAAATGGCAGATGATCTGAATGAGATTATTGATAAGTTTATTGTAGAATAATAGAAAAACACCGGAGTTGCATTGAGCTCCGGTGTTTTTATCTATATGGCAGTAACTGCCTTTTTAGTTACTGTCTGAGCTATAGTTAGGTGCCTCTTTTGTAATATGGATATCATGAGGATGGCTTTCCTTTAAGGAAGCGGCAGAAATCTTAACAAATCTTCCTTTCTCCTTTAAATCCTCGATTGTTGTACAACCGCAATAACCCATACCGGAACGAAGACCTCCGAGAAGCTGGAATACGGTGTCTTCTACCAATCCCTTGTAAGCAACTCGTCCTTCTACGCCCTCCGGAACAAGCTTCTTGGCATTGGTTTGGAAGTAACGGTCCTTGCTTCCGTTTTCCATGGCTGCAATAGAACCCATTCCACGGTATACCTTGTATTTTCTGCCTTGGAATAATTCAAATGTTCCCGGACTTTCATCACAACCCGCAAAGATGCTGCCCATCATGCAGACATTACCGCCGGCTGCAATAGCCTTTGTAATATCTCCTGAGTATTTAATACCGCCGTCTGCAATAATCGGAATACCATATTCCTTTGCAACCGCATAGCTGTCCATAATAGCGGAAATCTGAGGCACACCGATACCTGCAACAACACGTGTCGTACAGATAGAACCGGGGCCGATA
Source organism: Lachnospiraceae bacterium (assembly GCA_016294075.1). Classification (GTDB taxonomy): domain Bacteria; phylum Bacillota; class Clostridia; order Lachnospirales; family Lachnospiraceae; genus RGIG8767. The sequence goes on along the minus strand of JAEDCQ010000002.1, from coordinate 357,792 downwards.
CCAACCTTAACCGCATCTACTCCTGCTTCAATCAGTGCCTTTGTACCCTCACCGGTTGCCACGTTACCTGCGATTACCTGTACCTCCGGATATTTTTCCTTAATCATTCTGACACAGCGAAGCACATTTTCGGAATGTCCGTGTGCAGAATCTAAAACGATAACATCTACCTTTGCTTTTACCAAAGCTTCCACACGCTCTAAAACATTTGCAGTAATACCGACTGCAGCACCGCAGAGAAGTCTTCCCTGTGCATCCTTTGCCGCAAGCGGATACTTAATTGTTTTTTCAATATCCTTGATTGTAATTAAACCTTTTAAATTGTAATCATCATCTACAATCGGAAGCTTTTCTTTTCTTGCCTTTGCCAGAATCTGCTTTGCTTCTTCAAGAGTAATACCCTCTTTTGCGGTAATCAAATTCTCAGAAGTCATAGACTCCCTGATTTTCTTTGTAAAATCTGTTTCAAATTTTAGATCACGATTCGTAATAATACCAACGAGTTTTTTTCCTTCCGTAATCGGCACACCTGAAATACGGAATTTTGCCATCAAATCATCGGCATCCTTTAATGTATGCTCCGGTGATAAAGAAAATGGGTCTGTAATAACACCGTTTTCGGAACGTTTTACCTTATCGACCTCTTCTGCCTGCGCCTCAATTGACATATTCTTATGAATAATACCGATACCACCCTGTCTTGCCATGGCAATTGCCATTCTGTGTTCGGTTACCGTATCCATTCCGGCACTCATAAGCGGAATGTTTAACTTGATTTTTTTTGTCAAATAAGTGGAAACATCAATTTCATTCGGAATCACATTGGAATATGCAGGGATTAAAAGCACATCATCAAATGTAATTCCTTCGCCGATAATCTGACCCATCTCTTTCTCCTCCTGTGAATATAATAGTTTATAATTAAATAAGCACCTATTCGGTAAATACCTTTCTCGGTGCAATATTTTCAATTGCCTTAATCAGCTCCGGTGTCGGCTCGAATACTACTTTATCATTGCCGCCGATATACATTACATATACTTCATTCTGATTTTCTGCTTTTTGTGAGCTGAAATCCTTTGTCTTCACATTACGATTTTTATATGCGTCCAGATGGTAAGAAGAAGCAGGTGCAAGCACCTCCAGTTTTGTCAAATCATATGTTACCAAGTGCTTTCTTCTCTGCATGGAATAAATAACATCCACATCCAGTTCTTTATTCAGATAAGAATACTCATATTCCACATTGGATAACAAACCGGTAAAATAAGCACCGACCCCCGTAAGGACTGCAAGCAGTAATATAACAGCCCCCATTCCTAAGGAAAGAAGTGCCAAAAGAACAGTAAGAATAATCAAAAGGATTTGTCCGACTTTCATTGTAACCGGTGTTTTTCTTTTTACCAATACCTCTAAAAATGTTTCGTTCATAACGCCTCTCATTCTGCCGCAGAAAAAATCATATGATGACAGTATTTTTTTATAATTTAAACTATCATATTACATCTGGGAAAAAGTTTCAAGGCGCATTTTCTTTTTCTTTACGCTTTTTTGCAAGTGTTTCTGTATTGCTCTCTACCCGTGCTTTCCCGAGAGGATAGAGGAAAATCAATACAATTGCAAGAAGTATATACCCGACTGCCGGTACAAGACAGGTAATATTGTAAATTCCTTTTACAACCTTTTCATCATACGCGGTTGCCTGTGAATATCCGATTGCCGAGAGAAGCAGCCCGGAAACTCCGGAAGAAGCAGCCTGCCCGAGTTTTCTTGCAAAAGAATAGACGGCATAGATTGTACCGTCAGAGCGTTCTCCGGTCTGCACCTCGGTATCATCTATAACATCGGTAATCATGGCCCAGCATATCAGACTGAATACCGCAAGTCCGATATAGGCAATCGTATATATTCCTACAAACAGCCATGCATCTTTTATCTGCATGAAATAGGCAATTGCATAAACTACCGCACCCAAAACGGAAGATACAACAGCAAGCTCTTTACGTCCGAATCTGCGGGACAGCTTTACCGTAAACGCTGCGCATAAAAAAGTTATCAAAATACCGGTTAAGCCCGCCGCAGCCTGTGCCTGTGTATTTTTGAAATAATTCGGAAATACATAGGTCGTCATGGTAGAAGCCGTAAGCTGTACAAGAAGCATGCAGACAGACGCTGCAACAATTCCCACCAGAGCTTTATTCTTTGCAAGTCCTATTAATAATCTGCTTAAATCAAACTTCTCCGTCTTCCGTTCCACTTTCACACGTTCCATTACCATTGCATAACAGATCAGATAACATATTACCGAGCCAACGGAACAGATAAACGCCGCAAAAGACATCCTTGCTCCCGAAAGAATCTGATTACCGTTTTCATCTTCGTAATATACAATAAGCGGAAGAATCACACCGATGAACATACTGGCTAAGGATGCCCCGATTGTCCTCCAGTTAGATAATGCTGCTCTGTCATTCGGTTCTGCCGAGATAGCAGAAGCCATAGAGCCGTAAGGGATGTTAATACCGGTGTAAAATACGCTGCCCCAAAGCAGGTATGTAAAAAACATCCAGAAAATCTTAAATCCCATCGGCATATCCCGAAACCAGCTTGCATACATCAAAAAGGAAGCTATGGAAACAGGCCCGCACATCCAGAGAATCCACTTTATGAATTTGCCTTTTTTCCCCGGCCGGCTCCTGTCTACAATCTGTCCCATTGCGATGTCCGTAAATGCATCCAGAAAGCGTGTTACCATCATCATAATACCCACCAGACCGACACCGACACCCATAACATCCGAGTAAAACTTCATCAGCATCATGCTTGAAAGAATAAAAGTAAAATCATTACCGAAATCACCAAACATGTAACCGATTTTATCCCTGAGTCCAAAAGGCTTTTCCCCTTTTTTTGTATCCATTTAAAATGAATCCTCCTTTTAGCAATGCAGCATTTCTGCATTGCAGCATTTCTGCATTGCAGCATTTCTGCATTGCAGCGTTGCTGCTATTCTGTTTTCTTTATCTCATTTAACTTTGCATTCAAAGCAAGCATCTCCTCTTTTGTCATACTCATATTGGCGGCTCCCATCAGCTTAAGCAGACGGATTAGTGTAAAACCACCCATCATCTCCATCATGGAGGCCATGTTTTCCTGATTTATAAAAGAATCCTTTGAGTCCATAGGTCCTCCTGCACCGGAAAGCAGCCCCAGAATTAAGGTTTTTCCTTTTTGGGATTTCATAATGTCACTCATCTTATCATTTAAAGAATAAAATCCTTCTTTTTCCGTAATATCAAACCAATTTAAAACGGCACCCTTCTCTTTTAAACGATACTTTTCATCAAACTTATCCACTTTACGAATACGGCTTTCATCCCTGCATTCACCGGCTACTGCCGTTAAAACAGACTCTCCCGTATTTGGGACACTGAAATAAAAGAAATGCTCCGGGCTTTTCTGTTTCCCAATGCTCTTACCGTTTACGAACAGCTCTACTTCCGGCTGGTTTGAGTATACGGTAACCCTTGTTATTTCCTCTGCACGATCCGTATAACGTTTCCCGCAGATATGAACAAATGCCTCTTCTGACAGCCATGCCTTATAAGCATAAAAGGAGTCCTTTTTATATTTTCTGTCAAAGGTCACAAGTCCTTTATGGTTCTGTCCGTCTTCGCCGCCTTCTGCTCTCGCATCCGCTCCGAAATCAAACATATTCCATACATGTGTTGCCCAGATATAAGGTCTTGTAAATAGCTGCTTAATCATTTCTTCATGATAGTATGCCTGATATTCTTCCGTATAATCCCCCTGGACGGGATTTGACGTATGCCAGTTTAAGGCCTCACAGCCGTATTCACTCACTCCTATGGGAATATCCGGAAATTCCGCATGAAATTTATCAAACCAGGGGCCGTTCATGGAAACATCCCCGCCATACCACCCAAAATAGTGATTATAGGAAACAACATCCGGGATTTTTATATAAGGGTCATGGATATCGCACATACTGACTACCGCAATCGTGGTCAGCCTGGTCTTATCCATTTCGTGTACCATTTCATTTAAGATGATATGATTTTCCCATAAATCCTCACTGCTTCTGCCTGTCATTGTAATCTCATTGGAAAGCCCCCACACTACGATGGACGGATGATTGTAATTCTGAATAACAAGCTCCCGCATCTGGGATATCGTGTTTTCACGTCCCGTTTTCATATGATTGGAAATATAAGGAATTTCTGCCCAGACCACCATTCCTCTTTCATCACATAAATCGTAAAAATACGAGTCATGCTGATAATGTGCAAGCCGGATTGTATTCGCACCCATTTCACAAATCAAATCCATGTCTTCTTCATGATGTTCCCGTAAAAGGGCATTTCCCACTCCCCATCTGTCCTGATGACGTGACACTCCGTGCAGCGGATAGCATTCCCCGTTTAGTATAAAACCCTTCTGCGGGTCAATTTTAAATGTTCTGCATCCAAATCTTGCAGATACACAGTCAAGTTTTTCTTCCCCGCTTACAAGAAATACCTCAGCCGTATACAGATAAGGGTCTTTCCTTCCGTTCCAGGGATGCACATCCAAAACCTCAAGAACAGCCTTTGTATCGGATGCCTTCTGTCTGCATTCTGCCACCGTTTTTCTCTGTGCATCTTTTATTAAAAAAACAAGCTCCTGTCCTTCCTTTGCATTTGATAAAAAGACGTTTATTTCTATATCCGCCTTTGTGTCCGTAATCTTTGGAGTAACCATAATTGCGGGACTTCCGTAGTAGTCTAAATCAAAGTGGGAGTCACTTACCGCAATCAGATTCACATCACGGTATAACCCGCCATAAAATGTAAAATCAGCCTGCTGCGGATACACCCTGTCATTCGGAGCATTGTCTACCGCCACTACAAGTAAGCTCTCATCCTCCGTTGCAGATGCTATTGCATCCGTAATATTAACTCGCCACGTAGAATATCCGCCGTCATGGGAAGACAGTTTTTTTCCGTTTAAATATACCTGTGCCGACGAATTTGCACCGCAGAATTCCAGATAATACTGATCATTTTCAGGAAGCTCCCGCCTGTTTATCTTTTTTGCATAATAACAGGTCCCCCGGTAATAATCATTGCCACCGTCCTGCCCGTCAATATTATTCCATGTATGGGGCAGATTCACCCAATTCCAATGCATGCAATTACAATGCATGGGTATATCAGCAGGCACCTTTCCTGCTTCCTTTGTAAATGCCCATTTATAATTCATGTTTATTACCTGTCTCATTTCAAGCCTCCGAAAAATATGTTTTTTATAAAAATTTTATATAGATTTAGATTCCTTTCGTTGACAGTCTTCCCACAAACTCTTAAGATTAAACAAGCAGAAAGATTACAATCTATATTTTAATCAATAACGGAAAGGATATACGGTATGGCGGCAGGAAATTCAGTTAATGATGAAATTCTGGAACAACGCAGAAAAGTTTTGGAAGAAGAAGGCCTGAAAGGAAAAATCAAATATTTTGTTTATTATTATAAATGGCATGCTGCTATTGCTTTATTTCTACTTATTTTTATTGTCAATTTTATTGTCAATATTGCCACAAAAAAAGATACTGCTTTACAGGTAATTTTTATAAACGGATTTCCTAATGTGGAAAATGAAGAATTTATGGATGGGTTTGAACAGACTATCAATATCAACCCGAAAAAGGAAGAGGCATTATTGGATTCTTCTTTTTATATCAATCCGGAATCACCCGGTATATATGATGAACAAAATATGGAAAAAATATTTGTTATGGCATCGGCAGGAGTATTGGATGTATGTATATCCGATGAAACTTATTTTGAAACCTTAGCAGAAGGAGGATATCTCCTTGACCTCTCTACCGTTTTTTCAGAGGAAGAAATGGAGGAATATAAAGACCGTATCTTTTACTATGATTCGCCCAACAATCTCGCTCAAGGAAAGGAGCCGGTCGGACTCGAAATTACAAATGCACCAAAGCTTGTGGAAACACAAAGCTTTCCAAACAGCAAGGCATACTTCTGCATTATCATGAATTCCGAACATGTTGACAATGCCTTAGCCTTTTTAGACTATCTGGAAAGTCCTTAATCGGATAAAAAGCGGTTCCCCTCGCATGTGATTGGGAACCGCTTTTTATTATAACGCTTCTATTCTCTTTATTGCTTCCACCGTATTTTCAAAGCTTCCGAAAGCCGTCAGGCGGAAATAGTTTTCCCCGCATTTGCCGAATCCGGAGCCGGGTGTGCCCACAACATTTGCTTTTTCCAATAAGAAATCAAAGAACTCCCAGCTTGTCATGCCATTCGGTGCTTTCAGCCAGATATAAGGAGCATTGACTCCGCCGTAAACCTCATAACCTGCAGATTTGAGGTGTTCAAAAATATATTTCGCATTTTTTTGGTAATATGCCACCTGTTCCTGCAACTGTTTTTTTCCTTCTTCACTGTATACAGCTTCACCCGCACGCTGGACAATATAGGGTGCCCCGTTAAATTTGGTGCCGTGACGTCTTGCCCATAATGAATGAAGCGATACATCCCCACACATTAAGTCCTTCGGTACAACCGTATATCCAAGACGGAGTCCTGTAAAACCGGCATTTTTAGAGAAGCTGTGCAGCTCGATTGCACATGTCCTTGCTCCTTTACATTCATAAATACTATGCGGCACATCCTCTTCCGTAATATAGGCTTCATAAGCCGCATCATAAATAATCACAGAGCCGTTTTTATTGGCATAATCAACCCACTCCTGCAGACGCTCTTTTGTAATGGCAGCCCCTGTCGGATTGTTCGGGAAACACAGATAAATCATATCCGGCACCTGTCCGGGAAGCTCCGGAACAAAATTATTTTCTGCCAGACAGGGCATATAAATTACATTTTTAAAGCAGCCTGCTGCTGTATCAAACTCTCCGGTCCTGCCTGCCATGACATTGGTATCCAGATAAACGGTATAAACAGGATCACACACTGCAATTGTATTATCCGTACTGAAAATTTCCTGGATATTTCCCGAATCTGATTTTGCACCATCCGAAACAAAAATTTCATCTGCCGTTATCTCACAGCCTCTGCTGCGATAATCATTTTCCGCAATCGCTTTACGCAGGAACTCATATCCCAAATCCGGCGCATATCCGCGAAAAGTCTCTGCATGTCCCATTTCCTCAACCGCTTTATGAAGCGTATCAATGATAACGGGCGCAAGCGGCTGCGTTACATCCCCGATACCGAGACGAATTACTTTCCTGTCTGGATTTTTTTCCATAAAAGCATTTGTTTTTTTTGCAACAGTGGAAAATAAATAGCTTCCCTGTAATCTTAAGTAGTTGTCATTAATTTTAAACATCGATTTCTCCTTCAAATACCGTTTCTGCCGGTCCTGTCATATAAATTTGGTTTTCCTCTCTGTTCCATTCTATGTATATTACGCCGCCCAAAACTTCCACATATACCAGCGCATCCGTCAGATTGTTTAATACACATGCTACTACACTTGCACAGCATCCTGTTCCGCAGGCAAGTGTTTCACCGGTTCCGCGCTCATATACTCTCATTTTAATATGATTACGGTCTATAATCTGTACAAACTCGGTATTTGTCCGGTTCGGGAAACGCTCATGATGTTCAAAGTACGGACCGACCTCATTAACAGGAAAGTCCGATGTATTCTCTACAAATACAACTGCATGCGGATTTCCCATAGAAACACATGTCATCCGATATTCCTTATCCAATACCGTAATCGGCTCATCCACAACCTTTTCACTTTCCGAAAGAACCGGAATCTGTTTCGGAAGCAGGATAGGGCTTCCCATATTTACTTTAATCCGTACTGCTTTTTTGTTCTCTACAGTAAGCTCCAGATATTTGATTTTACCGGCACTTACAACACTGAATTTTGTTTTATCAATTAATCCGTAATCATACACATATTTTCCGACACACCGTATGCCGTTACCACACATTTCCGAACGGCTTCCGTCGGCATTATACATTTCCATCTCAAAGTCCGCTTCCTGCGCGGGATTGATAAAAATTGCCCCATCACCACCGATTCCGAAATGCCTGTCGCTAATCCGGCGGACGATTTCCGCTTTCTTTTCCTGTGGAATTTTTTCCGTAAAACCATTTATATAAATATAATCATTTCCACAACCCTGCATTTTTGTAAATTTTATTTTCATTTCTTATACGATCCCATTCTCTTAGATTAGTAACTCTTCTATCCAAGCCCATTCTTTCTTAACATTTTATATTCTGGCATCCGCCATTGTAAGCAGCATTTGAGCTGTCTCAACCATATTATTTCCGCTATCCATACTGCACTTCTGGATGTAACGGTGTGCTTCATCCTCTGTCAGATTATTTCTTTCCATCAGTACGGCTTTTGCTTCATTGATTATCTTACGTTCATCATTGTTTCTCTGTACCGGCTGCTGACGCATTTTTTTCTTCCGTCTCATTACAGCCTGCGAAATCATATCCATCGTATTCAATAAATCCCGTACCGCAAACGGCATCGGGAGTGTAACTACATCAGCACATTCTGACAGATGATTTCTGGATGCAAGCAGCAGCATATCGAAACCCGGCGGAAGATATTCCTTTAACTCCGAATACATCATATCCGGCAGTTTATATGCCGATAGCAGAATGCCGTTTACAAGCCCATCCGCACAGTGAACTGCCTGTGCACCGGTAGTACAGACCGCAGCAACATCATATCCGTTTCTGACAAGGAGATTTTTTAAGTTTTTTGCATCTTCCAACTTTGGAAAAACAACTACAATGTTGGTCAATCTGCATCACCTCCTTTAGAAAGCTCGTTTTACAAACCATTTCCTAAGAATATATTCTGTAAAAGCTGATTCTAGTATTGGTCTAAATACTGCTGTATCTCCCAATTCGTAACCTGGGAGGTATAATCCTGCCATTCTGCCATTTTCAATTCAATATACTTTTTACAAAGCTCTTTTCCTAAAACCTCCTGAATAAAAGAATCTTTTTCCAATTCCGTAATAGCTTCTTTCAGCGTAGTAGGGAGTAATCTGCTCCTGCCGGCTTTAAGCTGCTCCATACTTCTTGGCGGCTCCTGTTTTTCCTGAATTCCTTTTATACCTGCCATCAGACATGCAGCAAGAGCAAGATACGGATTAGCCGACGGGTCGGGACTTCTCAGCTCAATTCTTGCATTTTCTCCTTTTTCACAAGGAATGCGGAACAGGCTGTTCTCACTGTTTGTACTCCAGCCGACACTTGTCGGTGCGCAGAAGCCGGGAACAAGACGTTTATAGGAATTTACCAGCGGATTGGTAATAGCTGTGATTGCCTTAATATGCTTCATTATTCCGCCCATAAAATAATATGCTTCCTTACTGAGACCCAATTCTCCGTCCGGATCATGAAAGATATTTTTTCCCTCCTTGAATAACGACATATTAATATGCATGCCGGAACCGTCTACACCGTATTTGGGTTTTGGCATAAAGGTCGCATGAAGTCCGTGACGCTTTGCTACCATTTTAACCGCAAGCTTAAATGTCATAATATTGTCCGCAGCAGTTAAAGCTTCGTCATATTTAAAATCAATCTCGTGCTGTGCCGGTGCCTTTTCATGGTGCGAGGATTCAATTACAAAACCCATATCCTCAAGCGTTAACACAATATCACGTCTGGCATTTTCTCCAAAATCCATCGGTCCACAGTCAAAATATCCTGCCTGCTCATGTGTCATTGTAGTCGGCAGGGTATTTTCATCCGTATTAAATAAGAAAAATTCGCATTCCGGTCCGACCTCAAAGGTATAGCCCATTTTCTGAGACTCCAAAATAGCCTTTTTTAACACATAGCGCGGGTCTCCCTCAAATGCCTCTCCCTCAGGAGTATGTAAATCACAAAATAATCTTGCAACCTTCCCCTGCTGTGGTCTCCATGGAAAAATAGCAAACGTATTTAAATCCGGAAACAGACGCATCTGGGGCTGCTTCGCCTTTACCAGCCCGTCAATGCTTGCAGCATCAAAAACACATCTGTTGTCCAAAACTTTTTCTAACTGGCTGTACGTTACCGCCACATTTTTTAACTTGCCGAGTACATCCGTAAACTGTAAACGGATAAATTCAACATCTTCTTCCTGTGCCATCTCGATAATATCATCTCTGCTATACTTATTCATTCCCTGCTCCTTTTTTTCCATTCTTCACTTTTCAACCGTTTAAAAAAAAAGAGAGTCCGCCCTTTTGCCGAACTCCTTTGTCCTTTTCTTACTATACTATTGATAAAAGTTACTTGTCAATCCTTTAAATCACATATTCCGGAATACTTTCTTTATTTTAAGCGTATGATGTATAAATGTTTACGGAGCAAACGATATGAGCGGAAAAACAAAAATAGTAATTTTAAAAATGAAAGAGCTTATCTGTGCAGGCATTTTCCTTGCCCTCGGAATATTAGCAATCATTTTGTTAGTAATCACACTGAAAAAAAAGGATGATTCAAGCGCCTTAGCACCACAGGACCCTTCCGCCATCTACGTTCCCGGCACATATACCACCGCTATGGTTTTAAATGGCAGTAACGTGGAGCTTGCCGTTACCGTAGATGAGACTGCCATTCTTTCTATTGAGTTACAGAATATGGATGAAACCGTCAGTGTTATGTATCCTTTAATGGAGCCTGCTTTGGAAGAACTGTCCTCCCAGATATTAGAGCTGCAGTCTATTGAAGGTATTGAGTATTCATCCGATAACCTATATACCTCTACCGTTCTGTTAAATGCCATTACTTCTTCACTGAATCAGGCAAAAATCACCGAAAAAACAGAATAACCGCAATAAGAGCAGGTTTTTTGATTATTCATCATAAAACCTGCTCTGTTTTTATTAATGCAATGTTTCTATTTCCTCAAGCCAGATAGACGCTGACGCATCGGACGGCATTCGCAAATCTCCTCTTGGGGATACCGCAACGCTTCCTACCTTTGGGCCGTCGGGCAGACAGGAGCGTTTAAACTGCTGCAAGAAGAACCGGCGGTAAAATGTTTTCAGCCATTTCAATATCGTTTCAGAATCATACACCCCATCAAATGCAAGCTTTGCAATTCGATAAATCTTTGCAGGCGGAAATCCGCAGCGCAACATATAGTACAAAAAGAAATCATGCAGTTCATACGGTCCGACCAAATCCTCTGTCTTCTGGGAAATGACACCATCTACCGGCGGAAGCAGTTCCGGACTTACCGGTGTATCCAGCACGTCTTCCAGAGCTTTTTTTAATTCCGAACCTTTCTTTTCGGCTATTTCACAGCACATGTCCGCATAATAACGCACCAGATGCTTCACAAGTGTTTTCGGGATGGATGCATTCACCCCATACATGGACATATGGTCGCCGTTATACGTTGCCCAGCCAAGTGCAAGCTCAGACAGGTCACCCGTACCGATAACCATACCACCACATTGATTGGCAATATCCATAAGTACCTGGGTGCGTTCTCTTGCCTGACCGTTTTCATATGTTACATCATGATTATCAAGACTCTGATTAATATCCTCAAAATGCTGTGTTACCGATTTTTTAATATCTACCTCACGCAGGGTACATCCAAGGGTACGTGCCAATGAGCAGGCATTCTCATAGGTTCTGTCAGTCGTTCCGAAGCATGGCATCGTAACTGCCAGAATATTTTTATGTTCAAGCCCAAGTAAATCAAACGCTCTTACTGTCACCAGCAGTGCCAATGTGGAGTCAAGACCACCGGATACACCGATGACAGCACTTTTACAATGTGTATGCTCCAAACGTTTTTTGAGTCCGTTTGCCTGAATCGCAAAAATTTCCTCGCATCTTTCCACTCTTCTTTCCGTATCTTCCGGTACAAACGGCATACGCCCAAATGTACGGGTGATATGAATATTTTCCCGTTTTAAAGAAAACGGTACACGTCTGTACTCTTTTGTACTCTCCGTTACAAAGGAAGTCGTTCTTCTGCGTTCACTTTGGAGCCTTTTGATATCTATTTCACCATATACGGTTTCATTTGAAAAACGTCTTGCTTCCTTTAAAAGCGTACCGTTTTCCGCAATCAGATGATGTCCTCCAAATACAATATCCTGTGTGGACTCCCCTTCTCCGGCACTTGCATACACATATCCGCACAATAATCTGGCACTTGTAGAAGCCACCAGTTGTTTACGGTATGCGCTTTTTCCTATTACCTCATTGGAAGCGCTCAAATTCACAAGAATATTTGCTCCCGCAAGCGCATGTGATGTGCCGGGATTTATAGGTGCCCATAAGTCCTCGCAGATTTCACAGCCCAAAACCAATCCACCCTCTGTTTCAAACAACAGATTTGTACCAAATAGGACGGCTTTTCCGTTTAGCATAACTTCACAGGCTTCCTTGGGTCCCGGTGTGAAATGACGCAGCTCATAAAATTCATTATAATTTGGCAGATTTGTTTTAGGAACAAGCCCTAACAGTCTTCCTGCCGAAATAACCGCCGCTGTATTATATAATTTGCCGCGATACTCAAACGGAAAACCGACAAAAAGAATGGCATCTGCAGAACGGGAAAAATCTACTATTTTTATTAATGCTTCCCTGCAGCCTGCAATCAGCTTCTCCTGTAAAAAAAGGTCCCCACAGGTATAACCCGATAATGCAAGCTCCGGAAATACAATTACCTTCGCTCCGTTATCTGCACATTCCTTTGCTTTTTGTATGATAACCTCTGCATTATGAGCAGGGTTTGCTACTTCTATTTTAATGCCCGCTGCCGCGCACCGTATGAATCCGTCCTTCATAATTGATTACCAGCCTTTCTGATGAATAAATTCAGATAAATGAGTTCCGAAGTATTGCTATTTTGCACGTTTTAACAGATTGTGCAGTTCTTCAATCGAAAAAGAGTAATTCTTATTGCAGAAATGGCAGTTGACCTCTATCGGTTTTCCTTCTGCTATCATTGTTTTTATTTCCTTCTCTCCGACACTGATAAGAGCCTTTTCAACACGTTCCTTACTGCAATTACAGTGAAACGCCAGAGGAAGCGTATCGGTAAATGTAACCTCCAGCCCATCCAATACTTTTTCAAGCATCTGCTCCGGTGTCATTTTTTCATCTAACATAGCCGTCACGGAAGGCAGAGTCGTCAAATTCTTCTCCAGCGTTTCAATAACCGCATCTTCTGCAAACGGCATCAACTGAATAATAAAGCCACCTGCCTGTCTGACCGTTCCCGTTTCCTTATCCATAAGTACACCAAGTCCTACAGAAGAAGGAACCTGCTCGGAGCTCGCAAAATAATACGTCAAATCCTCTGCAATTTCTCCTGTCTGCAGAACGGTTTGTCCGCAGTATGGTTCTTTTAATCCCATATCCTTGATAACCTGAAGCATTCCGCGACCGACAGCACCTCCGACATCCAGCTTACCCGCAGCGTTTGGCGGAAGCATTACGGAAGGATTGTGTACATATCCTTTCACCCTGCCGACTGCATCCGAAGTTGCCGTAATCTGCCCGATTGGACCGTCTCCTTTAATCTGCACTGTCACAAGTTCATTTTCACCCTTTAACATCGCTCCCATCATAGCCGTTCCAATCAGGGTACGTCCCAAAGCCGCTGATGCGACCGGGCTTAAGCTGTGCGCCGCTCTTGCCGCCTCAACCGTATCCTTTGCCGTTGCCGCAAAAGCACGAATCTGTGCATTTCCGGCCGTTGCTCTGACTATATAATCTGTCATATTCTTTACGCCTTCCCTTTTCCGTTTTCTCTTGCAATCATACAGACACGTTCACTTTCATCCGTCACATCTAAAAAAGTATCCGCATCCTTCATTGAAATAAACTCAAGTCCAGCTTTAAGAAGAAAATCCTGCATTTCCTCCACCGTATATCCACGCTGGAAATGGGTTTCCTCAAAACGCCTGTAAAACTCTCCTTCTTTAATAAAGAAAGTTATTTCGTATTCATTTATTTTTTCCTGTTCATGATAATAGTTTTCCCAAATAAAGCTGCAATCTTCCCTGTTTTCTGCAATTGTGGCATCACCGATTACTTCTTTATATTTGTATACCGTATTAAAATCAAAAATAAACAATCCCTGTGGGTCAAGATAATTATTTACAAGCCGGAATGTCTGTATCACATCCTCATCCTCAAGCAGATAATTCAGGGAATCACATACACTCACAACAGCTTTCACGGTTCCGTATAATTCAAATTCACGCATATCCTGCTGTAGATATAGAATAGGAAGCTTTGATGCATCCCTTTTTTCGATTGCACGGTTTAACATCTCCTGCGACAAATCGATTCCTATCATATCATAGCCTTTACGTGCCAGAAGCTCCGTCAAGACACCTGTCCCGCATCCTAAATCCAATATAAGCTCTTTTTCTATTCCATTGCCTGCTAAAACCGCAGTAATCTGTTCACACCACACCTCATAAGGTGTGTTATCCATTAGTTCATCATAAACAAGGGCAAAATCCGTATACGCTTCCATCTATCCCTCTCGTTTTTGTAAATAGCCTTCCAGAAATGCAAGCATTGTATTCATTTCTTCATCCGTACCAATTGAAATACGAAGGTAATTATCTATACGCGGTTTATTAAAATGCCGGACATAAATCCCCTCTTCCTTCAAGGCTTCAAATATCTCTTTTGCGGGAACACTCTTATGTGAAGCGAAAATAAAGTTGGCCTTGGAATCGCCGAATGAGAATCCAAGTTTTGAAAGGCGCTGCTTTACGCGTTCTCTTGTATTCACAACCTTTTGTACTGTTTCCTTAAAATACGCCTTATCCTCTAAACAGGTACATCCTACCACCTCTGTCAGACGATTTATCGTGTAGGAATTGAATGAAAATTTGACATCATTTAAATACTGTATCAGTCTTTCACTTCCAAATGCATATCCGATACGGATTCCCGCTAATGCGCGTGACTTTGAGAATGTCTGTACCACAAGAAGGTTATCGTATTTATGAATAAGAGGAAGTACACTTTTACATCCGAAATCCACATACGCTTCATCCACAATTACCACAACATCCTGATTTTTTTGTATGATTTCCTCTATATTTTCTAAGCTTTCCTCTATTCCGGTCGGGGCATTGGGATTTGGGAAAATTATTCCGCCGTTTTCCTTACAATAATCCTCCTTACGAAGGCAGAAGTTCTCATCAAGCGGCTGTACCTCATACGGAATTTTGTATAAATCTGCCCAGACATCATAAAAAGAATACGTGATATCCGGAAACAGAATCTTTTTACCGGAATTAAAAAAGGTTAAAAAAGCCATTGCCAATACATCATCAGAGCCGACTCCGACAAACACATTCTCCGGCTTTACCCCATATGTATCCGCAATACTTTTTACAAGTCCCGATACATTCGGGTCGGGATACAGACGCAAATCCGCTGTCGTATATTCTGAGAGCACCTTCGCAATTGCAGGTGCCGGTGCATACGGGCACTCATTTGTATTTAATTTGATGATATCCTTCCGCTTAGGCTGTTCACCGGGAACATACGGAACAACCCTGCGCACATTATCTTCCCATTTCATATGCTAATCTCCTGTCTTTTTGTCATACATGATTTTACTCTATTTCCCAATGCTTGAAAACCCTTTTTTGTCGGATTGCCACGATTATAACAATGTCATTTCGATTCTCTTTTCAACAGGCAGTGTTGTGCATATATCCTCCGGGAAAATAAAATGAATTTTTTCTCCCTTATGGAGTATACAAAATATAAAGGATGTCCGGAAAGCAAAATGCAGTGTTCTGCACTGTTCTATCATATGCTCCGGAATTTTCACTTCAAGATGCTCCTCTTTATAAGATATCCACAATGCTCCGATACGCTGTTGCTTTCCTTTTAAGTCATCTGCGTACATAATAATGGTTCTGCTAAGAAGAAATAGTATAAGCATTAACAATGCAAGTGCAGACAGGATAATTACTGCAATAAGCATAACCTTCTGCCACGGCATCTCCTTTTCCAATAATTGCGGCACTGTTTTTTCAGGCTTCTCTATTCTTTTTTCCTGCTTTACAACGATATCGGTTATTTCCTTTTCTTCTTCCGCATCATTTTCATCCGTGAAGTGAACCGTTATCGGTTTATGGGGTTTGATTGGAAGCGGCAGAATCCCCGTTTTAAAAACATCTACCTCTATCTGAGCATAACTGATATTGCCCGCCTTATCACGTACCGTCGCCTGATAAATACCGTTTTGGGTTACAGGGAGTGTTGTCTGATTGGAAAATGAACAGCCTTTATCCCAGGAATAACCGTCTTCGTGTATTCCCGAATAATCATCTCCGGCATCAGCATACAGTATAACCTGCATGTTTTCTCCTTCTCCCGTTATCTGCATGCGGACGGTAACCCACGGCAGCACCTTATCAATCTGCCTTACCGAAATATGCTGCTTTGTTATATTAAAATGCTTATCCCTCGCAGTGACATCTATTTCCTGATTTTCTTCCAGAATGCGCATCGGCGTATTTGACCAGCTTTTTCCGCCATCTAAGGAATACCACGTATCTGCAAGGCCGATACCTTCACTGCCGTCTTCATTCAAATCCTTTGCCGACAGATAGAGCTTTACATCCTGATTTGTCCACGAACTATGCACCATCTTATACTCAACAGCCGGTCCAAGCCAATCTATATTTCCGATGGTTTCTTCAATATAAACAATATTCTCCAGCTTATCCCTGACAGCAATCTGTATGATACCGTTTTTATCAATCACTATCCGGTTATCCGCTGTCCATGTCTTTCCGTTATCAAAGGAATACGGTGTCTCATGTAAGCCGCAGCCTTCGCTTCCATCCGGCTGCAAATCGTTTGCAGATACTGAAAGTTCGGTTGTTCGGATATTTTTGGTATGGTCGTATTCAATTGCTTCTATTGTCGGCGGCGTACAGTCCACATTGTAAAACTCCACTTCATATGATGAGGTATTTTCCAGCTTGTCACGCACTAAAATTGAATGCATGCCGTTTTCCGAATATAAATGTGACTTCTCTGCTGTCCACGTTTCCCCGTTATCGTAGGAATACGGCAGCTCATGCAATCCACACCCATCACTGTTATCCGGCTGCTTATCCAATACTTCGGTAACCGTTACCAAAACACCATCTTTTACCCATTCCGTTACCGGCTCCTGTATGTGGGACATGATTTTAGGAGCCGTGACATCTACATTTCGCACATCGACAGTCACGATTCCTGCTGCCGTATTGGCATTTGCATCTGCATTTAACTGTAACGTATATACACCACTTTCTGTCACTTCGTATACCGGATTATCGGTTGCACTTCCTCCGTTCCAGATATAGGGAAGCTCCGCTACCGTCATCTTTCCTGCATTTTCATAGCTTCCTGTCAAGGTAAGCTGTTTTGTCCATTCCGTGGTGCTCTGCACTACCGTAAGCCTTCCAAGATAATCCGACTCCGTCCTCCCGCAGCCGATTACATAATATGTATAAGACTCCGTTCTTGTTTTTTTATGCCAGCAGCCCCTTCCGGACTGATCACCACTGTAACCAGCTCCGCATCTGCTGCAGGACGAGGTATCCAATTCCGGCCAATACACCATACTTCCTCCGCATGGTATTTCTATTGTCTTTGTTCCTGTTCTTGCAACATTATAACAGCCTCCTCCGCCGGAAGAACCTGTGTGCCTATGAAAAATATCTTTTGTAAAAATCACCGTTTTATCATTTGTAGATGCTTCTGATTCCTCTGCATTCTCTGATTCACGGTTTTCTCCGTCAGGGCTCTCCTGCGCATAAACATTAGAGGGAATAAGGAACAGAATACAGTTTACCACTGTAAATAAGATAAATAGGCTTTGCCGTATAATACGCAAAGTCTTTTTTAAATGAAATATAGACATACTACCTCCTGTGTTTCATTCATGTTCACAAAAGATAGTGTCTGTATTATATTTGCAATTGAGAGAAATGTAAATAGGGAATTTGACAAAATATGGGTATCATGCGATAATTGTATTTATCAATACATTCATGAATATATTGATAACACAGAAAATAGGGGGGATTTATTCATGTTAACAAGAGCAGAATTAAAACAGCAGGCAAAGGAGCAGTTAAAAGGCAATCTCGGCATGTTATTTTTATGTACATTGATTGTAACTGCAATTTCTTTTGTTATTGCGCTTATTCCGGTGGTAGGTACAGTCGCAACCTATATTATTGCTCCACCACTTTCCTTAGGACTGATTATGGTTTATTTAAGTGTAACCTATGGGGAGAAGGTTGAAATCGGAACCTTATTCAACGGATTCCAGTGCTTTGGAAAATCTATTCTTTTGTACATATTGATTACGATTTTCACTTTATTATGGTCCTTATTGTTTATCATCCCGGGTATCATCAAAGCATACTCTTACTCCATGGCTTTCTATATCTTAGCTGAGAATCCCGATATGACCGCAAAAGAGGCATTAAATGAAAGTAAATTGATTATGAACGGACACAAGATGGAGCTGTTCGTATTACAGTTGTCCTTCATATTATGGATTTTACTTACATGTATCACATTCGGTATTGCAGGAATCTATGTATATCCGTACATGCAGTTAACAACTACTAACTTCTACCACAATATCAAGCGCAAAGAAGAACCTGTTTATGAAGCCGCTGCAGAAGTTGTAGAATAAAAAGTTACAACCGTTATAAAAGGATTATAGTCAATAAAAGGGAGCGTAAACCGCTCCCTTTTATATTATGTCCGTTTCCACTCTCTAATCTTTTCCAGTTTCTCTGCAACAGCCTTTTCGTCCCCCTGCATGGTCGGTTCATAATAAACCCTGTCTTTTAGAGAATCCGGCATTCACTTCAAAAGAGGGATTCTCTGTTGTGGCACCAATCAGAATAATACTGCCCTTTTCCACAAATGGCAGAAATGCATCCTGCTGGGCTCTGTTAAAACGGTGGATTTCGTCTACAAATAAAACAGTACGAATTCCCATATAGCGGTTTTCTTCCGCTTCCTTCATGACTTCTTTAATTTCTTTGATTCCGCTTGTAACCGCGCTGAAATTGATAAAATTGGCTTTCGTTCTGTTTGCAATAATACTCGCAAGTGTTGTCTTTCCGACTCCGGGCGGTCCCCAGAAAATCATGGAGGAAATCTGATCACGCTCAATTAATTGGCGAAGCATCTTACCTTGACCGAGTAAATGCTCCTGCCCGACAAAATCCTCCAGGGCATTCGGCCGCAGCTTATCTGCTAACGGCACCGATTGTATTTTTTCATTCTCAAATAAGGAAAGCTGCTCCATTCAAAAACTCCCCATAAAAATCTATTACTTGCCAAATACGTCTTTCATCTGCTCTAATGCCCTTATCAGTATGGTACGCGGACATGCAATATTAATACGCTCGAAGCATGCCCCTTCTTCTCCGAACATTGTACCGTCATCCAGCCATATCTTAGCTTTATTTAACATTTTATCCTTCAATTCTTCGGGCGACTCTACGCATGCGGAAAAATCCAGCCATACAAGGTAAGTGCCTTCCGGCTCAATCAGTTTCACTTTCGGCATATACTCTGATAAAAATCCACGCAGGAATTTTAGATTATCAAAAAGATACTGCTTTAATTCTGCAAGCCATTCTCCGCCGCTTTCATAGGCCGCCTTTGCTGCAACCAAGGCAAGAGTTCCCGATTCATCATATGCAACGGCAGATAATTCTTTTTTAAATTTTCCACGCACCGCCCTATCCGGGATAAAAATATGCGACAACTGTAAACCTGCAAGATTAAAGCTCTTACTCGGAGATGTACAGATTATCATCTTATCCAGATAATCTTCCGCTAATAAAGCCAGAACCGTATGTACATGTCCCGGATAAGTAAAATCACAATGAATTTCATCACTTATAATAAAAACATTATGACGTTTGCATATATCAATCACTCTTATAAGCTCTTCCCTGCTCCAGACACGTCCGACAGGATTATGCGGACTGCAGAGAATAAAAAGCTTCACATGATTCTCAATAATTTTTCTTTCCATATCCTCAAAATCCATCTCATAATGCCCTTCCCTGCATACGAGCGGATTGTTGATGCATATACGTTCATTATCCTCAATCACGGCACGAAACGGATAATAAACCGGCTGCTGGATTAAAACAGCATCACCCTTTTGTGTCAGGGCACGAAGGGCAACCGATATTGCAAATACAACTCCGGGAGTTTTCACAATCCATTCCGCCTTCGGATTCCAGCCGAAATGAGAGGAAAACCAGTGAATGATTGTTTCATAATATTCCTCTTTCGGAACACTGTAGCCAAAAATACCAAAGTCCACACTCTTATGCATGGCAGATAATATCTCCGGTGCTGTTTCAAAATCCATATCCGCAACCCACATCGGCAGAGCATCCTTGGGAATGCCCCGCTCCCTCGCACAATCATACTTCAGGGAATTGCTGTTATATCTGTTTATTTCTTTATCAAAATTATATTTCATTGTAGTTCCTCTTTACAAAAACGGATTATAAAATCTGCTTCCGTCCCTAAAAGTTATATATAACGCTGTAATCATAAAAATCAGCAAAAACGCAAGTGTCAGATAATCATTTCGTCCTAACGGATGACCGGAATACCATGTACGTTTTTTGTCTTTTCCAAATCCTCTAAGCTCCATTGCATTGCTTACCACATCAATTCGATCCATACTGGAAAAAAGCAGAGGAAAAATAATACTACTGAGACGTTTTATACGTTCAAAGAAGGATGCCTTGGAAGACATCTCAATTCCTCTTGCTTCCTGTGCATGCTTTATTTTTGTAAAATCACTTTGCACATCGGGAATATAACGCAGTGCAATCGCAAGAGAATATCCCACCTTATAATTTACACCGAGATAAGACAGACTTGCTGCAAATTCGCTTGGATTTGTTGTTACAATAAACATAAGCACCATCGGAATAACCGTAAAGTATTTCAGCATTACGTTAAACTCGTAAAACAACTGCTCCTTTGTTACAACATATCTTCCGACAATGGTAAACAGTTCCGTCCGAGTCCCATATATTTTCACACCCTCTAGCGGAGAAAACGCAAAGATAGTTACCAGATTTAAGGCTAAAAACAGCATAATAAACATAAAAACCGTTCCTACCTGCTGCCAGTCCGTTTTAGATGTTTTAAAAATAATCAGACTGCATATAAACATAATAAATAAAACTCTTGTATCATAAGTCAGCATTCCCACAACTGACCAGCATACAAAAAACAAAAGCTTCGTCACGCCGCTCAGTCTGTGAATCCAAGTATCTTTTTCCGCGTAGGTCAGAATTCTTGCCATTAATTTCCACCGCTCTCTTTTCTTTTCGTTTCTCTTTCATAGTGAATAAAGCATTCTGCAAATGCAGATGCATCCCCGATACCGCATTTTACCGCAAGATCATAAAGGGAAGTTTTTTTCAGATATGCCCTGTCGGCAATTTCTTCATTTGTCAGTATTTTTGCAGGAGTATCATCCGCTAAAAGTTCGCCGTCCGCAATAACAATTGCCCGGTCCGTATATTCTAACATCAGATGCATATCATGTGTAATCATTACAATCGTAATTCCCTGCTCGCGATTCAGTTTACGCAGAAATTCCATAATTTCCGTGTAATGTCTGTAATCCTGTCCTGCCGTCGGCTCATCCAAAATAATCAGCTTTGGATTCATAACAAGAATGGAAGCAATCGTTACACGTTTTTTCTGTCCAAAGCTGAGTGCCGATACGGGCCAGTTGCGCATCGGATAAAGCCCGCAAATCTTTAAACTTTCATTTACGCGTTCCTTTATTTCATCCTCTGCAGCACCGCGCACTCTCAGTCCCAATGCCACCTCATCAAAAATCATCGGTTTACTGATCATCTGATTCGGATTCTGCATAACAAGACCGATTTTTTCACCGCGTTCTTTTACGGAATACTTTGTGAGGTCTTCTCCATCGTAAAGAATTTCCCCCCTGCCCGGCTGATAAAATCCACAGATGATATTGGATAACGTCGTTTTTCCGGCGCCGTTTTTTCCGACAATGCTCACCATTTCACCTTCATATAGGGTAAAGTTGATATTTTTTAAAATCGGTTTCCCTGCATCATAAGAAAAATCAAGATTTTTAATTTCAAGAAGGGCATGGTCTCTAAGCTCCCTCACCGGCAATTCTACCTTTTCAAACCAGCCTTGCACTTTTTCTTTATAAGGATTAGCATCCAGCCTCTCTATCATTGCAGGGTGTGTATCCTTTAGAATTTCACATCCCGCATGCTTCATCGCCGCTAAATACAACGGCTCCCGAATTCCTTCTTTTTCCAAAACATCCATTGTCATCAGCTCATCCGGTGCTGCATCCGCAATAATTCTGCCTTCTGCAAAAACAATCACACGGTCTGCTTCTCTATACAACGCATCCTCAAGACGATGCTCAATTATGATAACTGTAGTATTATTTTTCTTCTGAATCTCATCTATCAGGGCAATAGCACGCTTTCCGGTTGCCGGGTCCAGATTGGCAAGAGGCTCGTCAAACAGTAAAATGTCCACATCATCTACCATAACGCCCGCCATCGATACTCTCTGTTTCTGTCCGCCCGACAGTTCGCTCGGAGCCTGTTTTAATAAGCTCTTTACATCTACCTCTTTTGCCACATCATCTACGCGGGTAAACATTTCGCTTTGCTCTACGTTATCATTTTCCAAGGCAAACGCAATATCCTCACCGACCGTGAGCCCGATAAATTGTCCGTCCGTATCCTGTAAAACGGTTCCGACTACCTTTGACATGCCAAAAATCCCTGTTTTGGTCGGGTTTAAGTCCTTTACTGTTAATGTCCCGCTGCTTTCACCGGCATAAGAAAATGGAACCAGTCCATTGATACAATGAGCAAGAGTAGACTTGCCCGACCCGGACGGTCCCACGATAAGAACCTTCTCTCCCGGATAAATCTTAAGATTAATATCCAGAAGAGTCGGTTCGGCTTGTGCCCGATATTTAAATGTATAATTCTTAAATTCTATAATCGGAGTCATGTAAAAATTATTCCTCTTTCGTTAAGCTTGAGGATTTCGCATTGATTGCAGAATAAGCTGCTGCAAGAATGGTACCAAGTACACCAGCAACAACAATGTTACCGATAAATGCCAATGCACCCTGTGTAAATACTTTATTTGCAGGCTCTGCATAAATTAAGATATCAAGCACAGGTGCTGCTAAAATCCATGCAACCGCATTTGCAACAATCTGAACGACATTGAATAAAATAATGGCTTTTTTGTTAAAGCCGCCTTCTTTGATTGCATATTTGTGAGCAAATAAACCAAGAACAATACCATAAATTGCATCCGGGAATACCCAGCTCCACCAAACGCCACCGTAGAACACCGCATCTCCCAAAGCATGTCCGATTAAACCGATTGCACTACCTACAATAGGGCCAAATACTGCTGAGAAAAAGGTAAGAATCGCTACTCTTGACTGTAAAGCTGTGTTAGGAACGATTCCAAACGGCACCTGCACGTTTGTTAGTACAACAAAAAGGGCTGTACCAATACCAATAGCTACTACTTCTTTAATACCAAATTTTGTCTTCATGACTGCCTCCTCATATGTTAATTTTTTTCTATTATACATCCAATTTCATATCATTGGTAGATATAATTCCTTTTTTTCTCATAAATTCTGAAATGACGAAGGCAAGCAGTGCCGGCAGAACAATCTGCAGAACCAATATTTTTATTAAAACCATAGCAGGCTCCGCTCCCTGGGAAACCATATCCTGATAAGTATTAATCTGACCGACAAGTCCGGCCGTTCCCATTCCGGAACCCGTTGCATTATTTGTCATTTTGAAAACAAGTGTGGAAACCGGTCCCAAAATCGCACTTGTAATAATGGCAGGAAGCCAGATTACCGGCTTTTTCACAATATTTCCGATTTGAAGCATGCTTGTCCCCAAGCCCTGCGCCAAAAGACCATTCATCTTATTTTCACGATAAGATGCCACCGCAAACCCAACCATATTGGCACAGCAGCCTACTGTTGCTGCGCCTGCTGCAAGTCCGTTAAGCCCAAGAATAATACCTAAAGCGGCAGAGCTGATTGGAAGTGTCAGGATAATACCCATTAATACAGATACTACAATACCCATGATAAAAGGTGCCTGCTCCGTTCCCCAATTAATCAAAGAACCAAGCCATGCCATAAAGCTTGAAATAGTCGGTCCGATTAATAATCCGACTGCACTTCCGGATACGATACATACAAACGGAGTAATCAGAATATCTACTTTTGTCTTACCGCTTACCAATCGGCCCATATAAACGCAAATCATGGCACCGATAAACGCACCCAGCGGTTCCCCCGGTCCCGCAAACTGCATAACACCGTCAACTAAAACGGTACCGGCTATGATTTTAGAAGCGAACGCACTTGTCATTCCTGCTGTTGCTGCCGATACAATCACAAGCGGACTTGATTTTAATCGAAGTGCAACACCGACTCCGATTCCCGCACCTGTCAAAGCAGAAGCAACCTTTCCCATCATAATAAGATATTGTCCTACTGCTCCGGGTATCAGATTCCCGATTTGTACGATTATCGTTCCGATAATCAATGTGGCAAACAAACCGCTTGCCATCCCGCTTAAACCATCAATAAAAATTTCTTTCATAATTTTTTTCATATCTTCCTCCATGCAGACAATCATGTCTTTCCCTGTAAAGTTAGTTGTTTAACAATTGTCTTGTCAGTGGAAATGGTAGCATACTTATTATAAAACGTCAACAAGCTCATTCCCTATGATTCCATTATGCATTTTCTCAGGCAGCCTTATTGGACAAAGAGCGGAAACTATGATAAACTGATGAAATGTGAAATTATTATCAGATTTTTGTCATTCTAAGTAAAATAGTGAAAGGAAACAAAAACATGGCGAAAAAAGCTCTCATTATCGGTGCCGGTCCTGCCGGACTTACCGCCGCGTATGAGTTAATTACCAAATCAGAGGATATGGAAGTAATTGTTTTTGAAGAAAGTGATTGCTTCGGTGGTATCTCCAAAACAGTTAGTTATAAAGGAAACCGAATGGATATGGGCGGTCACCGCTTCTTTTCCAAGATACCTGAGGTGAATACATGGTGGGACAATATGCTTCCGATGCAGGGTGCTCCGGCTTATGACGATATTCAATTAGAGCGCAACGTATCTCTTACCGAAAACGGTCCCGATCCGGAAAAAGAGGATCATGTTATGTTAAAACGGCCTCGTGTATCCCGTATCTTCTTTAACCAGAAGTTTTTTGATTATCCGATTTCCTTGAAATGGGAAACCTTTAAAAATATGGGACTTTTAACCGACATCCATGTTTTTTTCAGTTATCTTGCTTCCGTCATTCATAAACGGGAAGAAAAATCATTAGAGGATTTTTATATCAATCGTTTCGGAAAAAAACTCTATTCCATGTTCTTTGAGCATTATACGGCAAACCTCTGGGGACGCCATCCGAGTGAAATTGATCCAAGCTGGGGTGCACAGCGTGCCAAAGGACTTTCCGTTATGGCAATTTTAAAGGATATGTTCGGCAAGCTTTTACCCGGTAAAAAGAACCGTAAAGTGGAAACCTCTTTGATTGAAGAATTCAAATATCCGAAATTGGGACCGGGGCAGCTTTGGGATGTAACCGCAGAAGAAATCACAAAACACGGCGGTATCATTTATAAAAATGCAAAAGTAACAAGAATACATAAAAACGATGACAACCTGTTAACCGGTGTTACTTATGAAATGAACGGTCAGGAATATACGATGGATGGGGATTATATTATTTCTTCCATGCCGATTAAGGACCTTATTGCCGGGATGAATGACGTTCCCGATACGCCGAAGCGAATCGCAGCAGGACTTCCTTACCGTGATTACCTGACACTTGGCGTTCTTGTTCCGAGACTTTCTCTTAAAAATAAGACAAACCGCCGAACAATCGGCAATATCATACCCGATAACTGGGTGTATGTCCACGACAGAAATGTTGCAATGGGAAGGTTCCAGATATACAACAATTGGTCACCTTACATGGTAAAGGATATTGAGAATACCGTCTGGGTCGGTCTGGAATATTTTGTAAACGAAGGCGATGACTTCTGGAATATGTCAGAAGATGAATTCGCCAAAATGGCAATCAAAGAAATGGTTGCAATCAACCTGATTGAATCCGAGGATATCGTTATCGATTATCATGAGGAAAAGGTTAAAAAAGCATATCCTGCTTACTTTGATACTTATGCAGAGATGGATACACTTGTAGATTATCTGAAATCAATTGACAATCTTTATTGTGTCGGGCGAAACGGTCAGCACCGCTACAACAACCTTGACCATTCCATGGTTACTTCCTTTGAGACGGTTAAGAACATATTAAGCGGCTCCAAAGACAAGAGCAACATTTGGAGTGTCAACACCGAAAAGGAATACCATGAGGAAGCCAAAGAAAATGAAGTGGATTAAGCTTTGATTAAATTGAGTTTGATAAAAGAAGACTGCCGCAGAAATGCAGCAGTCTTCTTTACTGTTGCACCGAATCATTCAGTGCATTCCTTTTATTCGATTATTTGCTTCTTCTGGAAAATAAAGACTGACGCGCACCATGTCTTGCTTCTCTGTTTTCCAATACATCGTTTACCGTATCCATGCGCAGACCGGCATCAATAAAGTCACAGTATTTACAGAATGGATAATTCTGACGTCCGTCACGGATTGCCTGTCTTACCTTTTTGTATTCGTCACTATTCCATGCTTCTTTTAACGGAGTTTGATTTAAATCCGCAAACGTTGTCACTTCAAAATTATCACAACAGCAGATTCCCATTCTTCCATCCGGGAAAATAAATACATCCGTAAACGGCATCAGACAGGTTTCTTTGATAATCTTCGTGGCATTCTGTTTATTCGGTGCACTTCCCGCACGGTTGGTTAAGACCGCATCCATGTAACGCATCTGAATCAATAATTCCACATTTGCAAACTCTTCTTCATGGGATTTTGCATATTCATATATTTCTTTGATATTATCGTGAAGCTTCATATCACGGCAGTAATTGTTGATAATCAACTGATCCACATACGGAATAATCGCTTTTACCTTATCGATATCCAGAAGAAGTCCGTTTGTCGATAGGAAAATAAAGGAATCCGGCAGCTTCTCCCTGCAATATTTATGTAATTCCACAATACGGGTATCCAGCCACGGCTCATTATTACCGTATAATGTCAGGTGCCCCTTATATCCCCAATCATGTAACTGATCTATTATTTTGTAAAAAAGTTCGTCCTCCATACGCTTATAAGGGCGTTTCTCCGCATTTTTATTTGCGGTACAAAAGGAGCAGGTGCTGTTGCAACGGTTAATCGTCTCAAGATTCACAACAAGCGGCTGCGGAACCTCTTCTTTATTCAAAAAATATTCTATGTAGCGTTTCTGTGATTTTCCTCTGGTAAGAAACTGTAATTTCAGATAACTGTCAGCAGAGAATCCCGGAAATCTCTTTTGCATTTCCCAGCCCAGTCTACCCATAAAATTATGATATCGAATTGACATGCTTTGCCCTCTTCTTTCTGTGTATAAGACCTATCCGACATCTTAACATCTCCATCTGTTATTGTCAACGCAGGCAGCCGTAAACACATGGCAGTCATGAACACTACAAACTTCGTATAAATGTCATTAAATGCAGCGTCACGGAACTTCATATAAATAAATTGTATACGGCGAGGAAGCATCCGAATAGGTTCCCCGCAAATAAAGCCCTAATTCACTTTGATTACCGATCGGAACTCTGGAGAAGATATATTTCCCACCCAGAATTTGATATGCATTTACATCTATTACAAGACGATTGTCCTGTAGGTTAAGCTCGCGATAAGGTACATACGTGTTTTCATCCGAAGCGGAAAACAGATATGCGCGGGCACCCCAATCATCAAAATAAATCCGGCTGCCTTCTGCTGTTTTAAGTGCAGGCGCAATTACCTTGCGGAAGTTTTCCTTATACTCCTGCGAATACAGCCCAAGATATCCGTCTAAGGTTGCAATGCCGTTATACTGCAAAATGGCAGGATTCATGCCATACGCGGCTGACCACTCCCCGTCATATCCGATATCTTCTTTTATCTTCGTAAACAATTCTTTTGAATAATATTCTTCGTAATTTAAATCCTTTACCTGCGTATGTTTCAAAACAGAATATGCATGATAATAACAGGTATGATAGAAATCGTTATACATCTGAGGCATAAACATGACAATACATGCTGCTACCGCTACAATAGTATTTGCAAGATATTTCCATTTCTTTTTTCCGGTATCATATAACCGTTTCATCAGTAAGAATAAAAGCGCATACCATAGAAATGTATTAAAATACAGAGTTCTGTTAAACTGAAATCCGGTAAGCGGAGGTATCATGGTTTCAATCAGCGTGCGAAATGCTTTCCAGTCATATAAACCATATACAATGCAGTTAAAAATCAGGAAAAGAAATGTCAGATTACAGGAATCCGTAAGCAATTTTTCCTCTTCTTTTCTCCTGATATAGCCAATGTTGATGATAATAAGGCCAATTACGCAGACAGGCAGCACCAGATAAAAATGCGAATCCTGTGCATGAAAAATGGTCTTGCAGAATACATCAAACACTGATTTTATGTTTTCTGCCAACGTAAAATCATTGTTTACCATTGTACTTCTAATGGTAATCGCATCACTAAAAAGCATTTCTTTAAACAAACGATACTCAAAGACAATATAACCAAGTGCCAGAACCGGACAGGAAAGCGCAATTCCTTTAGGAAAACGCTTGTCCTTTATCCACAAAATAATAACCGCACAGACTATATATGCAAGAATAAAAAATCCAAAATACGAAAAATAAGATATCAGCGGATACAAAAATACGCCCAGATAAAGCCTTTTGTTTGGCTGTCTGTATATCTTTCTAAGCAAATACACAATAAGAGGTACGGATGTAAAAGCAATTCCGTATGCCGGAAAAACGGGAATCAAGCCGAATGCCGTTGCAAGAATCCATACAAGCGGACGATAAGAAGCATATTTTTCTCCATAAACATCCTTTGCCAGAAGAATAAATGAAAAAATACCGATTCCTATTTTTAATGCATAGCCTGTCATATATGCGGCAAAATTCGGCAAAAGGAAGTAAAGTATATTATATAAGGAAAATTCGGAGCCGAAAGTATCGCGGCTGACGCCTCCCAATATCGGTAACGATACATTATGGGCAAAAAAGGTATCCGTATTCTTTAAAATCTGCAAATGAGCCACAAACAAATCCAGATTATCGTGCACGGCAATATAACTCTTCTTCCGAAAGAAAAGAAAAACAGCCGCCTGTAGAAATAAAAGTCCGCCGACAAATAACCAATACCAATTCTTCACTATAAATCTTACATATGTATTTTTTGTTCTTAATCCTTCCATGTTCCGAGTGCTCCCTTATATGTATCCTCTATGAATCTGCACACTTCATCCGATTTAAGTGTTTTTTCCAAAAGACGTACTGCATCACTGTCTGCCTTATCCTCTGTTGTTACAAGCTGTATCATTATTGCATCCGCACTTTTTGTTTGTGCATTCATTTCACTCAATACATCTTTCTTAGGGTCAAGTCCTGCAAGAATCGCAAAATCACTTCCCACAACACAATAATCCGCTGTCTGCAAAACATCGGTAAGTGTGTCCTGCGCATATTCCAGAAACCGAATATTCTTTGGATTGTCCGTAATATCTTCAAGCGTAGCAGTCAGACCGGCTCCATCCTTTAAGGTTAAATAACCTAAATCCTGCAAAAACAACAGAGAACATGCTTTTCTTGTTGTATCCTGCGGAATTCCCACAGCAACATTGTTTGAAAATTTTGTTAAATCTTCAATTAATCCGGAATAGATTCCATATTTTTCATAGCAGATTCCTGCAATCGAAATTAAATTTGCAGCGTTTACATCATTATAGCTGTTTATATAAGTCTGATGTGCAAACAGGTGTGCATCGAGTGTTCCGTTTAATACATCCTGATTTATCTTTTCATAATCCGAATACACGGAAACCTGTACATCCCATCCCTCTTTTGCCAATATGACCTTTGCACAGTCCAATATATCCTTATACGGAGCTCCCGTTGTTCCCACTTTAATCACGCCGGCATATTCTTGTTCTTTCGTATCTTCTCCCGATTTGTTTTCAAAGCCCTCTGTTTTTTCAGAAGGAATTCTCTCATTGCCCTCTTTTGCAAGAGTATCTATTGTCTGTGCCTGCTTACCGGCGTTTTTTCCGCATCCGGCTGCTAAACAGACCGCAACTGCCAGCAATCCGAATAATATATTTTTCTTCATTCTATTAATCCGTTTCCACTTTTATTTTCATAAATCAACTGCAACATTATAACATAGTAACGTTTTTTTGTCATATTACCCCGATTGACTGATTTTTCATATTTTTATGAAAATAGTCAGTATACTGCAAGATATCATTCACTTCTTTCCTTTATTTTCCTGTAATCCTGCAAACTTGCAATTTAATTTTTTCAGAAAATTTACCGTTTTCTTTCAGTCTTTCTTTTCAGTGTTGTCTCAAAACTTGCTACTTTTGTTTAATTAGGATTATACATGAACCAATCAGAATACAGAAGTCTGAGAAATTGAAAACAACATTTTTGATTTTCCCCGGTAATTTCGGAAAGTTTAAATAGTCAACTACATACCCTCTTTTTATTCTATCATAAGTATTGGAGAATGCACCGCCAAGCAAAAAAGATAATCCGATGCGCAGTCCGCGGTTTCCGTATTTTGTAAACGTCAACATAAATACAATCGACATTACAAGTGTCAACAAAACAGATATCAGCTTTACCGCAAGCGGATTCTTCTCACCGCTGTTTAAAAATGCGCCGTAATTATGATACGTCATAATATGCACACGACCGTTCAAATACTCTTTTTCCTGTTTATTCTGTTCTCTTTTTTCCTTAAAGAGAGTCTCAAACACTACTATTAATGTGGTCAAAAATATCGAATGCATATTTTATCTCCTTTTTCTCTATACTATCCTTATATATTAACCGTCATAGTCTGTTACTCACCGCAAGAATATAGGTTAACATAAAATCATTAATTCGGGAGTCTGTTATGAATACTGTTTCCTCGTCCTTACAAGACAATATTAACATGTTGAATGAACTTTTACCACTATCGAAAAGCTTTGATCTGCTTACAAGACGAATTGAGCTGTGTCATATTGACAGCTATTTTATCGGAATAAACGGCTATTGTGATGATAAAGTCCTGCATACTATTTTTAAAGATCTGCAGGCTATGGATTTTTCGAATTTGGTTATACCCGGAAAGGATAATCCAAAGCTTCTTGATAAAATGATGCATGCCTTTCCCGTTGGCCAGGTGGAGCATTTTTCTGACTTCGACTCCTTAATACCTGAACTTCTAAGCGGAACAATTCTTCTTTTCTTTGAAGGTGTAAACGAGGGCTTTTCTATTGATATCAGAGAATATCCTGCCAGAAGTATTGAAGAACCCGAAAATGAGAAAACTATTCGCGGTTCCAAAGATGGTTTTGTAGAAACGCTTTTATTTAATGCAAATTTAATCAGAAGAAGAATCCGCTCACCGCGCCTTACCTTTGAAATTTTCTCGATAGGCAGCCAGAGTAAAACGGATGTTTCCATTGCATATATGGATGGCGAGGCAGACTCGGAATTATTGGATTCCATCAGAAAAAGACTCAACAAAATTGATGTTTCCGCACTGACAATGGGAACGAAAAGCATGGAAGAGCTTATTGTTCCGCACAAATGGTATCATCCTCTTCCTTCTTTATTCCGTACGGAACGACCCGATGTCGCATGCAGCTATTTACTGGAAGGTTATATTTTATTAATGGTGGATACAACGCCTTCTGTCCTTATTCTTCCGTGCAGTATTTTTCAATTTACGCAAAGCCCGGAGGATTACTATAAAAGCCCTTTAATCGGAAACTATATCCGCTTTTATCGTTTTTTATGTGGAATAATCAGCTTATTTTTGTTGCCCGTATTTCTCCTGCTGACAACAAATCCCACACTTTTGCCTGCCGGTATTTCATTGCTTCCCACGGGAGATATGTCACCGGTAAGAATTTTTATTTATGTTCTCTTTGCAGAAATTGCATTGGACCTGTTCAAATATTCATCCTCCCATTCTCCGGAAGGATTTTCAGGTTCTCTTGCAATTGTCGGCGGTCTGCTGATTGGCGAGGTCGCCGTAAAATTACAATGGGCAAGTACAGAGATTATTTTCTATTCGGCTGCAACCGTATTGGCCTCTCTTTCTTTAAGCAGTATTGAATACTCCGAAGCCATACGAATGTATCGTTTGTTTCTTTTGTTATGTACAGGCTTTTTCGGATTAACAGGCTTTATTGCCGGATTTATACTTGTTCTTATTTCGGTCTTTACAACCCCTGCCGCATTTGGCAGAAGCTATTTCTGGCCATTGTTTCCATTTAATTGGAAAGCGCTCCGTACATTATTATTCCGCTTTCCGGTTCAGGTAAAGCAGCCGCCCCAGATTTGGAATCGTCAGGAAAAATCTTAAGAAAAGGGATAAATATATCAAAAATCGCACCAAACCTACCCCTTTTTTTCTGAAATCTCTGCAAGAAAATGGTTAAAAAATATATAAATCGAAAATACAAGTATAAAAATACCCCGCAAAATACTGTATGCGGGGTAAAAATCAATATAAATGTACAAATACAACCAAATCACAAATTTTTATCATAAAAAAAGTGCTAGTGGGATAAAAAGGTAAAAAGGATATCCAATCCGTCTTTACGGATTCCTCAGATTTGCAAATGTATTATATAAATCCAGCCTTCCATAGCCCCAAATCGGGTTGGGATATACGATATTGGGGTCACGTCTTGCTCCGCGAATAAAGTAGTTCTTTAATTCCTGGCTGCGGATATATGAAGCATTTCTGTCAATGATTGCCCATTGCATAAATTGTGCAGCCGCCCCCGCGGTAATTGCCGCCGCCAGAGAAGCACCGGTATATGTGGAAATCAAAGGTGTGCTTCCCAACCGATTACCGGCAATCGTAATATTAACTCCCGGAGCCGCCAAATCCGGTTTTATCTGTCCGTCCCGGCCAAAGCCTCTTCCCGAGTTTAGATATATGCTGTTATCATAGCTGTTATAGGTAGCCACATTTATAGCATCCGGAACATACGATGGGGAGGTTAAAGTCGTATTCGGACTGGGCTGTAAGAAATATACAGGCGCCGCAAGAAATTCCGTAATCGGAAGCCATGCGTCAAAAACGACTCCCGGATTTTCTTCGCTGTCCGACACTCCAACCGTCCAGATACCGGGTGTGGGATTTTCAAAACGCAACAATACAAGTGCATCCCCCGACCCTTGTGCAATATATTTATTATACACGGTTATCACCGTCTGCTCAAACACAAACCTATATTGCAGATTCGTCTGAAACAGGACGGATACCGGAGCAATATATTCCCCTCCCGGGGTCCTTATGGAGACCGCCAGATTAACAGGTGCTGCTGTCCATATCTGCATCAGAAAGCCATTCACACCCTCCGATACATATATTTCCATATTTTCCTCTCTTCTGCCTCCTATGCCCGATATCTCTTTCTGAAATCTTCCGGCATAATGATGTGCAGCATTTCCTTCATTTCCGCCGGTAATTACCATTACACGACTCTGCTGTGATGCAATGGAACCCAGATAACGGGAAAAAACACTGTTTCCCTGATGATCACGGTAATTAGAGCCCATTCCGATACAAAATACAATGGGTCTTTGGAATGCCAATGCATAGGAATTCAGATATTTTATTGCCAGCATAAAGTCACTGGATGCATACGCAGTCGCATTTTCGGGAATCAAATAATAATTCTTAAGATACTTCTTACTCGGTTTTAACTTTACAACCAGAATATCCGCATCATATGCCGGGGAAAGATATTCTGTCCCGTCACCTATGATACTTCCTGCTGCCAAAGCAGCCATTCTGGTTCCGTGTCCATCCTCATCATAAGTCGGCACAATCTCTTTTGGGTTTTCAGAGCGTAATGCCTCGTTAATCTGCTCTCTGGTATATTCCGTTCCTATATAAAAACCCTCAGGAGGCTCTCCCTCCTGAATCGTCTGATCCCATATTGCCAGAATCCTTGATGTACCGTCTTCCCGCCTGAATACTCTGTTCTCATAGTTGATTCCGCTATCCGCAAATGCAAGAATGACACCTCTTCCGGTCAGGTTCAGGGGTTGCCCCTGTACTCCGGGAATTCCCGATGTCACTAAAGGAGAAGGGTCAAAAGCAGTTCCCTGTACACCTGCACCTTCCGTCTGCTGTAATCCCAATAAATCAGGGAAAAAATGATAATCAAACGAAATCAGGCTCGTATCCGGCATCTGATTACGGTTGATTGAGACAATTCCGAATCCTTCCGTAATCTCCTGATAGCAGAAATCCATATCCTCACTATATTCGCTAAGAACCTCCGACAGAGGAAAATCAATTACCCAATCCACATAATCTTCCGACAGTATCTTTTCTTTACAGCCTAATGCCATCTGCGCCTCCGCATATTCCGTTCCTTTATCATATGCGCCTTACGCCGAAATGTACGTTATTAAGACTATTCCTCGCTGCCGCGAATATCGATAATCGGTCCGCCGGTTCCCTCAATGTATTCACGTGTAATAACCACGCGGCCGATATTGTCATCCTTTGGAATTTCATACATAATATCCAGCATGAATTCTTCAATAATTGCACGAAGCGCTCTGGCTCCTGTGTCCTTCTCAAGGGCTTTTTCAGCAATAGCCTCCAAAGCACCGTCATCAAATTCCAGCTTTACTTCATCCAGCTCAAGGAGCTTCTGGTATTGCTTCAATATCGCATTTTTCGGCTCACGAAGAATCTGTATCAGCATATCCTTTGTAAGCCCCTGAAGTGAATAGATAATCGGCAGACGTCCGATAAACTCCGGTATCATGCCAAACTTTTTAAGGTCCTCCACCGTTACCTTTTCCAGAATACTCTTATCTTTGTCATATTTATCCTTTAAATCGGCTCCATACCCAATTCCGGTATTTTTATGCAGCCTCTGCTTAATAATCTCTTCCAAATCCGGGAATGCTCCCCCGCAGATAAATAAAATGTTACGGGTGTTTACTGTTGTAAGCGGTACCATTGCATTCTTACTCATTGCACCGACAGGCACCTCGACATCAGCTCCCTCTAATAAACGCAGCATGCCCTGCTGCACAGACTCTCCGCTTACATCACGGGAATTACTGTTTTGTTTTTTTGCAATCTTATCTATTTCATCAATAAATACAATTCCCTGTTCTGCACGCTCCACATCATTATCCGCTGCGGCTAAAAGCTTGGAAATAACGCTTTCGATATCATCGCCGATATACCCCGCTTCCGTCAAGGAAGTAGCATCCGCAATCGCCAGCGGAACATTTAATATCTTTGCCAGTGTTTTCACAAGATACGTCTTACCGCTGCCTGTCGGTCCAATCATCAGCATATTTGATTTTTCAATCTCAATCTGATCCATTGTATTGGTTGCGACACGCTTATAGTGGTTATATACTGCAACAGAAATAACCTTTTTTGCATATTCCTGTCCGATTACATATTCATCCAGCTGTTCTTTGATCTTGTGAGGTGCCGGAATATCCTTTAACTCAATTAACGGTTTGCTGTCTTTCTTTTTCTTCTTTACACGTGTTCTCCCCGTACTTCCCAGACCATCCTGTAAATCGGAAAGATTTACAAAGCTGATATTCGGGAATCCGCCAAACGGGAAACCGCTATGATGCGTTTTTTCTTCCTGTTCTTCCTCTTCTTCCGGGGATATGATTTCTTCTTCCGAGGAAGTGTTTTTCTCTTCCCTTTCGGCGATTAAATCCTCCTCCTCTTTTACAGCTGCTTCTTCCGAAGGAATCTCCTTTTCCGGCCCTGCTGCACTCCTTTGTGCTTCCTTTGTATACTGTGGAGACACCATGCCCATCCCCGGGAACATACCGTTCATATCCATCCGGCTGACAGTTTCCATTGTTTTGTGCATACAATCATCACACACGGTTATATTGTTAGGAAGGTGGAACATTCTTCCTGCCTTGCTTTCCGGTCTGCGGCATATAATACACACATCCTCGTAGTCTTTATCCTGATAATCCGACATAACTTTCACTTTCTCCTGTTTCATTCTATTATTATGTTAATCGCCTCTTTACCGTTAAACACAGTTTTGCGCTTTTACCACACAAATCATATTATATAATACCGCCTTTTATCAGACAAGAAAAACATTTCGCCATAAAAAAGGTGAACAGCTTATATCTGCCCACCTTTTTTATACTTATCGTTTTCCGTTCGGTTCCGTCTGTACCGCTTCTCCCAGAGTAATATTTAATGTCACCTGCTGATAGGAACCACTCGAAGCACGCATAATGGTTACTTCAACGGTTTCTCCGATTTCATAGTATTCCAGATATCCCTGAAGGTCCTCCATGCTTCCGACGCCGCTGCCTTCAAAGCCCGTGATGATGTCACCATTTATCATACCTGCTTTATCGGCAGCCATGTCATCATATACCTGTGTTACATATACTCCCTGAGGCATGCCGTACATTTGAGACACATCGTTAGTCACATTTATTCCGGAGATACCTAAAAAGCCCTTCTTTTCCGCATCAACCTTATTTTTTGTTTCTTTTGTCATCAGAGTTTCGATAATCGGCTCTGCCGACGAAATAGGAATGGCATAACCCATACCTTCGATTGCACTTCCGCCGATTTTATTGGAGTTAATACCGATAACCTCTCCTTTTACGTTTAAAAGTGCGCCACCTGAGTTTCCGGGATTAATTGCAGCATCTGTCTGTATCAGCTTACCCGTTGTGGAGCCATCCTCGGAAATTTCAATCTGACGGTCAAGAGCACTGATTACTCCTGTTGTAACAGACTGTCCATATCCCAAGGCATTACCGATTGCAATGGCAGGCTCTCCCACCTTCAGGGAATCAGAGTCACCCATTTTTGCAAGAGAAATAGCATTTTTAGTCTCATTATCCAAATCCGAAAGCTTAACGGCAATTACCGCAAGGTCCATATTGGAGTCGGCACCCTTTACCTGAGCATCCTCTACCGCGTCATTGATAAACTGTACCTTCAGGTTATCCGCATCCTGCACAACATGGTAATTTGTTACAATCAGTAATTCTTCTTCATTTTCATTTACAATAATACCGGAACCGCTGGACTGTGCTTCACTGGAAAACCTTTGCCCCCAGAAATTAGTTGTCTCCGTAAAAGTATTCGTAATGGAAACAACTGCCGGCATCACATTTTCCACTACCTCTGTTACATCCGTGACAACTGTCGTCACCGTCTGAGTAGAGGTCATGTCAATTCCGGAATCGCTGACTGCCTTTTCTTTTGAAATTTCGTTTTCCTCTCTTTCAACCGGCACTGTATCCTCTGTCACAGTTTTGTTTTTGGTCAAATCCGCAACGCCTGTTGCAAGATTAATAAAGTAAAAAGAAACACCTGCACTGATTCCAAAGAAGATTCCGAGTCCGACTGCCAGCAGCATCTTTTTCCAGAACTGACCTGTCTTTTTCGGTTTCTTTTCCGGTTCTCTCGGAATATAGCTTCTGTCGACACCACTTCCGTAAGGATTTTCATGTGAAATTACCTGTGAATTTTCATAAGAATATCTTTCATAATCCATTCAAAAACACCTCTTTTTTCTTTTGATGTGCTCAGTATACTTTGTAATTGTGTTTTTTCTGTGTCGAATTTATATAAAATCAGTGAAAAATATTATTCTACCGTAACCGATTTTGCAAGATTTCTGGGTTTATCCACATCACAACCCTTGCCTACCGATACATAATACGCAAAAAGCTGGAGCGGAATAATTGCAAGGGAATCCGTAAAGAAAGGATTGGTTTCCGGTATATAAATAACATAATCCGCAGCTTTTTCAATTTCCGTATTACCGACCGTAGTCACTGCAAGAACGAAGGCCCCTCTCGATTTCACTTCCACAATATTGCTTAATGTTTTCTTATACAAAGCGGGCTGCGTGGAAACCGCTGCAACAAGTGTGCCGTCTTCAATTAAGGAAATGGTTCCGTGCTTTAACTCTCCCGCAGCATATGCTTCGGAATGAATATAAGAAATTTCCTTTAATTTTAAAGATGCTTCAAGGGAAATAGCATAATCAATTCCTCTTCCGATAAAGAAAATATCTTTTGCGGCTATATAACGGTTTGCGAAACGCTGAATACGTTCCTTATTATTCATCAAAAGTTCAATCTGCTGCGGAAGACGCTTTAAATCCTCCATATAATCTGTCAATTCCTCTTTTGTAATCTTTCCCCTGACATCCGCAAACTTAAGTGAGAGCAGATATAATGCAATCAATTGTGCCGAATATGCCTTTGTTGTTGCAACAGCAATTTCCGGTCCGGCCCATGTATACATGACATTATCCGCTTCTCTTGCAATGGAGCTTCCGACAACATTCACAATACCAAGCACACGGCAGCCTCTTTTCTGTGCTTCACGTAAAGCGGCTAATGTATCTGCTGTTTCACCGGATTGGCTGACTACAATTACAAGTGAATTATCATCCAGAATCGGGTCACGATACCGGAATTCACTTGCCAAATCCACTTCAACCGGAATTCTCGCGATACCTTCCATTACATATTTTCCTGTCATGGCGGCATGATACGCAGAACCGCAGGCTACCATATAGATACGGCTCATATTGCAGATTTCCTCATCTGTAAGACCTAACTCCTCTATCACGATTTTGCCGTCTTTGATTCTCGGACTCATCGTATCGGTTACCGTTTTAGACTGTTCGTGCATTTCCTTTAACATAAAATGCTCATAACCGCCCTTTTCGGCTGCCGAAGCATCCCACTCAATTGTAACTGCTTCTTTCTCCAATTCTTCTTCGTCTACACTGTAAAAATGCAGGCTGTCGGCTGTCATGCAAGCAACCTCCTGATTTTCCACATAATATACGTTTCTGGTATATTTCAGAATTGCAGGCACATCAGATGCAATAAAACATCCCTCGTCACTTTTTCCAACAATAAGAGGACTGTCTTTACGGACAGCATATAAAGTATCGGGATGGTCCGCAAACAGGATTCCCAATGCATAGGAGCCTTCCACACGATGGAGTACCTTAGTAATTGCTTCCAACGGATTACCCTTATAATAATAATCCAAAAGATGTGCGACAACCTCAGTATCTGTTTCAGACAAAAAGGTATATCCTTTTTTAAGCAGTTTGTTCTTTAACGGAATGTAATTTTCAATAATTCCGTTATGAACCACCGCAATTGTTTCCTCTTCATTGTAGTGCGGATGAGAATTCACATCGCTCGGAGCACCATGCGTTGCCCATCTTGTATGACCGATTCCCAAAACACCCGGCATTGTACGACCATCATGTGTCAGTTCTTCCAAAACCTTCAGTCTTCCGACCGATTTCTGAATCTGAATATATTTACCGTCAAAAACAGCCATTCCTGCAGAGTCATATCCTCTGTATTCCAGTTTTGACAATCCATCCAAAATAATCGGGGCTGCCTGTTGCTTACCAACATATCCTACGATTCCACACATATATTCTTCTCCTTACTATTTACTACTTATTATTCTGTTTTTTATAAACAATTATTGCCAATAAAACGGACTCATTGTACATTTTAAAATCAACCGCTTCGGCAGGCGTTTAAAATTTCTGCCCATCCGGTATCCGACAAACTTGCAGGCACTTATATAAATATAAGGTGGAATCTCCCTTCCTTTTCCGGCTTCCTTTAAAGCACGAAGCGTATTTTTTACCATTCTTATTCCTTCTGATTCAGAGGAAATCCCTTCAAAGACTTCCGGATGCTCTGCCTGTGAAACACCCAGATCAAAATTTCTGTGAAACTGCTGTTTCCCGGTATAATTATGCGAATGAATGACACATGCATCCGCTGCATAGGCAATCCGGTAACCGTTTTCAACTGCCTTAGCCGCATAAATCATATCTTCATTAAAAATCGTATGATTTACAAAACCCTTTAGCTTTCTGAAAACCGCAGCATTATAGGCACAGCAGACATTCGAGCAGAAATATGTTTTAATTCCCAATTCAGGAATATCTTCTTTTGATTTAATTCTATTCTTATCCGGATAATTAAAGTCTCTTGTCATCTGTTCAACAAGCGAAGCATCCTTATCGGGAAGCTGCCTTGCGTAAGAACAGGCCACCGTTTCATCCTCCAGCGGTTTTATTAACGCCTCTATCATTTTTTCATTATACGGAACCGCATCCTGTGTCATAAAAAGAATAATATCCGCTTCTGACTTTGCAGCTCCCATATTACGCGTTTTCCCATGGTCAAACTCTTTTTTGGAAAGATGAAAAACCGACAGCTTACTGTAATCCATCGGAAAATGATATCCGTTACAAAACGCATCCATATATTTTTCTTCCGTATTCATAATGATAATGCGGTTTATGGAAACAGTCTGCTTTTCGAGCATCTGAAGCAATTGTTTGAATTTCTTATCCGGTTTATGGGTTGGTATAATTACATCTATTAACATAAATCCCCTCTTCAAGGCAAAAAGAGAGCCTGCAATAAGGCCCTCTTCGGCTGTTTTTATTATTCAGCACTTCCCGAATATCCTGTATCCTTACTGATTTTTTCACTATAGGACTGAACCTGGGAGGATACGGTATAATCCGGCTGATCAAATAAGAATTCATGTAATAATTCTACATTCTGTGCAAGATTAACAGGAATTACACAGCTTCCCTTGCTGCCCACCTTATCGGTTGCACGATTCGTTTCAAACGGGAATCCGTCGCTTCCCGTAATATTATATTTTGCAACATTGGAAAGCAGCCCTACCATTTCATCCACATCTAAGGAAGTAGCAACATTAGGTAATACTTTATCCAATGTCTTATTCAGATCTGAAACCGATGCTTTTTTTGCCTGATCCATAACGGCTGCCAAAACAGTTCTCTGTCTCAGAGCACGCGCAAAGTCATCTCCAATATAACGAATACGGCAGTATGCGGTTGCCTGAAGACCATTCAGCTTCTGATAGCCCGGCGTCGTTACCGCAGTATAATCCTTACCCTCTGTAGCAGTAAAGGTTTTTCCGTCGGATGTCTTTCCCACCATACTGATCTGGTAATTATTAAGATGCGTTATCTCCGCTTCCGTAACATCAATATATACACCGCCGAGAGCATCAATTACATCAATCAGTCCGTCAAAACCAATTGTCACATAATCCGTAATATTTAAGTCAAGGTTCATGTTCAGCATGATAATCGCCTGCTCCGGACCACCCTTTGCATAAGCGGCATTACATTTATTGTAGCTGTCGTTGCTCAGATTCAGATACGTATCACGATATACGGAGCAAAGCTTGATATCACCCGTATCCTCATTAACGGATGCAATCATGATGGTATCACTTCTTGTTCCTTTTCCGAGCGCTCCGTCTCTGGAATCCACGCCAAACAGGGCAATGTTCCGATAACCCTTCATTGACTCGTTATTTTCTACATTTTCGTTTACCTTTGTTACTATATTCTTCTCATCCACCTTGATTTTCTGAATATTTTCTGTTTTCAATACGGTGTATAAAACTGCAACAAGCACTGCCAATACCAATATTTCAAAAATAAACAGGATAATCCGTTTCTGTCTTTTTTTCGCCTTTCTTGCTGCCGCGGCACGTGATTTACTCTTTTTTCCGTTCTGTTTAGTAGCCATTTCTTCCTCTCATTCTGCCTTTAAAGGCCTTTTGTAATCTTCTCCTTTTTCAGTAGGCATTTTCATTAAAAAAGCCTTTAAAAATTGTCATAAACATGATTTTAAAATCAAATCCCATTGTCCAATTTTCTATATAATATAAATCATAATCAATTCTTCTGCGGATAGATGTATCACCGCGGTATCCGTTTACCTGAGCCCAGCCGGTAAGTCCCGGACGCACCTGATGCTTAATCATATAACGGGGGATTTCTTCTTTAAATTTCTCAACAAACTGAGGTCTCTCCGGACGCGGTCCGACAATAGACATATCTCCGCGCAGAATATTAAATAACTGAGGCAGCTCATCAATACTGAATTTGCGCAGAAATCTGCCTACCTTTGTTACACGGGGATCATCCTTAACCGTCCATCCTTTTTTTTCTTCTCCCGGATTCTGCATACGCATGGTCCGGAATTTATACATATTAAAAGATTTATTATGCAGTCCGATACGTTCCTGTTTGAAAATAACCGGTCCCTTGCTGGTTGTTTTTACAAGGACAGCCACAATCAAAAGAAGCGGTGATAAAACGACCAGGCCACAGAAAGAACCAACAATATCCACAATTCTCTTTGCAATTATATTCATGGTGTTGGTAAGCGGTACATAACGTATATTAATAAGCGGAAGTCCCATTAAATCCTCTGTGTACGGCTTATTCGGAATCAGACTGTTATAATCCGGTATAAATTTGGTATGAACACCGGATTTTTCGCATAAACCCACAATGGCTTCCAAATGGTCGTAATCGGAAAGTGCCAGCGTAACTGCAATCTCATCCAATTCGCTGACCGGAAGAATTTCCGTCAGATTATCAATCGTACCAACAACCTTTACCCCCCGATATACCGTTCCTCTAGGAACATGGTCGTCCAATATCCCGCGGATTACATATCCCCACTGCGGATTTGCATTGATACGGTTAATATATTCCTCTGCCGCACGTGAATAGCCAACCAGTAAAATATACTTTAAATTATATCCCTTTTTCCTGAAAAAACGCAGGACAAACCTTATAAAACAACGAACCGCCAAGGTAAGGACGATATTAAGAATAAAAAAGATACCAATCAGTCCGCGCGAGAAATCCTGAATCTTAAAAGCCGTAAGGGCAACCATGAACAAAAGGGCACCTGTTACATTCGCCTTACACACATTTACAATTTCGGTTTCCACACTTTGTGTACGCTTCGGCGTATACATTTTGTTCATGTAATACAAAATAAGATAAACCGGGACAACAAAATAAAGCGCGGCAAAATAGAATCCCATTGAATGCGCGCCTTTGGATTTATCTGCAAAAGGTCCTTCAAACTTTAAATACCAGGAAAGCATATAAGAACCTGCTATGACCAGAGCATCCATAAAAAAATGCAGTCTGTTAAAATATTTTTGGTTGTCCTTTATCATAATGCCACCCTGCTTTAAATACTATCAAATATAGTACAATAATATCCCGCAAAGTACAACTTAAAAAATTCTTAAAACCGGCGAAAACTAATTTTTATTATTTTACAAAAAAAATAACCATTCGTCAAATCATCCGCAGAAACGCCGAATAACATTCACAAGAAGTTCCCATTCTATTGCTATATAATGAGGAAGATTTTTCATTTTAAAAGGAACTTTGTGTCCTCTTCCTTCTTTAGAGAAATATAGGTTAAAACCGTTTAACAGTCCTTTACAATAAGTATTCCCATAACCCTTCACGGCAAAAAAAACAAATTTTACAAAAAAACCTGCAAAAAGGAAGGGAAGGTTGAAAAGAATCTGCAAAAGAGGCATATTCTTTAAAACAAGATAGATGCTGTTTCTTGAGGACAGACTGATTTTAAATTCATTATACCGCGAACCGCTGAAGCCGCTCCCTGCATGGTAACAGACAGCCGAAGGCTCATAATAGTTTTTATAGCCCAAAAGCCTTGCGCGGTATCCGATATCGACATCCTCCAGATACGCAAAATGATTTTCGTCAAAAAAACCGGTTTCCTGCATCACATCCATACGATAAATCACTGCTCCGCCACAGCCGCTGAAAATGCGTGCCGGTACTCCATAATATTTATCAGCCGGTTTTCCCTTTCCCAAGGCAAATGCCCATCCGAGAGCACAATACAAATCTCCTGCTCCGTCCAGCAAAGACGGCTCCTGCATCATGAGCATTTTGGCGCTTACCGAAAAACATCTATTATCCCTTTCCAGTGCCTTTTCCATATTTGATACAAAATCCGATTCAACAGTCGTATCGTTATTTAAAAGAAG
Source organism: Lachnospiraceae bacterium (assembly GCA_016294075.1). Taxonomy (GTDB): domain Bacteria; phylum Bacillota; class Clostridia; order Lachnospirales; family Lachnospiraceae; genus RGIG8767. Next base: position 313,470 of record JAEDCQ010000002.1, on the reverse strand, counting down.
CGCATAGGGAGTTTTAGTTTTTTCAAGTCCCCTGTTCACTGCCGCCGCAAAGCCGGTATTTTCTTTTAACAGAATACTCTCCACTTGCGGAAATTCTTCTTCTAAAAGCATGGCACTGCCGTCAGTAGAGCCATTATCCACCACAATGATTTTAAAATCAGACGGTTCACACCGTAAAAGCGACAGCAGACAGTTTTTTAAATATTCTTTTCCGTTAAAATTCGGTATGATGACAGTTGTTTTCATTTTCTCATTGTTTTCTTTTCTTTATACTTATAATTATTTTTGCACTAACAGATTACAAAAAATAACAGATTACTAAACATGAAAGAACGGGTCATACAAAATTCTGTAATTATTTTCTTTGGCAACCGCAAAAATCAGCTCATTGCTTTCAGTTAAATTTAGATTTGATTTTATATTTTCGGCTATGATTTCATTCAGTTCATTTCGTATCTGTGCGTTCTCCAAATCCGCCTGCTCGCAGTCCTGCTGGAGGGCGTTTCTATGCAGATAACCGCTAAATCCTGCAGGCAACCCCCGATATGGGCAAAAACCGTGTTTATCTTTGATTCCACCCGTTATTTTATGCTGTTTTTTAACACTTCCTGCAACAATTCCAATATCTTTCCGTACTGTAAAAATATCGGGTGCCGTTTCATTTCCATAAATAATCCGGTAAAAGCCGTTGTGCTTTGTGTGCGCCACACGCACCGGAATATTGTTTACATAAAATACATCCTTTTCAGAATATACAACATTATCTGCCCCGTGCATATTCTGCAAAAAGCTTCCGAATGCATCCTGCACGGCATGTCTTCCTGCTTCATATGCGTACTGCTTACTGCGGGGATTTGCGGCTGTTGAATCCTGATGACACCGCCAATGATACAGCACCTTATCTACATGAAGAATCACATCTTCCGGCTTTTTATATAGCACTGCCCGCAGCACAAGGTCATAATCCTGTGCACCATCATATTCTTTGCGGAAGCCAAGCTGTTTCATCAAATCTGCCTTCATTAATGTAAAATGGCAAATATAGTTATTGGAAAGCAATAAATCAAAATTAAAATCAGGTTTAATATTTGGTTCATAAAATATTTCACCGTCTGTATCACATTTATCTTCATCCGAATATACGAAAGCTGCTTCCTCTGCATCACGCGCTGAGCGCTGTAAACACGAAGCCATTTCAAACAGAGCATCCGGTGTCAATAAATCATCATGGTCCAAAAGCCCGATATAATCCCCCTTTGCAAGGCGGAGTGCTGCATTTGTATTTTCGGAAATTCCTTCATTTTTATAAAGCTTAACGTAGCGGATTCTCTCATCTTTATAAAGAGATACCGTTTTTTCTACCACATCACTTTCTGAACTGTCTGCAAGAATCAGTTCCCAATTTGCATAGGTCTGTCCCAATACAGATTCAATCATTGCCTTAGCAAATTCCGGTCTGGTTTCATACATCGGGACTAAAATACTGAACAAATATGCTTTTTCAAAAACTCTTTCACGCTGTTTGCGCTCTGTATTTTCATCTATTGGCACAAACTGATAATTTCTGTCAGGATACAACTTTGATTTTCTCGCAAAAAAACGCTCCCGGACCGCATAATAGGTATCAATGATTCCGTTTTTTTGCAGATAATAGAAAGTTTTTTTCAAATTTGATATAGTAATCATTCTTACCCCTGTTTATTTCGGATAATAAGGATATTTCCTGCGAATAACCCAATTTTACAAATTATCCGCAGGAAACTTAATCTTTCAGTGTATCATTTTTATAAAACCGCTTTCAGGTTTTCTGTTAATTTTGCATTCTTTTCTGCTGCATCTTCAAGACTGCTGCCCTTAACACCCATGTAGAATTTAATCTTAGGCTCCGTTCCGGAAGGTCTTGCGCAGCACCATGAGTCGTTTGTAAGGTCGAAATACAATACATTGGACTTCGGAAGTCCTGTTTCACTTTCCTCACCTGTTTCCGGATTCAGCACTTTTCCGCTTTCATAATCACGCATGGATACTACAGACAAATCGCCGAATGCTTTCGGAGGATTCTTTCTTAAACCATCCATAATAGCCGCAATCTGTTTAGAACCGTCAATACCCTTTAATGTAATCGTGTACAAATCTTCCTTGAAGTATCCGTATTTCTCATACATTTCAAGCATCTGATCCCATACGGTCTTACCATGCTTCTTGCACCATGCGGCAACCTCACACAAACACATAACCGCTACAACAGCATCCTTATCACGTGCATGTGTCCCGGCAAGACAGCCATAGCTTTCTTCCAGACCGAATACATAGTGATTGCTTCCTGTCTGTTCAAACAGTTTAATCTGTTCTCCGATAAATTTAAAGCCCGTCAAAACTTCAATCAGTTTAACATTATATGTCTTGGCAATTACATCTGCCATATTGGTTGTAACAATCGTCTTAACCATTGCCGGATTGGCAGGCATTGTATTCGTATTGGTACGCTCTCTTAAAATGTAATCCGCAATCAGCATACCTGACATGTTTCCGGTAAAAGGAACATATTCACCGCTCTTTGTATCAAGCGCATAAATACCGAGTCTGTCCGCATCCGGATCGGTTGCCAATACGATATCTGCATTTTTTTCTTTTGCAAGCTTAAGAGCTAATGTAAATGCCTTCGGGTCTTCCGGATTCGGGTATTCGAGTGTTGTAAACTTAGGATCCGGCATTTCCTGCTCGGGAACAACATATACATTTTTAAATCCAAGCTCGCTTAAAATTCTTCTGACAGGCACATTACCGGTTCCGTTAAACGGTGTATAAACAATTTTGATTTCTTCTGCCATTTCGGTAATGATTTCCGGGTGAATAATCTGTTTCTTCAGCTCTGCCATATAAGCATCATCGATTTCTTTTCCGATTACCTGATATAAACCTGCTTCCATGGCCTCTTTTTTATCCATCGTTTTAACGGTATGATAATCCGTTACGTTTTTCACTTCCGTAATAATTTCTTTATCCTTCGGAGCCGTAACCTGTGCGCCGTCCTCCCAATATACCTTATATCCGTTATACTCAGGCGGATTGTGGCTTGCCGTTACAACGACACCGGAAATACAGCCCAATGTACGAAGTGCAAATGATAATTCCGGAGTCGGACGAAGTGCATCAAATACATATGCTTTAATACCGTTTGCAGCCAGGCAGAGTGCGGCTTCATCCGCAAATTCGGGAGACATGAAACGGGAATCGTATGCAATTGCCACGCCTTTCTTCTCACCGCCCTGCTTAATGATATAATTAGCAAGACCCTGTGTTGCCTTTCTGACAGTATATACATTCATACGGTTTGTACCTGCTCCGATTACACCGCGCAGACCGCCTGTACCGAATTCCAATTCTTTATAAAAACGATCTTCAATCTCTTTTTCATCGTTCTCAATCGACTTTAACTCTTCTTTCGTTGATGCATCAAAATATGCATCCGTAAGCCAAAACTGATATTCATCCTTATAGCCCATCTGTAAAACCTCCGTTTATTTTGTTTTCAATATATCACACTTTCAATGAATAGTCACTTCTATCCAATGAAAAATTTACATTATAGTAGGGGTCTCCCTTGGCAAGCTCATCCTTCCATCTTTCACGGAAAAGCTCAGATTCTTTATTGTAACGCTCTGCCTTTTCACCATGATCATCCAGACCTCTGGAAACAGATTCAAAGTGATACAATTCCGCAAAAGGAGTAAACACGTTCAAATATCCTTTTCTGCGAAGCTTTAGGCAGAAATCCACATCATTTAAGGAAACGGCAAAATCCGTATCCAATCCGCCCATTTCCGTAAAAAGATGCTTCTTTACCATCAGACAGGCACCTGTAACAGCGCTGACATTCTGTGCATAGCAGAGCCTACCCATATATCCGAGATTTTCCCTGCTCTGTCCGTAATGTGTATGTCCTGCTGTTCTGTGGGCACCAAGTCCAATCACTACACCTGCATGCTGAATTGTTTTATTGGCGTAAAACAGCTTGCCACCGACCGCACCGACATCCTTGCGCTGTGCATACATCAGAAGCTCCTCCAGCCAATTTACCGTAATAACCTGCGTATCATTATTCAGAAGAAGTACATATTCACCGTCCGCAAATTCAACGCCCAGATTATTGATTGCGGAATAATTGAAGTCGCCCTCATAACGAACAACCTTTATTTTTTCGTCAGTCAGTTCCTTATAATATTCAAAAATTCCCTCAGTTTCACTGTTATTTTCGACTACTATAATCTCGTAGTTGTCATATGTGGACTTCTCACGGATAGAGGTTATGCATCTTCTCAAATCATCCGCATGATCCTTATTGGCAATCACAATCGATATCTTCGGATTACCGATAATTTCATAGCTGATTTTAAAAATGGTTTCAAATGCCCTTGTCCCTGTTATTTTAAAATGCTTAAAGCCATGTGCTCGAAGATGGTCCGCCACTGCTCCCCTTGCAGCCTCAATTGCATACGATTTTGCCGAAATATCCGATGCCACACTACCCGCATGGGAGCGCCAATAATACAAAAGTTTCGGCACATGTACGACCTTCTCTGCTTTATCTGTCAGACGAAGAATCATATCATGATCCTGGCTGCCGTCAAACTGTTTTCTAAACAGTTCCATACCATCAAGAAGCTCTTTTTTAAAACAGCTGAAGTGGCAGATATAATTATTTGCACGCAGATTATCAATGGCATAATCCGGTTTAAAATGAAGGGTAATCATATTATCAATACTGCCGTCCTTAAATGTCGTCTCATCACAGTACAGATAATCCGCTCCCTGCGCATCAATCGCTTTTGCGTATTCAAACAATACCGAGGGATGAAGCACATCATCATGGTCAAACAGACCGATATAATCACCCGTAGCCAGTTTTAAGCATTCATTCGTATTTCCTGAAATACCTTCATTCTTCACAAGCTTTGAATATTTGATACGTGCATCCGCTTTTGCATATTCCGCACAGATTCTGCCAACATTCTCATGTTTATCATCCGAACCGTCCGCCAGACACAGCTCCCAATTCTGATATGTCTGCCATTTTACGGAACCAATCATCTCACGCAAAAAATTTTCAGGTGTATTATACAGCGGAACAAGAATACTGAACTTTATATTGTGCGAAAAAACAGCCTCCTGCTGTCTTTTTCGTTCCTCTTCATCCGGAAAGCTTGCACTGCCATGCTGTTTCATGGCCATCCTCTCATGCTGCTTATAACGAAGCTTTGCAATAACCCCCCGTGGTCCGCCGCAGTTTTTTATGCGGTCAGTCTGCCTCTTTACGGTATGCATGGCTTTACGCAGTCCTGCAGTTGATTTCCAGAGCGGATGGTTATGAATACGGTCAAGTCGAAACTGCAGATAATCATTTTCCTCTTCCAATCTGGCAATCCGTTCCGCATATTCCGCACATTTTAAATGTTCTTTTTCATACGCTGACAATTCCTGCTTTGTTTCGCTCATACAAACTCCTTATCTGATGCCTCAGACCTCTATATATTTATTCGTAAATCTGCATAATTTCTGACGTCCGACCAGGCTTTCCGCCATACAGCCGACACGATATCTCCCTTTAGGAAGCCTATTTTTATCTATTACAAGTGCAAATCCGCAAAGTGATGCATGTCCTTCCGATATATTTTTGTCCAAATCCGGGCGGAAGGTATCCGTGCACGGTATCTTCCATACATCTTTCGTCTTCTCATCCCTGCATAACAGATATCTGACAAAACAGGGATTTTCCGAGCCGATTACAAATTGATAACCCTGAAAATAAAGAAAATCACCTTTTTTACCGGGAAAGTCTGTCCACGCCTCCAATTCTCCGGCATATTCCATGCTGATTTGAAGGCACTCATTATACCATTCATCCTTTATGGGCTGCTTCCATTTATACGGTTCTGCTACCGCAACATCACAGCCCGCGGGATACTGATAAGCATACGAGTAATTTGTATCTAAAATCTCATTGCAAAGATACGGATGATAAAACGGGTCTGTCCCATACAAATCCGGATGCATCGCATACAGCTTATCCCTTTCTGCAGATAAACGTAGCAGTTTTTCCTTAGACTCATCATTTCCTCTGCTTAAAGACTCGTGGTGGCACAGCGCAATCGAATTGCAGACAATATTAAAATATCCTTTTTTATAAATGCGGAAGCAAAGCTCCACATCATTAAAGGCTACCGGCAATTCATCTGAGAAGCCGCCACACTCGGCAAATACTTCTCTTCTGACCATAAGACATGCTCCGGTAACGGCAATTACATTACAGTCAATACAATTTCTTCCGTCATAATACGGTCTTACATCCTCTAAAAATTGCAGCTTATGAACCGGTCCCAGCCTCAAATTGGTAATACCGGCATGCTGGATTATTTTAGAATCGGGATAATACAGCTTAGCTCCCACCGCACCTGCATGAGCTCTTGCAGCTATCTTTCTCATATGTGACAACCAGCCTGTTTTAAGTGCTTCGATATCATCGTTCAAAAACAACAGGAATTCACCTTTTGCATGTTCTGCACCAAGGTTGCACATCCGCGAGAAATGGAACTGCATTGGCTGATATATATAATTAAACTTAAATGTAATCGATAATTCTTCGTATTTTTTACGATTCACATCATTGCTGCCGTTATCTACGACAACTATTTCATAATCCGTATCATCAGCCGTTCTTACAAGAGACCGTAAGCAGCCGTCCAGTATATCCGGATGGTCCTTCGACGGAATGATGACAGATACCTTACCATTTGTTTTTATAAGTCTGTCTCCATCCTGCATCGAATTATCGTACAAATGCCTTATTGCAGGAGAATGATATAAAACATATTTTAGATGACCGACAGCTCCTTTTTTCGGTGGAAGCGACATACAAAGGCAAATCTCATATAACGCTTTTATTGCTTCCTTAAAGCATATTTCCTGTTCGTGTCTTAACGCTTGCTTCAATGCATTCGTTCTAAAAGCCAGAACATTTCCGTAATACAGATATTCCAAAAGCGTATCCGGTGAAAAATCCGGTTTAAACCAGGGATTCATGCGAATGGTTCTTGCAAAGTTCCACTCATCCTCATCACCATACAAAAGTATACATTCCGGATTTTGCATGAAATAATCGGAAATTACCAAAGGAGCATACTCATCCAGAAATTCCTTCTGATTTGCAAAAACTAGTATGTCAGAATCTGCTTTTTCCACAAATTCGGGACAGAAATCGTTAAACTCCGCAATCCGAACAGACAAGGCTCCCCCTTCTTCCGAGAGGGTATCTCTGTACTCCTTTTCTCGTTTTAAAATCCAGTCATGGTAGCTTTCGTACTGTTCATCCAGAGCTGCTTCATATTCTTCAATTTTTCTCCGCATCATAGATGACTTTACTGACTGTTTCAATCGATTTATCATAAACGGATTTTCTTCTTTAACTCCTTTTCTAAGGCTGCCGCCATAGTTTCCGGTAAAAACACCGTCTGAATCGTTATCCGGAAAGCATTTCCCGTACTTTTTACCCTGTCGGATACACGAATCATAATATTGGGGTCTTTTGTTGCAAATGAAACAGTCATATTCTGTTTCTCTTTATCACGAACTGCCTTTCCGTTTACCGTACATACCTTTGAATCGGTAATCGTAAGCAGTTCTCCATTTAACACAGCTTCCTTTATTGTGGTAATACACGGAAGCATTCCCGGGTCAATACGAATCGTCTTAACAGCAGACGGTAAATCAAGCTCAATTACCAAACTGCCGGCCGCATCGTATGGACTCCCAATAAAGAAGGAATTGCTTTCCGAAAAGCCTTCTCCCTCATCATAATAAATCTGCACCCGTTTTTTCTCTGCTCCCTCCTCTTTTGCAAGCAGAGACTTTTGCGGAACAATCACTGCCCCGCCAATAAGCTCACGAAGCTGCGGCATCGACATACGCTTTCCGGTCACATGTTTCTGGAAATACATCTCCCTTTCACGATACCCATCCGCTTCATCAGGTGTAATATCAAGCTTGTCTAAAATTAAATCAAAATTAAATTTATTTCTCTTTTCATCCTCAAGCAAATAACAGTACAGCGCCCGAAAAGCCAGTTCTTTTACCGGTATCTGCTTCTCATAGGTCCATTCATAATCCAACAGTTTCCACGCATCGCCATCGACAAGAATATTGGAGAAAACCATATCATAATCCGCTATCAGCATCTCCGGTCTTTCTCCGATACGGTCTGTAAATTCAAAGAAAAGCGCAATAAATCCATCAATATCATTATTCTTAAGCTTTTCATCCAGAAGCTCCGAAAGAGGAGTCCCCGTCTCATAAGAAAAGGTTACACTCGTCTCATCCTCATCTATTAAAGGATTCACCACAAGCCTTCCGCTACTGTATCGCTCAGCCAATAAATCATACATGGGCTTCATGCGTGATATATGTTTCTTTGCTTCATTCGATAACGCGTGCTTTTTAACAAGTTTTGTTCCTTCTCTTGTTAAAATCTCGGTTGCGATACGATATTCATCCGCTCTGTCATTGCTGTAACGGATATACTCGGTTTCCGGCTTTGCTCCCAACACCAAAAGATAGGAATTGGAAAAAAACGGGAACTGTTTTTCATCAATCACGCTGTCAAATACTCCGGATTCATCAAACAGCTTCATTCTGTCCCTGTCAAAATTTCTTTCATTGTTTGTCAGTTCCCCTTTGAGCGGAAGTCTGTCATCCGAAAATAATGTCGTCATAAATTTGTAATCCGGGTACGGATAATAAAATGAAACCTTCCTCTCTCCTGCTGACTTACAAATCTTTTCTAATTCTTTCCTTGAAAATGTTTTAGCACAGCTTCCCTCGGGGTATCCTTCAATTCCGCTGAAGAATTCACCGTTATGGTCTTCCCTGCAGCCTGCCCAATATTTCAAGCCAAAGCGGTTTTCAATCGCAATAATAATATTGCCGCTTTTTTTAACATGTTTACGGATTGTTCGGATAAATGTTTCAAACGGCTTTTCTCCACCGATATAGCTTTCACCGTATTCCAAAACACCGATTAAAAGAGCACAATCGTAATCCTTTTCAAGAGCCGGCTCAACATCTTTAAAGTTGCCCACCTTTATGGTTACATTATCGCACTCCTCATGGCGGTATGCATTAATCAGACTCCTTTTACGGGAAAGGTCTACACAGGTAACACTTCCTGCCTTTTTTGCAAGAGCACCTGTGATTGCACCGCAACCGGAGCCGATTTCCAATACCTTCATTTCTTTTGTAATGGGAAGCCAGCTGACAATGTTTTCACGCTGTATGGATAAGTGATATAACAACGGCCAGCTTCCGCTTTTCTCAATCAGTGCCGGAAATTCCACAGGTGAATGATTTTTTGCAATTCGAAGCAGTTCATCCTCTACGGCACCATCACAATAATAATCCTCTCCCGGATAAAATGTATAATCTAAAGTTACTTTTCCGATTTGTTCTATCTTTTCCATTGCTACCTTCAGTCCTCTTTATTTTACTTCCACACGGGAATTCATGTCATAGTAACCGACTGTATTTTTATCGGAGACCACGGTTACATTCAATACGTCATAAAGTCGGTGATAAACCTCAAATTTTTCTTTTTCATAGCCGGTAACCCCTAGGGAAATTAAATATTCCCCACCCTGAAGGTCCATTTTCTGCGTAAAGGTTACTTCCTTTTCTTCTCCCTTTTTCACGCTGCAAAGGAAGGCTTTTTCAAACATGGTATTTGTTCCGGTAATCTCTGTCCCGTGCACATTTTTAATGGTAAACGCAAAAATGGGAGACGGAATATCCTCCGTAAATCTAACCTTATAACGCAGGGTAAATTCTTCGCCTTTGATTACGGCACTTGTTTTTGTTCCCTTTGCATCCGTAATATAGTAATCATGAATGACAGCAGCCTTCGTACCGTATTCCAGCGCATCGGGATTCACTCCCAGGATATTTGCTGCGACTTCTTCATTCGTTTTTGTTTTCTTTTTATTTCCCTTAGATACTTCTGCAGCAAGTTCCGTAATTTCCTTATCCTCTAAGAGAGAATCTTCTTCCTCGGGAAGTGTATACTGCCCGACAAGCACCTGTTTATAAGCATCTATCATCTCTTTCGGGCTTCCTTCACCGAGCTTATAACCCTGATTTAACAAAATTACCCGGTCACAATATTTTGCAATGCTGCTTAAATCATGACTTACAAATAAAATTGTTTTGCCCATCTTTTTGAATTCTTCAAACTTATGGTAGCATTTTGCCTGAAAAAAAACATCCCCGACCGATAATGCTTCATCCACGATTAGAATCTCCGGGTCAATATTGATGGCAACAGCAAATGCCAGACGAACAAACATACCGCTGGAATACGTCTTACACGGCTGATATACATATTCCCCGATATCTGCGAAATCAAGAATATCCTGTAATCTCTCATCAATTTCTTTTTCCGAAAACCCCATCATGGTTCCGTTCAGATAAATGTTTTCAATACCGTTGTATTCCATATTAAATCCGGCCCCAAGCTCAAGCAGTGCTGAGATTCGTCCGTTAACCGTCAAATTGCCGCTGGTCGGATTCAAAACACCGGTAATTATTTTTAATATTGTTGATTTACCCGAACCGTTTGTACCAATAATACCGACTGTTTCACCCTGGAAAATAGTCATATCCACTCCCCGGAGTGCATAATGCTCTTTGTGGAGCTTTCTGCGGGATAATCCCAATGCTTCCTTCATACGGTCAGACGGTTTATCGTATAATTTATAGATTTTTGAAATATGATCGACACAAATCGAAATCTTTTTATCTTCCATTTCAGCCCTTTCCGAAGACGTATATTTACAATACATCAGAAAAATGCACCTTAAGCCGTTTAAAGACTAATGCACCGATTCCAAATACCACTACCGTAAAGATCCAGAAATACATAGTGGAATAAAAATCTTCAAAAAACCATGATCTTTCAAAAATTGCACTTCGATATCCATTCACAATATAGACAAGCGGATTTATCTTTACAATCATCTGTATGGTAGGAGACAATGCTTCCACGTCCCATAAAATCGGCGTTGCCCACATACCAATCTGTAACAAAATACTGATTATCTGTCCGATATCCTTAAAAAACACCATAATCGCACAGGTTGAATAACAGAGCCCCAGAACAAATATAAACAGGCACGCGCTGTAATATAATATCTGAAGCGTGTATACCGTCGGAAAATATCCGTAGCATGCTGAAATAACCAATAAAACAAGAATAAAGAAGGCATGAATAAACGTGGCTGCAATTATCTTGATAATCGGCAGAACACTGATTTTAAAAACCACCTTTTTCACAAGATAGTTATATTCAATCAGTGCGTTTGTTCCGCTGTTTAGCGCCTCACTAAAATAAAACCACGGAACAAGTCCCGCTGTCAGAAATAAAACATATGGCTTGTCCGGAACCATCCCTCTTCCGGTTCCCATAATCACATCAAACACGATATAATACATTACTACCGTTACAACCGGCTGTACCATTGCCCAGACAGCACCCAGATACGATCCCGCATAGCGCTTTTTAAAATCATTTTTTGCAAGCTTCCAGATTAAATGGCGGCTCTGGTACAATTCCAGCGGTAAAACCGTTATTTTATCATATAAACAGATGAAAATAACTATTGTTGCCGCAATAATGATACAGGCAATGACCTTTTTAACAATTTCCTGCACAGGGTCAGCCAATGGATTGTGATAAAGTAAAATCACTATCGCCATTATAAGCATAACCGTCGTAAAAACGGCAATTCCGACAGGCTTTGAAACGCCCCGTTTTAACTTAAATCCTTTCATGAAAAAAGCTCCTTTAGGCTTTACAAAAAGTTTTCCGGTAGAAACCATTACAGATGGTTTTCCTTATATTCTTTAATACCGCCCCACATCTTATCTTTATCGGACATAATTAACTCCATTTCTTCCGGAATCGGCCAATCCACCCCAATATCAGGGTCATTATAGGCAAGTCCGCCTTCATCGTTCGGATGGTAAAAATCACTGCATTTATAACAGAATTCCGCATAATCGGATAATACTAAGAAACCATGTGCAAATCCCTTCGGAATAAAGAACTGTTTCTTATTCTCTTCACTTAATAAAACACCATACCATTGTCCGAACGTAGGAGATTCTTTACGCAAATCCACTGCGACATCGTATACTTCTCCTTTTATTACACGCACAAGCTTATCCTGCGGATGGTTGATTTGGAAATGAAGTCCGCGCAGCACACCTTTTTTAGATGCAGACTGGTTATCCTGTACAAACACTACATCAATCCCGGCCGTCTTAAAATCCTCATATTGATAGGTTTCCATAAAATAGCCTCTGGCATCACCGAATACTGTTGGTGTGATAACCTTCAGTCCTTCTATTTTACATGTTTCTACCGTAATTTTACCCATTCTTACTACACACCTTTCTGCGGTCTTTACACTTCTACTTCGTTTTCATATTGATTCAAAAAACTATCTATTTTCTTCTACATCTGCTTTTCTTATATATTCCTCAACCGGCTCTTCTTTTTTTCCGAAATCCAGATAACAGAGATTAAAATCAACTCTTCCTTCAATACCGTTAATTCTTCCGGAGGATGTATACTGCCACATGCCGTATGTACCTCCATACGTCGGTTTATCCTTATATTCTGCAAGCCAGATAACATTATCGCCGGAAAATTTTGTAATATCCAGACGGTTGGACAGCCAATTTTTGCTTGCATAGATTCCTGCCGTATACCCGCCGGAACGAATCGTTTCGCAAAATGCCTGACAGATTCCCGAGCGTTGCGCAACCTCTAAGCTGTCGGCACGTCCTCTGCCGCCTGCACCTTCCGTATCTATAAAAATCGGATATGAAATATCATAGCCCTGTACAAGACTCATAACAATACTTGCTTCTTCTACCGCTTCACGTTCATTGACTGCCTGCGTAAAGAAATAAATGCCGACATCTATTCCGTTATCCGTTGCTCCTTTTATATTTTTTTCAAAGTATGGGTCTACTACAAGGCTGCCACTTACGCTTCCGCGATAGCCTGCACGTATAATTGCAAAATCCACACCTTCTTTTGCAATCTGTTCCCAATCAATTTCTTTATTCCATTTTGAAACATCTATTCCGAAGCGGGCGTCATCCGTAAGCTTGATTGCCGAACCGCCCTCCGAATCAAGTGCCGCATCCTTTACGGCCGTATCTTCTTTTTTGGCATCAATCTCATCCTCTGTTTTAATCAGATAAGAAATATCAGCAATCGCCTGATACTCAATATTAGCTTTTACTTTCGCAACAACCGCTTCTTCCGGTACGTAAAATTCTTCGGCTGCCTCAAGCAAAACTTCATATTCTCCCGGCTTTAAATCCGAAATATATATTTCTCCGTCCCGGTCCGAATCCTTGTATAATCCGTCTTCCCCGACACGCACATTAAAAACATATCCTGTAACCGGTTTTCCTTTTCCGTTCACGATATGAATCCGCAAATCCTTTTCTACCGATGACACAACCAGAGAGAGTGTTTTTTGTTCATTTTCGATTTTTTGTAATGTAGAAGATTTTTCCACATCAAAGAAGGTATCGTCATTCATCCATGCAGAAAGGTCAGAGCCTTTTACATAGCCGTCTTCCTCTACATATTCATTTTCTGCAACCGCTTCCTGCGCCACTGCCGGCTGTATTTCATTTTTTGTGAAATAGCCGTTTATTCCCAGCATCAGAACAAACACACTGCCCACAAATAATGTCACTACAAGCACGGCATATCGTAGAATCCTAGAGTCCATTTGCTACCTCTGTCAGATATTTTCCGTAGTCCGTCTTAAGCAACGGCTCCGCCAACTTTAAAAGCTGCTCCCTTGAGATAAATCCTCTTTTATATGCAATTTCTTCAATACAGGAGATATACAGCCCTTGTCTTTTCTGGAATGCCGCCACAAAATCAGCCGCGTCCAGCAAGGAATCGTGATTACCCGTATCAAGCCATGCAAATCCTCTTCCCATTGTTTCTACGCGAAGCGTTCCTCTGCGCAGATATTCATTATTAATAGATGTAATCTCAATCTCACCGCGTGCAGACGGTTTGACATTTCTTGCAATTTCCACAACGTCATTATCATAAAAATAAAGGCCCGGAACTGCATAATTACTCTTCGGATGCTCCGGCTTTTCTTCAATGGAGAGTGCCTTTCCGTTCTCATCAAATTCCACCACACCGTATTCTCTCGGGTCACGTACATAATATCCGAAAATAGTGGCACCGCTTTTTCGTTCTGCAACCTCACGAAGCAGCTTGGAAAAGCTCTGTCCGTAAAAAATATTATCGCCGAGTACAAGTGCCACACTATCATCCTTAATGAAATCGGCTCCAATAATAAAAGCATCCGCAAGTCCTCTCGGAACCTCCTGCACTGCATATTCAAAATGCATTCCAAGCTGGCTGCCGTCACCTAACAGTTCTTTAAATACCGGCAAATCTCTCGGAGTGGATATAATCAATACTTCCCTGATACCGGCCAGCATAAGTGTAGAAAGCGGATAATAAATCATCGGCTTATCATATACCGGCATAATCTGTTTGGAAATGGCTTTGGTCAGCGGATAAAGTCTGGTGCCGCTGCCGCCTGCTAAAATAATACCTTTCATTGTATGTCCTTTCTTAAAACAATTTTATGAAAAAATAATTTTAATTATCTTTTCATATTGTACATATCTTCGTAGTATTTCTGGTAATCGCCGCTTGTTACATTCTTCATCCATTCTTCATGCTCAAAGAACCATTTAATGGTTAATTTGATGCCTTCTTTGAACATTGTTTCGGGCTCCCATCCAAGGTCTGCTTTGATTTTATCCGGGGCAATGGCATATCTTCTGTCATGTCCCTTACGGTCTTCCACAAACGTAATCAAATCCTTTGATACAAGTGCTTTACGCGGGTCGGAATCAGGAAGCATTTCCTGCAGGGTTTCTATAATAATATGAATGATTTCGATATTCTGCTTTTCGTTATGACCACCCACATTATAGGTTTCAAATAACTTTCCTTTTTCCTGTACCATATCAATTGCTTTCGCATGGTCTTCAACATATAACCAATCACGGACATTTTTGCCGTCACCGTATACCGGAAGCTTTTTACCCTGCAATGCATTGTTGATAATAAGGGGAATCAGTTTTTCCGGGAACTGATACGGTCCGTAATTATTGGAGCAGTTCGTAATATTAGCCGGGAACTTATAGGTATCCATATATGCCTTTACCAGCATGTCCGAAGAAGCCTTGCTTGCAGAATACGGGCTGTGTGGGTCATAAGGGGATGTTTCATAGAAAAATGCGTTATCATCATCCGGCAGGGAACCATATACTTCATCCGTGGATACATGAAGGAATTTCTTTCCTTCCTTAAACGTACCGTCCGGCAATTCCCATGCAGCCTTTGCGCAGTTTAACATAACAGCGGTTCCGAGTACATTTGTCTGTACAAACACTTCCGGATTTTTAATACTTCTGTCCACATGGCTTTCTGCCGCAAAATGTACGACACGGTCGATATCATTTTCCTCAAATATCTTTGTTATTGCTTCTTTATCGCAGATATCTGCTTTTATAAATGTATAGTTTTCTCTGTTTTCAATATCCTTCAGGTTTTCAAGATTGCCTGCATATGTCAATGCATCGACATTAATAATGCGGATATCATTATCATATTTTTTAAACATGTAATGAATGTAGTTGGAACCGATAAATCCGGCACCACCTGTTACCAAATAAGTTCTCATATCCCATCCTCCAAGATGTTTTTTCAGTATTTCTGTCTCAATTTGGATTTTAAACATCCTATCCCATAAAAATCCATACTGCTTTTTATTTTACCACAAAACACACCTTTTGTGTATCCCTATAAATCTAATGACCGGGATTTTGAAGATTCTTCAAAATCCCGGTCATTTTAACATAAAAATCACTATAAAAAATGCAGTAAATAAATATACAACTTTTCGGAGAAAATTTCATACCTTCTTATTTTCTGCCGAAAAATAAACGGATAAATAAGCAAATAACCAGACCCGGCAATGCAGCCAAAAGCGCACTGCCCAAGAGCAAAATAACTACACCGGCCAGAAGCTCTTCCTGTCTTTTTCAAGACCTTATCAAGATTGAATGAATCGCCCTTACACTCATAAACAAAAGTTCCTACTGCAGTGAAACCTACAATCTTTCCCGTCTTTATACCCTTCCGGTGTCCCATGAATATCATAGTTACCATCCGGTCTAAATCCATCTTCTGTTTCTTCGTACATTACTTTCCCCCCTCTGAAATAATACTAATATCCCATATAGCTTAGATTTAAGTCCGTATATCCGCTGATTCCCTTTACCTGCCCTTTCGATGTATACTGCCACAAATCATATTTACCACCGTATGTCGGTGTCGTATTATATTGGGCAAGCCATATTTTATAGGAATTGAGTTTCCCCGCATTCATATAAGAATTAAGCCATGTCTTATTCGCATATACGCCTGCGGTATATCCACTGTTACGGATTGTCTCACAGTATGCTTTGATTACCTTTGTTCTGGTATTGCGGTCAAGGCCATCCGCACGTCCGCCGCTTGCTTCCACATCTAAAAATACAGGATATGAAATACTGTAATTCTTAATCAGACTGATTGTCATGGACGCTTCTTCCACCGCTTCCACTTCATTCACAGCCTGCGTAAAGAAATAAATACCCACCTTTAATCCTGCCGCCGTTGCTCCTTTGATATTCGTTTTAAACTTCGGGTCTTCAATCAACGCACCTGTTGTGGAGCCACGATAACCGCAACGGATGATAACATAGGAAACACCTGAACTTTTTACGGCATTCCAATCAATATTTCCGTTCCATTTTGACACATCAATCCCCATTGTACCGGAACCGGTAATTAAAGCTCCGTCACTTGCAAAATTGTATTTTGCCCCCTGAATAACCTGCTCTCCGGTTACATAATTACCGTTTGCATCATAAAAATATGTTTTTCCGTCCAGATTCTGCCAGCCGGTGTATTTATAAGAAGAAGTTGTAACCTTCTTATAGAAAACCGCTTTGTCATTATAATAATCCGCATATTTTGCTTCCACATACTTACCGTCGGATGTTTTTAAATACATCTGATTTCCCGAGGTATCCTTTAGCAGGGAAACCTTATCGTTCTTTGCCGGATTCTGCGGAGTTGTTGATGTTGGCGGTGTGGTGGTTGTAGTACTCTCTGCCGGCGTTGTAGTCTCCGTTGATGAAGATTCCGGTGTGGAAGATTCCGGTGTGGATGACTCCGGCGTCGATGATTCCGGTGTTGATGACTCCGGCGTCGACGATTCCGGTGTCGACGATTCCGGTGTGTTTCCGGACACCGACGTCATACGCACAAAAGCCTTTGCTGTTTTGGACGGATCGGAGATTGTGCTTTTTTCTACTTTCACGTAGGAATCCGAAGCATTAACCTCTGTCTTTGTAGAGGCTACCCATTCTACCGTATCGGTCAATTGGGCTTCTACCTCATTTTCCTTGGCGGTATCTTCTACTGCGGCATTTACTTCACTTTCCTTTTTTACTTCTTCCGACACATCAATTTTTTTGTATTCAATTTTATCCTTAATCGTAATTGTCTGTGGTGCCGTATTCAATGCCAATCCGTCTTCTGTACTCATTGCAAGCATCGTAACGGTTGCTTTTCCAGGCGTCATATCCTTCAGATAAATGATACCATCCATATCGTCATCCGAATATTCCTTCGTTTTTCCACCGGCATCCTTAATTGAGACGGAAAATTTCACATTTGAAATCAGTTTGCCTGTTTTGTGGTTTACAAATTTGATTTTCAAATCCTTCTGTACAGAAGTCAGTTTCATATTAACATTAACGGTCTTTCCGGTTTCTAACTCTTTTTCCTCGTATTCGGTTACTGTTTCTTCTTCCTCTTCTGTTTCTTCATCACGAACCAGTTTTCCCCTATCGGACATGGCAAGTAATGTGTCTTTTCCGCCGTCGGCAAGATAGGACATTTCCTCTCCAATAGGAGCGAATGCCGCAACCTGCTGCTTTGCTGCTTTTGCTCCGGAAAATACACTCACGGTCACAATTGCCACTACCAGCACCATTACACCGGTTACCGCAACAACGCCATCAAGTGCAGACATATTTCGAAACATCGCCGCTATTTTATCCCATATTGTCTGTGGTTTTTTCTTTTTACAATTTTTCCTCTTTTTCCCTTTACCGGTTGCGGATTTTTTCTTCTTTGGAACAATTACAGCAGCTTCATCCGAACGCTCCTCTTCTGAAAAGACTTCATTTTCTTCTGAATTAAATGCATTGTCGTCTTCTTCATCAAAATATTCTGTTTCCTCTTTTTCCGCAAACAGTTCCTCTTCGCTGATGGTTACCTCACCTTGAAAAACAAGACTTTCTTCCTCGTTTTTTTCATATAAAGCTGACTCGATTTCAAGCTTATCCCAGCCTGCTGTTTCATCCAGATTGATCATGTCAAAATCCAGGTCATTCTGATATGTATTTTTCACTTTGATACCATGCCTTTCTTAAACTATGTAGATGCAATATTTTACTCATTTTATCACATAACCGCGTTATACCGGCCACATTTTTCTCTCATATAACCATGTTATGTCAATCACATATTATAGCATCTTCCCTTCTTTCAAACAACCTTCAAATCCTTAATTTTTGTGGAAGAATATGGTTGTCCATTTTTACGAAAAATGTCGTTACTTGTCAACGTCTTTTTGTTGCATCCATTGTTTCCCCTTAATACAATAAAATTATATCCGGAACAGCATTTTTATTGATTCGGAAATAGAAAGAAGGAAGAGGGGTATAGAGCTACACTTTAAGCTATTTCTACCCTGCGAGAGGATTATTTCTATGAAATTTCATGGCAAAATGGCTTGAAAACAGCATTATCCAGCAATTATACCCCACAAGAGTAAATAAGCGGGGTAAAAGGAGGGGGATTTATATGATGTACATACATTTTTGTAACAATTGTTCCCGTTTTCACATATTAAACGGACACAAAATGGTATGCCCGGCGTGCAGGGGCTCCTTAACCGAAATGCGAATGACTTATATGGATTTTGTCAATATGTCGCAGGAAGAGCGGGACAAGCTTGCACAGGAATGCCGGAATGAAAAGCTCTTAAGAGAAATAAGTACCACCTACCGTATGTATAAATACAGTAAGTGGTACCGTAATCAGCTTGCCGAAAAAGCTACAATGAGTTAACCGGACTTACACAAATGCAACCGTCAACTAATCCAATGTTGTCCGGTAGCAGTGGTGTAAATCGGCACCGGTTTCCGGCTTAGTATCAATGCGGAATTCTGCGCCTTTTTGCAGCTCATCTTTATCAATAATCAGTACAGGCTCTGTGCTGTAGTCCTGTAAAACGGAATAGGTCTTCCCACCATCGTATGTGACAGAAAAACAATACAAAGGGGTTATTGTTTCTGCCGCATACGCACTTCCCAAAAGAACAAGCTGTCCCTTTTGTGGTTCTTTATTTCCCAGCTTATCAAACTGAATCTGTTCCCACTGTGTATCTGCATCCCATACAAACAAATCACAGGAACCAATCTGTGCACATTCTTCATTAAATGCATCAAAATCCTCATAAAAGAATGAGGAAACATCCTTGCCCTCCATATCAAGCTTAAGAAGGGAAGCCAGAAGCCGGCTTGTTTTTTCCGAGCCTTTATCGTTTAAATGCTCCGTATCCGTAAAATTCGGGTCATAAACCGATATATTGTCTTCCTTTAGCAGATTAAGATTCCAAAATGGAACTTCTAAGGCATCGCATTTTTCACGTATTGTCCTGTCAAACTCACGGTATCCTTCAATTGCATACATTCTGCTTACCGTAATCGGACTTTCCACAAAATAAAGCTGCACATTTTTTTCTTTACACAGGGCTGCTATTTTATCCAGATACAGAAGAAATTCCGGCTCCACGGTTTCTTCAGACCATACAAAGCACCCTGCAGGTGTGCCGACATTTCCCTGTTTATAAGTTAAATCCCATGTTGCATAGCCTTTGCTTACATAATGAATATCTTCTCTGGTATCAATGCCCTTCCAATATTCCGGCGTCAGCTTTTCGGCTGCTGTTTCAAAAATTTCGTCCATGTTATGGCGGTACCGGTAGCTTTTCAAAACATCCGGATATTCGCGCAGTGAAAACCGCTCTTTGATAAACTCTGCCGCAATAAAAGGCGAGCTGATTCTATCCAGCGTCAGCCCTTTGGCAATTGTCACATCTTCTGTAGTATTTAAAAAATAATCATAATTCAGATTTACGACCGCATATTTTAACGGATATCGGTTTACATAATCTTTTAAATAGAAATAAGTTGATGCAATATGCTGTTGATTTACGCCTTCGTTGATTACAGCTCCTATGCCATCCATTTCCTCCTCAAATATATCAGGATAGAAAGTACGGATAGCACGTGAATCACCAAAAAATGCCATATCTATGGTTTCCTTCTCCCTCGCTGTTTCCTTTTTATCAAAGGAAAGAAAATGGGCAAAGGTTACCGGTTCCAAAAGAAATACCGCAATCTGTTCGACCAGAAAAAATGCAACGAGGAATACGGCTGCTTTTTTAAAAATTCGCATACATAAATCCTCCTCCCATACTATCTCTGGCGGAAGCCAATACGATTAAATAAATGATTCCGATATAAAAGACATAACGCGGAAATAACGGAAGCTTCATAACACATGCTTTGATACTGATTTGTTTTTCCTTTAAAATGTCCACAACAAGCATACCGATGACGCCCAAAAGAACAATCAGACTATCCACAATTCCAATCCGGGCAAACAGTGTTCCGGTTGACATGAAAATATTTTCCTGCCAGCCTAAAAGCATTTTTGCGTACATGGCAAGGGCATCTGCTGCCGTAGCCGCCTCCGACATAATTTCCATGAATGCAAATAAGAGAAATGTACGAAGCATCTGAATAACCTGCCACCATACGGCATCAGCAGGCACATGTGCCGCCTGATGCATTTTTTCATATACGCCTGCCATCTGCATGCTAAACAAAATGACAGCCATCTGCATAAGTCCCCAATACAGATAATGAGACGCAGCTCCGTGCCAAAGGCCTGTCGCACTCCATACCAATACCAGTGCAAAATAACTGGGAATCAGTCTTCCTGTTCGATTACCTAAATATTTACGGCTCTTTACTCCGATATTTTGTGCCCATTTACTCATAGAAACCGGATAAAACAAATAATTTTTAAACCATGCCCCGAGCGTAATATGCCATCTTCTCCAAAACTCTTCAATTGATTTTGCAAAAAACGGCTGTTTAAAGTTCTCAGGCAGAACAATTCCCATAATCTGTCCCGTTCCGACCATAATATCCATATAACCGGAAAAGTCTGCGTATAATTCAATTCCGAATAAAATCATCGCAAGAAAAAGAAAGCTTCCGTCCAATGAAGCATAATTTTCATATACATATTCCACACAGACAGACAATTTATCCGCAATCAGACATTTCTTAAAAATTCCCCATAAAATACGCATTGCACCGTTATAAAGACGTTCCCATGAAAAACGATGCTCCGCAAACAACGAAGGGGCAAGCTCATCATACCTGCTAAAGGGTCCCTGTATCAATTGTAAAAAGAAGGATAAAAAGACGGCATATTTAAAAATATTACGCTCAGCCTTATATTTTCCTCTGTAAATATCAATACAATAGCCTGCTGCCACAAGAGTATAATAAGACATTCCGAGCGGCATCACAAAACGTAGAACCGGAAGTGCAGCATTTGCACCGCATGCTGCAAACAGCTGATTCAACGCTTCCGCAAAAAAACCGGTATATTTTAAGGCAATCCATATACCCAGATTTAAGCAGAGACTAAGTGCAAGAATCCATCGCTTTTCTTTTACCAGACGCGCTTTTATCTGCTTTTTTAATTCCTTGTCTTCCTGCTGTCTAATCTTATTTTTGTATTCGTCACCCTTCTTTTCCAAAAGAATTCCCGTTATGTAGGTGGTAATAATTGTAATAATAAGATATATCAGCAAATAACTGCTGTAGTGCAAATAAAACAGCAGGTTCCCCAGAAGAAGAACCCACCATTGCCGTTTTTTCGGTACCAGAAAATAAACTCCGGCTACCGCTGCAAAATAAAAACATAATTTTAACAACGTAACTAACATATCAATTCCCCAAAAATCTATTCACCGATTCCAAGATTGTGAACATAAGACTCATCTTGAGTCCTCAGCACCTCTATTTTATTTTCCTCTCCGCAACGGTAAACTGCCGGCAGCTTCCGGCTTAAAAATAAAGCAGGTGCTTCCGTAACGGAATAGGAACCCGCATTATAAAAAGCAAATACGTCACCCTCTTTTGGCAGCGGACCGCTCCATTTACGCACAAGTACATCTGCAACAGTACATAAAGACCCACATATGGTACTTTCCTGTGTCCCGCCGCTTTCATTGTCCGAAAGAAGCTCCATCTTCGGTATGCGCATCGCCATATTCTGTCCGTAATAATTCAACTGGTGGATTCCTCCGTCTACCAGAACATAGGAATGACCTTTATTACACTTTACCTCTTCCACTTTTGTAAGATAAACACCGCAGGAGTATGCAAAAAAGCGCCCCAGCTCCAATACAGGGCGGTAGGAGGCATTTTTCTGTTTGATATATTCAGCCAGCTCCTCTAAGTCCTTATACGGACTGTCAAAATCTTCTCCTTCAAAATAAGGCGCTGCAAGTCCCGCACCATACTCTAATGTCAGATTACTAAGCTCATACTTCTTCTGCAGTTTAAGCATAAATGCATCAAGCTCATCCAATTCCTGTTTATGCTTATCCGTTTTTTTCTTCTGCGTACCGGAGAAAAAATGAATGCCGCAGATATGAATATACGGATAGTTTTCTCTTTCTGCTATGATTTTTTCAATTTCTTCCGCATCCATTCCAAACTGGGAGCCGCTTGTAAGACGAAGATACACATCCGCCTGCACTTTATGCTTTTCACAATATTCCCGAATAAGCAAAAAATGCTTCCGGGATTCTATCGTCATAACAGCCACGCCATATTCAAATGCCGCTTCCACATCTTCTTTTGTTTTATTCACTCCGGAAAAAATAATCTTACTTCCCGGAATTTTGTGTTTCATACATATCTGTAATTCCCCGGGGGAGCAGACCTCTATTTTATCCACCATATCCTTAAATTCAGTGATTAAAAACGGATTGGCTTTCATGGCATAGCAAAGCCCGGCTGTATCACACACTATATTTTTCATATTCTCCACATGTGCACGTAATACATCCGTATCCCATATATAAGAAGGTGTTACGATTTTTTTCTGTTTTAATAATGCCTCTATCTGTCTGCTGTCCATTCCCGGTTCCCCGCTTATTATTCTTCCTGCAGCTTGCAGACTAATTCATAGATTGCTTCCATGGAATTAAAATTCTCAGGCAGCAAATCTTCTACATTAATTTCAATATCATAGGTCATATTCAACTCACCCACAATGGAAATAATGTCAAAGGAATCCAAAACTCCGTCATCAATCAAACTTGTTTCCTTTTTAAAATCAATATCCGGTCTTATTTCTTCTAAAATTTGTTTTAATTCATCCATCTTCTTTTCTCCTTCTAACTCTCTTCATATATGCGCCGCAGCGCAACACGGTCTATTTTACCGTTTTTATTTAACGGCAGTTTTTCATAATACTCATATCGGTTCGGCCACATAAATTTCGGAAGTCTGCTTTTAAGCTTATCCACAATCCGGGTTTTCATAGCGGCTGCGTCTACATTTTCTGCATTACACTGATAACACAATACAATCTTTTCATGCTTTGTGTCAAACACGCAGACTGCAGCATCAATCCCCTCTACTGCGTTGATGACAACCTCAATCTCTCCCAATTCGATGCGATGTCCCATATGCTTAATCTGATAATCCATACGGGAAGCAAACATCAGCTCGCCTCTGTCATTATAATATCCCATATCTCCCGTATGGTAAATCTTTTCCGGATAAAAAGCATGCACCGGTGTCTGTGCAAAGGCTTTTGCTGTTTTTTCTTCATCCTTATAATATCCGAGTGCAAGGCAGCTGCCACGTACACAGATTTCTCCCTGAACATTTTGCTCCCGGATTACCGTATTGTTTTCCTGATTTAACAAAAAGATTTCCGTATTGCGGAATGCTTTGCCGATTGGAAGGGACTCCTCTGCTTCAAACTCCCTGTCAATCAGATAATAGCTGCAGTTACAGGTAATTTCCGTCGGTCCATACAAGTTTACATAATGTGCATTCACATAAGAACGCCAATAATTAAGCACACGGACCGGCATAATCTCACCGGAAAACATGACTAACTGTAAATATTTCGGAACGGCTTTTGCAAATGTCTTAAAATTCTCAACAATGCGCATAGCCGATACTGCCCAGATAATGGTATTTATACGCTGTTCGTTTAAATACTCGATTAATTTAAGCGGCATGGAAAAGCACTGCTTCGGAATAACCACTACCGTTCCGCCAAGCATCAGACTGTTATAGATATCCTTTACGGAAACATCAAAATCAAACGGGGCCTGATTACCGAATACCGGCTCCTTCGGAAACGGAAATGTAATACGAAACTGCTCTACCAAATCAATTACGCTGCGGTGGCTGACTAATACTCCCTTCGGTTTTCCTGTCGAACCGGAAGTAAAAATGGCATACAGCGGGTCGGTATCAATCATGCGTTCCCGTACTGCCTGTAATTCTTTTTCCAAAATTTCTTCCAAAAAGCATTGTTCATACGGAATGCATTCATATCCTTCCAATTCCTGATTTTTTGAAGCAAGTAAAAGACGGGGCTTTAAGTCCTCTAAAATAAGAGAAACTCTTTCTGCCGGCATATTGACGTCCAGCGGAACATAAAAATTACCGCTGTATACAATTCCCAAAAACAAAATGATACTCTCTATATTACGGTCAATGCAGACTGCCACCGGAGTGCTTTGCCACTCTCCTTTTTTCATAATAAAAGAAGCAATCTGTTTTGCCTGTTTAACTAATTCTGTATACGTAATCTCATGCTCTGCATCCTTCAGTGCAATCTTATCGGGATATTTTTTTGCACTGTCTTCCAATATTTCCAAAACATTAATATACATACTCAGTCCTCCTACGCATAGTAAACAAAAATTCCCGCCAAAATGCAAGCAATTCCCATTATTTTTTTCCGCGTCAGGCCCTCTTTAAAAAATAAATAGGACAGAACCGGCACCAACACATAACCGATTGCTTCCAAAACGGGCACATTCATAAAATCCATGCCGCGATATACAATCATCGTCAGAAAAACAGAGGCAAACATCAGAAAGTATCCGCTGAGTACAAAAACGTTCAGATATTCCCGGATAAAAGAATCATACTTCTTCATTGCACCCTTTTTTAACAGAATCTGTGAAAAAGAAGCAATTGTAACCGATACAATCCCTAACAGGTAAAATCCGTTCATGCAGCTTCCTCCTCTTTTTTATTTTCTTTTTGGGGTTGCTGCGTATTAACAATCATCGTTCCCAAAATTACAAGAAGAATTCCCGCTATCTGTTTACCGCTTAAATTTTCATGAAACAAAACGACAGCCCAGACTGCGGACCACAAAAGTGCCATTGCACGGTTGGCATAGGCAATCGACAAATCAAATCTTTTTATCATCTGCTGCCATAAAATGGCATAGATGCCCAGAATTACAAGCTCCAGACCGTAAAACAGAAAGAATGGGAGCGAAAATAATTCCTTACCTGTTGCAAATTTTGCAACAACACTGCTTAAGGTATACACAACCACTACTGCCTGCAATATAATAATGTTTTTCCACCATTGCGTCTGCTTCATACACCCTCCGTTCTTATCCCTGCCTCCATATATCATCCTTCACAGACTATCCGTTCTTATTATAAATATATTTCCTGCAAAAATAATGGAAGATTTTATTAAGATTCTTTTTTATTCTTTTTAAAAACATTGTGAGACTTTAAAAATTTGGTTACAATAGACATAAAGAATACATCATGTATAATATTACTGTAGGAAAAACGAAAAGACAAGGAGTTGTTTCTCATGAGCAATAATAATATAGAAGAATTTAGTGAAAATGAATTTGACGAAGAATTATTTGAAGAATTCAATGAAGAGAAAAAAGAAGAGGAAGCTTCCGGAAGAAAAAAATGGAACGGACATATCATATTTTTTGCGATTATCGGACTTTTGTTTCTCTTTGCCGCAATTCGTCTGATACTTTGGAACCGGGGCGTTGAATCCGGCTATGACCCCAATGAAGATAATTCCGAATTTGATACGGAACCGCTTGATTATATTCAGCCTCTTAACAGTACCCAGTTAGAGGGAAAACCCGATGATAACACTACCACCATATTTTGTTTCGGTAATTCCACTTTTGCCGATAACGGAGCGGATAACCGTCTTGCGAAGGCAATCAAAGAGCGATACAACGCGGATGTAATTAATGTTTCTTTCCCGGATTCCTACCAATCCGTAAAATATACGGAATATAATGCCGAGGATTTTCCGGAAGACGGTTTAAGCCTTTATCACGTTACCAATGCTCTTGTAAACGGTGATTTTACGATGGTGGATACTGCTGCTTCAAGGCTTTCCGATGAAATAAAAGCAAAGGCAGATTATTTAAAGACTGTCGATTTATCAAAAGCAGATATGGTTGTCATTATGTACGACATTTCCGATTATACGGATTTACGGCCGGTTATGGACCCAAATGACCCGACTAATCTTTTAACCTTTACCGGTTCCCTGCAGGCCTCTGTCAAAATGATTCAGGAGAAATATCCTTACATCCGTATTGTGGTATTATCTATTCCGGCATGCGGCAAGACAATTGACGATTACTATGTGGATGGCGATATTCACGATTTAGGAAACGGTACTTTATCGGATTATCTCGGTCATGAGGCAAATGTTGCCATTTCATGCGGTATCTCATTTATTGACACGTATTTCGGAGTAATAAATGTAGAAAACCGCGATAAATATCTGGTTGATGATTATCATTTAAACGAAGCCGGCTGCAATGCAATTGCCGACCGTATCAGCAAGTTAATTGTGTTAAACGACTAAACCAAAGGCAGGTACTTAAGATGAGCAAACAGCGAAACGAAACCTTTGTTATACTATCTGCAATCGGAATCCTGTTGATTCTTCTGGGACATCTTGACTTTTCCCTGCTTTCGATTGGCGGTTTATTTCCATATTATTCCTTCCATGTTATGCTGTTTCTGTTTATCTCAGGATATTTCTATAAAACAGAAGATGAAAATCATATTTTTGCTTATATAAAAAGAAAATTTCTGCATCTGATGGTGCCATATTTTATCTGGAATATCGTATACGGATTTTTGGCTGCAGGCTTACATAGGGCGGGTATGCAGATTGGGGAAGATATCAGCCTCTATACTCTGTTTATTGCTCCTTTTTTGTCCGGACATCAGTTTATGTATCAGGCAGCCTCCTGGTTTGTTCCTGCGTTGTTTCTGGTAGAGTTATGCAATATCTTCGGACGAAAGATCCTCTCCATGTTAAAAATCCGTAATGAGTATGTCATCACGGTTCTATATCTGATAATCGGAATTACTGCTGTTTATCTTGCTAAACGCGGCAGCGTATATGATTATTATAAGCTTCCCGGGCGTATTATGCTGATGGCCCCCTCTTTCCAGTTTGGCCGTCTGTATAAAGAAAAATTGGAAAGCAGAGATACACTTCCCAATTATATATATTTTCCGGTTCTTCTGCTTATTCAGTTTATTATTGTCTTTACAAGCTATGGTCTGATTTCCTTTAGCGCAGTATGGGTTACCGGCTTTTCGCATTCTGTCTTTCTGCCGTACTTAACCACTGTATCCGGTATTGCATTCTGGCTGCGCATTGCAAGGGAAATGACTCCGCTTTTAAAGAAAAGCCGTTTTATTATGTATCTCGGCACACATACATTTTCTGTCATGATGCACCATTTATTCGGCTTTTTCCTGATAAACTGTGTATTTGCCGCCCTTTCATTTGTAAGTGCGCGTTTTGCCGACTTTGATTTTTCACTTTTTACTACGGATATCTATTATGTTTTTCTTCCCGATGGTATGAATGAAATCAAATGGCTGTACCTTGCAGCCGGGCTTGCGCTTCCGCTTGCAATTTCCTTTATCGGAGAAAAAATTGGCAGAAAGAACTAATCCAGATACCCCATCCTCGAGCCCTCTAAGCTGATTGTGGATGCAGCCATTCTGAGGGCATATTCTGCCATTTTATCTTTTTTATTTTCATAAATTGCCTTGCAGAGTCCTGCCACCATTGCATCTCCGGCTCCCTGTAGGCTTTTTACCTCTGTTTCGATTGCGGGATATTTCCATGCTCCGTCATGATTTACCAACAGCATGCCTTCTTTTCCAAGCGAAATACAAACATTTTCTATTCCTTCCGTTACCAGTTGCATTGCTGTTTTCTCTATTTTTTCTTCTGTAACCTTCTCTGTTTCTTCATATAAAAAAGAGTCAATGAATTCTTCCAGATTGGGCTTAATCAGGTACGGCTTTTCCTTTATTCCCTCTCTCATCAGTTTTCCCGAAGCATCCAATACAGTTAAAACACCAGCCTCTTTTGCCATATGAATCATGCGCGCATATATCGTATCCTCTGCACCCGGCGGCACGGAACCGCCAAGTACTAATACAGAGGCTTCCCTAAGTTCATTTTGCAGTAACTTTAGAAGCTTTTCCACATCCTCACGGCTTACCTCCCTGCCACGTTCATTGCATTCTGTCATCTCCATGCAGGATTTGTCAAAAAGCTTCTGATTGACACGCATTTTCCCTTCCAGTTCTACAAATTCATACGGAATCTGTTCTGCGTTCAGCTTTTCATATAAGCTGTTTGCATTTTCTTTATACGCAAAGCCCATTGCTTTGACCGGCACATGAATATGTGCTAAGGCTACTGCTGCATTTATTCCCTTTCCGGCGGCTTCCTCAATTACTTTATCCACATAATTTGTCTCTCCCGACCGAAAATGTGAGAAAAACAGTGTCCTGTCAATACAGGGATTCATTGTCATTGTAAGAACTCGCTTCATCGTTTACACCTTTGCTTTTCAACCTTTTTCTTTTTGGTAAAATCTATTCCCTTTTTCTCTTCATCTATGATACACTATATCCGAAAAAACGAAAAAGTGCGAGGAAAAACTTATGTGGATTGCCGACAATTGGAAAGATTACGAAGTATTGGATACCTCCGACGGTGAAAAACTCGAGCGATGGGGCGATTATATCCTTGTCCGTCCCGATCCCCAGGTTATCTGGGAGAGTCAAAAAGAAAATCCCGGCTGGCATAAAATGAACGGCCATTATCACCGCAGCAATAAGGGTGGCGGCGAATGGGAATTTTTTAATCTGCCAAAAGAGTGGGAAATACATTATCAGAATCTTACCTTCCGTTTAAAGCCTTTCAGTTTTAAACATACCGGACTTTTTCCGGAACAAGCTGCAAACTGGGATTGGTTTTCTGCAATTATCCGTGATGCATTAAAAAAAGAACCCGGCAGACAAATAAAAGTTCTCAATTTATTTGCCTACACAGGCGGTGCAACACTTGCTGCTGCAAATGCGGGGGCACATGTAACACATGTAGATGCCTCTAAGGGAATGGTTACCTGGGCAAAAGAGAATGCAGCGGTTTCCGGGCTTTCAGACAAACCCATCCGCTGGCTTGTGGATGACTGTGTAAAGTTTGTTGAGCGTGAAATCCGCCGCGGCAACCAATACGATGCCATCATTATGGACCCGCCTTCCTATGGAAGAGGACCGAAGGGCGAAATCTGGAAAATTGAGGATTCCATTTATCCCTTTGTTTCATTGACAAGTAAGATTTTAACCGACAGACCGCTGTTTTTCCTTATTAATTCCTATACAACCGGTCTACAGCCCGCCGTTTTATCCTATATGATTCACCTTGCTATCGTAAGCAAGTTCGGTGGCAGTGTGGAAGCAGGCGAAATCGGTCTCCCTGTAACAGACACAGGCCTGATACTCCCCTGCGGTGCTTCCGGCCGCTGGCAGAATAAAGGGGATGAGTAAAAACAACGTATGTCTCGCTTCGCAATCCATCCTTATGTTAATAAAACCCTCGAATATCTATCCGATTTACGAATAATATTCGAGGGTATTTTCATTGTTGTTCAAACATATCTTCAACAGAAACCTTAAGAACCTCCGCCAATGCTTTTAATTCATAGTCTGTCACGGTTCTTCGGTGGGCTTCAATCCTTGAAATGGAACCTCTGCAGATATAAATTGCGTATGTTTCCAATCTTTCCGACAGTTCCTGCTGGCTTAGGTTCCTCTCAAGCCTGTATTTTCTTACATTATTACCTACTATGTTCTGCGCTTCATAATCTATAATCCGTGCCATAGCCTCTTCTCCATCTGTTTTTGACACGTTTATTTTATTATATTCTTTTATAGATTATGTCCTGTTACAGGACACAGTATTCTATTATAGTAAACTTTTAAAAAATTTATTTTAGCCGTGCGAATTCCTGCATAACTTTTTTCCGATAGGTACTGCCAATATCCACTTTTCCCAAATCGTTCCGCAGTACAATATAGCGGTTCGGCAAATCAATTCCCAGCACATAATTTTTATTAACTACAATACTTCTGCTGCATTGAAACAAACAATCCGCATCCGCTTCATATAAAATCTTACTGTATGTTTTATATGGAATCGAAATCGTATTTTTATCGCAAAGATGCACATACATCATATGGTCTGCACTCTCAATATATACAATATCCCGTATTTTTACCGGATAAACAATTCCATTCTTACGAAAAATCAAGGTACTATCCTCATTACGCTCAGTTCGATAATGAAGTGCTTTCTTTAAGACCTTCTTTATTTCATTTTTAAGAAACGGCTTCTTAATATATCCGATACAGTTAAGCTCTGAATAAGCATACAGCTCCGGATCGGATTCTTCGGTAACAAAGATAACCGGCGTCAGCATATATTTGGGTATTTCTCTTATGTGTTCTATCAACCGCATGCCGGATGTGTCTCCCGGCTTATCTCTATTGAGAACTACGTCCACAATAAATACATCGATTGTGACCTCCATCAGCAGTTCATATGCTGCCGCTGAACTGTCTACCGTATAGACCTCAAGATTTTCATTTACTTCCAAAACTATCTTGGTCATAATATCTAATTGTTCTATATTATTATCTATTATCAGTACAGTCTGCTTCATAATCTGCTTTTTCCGGCTCTCCCACATATTTTTCCTCTTTTTTCTTGATTGTACTCCTTTCTTTTTCTATACATACTTAGTTATTGTTGTCGATTCCTGTTAGATTCTGTTGGTTACTGTCGACAATTATTGTGTCCGGTCGGGAAATGGAATATAATGGTAATTGGAAAGTTTGCGACAGAAAGGAAACACGTATGAATACAAACGAATATATGGACCATACCTTAAGTGTATTGTTAGTAGAAGATGACAGGGCCGCCTGTGAAGTAATTGAGAACTATGTAGATAAATGTGATGGCATTACACTCGCAGGGATTACAGGTAATTCTTTTGAAGCCTTAGAAATGGTCCGGCAGTATCTTCCGGATGCAGTCATTTTGGATTTAGAACTTCATCATGGCGGCGGAAACGGTCTGTCCTTCCTTCAAAGTCTTTCCGGACTATCTATCGGATACCAGCCGTATATCCTTGTCACAACAAATAATTCAAGTAGTATCACCTATGAGACTGCCAGAAAATTCGGTGCCGATTTTATCATGTCAAAGCATGAAAAGGATTACTCCGGTAAAAAAGCCATAGATTTTCTCCTTATGATACAGGAAACCCTGCTCGCTAACCGGAGTCTGCAACAGCAGAATTCTGCTGTAAACGCGTCACCTGAAGAAAAACAGAGAAAGCTTACACAGAGAATCTTCAGGGAACTGGATTTAGTCGGTATAAGCCGCAAAAATGTTGGATATCAATATCTGGCTGATGCTATTCTAATCACATATAACAAACCGGAGGCTAATCTGCCGGCCGTCATAGCTGAAAAATACCGCAAAAGCGATTCCAGCGTTGAACGGGCCATGCAGAATGCCATCAACCGTGCCTGGCGTACTTTTCCTGTCGAGGAATTAGAAGCGCATTATACTGCCAAAACCCATTCATGCAGAGGTGTACCAACTATTATGGAATTTGTGTTTTATTATGCGGGATTGCTAAAGACGGAAATAAAGAATTTTTAAGATATGAGTGTTCCACTGCAAAATAACACATTTTTTGAGTATATTAATCTTTCACGCTCTTGCCGCAGGCTGTTTTAGGATGTTACCGCCTGAGGAAACCTCAGGCGGTGCTGTTCCTAAAAGAACATAATAAATGCAAACCAATTTTCAATAATTTGTTCTAACATATACTTTCCCTCCTTTTTGGGAAAAGTATATGTTTTTATACGATGTTATTTATATTAGTGTCTATCCTCTATTTTGTATTGGTATTTGTAGGTTTTAAGGGGGAATTTATGGATATATTTCTTAGATATTTTTTCTCTATGTATTGTTGTATTTATGTGTTTACTAAAATAACTAATATAGATATGAACCAAAAGTGTTTCCAAATATCTTCCCTATCTTTCTCTCTTATTTTCGCGAGTTTAATCTCTTTTTTTACTCAAGATTGCAATCTGATATTTAGATTAGTTTTTTTCTTCTTCAGTTTCTTTATTTTTATGCTCATACTTTCCAAGACCAAGAGTTCCTTGGTTTTATCTATATCGTTTGTTTCTTTTTCTATAAGTTATTTTTCACTCGTTATCTCTGGATTTTTTTTAAGTATTATTATATCTTTTTTCCCCAGAAAAAGTATTGTGCTCATTAATCCATTTTGCATATTTTTAGGCGGCATTATACAGTATTTCCTCGTTCATATACTATTTCACATAAAGCGGCTACGTAAAGGTATGCCTTTTATACTTCATAGTCGTTTGATGAATATAGGTACACTATCATGTTTAGCTATATTTTTTTTATTAGTTTACTTTAGCATTGCACCCCCTTCTTCTATATTTATACATACCTCTGTTCTTCTCTTCATCCTCTTCCTTGCTTTTCTTCTTTTATTTTGGTGGCGCAGGAGAATTACGCTTGACTATGTGCAGAAGCTACGTATGGATGAAGTTGAATCACTCTATAAAAGGATTTCAGATAATGAGCAGGAAATTGAAAAGCTAAATACGAACAATGATTACCTGTCTAAAGTTATTCATAAGGACAACAAGCTTATACCTGCAATGGAAATGGCACTGCATTCCTATCTTCTCGAAGCGCCTACTATGGAAGCAGAAGAAGCCAGACAATTTGGTGCCGACCTCCTTTCCCAGTTACAGTCTATGTCGGCAGAAAGAGAGGGTATTATCAGCAACTATCAGAAAAACACCGTTTTTCATCCAAAGATAGGTATCTATTCCGTTGATGCTGTCATTCTTTATATGGAAAAACGCGCTGAGAAATTCAACATTACCTATAATCTGAGATTTGACAACGATATAAAAGATGCAATAGTGGGATTTATTCATGAACGTGACATGCTCAATCTTCTCTCGGATTTAATTGAGAATGCCATTATTGCAGTAAAAGACGCATCGCACCGGGAAATATTTTTACATATAGGATTTCTACAGGGATGCCTGTTTATAGACCTTTATGACAGCGGCATTCCATTTGAACCGGCTGTTTATCAGGATTTCGGGAATTGTCAGCATACTACCCACGCCGATTCCGGCGGAAGCGGTATCGGGCTCATGGACATTTGGAATCTAAAAAGAAAATATAAGGCATCTCTGCAAATATACGAATATTTACCGGATTCCGATATCTACACCAAGAAGATACGTTTGCTGTTTGACCGTAGAAATCATTTTCTTCTCCAGACATACCGGGATAAGGAAATCCGCTCCTTCATTACCAGAAGTGATTTGCATGTATTTCCATTGAAAGAAATGAAAAAGAAAGATAAAGAATAATGCTTTTAAGAAAGTTGAATTTTACATTTGGGCTATTTTATAAATTCTTATGTAATATAGCCCAAATGTGCCTGATTTTGAAGTGAAAAAGCTTGTTTTTCCAGCACAATTGGACTATGTGGAATATCTAATTTCCATACTCATAAAACTCTACCGGAGTATTGCGATATACAAGATAGTTTTCCGTCTCGCCAATCTGTACGATTCCGTAATCTTTGAGATTTCCGTCTATTTTCATTGACTTAAGCAGAATAATATAATGGCACTCGCTTTCAATAGAAAGCTCGGATAATTCCTCTGCCGGAATTACTTCCTGCTGTAACAGCGTGTAGAGAGGATGAATGATGCGGTCCCATGATTCCACCAGGTTATCACGTCCAAACGGCATTTGGATGGTAGTTGTATACTGTCTGACAAAATGTACCTGCTCGGCGGGAAATAATGCCCATACACGTTCTTCTCCTTCGGCAGGACGAATTAGATCACAGATTTCAATCGTTTCCTGAGGCAGATGATACAAGTTTTCTGCCGGAGTGATGTGCTGACTGTTATACACATAATTTCCGCTGATAATCAGAACAAGACATCCTAACAGCACACCTGCTTTTACATGCCGCCCGATTATCCTGCATCCTGCGTATGCAATGACTATCGTCATTGGCAGCAACCACAAAATTCTATAATAGGTTCCTTCATCCAGCCTGTTATAAAGAATATAAAAAGGCGGCAGAAAGAAAAGAATTAAAATCACTGCAGGAATATAAACAAATAATGTCTTAATACGTCGGTCTTCTTCCGTAAACCCCAGATAAATCAAAGCAAGCAGAAACAAAATCGAAAAATATCCGCTTCCCCCGTAATCTTTAAAAATCGTCATAATTGTCTGCATCAGAATCTCTCCACAATCTATTACCTTATTATATCAGTAAGAACAGCACACCGTATAACACAAGCGGCATGCAGCATATCATCAGCCGTAACGGTATCTGTATATTTTTTTCCCGAATCCCCAAAACAATTCCTGTGACACCAATCAGCATTGCTGCCAGGAACACACTTGCCGTACTGGACATTGCCGCCACAAAATTAGTAAGGAGCAGCAGAATCCATAATCCAAGCCGATATTCCTTATCATAATTCTCACTGTCAAATATCCAAAGAATCAACCAGAATATGGCGGGCAGCACTACATTGGCAAGCATCGATTTTCCCTGCCATGTTCTTGTAAGGAAAAAGGTTGCATTCGTATAAATGGAGACATTACCGAAAATCTGCATTATACAGATAAAAATCATAAAAACCGGAAGCTTGTGAATATCTCTTTTTAACAGCTTCTTGCCAATCTCAAGATATATCCAATAGGTAACCGGAATCAAAATAAGCGGCAGCACGGAATGAGCAATAATCGTTGCATGAATGCCGCTCATTCTGGCAATATAAGCAATCCAAATCGGAAATACCGCGAGAGAATGCCGCAGATCCATACCTGTTGACAGGCCTGTATACGGGCGTATTCTATACAAAGTATCTGTTTCATCGGTAAGAACCGAATGAACCACATAGTATGCATCATCTCCATCAAACGAGGTAAGCGTGAATGCCATAAACATCTGAAAACCAATCAGTAATAAAACAAATAACCACAGTGGTTTTTCCTCAGAAAACGGAAATGCTTCACATTCTCTGCTAAACGGCTCTTTTCTTGCAGACCGTACTGTCATATATATTCCGACAGCCCCCAATAATACCGTAAGGATGGAGAATAACGGCACAATAATCTTAAAACCATACGGAGCAAGAATAACAATCGGCACTGTTATAATTTGAAAAACAGCAAGCATCGAAATAAAACCTGCTATATAGGTCACGCCAATGCTTCTATGGCGATTTTCAATTAAATTAACCGGAATCATTCCGATACATAAGGGGATAATTCCCAATAAAAGTATTAAAGTCAAAATCTGCCCTAACACAAAAATACCCATGCCTTTCCTAATCCTAAAGCCGGATTAATTGGATTAATTGTACCAATCATCCCAAATAGCTTCATAATCATAATTTTCTGCCAATTCGTGCAAAACGGACAATTCTTCTTCCAGATTTTCTTTTGTAACACGTCTCTGACCATTTGCAAAACATTTTACCATATAATTGCAGATTCTGCCATGATAGTGCGTATAATCCGCATAGTTATTCAGGTCACAGATAATCTCCTCCTGATTTTGGAAAAAATATATCTCTACATTATTATATTCCAATAAACGGTTTGTCATATACCGATATTTTTCTATCACGGCATCCAGTTCCTGCTGCCTTACCACATCATACCAATATAAAATACTATAAGGCGGATAAAAAATATGAAACGTTGTTTCCGGATGTGCCTCGATATACGGTATAATATTCACATCAAGATTTTCTCCGATTGCTTCCGTATATGTATCGGGAGCTACATATACATCCGACTCCTCTGCCGGCTCATAATACATGAGCACGATTGCTTTCTGGTAATGTTCATCCTGCCACCACGGCTTGTAAATCATATTCCAGTCCGATTTGTCCTTCGTATCCACAAGCGGCCGTAAAATATAATTGAGTAGCACGTCCTTATTCCAAATATATTGCACATCATTCAGATAATTGTCATCATACAGATATTCGGGAACAGGAAACTTTGTCTGGTCCGTATCTGCGGAATAATTCATCTCATCGATTCCCAGAAAAACGTCTGTTACCTGATTTCCCTTCGCCTTAAAAACAATATCCATGATATTAGATTGGTCCTTCGGATACGCCCCGTTATAGCTCAGCTTTTGTGTCCTCAGCCCCATTTCCTCATTAAACCAGTCCGTATTAAAGCTGACTGTCATAGAAGATCCCAGTAAAATACTGTCATAATCCATATTCTTTGCAAGACCGGGATTCATATTCACCTGATGGTCCACCAAATACGGGAACCATGAAAGAGGCTTATGATATTGAAAAAACGGATCTACATATACCGTCAGACCTGCTGTTAAAAGCAGGCCGAGCATTATTACCAGACCAAATGTAATAAGCCATTTTTTACATTTACTCATCTATTTTGCCTTTCTCAAATTGCCAAACAACGGATTGCTTGGCACTTCGTCTTATCAGCCTAGAAATTAAAATACAAGAATGTACTTACACCCGATAACGAAACTACGCACCAGACAAACACCACACCTATCACCACTGCGCTGACAGCGGACAGCTTCCATTTTTGCGCAAGTTCCTGCACATTTTTGCCAAAGAAAACCATAAGAAGAATGACAAGCGTAAATACCACCATTAAAATATATTTGCTGAATGAAAAATCGGTCAGATGCAATACTTTCATTACATACCAGAATTCATCCAGATTAAACGCATCCGCAATGGCTTCCATCGGAACCGAAATGCCGCCTGTTACAATGCGTTTCAAAAGAAGAACTGCCTGTCCTATTGATTCACTGCGGAAAAATACCCATGCAATATTTACAAACAGAAACGTTAAAAAAACATTTCCATTTTTCATCTTCCGTTTCTGCATCCACCTGGTTATACAATATAAGACTCCATGCATCACACCCCAGAGAATAAAATTCCAACCGGCTCCGTGCCAGATTCCGCTTAAAAGGAATACGAGAAATAAATTGGCATACATGCGCACATTTCCTTTTCGGTTTCCCCCGAGAGGAATATAAATGTTTTTTGTAAAGAAACGCGAGAGCGTAATATGCCATCTCTTCCAGAAATCAATAATATTACATGCTTTATACGGAGAATTGAAGTTTATTGGAATTGTAATTCCCAGCATTTTTCCGATACCGATTGCCATATCACAATAGCCGCTGAAATCAAAATAAAGCTGCAGGGTATAAAACAGCATAACTAAAACGGCATCGATGCTTCCTAATTCTGCCACCGCTGCATATCCAGAATCCACCGCAATACCGAATGTATCTGCAATCAGGACCTTTTTCCCCATACCAAGCACAAATATAAAAAGGCCACGGCAGAAGCCGTCTTCATCAAACCGCTTCTTTCCGATTTCCCGAAACTGCGGCAGCATCTCATCATGCGTCACAATCGGGCCTGCAATCAACTGCGGGAAAAAGGATACAAACAGCGCATAATCCACAAAACCGCACTGTTTGAGCTCACCACGGTAGGCATCTGCCAAAAAAGAAATCTGCTGGAAGGTAAAAAAGCTGATTCCAAGCGGCAGTAAAATATTTTGCAAAGCAAATGAGGTTTTGAAAACAGCATTAATATTTTCCACAAAAAAATCAAAATATTTAAAATAAAACAACAGAAGCAAGTTGACACTTACTCCTGCGGTCAATATCCATTTCTTTTTATTTATTTTGCCCGTTTTCATAGCAAAATCTGCATGCATAATCAACTGATATATCCCGAAGTTTACCAAAATGGAAAATATCATGATACACAAATAACGGATATTAAAATATCCGTAAAACCAGAGCGAAAAACCAATCAGCCATATCTTTGCTGACACTGCATTTACTTTTTTCAATAAATAAAAACCCAATAAACATAATGGGAAAAACAGGAAAATAAAAATATAGGAATTAAATAACATCTTTCACTCCTGTATCTATAAAAATACCCCTACAGTAAAGTATTATACTCTACTATAGGGGTAGATTGCAATTGCTGTTATTTTATTCTGTCATCCGTCAGGTCATCTTCTTCATCAAAGAAGTAATCTTCTTTTTCAGAACGTTTCTTCAAAACAAGTGCCACAGCAACAACTACAACTGCCAGCAATACAAGAACAGCTATCAGAATTATAACGCCTGTAGAATCAGAAGTCTGTGTCTGCGTACTTACTGCTTCTACCGCCTCCTGCTGTGTAACCGACTCTTCCGGCACAGCCTCATCGGATACAGTCTCTAAGGATACATCCGCAAATACAATCACATAGTCTGACGCATGCTGCATTGTAAATGATGCAAAGCCATCCTCTGAAACCTCCACCGCATCTATGAATTCCAGCGCCTTTGAAGCCGGATTATAGTAGAACAGATTTGCCAGCATTCCATGATACTGTTTCTTTACAGGTATGGTCAATACCGCTTCAAAACCAAATTCGCCGTCGTGCTCCAGTGACATTAATTCATAATCGAAATCCGCCGCTACCGTCTCGATAACTTTATCCGGTACCTCTGCCTTTCCGATAGATACTGCCATATCAACGTTCAGGTCTGCAATATCTTTAATACTTGCCACTTCAATATTCCATGTAACATCATCTGCAAGCATTAACTGTAGATTCTTATCATTTTCTCTTACACGTGCAAGCTTATCCGCATTCAATATGGTGGATTCCTGCATATTGATTCGTACTGTCTGAAGCTTATCTTCCGTACTGTTTGTTTCTGCCGGTTTCTTGCTATTTGATGCAGTCTGACTCTGCTGATTATTTCCGGTTTCGCTTTGTACGGGTGTTGCCGAATTGTTCTGCTGTTGCGCCTGAGATTGCGGCATTTCACCGGACGGTTCTTCTTTATTTTCAGAAGAACCGGCTGAAGCCGTATTGGAGCCGGAAGAATTATTGGAAGGCTTCGCCTCTTCTTTGGAGCTATCCGGTTTCGTTTCCTCCTTTGAAGATTCGCTTGGCTGAGGTTTTGTCTCCGGTTTGGACTCTGCCTCTGATGATGCCGGCGGATTTTCCGGCGGAACTTCCGTGTAGTCACACCTTGTACATTTGCCGTTCTTCATATCATGGCCAAGCGCCTTGATTTCTTCGGTATACATGTCGCCGCAGCTACAGGTATATATTATTACTCCAGCCTTAGTACAGGTTGCTGTTTGGGTAGAAGATGTATAACTATGCGTATGGCTCGGCAATGACGGCTCTACATATTCACATCTTTGGCATGCACCATTCACAATATCATGTCCCAACGCTTCTATTGTTTCCTTATAGCTATCCTTGCAGGAACAGGTAAATGTTTTTTCGCCCTTCTGTGTACAGGTTGCTTCTTTTGTAATGGTCTCCGTATAGCTGTGCTTATGTGCAGCCTCCAATTTCGGAATCTCTTCTGTATATGTATCGTTACATTCCTTACATGTAAAGGTACGTATACCGGAAGACGTTGTTGTCGGCTGTTTTGTTACCTTGCTTTCATAAGTATGACCTTTTGCAGCCTCCTTTAGAACCTCTTTTTCTCCACATATATCACAGCTTCGTACCAAATTGCCGTCATTTACGCAATCCGCATGTGTGCCGGTCCACTCACCAAACTCATGCGTTTTGCACACAATCGTAACCGATAAGGAAATTCCTGTAAGAATTTCATAATTTGCGACATCCTGACAATAGGAAGCCTTATAACTGTAGGTACCGGTTTTCTTTGGCAGTATAGTATCCGGTTCCTCCCATGTAAAGCCGGAAGGTAATGCAATTGATTTTAACTGTTCTCCGGCTGTTGCCGTCAGATTCTTCGGTAAAGAAATATCCGACTGATTTATTTCTGCCTTCTTTACCTTTAATGGCAGGGTCAATACAAAGCTGTTGTATTTACTGCTGTCAGGGTTATATGTGACACTATAACCCGAATTTACTACAGTCGGAACAATTGACTCATCCACCCATGTAAATCCCTGCGGTAAAGAAATATTCTTTAAAGTCGTATTAGGACTATAGATAATCTCATCTAAGCTCGGAATAGTAATATTCTCTATCGAGATATCTGCCTTCACGACCTTTACCGTACAGGTAACCGTATTTGCGCTATCCGGATTTTCTTTTTTCTTGCAGGTGATTGTCGCTGTTCCCGGCGAAATACCCGTAATCACACCATTTTCATCTACTTTTGCAACAGATGTATCGGAGCTTGTAAACTGCATTGCTACGGATGTATTCTGCGCTCCGTTGATATATGTCGTAAGTACTGCAGTCTGATTAACGGGAAGATTCTCTAACGAAGTCGTACTCAGCGTAATCTTATCCTCGCTGCCCGGCTGAACACATGCATACTCAGGCATATTATTGAAAACGGGAATACGGAATACATATGGCATATCATTCAGCAATCCTGTTTTCTTATATGTATTATAAGTAGATTTTGCCTCCGTTGTCGGTGCCTGAATATTCTGCATATATTGGTGCCACAGTACACCGTCATACCGGCTGTCTACATCAAACTTCTGAAGGTATAAGGTATCCTGGCCACGCTTAATATAATTCTTAAGTAAAAACGTTGCTCCGCCTGAAAGTGCTGTTATACGGTCTGTCCAGCCTAATTCCCGTGCCTTTGTAAGACCGCTTACCGCAATTGCCTCTGTCGTCTGGCCGGTCGCACCGATATTGTAATAATTATATAAGCCTTCATATCCCGGATATTTTCCTGATATCAACGGGGAATTTCCGCCGGTTCCCTGTTCCTGCCGGATTCTTGAAGCAAGAAGAATCGGGCTGATATTGATATTCGCTCCTATTTCCGTAAGTACCTTCGCATAGGTTCTTGTCGTATCCGGTATCAAACCGGACATAAATGTATTATCCACTGCCTTCTGAGTTGTCTGCTCTGTATTGCAGGATGCATTAAACCCAAGATGTTCAAATTGGAATACTGCCTCCTCCGTCAGAGAATTTCGCGGGTCAAAATAATACTTTACAATTCCGGGTGTACAATAAGCCCAGTTTTTATCATACATCCCGTTTTTCCATGACTCTTTTGCACTTGCCGCCCATATAAGACTGCGTGAACCCTCACACTCAACCGAAATTGCATAATTCCAATCAATTCCGGTATTCATTTTTACAAATGTCCAATCCGGATGCATCGATTTAAGCTCATACAGTGCATCACGATAAGACTCCGGGAACTGTTCCACGTCCGGATAAGAAATGGTTCTGCTTCTTGCAAATAGACGCATCGCACGGCTCTGTACATATTCCGCCTCCCATTCTAAAAGGCGCTCATCTGAAAAAGCCAGATATCCTCTTTCAATATATCCCTTAATCTCTCCATCATCATATGCATATGACACTTCATACCAAATGTTCTGACCACTGTCCTCAGAAACACCCGTAATCTGAACTTCCTGCCCGCATGCAACAGAAGCCAACGTCTCACTGTATATATCCGGTTCTTCTTTCACAGCATATGCTTCTGCCAGATAAACCAATGCATATATTTCTTTTTCCCCAAGTAGCTCATCCAGTTTAGAAACGGCTGTATTGTAAGGCGATAAATATTCTGTTGCTTTTTCTACCGTCTGTTCATTTCCGTTTTCTGCATAAACAGATAAAGGGGTTGACCATATGTAGACAAAACATAATAAATAGATAATTACCTTCTTCCAAGTTTTTCTGTTCATTTGTACCTTTCTTTCCGCCAATTAGTCCTTATAATACTCTAAAAACCACTCAGCAAATCTGCTCAAGCCTTCTTCAATCGAGGTATCCGGCTTAAAATCAAAATCCCGAATCAAATCGCTGACATCCGCATATGTCTGATACACATCTCCGGGCTGCATCGGCAGAAATTCCTTCTTTGCTTCCCTGCCCAAACACTTTTCCAGCGTAGAGATATAATCCATCAGTTTTTCCGGTTTGTTATTTCCGATATTGTAAATCTTATAATATGCACCCAAGTCGTCTGCTTTCGGAGGATGCTCCAAGATATTTACCACTCCTGTAATAATATCATCAATATAGGTAAAATCCCGCATCATATCACCGTTATTATATATCTGAATCGGTTCACCCTTCATAATCTTTTTTGCAAATTTAAAATACGCCATATCCGGACGTCCCATCGGCCCGTATACCGTAAAGAAGCGGAGCCCAGTCAATTTGATTCCATATAATTTACTATAGGAATATGCCATCAATTCGTTTGATTTTTTGGTCGCCGCATATAAGCTTACGGGTCTGTCTACCTGATCCTCCACGCAAAACGGCACCTTTGTATTGCCACCATATACAGAGCTGGAAGAAGCATACACCAGATGCTTTACCGGATAATAACGACAGCCTTCCAGAATATTAAAAAATCCGACCAGATTCGACTGGATATATGCATCCGGATTATCAATGCTGTAACGCACACCGGCCTGCGCCGCTAAATTAACCACAATATCCGGCCGGTACTTTTTAAAAATCGACATTAC
The DNA here is from genome assembly GCA_016294075.1 of Lachnospiraceae bacterium. Classification (GTDB taxonomy): domain Bacteria; phylum Bacillota; class Clostridia; order Lachnospirales; family Lachnospiraceae; genus RGIG8767. The sequence goes on along the minus strand of JAEDCQ010000002.1, from coordinate 270,073 downwards.
CGTCTCTTTATCCGCCAAATCTCCTTTTATAAAAGTAAATCCCTCTGATTTATTCAGGATACGAAGTCTCTCTTCTTTTAATGAAACCTCATAATAATCATTCATATTATCAAGACCGACTACCCCTGCTCCGCTTTCTAAAAGACGCTTTGCCAGATAAAACCCAATAAATCCTGCTGCCCCTGTAATAAAATAAACCTGTTCCTGTTTTTTATTATTCATATTTACTCCGGCTTCATATTTTATAATATCCATTTTTTCACACCCTGTTGCCCCAAGCATGAAATCCTGAGTTGAAAATTATTATGTAAACATTATACACGCTATTTTGTATTTTGAAAATAGGGAAAGCACAAAATAAAGAGGAGACAGTGCTCCTCTTTCAGAATAACTACTCCTTACTCTGTACCTACGGATTATATGCTCCGACTAAATTTTTAAATAAAATTTTCAAAAGCTCGCTGTTTCCTTTAAAAAAGGAAATCTTTGTCGGCGTCTTTCCGATCTTGGGATATACACGGTCAACCGGTATTTCACATACTTTCATTCCAAGCTGTGATGCCCTGACAGAAAGATATGCCAACAGTTCATACGTCATAAAAATATCACGTAGCGGCTGTACCTTTGGATGCGTGAGATATTCCCCGGAATATGCACGATACGCATTTGTTGTATCCGTAAACCACTGCTTTGCCGTAATGGAGATAACCGGTGCATGCAGCAAGCGGACAGACAAAAGTCGGATAAGCGGTGTCCGCACGGCATGCCCGCCCTTTATAAAACGGGAGCCCTGCACAAAATCATATCCTTCCTTCAGCTTTTCAATAAAAGCAGGCACATCCTCTATACTGTCCTTATTATTTCCATCGATTGTGATAATTCCTTTATAGCCTCTGTTAAGTGCCCACCAAAAGCCCATGCGAAGCTGCGCTCCCTGCTTCCCGGGACCTTTTTTGATAAGAAGCGTATTGACATCCAGACTTTGCAGCAAATTTTCTTCCGTACAGCCATCGGTGGAATCTCCATCGCAGATAACAATATCCGCCACATCGGATACATGATATTTTTTTGCTCTCTGCAGTTCCTTTTTTATGCGCTCTCCCTCGTTGATAATCGGAATCAACACACAATATTCCTTTGCCTTTTCCTTCCATTCGTTACATTCAAAGGCAGGCACACCCGTTATATTTTCAAAATACATATTATGCAAATACCTCCCGCATGTAATGCATTGCATCCTTCAGCAGCTGTATGTCTTCCTGTGTTTTGACTTCAAGCGAAATAAAACGGTCATAACCGGTCTCTCTCAGATATTTTGCGAGTTCTTTGTGGAAAGGGCGATTCTTTATCATCGCAAGTCCCGGCTCACTGATATGCACATGATGAATCCATTCCCGCGCTGCTTCCACCACATGGAGGTCTTCCCCGTTCTGTATCATCGTTCCGACATCCAGATTAATCAAAAATCCCTTACTGCCGACTGTTTTCACCAGTTCAACCGCTTCCAATGTTGTATTACAGTAATTGGTATTATAAATCGGTGGGTTTGCCTCCATAGAAAGTACCGTGTTTTTACTATGAGCATACTCTCCTAATTCTTCAAAAAACAAAACTGCCAATTTCTTCTCTGATTCTTCCTTAAGGGTTCGGTTTCGCGGGCAGCCGAATACTAAGTTCCCACACCCTGTTGCAGCGGCAAAATCGATTGCTTTTTTTGTATAGTCCGATAACACGTTCCTTTCTTCCTGCGAAGAGAAAATGTTCTCACTTCTGCCAAACCAGATTGACTGCATGGATGGAATGACAAGTCCGTAATCACGCTTTATTTCCGCTGCAAACAGAGAAGCTTCTTCTAATTTCTCATAAGGTGTTTCCGGAAAAATACGGGTAGGTGCAATTTCCAATCCGTCAATTTTTTCAGATGAAAGAAACGCATACATTTCTTCGTCATTTTCTTTTGTCCATGCTATATTCGATACCGCAAGCTTCATATGCGACCCAAAACCCTTTCCAGTAGTAAATTTCCCAATCCTTCTATCATTTCCCAAAATTTCTGTCAGCTTCGTTTCACAAAATCAACAATCTCATTTAAGATTGTTTTCTTATCCGCAAAATATCCGTCTTTACCCCCGAACAATTCCGCATGCTTACTACGGTAATCATAAAACGGCGGAGTTTGTGTAATCTCATTTTCAAATGTTCTGTCGGTTAATTTCTTATATATTTCAGCAACGCTGATAGGCTCTGTTGCTATATTTAACAAACGGATATCATTTTTAACGGCCGTCTGAATATCATCCCACAAATTTGCAAGATTGTAGAACTGAAACACGCCGCGACTGTCGGTAAAATTCAATGCCGAAAACCCAAGGCTCATAAATTCCTGCTTCAGTTCTTCTACCGCGTACTCCTCTTTTGCCGTTCTGTTTTGCTTCTCTGTTACCATACACTGATAGAAGCCGTTATTCAGTTTTCTGTATGCCTCCTCAATCAGGCTGCTTTTTGCCGATAACTCCAGATATTTTTCCTCCCTCAAAAGAGCCGGAATGATATGAATAAAATCATAAATAAAATTCTTTTTCAGATTCTTTCCAAACAATCCCGGCAGGCGGATAATCAAAGCATCCTCCCATGCCTCACGCACCATCTGTTCCAATTTATAACGGTTTGCTCCGTACGGAAGCAGCCCCTTTGTGTCAATCTCCGTATCCTCATCCACATTTACCGGATTTTGATACACATCCACTGTGGAAATCAAAACAAGCTTTCCCGGATTTATCTTTTTTATCTGTTCCATTGCCTCCATAACAGCAGCCATGTCCGCTTCCGGGTCCTTGTTTGCAAGGAACTTTTCAGCGCGAAGCCCGGCATATATTAATAAATCGGGCTTTTTTGCAAACGCCTCTTCTTTATTTTTTGAATTAATCTTCCATGTAAAATCATATTTTGAGGCAATATTAGAGCCCACAAAACCGGTGTATCCCACAAGCATACTTGTTTCCATAACAGTTCCTCGTCTTTCCCAGCGTAGTTCGATTAATACGTAGTTTTGTTCTTATGTATCCTTACATAATTCTATCCTTACAATTTCTCTATCCCACTAAATAAGTATCTCTGCCGCTTAAATGTCAGATTAAGCAGTAGGGAAAGATATTTTATTACGATGGATAAAATGACAAATAAACCAAAGAATGCAAACGACAAAAATAATACGGTCGTTGTCCAACCTACAATCGCAATTCCGCTCAGATATATTACCAAGGCATAAATTGCACTGAACACCATAACGGCTGCCATAAGTCCCGCCATCCATGCCGCAATGCGGTATCCGACATCCGTAAAAAGTAAAAGGGAATCTACAGCAAGAGTCCTCCTGTTCTTTTTTGCCTTTTTATCATACCGGTAACTGCATTTTCTGATTGGCTCATATTCCAAAACCTTCATTTTCAGGCCGCAGTTTGCATACAATGCCTTACGATACGGAATTGTACGGTTTAACGACTGAATCCGGTTAATACCTCGTCTGGAAATAATGCGGAAATTATCGGACTGCAATTTGTATTCCATTCCCGAAAACCGGTTAAACAGACCATAAAATACCTGCGAGGACTTTTTATTTTTGGTCTTATCCGCACAGCAGACAATATCAAAATCCTTTAGGCATTCCGCATATACACGCTCAATCATCGAATCATCAAAATTGTAGCAGCACTCATCAAACTCCATAACAAAATCGCCGATTGCAAGATCCCGTCCCGCATTCATTGCTACTTCCATACCCTGATAATGGCTCATATGCAGAATCGTAACGGAAACCTGTTCGTATTTACTTTTGCAGTCTTTTACACATTTTAAATACTCTGCCGGTGATGCATCATCTACACAGATTAATTCAAACTGCAAAAAATGCTCCTGCAGATTATCCAGAACCTTATCTAAAAATTCAGACAGCTCCTGTTTATTTTCCGCACTGTTTAAATAGATAACCGCAGATATAAAATTCTTTTCTAATGTTTCTTTATTTGCCATAGTTTCGTTTCCTTATTTTTCATAATGTATCGTCTGCTACGCGACAGATATCCCATCCTATTTCTTTAAAAACTCATCCAAATCATACACCGTATTAATTTTACCCGATAATACGCTGATAAAGGTCGGTTCCTTACTAAAGGTCTTAATAACAGTCGGTCTGGAATCATCAATTTCCGTTGTCTTTAAGATCGGCTTCATCGAATAAAGCGATTTCTGATAAGTAAATCCGAATTCCTCTCTCATATATTTTCTTGCCAGAGATGACATATACGGCCACGCGCTGACAGGCTTTGCCTTACACTCGTTGCAATTTCCTAACTGTTTACTGTTGCAATAGCCTTCGCTTCTTGTCTGACAGGCAAACTGCGGTGTTTCCTCAAAGCTTACATCATGCGGAGTAAATGTTACCGAGGTCAGACTGTGCATACCTGTCCGTCCGAATGGCATGATGGAAAAAAACGGTCCGTCCATTACCGTAAAACCGATGTTTTTTAATTCTTCCGAAGTCTCACAAAGAATGATTTCGCAAAGCTCATACTTAATCCGGAAGGGTTCAAATGAGAGCATATTCTGAATTTGATTGACGGACGCATACGTTGCATTCAGCACAAACTCACTTTCTACAGAATCACCGTTTTGAAGTTCAATTCGATAACAATGCGCTTCTTTCTTAACAGCCACAATTTCCGCCTTATAACAAATCGTTACATTTGCAAATTTTCTTAATTCTTCCACAAAATAATCACGCAGAATCATCGCATCATAAGTATCCTCACGCGTTAAAAATGCACCGTCACAAAATCCTTCTTTAAAATATCTTGACGGATTGACCGGTTCGCAAAAAATATCCGCATCCTTACAGAATTTCACGAACTCGTTTGCATTTGTCCACGAAAACTGCGATGACGTCGCATAAATCTGTTCAAACTGATCGTGGATACAGAATCCATAATCCTCATGAAAACGATTATAATAACCTGCTGATTTTACCGCGGTGGATAAAGAGCGTGGATAATGATATCCCATATGCACACGTGCCTGATTGATATACGTTGCACGCATAAACGGGGCAGGATCTTTTTCCACGACAAATACGCGCTCCCCCTGTTTTGCACAAAAGAGCGCGGCATAAAGTCCGTATAATCCTGCTCCGATAATAATTCTGTCGACTGTCATGGTAGTTACCTCGGAAATAATACTAACTCTATACTATTATATAGTATTATCCGTTGATTCGCCAGATAATTATAAACAAAAACCACACCTATACTTCCGCATCGCTGTGTAAATGTTGGCAACCTAAAAAGAAAGCCTACCATTTGGGTAAGCCTTCTTCATACATTTTACATTTTCTGCATTTTCTCCTGAAATTCTTCCGGAGACATTCCAGCCTGTGCAGCTGCGTCCTTAACAGCGAGAAGCCCTTTCTGCACAAGTTCCACTAACGTTGTTAAAACTCCTTCTGCACGTCCTTCTGCACGTCCTTCTGCACGTTCTTTTTCCCCATATCCTTCAAGACCTTTGCACATATTGATTACCTTCTCTCCTTTTCCCTGCCACTGCAGTATCTAATTTCTTTATCTTTGGTACAGGGAATAAGTATTTACACTATTATTATATGCTTTTTTACCATGTATAACAATGGTTTAAAAACAAATTATCAAGCCTTTATATTCCTATCTATCTGTAATCGATATTTGTATTAACACCGTTTTCCCGCTCATTGATACACAGGATATAGCCTGACATCCTCCGCTATGTATGTCCCTACGGGAATCTCATTACCCTCCTCGTCTGTCCACACGGTATCACCGTACAGATAGCTTTGCGGATATTGCTCTAATTTCTCGCCTTTCTTCATACAATACACGTAGTCTTTTCCCAGATTCTCTACAAATGTTACTTTCACATAATCATCCCAGTTTTTCCAATAATCATCATAAAACTGCTTTCGCTCTGACAGCCAGTTTATAATCTGCTTCACCTCATCCGAAAAACAATCTGCACCTGATGACCATCTTATGGAATCCATGTACATGGATGTATCCATTTGCTCTACATATGACGGAATTTTGTTTTCTATCATATCCGTAATCAATTTTGAAAATGTATTTTCATAATAATCAACATACATTTCCCGAAATGCTTCATGCTGCATCAGCTTAGCAAACCAGCTTCCTTCTCTCCCCTCTGCCCATTGCAGATACGGAGAAATATCATAACAGCTCATCGTTGAAAAAATGCCCATTGAGTTATCATAATCCCAAATCGGACCGGCATACAAAACAGGATTTTCTCCTTCTGAGAAAAAATATTGGCTCGCATAATCGAGGTCAACGTTAACAAGAAATTCTCCTATCATATACTGCTTAATCCACGAAGGGACATCTATATACTGCTTACAGTTTTCCATATATTGTTCTTCCGGAATGCTCTTTCCTTCAAAAACCTCAAGCATCCTTTCGAATCGTGCTTCCATTTCAGAAATCTGTCTCACATTCACAGGTTTATTTGAAGAATAAACAATGCCGTAGTTTTCCGTCATAAACCAGTCATTTTCTTCTTCATACCGTTCATCAATTTCAAACAGAAAATTCTGCTCATTATAATCCCATTTTAAGCAGCCATTCTTTTCCGATATACGCTGTGTCAACAAATAAATCCCCTGAAAGCTTCCGTTTACATATACATTTACATATTCTGCCTGCGGCGTAAAACGGCTACCGGTTTCCTCAGCCAGCGTATATGCAATTTTGTTCCTTAAAAAAGAATTATCTGCTCCATTTGTAATCAACGCCCATTTTTTTTGTTCCTTCATCCCGAGCATTGATACATCTTCGTCAAACAACAGTGAATACGGTTTTTTTTCGGCATCCCACGAAGAATTACCACGTCCTTTTAAGGTACAGTCGCTGCTAAGCTCCCACTTCCCGGTGCTGTCATATAAATCTATGTTTACCTTAACTTTATCCTCTTTGCCTTCTACCAGTTGATCTGTTGTAAAATATTTTGGTGCCGTAACAAACATGGTTGCTATCGAATCATTCTGTAAGAAAATCACTTCTCCGGATGACATTACATGATTATCCTCTGTACACAAAGAAACTTCTACTGCCTCTCCGGGCTCTATATTTGTAATATAATCTCCGTCATCATACATTTCCCGGTTCAGCTTCAGGCGGCTTTCCGGCGGAAGCTGAAGAGAAATTTCCGTTTCTCCGGATGGCAGAAATACATAATATCTCCCATCATTTTCATTATGCCATAAGGTAATTTCCTGCGAATTATTTTCCCCAGTCAGAAAAGAAATCTCTTCCAGCGGGAAATAGCTGATTTGCTCTTTGCGGATACTGTATATCGTATATAAAAACAGCGGCAGAACCAATATGAAAATTGCCAATACATCAAATATTTTTCTTCGGGACATCTTAATTACTACCTTTTTATACAAGTCTTAGTCTATATTGAGAAACAGGAGTCTTGAGGCTGTTTGGGTAATACTTTCTGCAGGCGTCAGGCTGTTTGGGCGCAATTTGGTCCTCCAGGCTGTTTGGGCGCATTTTACATCGAAATACTTCCTCAGCCCAAAATCATTCAATAATCTGGGCGCAAAATGACTTGCATCTTCTCTTTCGCCCAAAATGTTGATCATTTGTCTTATTATTGACTCTTTTATATATGTTTTTGGGTGTTTTTTCATTAAAACTACAAATATCGCCCAATTGTAGCCATTCTGTCTGATAAATACCACCTAATCACTTATAATTTATGCTTTCCCTGTCTATATTTATCTCATTCGCAAAATATAACATTTGTTTTCTCAGGTTACTGATACTAATCTGCTGTCCTTCATATTTCCTTGCATAGTATACAAAGAAATATTTTTCTCCTGTATGAGAAAAAGGAGCATGTCCCACATCATGCAATAAACACGCTAATTGAAATATATTAATATATTGTTCAATTTGGGGAATAATGATACGAAGTTCTTTATTACGAAATGCCTTGGAAGCGATACAAGCAAGATGGTAGACACCTATAGAATGAACAAATCGATTATGTACTGCCGAAGCGTATAATGGCGAATAACTTGTTTGCATAACGTCACGCAAGCGTTGGAAGCTTGCACTGTCCACCACCTGCGTTATTAATTTTTCATCAATTTCTATATAGCCGTATATCGGATCTTTAAATCTCTTATTTGCCACTATTATACTCCTAAAACATCCTTTGTACTCTGTTTTTTAAACGCATTAAGTACTTTTAAAGATAGCGACGCACAGAATCGAGTCCACAAATCAATTGTTTCTACGCCCTCAAGCAATCTAATTCCCTTTGCCCCATCCTTTTCGAATCCTTCAAACATATCTGAATAATCTTCAATCATGGCTATCTGGCTTTCTCGAGATACTACCAATACAGCATTCGTATTTCCGTCGCTGTTTAATGCCTCAATTACTTTGGCCCCATACTCATCTAATTCGCTAAAGAGAATCTCTCTCTTATTCTTCTTTTCAACCAAATCTATAAATGCATTCGCTACCAAATCTTCGATTTCGATATAAATGTACATTCTTTAATCTCCCACCTAATTAAATTATAATATGCAACATTTTAAAACATATACCTGCATACTCTATTATTTTTGAGATATTTTTATGATATATGTTTTGTTATTTTATTTCAACACTTAAATTTTTTTCTATATATTGCACAATATTACGCGCTATATTCATACATTTGTACTATATATGCAAATAATCATTAGTTTAAGGATTGGGTGCTACTCGCACTGCATTTTTTTCAATTTTTCATCCACTTCTTGTTTTCGTTTCAAAATTATTTCTAATTCTTTTTCTAAATAATCCTTCTCAGCCTGCAATTTTGCTGTTTCATCTTCTCCGATTACAAATCCATTTGATAATAGTTCTGTTGTATCCTCTAAGAAAAGCCCATATACCGAATCATTGTATGAGATTTTCTCTATTGACACAATTGGCACAACCTCATGTCCTGCCTGCAGGAGAACGTTGTCCCCTTTTTGCAATTTTTCAAGGTTCACAATTCCTTTGTCCGTATAAAATTCTGTATCTACAACAACCATACAATATTTATTATTCTTCAATTTCACACGGACAAGCTTTTCTTCATACCCCTTAATTATATTGACAACGCGCTGAATTTCCCCGGAGGCGGATCTAAGCATATCCCCTACTCTGATATCCTGAATTTTGCATTCCCTTCCATCTGCCAACCTTAACCGTGTTTCTTTATGAAAATATTGTATTGCATGGTATTCCTGTTCTCTTATCATATGTCCTCCTATAATATCTAATTTTCATTAAAATTAATTTTATTACCTTTAAAGAAAACACACAAAGGTCTATAGTTCCTATTTATATTACCTATAGTTCCTATTTTGACATATATTTTATTTCGTCATTACTCCAAGGAGAGTTTACACTATACTTAATCTCTGCATGACATTAGTAAAAAGCGCATCCAAAAAACGAACTCCGTCTGATAAATCACAGTCCAGAGAAAGTTTATGTTCCGTTCCAAGCAGAAGCAGATCAATTTCCGCCTGAAAAAGACTGCCGTCTTCCAATCTCTTTAAAGAAGAAGACAGGTAAATGCGTCTGATGTCCAATACATAAGTTCCGCCCTTTAATAGTTCTTCACCTATACGCATCATGGTTTCACTTCCGACTCTTACAGCTTCCAATGCTGCTTTTGCGCTCTCAAACGCAAAAAATTCCGTGCTTTTCCCAACCGCAAGTAGCGCCTGCCTGCAGATTTCCAATGCTATATAAACCTCCGTCTCTCCTATATGCTCCAACGAATATTCTGCTGCTTTTAGTGCAGTATCGCCTGTCGTTTTGACTACCTCAAGTGCCCCCAAAGCAGACTGCCATACCGTATATTCCGTACCCACTTTTACCGCATCCAAAGTGGCTTTTGCGCTCTCAAACGCAGCATATTCCACTCCGACTTTTGTTGCTTCCAATACACCTTTTGCACTTTCAAAGGCGGTATATTTTACGCCGTGTTTTACTGCCTGAAGTGTCGCCTCTGCGGCCTCCCATGCTGTATACTCCGTACCGTATTGAACGGCTGTAACAACAGCTTTACAGGTTTCCAGAACTCCTGTTGCAACACCGTAAGCAGTCTCCAAACCGGCAATTTCCGCGCTCAGATATGCAGATTTGTAGATATATTCATACCAAGCTAAATGCTTCAATTCATAGATTGCCTTATCTGCCTGACGCTGCAAATCGTCCACATCTCTCTGTGCCTTATCCAAATCGCGCTTTGCATCAACAAAAGCTTTATCATATACCCTTCTCGCTTCCTGTACCTGAGAAATTGCATCATTCAGGGCATCATTATATTCACGCTCAGCCCGGTCCACTTCACGCTTCGCACTAGCCTTTTGCCTGCATGGTATCAATATCAAGCATTCGATTGGATTATTCAGTAAAACACTGCCTATTGCCTCATACACTACCGACATGTCGTGCCTTTCATGTTTCACTGCACCTGCTATACCTATAATTTTACATAACAAAAGAAAATCTTACAAAGAGCTATAGTTCCGGTTGGGGGTTACTTATTGTTCGTTTAAGGTGAATAAAAAACGTTTATGGAATAATTTAAAACATGAAAAGACCTGAGCGGTTCTGTTCGTGCAAAAAAAGCAGCTAATATAGCTGCCTGATTTATTATCTGTATATTCTTTTACTCACTTTAATCTTCATCCCAATAATCAATGGTTTCCATAATTCGGTAAATAAAATAATCACATATGTTCAATTATCTCTCTTTTGATTGCTTTTTGTTTTGATAATGCAACCGAAGAATATGTTATTTTCTTAATTTCATACTTTAGTCAATTCTTCCTCTACTTCCTCCTCCGAAAAATACCCATCTTCAAGTACAGATTTTTCTACTGCATCCATTTTCTCCATAAAAGTTCTGAAAGCGCACTCTCTCTTATTCTGCGCATTAAGTGCTAAAAGCTGTTCTACAAGATTTTCTACTTTTACATAAGATTCTTGAGGAAGCAAATCTATTTTTCTAGTTAATTCGACTGTAATCATGTCTATTACCCCTATTATCCATCTGCACTAAATAATTTATTGAAATTGTAAAATAAATATTTGCTCTTTACAGATACTGTATATCGTATATAAAAACAGCTGCAGAACCAATATAATAATTGCCAGTAAATCAAATATTTTTCTTCGGGACATCTTAATCACTACAGGTCTTAGTTTATATTGAGAAACAGGGTAATTGGGTTGCTGTTTGGGTTGCTGTTTGGATGCTGTTTGGATGCTGTTTGGGCGCATTTTACATCAAAATACTTTCTCAGCCCAAAATCATACAATAAATTGGGCTCAAAATGAATTGCATCCACTCTCCTGCCCAAAATGTTGAATATTTGTCTTATTTTTGACTCTTTTATGTATGTTTTTGGGCGTTTTTTCATTAAAACTACAAATATCGCCCAATTGCAGTCGCAATAAAGATTTGCTTTACATTTGTTCTGAATCCATATGTTGTCTGAATCTCTTACTGCTCTCTTGAGCATCCACGCTTAGGAATTACGAAATCCGGATGCTCCTTCTGCCAGAAGGCAGGAACCATGCATGCAATCATATAGAAATCTTCTTCGCTGATAGCGAAATCAAAAATATCCAAATTCTGCTTCTGACGCTCCTTAGCGGTAGCCTTAGGCAATGGAATAATATCCATCTGATACAGGAAACGTAATCCCAACTGGGCTACCGATACATTATACTTATCAGCAATTGTCTTAAAGAATGGTTCTCCAAACACATCTGCTCTTCCAAGCGGACTCCATGCCTGCACAGCAAGACCATTTTTCTTGGCATATTCAACTGCTGTAGCCTGTGTATATCCAAGATGTACCTCAAGCTGATCCACAACCGGTTTTATCCTGCAATTAGCTAAGATATTAATAAGATGATGTGGTAAAAAGTTACTAAGACCAATGCCCTTAATCTTTCCTGCATCAACCAATGCCTCCATTGCCTTGTAGGTCTCGATTGTAAGACTCTTCCAATCCTCACGTGCCGAGTATTCCGGACTGCAATACTCTACCTCCGGATGTCCCGGTGCTCCCTTATATTCAGGCAACTGACGTGGCCAGTGAATCAGATATACATCCACATAATCCATCTGAAGTCTTGACAGTGTACGTTCAATTGCAGCATTCACGCCCTCTGTACCCATTTCATCAATCCAAGCCTTACTCTGTATAAAAAACTCTTCTCTGGGAATTTTGCTATCCTTGATAGCTCTTCCAAGCTCTCTCTCCGTCTCATATACGGAGGCAGTATCAAAAAATCGATATCCCGAATCAATGGCATCTCTGATAATCTGATAATTATCACCCGCTTTCGCGTTATAACACCCAAAGCCTATTACCGGGATTTTCATTCCATTATTAAGTGTATACGTCTCCATATGTTTTCCTTTCCTTAGTATCTCATAATACTTCCGGGAACACATCCATAGTATATAATTTACTTTTATCAAGTATACCATTTATCTGTCTGTGCACCAGCTCTTCCAAAATCTTTACGCGCTTTACAGGAAAATTTTCACTTTCCAATATTTCAAATTGAAAATCTTTTAAATTTATCAGTTCTGCACGTATAGGCGCAGACAACAATGCTTTGGCCAATTGTACAAAATCTTCGCCAATTGCCGGTTCTCTTGTTTTCATATAAGCACCTATATTTTTAAAATCTTCCTCTTCCGCATACGGAAGCAGCGACAAGTTTTCATCAAAAACGGGTGCCATACCAATAACTTTTAAAGTATCCGTATCAAAAATAACCCCATAATTACCCATATGTCGATCCGTATTAAAAGTTATGGCATCAAATATTATCATTCTCCTAAACGCATCCTCGCTGCCTATGGACGTATAATAATCCAATATTTCTCTTGGCGTCATCTTCTTTTTTGCTATCAGGGAAAGCGGTGCAAAACCAATTTTTTCAGAAGTAAACAGTTCGCATTTTGATGCCACTTTTCCATGAAGCTTACTCAGTTGATATGGTATCACGTTATCGCAGATTTCCCTTCCAATCTGGGAGCTATACACTTCTGAAAATGGTTCTAATCCGGTATTTTTTGCTCCGCTTGAACCTCTTTTATACAGAAATATATCTTTATTTTCTCTTTTCCAGCATTTTTCAAAAGAACCTTCCGTACTAAATTCTGGAGTTGTTGACGAGAATTTCTGTCCGTACAGACCACTTCCTTCAAAGGAAATACGTGCAATTACATCATCAAATTCATTTGTAAAAAGAGATACCTTTTCCCAGCTGATTGCTTCACTTTCTTCTTTTACCCAAAATGTATCATTTAATGTGGTTCCATGTGTTATACGAATATAACCCTCTGTTGATAAGCAGCCACATTCCGCCATGAGCTCACGAATATGTTTTTTATGTTTTCCAACCTGTCTGTTATCCAGCCATGCATTAATATCCTCAAAACCAATCGGTAATGCATCCTGCTCAGAATCTATTATTTGAAATCCACCCACTAAAGGATCTTTGCTTTTTTTGAATGACGCAACAATCTTGTTTTTATTCATTAAGTAATACATCCAAAGCTCACCTCCTGCATTTCAACCTCTGTTCATTTTGTGTGAAATCAGTTTAATTCAAACGTCCAAAAATGCTCGTTAATAACGATTTCAGTATAAAGCAAAGTAATATGTAGTTCAAGAAGGAAGTATTTGTCTATAAAGAGGAAATTATATTTTGTCTTAAATGTGAACATGCATAGGGGCAAGTGAATTATTACTTTGGGGAACAGATTTGGTACCGATAATTAAATATTATCAGGCTGTATGGATAATACCTAATTATTGGGTGCTAGTAGAGAATCAGGAGTTATCCATTAGAAATAAAAACACATTCAGGTAATTCTTTATTATCCATCCCTTCAATTCTCTCCATATAAGTCGAAAAAGGAATTTTATATTCTCTATCATTTATGCACATTATATCCATGATTTTATGTACCCTTTGCAATACCAATTTATAAGTTACTCTCAGACGGTGGATAAAAGTATAATAGTTTTTTTAGAATATAGGAAATAGTTTATTTACAAAAAAGCAGTTAAAAAATATAATATATGTCAAATGAAACTGAAATGAACTACTTAAGAGGTTATGATATGTATTGTACAAAATGTGGATTTTCAAACAAAGATGATGCAAAATTCTGTGCTAAATGTGGCAATGAGCTATACCAATCAACCGAAAGCTCCAATAATGATATTTCATCTCCAAATACTAAAAGACTTATTGGGGAAAGAATTGTTATTGCTATACTGATTATCTTAGTTGTTATATTGTTGGTGATTCTCTATAAAACAATAGTTAATAAAAACAACTCCAATTACACCGATTTATCGATTCAAACATCCTCAGATGAAGCTAATATACTTTCATTATCAGAAGATATCTACGAAGCTCCCGTTTATGAAATCATGGACGAACCAGAGCCCGAAGAGTACATAGTATATCCACGAAGTTTGTACTATGATTCGTTTGAAATAACCTTTTATGATAGAGCTATACAAATAGATGATATTGTGTATGCTTTAGACAAAAATATTACTACAACATATGATTTTTTTGGTTTTCTGACAAAATCGGAAGTAGATTACACATACGACTATAATCCAAATAAATTACTAGCCCCTTATGAATATGATTTCATATCCATATATAGGGATGGCATGGAATGGATTAATATAACAATAGGAAACCCTAGTGCAAATACAACATCTTTTTCAGACGCCGAAGTAATGGAAATTGATTTTACAGAAAATTCTAAATACTTTTGTAGATATTTTGATGGAAATATTTCACATGAGGATATCTTAAATATGTCGTATAATGATGCTTGGGAATGGATATGCGAAAAATTTTATGGAGTATCATATAATGAATACGCAAATCTCACGGTTGAAGAAAAGAAGGATTTTTCAGATATGCATGAAAATATAGTAGTTAAAGAGTCTTTTGATGAAGATACTGAGGATTCTCCAATTGTTTTGACTGTGTTATGGAGAGAGCACATTATTTGTTCGTTTATGATTGATAGGAATACATCTAAGGTATGTGATTTTTCTTATAATTCTGCCGGTAAGCTTGTATGGTAATATTTTGATTCCAAATATAATAATGGACTGGCAAAAGATAATGAGCACTTTTGCTTTGGAATCAACTAACTTTGGAAAGAACCTATAAAGCATTTACAGTACTTCCGAAATTTCTTTACAAGAACGATTAATACTCTTTAGAGACTGCTGTTTAAGAAACAGCAGTCCGTTTTTTCATCGTAAGCGTCAAATCTTAGTTAAGGCGAGCGATTTGACGCTTACCTTACAATTGTTCCACTTATTCAAAAGACCGTAAAAAAGACAGCTAATATAGCTGCCTGATTTACTATCTATATTCTCTTGTCAAAAATAACCTCTTTCTCCCTTACCCTAAACTGCTTCATAACCCTCAGCGTTCTTAGGCCGGTAATAAACAATCCAAAGTGTACCCTGTTCTTCTTTAAAGCGTGCAATGCCTCTTTAACAGACGTTGTATATCCCGAAGCAGAGCCGGTACTAGTTCCACCGTAAAACATAGAAACCAATGTTTCCGGCACATAAGCCACCTTATTCTTATCTTTTAGAAAGCGTATCATAAATTCATAATCTGCAGAACATACATAACTCGTATCGTATTCTCCGTATTTATCATAAATTTCGCGCTTTAATAAGAGCGTAGGATGAGCCGGCATCCAGCCGGAATAGATGGAACCATTCCCCATTTTCCAGTAGCGGCGTACCTTTCCATCCTCCTGATAAACCAAATCTGCATGGGCTCCGACATAGTCCCCACCGCCAATTTCTATAGCATTTACTAACCGGCTGACAGCATCACTACATGTATATTCATCATTCATTATTTCCAGATAATCACCTGTTGACATTGCAATCGCTCTGTTAATTCCATCATAAATACCGGAATCCTTTTCAGATTTATACACAACACTATGATGCGAGGTCTTGGCATACTCCTCTATCACATCCAATGTCCCGTCCGTTGAACAGCTATCCGATATGCAAACTTCAATATTAGGATAATCCTGTTCTTCAATACTTTTAAAGGTTTTAATCAGATTATCTTTGCAATTGTAGGTGGTCAATATCAAGGATACTGTTTTTGTATTAATTATTGTGTTATTTAATGTGCTAATAGTAATCACCTCTGTTTATTTTCGTTTAAACACATTTCTCTTTACAGATTTTGTAATTTCTTCCCTAAAAATCCTTTTTGTTTTGTGAGAACTCTTTTTATATATTGAGAACCAATGTGAAAACTTATAAGTTCTACTTGTGCGTTTTAACATGCCTTTAAAGTAATCAATTACAATCGTACTCCACATATCCGCCAAATCAATCCCATGTTCAAAATACCCATCCAATATTTCCAACTGCCTTGCCATCTGTTCGAAATCTTTCGCCTTGTCCCTTGCACAGACAGAACGGAAATTCAGCGCCTCAGACGATACCACCTCACGATAAACACTCATAGTGTCTTCCAAAATAAAAACTGGCTTTCTCCGTAATAGAATTAGATTAATTGTTAAGTCCACAACCGTTTTATCAGCATGATACAGAATAGACCAATCCTTGTCCTCTTTCCAAATATTACGATAACAAAAGGTTCCCGTTTGATATACAAATCCTCTATCCAAGAAATCCTGAAGACAAAATTCTTATCCAAGATATTCCGTAATCGCACGTTCTTCTCTTTTGACAGGATTTCCCTCTCCATCAATCAACGTATAATTGTGGGCAGTCTCACAATGCTTGAGTATAAGCACCCATATCAGCAATGACTTTAAAAAATCTGAGTATTCCCAAACTGACTACTCCATCTTTTCCAAAATATTATACACCTATTTGCACTCCTCAAAAATAAGAACATACAAAAGGGTAATTATACAACTGCCATTTTACATTTTCCTATCGTTCAAAACATTTTTCTGCTTTATCCCAAACTACTTCATAACCCTCAGCATTCTTAGACCAGTAATAAATAATCGTATACCCTATTCTTCTTTAAACTGTACAATACCACTTTCACGGACATTGTATATCCTTGAAAATCAAAATAAATCTGAAATACAAATAATATAACTGCTGCCATGATTACCATACCATGCGCTTCTTTGCCGGAAATAAAAAATATATAAGAAAAACGATTGGAAAAAAGATTAAATAATCTATGGAACTAAAAAACATTTATATCCGTCCATCCTTTATAAAACCAATATACACAGTATAACTTATTCCTTCTATATTGTCCAAACATATAAAATGTTATCTATAATCAATTTTTTGTCACCTCTATAAAACCACAATATACTCCCAATTCATACATACCTTGACACCCGCCCCAACACATGCTACACTACCCACATAGTTCACGAAAATTATCAAAGGAGCATTTCATGAACATTCAAACTCTTGACATTTTGAACGCAATACATACAAAACCTTATACCAACCAGCGCGATTTAGCAAAAGAAAGTGGTCACTCTTTAGGCATCGTCAACCGTTGCATTAAGGAATTAATGGAAGACGGATACATTGATGAGCATATGGGATTAACAAACAAGGCCAAAACGACCTTTCTGGAAAACACGCCACAAAACGCCATAATATTGGCTGCCGGTTACGGCATGCGCATGGTTCCGATTAATACGGAGGTTCCCAAGGGGCTGCTTGAAGTCAAAGGCGAAACTCTTATTGAACGTTTAATCAAACAACTACACGAAGCCGGTATCCATAACATTTTCGTTGTTGTCGGCTATATGAAGGAACATTACGAATATTTGATTGATGAGTATGATGTAGAATTAGTTGTATGCGAAGAATATTCCCATAAAAATAATCTTCACTCCCTTAAGTTGGTAATAGAGCATATTGCTAACAGCTATATTATTCCCTGTGATATCTGGTGCGCAGAGAATCCTTTTCATAAAAGTGAATTTTACTCCTGGTACATGGTTACGAATTCCTTTGATAAAAACAGCAGTGTACGTGTCAACCGTAAATTGCAGTTAGTAACGACTGCTAAAGGCGAAAACGGCAACACGATGTTAGGAATTGCCTACATACACAAAAACGAAGCACCAAAGCTTTACCGGAACATAGAAAGCCTAAGTTCTAATCCTTATTACGACAATGTTTTCTGGGAAGAAGCATTAATGGAAAAGGATCATATGTTTATTACCGCCAAAGTTATTTCAAATGATATTGCCGTAGAAATCAACACATATGAACAACTGCGTGAGCTGGATCATGGTTCCAACCAGTTACAGACCGAAGCCATCGACATCATCTGTCAGGCAATGCAGGTGACACCCGAACAGATTGTTAACATTAAAATACTGAAAAAAGGAATGACCAACCGTTCTTTCCTCTTTGACTGTAAGGGCAAACAATACATCATGCGCATTCCGGGTGAAGGTACTCAGGAATTGATTAACCGCAAAGAAGAAGCTGACGTATACGAAGTCATTAAAGACAAACATATTTGTGATGACATTGTTTATATCAATCCCAATAACGGATACAAAATTACTGAGTTTTTACAAAACGCAAGAAATTGTGACCCATTGAATCCGATTGATACCCAAAAATGCATGAACAGGCTCCGGACTTTCCATGAAAAGAAACTAACGGTTCCCCACAGATTTGATATTTTCAAACAGATTGAATTCTATGAATCCCTTTGGAATGGAAAACCTTCCATTTACCGCGACTATGAAAAGACAAAAGAAAATGTATTCTCTTTAAGAGATTACATTGAAAAACATAAAGGTTCGGAAGTATTAACTCATATTGACGCTGTTCCTGATAATTTTATTTTTATCCAAAATCAGACAGGTGAGGAAGATATCCGCTTAATTGACTGGGAATATGCAGGCATGCAAGATCCTCATGTGGATATTGCCATGTTCTGTATTTATGCAATGTATAACAGAGAACAGGTTGATACCCTTATCAACCAATACTTTACCGAAGGCTGCCCTTCTGCAATACGCACCAAGATTTACTGCTACATCGCTGCCTGTGGCCTGCTTTGGAGCAACTGGTGTGAATACAAAAGAGAATTAGGTATCGAATTTGGCGAATATTCTCTACGCCAATACCGATACGCAAAAGAATATTTTAATATTGTCCAGAACGAATTACATCCATAAAATGAGGTTATCTATGAACACAGTAAAAAGAGCCATTATTATGGCGGCAGGTACCGGAAGCCGCATGAATCCGGTTACTTTAGACACTCCCAAGCCTCTTGTCAGAGTCAACGGAGTAAGGATGATTGATACCGTCATTCAAGCATTACATGCTAACAACATCAAAGAAATATACATTGTTGTAGGATATTTAAAAGAACAGTTTGAGCAGTTAAAAGCAGATTATCCTAATATAACATTAATCGAAAATCCCTACTATGATACCTGCAACAATATCTCATCCTTGTATGTTGCCAGAGAGTATATTGAAGATGCCATTATTCTGGATGGTGATCAGATTATTTATAATCCTGATATTCTTGCTCCAAGTTTTGAGCGTTCCAGTTATAACTGCATTTGGACGGATAAAGAAACCGACGAATGGTTATTAACTGTTGAAAACAATATTGTTCGGTCCTGTTCTAGAACAGGTGGCCGCAACGGCTGGCAGTTATACAGTGTTTCCAGATGGACACCTGAAGACGGAAAACACCTAAAAAAACATTTAGAGATAGAATTCGATGAAAAGAGAAACCGTCAGATTTACTGGGATGATGTGGCACTCTTCTGTTATCCCGATGAATATCAGCTTGGTATACGGGAGATGAAGGCTGATGACATTATTGAAATTGATAATCTATCCGAACTTGCCGCGATAGATTCTTCATATAAAAAATACTTGGGGGAATTTAACAATGAACAATGAAACAGTAAAAACAACTCACAAAATTGACTGGCTGATCACTTTGGTTCCGCTGGCAATTGTAGTAGCACTATGTTTGGTATTCTTCTTTTTACCAGAACAATCCAATGTCATTTTAAGTAAAGTCCGTTTCTTTTTCGGTGACACGTTCGGTGTATATTACCTGATTATCGGACTTGGTATTTTTATCGTTTCCATCTATATTGCCATGTCTAAATACGGTAATATCGTTCTTGGTGAACCGAATGAAAAACCCAAATACTCCTTCTTTGCATGGGGTTCTATGATGTTTACCTGCGGGCTCGCCGCTGATATTTTATTCTATTCCTTCTCAGAATGGATTTATTACGGTACGGACCCACATATCGCCAACATGGGAACATTACAGGAATGGGCGGGGGTATATCCTCTGTTCCATTGGAGTTTCATTCCTTGGGGATTTTATCTTGTATTAGCGGCTGCCTTTGGTTTTATGCTGCATGTACGAAAAAGAGACCGTCAGAAATATTCGGAAGCCTGCCGTCCTATTTTAGGGAAATATACAGATGGTATTCCGGGAAGAATCATTGACTTATTAGCGGTATTTGCTCTGTTAGCAGGAACTGCAACTACCTTCAGCGTGGCAACACCACTTATGGCAAGCATTATTAATGAATTATTCCACGTACAGGTAAGCCGCACAGTCATTACCATTATTATTTTAGTAGTAACCTGTATTGTATATACATACTCATTATTACATGGATTTAAAGGAATCAGCCTTTTGGCTAACATCTGTATCTATATGTTTTTCGGACTGATCGCTTACGTTGTATTACTTGGCGGAGAGACCAGGTACATTATCGAAACCGGTGTATCCTCTTTCGGAAAAATGATACAGAACTTCATCGAACTATCCACGTTTACGGATCCATTGCGCGAAACCAGTTTTCCACAGAACTGGACCATTTATTACTGGGCATATTGGATGGTATGGTGTGTAGCTGCTCCATTTTTTATCGGAAGTATCTCTAAAGGAAGAACCATCCGTCAGACCATCTTAGGCGGCTACATTTTTGGTGTCGGCTCTACCATTATCAGTTTTATTGGCCTTGGTAACTATTCCATGGGATTACAGGTTTCCAAAAAGATGGACTTTATCACTCCATACTTAGAAAGCGGTGACATCTACGCAACCATTATTTCCATGATTGACTCCATCCCATTAGCCCCGGTTGTACTTCTAGTTGTGTTAATCACTATGATGCTGTTTTATGCTACTTCCTTTGATTCCATAGCTCTAACAGCTTCCTGCTACAGTTATCACAGATTAGATAAAGATGAAATGCCTCATAAGGGAATTCAGTTAATGTGGTGTATCTTATTAATCTTATTACCGATTGCTTTGGTATTTGCGGAGAGTTCCATGAACAATCTCCAGTCCGTTAGTATTGTGGCAGCATTCCCAATCGCAGCTGTACTGGTATTGATTGTGATAAGTTTTATAAAGGATGCAAAAAAATATCTAAGCGAAGATAAATAGAATCATATATTACAAGGCTGTTGCCACACATCGGTAAAATACATGACAACAGCCTCTTATTCTTTATCTCTTCGAATATTCAATTAGTTTTCCAATCAAATAATCTGCTCCAATAGGACCACTCTTTGATACGTTATACAAATACTTATCACGAACTACTGCCATAGCTTCCCTTGAGTATTCCTTATCATCTAATAAACGGTCAATAACATCTCCTAATGTATCAAGGTTATCTGTCTCAACCGAAATACCAACCTGATCTCTAATCTCAATATCAAATGGTACAACACCAATTTCCTCATAATCCGGATTCATAACCTTCATTGGGGTATTAATGAACAATGTCGGTTTTAAAGTCGTAAAGGAATATTCATAACCGATCCCTGACCAGTCCGTCATCAAAACATCTGCATTGAATACGGTATCATTGGATGCGAAATCTAATTGCAGTTCAAAATTATCATACTCTTTATAACGGTCAGCCAAAGCATGTAATTTCTCTTCAAAATGTCTCACATACTGAGGATGTGGACGCAGTATAACTTGATAATCCTTTTTCAATATCTGTTCTAAAATAGGCTCGATACATAAATCTAATAAATTACCATCCTGCCATGAGGGGGCAATCAAAATGGTTTTCTTCTGATTTTCCTTCTTCTCGCCTTGATTATAGGCTGCAATCATATTATCAATCAAACCGGAGCCCCATTTAACCAAATGTTTCTCTTTCAGATTGTAAGTTTTTTCCATTGCACGGATTTCCTGATATGCCAGCTCATTGGATGCAAATATCGTATCGAAATAATCCAGTGCATGTTTACGAAGCATCATGTTTACACTGCCGATTCCATGATCAATATAAACATACTCAATGTCATTCTTTACCATGGAACGCTTGATATGATACTTTTGGAGATCCGGCATTGTCATACATACAATATCCGCTTCCATCTTCATCATCAAAACAATTAATTTATTTTCTCCAATGTAATATACCCGAAAATTGTCATTTGCAAGGGCAAATACCTCATCCTTGGGATCACTCGTAATATAATGAATTACAATGTCTGTCTTCCTCAAAATAATCTCAATTACAGATTGAAAATACTTATAAAAACCATTTTTTTCAGAATAGAAAACAATCTGCTTTTCACCATATTTCATGAAACGTTTGTAATCCTGCTTCTCTCTTAAAGCATCTTCCTTACTCTGCCCGGCTTTATTGGAAGAAGAATACTGTTTTACCTTATCCAGCTCCTTCTTACTTTCTTCCAGTTCTTCATAATCAATATACTTTTTCGGATTAATCCATGCATTAAGCAGATACAACTGAACAATCGATAAAAGATTACCAACAATCCAATACAAGCCGACACCAGCTGCAACAAAAAAGCCCAAATATAAAGATAAACCTACCGAAAGTAGTAATGTAGATATCTGATTTGCCTTACTCTGCTCCACCTGAAGAACATTTGCCTTATTCTGTGCGTAACACATCAACCATGCTGACAGTGCGGCAAAAATCGGCACTATAATAGAAACTCCGCCTGTCTGCGATGGCACAACACTCAGATTCAATCCAAAGAAATTCATGTCCAAACCAACTGCCACTTCCTCGGCAGTACGCAGAAGATACTCTGTGGGATTACCAATAACAGTTACAACACCCATTAAGATAATCAACTGTAAAACTACAGGCAGAAGATCCAGCATTGGATGATAATTTTCTCTCTTATATAATTGGTACTGCTCTTCCGAAATCAGATCAGAACTTCCAAAATATTTTGCTTTAATCCGGTTCATCTCCGGATACATCTTTACCATCTTTATGGAATTCTTCTGTACCATAATGGAAATAGGAAGCATGATGAACTTGCTTAATAAGGTAAAGACTACGATTGAAAAACCGTAGTCTTTTACAACTTTAAAGCAACCATACATGATCCAGCCAAACACTTCACCGATTGCATTAATCATGTCTTAATTCCTCTTATTCATTTGCAGAATCTTCTGCAGAATCTTCTTTTACATGAATCTCTCTTTTTTCTGTTTCCTTTTTACCTTTCTTAAAGAAAGCAAAGATCTTGTGACGGAATACCGTTATCAATGCACCAATTGCAATAAATGCAGCTGCCACAGCCTGAATAATATACGTTACTGCTGATGGATCGATATATGCATGTGCATGAATGGATAGCATCACAAAACATGCGGTAAAGAAATATGCAAACTTAGTTATCTTTAAAATCATTTTCTTCATGAAAACATCTCCTTGGCATTTTACTTTTTATCCTTAACCATGTTATCAAGAAAAAGCAGATTTTTCAACACAATTTACTAATTATTGATTTTAAGATATTAATTCTCATTCAGTTCAAAATAATCAAATCCAACCGATAACACTCTTGTATCGTCTCCTTCGCCAATCTGCTTTGGAGTTACAGCATTATAAAATACCACCCGGATAGGAAGCGCATTCTCTTTTATCCGTTCTTTCGGTATTGTCACAATAAAATCCTGTCCAATATTTTCACTACGACAAGTCAAATCGGAAATCAATTCACCTGAAGCATAAATTTTCATTCTCTGCTCATCATTGTAAACCTTTGAATAGCTGAATTTGAATTCCAAATCTCCGCCGTTATAATTTTGCAAATTCAAGTGCATAGAGAATTCGTTGCTGGTAATCCCTATATTATTCTCTTTGTAAATTCGATAATTCAGACTTTCTGTATAAGTGGATTCCACTCCAAAATCGATTCTGTCACCAACAGAATAGTCCACTTTATTGATATTTTTCGGTTGATATGGCATAATTCCGTCTTCGTCTGTCGCGTCCTGAGGCATAACAAATCTCATAAATGGCTGATCATTTTCATCCTCACCATATCTCTGTACCTTTACCGGTTCTGCCACCGTATGCAGTCGCTCTACATCACTTTTTTCATCAATATCATAAACAGATGGTCCATAGCTGCTGTAATCATCTAATGCCGCTCTTGCCACTGTTGCAACCACATTTCTAAAATGTACAGGAGCATCATTATATTCCAAGGGATGACTCTCTCCCGGCTGTTTTATCAGAAGTGCCGGATTCTGCTGAATCCCATCAGCCCCTGAACGTCCATGATCTGCTGTTATGATTATCGTACTGTTATCATATACTCCCAATTCCTTCAACTGGTCTATATACGAAAAGACAATCTTCATACTGCCCAACAACTGTCCTTCTTCCGTAGCAACATCTTCCCTTACGTATTCAATATTTTCATTCATTGTAAATGGCGCATGCGGTCCAAAAATATGATATATTCTGTATGCATTATCGTATGCAATTTCTAATCCAGCTGCTTTCATATCCTGATAGAAAGCTACATCATCAAACTTGTAGACCTCTCCATCAGCTACACTTTCTTCCCCCGTAAAACTTCGTTCCTCTTCATTCGTGGCCGTTATAGCACTCGTAATTTCTTCCGTATACATCCAAAAATAAGGCTTTAAAAACTGTGGCATTGTATAAATTCCCACGAATTGATATAAATCTTTGGCAAATCCTGTGTAATCAGAGATATAGAATGTATCCCCGATACTATACGCATTCTTAATCACTTCATCGGATACATTTGCCATATATCTTCCATCTGTCAAAATTCGGATATCATATCCCTGTACCGCTAAGTCCTCATATATCGTGGTATCCGCCCACGCCTCTTGAAGATAAGGTTCATATCCCCGATATGTTGGATCAAATTCAATACCAGTTAACAGTACCGGCATACCTACTGCTGTGTATGCCCCACCTGAGACAGCATTCCTAAAAAATACAAAATCCGAAAGTGAAGTTTCTAATTCCTCGTGCTTACTAATATTCTCTTCCAAATACTCTCCACCCATGGAGTCTAGTACAAAGACAATAACATTTTCTTTGGTTCCCACTGTAAATACATCTTCTTTTGTCAAAACTACATTTGATGCGCTGGATTTTGGTGTTGTAAGTATTAATACGACCAAAGTAACGAGCTGTACTGCACTTATAAAATAAGAAAGGTACTTTGAAACCTTTTCAAATTTGTCATACTTCCAAACTGTAAATACTTGAAATCCTACTATAAGTATCAGCCAGACCGCAATACTGACTACACCCGGCAGCATAAAATCAGACCAATTCACTTCTGTTCCATTCAATTCAGGCATATCCGGATTTAAGAAGTTACTCTGTACATAAAATCCCAAAGCAACACTGCCAATTAATGCACGATAATGTCTGCATAACCGTTCATTCAAAATCAAAGCAGCCCCAATAAAACAGGTAATTGTCACCAGGAGTGCAACTGCCAATATTACAGGCAATACTTTAGAATAACTAATTGCAAATTCACCTATATTCGCAAGAAATAAAGAACTTGGACAAAATACAACAAATGTGATTACCAAAAGTAATGTTTCCGGAACAATACTTTTTATATTTGTTAATGCACAATTTCTGCTTTTCGGTGCGATAATTCTAAAAAGACTTAAAACAACTCCAATTAAAACGAGTCCTAAAATCAATTTAACCATCCTTCGTTCATACCTTTCGATACACTTTCGTTATTATTATTCTTTATCTTCGTTATTTTATTAAAAAATCCACCAACTGACTACATACATTCAACCAATCATACTTTTGTAAAACCTTCTTCTGTTCTTGCAAAAGCTGCTTAATTAACATATCTTTCTTCTGTTTATAACCAGCATTAGAAAAAAACAGTTCCTCTTTTCCCAATTCTTTCAAATTACTATATCCAATACCAGGAACATTATTATCTTCCAAAAGCTGCTTAGGTGCGATTGGTATTGCCTGTAAAAACATACTTTCCTGCAAAACTCCAGAGGTTCTTCCACTGTAAGCCGACATTTTATATGGTATGATAGAATATTTGGCTTCTCCCAACTTGCAGTTGTATTCTTCTTTTGTCAAAATCACATTTTGAATCTGTATATTTTCTTTGGCAATGCTTTTCAAATATTCATAATGTTCACGTTCCAAAAAGCGCCCTACGATTTCCAATGGATATCCATTTTCATTAAAGGCTCGTACGAGACCTTCTAAATCCTTATCACGATTCATTGTACCAACACAAACTACTTTATCAATTTTTTCTTTTGAAATAAACTCAGAATATTTGTCAAGACGATACAAATAATCTGGCATATAGAAAGTATTATTATGCGGTACACTCATTTTTTCCTGGGTATATATTATCCCATCAAAACGTCTAATACCGTGTAGATAAATGAAATCGACTATTTTAGAGATTATTCCATTACCATACTGATTATGGTAGATTAAACAATAATACCTTGTGCCTGTAACTTTGCGATGAAACAGCGCATACAAAAGTAAGAAAAAATCACCTCGAAAGAACCATATAACATCATATCCTTTTTGTTTCCATATTTGACCAATATTTATAAAAAGTTTTATTTTATCCTGAATTCGAGTAAGAAAAGTTTTCCTCTCCTCTTCACATATACAATATGCTAAATGTTTTATACTATAATAGCCCCCCGTATCTACTGATTCCAGCAGATTGGGGTGTGCAATTACATTGATCTCAAAAGAATCCTTTATTAAATCAACATACTCAGTTAACACTTTTGATGTGTGGCCAATGGTCTTTCCTTGTGCATCACAAGCCCCCCATTGTTCTGCCAGTAATATTTTTTTCTTCATAATCTTTAAACCCTAAGATATATTATTAACATTAACGATTTCCTATTAAAATAGCATAAAATCTCGGTCAAAAGCGATTTAGACAGAAACCAAAAGAAATACAACAAGCAATAATAATCACTGGAATTAGTAAATACTCTATTAACTGAAAAACAGGTGTTAAAGGTAATAGAACCATACCTAATTTTTTTAATACAGTTAAACTCATTTCATGAAATAAATATATACAAAAACTGTATTTTGAAACAAACAATATCTTGTTATTCAAATATTCACAATTAAATTGTGTCATACATCTAAACCAAAAAAGAACACCAACAACAATACATAATCTATGAACTATACCATGGATACTTCCACTTCCACGCAATACAATATCTAATACTAAAACCGCAATATAAAGTGTCAATAACTTATACTTTTCAAGCAAATCAACTACGCTCAACCTGATATTATACTTAACAATATAATATCCAAAACAAAAGAAACATAAAGCCTGAGTTGCAATACAAAAAATATGGGTAGAGATACCTAACACCCACATTAGTAATAACAAGCAAAAATAATTCTTGGGAACTTATCAATCAATATTTTTATTATTTTTGCCAAAATATTAAGCACAATCAAATCACGCATAAACCAAAGCGGATATAAAACCGGGTTACCCGTATATCCTATATATGCGTTAATAAAATTTGAAAATTCCAACTTAACGTTCCCTGTGGTAAAATCCATTCCATCACTATAAGAATGAATAAAAACTACCATTATAGCAAGCCATACTTTTAAAATATTAATCCTTTTTGATTCTTCCTTCGTTATTTGATAGATATCTTTCGTATGTTCCATTAATATATTTTCCTAACTAGTATATCCGATAATTCATTGCCAAATGCTCCTTCACATAATCCAAGCAGCCTTCTTCCAGTGAACAGAAATCCCCCTTGTATCCTACACCTCTAAGTTTCCCCATATCAGCCTGTGTATAATACTGATATTTCTCTTTTAGGTGCTCCGGCATATCAATGTAAATGATGTTCGGCTCCATATCCAATGCATGGAATGTTGCTTCTGCCAGTTCTCTGAAACTCTGAGCCTTTCCGGTTCCTATATTAAACAAACCGCTAACATCCTTGTGTTCTAAGAACCATAAAATAACATTACAAATATCCTTTACATACACAAAATCACGAAGCTGTCCTCCATCTTCGTAATCCGGATGGCATGATTTAAATAATTTTACAGAACCAAATTCACAAATCTGCTTGTATCCGTGAAAAATCATACTCGCCATGCTTCCCTTAAAATACTCATTAGGTCCATATACATTAAAGAACTTAAGCCCAACATGTTGCGCCGGTTTCTCAACTGCCTGATGTTTTACCCACTGATCAAATAGCTGCTTCGAATAACCATATCCATTCAATGGCATAAGATTATCAATGTTCATTTTATCATCAAAACCTAGTTCACCATCGCCATAGGTTGCTGCAGAACTTGCATAGATGAAACTAATTTGTTTTTCGGCACAATAATTCCATAATGCTTTTGTATACTCAAAATTATTATTCCACAAATAATCAAAATCCCGTTCTGTTGTAGAAGACTGCGCTCCCATATGGATAATTACTTCTACATCACTATAAGTAGGTAACTCCTTTAAAAACTCGGATTTATGAACATATTTTATATACCTTTTATTTCGCATATTCATCCACTTATCCGTGGATGCGATATTATCCACAATAATAATATCTTCTCTTCCAATATCATTTAATGTACGTACAATACAACTTCCAATAAAACCGGCTCCACCTGTAACAATAATACTCATTGTCTGTTTCCTTCCTAATCGTTGCTTTGAATCTTCTTAATAATATCCGTTGTGGAACAATTGTCCACAAGACTTAAATATTTTACACAGCCGCCATAGGGCTCTACTACATCCATCTCGGGTATATGCTTCCCTGCATAATCTCCACCTTTTGACACGATATCCGGCTGAAATGCTTCATACATATCACAAGGAGTCAGTTCTGAAAATACACATACATAATCCACGCTGGCAAGTCCTGCAATTACAATCGCCCTTTCCGCCTCTGGGTTAATCGGTCTGGACTCTCCCTTCAACGCCTTTACAGAAGAATCAGAATTCAATAAAACAACCAAACAATCTCCCAATTTTCTTGCTTCTTCCAAATAAGTCACGTGTCCGGCATGAATAATATCAAAGCACCCGCTGGTTGCAACTATTTTCTTGCCATCCACTTTCAATGCAGTTATCTTTTCTACTAATTCCTGCTTATTTACTATCTTGCCAGTCATTTACACACTCCAATAATTCCTGATTTTGAACGGGAACTGTTCCCATCTTACTAATGACAATACCTGCTGCCAAATTGGCAAGCTGAATCGCTTCTTCAATTGCCGCACCACAAATCATACTAAGAGCGATTGTACTGATTACCGTATCTCCTGCACCTGTTACATCAAATACCTGAACACTTTCTGCCGGAAAATCCTTACGCTCACAATCTCTTCTAAAAAGTGAAATTCCCTTACTACCTCTTGTTACTACTAAAGCTTTAGCTCCTGATTTCTCAAGATAGATACGTCCTGCTTTTTCCAATGATTCATCATCTACGATCCGAACACCTACCGCTTCCTCTAACTCAAGGTTATTTGGCTTTACAAAATCAACATTGGCAAATGCCTGGATATTTCTGCTCTTAGAATCTATCGCAACTAATACATCATTCTCATTAGCAAGCTGAATAATCTGCTTTACAAACTCCGGATTATTGAAAACACCTTTTTTATAATCCGATAATACAATACCATCAATCTCATGAATACGCGAAGAAATCATGGATAACAAGTTTTTCTGTGTTTCTTCTGTAATTACATCACTCTTTTCCTGATCCATTCGAAAAAGCTGTTGTCCCTTTGTTGCAAAGCGCGTCTTTACAGTAGTAAGACGTCCTTCTTCTTCTATAATACAAGAACAATCCAAATTGTTATCACTTAAATACGTCCTCAGCCACACTCCGCAATTGTCCATTGCCGCCACACCGGCAACAATTACCTTCGCACCAAGGGCATTCAGATTAAAAGCTACATTAGCAGCCCCGCCTACCTTGCTTGTTCTCTCCCTATAGTTCAGTACCGGAACCGGTGCCTCTGGGGAAATCCTATGAACACTACCGGTAATATATTCATCCACCATCAAATCACCTAACACTAAAACTGTCTTTAAGTTGATTTGATTTGTCAGCATATCTTTAAAAAATGTTTTATTCATCTGATGGCTCCTTAAGAAACTTCTCGCCAATCAATTCACCCTTTATATGAATTGATCTTCTCAATTATATAATCCTGTTCTTCTTTTGTCATACCTGCATACATAGGAATAGAAAGAACCTCATTAGCATACTGTTCCGTAATCGGCAAGGTATCTCTTGAGACTTTTAAATATTCATACGCCTCCGATAAGTGAGGGGGAATCGGATAATGAATAATAGTTCCTATTCCATTTTTATCCAAGTACGCAATCAACCCCTCTCTGTTTTTACATCTAATAACAAACTGATGCCATACACTATCTGCTTTATCTCTAATCTCTGGCAACACGATTTCAGGATTATTTATTTCATTTAAATATCTTTTCGCAATCTGTTCTCGCTCTCTATTAATCTCAGCTATATGCCCTAATTTAACTCGTAACAATCCTGCCTGTATCTCATCCAAGCGAGAGTTGGTTCCCACTACCTTATTATAATATCTCTTCTCACTTCCATAATTTCGAAATATTCGTATGTCTTCTGCTAATTTTTCATTGTCTGTTACTATTGCACCGGCATCTCCATATGCACCTAAATTCTTGGACGGATAAAATGAAAAACACCCAATATCTCCCCATATACCTGTTTTTCTTCCTGCAAAAGCAGCTCCATGGGATTGCGCGCAATCTTCCACAATTTTTAAATCATACTTATCCGCAATCTTCTTTATTGATTCCATATTGGAAGCTTGTCCATACAAATGAACAACTAAAATAGCTTTTGTTTTATCTGTAATTTTCTCTTCTATCTTCGAAGCATCTATATTATAAAATTCATCCGGTTCTACAAATACCGGTGTCGCGCCATTAATAGTAATTCCCATTACACTTGCAATGTAAGTATTTCCCTGTACAATAACTTCATCTCCAGCACCAATTCCCAATATGCGGAAAGCAATCCACAAAGCATCCAATCCGCTTGCAAGACCAACACAATACCTGCTTCCTATATATTCTGCAAATTCTTTTTCAAATTCTTTTACTTCATTTCCAAGAATATACCATCCCGAACGCAATACTTCTAACGTTTTTTTTTCATATTCATTTTGATACCGAAAAAACTCCCGGTCCATTCTATTTGGCATTATCTTTTCCATTCAACCATTCTTCCCTTTGCAATCCATACCATTTTAATGAACAAAATCTATTATTTAAAAATAAATGCGCCCTCCATTCTCCTTCATACCGGAAATTACTTCGTTCATATAGCGCAATCGCTTTCGTATTATCCGAAAGCACATTTAAATATACTCTGTTCAATTTCAATTCATCAAATGCAATTTTTAAAATATCCTGTGTAGCCCGAAAAGCGAGTCCTTTTCCCATACCTTCTTTTCTCATACATATAGCATATTCTGCATTTCGATTGACCATATCTACATTCTTCAAACTGACTGTTCCCAGATATTTTCCGTCCGCTTCCGTAATTGCATAATGATACTGCGTTTTACTTCCATTCGTTTCATTCGCTTTTCTAATAAAATCCAACGCTTGTTGTTCAACATATTCTGAAAAATCAATTTGAAACCAACAATTTATATCCGGATCATGCATCCACTCCAGCATTAGTTTTGCATCCTCTTCTATCAATGGTCTTAACATTCTTACGCTTCCTTACAATTAGAAATTATTTTTTCAAACTCTGCATAATCACGAATATACTCTTCTGCATCATAATGCTCAGAGGCCAAACAAAGCAACACAGAATCTTCACTAAAATCATACATATCTTTCCATACCATCTTAGGCAGATAAATTCCTGTATGTGGTCTATTAAGAGAAAATACTGCTTCATTTCCTTTTCCATCTCTTACTCTTACCTTACTGGTTCCTGCTACATTTATTAATACAAATTCACTCTTTCGGTTAGCATGCTGACCACGCACCACCTTATCGTCCGAACCATAAATATAAAAAACTCGCTTTATCTCAAAAGGAATATCCTTCATTCCTTCCACGATTACTAAATGACCTCTTTCATCTCCCTTTTGAGAGAATTCTAACATCTGCACCGCTTTCATGCTTGTTACCTCTCTTTTTATACTTTTAACTTTAACTGTTTAATTGAATTAGGAATCATCTTCTCCACCAAATTCAAGAAAAAACTATAAACTACATAAGCAAAAAATCCTACAAAATATAAGATAATAACACTTCCCAAAATATGACCAACAAGTACAATAACGTTTGCATTTGCATAGTTCTCAATATGTAAGTACGATAAAAAATTTTTATGTGTCAAATATACAGCAAATGATCCATTTGCCAAAATGTTAACTACTATATTATTCCCTATATCCATATTTCTAAAAAGTAAAAACAAATAAACTGCAAGGATAATGACAAAGGGATTGCAATAACTATATGAAAAATTGATATCCATTCCTGCTCTTATCCCGAAAAACCCCCAAACAAATAAAATTGACCAGCAAATTAATATCTTGAACATAAGTGAACTTAGCTTCTTTTTTTCTTTCTCCGTTCTTTTAATGTACGCCCCTATAAGATACATCTGCATAAAATTCACAAGAGAGTATCCATAATTACTCCCCTCGCGTCCAATTGTACTTAAATCTTCCATTCCTATTTCTGCAAGAAATTGAACCGTATCATTAATTGTTGGAAGAAGCGAAAACAAAACAAATATAACTGCTAACAGGCGCTTAAAAGCAAGGTCACTTAAATTAAGAAGAAGCGTATTAATATAAGGAGACAGAACATATACAACCAAATATAATATAACAAAATAGTTCATTGGCAAAAGTAGTTTGAAAAAATCTTTTAGAGAAACAAAATCCCCCTGAATAATAGTTGGAGTCAATCCCAAAAACAGTCTAAAAACTGATACCTGTAACAGAAGTTCCACTACCTTCATAATAGAAACACTTTTCTTTCCATATAAAAAATAGCCAGATATTAGTACAAACAAATCAACTGCACATATCCAAAAACTTTCAAGTCCAATTAGAACACCGAAATTTAAAGATGACTGATCCACATATTGCAAAGCTCTACCATAGTTATAATGCAAAATAACCACGCCCATTGCCGTAAATATTCTGAGTAACTCTATATTGGATTCACGATTACTATGTGGTAGGTAAACTGATGTTTTTAATAAATTTTGTAAATAACTCAACTGCCCCTCCAATCATTATAGAGCCCACTATCATACAAATAAGATAGCAGCCTCTCATCAACCATCTACTTTCAAAATGAACATATTTGACAAGAAAATAATCAAGAATTAACCTATGAAACAGGAATATGTACATCGACTGGCAACCAATATAGTTTACTAGTTCAACTAACTTCCTACCTATTATATTGCTCCTCTCTAACCACGTAAACAGACCAAAGCATAAGAAAAGCATAAACATTGCCGATATCATAAGAGTCACTCCTGGCGGATTTAAACCCACTCCAAAAATATTACCTAATACCTGCTCCAAAGCAAACTGTTTTTCGCATAGGATTTGCCACCATGTAAGCCAAAGTATTCCAAATGAAACCATACAAATTAAGCTCTTTCCTATAGAGAAATCTCTCCCCGAAAAAACATACTTTTCCAGCAACATACCAACATAAAATAAGATTAAATAAGTTGCTCCAAACAGCTTTCCTCCACCACCATATACATGCATTATATTTGTATATTTTACCGAATACGAAGCAAAAATTACCACTATTACTAATAATATCATTTCGTAAAATACTTGAAGTTTTCTGTTCTTTTCAAGGAAATATAGCAATGGTCTATGGATTAGCATTAACTGTAAATACAATAATACAAAATAAAGAGGACCTGATGCATTAAAATGAATTAATAAATCCATAAATGTTTCAAAATCAAAATATCCATATTCTGCTATAGTATACAAAATAGTGGCAATTAGATATCCTGTCAAAATTCCAAATACTTTCTGCCAATATGCTCTAAAACCATTTAACGCCAAATTCTTTGCCCGTGTCTTATATGTTGTAATCCCTGATATAAGAACAAATAATGAAACCGAGAAATAAGATGCCCACTCTATTTTTTCGTTGGTAAATAGAATTTTATGCGTATGATCAAGCAATACCGCCAATATCGCAACGCATTTAGCACAATTTATCCATTTTACAATTTCTTTTTTTTCACTCCGCGTCACTTCCAATATTTTTAATTCCTTTCGAAAAATCCTCATCAATCAGTTCACACAATGTATGAATGGTAAAAATATGAATCTCCTGAATCCGCGAAACATGTTCTGACGGAACAAGTAATTTGTAATCACACATTCCTGCAAGAACTCCACCAGTTCTTCCTGAAAGAAGTACCGTTTTCATTCCTTTTTTCTTTGCACACTCTACTGCTTTTATAATATTTCCGGAATTACCACTAGTAGAAATGGCGAAAAAGACATCTCCTGCATGTCCCAATCCCTCGATCTGACGCGCAAAGCTCTGTTCAAATCCATAATCATTACCAATACAAGTCATTACCGAAGAATCTGAAGTTAAAGCAACTGCTGGCAGAGCCATTCTGTTTTTTTCAAATCTTCCCATTAATTCTCCTGCAAAATGCTGTGCATCCGATGCACTACCACCGTTGCCAGCCAATATCACTTTTTTCCCTTTATAAAAGCAGTCTGCTATTACCTGGTACACGATATCTAACACATCAAAATAATCTGTTTCTTGCAGTGTCTGTAACACTTCTAACTTTTCTTCAATTGCTGTTTGATATCTAGCTTTCATGCACATTCTCCATATCTTTCTTTATCATTAATGCAGCTTCGTAAACTCCGCCTTGAATTATTCTAACCTTTCCTTCAAGACACTCTTTTTCCTGATATAATATAATGCCCTTCACATCACTCTCTTCGCAAAAAGAAACATCTCTTGCCTTATCCCCTATCGCATAGGATTTTGCCTCGTCAACCTTCAATTGCGTACAAGCTTGTTTGAATAAAGCTGTTCCGGGCTTACGACAATCGCACTCCATTTTATATTTCTCTACTTTTGCTTGCGGATGGTGCGGACAATAAAAGGAAGAAGCGACATGAATCCCTTCCTTTTTAAGCTCATCCAAGAGCCAGTTATTCAGTTCCTGATAATCCTCTTCTGTATAGTATCCTCTGGCAATTCCGGATTGGTTAGTTATGATTACCAAAAGAAATCCCATCTGATCTAATAACCTTAACCCCTCCAATACACCCGGAAGAAACTGAAAATCCTCTTTTCTATACACATATCCATGGTCAATATTAATTGTGCCATCCCGATCCAGAAAAATAGTTTTTCTCAAAGCCCTATCCTCTCGATAAGTTGTTGTGTGCAACTCCATACCTTTTCCACTGTAATCTTTTCAATGCAAGGATACACGCTAAAGCCCTGATATTTACAATGGTTGCCACAATTATAACATTCCATTGGCTCTGTAGCTAGTATTGGTTCCTGACAGCCCAATTTTTCACAGGGATAATTTGCATATTTGTCATATACATAACCGCCACACAACATTACTGTCGGCACCTGTCTTGCAACTGCAATATGATATGCACTGGTATCATTTGTTAAAATAAGACGTGCTCTGCCAATCAACTCTGTATATTCAATGATATTTGTTTTGCCAACAGCGTCAATAACCGGTACATCCGTCAGTTTTTCCAAAAACTCGTTGATAGATGCTCTGTCATGCTCTGTTCCACATACTAACAAAGGAAGCTTTGTTCTATCATAAATCCTTTTGGCAATGACAGCATAATGAGCAGGTTTCCATTTTTTCACGTCCACGCTGGCAACTGGAAATACAATAAAAAAGTCCTTGGGCAAATCAATTTTCAACTCCACTTTCGGTAACTGTGCCAGTTTTAATTCACATTTTTTTTCGCTCAATCTTTCCCAAAATGCAGCATACTGCTCCAGCAAATGCATATGCGGAATATTTAACTCTATAACTTGAGAATATATTTTCTTACGCATCCAACCAGGCATCTCATGAATAGCTCTGGTCTTATCCATAACTCCTATCTTCTTTGTACCGATGGCAGCTCGTGTTACAAACACATTAGTAGTACAATCATCACATCCCACCGGATCGACAATGATATCATAACTATGTTCGCGAAGTTTTCGATATAATTTGCAGCGTTTTTTCAAATTCAATATAGATCCTGCAAAATCCAACGGCATTACATGGTCAAATGTATTGTCCGCCTTGTATAGGGAAGCAAATGCGCTTTGACAGGTGATGGTAACCTCATATTTATCTTTTGGCCATATTTTACGAATATGGTCACTGACCCCACTGAATATAATACCGTCACCTAGCGCCATGTTATAGACAATCAATACTTCCTTTTTTTTCGCTGTCTGCTGCACTTCTTTGGTTCTCTTACAAAACAGCAACACAAAGAAATCCACAACAAAAAAAATATTACGGAATCTCTGTATAAATGAATTTTTCCATATAAATTCATTTACTTTTAAAAATAAAGATGAGATTGTATAACGATTTTCCATTCTGTTTACCCAGTAAAATTATTTCTGAATTATCTGCACTACTTCCTGCAATCCTTTGTCATTCTTTGCAAAATGCCCAAACAACAACTCCATCATTTCAAAATCTTCTTCTGAATCAATATCTAAAACAAGATAATCCGGCATTACCACAATACCACAATTATAATCCAAAATAGTCTTATCAATAGTTCCTGCTAAAAACCTCGAACTATATGCATAAATGCTGGCATTTAACTCATAAGATGCCGGTGCCTGCTGTCTAGCCGTATACATAGAAGAACAAATTTTTCTGTAATAATTATCCTTTTTCTCAACCATGTT
Organism: Lachnospiraceae bacterium; assembly: GCA_016294075.1. Classification (GTDB taxonomy): domain Bacteria; phylum Bacillota; class Clostridia; order Lachnospirales; family Lachnospiraceae; genus RGIG8767. Next base: position 232,566 of record JAEDCQ010000002.1, on the reverse strand, counting down.
AAAATATGGACTTCTGCGTGCCGGAACAACACTGTATACTAAGTCACAGCTCTGGTCCGATAATAATCCATCAATAGCCGCCTCGATATCACACAATCTACGCATAGGAGAAGTAATGTCCAAATCCACGATAACATCAAAATCCACTTTTTCTCTACACTGAAAAAAAGTATCCTGAATCACGCCTACTTTAGCCGCAACATCACTGGCTAAATCTTCTTTACGATTTACTAATATAACATTATCTATAATATTTTGTTCCTTTATTAACTGTTGTAGTTCTTTACTATCTGTATTTAACGCAACCGTCACTTGATTTTCCATATGTCTATCCATATACAGACCAATAACGGATAATGTATAGTACACTAACGGTATTCCGTTTAATTTCTTCAAGTTTTTATTCTTAAATCCTTTAGAACCAGCCCGGCCACAAATTGTAAATAATATATTCATACTTTCTCCGTTTGTTTATTTTGAGTTATGAACTAGGTAATTTTCACTCTTGGGGGGAAAATCATTACAATCCAGCCGCGGTAATTCAAATGCATTATCCTTACCTATTTCAACCACGCGCACCTCTGTCGTCAATCCCATACATGCCCCTTGGCTCTCGATATAATCGAGAACATTCTGATTATAATTACCATACGGGAAATTCATAACCCAATGTTTTCTATCGATAAATTCATCCAAAGTATCAATTGCCATAGAAATATCTTTTTTCATCTGCTCCGGCGAAAGATTCCCAAGCCAATAATGATTATATCCATGAACACCTATGAACATTCCATGCCTTTTCATAGTTCTAATCTGCTCTTCCGTCATGTAAAGTTCATATGCAAGTTGTTCTTCTGTTACTCCAACATATTTTTCAAAAAGATTACTTGAAATGATATTTCTCAACCTCTCCGGCAACACAGTCTGCAACATTCTTTTTACGAAAACTGTTTCCTTGGCATCAAAACGATTAGCCACCGCAAATTGGTTAAACAAATCCCCAGTTGATGCATAATCGTATTCTACACCACGATAAAAATCCATTTCTTTTTTAACATCTTCAACTAACTCGAATATATTTGCACTTGCAAGAATATAGTGAATCTTATTTACATCAAGAAGCTGATGAGTTGCAAACGTTTTTCCTGGGATAAAAAACGATCCCTGCACACCAAACTCTTCAAGAACAGGAAGGGCATATGTATAGTTATCAACATAACCATCATCAAAGGTAAGAAGTAATGCTTTATTAGATAACTCAGACTTACCTTCTACCACATCAATTACCTGTTCCATTGTCACAATATTAAAATTATTCTTCATAAATTCAATTTATCGACGAAACAGCGGCATATCCAATCCTTTAATTTTAGGATATCTGCTGTGTTTCAAATCTCTTGTGTAATGATACATTGAGATATACAATCTGTTCATATTTCTCTGTTTCTATCTACCTTTCTTAGACTTCTTTAAATCTATAATTACATAGATCCTCTTGCAAGTCTCAATGTCTGACATGCACATTCTATGGAATTATCATTTATGCACTTTTCATCAATAATATCAAAAAAATGTAATAGTTCTTTTTTTTGATAAGAATCCCTATCCTCACTTAGATTAATCACTAAATTCTTTTTCCGATATACTATTTTTTGCTCAATCAAATCCACTTCTATAGAATCATCATCCGTCAATAAATCCATCTTTCTTATAGATACTTGCCCGAAATAATCTAAATGCAGTTCAACAAATTTATCAGCATACTCTGCAATATAAATTGCTATATCATCACTATTAATTTCTAATTTGGATTTTTTGTCTATAAAACTCTTAATTTGCTGTGGTTCCCCAAACAGATAACAGATATAATCCCACTCATGAATAAGATCAATCGACACACCTCCGCCTAATTCCTTCTGTGCACTATAAGTATTACGGTAATCCATTCCCGGTCGCCAATTGGGCAAATAACTGGAAGAAATACAACGAACCGAATAGACTTTGTTGAAATCAATATTCTTCTTTATATACTGAATTACATTCGTATAACGCAATGGGCATGCCACATAATAGATACTTCCCTTTTTCAATTGAAGATTGGAAATATTCTCTTTCCCTGTTTCAAATACCGGTTTTTCGATAAAAAAGTGCTTTGCATTCACATGAACTTTCTGCAAAGTTTTATAATGTAATCTAGTAGGATTCGTAATAAATATTACATCGTAATCCTTAGGCAAGCTATCATAGTCAAAATATATCTGTTCAACCATACACTGCAAATCATCGTTCAATAAAGCGTTCCCTTGTCCCGAACGAAGTACATCTATTTTTACTTTCTCTCCAAAAATATTCTTTAGATTTTTTATATGTCTAGCAGCTATAGATCCCAATCCAACAAAACAAATTTTTCTAATCATCCTTATTTCTCTATTTCATCAATCCATGCCAAAATTTCCCTATCCTTTTCAAAAGAATATTTTGGCTGTTCTCTTTTTTCTACACAATGTATAAAATTAACTAATTCATCATAATATGCGTTTTCCACCACAAACTGATTATATCCTTCTGTGTGTTCCACATTTTGATATAAAAAGATTTCTTCTATTGTTCTGTCTCTGTTATCAAATCTTATCAGTGTATCCGGTGTTCCCTTCCATGCAATATAAAACCCTTCTGACCATACTTCCAAATCACGTCCTGCTTTTGGTGTTACAACATCTACAGATATATTTCCAACAACACCTGATACATGCTCTATCAAAACTTGATAACTATCATCATAGTCAATCTCTAAATTTGAAACTTTTCTATGCACAGAATAAACAGATTTGATTTCTCCAAATGTATCTACTATCCACGGTAATTCAATTGCAAAAATCTCCCTACAACCATTGGTGTCCTTTCTACCCACAAAAAAACTCTTATAACTTTCCCATGGATGCCATTCTGGAAGATACTGTCCTATATGATATCGATACATTCCAGCAAATGACGATTCCTGCACCGTCTTCTTAATGTATTCCATTTCTTTTCGATACATAAAAGTAGACGATAAAAATAAAATCCTTTCCTTTTCTTTAGCTAGTTTGATATTCTCATCATACCCCTCTGAAATTAAATTAATCTCGGTAAAAACATGAATATTCTTTTCTAAGCATTCTTTTATAATTTTTGCATGTGTGTGAGGAGATGTTGACACAACAGCACAATCAATCACCTCTAAAGTTAATGCTTCTTCAAGCGAATGATATGTGATAATACTATATCCCTCTTCACATTCTTTACATCTTGAAGATGTCGCATCTATACCTACAATCTGCCATGTGGTAGATTCTTCCGTTTCGTTTTTTATATATTGCTCCAACAAACGAATTCTTCGTTTTCCCATAGAACCGAGTCCAATTACCGCTATATTCATAACTCTGCATATGCCTCATATATATTTGTATAGTTATAAGTATTGTTTCGTCTTTACACTATTCTTCTTTAAACTGTACATCATAAAAATGCTTTTTTACGCCATTATCTTTAATAAGCATTTCTTTTATTTTTTCTACAATTAATTTAGAAGTACCTATTTTTTCATATGGATTATTTACCATTTTAAGTTGATTTTGGAATTCAGTGGAAAAAGCTTCATCCAATGCCATTTGAATGCTTTCCATTTCATATCCACAGTTTATTACCGTATCCGCATAAATTCTCCCCTGCTGTCTATTTCCAATATTTATCGTTGGAATATGAAATGATGGAGCTTCGATAATTCCACTAGAAGAATTACCTACAACTGCCCCACAAAATTGTAAAGCACTTAAATAACGCAACCTCCCCAAAGAAGTAAACGCAATGCAACGTTCTTTATGTGATTCTACAAATTTATCAATCATATAATTAATAATTCGGCCATCCGTATCCGAATTAGCTTTTGTAAAAATCACACGTAGTTTCTCATTCTTTTCTATAACTGCAAGCAGCTTTTCAAATTGGACTTTAGAAGGAATATTTTCTAAAGTCACAGGATGATAAGTAACCATAATTGTATTTTCATCTATAAAAAAATCAATATCGCTCTCTAATGACGTCCTATCTAACAATTCTTCATTTACTATGTTCTCTACACCAAGCGCCCCAGTGTAAAAAACATTCCGAGGATTTTCTCCAAGCTGAATAATTCGATGACGATACTCTTCTGTCGAGGCGAAATGAATTTGGCTCATTTTAGTAATTGCGTGTCTAATCGCATCATCAAATGCCCCTTCTGTTATTTCTCCACCATGAATATGGGCTATAGGAATAGCAAAAATCAATGCAGCAGATGCTACCATTAACATTTCATATCGATCTCCCAAAACCACTAGCATATCCGGTCTATGTCCTTCAAAATATTCAGCCAATGATATTAATTCTACACCCATTGATTTAACAATTCCCGTAGACGTATCTGAACTAAGAAGCATCTCTATTTTTTGATCGATTTCAAAACCATCTTTCTCTATTTCCTTATATGTCAATCCAAATTCTGGCGATAAATGAGCACCTATTACAAGAATTTGCAATTCAAGCCCTTCATCATCTTTTATTCTGCTCATTACAGGTTTAAGCAAACCATATTCTGCCCTTGTAGCTGTTACAACGCATATCTTTTTCATATCTCTATCATCTCATCTACTTCAAAATCATGTGAAGCCGTTTTTCCAATTACATCATTCCACTGCATTGGAGACAAACCACATCCCGGTCTTTTTGTTGTAATATTGTCTTCACTAAACACTTCACCTTTTTGTATCTTTGTTTTTGCAACTATACTTTTTCTTGCAACAACTTCATTGGCTTTTTCTGATCTAGAAACATATTTTTCTGCGCTCCCCAATGCCTTCTCTATATTTCGTATCATTCGAACCATTTCTTTAAACTCCTTCGGTTCTATGCTTGCCTTATGATCCGGACCTTCCATTTCTCTATCTAAAGTAAAATGCTTTTCAATTATTCTTGCTCCCAATGCTGTTGCTGCAACTGCTGCTTCTATTCCCTCTGTATGGTCTGAATACCCTACTTCCACACCAAAGCGTTCTTTAAGTGTATTCATTGCTCTAAGATTAACATCCTCCATCCTTGTTGGATACTGCGTGTTGCACTGTAATAAAACAATATCTGTTGTGCCATTCAATTTCAACACTTGCACTGCTTCTTCTATATCTTGTATTGTACACATTCCGGTTGACATTACAACTTTCTTTTTTGTATTAGCAATTCTAACCAGATAAGGAAAATTTGTTATTTCTCCTGACGGTATTTTCCAAAATGGCATATTTAACTTATCTAAAAAATCAATGCTTTTACAGTCAAATGGAGTAGACAGAAAAGTAATCGCATTTTCTTTTGCAAATCTGTTCAACTCTTCATATTGCTCAAACGTAAAAAGCAACTTACTCAACATATTCTTTTGTCCGCCACTGTTCCCCATGTTTTTGATTTGATATTCTGCTTGTGGTGCATCCCGAGTCACTAACGAATCCAGTTCGGCCGTCTGAAATTTCACAATATCAGCTCCACAGCATTTAGCTTCAAGAATCATTTCCTTAGCCAAATCCATACTTCCATTATGATTTACTCCTATTTCTGCAATAATAATAGTAGATTCTACCATGTCTTCACCACCCTTACTGGATTTCCAACAACCGTATTTCTAGAATTTACATCTCTTATTACCACGCTTCCAGCTCCCACTATACTTTCATCTCCAATCGTTAGTCCTTGAATTACAGTAGTTCCGGCTCCTATGGTTACCGCGTCTCCCACATGCACATTCCCTGAAATGTGGCTTCCTGAATTTATGGTCACATACGAACCAATCGTTGCATCATGCCCAATCGTATTATTAAGATTCAATGTGACAAAATTTCCCACTGCAATATCAACTGTCAAAATGTTCATGTCGCATATTATGCACCCCTTACCCAAGGTAACATTATCGCCAATTCGCGCCGTCGATGATACAATATTGGGAAATTTTAAAAATGGATTCTGTTGTAATTTTTCAGCAAGTCTTTTTTTTATTTGGGGATCCCCAATTCCAATTACTACATTAAGTTCCCTTTTATAATTGAACAACCAGTCATCGTTTCCTACAATAGGATAATTGCAAACACTTCCACTGTTTTCATTATCAACAAAACCTTTTATAATCCAAGGCTTCCCATCATCAGCTTTACTGCTCTTCAAAAGTAAAACCAATTCTTTTGCACATCCACTGCTTCCAACTATTACAATCTCATTATTATTCATATTATTCCTCATTAATATTACAAACACATAAACATTATATATTTAAACGCTTTTTCATCGTTTCCATCTCTTCCATCTGTCCCATATCTAACCATTTATCTTCTGAAATAGTATAAACGCCGACATTTTTATTTGTATCAATACATTTCTGAATTACATCTGTAATATGAATGAATGTATTATAAGGTATCATATTTAAAAAAGCTGGTTCTATTACATAAAAGCCCGTATTTGTAATAAAAGAAAAACTTGGTTTTTCTTTTAATGACAATGCTTTCCCATCATCTGATACCTCCACTGTGCCATAAGGAATTTTCATATTTTTAACAGCACAAACCATTGTAATAATATTCTTGTTATTATAATGATAATCTAATATTTTCTCATAATCTTCTTCAATTAAAATATCACAATTAGTCATAAAAAATGAAGTATTATATCTTCCTTCTAAAAGTTTTAATCCACCGCCTGTACCTAAAAACTCATTCTCATCTATAAAATCTACATCATACTTATTTTCATTATCTAAAAAGTATGATTTAATTAAATTCTTTTTATAATTCACTATCATATCGAAATGACAACATCCATGTTCTTCAAATCGTGACATAATATGTTCTGTAATTGCTTTTTCTCCAATTGGTATCAAAGGTTTCGGTAATATCTGCGTATACGGATATAATCGGGTACCTTTTCCTCCTGCCATAATTACTACCGGAACGCCAAGCTGCTTTTTCTCAATTCTTGTATTTTTATTCCAAAAAACAATATCAACAATTACTCTATTTTCATCTAATATAGGTAATGAACGAATACCTTGACGCATCATCTGCGAGTATGCCAATTCTCTGTTTTTTACATTACAAACAATCGGAGCCGCGTTCATTATTTTCTCAATATTATCCCTTATACTTCCATTATTTAAAATATGTCTTCTAATATCCCCGTCTGTAACTGAACCACATATAACATTATTATCACATACATAAACAATTCCTTTGGCATTTATTTCAATTTTTTGCATTGCCTCGATAACAGTACAATCTTTTCCAACAATATAATCTGATAATTGCATGGCCCCTCTTTCCTTTGTATATAACAATTTATACAATTTGTATTATACACTTTTTCTTAATATTTGAGAATAAATTTATTCTATTGGATGCCAAATAAACCAAAAGGATTAAGCCCAATAAGTTAACGAACTCAATCCTTATAATAAAATATATATTCAATTATAAAATATCACTTATATATTTAGTATATTCTTTCACATATTCATCAACGTTACTATAATATTGGCGATTAATCATTTTATTATTTAAAACTTGCCTAATAATTCTGCACAAATCTTCAATGTCCTTTGGTCTATAAAAATAAATTTTAGTTTTCCATTTCTCACCTTCAGGAACTCGTTCTATATCTCTTTCTTCTCCTGGCATAATAACAGAGCAACCTGCATACAACCCTTCAAATATTGTTCTTCCAATGCAAAACTGATCTTCACCACGAAAAACATAATCACAAATGCGGTATATGGGCGCTGTATTTTCTAACTCACCACAGAAAATAATTCTTTTATCCTCTTTATACATATCCATCATTTGTTTTGCAAAGGGATTCTCATTGTTTCCCAAAACCAATAATCTTATGTCATCGTTATCAACTTTATGGAATGCATCAAAAACAATATCAGACCCTTTACTTTTTCCTATCTGTCCCAACATTGCAAATACAGTGGTACCCTCAGACAGATTATATTGTTTCATAGTTCTCATATAATCTACTTCAATTACCGCTGTCATATCAAATGGATTATTTAATAACAATGTTTTAGGATGTAAATATTCCTTCTCAACAGAAACCTTGGTAGCATCATCAATATAAATAATTCCAAATGCTTTTTTCACTTTATTAACCAATAACTTTTTCAATTGATACGAAGGATTTATTATTTCTCTCGCATGAATTATATATTTGCTTTCCTCATCAATCATAGGATATAAAACAAGTGAATTCAAATGTATATAATCATACTTTCCCTTTCTAATAATTCTCTTTCTAATTCCCCTCAATAACATGGCCATAATATTATTTACATAGTGAGATAATTCACTATATATACCATGATTATCAAAAAACTGACATCTATATCGGGGCAACCAAACCACATAGATATTTTTTAAATTATCGCCAAACCGTCTTCTTATGGCTTCTTCATCAACATTTTTTGTGAAACTCTTGCAAATCATTAAATCAAACTCGAAGTCAATATTCTTTAATAACCCTTCAATACTTCGACTTGCACCATATAAAAATTGCCCACTTTGTAAGACAAATAATGCTCTCATACCCCTACCTTAATCTATATACACTTTTTTAGTACCTCAATAATTTTTTCTTGTTCCTCTTTTGTTACATACGCAGAAAATGGAATAGAAAACGTCCTTTCAGCATAATCAATGGTATTTTTAAAACTCTCATTACCAATAATACAATTCTCAAACACCTTCATCGAATGTAAAGGATTCGGATAATAGATGATACTTGGAATATCATTTTCTTTTAATATAGAAATACATTCATTTCTATGTTCCCTGTTATGCGCTAATAATGCATATTGCGCATACGAACTACGCTTTTCCTCAGCAATATCTGGAATTTGAAAATAGTCCTTCAAAGCATTATCATAAACCATTGCAACATGCTGTCTCTTTTCCATTTCTTCATCTAGTTTATTTAACTTAACCGATAAAATCGCCGCCTGTAACGTGTCTAATCTCGAATTAATTCCTATTCTTTGATTATCATACTTACTTTCACCTTTTCCATGAACCTTCAAAGAGTTCAACAATTCAGCCAATTTATCATCATCAGTAAAAACAGCCCCTCCATCACCATAACATCCCAAAGGCTTTGAAGGGAAAAATGAAGTAGCCGCAACATCTCCAAAACTTCCACATTTCTTTCCTTTATATAGAGCTCCAATGCCTTGTGCCGCATCTTCTATCAAGATCAAATCATATTTTTTTGCAATCTGCATTAATGCATCATAATCCGCCGGATTACCTATAAAATCAACAGCTACAATAGCTCGTGGTCGAAGTTTCCCCTCCTTTAACACAAATTGTATCTGCCGTTCCAAACTTTCCACACAAATATTATAACTAACGGAATCAATATCACAAAAAATGGGAGTAGCTCCTAACATCACTGCCGGCTCAACAGATGCAATAAATGTCATATCGGGACAAAACACAGCATCCCCCGCTCCAATATTATATGCCATATAAATAAGTTGCAATGCAGCCGTTCCATCAGAACAACTAATTGCATATTTTCTTCCAACATAAGATGCTAATTGTTCCTCAAATAAACGAACTTCTTCTCCCATAATAAAGTTTGTTTTTGAAATAACTTTTTCTATTCCTGCATCTATTTCCTTTTTTAAATACTGATATTGTACTTTTAAGTTGATAAATTCCATATAAACCTCTTCTATACTTCTACAACCTGATTTTTAAATATCTCATAACTTTTTTTACAAGATACACAAATTGCTTTTGAATTATGAAAATGGATTTGTTCCCCACACCAGCATACATATCCCACCTTAATTGCCGGATTACCAACTACTAATGTATAGTCTGGAACATCTTTTGTAACCACAGCTCCAGCTCCTATCATCGCATATTTTCCTATACTATGTCCACATATAATAGTAGCATTTGCACCTATAGTTGCTCCTTTTTTTATAATAGTTGGTCTAAATTCACTTTTCCTTTCAATAAAACTTCTTGGATTAATAACATTGGTAAATACAGCATTCGGCCCGATAAAAACGTCATCTTCAATAGTTACTCCTGAATATATCGCAATATTATTTTTTATTTTTACACGATCTCCTATTTGGGTTCCCGCTTCAAGAAACACGTTCTGACCAATGTTACACGCCTTACCAACTACCACATTTTTCATTATAGTACAATACTGCCAAATTTTTGTACCTTCGCCCACTTTTGCTTCATCGCTAATCTCTGCCGTATAGTGAGCATAAAAACAACCTTTATTCATATTAAAATCTACCTTTAAAATCTATACTACTACAGTGTTCTAATGGCAAACTTACCTTCTGTCCCGTCTGTGCAGATAAATAAATCGCTAAAACCAATTCCAAAGCTCTTTTTCCTGCTTCAGCATTTACATAGGGTTCTCTATCCTCACAAATTGCTTCTATAACATCTTTATACAATTTTGAATGTCCAAAACCATAAACATTAGGTGGATTTTCATGGCATTCTTCTTTTATTGCCTCCGGCTCATCTAAATAATCCGAAAAGCGCCATTCTTCAATAATATTTACTGCCTCTCCACCTGCCTTTACCGTACCCTTTTCTCCAAAAAGATACAGTGTTTCTTCTAAATTCTTCGGATATACATTTGTGGTTCCCTCAATTATACCATAACTGCCGTTTTTAAAATGTACCAAAGCAATTCCTAAATCTTCGGCTTCGATGTAGTCATGTTTCAACCGGTCTGTCATTCCAACAACCTCAACAATCTCATCACCCATCATCCAACGAAGCAAATCTATGTCATGAATACATTGATTCATTAATGCTCCACCATCTTGTTCCCACGTTCCTCTCCACTTTGCCCTGTCATAATATTCTCTATCACGCGCCCAACGAATATGTGCAGTTCCATAAAAAAGTTTACCAAATCGTTCCTTTTCTACAGCTTCACGAATCTTTTGAACCGCTTTATTAAATCTATTCTGATGGCAAGCACATACCTTTACATTACATTTCTTTGCTTTATCAATAATAGCATCCGCATCTTCTATGGAAAGCGCAATCGGTTTCTCAATTATCAGATTACATCCGAAATCCATACAACGTAAAGCTATCCTTGCATGCTCGCCACTTTCTGTTGCAATTGCAACCAGTTCCGGTTGTTCTTTTTCTAACATTTCCTCAAAATCCGTGTATTTCTTCACTTTCTGCGACAAATCACATAGTTTGATTTTATCACCCATATTCTTTTCACACAAATCACAAATCGCCACTATTTCCAGATTGTTATTTTGAGCCGCAATCAAATGATTTGGTGAAATTCTCCCACAACCAATAAGTGCATATTTCATGTTTATACTCCTAACTTAATATATCAATGCAATTTTAATTCAAATAATCTTTTCCACTCTTGGATACGTAAACTTACATCAAAATAATTCTTTGCATATTGATATAAACTATTCTTTTCATTTTCTTCGTATTTTATAAAACTTTCAAAACTCTCATCATAAATACTTTCCACTGCATGAAATGCATATCCTTTTTTTTGAACAAATTCATCCCACATGGATGTATTTCTTCTTATGTATATTTTTTTCCCCAAGTAGGCAAGCGAAGTTATATTGCCAATTGCCTGTTGTCGATTCATATTAAAGATTGCAATATCCATTCGTGAAAGCAGTTCATAATATTCCTGCAAGGGCATGTATTCCTTTATTGGAACAAACTTTTCCTGCAGCAATTCTATTCCAATTTGCTCCACCTCATCAGCATATAAGTAATCTCCATACGAAATTGGAGCATACACCCTAATATCTTTATCAATATATTTCGTAAGTAATTGAAAAACTTCCTGGTGCCTATTAGATTTCGTTGCTGAATTACCCACTAATATATTTATCGTTTCGTTTTCTTTCGTTATAGACTTTGCACATTCAGATAGAATTCTAATTTCTTCCTCATCACAATAATCAAGTCGTACATTTTGGGCCTTGGTCTTGTACCATTTTACCGCCAACTCATAATCTCCTAATGTTAAAGTAGCAATAACAGGGATATTTTTTATTACGCGTTTTCTCATCCCCTCAACTATTTTTTCTAGAATACTACTTTTTTTATTAAGATAGCAATATAAATCTCCACCCCAAACAACCCATATAGACTTCTTTATAATTTTAAGATTTGAACTTAATAAAAAAAGTTCCGGCACACAAACAGACAGATTATGCCATACGATCTTATCTGCCTTAAATAATTGTTGATACAACCATACTACATTTTTCTTATCATAATCACACACATTTTCATATTCAAACAATTCTGTATCTAAATTAAATGGTTTATTCGTATACAAAATAATAATATGTTGCGAACTTTCAAAATGTTTATATATAAAATCAATGAACATTTTGCAAAAATGTGATTTGGGGAAAAAATGTACTACCAAAGCTTCGCCTCCAACTCTGCCTTAAAATTTATCTGAGAAATTTTCTTATTGTCCCATCTTTCAGCCATTTAATAGCGGTTTCATAATCTTCGTTAGTATCAAATTCAATCCAGCCATTATTAAATCGTACTGCTTTAACACTATTTCCAGCTTCGATTACCGCTTGTATCAAATCTGTCATATACGCTTTGCGTATCGTTTTTCCGGATTGTTTCCATGGTTTATCCAAATATTCCTCATAATCTTTATTCAATATATCTACTATTTTCTGTAACCCAAGCTTAGAAAACTTTAACAGACCCACATATCTTGCATCAATATCCTCTAACTTTGGTGATTCCAGACCAAGTTCCACTATGTTATCATATGCATCCAAAGATAAACTCTCTGTATCAAAATCAACTTTTCCATATCTTTCCTGCCAATAGACTTTCCAATTATCATCTACTGCAACGGAAAAATCATCTTTATTATTTATCATCTTACAAAGCATTTCTTTTTCAAAAAGTATATCCGAATAACTAACAATAATGTCATCATTAAATTCATCTTTCGCTGTCATCAAAGACTCTACCATATTTGTATTTGCATAATCCGAATTTTGATAATACTTTATACCCTCATACATAATTTTATCAGAAGCAAATCCCCTAACAACAATAATATCTTCAATCCCACATGCACGATAGGTTTCTATCTGTCGCTCAATAAGTGTCTTTCCGTCAAACTCAAGCATCCCTTTTGGCAAATTTTCTGTGTATTTTTTTAGTCGTGTACCTTGTCCTGCTGCTAATATAATAGCCTTCATATTTTTATCCTTTCTATTTAAATATATTATTTAAAAATTCTATATCTCCCGAATTGTATGGTTTTTCACGTTCAGGATGCCACATAGTCCCATATATTCTATATCCCTTAACTCTTATAGCTTCAATTACTCCATCTTCAGTAGAAGCTTCTACTATGAGAGGATCTACAACCTCTTTGACCGCCATATTATGATAACTGTTTACTACCCTATTCTTCCAATATTCACTTTCTATTAATTGATGATTTATCCTTACATGATTTTGAACCTTATTAAGCTGTGCGCCAAAATAATCTGCAATCATCTGCATACCACGACAAAACCCATATATGGGGATATTATTTTCCATTCCATACTCTATTAATCTCTTTTCCGTTTCATCGCGTTCAGGGGCATTACCACCATATTTTGCTAAATCATTTCCTCCTGTAAGAACAATACCTACCGGATTAATCTGCTCCACATATTCACGCACATACTTTGGTATATTATTTATTGGAATCGGCATATAACCACATTCCCAAATAAAATTAGCAATTTCAATATCCGCACAATCTCTGCGTTCCCCATAAGATTCTATAATATCAACTCTTTGAGTATACAGTATTTTTTTCATGTTATCCTAATTCCTTTATATCTAACCATTCCCCAGCTTCTACATTAGGGATATCTCCACATTTAACAATACATGTTTCATAATTATTTATAAACTGTGTAAGTGTTTCTTCTTCTTTTGATATGATAATAGATGCTCTGACAGTATTCGCTCCATCTTTTTCTCTTTGCATATTCTTTGTACAAAACTTTGCATTAAATCCCCCTAATTCAAGCTGTCTTACAAGTTCTGGTAAAGAAACTATATATACCGTTTTTCCTGTTCCATATATATTTACTTTAGTTTCTTCGTCAAATGTCAAAGACAATCTGTTATATATTGAAAGATCTGTTTTTTCAGCAATTTTTACCAAATCTTCAGCGTTTCTAACCGCATATCTAATACTAACACTTAATCCATAGAATAATGCTAATCTATCGGTTATCCTATCACAAATATCATCAATTGTAGTTACCAACGTATATTTGTCACTAAAATCCATTTTATAATCTGAATGTAATGCCTTAGCACCTTTATTCATCATTTCGGCAATATCACTACCTATATAATGCAAACCACTAATTTTTTTCACATTCTTTCCCTCAAAGAAAGTGTAATCGCATGCTATTGCCTCTTCAATCCATCCATATAATGAACTTCCACTCTCACATACAGCCCCTCCATCTTTTATAGTGAGTAATCCTGCATATTTAAACAAATAATCCATAATCTTTGTATGGGCAGAGTTTAAAACATATTTATTAAATTCCAAAACACTATAGTTTGTATTTTCTATATACTTCCTAAACTCAAATAAATCTCTAGCATATCTTGCAAACATATATAAATCATAGGCCGTCTGATTTTGCCAATAAGCCCAAATATCTTTTTTTCCTTCTACTATATTTATAGATCCAAATTCCAAATAACTAACAGATTCTGGATTCTCACATCCATAATAAATTTCATTATTCATCATACTTTTCAAATTGTCCTTTTGTTCTTTTCCAATTTCAATAGTGCAATATGTTTTAAAACGGGATGAATGATATAGTAAGTCTCTGCTTTCTCATTTACCTGCTCTATTTCATTGAACATTCCTTTCTTAACATATATGCTCAATGCTTTAACAAGTACCTGTGCCCGTATATATGGTTCGTAAAGATAATCAACATTTATTTCTTCATCCGGAAACTCATATGTTCCTCTACAAACAATATTTCCATCATCAATATTAGGCGTTAAAAAAATCGCGGTAGCACTTATAACATTTTCACTTAATAGACTGTAATATGCGGTTGTACTACCTCTATATTCAGGTAATTTGCCTGCATGAACATGCAACCAGTTCTTGTCTATGGAAAACAGATGCTCTTGCAATATACACCCACCATAACCTGAATATATTATATATTTCTGTGGAAGTTTACTTAAATAAGTATATGCTAATTCCGAATTAATATCTTCTGTTTCTAGAATCGTATAGTCTACTTGATTACGTTCTAGTATCGAACCTATTGTATCACATAAATCAACATAATCATATTGTTTAACACTTGTTTCAACTATAAAGTGTTTATATATTTCTTCCTCATTCTTGCATAATATAAGACATTTCTCTGGAATTAATTCATTTTCTACCAATGCCTGCAAATAAATTAAACTCCTTGTAGATATAGCAAGTACACATGCTACGTCCTTTAACATTATTTAACCTTCTTTCATTATAAGTTTTTCGTGCTCTAATAATTCTTGTATAAAAAACAGCTCTTTTTTAGCAATAAATGAAATAGCCTTTTCTAACTCTGAATTCATTTGGCTCTTTAATGAAAATATTGTATCGGATAGTTTTAATATACAGTTTAAATATCGAAGGCTTTTATTTTCCTCATATTTCTGTAATAATATCAATTCTAACAGAATATATGCTGGATATTCGTCACATCCACTTTTGATAATAGCTTTGCCAAGGTCAGTATATCGCCTGTATATCTTTTTTGAAACTTCAAATTTTTTAATATACCACTCTATTCTGTTTTCAAACTGTTTGTCCTCCTCCGATCTTTTCATTGCACACCAAATCTGAGCAAGTTCTTTCGTTGTATTACTATTTATATATTTCTCAAATTCTATTTGTTCTATATTATCATCTTCTATAAAATTCTTTCTACATATAGAAAAGAATTCCAGAATAAATTCCATCCCGTAATATTTGCTATACATATATCTTTGTATATTTTCCAAATTATTATCTGTAATATAATTATACTGCATAACCATTACCCGCCAAATAATCCATTATCTTTGTAACACATACATCCAAAGCATCTTTATCTGTTTCCAAAATCAGTTCTGGTCTCTGAGGTATTTCATATACATCATTTACCCCATTTAGATTCAATAATTCTCCCTCTTTCTCCAACTTATAATATCCTTTTACATCTCTTTGAACACAAACCTCTTTAGAACACTTAACATATATTTCTATATAAGAATCTCCAAAAGTTTCCCTCATAAGACATCTCATTTCTTCAAAAGGAGCTACTATTGATAATATTGTGCTAATTCCATTTTGATTCAAATACTTTACCAATAACCGATTTATTGCATTCATTTTCATTCTGTCTTGTTTTGTATGCCCAAATAGATTACCTATTTCTTTTCTGGTATCATCGCCATCTACAATTTGTACATTAATTCCTCTTTCGGATAATTTATTCTTAACCGCATTTGCAAGTGTAGTTTTACCGCTTCCACTAATACCTGTAAAACATATATTAAAAACTTTCATTTTCTGTTTAACCTATTCTGGTTTCTCCCTTGACACTTATATTTAATTCCTGCTAGACCACATACAATGTAAACGTAGAGGACATTGCTCTATTAAACCTTAAATAGAATTTATAGTCCAATTTTAACGATTCAATGTACTCAAAGAGTAATAAAATATTATATATATTAAATCCAACATCAATTGCCATCTTTGGATGATTTATTTTTATTATCTCTTCGCATCCCTCAATAGCTTCTTTAACTCCTGAGAAATAGTTGATTTTTATAAAAGATATTGGCTCATCGAAAATTCTATCCGCCCGTTCCGCATATATAATGATTTTATGTGCACTATCATATGAATCATTTTCAGAAACTAATCCAGACAACTGTTCATTGCCAGTTTCAAATTCTAAATCAACACGTGAATTCCATAAACCCATTTTACTCAAAAGCACATTTTTCATTCTATTTTTTGCAACAAATTCACTCAGTCTTATATAACTATTCGTATCCGGTTCGATAGCAATAATCTTTTTGTATAATCCATTAGTTTTATCCAAAAAAGCCCGTATAGTATCCCCATCATAAGCTCCAACATCCAAGAATACTTCATCTTCCGACACTTTAAATACATCATTATCAAAGAAACTCATCTCCGACTCGTAAACATCAAATATATGTTCAACATTTCCCGTCATCTTTGTATTTAAATATGCAATTAAATTTAAAACAGATTTATTATCCTCCAAATTGTTACATAAATTGATAAATCTATCCTTTTCGCATTCGATATCAGCAAAATTCACAAGATTATACTGAGCATAATGAACGCTAGATACATAATATACATTTTTTATAAATGAATATTTTTTACATAAATCTTGTCCTAGTTCATAATGGGAATGTCCTAATATCACACTAAATTCTTTGTATTCTTTACACAACTGCTCAAGCGTATCAATTTGATACCCTTGAGTAGTTGATAAATTCTTATTCAAATACTGTTCATCAACCCATATGGCACTCACAGAAATGTTATTTATTTTTAAATATTCCAATACCGCACTGCCTACATCTCCCATCCCCCACATTACTAAGGGATACGCGTCCCTCTTTATCTTTTCTATTAAATCTTCGTTTATTTCATCCTTCTTCAATTTTCCAAGAAATTCATTTGTATTCATTTTATATATTATCCTTCCCTATACATACCAGCTGAATATCTTTATGTGCTAAAATGCCTTTTTTCGCACACAACCACTCTTTCTGTATGTTTTCTGATCGTAACCAACCTATAATTGCTCTTGGCACATTCGCGCCTGCAACATGACTAAATGGATAGCCTCCTCCAAACCTTGCATTCATCTCCAAAACATAAATCACACCATCTTTTACAAAAATGTCTGCATCGAGATTCCCAATATGTTGAAGAATTCTTGACAATCTATTTCCAATTCTATATATCTGCTCATCTTCAACCGTTTCTGCACAATCTGTTTCACCAGCTCTCATTGCAATTTTCTTTTTTATAATGCAATTTTGAAATTCACCATTTAAATCATTTATTATATCTAATCCATATTCTTGACCATATATTTTTTCTTGAATTAGTACATTAGCCCCTATAGTCATTTCTGATTCGTATTTCAGATACGACTTTTGAATTTCTCTATTTATTTTATCATAAAAAACATTCAATTCATTTTCATTCTCTGCAGTAAACACAGATATGGACCCCATCCCCCACCTTGGTTTCATAATTAAAGGAAATGTTAAGGCCCCTGACTTAATATGCGAAACAGCATTTTCTTTATCTATATACGTTTTAGGAATTGCGAAACCATTCTCTTGTAAAAACATGGATGTTTTCCACTTATCGTTACATATTTCTATCACATCAGGATTCGAAACTATTACAGTTACGCCAATTTCTTCAAATTCAGATTTATGTTTCGCCAACTTAAATAAATCCACATCAAACAGCGAAATTATTGCATTAATCTTTTTTTCAACACAATACTTTTTCAAGAACGGAATATACTTTTCATCATATATTAATGGGGTAACCACTGTGGCATCTGCACATTGAAACGCAGGTGAAATAGCACTACTGTTTGCCACATGAACCTCATCCCCTCTTTCCAACGCTTCCTTAAAATACTTAACCAAATAACTTCGACGACCAACAGATGTCAGTAGTATTCTCATGTTCTATATCCATCCCATCTTAATATCATTTCTATTTCTCAACTCAGCAATTTCATTATCCTTCTTTAAATATATATATGGCGGATAATTTATAAAACAATTGTTAAAGGCCATTGTATATGCTCCTGCATTGCTAATTTTGATACAATCATTCACACATAATTCTTTCATTTGCTTAACAGTTATAAAGCGATCCATTTCCATACAAGTAGATCCACAAATAACCTGTTCCGTTATTAAGTCTTCTCCTGTGGCAAAAATCTCACAACAAGGCTCTCTATTCTGCATAAAGGGATTAATATGAAGTAAACTTCCATCCAATGTGACAATTTGTTTTTCTCGTACTTTTCTAACATTTTTAACCCTAGCATAATAATCAACTGCAGTGGCCACCAACGAAGCGCCTGGTTCCAATACAAGCACTACCTTTTCAGGTGTAAAAGTTTTATATAATATTTCTGTAATCACTTTACTATATTCTTCCATTGACGGTTTCCCTTGCAACCGTCTTCCTCCCCAAAAACCGCCTCCTATATCAATATATTCTATTTCACTAACTAGATTATACTTTATACATACCTCACATACTTTTTTGGCAAGTTCTCTAAATACTTTTACACTACGGGTTTTAGTGCTATAATGTAAATGAATACATTTTACTTGCAAATGCATCTGTTGCAACCGTTTTACTGCTTGTTCAAAATCACCATTTTCTAAGCATATTCCAAAACGGTTCCCTTCTTCTCCTGCAGTTGTTTCATTCATGCATTCTTCTTCTAAATCAAAATTAAGTCTTAAACCAATTTTTGCGTTTTTGTTCAATTCTTTTTCATGTGACTTTATCATATCAATTTCATAAAGATTATCTATATTGACTAAACTAAGCCCATTCAAAGCTTTTAATAAAATCCCCTCCGATTTGCAAGGACCATTAAAAATTATCTGTTCCGTTTCAAAACCATTTTCTAAAGCATAATTGTATTCATCTTTTGATACAACTTCTGCTAACATTCTGTTTTCTTTTGCCCATTTTAGCATATATGGAAAATGATTCGTTTTGACTGAATATCCTAGTATAATATTATTATTCCAAGCAGCATTAAAACTCTCATAAATGTTTTTATAGTTATACTGAAGTTTTTCCAAATCAATCATATAGCAGGGTGTATTAATTGATTGAATAATATTATTAATCTCCATTTTCTAATCCTTACCTGAATCCATCAAGCATATTCGAATACTTTGCCTCAACAAACGCCTTTATTCTTTCTCCATTTTTACCATCAAAACATTTAATATTCTTTTTGCTTAATTCTTTTCTTACATCTAACTTATAATCCTGATCACAACTAACCATATTTAGGAATGAATGTAACTCATTATCATTTGAAATTTTATATGTACATTCGGAAAATTCTTCATGTAATAACATGGTGGCAGAATCTCTAAAAAAAACTCCCACAGGTTTTAATGTCGGTAAAGCAGAACATATTATTCCACAATGAGCATCCGTCAAAATAGCGTCACATACAGCATACGCATTATCATATGTTGCATTATCATCCCAAATCATATTTTTAGAGGCATTAAACCATCTTTTCATTTCAAAAATATCTTTTGTTGTCCAATATCCATGCTCTAACATTTCTTCAACAAATGTGGCATGTGGACGAAAAATAAGTCCCAGCAAGTCGCTATTTCCAATATACTCTAAAATGCTTTTAGCAAAAATATCAAAGCTGATGTTATCGGAAATATATCCTTGTTGTATTCCATGATCTGGAGCCCACAGTACAATTTTTTTACCTCTTAATTTACTCCATCCGGAAACAATCTCTTTTTTATTAAATGCTTCATGTATTCCGTCAAATTTTGCGTTTCCCATTTCAATAATTTTGTCTGAGAAATACTTGGACTCTTTAATCTCATTATACAATAAAGAATCAAATAAATAATAGTCCGGCGAAAACCGTTCATAACCAACAGAATCTCGTTTCCAAAAATCATCCAATGACTCACCATATCTTACAAGTGCTGATGACGCAACAATAATAAGTTTTGTGTATTTTCTACAATCTTCTATTGGGGTTTGATCGCTTGGATGAGATAAAATAAAAATATCCGGAGAATCATTTTTAGCAGAATAGTCCTGGTAAAATTCGTAATTCAACCCCTCTTTTAGCACCATTTTTTTTAATTCATCTCTATCATCTCCCAAAACAATTAACACATCATAGCGTAAATCATTTGCAAATGCTCGGCAAATAGAAACTATTGAATTCCAAGTAGGTTCAAAAGTAAATAAAAAACGGACTTTTATTTTATTATCAATATCTCGATTAGTATGTGGCATAAAACTATTCGGAATAAAATATTTCTTACTTTTTTTTACATTTCTATACCCAATAAAGGGATCTATAATGCGAGATATTGGTTTTTGTATAAATCTATAATATTTCCACTTCTTAAAATATGCTAATACATTTTTCATAAATTATGCTTCCTAACGTTCTACCAATCCTTTGCATTTATAACTTGGCATTTACAGCAATCCACCTCAATCCATTTATTTCTACTCCAGGTTTCAAACTTTTGTTGCCCAACACCAATTACTGCTGGAATCCCTAATTCTGCACAGCGAATTGCCATATGCGAATTTACTCCACCATATTTTGTTACTAATCCTGCAATATTTTTTGAAAACAAAAAATCATATCCCGGGTCAGCCGCTTCAATAAAAACAATTTTATTTTCTACATCAATATCGGCATTATCAAATAGTACTATCTCTGCTTTTACAGTTTTTTGTGTAATAAAATTGGGTTCTTCATTTAACAAATAATAATTATATACATCTTTTTTATCAATAATGATTGCTGGCAGTTTTATTTGACGTACATATTCGTATTGTTCTTTGTTCCATTTTATTATCTGTTCGAATTCTTCTTTTACATTACCCGTTTCTAATTCGACATATAATTGTTGAATAGCATGTATATCTAAATGTGCCATCTCTTCTCTCGCTATTCCTAAGCGTTCTCCCAATGCCGCCACTAACTCCAAAATCATGCTTACGAATTTTGTAAATTCATACTTTACATATTCACGACCTTCTATTGCTTCCTTAATAAATATCATTAATTCTTCCGCATTTACTTGAAAGCCATACTTGTCAAGATAACGCTGTACTTTTTCCAGTTTTTCTGTTGTAAAAACTACTTTTATATCTTGTTGAATTTCTTCTCCTTTTTCATTCCCAAAATAATCATCAAAGTTATTGTCATATCTTTCGGATAAAATATCATAGGTTCCCGGACGTAAGTGGCCATATAAAAAAACAAATTCTTCTTTGGACAACTTCCCACTTTTAAACATGGCATAATCTTTTCTGAGTTTCTTACTGATGGTTTCAAGCGAATTCATATAATCATCATACTCAACGCTTGTAATGACATCCAATTCTACAAAAGAACGTAATAATTGTGACGCAATAAAGCCTGCACGTGCAACTCCGGCAAATGGTAAAGTTCCATATTCCTTACATATTTCAATCAACCAATATATCTTATCAATTAATGAAATATCGGATGTTATAATATCATTATATTTATTTTTTAATAATGTAGCCTTCTCTATATCTTTTTTATAAAGCCCAAACTTAGGATGTATAATTCTGTTTGTTAAAGATAAGAGTGAAAACTCTATATTTTTTATTTCATGCGCATCAAAACCATACTCCTGAAGTTTTTCTAATTTTTGAGACACACCAAAATAATAACAGGAAAAAACTATTTCAAATTCAACTTTATCATGGTAAATAGGATATTGTTTCAATTGATTCAAATAATAATTTACTAATTTTTCAGCAATATTCTCATTTAATTGTGCAGGAATAAAAGAATTAAACATTACGCGCGTATCTATATATGGCTTACCGCAAAAAGATGCCATTAGCGGTTGCATTGTCAAATCACGATATCCATAGTTTTTTCGTTGTTGCGCCCATACTCTGTCTGTAATCAATTCTCTATATAAAGAAATTGCCAGTTTTTGAGGGCGACTTCCTAAAATTTCCGCTGGATTCCAATCAGGCATTACACCAAAATACGTTGTCCCACCTTTTAAAAACGGATGTGGTCTAGACATTTTTTCAATTTTTTTATAAATACGTTTTAATGGCTCATCCAATTTTTTTACATTATATTTCTGCTTATTTGCTTTCGCTATATCACGAACCTGAAAAATATATAACATCCCGCTTTTATCAATAGCAAATTCTATATCAAGAGCCGTTTTTCCCAAACATTCTTCGATTAATTCACACACCTCAATAAGAGCTTTCATATCCTCGTCTTCAACAAAATCATTTTTTCCTTTGTAAGCAACAAAAACTCTTAAATTATTATTTTGACCACTGGTAACAGCACTTGTATCATTTCCCTCGTAATAATTTACAATATAATAATCAGCAAATGTTTCCATATCGGCCGTAAAAACTACTCCTGATTTATTTACATCCTGTAACATTATCTGAATTAGTATTTCTTCGTTTTGAGTTGTATTATATGAATTATATACTCTTTCAATTGCATTCTCTAATTCTACTCTATTTGGATTAACATTCCCAACTGATTCAAATTTTCCCGCATTAGATGCTTCTTCTTGATCTTCCTGTCGAGAAGATGAACGCACAATTAATGTTTTATCCTGAGCGAACTCAATTATTGACTCAATTGTTTTCTGTTTATCTTCAAAATACGAATCACTTTCTAACACATAAATAGGTAATATATTTAGCAGCGAAATTTTTTCTTTTAAATAGAGTATCGTTTTTGCTTTTGTCATTTTCTGCATATATTATCTCCTCATATAATTAGTAAATCTTTAAATAAATATGTTTACTCCAACTATATTTTAATCATTCAATTTACCCATTTTAATTGAATCAATCATACTACCTTCTGAATAATTAATCACATTACAGTTCATCTTTTTCGCATAACTGTTCAAATCCCAAAAAATTCTACTACTTTGGATTGATTTTTTAGAAATGGTTAGCATATATTGTCCACGATTTCTTTCCAGTTCTTCATTTGAGATAACCCTTTCTCCTCTATTTAAATCATAATAATGATCGTATCCCAATATGTGCAATCCATCTTCCTTCATAGTCATCCCCGGTGCCTTATAAGTACACCCTAAAATAGCAAGTTCTTTGTATCCAAATGTGATTCCAAAGAAAATCGCAGCCTGTATTACATTATTTACCCCTAAACACAACCAATTCTTTTTAAAAAGAGGCAGTAATCCCCCTTTATAAGAAGACATAAAACAACTTAATCTAATAAATTTAACATTAGGGTTTGAAAGTCCAAATTCAGCTAAAACAGAAGTAATAATATAGCACTCCCAATCTATTTTCTCTAAGACTTCTTTGACTAATCTCTTTTTTTCATTCACTTTGTTTGTTTTAAGTTCTATCTCACTATAAAAAAGTGGATCCATAAAAACAAGATATTTGGGTTTATACTCAAAAAGTTCCTTTTGCATATATAAGACCATAAAATTGATAAATGCAAGATCATAGCCCTTAAACTGCTCTCTCACACTCTGTTTTTCAAAAAAACTACCTACACATGGTGCCGGAGCAAGAAACAACAACTTATCACCCATTTTTTGAGATGGTGTAATCTTATTTTTAAATAAAAACAAATTTAATGAATGTAATTTTCTTTTTATAAAATTCATATATTCCTCTATTTACCATTTCTAATTATTTCACATATCTCCATAACATCATTATATTCTAGTTCCTCATAGAGAGGCATTGTCATTATTCCTTGAGATATTTCTTTAGCCACCGTCTTCCCACTAGTCATAAAAGTATTTTTATAACACGCGAACTCATTTGTTAATGGATAAAAGTATTTTCTTGGAAAATAACCTCTTTTTTCTAACTTATCCATAAGTCCTTCTCTAGTCATTCCATATTTGGAAGCCTGTACATAAATTGGCATATATGCGTAATTACTCTCTACACCGGGCTGCTCCTCATTTAATTTTATACCATTTATTCCTTTTAACTCTTTTCTATATAAATCTACTATTTCCTTTCTTTTTGCAATACTTTTTTCAATATACCGCAGGTTACATATGCCCATCGCCGCCTGAAATTCATTCATTTTGGCATTCGCACCAACTCCGTCCACTTCTTCTTGATTTTTAATTCCAAAATTCTTTAATTGATATAATTTCTGTTCTAATAATTCATCGCTAAACGCGACACCCCCACCCTCAATTGTGTTATATACTTTTGTTGCATGAAAACTATACATCGTTGCATCACCAAAATTTCCAATGCCTTTCCCATGATATTTCACTCCAAATGCATGGGCTGCATCATAAATCACCTTGAGATTATATCTTTTGGCAATATCCTGTATTGACTCAACATCACACACATTTCCATATACATGCACAGGTAAAATGGCTGCAGTGTTCTTTGTTATTAACGCCTCAATCTTATTAACATCTATCGTATAATTATCAGCATTGATATCACAAAAAACCGGTGTAAGACCATTTCTAACAATTGCATGCGTTGTCGATGCAAATGTAAATGGCGTGGTAATAACTTCTCCTCTAATATTCATGGCTTGAATCAAAAGTTCCAATGCCATATGCCCATTACAAAATAAAGAAATTTTATTTACATCCAAATATTCTTTCAACTGTGCCTCTAATAAATTATGCTTTTTCCCCATATTGGTAAGCCAGTGTGTATCCCAAATATCCTTAATTTCTTCGATGTATTCCTCTAAAGGTGGCAATGTTGCTCTTGTTACTAGTATTTCTTTTTTCATAATCTACTACTATTCCTTATATATCTGTTGATTTTCAAATATATATAAATTAAATATTGTATATATCCGCCTTATACCGTTCCATATTCTTTTCAAAAAAATGAATTGTTTCACTTAATCCTTTTTCAAAACTATACTGAACTTCCCAGTTTGTTAGTTTCTTAATTTTCTCATTACTCCCCAATAATCTATTCACTTCACTTTTCTGTGGACGCAATCGCTGTTCATCACACACAATTTCTGCGGAAGGATTAATCTGTCGAATTAATTCTTCCGCTAATTGACCAATTGAAATTTCCTTTTGTGTTGCTATATTTATCTCTTCACCTACTGTCTTATTTGAATTATAAATTTCTACAAATCCTTGTGCCGTATCTTTAACATAATTAAAATCTCTTGTAGGAGTCAAAGAACCTAGTTTTATCTCCGTTTTACCACTAAGAAGCTGCGTTATAATAGTTGGAATGACCGCTCTCGCTGATTGCCTTGGCCCATAAGTATTAAAGGGGCGCACAATTGTAATTGGCATTCCAAAAGAACGATAAAAAGACTCTGCTAATCTGTCAGCCCCAATTTTAGTTGCAGAATAAGGTGACTGCCCCTGATAAGGATGTTTTTCATCAATAGGTACATATTGCGCAGTACCATAAACCTCAGATGTTGATGTTACAAGTACTCTTTGAGTCTGTAAATCTCTAGCTGCCTGTAATACATTTAATGTCCCTTTTATATTTGTATCTACATAAGTATCTGGGGAATGATAACTAAAAGGAATTGCAATTAATGCCGCAAGATGAAATACACCATCCATACCTTTCATAGCTTCTTTTACACCATTTGGATCCCTAACATCTCCCATGAAAATTTCAACATGTTTCATAACCTCCGGATCCAATTCCTCTAACCAGCCCCATGAATTAAACGAATTGTATAATACAAATGCCCTAACATCATGTCCAGCTTTTACCAATGTCTCAGTCAGATGACTTCCAATAAATCCCTCCGAACCTGTAACTAATAATCTACTCATATCGTTCTCTTCTTTCTTAATACTTTTATCATTAAAACGTTAAAAAAACAGCCCATAAGTATACATACCGTAACATCACATAATAAATGCAAGCACTTTGGAGTTGCCTCAAAGAGACGCCCAACTCCTAGATAATAATACACCATTTGGAATAAAAAAATATGAAATGTCGATTCAGAACACCATTGAATAAATTTTTCAATAAAAATCGGCAATTTAACTTTCTCAACCAATTTAACAAACAAACTCATCAAAGGAAAGATATATAATCCCGCTAGCATGGAAGTATTTGTCCATCTTACAAATATTACAGGGGTATAGTAAAATGTTGTTCCAAGCAAATAAGTAACTCCAATAAGAAAGCTTATTACATACGGAAACCATTTCTGCTTTTTTCTTCCTATTTCATACCACCCAATTCCAAGCGCTATCAGAAAAGTATACCTTATAATCCAATACCGATACCCTGCAGGCGGCATCCCAAACAGCGTGTAAAAACATTCAAACAAAAAATTTAGTCCAAAGACTATCCAAACTCCTATTTTTTCATATTTTTTAATTAATATATAGATTAAGGGTGCAATAAATATAAATTGAATCATTATTGGAGTATAATATGCTCCTGGTCCATATCCCCCTGTCAATAAATCTATACATAAACTACTTATAGAATAATTCTTTTTTTTATATATAGTCAAAAGTAAAACTTCACCTATAAAAGTTACTCCAAATGGAATCAGAAATCGTAACAATCTATCTTTTATATTCTTAATACGATAATGCTCTTTAAATGTATTCATATTCTTTTTACAACAAGAATACGCATAATTAAATCCACTAAGAATCATAAATATGGGAACAGCCATATCTATCAATAATGGGAAAATAGGATTCCCGTCTCTATTCTCAAGCACCCATGGATTATGTGTAATTATAATAAGAACTATGGCTATAGCTTTTAAATAATCTATATATTTTAATCTGGGATACTTTTCTGCTGTTTCTTTCATCCTATATAAAATCCATGCTTTCCATATTTTTTTCAACTG
The DNA here is from genome assembly GCA_016294075.1 of Lachnospiraceae bacterium. Taxonomy (GTDB): domain Bacteria; phylum Bacillota; class Clostridia; order Lachnospirales; family Lachnospiraceae; genus RGIG8767. Next base: position 204,710 of record JAEDCQ010000002.1, on the reverse strand, counting down.
CTATACCATGATTTATTTCATATATTCGATCGCAATTTTTAACTGTTGATAATCTGTGCGCAATAATTATAAGAGTAATTTTACCCTTCAGTGCCTCTATTGACTCCATAACAGCTTTTTCCGTATCATTATCCAGTGCAGAAGTTGCTTCATCCAATACTAATATTTGAGGATTATGATATAATGCTCGAGCTATGGCAATTCGTTGTCTTTGTCCACCTGATATCTTAACTCCACGATCCCCTACTATAGTATATATTCCCTGATCCATTGCTTCAACATAATCTGCAATCTGCGCTTTTCTTAAACATGACCATACTCTTTCATCATCTATCTCTTCTTCATTTACTCCAAATGCCACATTGAATCTAATGGTGTCATCTGCCAAATATAATGTTTGTGATACATATCCTATCATTCTGCTCCACGAATATGGAGAATCAAATATATTCTTCCCATCTACTAATATTCTTCCCTCAACAGGATATAGCAATCCTAAAATTATATCTGAAAGTGTAGTCTTTCCAGAACCAGAAGGACCCACAAAAGCAATTGACTCTCCTTTTTCTATAACAAGGTTTAAATGATTAAGAATTATTCCTGATTCAGAATACGAAAAAACAACGTCTTCTATGTTAATAGTATTATTAAACACTAACTCCGTCTCACTTATCTGTCTTTGATCAGGTTTATTTTTCACAAGAGGGTTAACTTCCCCAGAGACAATATTTTCATATAATGCAACAAATCCCGGATAATAATAGTTCATGGAACTATACTCACTTGTCAATTTACCAATTGAAGGCAATATTCGAAAGGCACCTACCACAAATGCAGCCAAAACCGACAACAAAGAGGGAGAAAGTCCTCCTACTACAACACGAACACATATAATTGTAAAGATTGTTGCCACACAAGTTCCCTCTATTATATAGGAAGGTGATTCACTACATACTACACGAATTAAATTTCCTTTTAAATGTTTCGAAAAGTAATTCTTATATGAGTCAACAAAAAAATTCTCTTTTTTTAATACTAGAACTTCTTTAATTCCCTGGAACGCTTGTAGTAGTGCCTGATTTGATTTACCCAAATTTTCTCTACTTATTATCCCAGCTTTTAAATTAATTTTTGAAAATACAACTCCTACTAATCCAAAACACCCTCCAGCCATTATGCCAACACCTAACGCAAGTTGCCAATCAACCACAAACATATACACCACAATAAAAAGTATTGTTGCAAAATCAATAATCAGTTTCATAAAATAGAACAACAACAGTTCCGTATTATTCACATCAGTCTGAACACCTCTTAATAAAGTTCCAGTATTAGTATCAGTAAAATAATTATAACCCTTATTCATATAAGATTTCATCATAGAAACTGCTAATTCTCTGTTAATTTTGGCAATATACTTTGCACGTATCCAATTCAAAAAAATAAAATATGCATTCTTAATAACATATATACAAGAAATTGTTATGGCCAAAAATACAATTAACTCTTCCGGTGATTGTAAATTAAATATTAATATTATTTTTTCATAGGACTTACTGTTAAAGATTTCCTCAGGTCCTAGCAGTACATCCGCAAATGGAAGAATAATAGATACACCCACTGTTTCAAGTACGGCTCCCAAAATAGAAAGACAAAAAACTACTATTCCCCAAAATTTTTGTTCTCTATTTAAAATTATATTATACTTTTTCAGCATCGAAATAAAATTCATTCTAAACAATCCCTTTTCTTTATTTACAAATCCTAAATTACCAATGTATTACATTATAACATAACGTATTCTTGTTTTAAACACTATCATTTTTACATCTACTCTTCTGAAATTTCTTCATAAAGTATTTTATATCAAAAAAATATGTAAATATAATTGCAACTAAATTTGACAATATAATCACACACAAAAAACTGTATTGCTTTGAAATATTTGTTTTGATTAATAGTTCAATAATTGGATAATGTAATAAATATAGCGGGAATGTACTCCTTGCATACAGTCTCAAGATCTCATGGTTTTTTCTATTTATATTTTGTCTCCCCAACTCCAATATGCACCATAATAGCAATGGGATAAAAACAAAAAAGGGCAGTATGTATGCCTGTTTATATCGAATGCCCATAAGAGCCCCACCTATTAACATTATACCAATTGCCACGGCATAATATAAACGCCTTATATTTTTTTTTCTTTCATAAAGCAAAAACATCATCATTCCTAACATAAAACTTACTGCAAGTCCTGAATAAATATATTTTACAAAAAAAATGACAAGAGGTCCTGCTAATACTAAACTCTTGACATTAATCCTTTTTCTTTTATAGAAGTTTATATAGAAAAAGGACATTATTACATAAAGCCACCATTCGATAGCCATCGTCCATAAAGGTCTATTTGAACCAAATCTTGCAATAATATTCTTAAAAGGTATATTTTGTAACATACACAAATTACCCAAAAAAGTTCTCACATCATAAGTAGAATAATACTCATATCTATTTGGATATAAAAGAATGCTTATTCCATCTATCGCTATTACACTTATCAATGCTGGTATATATATACTATATATCCTCTTACCTTGATGACAAATATACTGCCCCCATGAAATATCGTTTTCCATTTTTTCTATTGAGTAAACCATAAGAAAGCCAGCTAGTGAAAAAAAGACTATAACAGCTATATTCTGAAGAGCAAAAAAAGACGTTTCGTCCTTGAATATTGTTATTTGATAGAATCCAAAACAATGCCCCAGTAAAACACACCATGCAGCAAAAATTCGAATACAATCTACAAGTATAGAATTAAAACATGCATCCTTCTTCAACTTATATCCTTCTCCAATTCTCTAATTCTTTTCTCCAAAATTGCTATTTCTTGAATCAATGTTTTAACTTTATATGCTAGTCTCGAAACAATTGATGTTAGTGTCATTAATATCATAATCATAAAAGAAAGCAAAGCAATATAAAGCCCGTTCATACTGCTTTGAATTCCAAGCAAATTAATTATCACAAACATCAACTGTGGAAATGCCACCAAAAATAGCATAACAACGCCAGCCACCAGCCAAATCAGAGTATATTTCAGCTCAAGAGCTTTCTTCTTCAGAAAATGTAAAATAATAATAAAATATAATACAATCGCGATAATTAAAACAATTTGTAATCTATGTGGTATCATAACTTTTTCCTATTTCTTTTCTCTTCTTACGCCATAACTTAAGCGCTTTACCCAAATTGCCAAGGTTACTTTTATCATATAATAAACCGATTTCCACAAAGTTATGGAACTCGTTCCATTTTCTCTTTCTTTCATAATAACGGGAATCTCTTTAATTACTGCCCCATACATCTTGGCTGTTACTATTGCCTCAGGCTCAGGATAATCCTTAGAATAATCTTCTGCAAATACATGAATAAAATCTCTATTAACCGCTCGAAAACCACTAGTAACATCTTTTACTTTTATCCCGGTACATATCCAGATTATCGTGCTGAGCAGCTGTATTCCCATTCTACGCGCACCGGAAGACTGAAACCCTTCCTTCATTATAAAACGAGACCCAATTACAAGATCCGCTTCTCCTTTTTCAATCGCAGAAACAACTGTCGATAAATACCTTACATCATGTTGTCCATCACCGTCAATCTGTATAGCAATATCATAATCATTTTCCAATGCATATTTGTATCCTGTTTGTACAGCTACCCCTATTCCCGAATTAATCGGAAGGTGAATGACTGAATAACCATTTTCAGTACATATCTTTTTTGTTTTATCAGTAGAACCATCATTAATAATAACATAATCATATCTATCATCAAGACCATTAATACTATTAATCAATATTGGCAGGCTATCTGCTTCATTAAATGCGGGTATTATTATCAATTTCTTCATTCTGTTAACTATTCCTCTTGTGAAATTCTATATTCTGAATAACTTCTTTATATTATTTCTTCTCCCATAAGGAAATAGAATCATTTTTCACGATTAAATTATAACCTACATATCGTTTATCACTGCTAAGAATATAATAAGCTTCATTTAATTCCGTTATTTTTCTGTCCACTTCATGAATATTTTTTAAATCTACAACCTCATCTTCTATAATCGAAAACACAGAAGTGAACTCCATCTGACATTCTAAATAAGATTCCACCGCCAAATTACATTCCGGATCAATATCTGCAATAATAATACTATTTTTATCCGCAAGTTCACAAACCGTAGAAAAACATTCCTCAATATTCTTTCCACCTTCTGCATATTCATTTGCATATGGTAATAACGTAAAAACTATAAATGATGTAAGAATACACGATACTACTATCTCGTAGCCCAGTAACACTTTGGGAAAATCCTTCAAGACATCATACACAACTATGATTGCAATCAATGCAACCGCTACTGTTGTTGGAATAAAGTATCTGTCAAACATACCAAGGCTTTCATCTATGCCCGCATAACCGCCAAAATCAACTCCAAACTTAAATAGTATCTGGTACATGTTCCACAAAAAAACACCCCATAAACTAATAAGTAAATATCTGTTCTTTTTGATACTTTTTAGTACATTTTCTTTATTAATTACACAAAATTCATCAATATATAGCAAATCATAAACAATCACTAATAACGGAATAAATGGTAACACTAATGTAAACGATTCTTTTGACCAGGAACAAAAAACAGCCGCGAAAACGCCTAATATAAACCATCGCTTTTTACATGACAATTCATACTTTTGTAGAAAGAAAAAGCGACCATCAGAAACATTACTCCTAGTGGTTCTGCCGGTCCTAATCTACACAAACTAGTAGACTGTTCTCCAATAATGACAAGACCTCAAATAACACTGACATCCATTTATTCACACCAAACTGTCTTGCTGTTAGGTAAGAAAAACAAAGTGCAAGAGTAACCTCTATTCCCCTGAAAATCTGCCAGGAAAAAAAATTATCTTTATAGACAACACACCCCAAATTCCTAAGCATCGTACACATCGGTAAAAATCGACTTTCAGACCATGGAAATCCTGCTAACACTTTTTCATATAAACTACTATCTGAATTTCTATAACTATATATTCTACGAATTAACACGTGATCATCTATTAAATGGTATCCAGATGTTATAACCCCCGTCATCCCCCAAATACCAAATACAAAAAGTATAGAAAAAAAACTACAACCAATATTTCCCGATTAGTGATATCCTTGTTATTATACATCATTTTTTCCTTCTAACATATAAAAAATATATGAACTTATTCCACAAACGCATATACTCTAATAAATTCTTTCAAATGTACATGTGCCCAAGTCACTATGGATTTTATATAACTGCTGCCCCTTAAGATGCTCATCTTCAAACCATTCACCATAAGAATCCACAAATATATCATCAATATTACTCAGAAATAAATAATCATAATCCTTTACCATATCAAATACTAACTCTTTATCCGCTTCTGTTACATTAAAGTAATACATATTAATTCTTCTAGGCACCGACAAGTAGGCAATAATATTTCTATTTCCGCCTATATCCCCTTGACAGATGACATATACCTTATCATCTTCTGCAGTGTTTTCATTGATAATGGTGGCATCTCCAATAAAAACGTCACTAATATTGTCACACAATATACCGGGCACTATATTTTCCTCAAATGTCTCTCTTGGCACTCCTCCTATTAACATACAAACGGTACAAATTGCTAATATTACCGAACTATTGCACCTACTTTTTTGTAGAATAATAGATATTAAATAAATACAACTAATCATTACCATTGGAAAAAGCATGGCAGACATATATCGCTCATAACAAACCAATCCCATAGATTCTACTTTGCTAAATCCAAAGAAATATAGTATTAACATGACAAAAATATATCCTATTGCAGCTACTACAAATCCTATGTTTAATACCCAGTATTTTTTGAACGAAACAGACTCTTTATTGCAACGGTAATATAAAAACATAATTATAACAAAAATTAGAACAATGGCTATATATGATAAATGAATAGGTTTTAGTAATAAAGGGCGCTTTAAAATCGCATCAAATAAATTATCAATTGTAATATACTGATATTCCTGCCCATTTCCCTGTATCAAAGCAATGATTTCATCCACTGAAAATCTGGAAGAATCAAATTGTCCTCTTGCCACGTACTTAGACGTTACCGTATTCCACAATGACCAACAAGACAAAGGAATACCTGCAATAATGATAATATCTAAAATTGTTTTTTTAAATTTACCATTTACCATTTTTAGTAATATATAACCACATATTACCAGCGCACAGAAATAAATTCCCATCTGTTTTGTAAGCACCAATGCAACTAATGTCAATGCAAGATTAAATATATTTAAACAACTGCTCTTAAACGGCTCTAAAAGGGAGAAAAAAGCATAAAATACTAAGGAACATAGTACTCCTTCCGTATAAATAGTACGATAGTAAGATGCCTCTCCCATGCTCATTAAATTACTTATAACAATAAACAATAATGGTACAAATATAATATTTAACAGTCTGGTTAATCTATTTTCTATTTTTTTCTTATTATTCAACATCCATGAATAAACAGGAAAAAATGTTGACAGTGAAAAGATGATTTTCGCACTGTATAAATGACGCTCTTTATATTCTCCGCACAACTTGCACCATATATATTGCAAAATAGTTGTAAAAGGGGGATATTCTTTATGATATTCGAGAACAGATTCTTCTAAATAGTAATACTTGTCCAAACGAAACATTTCCTTTGCCATCATTCCCCAATGTGAAAACTCATCCCAACGGCAAAATTTTTTCCCTATATTCCACATGAAAATTATTGCAAATAAAAAAAGAAATGAAAAAAATAAATCTGTAAAAAATAATTCTTTTAATGAATATTCCTGTTTTTTATTGGAATAAAGGTAAAAAGGAATAGATAGGAATGCTAATATAATACTAACTCCTAAACCAATCCGCATATCTAAGAAACCAAACAGATATGTAATCATAACCATTTCCAATATGCCTATGACCAATACCCTCTCAAACTTTTCTTTAAATATTATTGAGTTTAAGAGACTGACGCCTAATATTAGAAATAGTGGACAAATAAAAGAAAACATTAAAATAAATTCCTCTCTTCCTTTTCACATCTATCAATAAAATTTTAATTTTTAATTTTTTCTCTTAAATTGGCAAATATAGAATATAATCCAATTTGTGCTATCAAATATTTCATCTGCCATCGATAATTCCATACGTTCACATTTTTCATTTTCTGTTTTAATTCTTTCATTTTTTCAGTCCAACGTACTGAAAAAGCTTTTTCAATATATGCTTCATATAGATTAACCATCTTCTTTAAATATACTTCCTCCCCCACGAACTCCTTATATTTTTCAATAACTGCACTGCTTCCCTGATACATATATTCATATCTTTGAACATATGCGCCAGTCTTATTGATATGAGATATGGACGTCGCCACCTGTCTATAAAAGAATATAGGAGCGTCCACATATCCGATTTTACCATTTACAGCAACCCGTAGATTGTACTCCCAATCTTCTATTGGTATACTTTCATCATAATAACCCAATCTTTCATACGTTTCTTTCCTAAAAAATACCGTTCCCCCCACTATAAAATTGCCTAAATATAAAGTCTGCACTATTGAATTATCCTGCGGCAATGGATTTGAGATATAAAAATTCTTATTTTTTAATAACAAAGCATCTTCGTAAGAACAGTCCTCAGGAATATATTGCCCATTAGAAAACAACATATCATACTCTTTATTTTCTTCCATCGTATTTACTAATGTTTCTATTGAACTTGGATATAACATATCATCAGATGCCAAAATTTTTATATAATTCCCTCTGGCCATTTTTAGTCCTTCATTCAGTGTTTTCGTTATCCCTTTATTTTGAGAATGCTTTCTAAACTCTACACGAATAAATCTCTCTTTTAAACAACCCAAACTCCGTTCAATTATTTCTATTGTTTTATCTTTTGAACAGTCATCAATTAAAATCACTTCTATTTCAGGATATGTCTGCATTATAATACTCTTAAAACAAGAATCTATAAATTTTTGATGATTATAACAAGGAATAATAATACTTACTAACGGATTGTTCATATGGTTAATCTCCACTACTTCTTCTATATTATACTTCCCACTTTTTCTTTAACTTCCGCAAATCAAACCGGGTAGTTAAAATGTGTTTAATAAAAAGCATTAAGCCTTTAAATGTTACAGTTCTCAGATAAAACTCATTTTTATTAATTATCTTTCCCTCATAATGATGAGCCAATTTTTCCATCTTTTGATTGCTTTTAAACAATATATCCGGAAAATTAAAAGGATACACGGTTGCTGCATGAAGTTTATCCGGAAACATGAATGTTTTAACATTTGCATCATTTTGTACTAATTGATAATTGTTCCAATCATGTTCACACCCTATAGGACAGAAATAGTAAATAGGTGTCCCCTTATTATCTTCTAATAGCCATTGTAAACTCAAATACTTTCTCTTGTCTGGATTAAGTCTATCTTCGTCTACATTTCGCAAGTGTGAATGAATATCAAACTGTCCCGAAATACAAAACGCTCGCTCTGCCTTTAATTTGATAGCACTAATAGTAGCTAAATAACCACCGGAAGAAATACCCACTGTAGTAACCTCATACCCTTTTACTGCCTTCCCAAGGAAATCAAGCATTTTATCAATCGAATCAATTTTATGATTTATCCCATTAATATAAAAATTCTTAAAGATATCCCTAACATAGATAATCTTACCCAGGTCTTTATGATACTTCAGAGAATCTGCGATAGACTTCCATTCAAACTTGTTTTTTTCTGCCAATTCATCCCAATACTTATCCTCAGTAATATTTTTATCTATCCCATTTGAAGAAAAGAATATATAACACTTTTTTCCTTTACTATGCGGATACTCTTCCTTATAGTTAAGTTTTTGTTCATATATCTTTTGTTGCATTAACTCCTTGTTATTTATATCCATACTACTTTGTATTCCTTCATAATATTTTACTCCTTAAAATACTCTGAGCACACACCATTTTTTCCTTCCAATGTTGTCCTTATTCATATGGTCCGAAATCGATTTTTTCTATTTCATGTCCCTTCCATCGCTTTTCCTCCGGTGGAAGTTCCATGTAGTTTCCATAGGCTGTTTTCAACAAAACATCATAATTTTGAGGAATAATAAAGTCTTCTTCTTCAAACTTTTCTTCAATAAATTTTTCAAGATTCTCTCTCTTATATCTCCAATAAAGAGAAATTCCCCCATCCTCAATCCCCACTTCTTGAGTATGGACACCTTTATACATATATGCCATATACATGAACAAGTGTTTTAGTACTTTCCTGCTAAAAATCAAACTGCATATAATGAGCGGGAGAAATTTTATTTTTTTTAGAAAACCTTTTCCCTCCCATACATGATATCCACTCTGAATCATAAGCATATGAGACACTAATTTTCTAATAATTCCATTACAAAACCGCAATATCCGGTTATCTGAGATATTGTCATATGGAAATAAATCCACGAAGATCCCATTTTCTTCACTATTACAATCTCCGGCAATTTTCTCCCGATAAATCGTATCCTTTAAACATATCTTTGCATATGGCTGCGGATATACCTCATTATCATCCCAAGTAAGCAAATAGAATTCCTTCCCCAATTCTTTTCGAGCCACATTAATAAACTTATCATAATCTTCTCTCAAAAAGCCGATATCCATATCATCATCCCACGGAATGAACCCTTTGTGCCTCACTGCTCCCAGCATAGAGCCACAATCTAAAAAATATGTAATATCATTTTTTTCACATATCCTTTTTATCTCTATTGCTATTTTTAGCTGCAGCTTCTGAAGCTTTCTTAATTGCTCTCTTGTCATATACAATCCTTTTTATACAAATAAATTAATCAAGTATATATTCCAACCACTCATCACAAATTTTCTTAACAGACAGATTTTCGCGAATTTTTAATGCTTCCTTAGAATAACACTCAGCCACATCCGGATTATTTGCCAGAAAACTCATTGCTTCGTATAGTTTTTTTCTATCATTTACCGGCACAAGCAGTCCATTCACCCGATCTTCAATTAACATAGAAGCTCCGCCAATCGGACAATTAGTAGAAACGACGGCCATTCCCATTGCCATTGCTTCTAACAATGAATTCGGCATGCCTTCATAATCAGAAGATAATACATACATCATAGCATTCGAGGCTTCAGACCATACATCCTTGCTAAATCCCCGGAGAGATACGTTGGCCTCTAAGTCCATCTTTCTAATCTGATTCATTAAATTTTCCTGAAGGGAACCTCTTCCATAAATATCTAATTTATATTCCGGATTTTCATGCACAAAACATGAAAATGCATCAATCAACAACTTATGATTCTTCTGTTCATCCAATCTTCCGACTGCAACAATCCTCTTCTCTTTTGTCCCCACATATGGCATAGGTAACGTTTCACTAACAGGATTTAAAATTATTTTCCCAAGTTTTTGCAATCTTTTTGAAAAACAAAGACTTGCATCTTTTGTTTGAAATACGATTTTTTTTGCCAGACAATACAGAACATTACGAATTATTCGGTGTTCATATTGATTAGGATCATTACGTTCAGAAATAATCAAATTTATCTTTAAAAATATTGATGCAAGAAGCACAAAAATATTCGTATCTGTTGGCATAGATATATAATAAAAATCTTTATGCATCTTAAAGAATCTTCTCAAATTACGAATTCTGTTTATTCGTTCTTTAATCCCATGGGAAGTTCTATTACTAACCTGAATAACTTCAATTCGCTCATTTAATGAATATTCTACTACTTTTTCCGTAGTTAATAATATGGTAACCTGATGACCACGAGAAGTCATTTCATTTGACAGATTCGCAATTACCCTCTCAGCTCCTCCACCTGCAAGTGTCGCGGTAATAAAACATATTTTCATGAAAATACTTTCCTAACCTTGTAAAATAAATATATAACAATACATCTTCTGTTTTTTAACCATGATAAAAATATTCTGGTATTCTTGTCCACCTTATCAGCATTGATTCTTGAAGAAACAAAAAAAACTTCTTCACAAGATACAAGTTTCCTTATTTTCTGTATCACCACTTTACATTCTAACCACTTAGACTGCTCTATCTCCCTTTTGATAATTCCCCTAACCAACGCAAAAAATTTATAATCAACCCGTTCTTCTGCATCCGTTACGTTAGGAAACTTTTTGATGTATTCAAGCAATTTTTGATAATACCCCAAAATACGTCTGAAACGTTCAGCATCATACTTGGTTGTTAATGAGTTGGGATTATAACGATAATTATAAAAGTTCTTGGGAATAATAATTACACAGTCTGCATTCCTGCAGATATCCATATTGAAAAAAGCATCCTCACTCAAACATTCCCTCTCTGAAGGAAACTGTATATTATTTTTTTCAATAATATCACGTCTATATAAAGCGCAACAAGAAGATTCTTTTATATACGGATTTGTTTGTTCATATTGAAGCCAGCCAATATAATTCTTTGAAAACTCTTCTGCTACTTCTCTTCCCCTATAAATCAGTTTTTCAGGAACATTTGTATTAACTGTGTATTCTCCTGATTCTGTAAAGGTTTTTCTTCCAAAAAAACAGGCATCCGCGTGGTACTTTTTCATTTCCTGGATACAATATTCATAGGTATTTTCATCTAAAATATCATCCGAGTCAAAGAAAGACACATATTCACCCGTAGCATATTTTAATCCGCAGTTGCGAGTATATCCCAATCCTTCATTTTCCTTATGTATTACTTTTATTCTACTATTTTTTTGTTCAAAACTATCACAAATAGCAGATGAGCCATCAGTAGACCCATCATCCACAAGTATAATTTCAAGATTTTGATGCGTCTGATGCAAAACAGACTCTATACAGCTCTCCAAATATTTTTCCGTATTATATATAGGAATTATAACACTTACAAGTTCACTCACTTTCTGTCTGTTCCTTTCTACTTCTGTATATTCCCAGAACCATAATAAACCACGAAAGATAAAACATGCCAAAGGTATATATTACATATCTTTGCTGTCCGTAAAAAATAATATTAGTTAATACCGCATTTATCGTTAAAAACAATAACGTAATCATCATAGGCACAATGTACTTTTTATCCACTTTCATCTTTCTATCAGTTACATACAATGCCTCAATTGTTCCTAAGTATATGAAAAAGGTGATTATATAACATAAGTTACGGATTGGGTCCGGTTGAATAAATACACTTGCTACAAAACTCTGTGTCATTAATTGGATTGACATAATTGCATAATCAAAAATATGATTTTTAAATAGTGTCATTATTATATAATTTCTATCATAATAAGACTGTAAAACATATTCTCCCGCATTTTCTTCTCCATATTTTTCATTATAAAATTCTCTAATAATCGGCAGGCATGCTTTCCCATTCTCATTTGTATGATCTGCAATATCATATGACCGCCAAGAGTCTGTTCTAAAATATTTTTCTATATGTCCGCCTTCGTCTGCATTTTTAAATAAAGCATCGTATATTTCCTGTGTTTCACCTTCAAATAATTCCCTGTCATCATATTCCATTAAACACATTACCCGTCCGGAAATAGCTGCTGTAAGTTGCGAACCTATCGTTGTTTTTGTAAAGGTCATGTAAATCAATACGGTCAAGAACGCACTCAAAAACAGCGTAAAAAAAGCAACTGCAATTTCTCTCTTGACTTTAATCCTATCTGCTATTCTAAAAACACTCTCTTTGACAAATATTATAGCAAATAAAAATGCAATAGCCGGCACACAAATCAATAACTGTGATCTGGATAAAATAAGCAGAATTCCCATTAATGTAACAATAATCATATAATAATAGTTTTCTTCCAGAAAAGTTTTACATGAGAACAGCAAACAGATATAAAACAACGGAATGGATAATGCTTCGGTCATAATATGATGTGTCACTACATTCTCCGGAAGAGAATAACCATATGGAAGTAACACGCAAATATATACAAGCAATCCGCTCAAATATCCCATACTGAAGTATTTACGAAAATATTCAGTCACCCATACCGATGTAATCAATGCAAGTATTCCTTGTAAAATAAAAATCGCCTCTAAGAAGAATTTCTGTCCAAAAACATACTTACATACTTGCAAAAAATTGGTATATAACCAATAACTCTGTAATAATGCCGGTGTTGGATTCAAAAAAGCCTCGCTATCACGCATCAAATATGGTCCGTTATCACCTAATGTAAAAAAGTAAACAATTCCAATAACTGCAATCACCGTTCCGTATGAAATTTTGCTATTAATTATCCTTCTCCAATACAGCCTTTCCATTTTCAACCCTATAAACCATATTACAATTTTCTATTGTTGATAAGCGATGCGCTATAATAATCAATGTCTTAGATCCATTCAATGCATCAATTGCTTCCATAACAGCAGTTTCTGTTTCATAATCCAAAGCTGAAGTCGCTTCATCTAACACTAAAACTTCCGGATCATGGTATAATGCACGTGCAATTCCAATACGCTGTCTCTGTCCACCTGAAATACGGGAACCGCGCTCTCCTATTACCGTATCTATCCCGTCCGGCAATGATAAAACAAACTCCTTTAACTGTGCCTGCTCTATTGCTTTCCACATCCTGTCTTCATTTATTTCATCGTCACTAATGGCAAATGCTATATTTCTCTTAATAGAATCATCTAAAATATAAATATTTTGAGGAATATATCCAACCTTCTTTTGCCATTCTTCCCTGCACTCTCTTAATTCATTATCATCAATTTTCACAGTTCCGCTTTGATAATCCAATACCCCCAAAATAATATCTACAAGAGTAGTCTTTCCCGCTCCCGAAGGACCGATAAATGCAACGGATTTATTTTTTGGAATACAAATCGACACCCCATCTAATACCTTTTTATCTGCACCCTCATAAGCAAATTCCACATCTGTCAATTTTATCCGATTAGTAAAATCGACAGCATTCCGGTGCACAAAAGACTCTTTTTCTTTTTTTGCTTCAATATTCTGTATATCCTGATAAATTGTTTCAATAGAAGCTTTCCCATAAGAAATATTGCTTACACTGGAGGAAATTCTGGAACTAGACGGCAATATACGTATCACTGCCAATGCGAATACCGATAAAGTAGGCACAAAATAAGTTACTGCCACCCCGCTTGCAACTTTTAAAGAGATTATCAATAATAGTGCTGCCACACAAACCGTCTCCATTATCGGTTTCGGCATCATACTATAGGTAGACACCTTTCTTCTGGAATTTGTAAACTTTCCACATTCGTAATAATAATTCTTTACAAAAAAATCTTCCCTTCCAAACACCTTCAATTCTTTTACTCCGCCAAATGCCTGCTGAATGGTCTGCATACTCTTTGAGTAATAGAATCGTTTTTCATCTCCCAAAATAAGCAGTTTTTTCTTATAGCTTTTATAAAACGCCAGAATAACGGTTCCCACCAGTGCCACTACACCAATTGTAATACTCTTATCAGCAATAAATAGAACTATAACCAAAGCCGAACATACCATTACATCTGTAATTAAATTAATAACATAAAGCATTGTTGTACAAAATGTATCTACGTCCTGCATAATATTATGAATATATTCGGCGCTGTTATGCTGCAGATGATAGCTATATGGCTGTCTCAAATAGCTTGTCATTAACTTAGTCGCAATACGGCGCTGATTATTATACACAAATCTAAATTGAATATCATACATAAAACAAAGATATGCATTCTTTGCAATATAGACAAATATTAATAATACAGCCAGAAAAATAATAAAATCATTCGTATTATTCATTCCCAAACCATCATAGCAAAACTTTAATAATGGATTTTTAAGTAAACTGTTGGGATTTACAATAACACTAATAAATGGTACAATCGCTGCAACACCCACTGTTTCCAATGCAGTTCCGATAAAAATAGCAACAAGCAATTCAAAAAATCTTATTTTCTGTTTACGTTCAAATACTGACCAAGCTTTTTTAATCAATTCCATCATTAATCCTCTATATATCTGCTATAGTTCCGCAAAGTATATGGCATGCTTATCTTCACGAATTAAATGATACTTCTTTACTCCAATTTTATCAATTATATACCCAATCTTTGATTCATATCCTTCTATCTTGGTTGGAATATAAAGCAGCAGATTATCCGAATCCTGTCTGGATAATAGAATATTTTTATAATTGGTATTTTCTATTTCTTCTACCGGGATTGCACGTATCTGATCAAATTCCATTAGTTCCAATATTTGATTATCATACAAATTATTCCATTCATCATAAAAGAAAAGCACATCACAATTATCGCTATATGCCACGATCTCCTCATGCAACCTACGTGTATTACTATTTTCCTTAACAGCCCATTCTATTGTATCTGGAATTTTCGGGCAAAGGAAAAAACAACTGATAACGAAAAGAATCAGACCATAATTCTTTATATGCATTTTATTTACTGCAATAGCAAAAAGACCAATAGTAATTATTCCTAACAATGCAAAAATAGGACTTATGTACAACCAACGTGAAGTATATGATATTTTAAATAAAATCAGGAAATATACAACTGTAACAATTATCATAAGCATCAGATTATATTTTCCATTTTTTTCTATAAAAATACGATCTTCCTTTTTATCGTCTATAAAAGGAATATTTCTTTTTACGTAACCATGTTTAATTAATATATTTATCATCCATGTTGCAAAAACACAGAGGATTAAACATACAAATATTATACTGAACCGATTAAAAAATACATAATAATTAATCGTCTTCATATATTCCATAAAGAAATCCTGATAATAAGCCCAATCACTATTCACGAGATTTTCCTGTACCTGAACACCTCGTTCACTGTATAACAAATGCCGGAATACATATGGGTATGCTGCGATAGAAATTACCTCTCCTCCAAACAAACTCATTCCGTAGTAAAATAATTTTTTAATTTGTCTTTGGCACAACAAAGTTATTACTATTACCATAAATAATGCAAACTGCATAATATAGTAATAGTAGTGTGTTAGCGTTCCAACAAGTGTACACCCAAACAACCAGAAAAGAGGCCAGAACTTTATATTTTCTTGCTCCATATATAATATATGCAGATATAAACACAGCATCGTCAAAGCGCATAAAGGTGCATACATTCTTAAATAAGTCATAGTAATACTTCCGGCCATACTCGTTGCCCAAAATAAAGGTGGTATTAATGCTATCCACCTATTAGTAAAAGTTTTTCTCATAACAAGATAAATCAGTAAACAAAGCATAATACCCGATATCACATTAATAAGATATCCCGGAAACAATGTTACCTCATCAACAAAAAAACTACTAATAAAATTAAGTAACATAAAATATAATGGAGGATGAACATCATTCCTGACATTACGGTGAATCGGCATTATCGCAAATTTTCCGTCTTCCTGCACTGAAATCCAATCGTGCAAAAATTCTCCCGTTATCCAATTATCCGTTCCGTATATTTCAATTGCTCCAAGTGTTAAAAACAAAAAGTCTTCAGTATTATTTGCAAATCCCATAGAAAAGTATTCATCCCCGGCTATAGAAGCACCATAACAATTAAAACTCAAATTTATAGTTATAGCGATTAACAATATCCCCATAGCAATTTTATATCCATATTTTTCAAATTTGCTATATAATGCACTTCTTTTTTCCATTTCTGTTTTCTCTTTTTCTCCTATTTCACCATCTCCTGCCGCTTCAAATCCTCTGACACAATCTCTTCTCCGCTCTTTTGCGCAAGCTGTGCCTGACTTTCTTCAGAAAGACCGTTGCTTGCCGCACAATTCATATCGCAGGTAGAGCATGCATCCAACTGCGCCTTACTCACTTTACCATCACGGTAATCACGGACAATTTTATTTTCATACATGCTGTACTTTTTCTTCGTCCAGAATTTAAGCTTGTGGCGGATGACCCACCATGCCGGTACCCAGATATATTTGTGCATTGCAGGAGACACCGAACCAATCATCCAGCAGTTACGGTCACAACAGCGTACATTGGCACGGACCTTTTCGGCCTCCGGACTGTTCCAGAGTTCGTCCCACTCCTGCGTATTTAGGTTTCCCATAACCTCTTTGTCCTTCGTACCGTTGCACGGCATAACATCCCCGTAAGGGTCAATAAAGAAGGTATCAAAACTCATATCACAGGGAAGCAATCGCTTCTGTCCATAAATATAATTGATAAGCCCATGGTTAAAATACGCACGAAACCATTTTTTCGGACTCTTTGAGGCAAGCAGCTCATTTACGAGATTCTCAAAATTCTTTGCCACAAGCGGACGGTCATTAATGATATTTTTGGATTCCACAAAATAAAAACTGTTATGAAGGGACGCCGTTGCAAATTCCATATTCATTTGATTGGAAAGCTCATAGAGCGGCACCAAATCGGCTGCATTTCTATCCTGAACCGTCATGCCGAATCCGACATCCTTCATCCCCATATCAACCAGCTTCTTTAAGGTAGAATATCCCTTATTGAAACCATCCTGAAGTCCGCGTATTTCATTATTTGTCTCTTCCAATCCTTCAATCGATATACGAATACCGATATTCGGAAACTCTTTACATAAATCTACTATCCGGTCTGTAAAGAAGCCGTTTGTGGAGATAACAATACGGTCACTCTTTTTATACAGTTCCCGCACAATATCTTTTAAATCAGTACGAATAAAAGGTTCTCCCCCGGTAATGTTTGTAAAATACATCCTCGGCAGCTTCTTGATTGTCTCTATACTCAACTCCTCTTCCGGTTTGGAAGGCGCTTTATAGCGGTTACACATGGAACAGCGTGCATTGCAGCGATATGTCACAATGACGGTTCCGTTTAATTTTTTTTCAGCCATGCGATTCTCCTGTCTTCCTATTCCCCTTTTCTACGATAAATATCCTCTAGTTTCTCACAGTATTTTTCTACAGAATCATAAGATATTGTTTCACATGCACTTGCATACTGTTTTTGACGTTCCTCTTCATTCCACAATAATTTGATTCTTTCTTTTAGCTTCTCTACATTACCGCTCTCAAACAACTCTCCATCCACGCCTTCGCGTATCAGTTCCGGTATTCCTCCTATATTGGCCCCTATTACAGGTGTTCCCAGCATCTGGGATTCCATAACCGAAAATGGACAGTTTTCAAAGCATTCCGATGCAATAAGGCTGAAGGACGCATTCGCAATCAAATCCGCCAAATCACTTCCCGTTGTAAAACCTTTATTTTCAATATTAGGAACCGCATTTACTTCTTCCTCAAACGGTCCGTTGCCCGCAAAAACAAATGGTATTTCCGGCAATTCCTTTGCGGCCTTTACCAGAGTATGAATGCCTTTTTCTTCTGAATATCGTCCAAAGTATAATACATACGGATACTCCGCCTTTTTGCCGGACGGCTCACTGACGGAAATAAAGTTGCGCAGCATTATCGTTCTGCCGTTTAAATCCGGATTCTGTTTTAATTTTGATTCAATAAAGCAGCTTGGGCAAATCACGGTATCTATCATACGGTATGCATGCAGGGAACGGTACAGTCGGCTCTCTATCATGCCCAATATACTCTTTGCCGTGGAACCATGAATACACTTTCCTTTTGCACAGTGGCGGAATTTACCGGACAAACAAAGTTCACACGGTTTTCCGGTAGCGCCGTTAATCAGCATATGGTTTGGACACACAAGCTGTGGGTCATGCACTGTTGCCACGATTTTTACAGGACGCCTGTTTTGTTTTTCAAACTTTCTTATCTCGTACAAAATAGATGGCGTAAGCTGATATGTGAAATTATTTAAATGCACCACATCCGGATTGAAGTCTTCTAATACAACACGGATTTTCTTCCTGGCTTCTCCAGAATAAATAATCTTAAATGGGTATAATAGCTTTGCCAGTTTTCCTGTATGAAAATCCATGTTAGAAGTATAGCTTTCAGCATGGTTACCCACCACTCTTCCTTCATGTTCCATTCCGAAATACTGGACCTCATGGCCCATTTTCTGCAGTTGTTTCCCAATCTCATATATATACGTTTCGGAACCGCCGTTTGGATAGAGAAATTTATTTACGATTAATATCTTCATAACATTCTAATGTCCTTTTTGTAACATCGTCCCAGTTATATTTTCCCATAATAAATCTTTGGATATTTTCTCTTTTGTACTGTTCTGTATTTCGAAGCGAGTCTATGTTGCTGCATAATTCTGTAAGCTTTTCTGCTAACGCATTCACATTACCGGATGCAAACGAAAAACCGTATTCTTCTGTTACATCCGTATTTTCCGGAATATCGCTGGTCAGACACAGGCTTCCGTAGCTCATTGCCTCTAAAAGGCTAAGGGGCATTCCTTCTATCTCACTCGGAAGAATATACAGCATGGCATTGCTGTACAATTCCTCCAATTCTTTTCCCTGTACAAATCCGGTTAAGATTACCTTCTGCTCTGTATGATTCCGTCCGGCTTCCTCATTGATTTCATCTGCCATTTCCTGAATCTGCTTACAGTATTCACTTGAATGGCTGCTGCCACCGGCAATTACCAACGGTATTGTCAAGCCGCTTTTTTTATAAGCTTCCAATAAAGTGTGTACACCCTTTTCCGGAACAATTCTTGCCAGAAACAATATATAGTCTTCGCCGTACAGATTATATTTTGGGGTAATGATATCCGCCCCCACATATTCCGGCGGATTGATACCATTGGGAATCAAAATTGTTTCTCTGGCATAAGTATCCTGAAAGTATTGTTTTACTCCTCCGGATAACACAATTACTTTATCCGCATACCTTGCCGTCATCTTTTCACCAAACAATAGGAACCTGGTAGCAAAACCACCCCATTTTGCCCGCTGCCAATCTAAACCGTGAATGGTGGCAACGCATTTTTTCCCAAACAGCTTTGCCAGAGGTATCATGGAGCAAGGGCCTTCCGCGTGGAAATGTATGACCTGTGCATCCGAAAAACAGGCTCTAATCGTAGCAAATAATGAATATACAATCGCATTCAGGCTCTTTTTTTGAAAAGTAAAGACAGTTTTTACAAAAACACCCTTATATAAATAGTTTTTCCCATATTTAATTTGTTCATCCTTTATTCCTGCTACATGCGAACCCTTCCGGTTATATACCGTAACGGTATGACCCAGCTTTGCCATTCTCGTTGACAATTCCTCAACAACGATTTCCACGCCGCCTTCTCTGGAAGGAATCCGTTTATGTCCAAGCATTGCAATTTTCATATGCAAATCCCTATTATTTTGAACCCTTATGGAATAATACAACCCCTATTGTCTGCAATATAATCTTAAAATCAAGAGATAATGACCAGTTATCTATATACTGCAAATCCAATTTCACAACCTCGTCGAAATTTTTTATATCACTCCTGCCGCTTACCTGCCACATACCGGTTAATCCCGGTGTAATACTCAGTCTTCTGCGATACTGAATGCTGTACTGTTCAAATTCATCTACTGTCGGCGGTCTTGTGCCTACCAGACTCATATCTCCCTTTAAGACATTAAAAAATTGAGGAAGCTCATCAAGACTTGTTCTTCTCAGGAAACTGCCCACCTTCGTAATACGCGGGTCATGCTCCATCTTAAACATCAGTCCCTGTACTTCATTCTGAGCCATCAGCTCCTTTTTCCGTTCCTCTGCATCTATATACATGGAACGGAATTTATACATTTTAAATCGTCTGCCGTTCTTTCCGATTCGAACCTGCGAAAAAAGGACCGGGCCTTCGGAATCTGCCTTTATTGCAATAGCAATAAAAGGGGTTAGTACAAGGGTAATTACAATTCCGATAAGTGCTCCCAATATATCAATAAATCTCTTTATAAACTGTCTCCGGTAATCAATCACCTTTGTTTCATAGGCAATTACCAAATGTCCCGCAAATGTGTCAACGCTCTGTACACTCTTTTTTCTGTCCAGATTTCCAACACTGAAATAGCAGGTCACGCCCATTGTTTCAAATGCGTCAATCAGACGGTTACTTCTTTCATGTCTGATATCCGGCAGATAAAGAAATACGGCATCCATTGTCATATGCTTTACGGTATCCATAAAATTTTCTCCGTTTGCCACAATCGGAATTCCGTCAATTTCCGTTTCCTTCACTTCCTCATCCAAAAGGACAATAGAGGTTACCTCATAGCTCCACTCCGCTTCCGTTTTGATATCCTTTAACAATTTCAGAATATGTTCTCTTGTGGTAATCACCATAACCTTGTCCGAACCGGTACTTTTCTTATAAAAAAGATACATATACTTTTTAAATAAGATGTGTGCGATATAAGTCAGGATAAAATCCAATATTGCAAACACACCAAATACCAATCGTGAGAAAAATTCTCCCTGGCGGAACAGGAACACCGAAAAGCCGAGCATAACGGTGATACTCAGTGTATATTTAAATACTGCTGCAAGTTCATCGAAATATCCGCGTCTAAAAATGAAATGATTCCAATCAATCAATAAATCATACAACACACAATAAAGTACAAAAAGCAGGCAGATTGCAAAATCTACCTGACCCATATGCTGCGTTCCCTGATATCGGATTGTATAGGATACCAAATACGATACAAGGACACAAAGCACATCTATAATAACTAAAGAGTAAGTCTGAATCAGACTGTATTTCCGATAAAATGAACTCACGCACTCACCTCTTTTTTCTTTACGGCATTGGGCTTATACCACTCATTAAAAAGCAGGAAAAGCATCGGATTGCACAGTAGGGATGAATTTAGTATAAATGTGGATTCCATCAAGGTTGAAAATATCACAGTTACTAAAAATACAACAGCCACCCCGTTACCTGTTTTATACATATGATAAATCATGTATAGCAGCAGTACAATATATGCAACACCAATCACGATGCCATATGAATAGAATATACATGCAAATCCGTTATCTACAAAATTAAGGCTTGTTGAACCCGGAAACAATGTCCACTTAGACACCGGTGCATATTCCCAGACCATTTCTAATCTGCCTGTCAATAAATCATCCAGTTTCATGGATAACGGACTGAAACGTCCCCTGAGTCCTCCAAGCAGAGTAACAAAAATGCATCCGATCAAACCCGATACAGCCAACAGATACGGAACGATATTCCTGCATAATGCCGGCAAATACCGTACTGCCGCACAGCCTATAACTAAAATCTGCACTACTAATGCACCTGTTCTTGACGCAGTCAATAAAAACAACAAGACATTTGCTATGGTAAATCCAAGGTAATGCTTCCAGCTGCATTTGTCATTTTCCAAATAGAAATAGAGTAGCATAATATACCATAAAATACTATGCACATTATTTGCATGGGAAAAGCCAAGACACCATCTTGCTTCCTCCATACCTCTTCCGTAATTTCGGATATCAACCACAGTGCCAAGAGTGCCTGTAAGGGATAACACTACAATAACAGTTGTTCCCGCAAGTGTCGCAAATAATATCGTTTTCGCAATATTATAGATATCTATTTCTTTTGCAGCCACTACCATGACAATAGCACGGATAAAATACTCATCGCCACAGGTTAAGTAAGAAGCAGCTCCCAGCAAACCAAATAATACAATAATAATCCATTCTTTTTTTGTATATTTCGTTGTCAGAATCTTACATCCGAACAAAAGAAATGCAAGATGCGATACCCTTCCGCGCAGAGGCAGGATAATCTGACTATGATCTGTCATCATAATAATAATTTCCAACAGAATTCCAATGAAAAACAGAGTATTACCTATCTTTTCTTTCTTTTTTATGATCTGCATATATATATTATTCTGCCTCTCCTCTTTGCATTATTATCTTTCCGTTCTTTACTTCATAGATTATATCACAATTCTCTATCGTCCTCAAACGATGTGCTATGATTACCATTGTTTTTTGACCATGAAGTGTATCAATGGCCTCCATAATAGCGGTTTCCGTATCGTTATCAAGTGCAGAGGTGGCTTCATCAAAAATAAGCAGCTCCGGATCATGATACAGAGCTCTTGCAATACCAAGACGCTGTCTTTGTCCGCCCGATATACGTACACCGCGCTCTCCAATCTGGGAATCGAGCTTATCCGGCAGTTCTTCCACAAAAGCTTTCATCTGTGCCTGTTCTAAAACTTTCCAGACACGCCCATCATCAATATCTTCTTCATCAACACCAAAAGCAATATTATTACGGATTGAATCATCCAGCATATAAATTGTCTGCGGAATATATCCGACATGCGATAGCCACGCCCCGTAGTTATCGAATATATTGGTACCGTCGCTGGTAATTGTACCGTCCTGCAGCTCAAGCAGACCCAAAAGCACATCTACAATTGTTGTTTTTCCTGCTCCGGACGCTCCGACAACGCCGACTGACTTTCCCACCGGAATTGTCATGTGTGCATCATCAAAGATTTTTTTGTCTGTATTCGGATAGGCAAAAGTAATATGATTTAATGCAATCTCCTTTTTGATTGTTATCGGCTTTGTGTTTGGATTGGCAATACGATATGCATCCAGTTCTTCCTGACGGCTTAATACATCCGTATCTACATTTTCATAGATATAATTGAGTGCAGGCTCATAATATGCAATATTTGCCATATAGGTATTCACACGGTTTACACTGGGAAGCAGACGCATTGCGGCTAAGGCAAATGCAGAAATAAGTGGCAGTAAAGACGCCATCTCCACACCTGCTGCCATGGAAATTGCCACATATAAAAGAATTCCGACAATAGCCACCGTTTCAATCAATAATCTCGGAAGATTCGTTAAGACATTATTTTTCACCTGATAATCCGCATATTCCGAAGCACTTTTACGATATTTTGCCGTAAAACAGTCCTCTTTATTATGCACCTTAACATCCTTGATACCTGTTACCGACTGTAATATCCACTTATACAGATCTGCCTGAGCTTCTCTCGCCGACTCACCGACTGTATTGAGTCTTGGTTTTACTACCTTTGTAACAAAAATGGTAACCGCCAAAAGCAGGCCTACTACTAAAAGCATCATTTTAAAATCCAGAAAAAGAAGGAAAATGCCAAGACATACCGATACAACCAGCTCTGCTGCCAGATTCATGCATTGCAAAAGCAGATTAAATATATTATCCATATCTCCGTAAATTGTTCTGAGAATGGTAGATGTCTCTGCATACAGATAATATTCATACGGTCTGTGAAGATATTGGGACAATAAATTTGTCGTACACCGGCATCTGTTGCGGTTTACGAAACGGGACTGTATATATGTCAGCATCAGTAAATAAACTGCCTTGAAAACATACATAAAAATCAACGCAAACAAAAGGAAGAAGATAAAGCCTTGTATTTTCTGAAAGCCGAATAAATCCATAAAATAAATGACCTTTTCGTTTGCCGCAAAGCTTTTTTCATCCAAAATGGCAGATAAAAGCGGCAGTATCAGTGACACACCTGCTGTTTCCAATAAACCGCCAATCAGAATTAATACCATTAAACCCGCTATTTTAATTTTTTGCTGCTTATCCAATATAGCAGACAGTTTTCTTAACATATCGCGTGACATAGCTTCCTCATTTAACCTTCCGTTTTATACTATCCAGAAATTCCTTTCGGATAAGTCCTCTTGTTTTTTTATCAGCATGTTGATACAAATAAACTATTTTTTTTAGGGTATATGGGTTTCCCTCTCTAAAATAATTTTTTATATAGTCATATATCATATCCGACCACTGTAATGAATAGTCAATCTGCCCCTTAAAGTATCGATTTAATGCTTCAACATGATGTGCTTTTGTAAATAAATCCAGCTCCAGATTACTGTTTGTCAGATTGCGTCCGTTTTTAGCGTCCGAATCAAAAAAACGTCTGTATGCACTCATCGTATCCGGTAATATATAAAAATCCCCACGAAACAATAGCAAAGACAGTATCGTCTTATCGCGAATCAGTCTGTCAGCCGTGTATATAATGGAATAATCCTGCCCATCCTTAAATATATTCCGGTAAAAATGCGTTCCTGTCTGAAACACAAATCCGTCTGTCAGAAAATCCTGCAGGGTAAACGGCTTATTAAAATATTTCTTTATTTTTTTGTTATCATCATTGTCAATTACTTGTCCGTTTTTATCAATGATATCAAAATTGTGTGCAACCCCTATATATTCATCATGCTTCTCTAAAAAATCATACTGCTTCTGTAATTTCATCGGGTCTGTCCAGATATCATCCAGTTCTAAGGCCGCAATATATTTTCCTTTAGCATCCATGAACAGTTCATATTCGTTTTTGGTTGCCCCCAGATTTTTTCCCCGGTAATACATAGTAAAGCGTCCGGGATATTTTTCTTCATATTCCTTTAGAATATCCCTCGTTTTGTCTGTTGAACAATCCTCTCCAATCAAAATCTCAAAGAGGAAATCCGTCTTCTGCATCAGGATACTGTCAAGAGCTTCCCGTATATATTTTTCATGATTATAGGTGACACAAATCACCGATACCGCAATTTTATCCTGCGTCATTTTATCTCCCAATTCTGCCAAATGAAATATCCATACTATCTTATTTTATAATTTCCCGTTCTCATACAGAAGCCATTGATCAAACATAAGAATATACCAGATTAAACTGCTCCAATGGTTATTATCGATATAATCCTTCCAGACTGCTTGTACCAATCCTGCATTAATGTAATCATTGGATAAAGAGTATGCATCATTTAAAACCGATTCTGCCCATTCCCGCATTTTCCCTTCTTTTAACCATATGGAAACAGGAACGGAAAAGCCCTTTTTCGGCCGGTTCATCATGCTTTCCGGAACATAACGGTATAATAATTCCTTTAATATTTTTTTGGTCACACCCTGATTCATCTTATATTCATCCGGCAGTGTCCATGCAAACTGCATAACATCCGCATCCAATAACGGAATTCTGGTTTCCAATGAATAGTACATGCCGGCACGGTCTACCTTTGCAAGAATATCATCCGGCAAATACTGTAGCATATTCATAAGCATCAGATTGCTCTCCGCGCCTGTAAGAAAGCCATCCGGATAGGTTTCGTTACCGGTAGGATAAGGCTGTACTTTTTTTGAAGTGCACAATCTGTGTGCCCGGATATCATCATCATTTATTGCCCTGTATAGTTCTTCAGGAGTATGAATACACAGCGTTCTACCCAATACCCGAAGAAAAGGGGAATGCATCACATTGTATTTTAAAATCTGTTTTCCCAAAGAGGTACGCAGCGGTTCCTTAATAAAGCCTAATTTCCCTTGCATAATCCGCAAACCGTTTTGAATCTCTTTATAGGAGTTATATCCGCAAAAGAATTCATCCCCGGCATCCCCGCTTAACGATACGGTTACATGTTCTCTTGTCATCTTACTGACTAACATGGTTGGTAACTGTGAGCTGTCCGCAAACGGTTCTCCGAAGGCTTCCGGTATGCATGGCAGTAAATCAATTACATCCTGATATCCGACATACATCTCCGTATGCTTTGTACCTAAATGCTTTGCCGTTTCTTTTGCAAAAACGGCTTCATTATATTTCTCTTCTTCAAATCCTATTGTAAAGGTCCGCACAGGAATGTCAGAAATCGACTGCATCAGACTGACAACTAACGTAGAATCAATACCACCCGATAAAAATGCTCCAAGCGGAACATCTGCCATCATCTGGTCCTTAATTGCTTTTTTAAGTAACCCATCCAGCTCGTCTACGGCTTCCTTTTCTGTTCCCTTAAAACGATTCTTCTGACCGTTTCGTGCCACATCTTTAATGTCATAATATTCCTCGCAGCTCCACTTAGAAAATGGTGTCTCCAAAGTAAGAACACAACCGGGCTTTAGCTTATAGATTCCCTGATAAATGGAATACGGCGCCGTGATATAGCCATTGATAAAATATCCCTGCAGCACAGCGGTATCAATCGGATTGGAAAATCCCTCTACTGCCCTTATTGCGTTTATATCGGATGCAAAAACAAAGCTGTCTTTGACTTTTCCATAATATAACGGTTTTTCACCCATGCGGTCACGCGCCAGAGTTAATGTTTTCTTTTCTCTGTCATAAAGTGCAAAGGCGAACATGCCTCTGCATTTTTTTAATGTTTCTTTCACACCATAGTGTGCAATGGCATTTAACAGAATCTCTGTATCGGAAGAACCTCTGTATATAAGGTGTCCAAATGTGTCCTGCATCTGCTGTTTTAATTTGTGTGCGTTATATATTTCGCCATTATAGACTATGACATAACGCTTATCGAGGGATTCCATCGGCTGACTGCCATTCTCTGATAAGTCAACAATCGCAAGCCTTCTATGCCCCAATACAATGCGGTCATTTTCACATAACCAATAATCTCCTGCATCCGGACCTCTTCTGTGAAGCTTACGATTCATCGCTTCTATATTCTCTATGGGATTGTCCTTAAAATTTACAATTCCTGCAATTCCACACATATTCCGTCTTTACCTTAATAAGTTTTCTTAGTATCACTGTTTATTCGCCCTGTAAAACAATAACATAGGCAGACTATATATTCTACTTGCCCATTTCTTTAGCGAACTGTTATGGTTCGTATATTCCATATACCACGCCAGACGTTTTGAATTTGCAATCCAATTTTTGATTTTCCGCCGGCAGAGAGCAATTTTCTCATACAGTTCCACAAATACAGTCCGCTTTACAGCATATTTCTTTATTTGTTCCGGTATAAACGGCAGAATTACATCATGATTTGCTTTAATAAATTCTTCTAATTCCTGTATATCTGCATCTGACATGGAATTCGTATGCAGACAGATTGTATCAAGCCCGGAGGATTTCTTATAGCCTTGCAGACGACATGGTATAAATAAAATCTTACCAGCATAATAAGGATTGAAATACAGCCCGTCTGTTACCGTTTGAAACCCACATTCTTCTAATGCCTTTAATGTATTTTTATCATATGTGTGTCCGGGTGCCATGAAAATATCACTGTTTATATGGTGTTCTTCCAATATATTCTTTCCGGTCTGCAGTTTCTGATACTGTTTTTCATAAGGAAGTCCGGCAAATTCACTGAATGGATTAATACCCAATATGCCACTGTCTTCTGTTTCATAGCAGTGATATGTTCCATGCTGTGCTATGCTCCAGCCCTGTTGCTGCAGAGAGCAGATAATCTCCCAAAAATCCTGCCTGCTTTCCTGTCTGTTCAGATTTTCATCCCTGTTATCAGGTACAACTCCGATCAAAGGACATATATGATATTTCTGAAATACTTCTCTGATCCGGTTAAAACGCTCCCAATCCATCGTAGGCGTTATGTCGTCCAGCCGAATTATATATTGACTATTCTTTTTCATTTCCATTAATTACCTGTTTTATAAGACTTATTTCTTCTTCATTATATCTTATTATTCCCCTAATAAATTATCATAAGGAAAATTCAGATAAAATTCATTCTCTCTCAACAAATGTTCCTCAAGGTTTTCATTTGTAATCCGATACTCTCCGTCAGCAATATACTGAAGAATTTCTTCACTAATTGCCGCATTATAATGAATATCATCAATATAGTAGTCCAAATTTGTTATCCACTCTTTTTTCTCATTAAAACAGTACACTTCTACGTTAGGATACTGAAGCAAGGTTTTGACTATATCTTCTTTTACCTCAAGCTGAGCTAACAGTTCTCCTTTTCTATATTCTTTATCCCAGTAAATCATACTGTAAGGCGGAACAAAGAATATAAACTTGGTATTGGAATATTTCTCTATAAAAGGAAGTATATTATAGGATATATTTTCTTTTGCTAATTCCTTTTCACCATCAGTCAATTTTTTCATTGCCTCGATTGTATCCAAGCGTGTGTATTCTGAAAGAATTGCTTCCTTTCCTGTTTTTTCATCAAAAGAAGAATACTCATCCAAAGACATAGTTGGCGTTTTTTTTATGGTACGAACGATATCCGTAAATACATCTCTAACTAAAATCTCTTTATTCAACACATACTGTACATCATTGAACAGGTTATCATCATACAAATAATATGGCACCAATTCGTCATTTTTAGATGTATATGATTTAACAAGCCTGTCCAAATCCAAGCTTAACAATACTAATGAAGGAACTTCTTTTTTGGTAAATGCTATTTCCAACAAATCATGCATATCACCGTACATGGCACCGGGAATCGGTGTCTTTACAGAAGATACTCCAAAAAGAGTATCCATCTGCGACGTTTTAAAGTTTTTTACCATGGAAGTCCCTATTATAGCCGCATTATAATCAAAATTCTTTATTATTCCCGGATTTGTATATCGTTCTTCCCTCAACCGGTAAGAAAATGCTTTCACAGGACCATGATAGTGAAAATAAGGATCTACAATCACAGTCACCGCCACACACAAACCCAATATTAAAATCACACTGCAAAGACATCCCAGAAACCATTTCTTTGCCTTTTTCTGTTCCATACAATTCCTCATTAAAAATTAAAATACAAAAATTCACTTACTCCGGAAAAAGAAAGAATACACCATACCAGAATAATCCCTGTTGAAAAAAGCCGTTTCATACTTAAAACACCTTCTTTCGCCTTTTCCTGCGTATTCTTCATTGTAAAGACCGCTATCAAACCGATTATCACTATTCCCAATACAAAAAAGCCCGGTATATATGTCATAATCCCTTGTGGTACAATCCTTGATAGTATTTTTATCTCTAACAAGCCTTCCATAGCGTTAGCCAGCTCCGTTGAAATACTTCCAAAATCACATGCAAATATCTTTTTCAAAAATCTACTGCCATCTCGGACACTTTCAGCACGGAAGAATACAAAAGTGAAATTAAATATCAGAAACGTAATGAATGTGTTTACCTTTTCCGGAAGTTTATCAAAATATTTCTGCAAAATCCTATAGATAATTACCGCAACACCATTTAAGATTCCCCAAAGAACAAATGTCCAATTTGCACCATGCCACAAGCCACTTAAGAAAAACACTATTAATGTATTCATATAGGTTCTATTTCTTCCCTTTCGACTTCCACCAAGCGGAATATAGACATACCTTATCAAAAAGCGATTTAATGATATGTGCCAACGGTTCCACAAATCCGCAACATTCTTAGCCTTAAATGGTGAATTAAAGTTCGCCATAATATCTATATTAAACATCTTACCTATACCAACAGCCATATCCGAATAGCCGCTAAAGTCAAAATATAGCTGCAAACTATATGCAAGCATTACAAAAATGGCATTGGTTGAATCCAAGGCTTTTATATTACTATATCCCGTTGTTGCAATCACAGAAAAGGAGTCAGCCAAAAGCACCTTTTTCCCAAGGCCCATTGCAAAAGAATAAAGACCAATACATAAATTTTCATAATTAACCCCTTTTCTATTTACATCACGAAATTGAGGCATCATTTCATCATGCGTCACGATAGGTCCCGCAACCAATTGTGGAAAAAAAGCTACAAATGTTACATATTCCACAAAAGAATAATGATCTGTTTCTCTCCTAAAACTATCAACCAGATAAGATATCTGTTGAAATGTAAAAAAGCTAATACCAAGCGGAAGCAGAATATTTTTTAGTGTAAAATCTGTTTTAAAAACCGTATTAATATTTGTAATAAAAAAATCAAAATATTTGAAGTAAAATATCCCTGCCAGATTTCCTGTTATACCCAGAATTAACAATCCCTTTCGTAAAACAGAACTGTCCTGTTTCATAAGCATCCTGCTAATACAATAGTTTAGAATAATGCTTGTACTAATAATAAGAATATATCGTGGATTAAAATATGAATAAAACCACAATGACATACCACTTAAGAATAGCAATGAAATTTTATATTTTCCGGTATAATTAATAAGATAATATCCTATCAATGCTATGGGTAAAAAAAGCAAAATAAAAATATATGAATTAAACAGCATTACTTATCTCCACCGGACAAATTAATATTCACTCCATTCATATAATCAGAACCTTCCGATAATAAGAATTGAATTGCAGGAATTACTTCCTTAACCTGTATATTGCGTTGCATTCTAGCAGAAGATGCCGCCATTTCAATAAACCGTTCATCTATATTCCGCAAAAATTTTGTTTCCATCATGTTAGGTGAAATACCATTTATATTGATTCCCTTGTCGGCATATTCAATAGATGCACTTTTTAACAGACCTAATAAGGCATATTTATTTATGGTGTACGCCATCATAAATTTAGGTGGCATTCCTATGGTTACACTCGAAAGCATAACTGCCACTTTCCCATATCTTTTCTTTGCCATTTGAGGCAGAAACGCCTGTAGCACTTTCCCAAGGGACAATATCTGAATCTTAAAATCATCCTGTAATCTATCCCAGTCCAACTTCTTAATCTTAGAATACTCCAGTTTACCTGCCGGAAGATGCAGAATATGTGTTGGAAATCCATATGCATCCTCAATATAGGAAATCATCTTTTCCACATCCTCTTCTTTAGACAAATCAGCCTGTATAGGAATAATATTAACCTCTGAATTAACTTCACATAACCTGTCAAATTCAGAATTATGATTACGATAATGCGCTAACACAGTTGCCGGCTTACCAAGTGAAATCAGATGTTCCATATATGCCATACCCACTTCAGAAGACGCCCCTAAAATTAAATATATTTTGTCCATTCAATACACCCACCCATACTATTTTACAAAACACCAATCTGCATCTTTCCTCGAAGAACCTTTTCACCTTTTTGATTTACGATAACGGTTTTCATTGTAAATACAGAAAATATTTCATTGCACTCCGTTACTTGCCCGGAAACCGTCAATGTATCACCCACATATACCGGTTTTGTAAATTTACTATCCACACTATGAATTAGACTACGTTCCCCCGGCAAATATACACCTGCAAGAGTGGATAGAAAAGATGCCGTTAGCATGCCGTATGCTACCTTTGAATCATATCCTTTTTCTTTTGCGAAGGTTTCATCCGTGTGCAGAGGATTCACATCCTTCGTGATACTACAAAACTGTGTTAACATTTCTTCCGAAACTGTTACCTGAAATTCTTCTTTTAAACCCACATAAATATCTTCAAATTGATAGTGATTCATATTGTCTCACTCCCCTTTTTGAACAATCACACTTTTCATATAATTGGCTTTTTCCCTTCTTACACTTAAAACCCTTGATAAATGAACTCCGCCGCACTGTATCCCGGTCCATAACTTCCCATTAAAATTACCCAGAATAGCAGTGCGTATAATAAAATCCATCTAAAAATAATATTCTTATCGGCCAGCCACTCTCTTACACTGCCTTTCTGCTGTCTAATAGAAATAATCCATAAAACAGACAAAGATATCATTAAGATAATCCAGTCCTTTATGTCTAAGCCAAGCTGTAACAACCCACCGTTTATCAAAGCTTCAGGATTCCATGTCGTGAAGATATTGGCAATCATGGATAATGCTGTTGAAAAACCGGCCGAATTAAAAAATAAAAAAGCAAAAGACATTAATAAAAATGTTCTGACCATCTGAAATATAGAAAACCATTTTGTATCTTTATTTACCCTAAATAGTTTCCGCAGTTTTGTCCATATAGGCTCTGCCAATTCGCCACCAACAATGTAAATCCATTGAATAATTCCGGAGCCAATAATATATTTCCATGCGCCCCCATGCCATAATCCAACCGCAAACCATAAAATAAACAGAGCAGAAAATGTAGTGATTTTTTTTGCTGTTTTCTTCCCAAAACGAGGTTTTAATTTCCCCGGCAGCCCCATAAAAAAGTTCGTACGAAGAATCGGATAAAAAACATAATCCTTAAGCCAGCCACCAAGTGTTATATGCCATCTTCGCCAGAATTCCTGAATAGATTTTGAAAAAAACGGTGTTTGGAAGTTCTCAGGAAGCATAATCCCAAATACCTGTGACACTCCAAGTACAATATCTATCGAACCGGAAAAATTGGAATAAAGTTGTAAAGTAAAACACAATGTAGCAAACACAATGTAAAGTCCATCATAATTTTCAAAATCATTATAAACTGTAGACACTACTATAACCAGTCGTTCCGAAATAACCAGTATTTTGAAAAATCCCCATAAGATACGTTGAAGGCCCTGAGTTACTATTTTATAGTCAAATGTATGTTCGGAAAACATCTTCTCTCTCATGTCCTTATAACGCATAATCGGACCACTGATAATCGTTGGAAAATATATTCCAAACAAAAATAACTTTGCCCAGTTTTTTTCTGCCGGTATGATTTCATAGTAAACATCAAAAACATAACTCAATATGGATAAGGTGTAAAAGGATACTCCTAAAGGAATGAGAAAATGTAATGTATTAAGGAATGCCGGATGCTCCTGCAGGCGACCTGCCAGCGCATTATACGTGTAAATCCCTAAATTTAGATATTTTAACACCACCAAAATGCCCAAATTACATACGACAACAAGAGAAAGACCCCATTTTCTACGTTTGTGATCTTCCTCCTGTTCAATAAATTTTGCGCCGAAGTATGTGACGGTTATGGATGCCAGTGGATACATAATTAAAAGCACATTCCCTGATGTAAGAAAATAAATTACACTGATTAGCAGTAAGAACACCCATTGGCATCGTTTTGGAACACTGTAATACAGTACTACCGATACTGCAAAAAACAGCAAAAACCGAAATGAGGTGATTCCCATAGTCTATCTCCATTCTTTATGAAACAGCATGCAAAATAACCTCTACCATTTCACCGACATTTTTCATCCCTACAACCTGTGCCATTGTAAACTTCACACCAAATTCTTTTTCAACGGCAGAAACCAGATTAATATGTTCCAACGAATCCCAATCCTCAATATCATCTGCAGTAGTATCTGCATTTACGATAATGGAATCATCATCAAATACATCCTGAAACACTTCATTCAGTTTTTCATATATTGCTTCTTTCGTCATAATTTACTCCCCTTATATCTCATATTTTTCTTTATTATCATTTACTTCATTATATATTTCCATGAAAGCCTTATAGCTTTTATCCCATGAGTCATATCCTTCTTTATCACGCTTATCTGTCAGACCATACTCCTGGCTTAGTACTTCTCCTAATAGCTCAGAACACTTCTTAGCGCCTAAGATATTTGAATGTGCTCCATCGAGGAAGTCTGTTGCAAAATTATAGTCAAGAACTTCATTCATGTTTAGATATTGAAAGCCTTCCTGTTCCACGATATCTTTTATATAATTCATTTTCGCAAAATACTCATCATCATATATCATAGGAGATACTACAAACAGGGC
This sequence comes from Lachnospiraceae bacterium, assembly GCA_016294075.1. Classification (GTDB taxonomy): domain Bacteria; phylum Bacillota; class Clostridia; order Lachnospirales; family Lachnospiraceae; genus RGIG8767. Next base: position 170,176 of record JAEDCQ010000002.1, on the reverse strand, counting down.
TTTCTGATTATTCTCTTTTAAATAAGAAAGTAAATCACGCAATATTTCTTCCTGCTCTTTCGGAATAGCTATGCGTTCTTCTGTGGCAACATAACCATCCTGTTTTACATCATGAAATAAAATCTGTTCCTGATGCTCAAAGCCCTTATGCAAATCTGCTTTTCTATAAGCCACCTTCTGTAATTCATCCTTCAAAAAGAACATTCCCCAATTAGAATGATATTTCATAATATCAAAGTGATAGGGAAGTTTAGCTTCAAAACCCTCGACACCATCTGTCAAATTACGGACTGTTTTCAAACGTTGCAGGGAAAACCGCATATTGTCCGTCACCTCCCGGATATGTGCCTCATCAGCCTTCATTTCTTCCTCTTCATAAGTAAACATGCGAAGCTCGATTACCACCACTTCCGGTGATTGGTACTTATACCCTTCTTCCAATAAATATTTGATTGCCTTTGGACGTTGTGCATTGGAGGATAACGGATAAGAGGTAAATCCAAACTCTCCCCACATATACCCGGGAGAAAAGGAAGTTCCTACCGTACTGGCTCCAAACATCAGCACATCAATACTGTTCTTCTCTTCCGCATAAAAACCCGCAAAACGGTTCTTTACATGTCCGTTTGTTCTTACAATATAAGATACACCTGTCAAAAGAAGCAGAAAAATCAATATGAAACTAATCATTTTACATGCTTCCCTACGGTTCATGACTATCCTCTTTCAATCACTTCATTTTTATACTGATAATCAGAAGGTATTTCATATTTCCATGTGGTGTTTCCCTCTTCATCCTCTGCTATCTTTTCAAATCCCTGCAATGCATAAAATTCTTTAACCATAGCATTCTTAGCTGTAGGATAATAATAGCCTAAAATGGTCTCAATACCTTGTTTTTTACATTTCTCTACCAGACTATCCATCATAGCGTATTCCATATCACGTTTCAACACACGACAACTCATAAGCCATAATCGAATATGAAGAGATGTTCCTTCAATCTCGCCAATAACAACAGAAACAACTCCATTATCGCCAAATTTATCCTCTAATTTGCCATAAAGAGTGAGGAATGAAGAATTGCCTGCAATTGCTTCTATTTCACTGCGCGAGTAACGTTTTGTTGTCATATTAAACTGATTGCTTTTATTTGTCAACTGAGCGATTCTGTCCAGATACAAGGTCTCAAACGGTGCAATGAAAGCTTTCATTTCCAGAGACTTCAAATATTCTTTATAATCCGCAAACGACTGTTCCTGCTTTTTACGCATGCTGTTTGCCTTATACATTTCATTACGTTTACGGTCATCTTCTGATAGCTTTGTGACTTCAAAAAAACCACTATGATCCAGGATACGGATATAATCCTCCGGATTTCCAATTACAGGTGCTACTGTTTCCGGAACCTGTTGATTAATAATTTCCCTCTCAGCCGGATTGTCATCCACAAACACCATGGAATCCGGCAGAATATTTAGTTCCTCCGCGATGTCAACGAGATTTTTGCTTTTGGGATTCCAGTTTGCCTTAATACAGATAAAATCATCCGCATTTAGTTTACTATCCGGATGCTTCAGACCTGCAAGTGCATTTTCTTCTTCGTTTTTCGAATTAATATTTAAAAGAATGCCCAGTTCTTTCTGGCTCTTTATATATTCCTGGAATTCGCTGTATACCTGTCCCATAGATGTTTCCGGTCCAATCTGAAGGTTTTCTACACCATCATCCCCTACAATGCCTCCCCAAAGCGTGTTATCCAAATCAAGCACCAGCGCTTTTTTATTTTTGCCATAAATAGACTTGATAATATTGGCTATGTTAAATGCCAATTCCGGAATTGCCGGAACACATAATGCATATTTGTACATATGCCAATAAAATGGGTCAGCCCATTTATCTAATCCATAGCAGGATGATAGATACTGAATATCATTAATATAAAAATCCTCGTGTTCCTTGGCATAATCATAGAAGTCCTCATTTAACTGATGAAGAAAATGAATTTTTCCATGAATATCAAATGCTTCTCTGTTTCCCAGCAGACGATAAAAAGGCATTTCAAAATTATTCTGAATAATAGGACATGCAAATTTTTCTCTTAATTTGTCCCACATACATGTAAAATGCTCTTTGATTTGATACCGTTTATCATCTATCATTTCTTTTGTGTCTGAAAGCAGCGGATAATCCGCGATATTACGATTACTCGTATGAATATAGATTATATCCGGATGAAATGAATCCAACTCTTCATTTCTAAACATGGCATCCTGCCAATACATCGCATATTCCGACTCGTAAAATATCGGCTCAATTCCATAATTCAGCAAAAAAAGCTCCAGAATTTCCACGATATTATGAGTAGTACTGCCTCCCAAAACCGCAATTTTTTTTGTTATGCGTTTTGTCTTCTCCCCAAGAAGCTCTTTTTTTATACTCTTTTTTTTCTTTAAGATATATTCACTTTCAAAAGGATATTCCAAAGCTTGAAGCATACAAATCTCCCATTATTTTCTAAGAATTTTAACCAACAATTTAAAAGCCTTTGCCATAATTCCGTTTACCTGTTCAAAATCATAGTATCTTACCGGTGTTCCGCCAAAGGACTCTTTAAATTCCGTAATGTGAATGACATCCTCACTTCTGCCGGCACCGCCCCAGTCATATGTCATTTTCCCAAGGCTTTTAAAATATTTCATTTCTTCAAAATGCAGAAGCCTGTTTGCCATTCCTATCAGATTTTTAGTATTCCCTTCTTCATCCTGCTGCAGACGATATAAAGAAGCAGAATGCAACAGGCGGGCAACATTTTTATCGTTGATATGTGTATGATAAACAGCTTTTTCTCCATTTACAAGTGCGTACGCAATCGTCAGTGAACCCGCAGCCTGATATGCCTCCAGGTCGCGTTTTAGTTTCTCTCTATCATCCAGAGAAGTACCCTTACTCTCCCAAAACGCCTGAAAGAAATCACAAAAATCATCTAATAACTCTTCCGTAATCCTTTCGTCTTGAAATATCTCCCATTCTACATTCTCTCGTACCGCTCGATTCACCTTATACTTACAGCTCTTGGAAAAACGCTGTTTTATTTCTTCTTCTGTATCTTCTAAATTTGTTATCAATGTATCAAAAGCATCTGTGTTATCGTTTATCTTATTTCCCATATACTCATGATACGCAATGATTCCGCTTTTTTTTAACGGTTCTTTTGCAAACCATACCGTATAAAAATGTATTCCATGCTTTTTCTTGTGAAGTACCAGCATTTATCTGCCCTCTTCGATTCTATATTATATATTTAATTTGTCTCGTAATTTTTTCTATTTAAAATTTGCATATCTTCATAACACATGCACCACTTGCCACAGCTGCTTCAACTCCAACATCCGAGTCTTCAAAGACTATCGTATTCTTCGGAGTTACTTGAAAATACTCTATAGCCTTCAAGAACCCTTCCGGATCAGGTTTTTTCTTTATTACGTCTTCCTGGCACAATACAAGGTCAAATAACTGTCTTTTCCCCGTAAATTCCAATATTTCCTCTGTATTTTGACGCGATGCTGTCGTAACACATGCTATATGATACATAGAATTAAAACACTCAATCATATCAAACAGAAACACATTTACCCGGACAGCATACAAATACTCTTTATAATATGCTTTTTTACGTTGATGAACCATTTCCATCATTTCAGTTAATTTTTCTTCTTGCACATCCTTTAATATATTGGGCAGGAAGCGCTTATAATGATATCCATTGCAACACCTGATATAATATTCCTTATCTACTTCATATCCAACTTCCCTAAGCGCCCTCTGATATGCCAAAAAATTCACTTCTCCTGTATCAAACAATGTTCCATCCAAGTCAAAAACTGCCAGTTTTTTCATTAAGCATTATTCCTTTTCAAACATCTTTACAACATCATTCATTACCATAATCAGTCCAATATAAAAGATTACAGCATTCTTACCGTTCTTTTCCAATTTATATGGCATTAGACGTAACCAATGTACTATTTCATGGTAATAAATACTTTTTACCTGTTCTTTTTCAAATTTTTCAAACAAATAAGCACAATATTTTTCGTATAAAGCGTCATAGGATACTGAACGATTTATCATCAGTTGAACCTTGTTTCCCGATATACTAATCTTTGTTATATTCATTAAAAACTCGTATCCGCCATGCAACGACTGTAATAGTTTTGCATAATCTAAATAGAATGTAGAAAATGTATTTTCTGTATTCGGATCAATCAGATAAAATCCATCCGGATATTTCTCATCACTTTCTATTGCAATGATATTTTCTATCGTTAAATCCCCATGAATCTTTGACCATGGATTTTTCTCAAATACTGTTTTTAAATGCTCCTTAGAAAGATATTTTTCTAATGCGTTCAAGTTAGAATATGTTTTCCCGTTAATGACAAGAGTATTATATCCGTTTAACCCCTGTAATTCTCTGGCATTTTCTAGCTTTACAATGTTTTTTATGACCTTATTTTCAATATATTCTTCCAACTGTACAGAAGTATCCACCGGTACAGTTGTTTGGTAAAATCGTTTTTCAAGATGTTCCAAAACTTTTTTTAATAAATCCCAGCTCTGTTCCGCGGGATTTGAATGAATATAAGAAAAAAAATCCACTGCTGAGGCATTATATTCCATATCATAAAAACAGCTTTCATTTTCTGTATATTCCTCTTGATATATCTTCGGAAGCGGAAGCGTCTCCTTATAAGTCTGTATCCAATCTATCTGATTCTTTAGACGAAAAGCCTCCTTACCTATAATATATTTACGGAAAAACATTTTTTCTTCAGTCATGCATAGCATTGTAGTGGCTTTAGAGCCTGCACTATAATCTCTCACAATACGAATATTTTGATTCATATCCAAATATGATTGAATATACATTTTGGCATTGTCATCAAAATAATTCTCTAAGAATTGTAATCGGTCTTTTGAATTAATCTGTGGTAATAAATAGCGACTCTGTTCCTGCTTCAAGTCAGTCTTGGTAAATCTTTTATGAATTTGTACCACCGCAAGAATTACTACTAATGTCAATAATAAATATACCGCCATGATAATTCCCATTTGAGTAGATACACCTTCTAAACTACTCATCTGTTTTGCCGAACTACTATCCACATTTCCTCGTGCAAATAACAATAAGAACACGTTGACAAACTGATAGCCCGGAATATAATTACTTAAAAAACTAGCAAGCAGGGAATAAGAGAATAAATAGCATCCCCACATTCCTATCGTCAGCAATAATAGTTTTCCTTTATTAACCTTACGGACAATCTCTTTAAACGCACTGATTAAGGACCAGCAGAACAGCAAAATATATAATTCTATTTTTTCATTAAATATCCAACTAATTTTCTTAATCACTTTTTTGATAATACTACTACATTGAAAAGCGATTACCATCAATAGGACAAGCGTTAACCCCATACCCGCATAAAAATAAGCGGATTCCTGAATCAATATGTTATCAAATGACATCCGATGCAATGCAAAAAATATGATTCCTACTGTCAATACATCTAAAAAACGGTCCCAAATAACAGTTGCCAAAGAAAAGGCAAAACCATTTTTCATCTTTTTTCCGGCAAGATAAGCACGCACCAAATCCCCTACTCGAAATGGAATGCAGAAATTAATCAAATATCCCACCGATAGAGCAAATGCCAAGTTATCCACGCTTGCTTTTTCATATACATCCGCGAATTGTTTCCAACGTATGGTTTTTAATAGATGTCCTGCCACGATAAATAAAATGGCACATAAAAAAATCGCTATTTTCACTATTCCAATTCCTTGAATTTATCTGAAACTTTTGCTATTTCATATTCGTCCGGAGTGCCAAACGGAATATGAAAATCTGTTAAAAATCCCTTTATCTTCCCACCATTTTCTGCCAGCACGTTATATACTCCACTGACAAAAAATTCTTTGTAGGAACACTTCCCCAGATATTCTTCTGCTGCATCTGTAAAAGTTTTTGTATCTTTGAAATAGTAAGCCCCGCATATTGCTTCATCACTAATGACTTGTTTTTCTACCGTTCTTGTTACATAACCCAGCTCATTCTTTTTCAAATAACTATAACAAGGTTTGTCAGATACAAACGATAACAATGCACCATCTGGTTCCGAATAATTGCCATCCTTACAAAATTGATTAAAACTTGTACTTTTGAAAATATGGTCGCAGTCATTAAAAAGAACCGGAATATTGTCCGAAAGATTTTTCACGCCTTCCATACAAGTTAATACAGCACCATTTAATACTCTTTCCAAGATAACAATATTGGCGTTAGGAAAATATTCTTTTATAGAAACATCAATATGAAAACGCTCAATATGTTCCTTTAATACAACAAATGTTAAGGATTCCAATTCTACAAATTTTTCTATTGATCGTGTTGCCCAATAAAAAAAAGGGTTCCTCTGTATCTCCAAAAGTGGTTTCGGACACTCATATCCGTTATCAAAAAAACGAGTTCCGGCACCACCCATCGGCATTACCAAATGTATCTTCCCCATTATAGTCAGTCTCCTTTTATATTGTCACACACAATATCATAATCATAAGTCATTCTGCTAAATTCATTATCTGTCACTGCGAAAACTTTTTTTGATGAAATTGCATATTTTATAGCAAGCCCTAATATTTCCTTTGATTGACTAAACAACTTTGCATTGCTTACCTGATCTGCCTCTCGCCATGTTAATGGAAAGAATGCAAAATGAGATTTTACATATACTCCATACAGTAATAGATATACATTGAAAGTCAGATTATTGGAAAAGGGCAGATAAAACTTTGATTTTAAGTGATCTGTTTTATACATATTAAGACCGGAGCCCAAATCTGTAATCCTTTTACGAATTAAAGCTGACACAATTAGATTAAAAACATGGTTTCCAAAAATCCTGAACCGCGAATAATTCACAAGTGTAGATTTCTTATCGAATCTGGACCCCAAAAAAGAATCATACTTACGATACATTCCATTCAAAATAAATGGCACTATGTCGTGAATATCTCCCTGGTCATCCCCATGCAACACAATCACATAATCAAAGCCATGCTCTATAGCATACAAAAATGCTGTTTTATGTGAGCCTCCCAAGCTTCTATTTTCTCGATTTTTTAGTATTCTTGCAGGCATCTGCAAAGTTTCAATTGTTCTCTTTGCACATTCAATACTATTATCTTTACTTTGATTATCTACCACAATAATTTCAGAAAAGATATCTTTGTAGTTGTCTATCTGTGCAATTCTTTCCAACACTCGTCCAATCTGCTTCTCACAATTATACATTGGAATAAATATCAATATTTTGTCTTCCACTTTTCTTTGTCCATCCTTCCAGAATATACCATAAAAGCATAAAATACCCTACCAGATATACGATATAGAAATATTTAAAATATGATGCAGGCATAAGCAGAAACACTATGCAGCTATGTCCGAACACCCCAAGTGCTGTAAACAATTCCATCCATCGCTTTTTTAATAAAAAATATACACCCATAATCACTATTATCAATGTAGGGACATATAATTGATAAACCAGAAATCGCTCCACAACCAAACCATATTTTATAAGTTTCAAAATATCGGTTTTTCTTGTTTCAAATGCTCCATCAGGAAACTTTGATATATAATTCCATGCTCCAGCCTGCGATTTCAGATATAATAAAGGTTCTTTAATAATAATTTTTAAAACTTGTCTTGTATAATCTTTATATTCCTCATTACTGTAGTTCTCACGTACTCCTATATATCCTTCATGAAAAGCTATCAATTCATCTGCATAATTCAGGTCACCCAATTCTCGATTAATGTAATTCACTGCATCCACTGAAAGATAACGATCAATAATCTGCAATTCATCCTGATATTGTTTCTGGTCCAGACCGTTACGACACATATTTACAAATACGTAATTATAAAAATGCGACATTCTCTCGTTTACATAATCGTTCTGACGACTGTTCTCTATCCATTGAGGTATACCTGTTAGCACAGCTAAAATCAAAAAAGTTCCAACAAACATAAATCTCTGTTTACGATTAGTAATGCGATATGTCATAACCAACAGTAAAGGAGCAAACACCAATAAATAAATGCCCTCTACACGCCAATGCATTAATATGGTTGCAGCAAACATAAGTATCAACATCTGCCATTTCGATATTTCTTTCTTCTCTTTATAGTCACACCACAATTTCACAATAAACCAGATATACAACATTCCGTATATCGGCAGGCGATGTACAGACGGACCTAAATCAAGCAGAATAGGTTGTCCCAGAAATAGGAGATACCACAGATAAACAAGACGACTTTTCCATATCTTATCCAGACGCATCATGGTATATCCCAATACTCCTGCCTGAATAAATACCTTCGCAATAACCGGGGCATAAATGGTCGGTATAAGTGAAATACAAATAATATAGAAATAACCCGTCAAATAGGTAAACATATAGCTACCACTGTCATACCGTAAAGCCCATGACAAAATTCTTGCCTCATCTCCGTCGAGGTATGGCAAGATTCCATTGTGATACTGCCATATTGAGATAGCACCTAACAAAAGCAAATACGGCAATGCATACTTAATAACCTTCCGCAAGTCCGACCTCTGTTCTGTTGTTGCTCCTTTAATGTATTTTACAAACGTTACAGCACCTAATAAAATACCCAACTGTAAAAATTTGCATATGATATATGTTAAGACATTGCCCTCCAAAGGAAACTGAAAAATTCTTCTCTCCCAGAAAAAGGTTGCTATAAAATATAAAATTGCAGGTACCATTCACTATTCCTCAAATTCATATAATTAACATAGTATATCATACTTTCCTGTACAACGCAAAGAGAGCAGAATATGTATTATTCTACTCTCCTGTTTCCCATTACTGTTCAATTCTTTGGATAATCTGACTAGCAATGTGTTCTGCCATAATGCGGTAGCCCTCTGCATTGCCATGAATACCATCCGGCACAAACTGTTCATTTACATCTCTGTCATGAGAATTCAATATATTATTATTATAAAAATCAATTACCTCAAAGCTGTATGCCGGTGCAATTTCGTTGATTGCTTCCGCAAATGCTTGCTGTTGGACCATGTTTCCCGGGTCAATCGCGTATACTGCATCATTTAAAACGGTAGACGGTGGATTAATATATAAAAGTTTGATAAAACTGTCTAAATTATGATCCCGATATACATATTCTATTCCGGCAACTAATTCATCCAAATCACCACAGAATGTACCATCTGTCATACGGTGCTCATATTCAAGTTCACCGTAATCCCATTTGTTTTCAAAGAGACAGTCATTGCTTCCGCCAAATACAATTATGATATCGCTATCCTTCGGAATATCCTGCCATCTGTCAACCATCGCATACGAACCGGCACGGCTGACGGTAGAACCCCCGATTCCGAGATTTACAACTTCCTTACATCCAAGCAAATCCTTCAGAATAACAGGATATGCATATTTAGCCCGCTCCTCTTCATCCAGATTAGAACCCTCCGTCAAACTGTCGCCGAGAATCGTAATCTTTACATCCGAAAAGTCAATTGTACTGTTTTCGATTACCTTTTTATCGAATGCATTTACAGCTAAGGTTTCTTCATAAGAAGAGCGTTCTGCTACCTTTTCTTCCAAGGTCTTATCCGAATTAACCGCCGGATAATCCTCAATCCATTTTACTTTTGCAGCGTCAATGCTGTTGGCACTCACGGTTTTAGCCTCTTCTGCTTCCACAGTTTCCTTTGTTAACTTCTCCTGCTTTTTTTGCTCTGCTTCCGCCTGTAGAAGAGCAAGCTTCTCATCCGCTTCTGCTTCATAATCATATGTCTGTGCTTCTTCTGATGTCGTTTCCGCTGCTTCCTCTACCGTTTCCTCGATAACCACGGTATCCGTAAACTGCTCTTTGGCAATATATACATCATGTACCAGCACTACACAAAGAGTTAACAGTGCACCAAGAAGCGTATAACCGACTCTTACAATAATTCCTTTTACTTTCATAATCTCCTCTAACTCCCTTTATGTGTCATTTTATACTTCTCTTTAGCTGGAATTTACTATAACATAAACAAAAGAAAACTTTCTTTCAGAATTATTAAAATTATCTTAAATTGCTTTTTCAATTGGCAGTTTCTTCTAAATATTGCTCCCACTGTGCATTAATATATTCCGGTGCAACCTTATCACGTAGAGAAATGGCGTTACAAGAGAGCTTTTTACGTAATGTTTCATCCTGCATGAGCAGACTCAGTTTTTCTGTCAATGCATCTGTATCATCCACCGGAATTAATACTCCGTTTTCATTCTGCCGAATCAAGTCTCTCGGACCACCGCAAGGACAGTCTGTTGAAATCACTGCAAGTCCCAAAACCATAGCTTCCATCAGTGCATTCGGCATTCCCTCCTGTTTGGACGATAAAACAAAGATGGAAGCACCTTCTATCTTTTCAGGAATATCTGTCCGTACCCCTTTAAATAATATTCTGTCTTCCAACTGTAATTCCTGCACTCTTTTTTCCAATTCCCCGCGTGATTCCCCATCGCCGTATAAAACAATTCTCCATTCAGGAAATTTCGCTGCAAGAGGTAAAAATGCTTCAATCAACATTTTCTGATTTTTATTATCATCAATTCTTCCGACGCTTACGATTTCTTTTCTTCTTTCCTTCTCATATGGTGCACGGATAAACGCAGGATTCAACGAGTTCTGTAATACAACTGCTTTTTTCTGAATTTCTTTTGGAAAATACTGTTTTGCTTCCGTTGTCTGCAGCACTATCCCTTCTGCCACATGAAATAACGCCAATGTCAACAAACGCTTAACCCCGCATCCTATCTCTCTGGAAGGATTACTTCGGACGGAAACCACTACGGGAATCCCCAAGCCTCTTGTTGCTGCAATGCTCATCAGATTATTTTTCCCAATAAAAGAAACTACTACATCCGGATGAATTTCTTTTATTATTCTTCGAAGCTTTCGAATACGCAAAAATAAATTCCGGATACGTCCTCTTTCTTCCTCTTTCGTGATATCCGCAATGATACGTGTTATTCCCGCCGATAGAGAATACTCTTCTTTTTCCTTCATCTTAGTTACCATTGTAACCTCATAGCCTTTGGAGAAAAAATATTCCGCAAGATTCGTAATGACACGTTCCGCTCCGCCTTTATCCAGACTTCCGATATAAAAAGCAATTTTCCTGTGTTTCACTTATTTATCCTTTCCAATATGCAGCATACCATTGCTGCAACACAAAAAATGACCATACAAACTTGGAATAATTCTTACCGGTTGCAGGACCACCATCTCCATTTTGTACATAATCATGGATAAACCGATTTACATAGTCCGGCTTAAATATCCCCTGGTGCTTTAAAAACCCAACTTCCGCATAGCTTAACACCTGTTCCTTCAATGGACCTCTAAGCCATTTATCTATCGGAACGCCGAATCCGGTCTTAGGACGGTCTAACATTGCCCCGGGGATATAATCATGTGCTATATCCTTTAAAATGTGTTTTTTATCCCCTTTAAAATATTTAAATTCCTGTGGTATACGAAAAGAATATTCTATAATCTCTTTATCCAGAATCGGACATCTGCTCTCTAATGAATATTTCATCGAAGCCCTGTCTACCTTACATAAGATATCCTCAGGCAGATATGTTTCCATATCAAGCAGCATTCTTCTCATCTGCCAGTCATTCACAGCATACTCTTTTTCTGTTTCATATTTAAATGAAGCATATTGCTCCGGGAGCATCATATCTGTAATCGCTGTCAAATAACCGGAAGCACCAAACTGGGTTTTTGTGTTCGGATTACGATTCTCGGCAACCACACGTACACGAAACGGAATTTTCTCATAAAGAGAAGAATTCCTGATATGGGTTATGTTACATGCAGCGTTGACCATTCCACCTAGAAAATCAAGTTTCTGTGCCTGTGCAACGTTCTCATAAATATTATACCCACAGAACAATTCATCCCCTCCATCTCCGGAAAGGACAACGGTTACCTGCTCTTTTGCCAATTTAGAGACCAACATGGTAGGAATTTGGGAACTGTCCGCCATAGGCTCATCAAAATACACCGGTATACTATCCACTAATTGCAACATATCCCTTTCACTAATATACTGCTCCGTGTGATTAGTCCCCAGATAATTTGCTACATCTTTTGCATATCCGGCTTCATTATATCCTTTTTCATTAAATCCTATTGTAAAAGTCTTAACCGGTTTATTGCTAATTTCCTGTGCAATAGCTGTCATCAGAGAGGAATCATAACCTCCGCTTAAAAATGCTCCAAGCGGAACATCCGCAATCATACGTTTTCTGACAGATTCTTTCAACAACTCTTTTAATGCCTGTTTTGCTTCTTCATAGCTCCGGACCGGGTGCTGTGCAAATTCATGATATTTTTCTTTTATATCCCAATATGTTTTTTTCTCTGCTCTTCCTCTATGAAAGCGAAGCATTCTACCCGGTTCTAATTTGTACACATGCTCAAATATAGTATCCGGCGCCTGAATATATTGCTGATACAAGTACCTGGGTACAATTCTTCGATTGAGCTCCTTTTTAAATTTCGGATGATTCATAATTGGTTTCATTTCCGAAGCAAATACAATCTGTTCCGGTTCCAGCCAATAATAGAGCGGTTTCTTACCAATCCTGTCTCTTGCAAGTATTACTTCTTCTTTTTCCCTGTCATAGATTGCAAGGGCAAACATACCGTTCAGATGATTCAGACAGTCTTCTCCCCATTTTAAATAAGCTGCAATAATAACCTCTGTATCACAATTAGAAGAAAATGCATATTCCTTCAATTCTTCTTTTAATTCCTGAAAATTATAAATCTCCCCGTTAAATACAACAGTAACTCTTTTATTTGCAGAATGCATTGGCTGATGTCCCTGCATGGACAAGTCCATAATTGAAAGGCGTCTTTGTGCCATTCCCACATAAAATCCATCTGACGCAGGATATATCTCCACGCCGGCATCATCAGGACCTCTATGAATCATAGTATCATTCATTGCTGTCAGTTGTTCGACCGATATTGTATTTTTCGATACAAATCCACATATTCCGCACATACTATAATTATACCTTTCCACAACTATTATCACATCGTTTTATTACTATTATCCTCAATGAGCATTATCCATTGACTTAAAATATTATCAATACTGCAAGTATCTTTGATACTGCGTGCATTTTGTCCTAATTTTAATCTCAATTCCCGATTGTCTAATAATTTTAAAAGCTTATTGGTCATGTCCTCTACATCCCCGACTTTACATAACAGGCCGTTTTCACCATCATTAATCAGACTCTTCGGTCCGCCTCCCGGACAATCTGTTGCAATACAGGCAAGCCCCATTGCCATTGCTTCCAACAAAGCATTTGGCATTCCTTCTGTATCAGAAGGCAATACAAATATATCCGCATCTGCAATATTCTTTGCTACGGTATCTGATTCACCTGTTAATATTACTTTATCCTGCATGGATAAAGTGGTTATTTCTTTTTCCAATTCTTGTCTGTATGGACCGTCCCCATAGATAAACAACCGGTACTGATCATATTTTTTTGCTATCTTTGAGAATGCCCGTATTAACAGCTTATGGTTCTTATAATCGTATAATCTTCCCACCGATACAATTCGATTTTCTTTCGGTGTTTCCCCAGAATAACCAATTTCTCGTAATTGCTCCACAAACTCCTGTGAGATTGGATTTGGTATTACTACTGTTTTTTTCTGTACAAGCTCATTAAAATATTCTTTCTGAAATTTTGTCTGACAGATTATTTTGTCTGCTTTTTGAAACCAATAATTTAATCTTTTTCTATCATTCTTCAGAGGATAATCATAATATGGATTCGAACGCACCGCTACAAATACCGGCATCTTTCTTCCGACATTTGCCTGAAGTGCACGTATTGCGGCAGAAATCATAAAAGCAATGCAGATATCCGGATTTATTTCTCTATAAATATGTCGTATTTTCTTCAAACGTAAAAGTCTCGAAATACCAAAGCGTCCTTTACACTCCCCAAGTACAATGCGTTGTATACCTGCCGGAAGCTCATATTCGCTTCTATCCACAATATCTGTTAAAATCACGACATCATATTTTTCCCTTAAATAATCCGCCAAAGTTAACAATACTCTTTCTGCCCCTCCCTTATTGAGGGAATGTACATAGAAAAGTACTTTTTTCATCTTTTTATTTCCCATTCTTCCGATACCACTGCTCCAACACTAACACATTCCATAGCAAACCTTTATTTTGCCCTGTTTTGATAAAATGTGTCCACAAATCATTCACTGTTTTTTCGTCTAAAATACAATCTTTTACCAGATAGCTGTCTGCAAGTAGCTCCTTTGCCCATTCATGTACGCTTCCTTTTGAAAGCCACCCGGATAACGGTACGGAGAAACCTTTTTTAGGCCGTTCCATGATTTCTTTTGGAACATAACGGTATAATACTTCTTTTAGGACATATTTGCTGATAAGCTTACCGTCTTCTACTCCAAGCTTATAAGAAACCGGCAGAGAATAGGCAAGTGCAAGAACATCCTTATCCAGCATCGGAACGCGGTTTTCAAGCGACACAGCCATTCCCGCACGGTCCACCTTTACCAGAATGTCCTCGGGATGATAGCCGATTAAGTCACGCAGCATCATCTCATCCTCGATATCTGCCAAAAGCAGGTTTAATTTAGGAGCCATCCTGTTTTCTCCGGCAAATTCCTTGGTTAATAATTCAGCAGTAAAATGTGTCGTATCATAGCAGACTGCTTCATGCATCGCTGCAATATGCTCTGCTTTCAGACAATGTGCTGCCCGGTATAATGTATTATTCTTTTCAAATACCGGTGTATCTAAGATACCGCCCGCCACTTTCCGGATTCCGAAGGGAATCTTCTCAAGCTTATGGTATAATCCGGCAGTTTTCCAATAGGTATTATACCCGGCGAACAATTCATCCCCCGCATCACCGCTTAAAGAAACCGTCACCTTTGATTTTGCAAGCTTACTTACCAGATAGGTCGGTATCTGGGAAGAATCGGCAAACGGTTCCGTAAAAATATCCGGTATCTTCGGTATGACATCCTTTAACTCTTTTTCGGACAGAATCAGGCTTGTATGCTCCGTGCCCAGATATTCTGCAATGGCTTTCGCATCAGACGCTTCATTAAATGCCTTTTCTTCAAAGCCGATTGTAAAGGTCTTTACCTTATCCTGCTGCATGGACTGCATCAGGGAAACCACCGCAGCGCTGTCGATACCGCCGGATAAAAAAGCGCCTAACGGCACATCCGCCATCATCTGGCTTTTTACCGCTTCTTTTAATACATGTTCGAGTTCATCTACCGCTTCCTCAAAGCTTCCTGCAAACGGATTTTTCTTTGCTTTATCATATTCGTATATGAGGTTATAATATACATGCTCTTCCCATTCAGAATAAGGGTAAGAGGCTGTAATATATGCGCCCGGTCTGCATTTGTAAATTCCCTCATATATGGATAGCGGTGCCGGTACATAGCCATACCTTAAATATTCCTGCAGTGCCTGCGCATTTAACTTTCCTGTAAAGCCGGGATATGCTGTGAGCATCCCGATTTCCGAGCAGAACACAAAATCTCCGTTTACTGTTCCGTAATACAGCGGTTTTTCTCCGACTCTGTCTCTTGCAAGCGTGATGGTGGCTGTTTCTTTATCATACAAACCAAATGCAAACATGCCTTTTGTCATTTGCAATGCTTTTTCCTTTCCATATGCCACGATTGCTTCTAACAACACCTCTGTATCAGAACTTCCTTTAAATGCAGTAACATGTCCTTCCTGCAAAAGCCTTTCACGGATACTGTCTGCATTATAAATCTCCCCATTATACACAAGAACATATCTTTTATCATGGGATACCATGGGCTGTGCCCCGGTTTCTGTTAAGTCCACAATTGCAAGACGGCGGTGTCCAAGCGTCACTCCCGTCTTTTCATCCAGATAATATCCTCCGGCATCCGGTCCTCTATGAAGCATTCTTTCATTCATGGAAAGAATCACTTGTTTGTGGTCCAGCGTTTTACTGCAAAAACCGGCTATTCCGCACATTCCTTAAAAATCCTTTCATATTCGCCCGCAATATAAGTCACGTCAAACTTTGCGGCCGTTTTGCAGATTTCTGTTTCCTGCCATTTGCGATTTAATGCAAAAATCAGTTTTTCTGCCAATTCATCTATATTATTATATTCTACCAAATACCCGTTTACACCATCCTCGATAATCTCACGCGGTCCAAGCGGACAATCATAGGAAACAACCGGCACCCCGCAGCCGATTGCTTCAATCAGACAGTTGGGCATTCCTTCGTATTCGGAAGAGAGCGCCACAACATCAGCACCTGCATATACCTGCTCCATATCTCTGCGTATTCCGTCAAATAAAACCGCATCTGCAATATTTAACTCTTCTGCGAGCTTCTTCATCTGTTCCGTTACATTACCGTCTCCTACAAGGCGTAAGCAGGTATTTTTCATCCGCTCATGTACAAAAGCAAATGCTTTTAACAGATGGGAGAGATTTTTTTGCGGATCAATCCGTCCGATAAACACAATCTCGTAAGTACGCCCATCCTCTCTGTTTTCATTCGGAACACGGATTTCTTTTACCTTTCGGATTAAATCACGGCTGACCGGATTATAAACAACTGTCAGCTTCTCTTTTTCTACGAGCTTCTTATTAAGCAGCATTTCACCCATTGCGCTGCACTGCGCAATCACATGATTCATGTCCGCAAGCTGTTTCTGGGCCTTTTTTAAATACCCTTCTACAAGCGGAGAAATATTATCCTCTTTGCTTAATGATATCTCCACGTTATTCAGTACACGTACAATTACAGGTACTTTTGTCAAATGCAGCTTCTTAAGCTTATTTAAAATAACTGCCATCTCATTGCCAAATACAAACAGAAACGGTGGCTGATAGGTTTTTATATATTTAAACATGGCAAAAACAGAGTAGCGGAGTCTGGATACTCCGAGCGAATGCACCTCCACCCGCTTATTAAGCAGATGCGTATTGATATCGTTATCCAGATTCAGTACCAAAATATGTACTTCATGTCCTCTTTCTGCCAGCTCATTTGCCAGATTAACGCATACACGTTCTGCCCCGCCGACGCCCATATGGGCAATAAATATATGGATTTTCATATTACCTGCCACCTTTATACAGTTCTTCATAAAAGCGCACCTGATTGTTTACATCATAATTTGTTGACGCCAGATTGTAACATTCTGCTACCGGATTCCGATTTCCGTTTCCTTCCGCCACTTCCGATGTCTGCCGTATCATCTCATCTGCCCACACCTTTGCAGGCTGCTCCAATGATAAAAACGTAACCAACTCGGTTGCCTTTACCTGTTTTGTAACGGAATCGGAAATAAGACATTTAAGCCCTGCCGCCTGTGCTTCTACCACCGTACCCGGCATTCCTTCAAAACGTGACGGAAACAGGAAATAATCAAATGCCTGATAAAAAGGGGCAGCCGGCGTTTGATTCCCTGCAAAAATAATTTTATCATAAACACCCAGACGCTTTGCTTTTTCCTCTATCTCACCCCGAAGCGGTCCGTCTCCTAACAGCATTAAAACGGCATTCTCTCTTTGTTTTAGAATCTCTGCAAAAATTTCCACAAGGAACTCATGGTTTTTTGCATAATGGAATCTTCCGACATGACCGATGACAAACTTATCTTCTATCTGATATTCCCGCCGTATTTGATTGCGAATCTGCTCACTCGGCATATATTCCCGGGTATCAATCGCATTCGGCAGAATGGTTACTTTATTCTCCCGACAGCATTTTTCTCCGAACACGGCTTTTGCCGCAAGGTCGGAACAGGCAAGCATTTTATCACATTTTTTATATAAGTTTTTGCGCAGAAGTTTTGTAAGAGTACCCTTTATTCCCTTGTCCACTCCGGCACTTCTGGCATGTGCAATTGTCAGAGGGATTCCTGCCTTCTTTGCTTCCGGCAGATAAATTGATGCGGTGCTTGTCATATGCCCATGTACTGCCGCATAATCCGGATGTTCCGCAAAAAAGAGCCTGCATGCTTTTTTATAAGAGAAATAATTATATACACGAAAGGAAGGTAAATAATAGATTTTTCCTCCGAGTCGCTTTATTTCCTCGTCGAAAAAACCTTTTTTGCCGGAATGAACCAGAAAATCAAACTGAATTTCTTTCCGATTCATATGACGATATAAATCCATAATCCGACTCTCGGCCCCGCCGAGATTTGTCGTTCCCAAAATCTGTAATACTCGTTTCATAAATCCCCTCACATTACCGCATTCTGACCAGAATATATTTTACCGTTGCCAGCAGATATTCTGCCAGATTTCCGAAGATTCCTCGTTTTTTCGGTGTAACGTCAAGATATTCTGAATAGGAAATAAAATGCTCTTTGTTCTCTGCCAACTGTTTTTCAAGTATTCCAAAATCCTTCTCCTCCATTGTATTCGTATGAAGGACAAGTGTTGTATATCCGTTTTTATCAGAGAAACAATCTGTTCTTTTCTTTGCAATCGGATAAAATACGAGTCCGTTTCGTATATAAGGTCTGCTGCCGAAGCCATCCGTCAGTGCGCGGAAGCCAACCGCCTTTAACGCCCGTAAGGTATTGTTATCAAAGGTATGTGCCGGTGCCATAAAAATATCCGTGCCGATACCCCATTCCTCCAACTGCTTTTTCCCTTTTTTTAGCATGTCCTTCTGCTTTTCAAAAGGGATTCCGGCATATTCCGAGAAATCATTTAACGGGAACAATCCTTTTTTCTGTGTTTCATACACATGATAGCAGCCATGCAGGGCTACAACATATCCCTCTTCCTGCAGCAGCTTTAAAAAAGTCGGAAAATCTTCACAGTCGGGATTTCGTCTCAGATTCTTATCCCTGTTAAATGGAACTACACCTATCAGAGGTTTTATCTGATAGGTGTCTAATAGCTTCTTTACGCGGTAAAATTTTTCAAAATCCATATCGGATGTAATATCATCCATTCTTATGGCTGTTTTCATACGCTTTTACAGATTCTCCTTGTACCAGTCAATCGCAAGCTTAATACCTTCTTCAAAATCATACTCCGGATCATAACCAAGCAGCTTCCTTGCTTTGCTGATATCTGCATTGGAATGCTTGATATCTCCCGGTCTGTCCGGTCCGAAATTGGGTTCAACCTCTTTATCAAGAGCTTTACAAAGGTCATAATAAATATCAATCAGATATTCTCTCCCGCCGTAGGCTATATTAAAGGCATTTCCGGCAGCCCCTGAGGGAGCCAGGCAGGCCTTTAAATTTGCTTCAATTACATTATCAATGTAAGTAAAATCTCTTGACTGCTTACCGTCTCCGTTAATGGTCGGAGTCTGTCCTGTCATTAACAGCTTTAAAAATTTTGGAATTACGGCAGCATAAGCGCCATCCGGGTCCTGTCTGCGTCCAAATACATTAAAATAACGGAGTCCATAGGTATCTAAGCCATAAAGCTTATGATACAGCTTACCGTATTCTTCATCGACTCTTTTTGTCAAAGCATACGGAGAAAGCAGGTTTCCTTCCTGTCCCTCTACTTTAGGAAGCACCGGATGGTCTCCGTATACGGAAGAGCTGGAGGCATAAACAAACTTTTTAACACCGTTTTGTCTGGCTGCTTCCATCATATTTAAGGTTCCTCTGATATTGATTTCTTCATATAAAAGCGGCATCTCTATACTTCTCGGAACACTTCCCCAAGCCGCCTGATTCAATACATAATCTACGCCCTTACATGCTTCCATGCAGGTGTCCAAATCACGAATATCTCCTTTGATAAAGGTATAGTTCGGTCTGTCACTTAATAAATCAACATTCTCCTGTTTCCCGGTTGAAAGGTTGTCCAGACAACGTACGGCATATCCCATATCCGTTAATGCCTCACACAGATTGGAACCGATAAAACCGGCACCGCCTGTTACCAAAAATACAGAATCCTTCGGAAATACTAACTCCTTATAGCTCATATGAATACCTAACCCTTTCTGATTTCTTCCAGCATTGTCATTCCGGCAATATAAAACAACGGAAGATTATAAATCATATATCTTGAAATACATTCTATCATAATTGAAGTGCCAAATACAGTACCACAAATCAGTAGCAACACAAATATCATAAACCATGCTGCCGGATTTTTCCAATCCTTCCTTAAAAGGTACAAAACAAGCCCGATTGCCACTATATAAAGCAGCACTGCAAAATAAGACAGCATGCCTTTGTCTATCGCAACACTCCTTACAAATCCCAGTGATGCAATGACAAAATAATTTTTCAAAAAGGCCGGAAATGCAGAGGGAAGTGCTTTCTTAAAGATAGCTCCTGCATATTCATCCAGTTTAATTAATAATTCAAAATATTCATTTTCATCAATACCGTCTTTTTCAGCAATATACCGTTTCAGATTCGGAACAATAATATCAAAGTTAATGGTTTCATGCCCGAATTCATGAAACTGTGCCTGCTCAATGATAGTTCCCTTTGCATTCTCAATCGAGAACCCTTGAGTTTTTACTTCAGAGACAATATTTTCATACGTCTGCCTCAATGCATCATCTTCAATGCCGGCTCCATCTTCTTCATCAGAAAGATACACGAGATTTGACAAAATCATCGGCTTTGAGGATACCGTATTTACATACAAGCCGGACTCAATGTAATTATATAATTTTGTCAATTGTGTTTTTCCCGCAAAGCATAATACAAATCCGATTATAACAAAAAATATGGGCTTGTATTGCTTATCCACGGCTAATCGGAAAACAGCCGCAAGCATCCACACAATGATGCAGATCATAAGCTGTCCTCTTATCATGGAGAGAAAAACAGAAAACAGCATGGTTAATACGATTACCCTGTTTCTGTTTTTTTCGTATTTTCCCAATATCAATGTTAATATCATCCCTGCCCATATATAATACAGGGAAAGCGCAATTCCTTCCGTCAAAACAGAATTGGTAATAATCATTCCCGATTTTGCTGCATACGGGGTAATGACATGCGGTGAAACCAGGGCAATTGCCGTTACCGCCTGAAACAGGGGATTCATTCTAAATAAACTCGTAAGGCGATAATAAAGCCAATAAATACCGATAACCGCTAATCCATTTTGTATAAGAGAAAGATGAATTGTATAGCTTTCACCAAAAAGCACAGTCAATCCCTGTAAAAGCAGTGCGTAAACCGGCTCTCTGGATACAAATTGATTCAAATATTGAAAACTGTCACTTAATTCTCTTACCTCATTAAAAAACAAAAAATAGCCAAATAATAGACACAATCCGCCAAATACGAAATAGTCTGTTCTATTTCTTAAGAATGGGATTGTTTTCTTTCTCATCTGTTATCCTGCCTTTCAAATCATAAAAATCTTATTATTATCAGAAATACCGGGGCTGCTTGCTCTGGCACCACCCCGGTATTAAATCTCTTAACAATACTTTCCGTATCTTATAATCTCCAATACAGATAATCTTCTGTAGAATATTCCTTTCTATCAAGCAGACCCTTAATATCCGCAAGAACCTTAACCTTATTTTCCGGATTAAAGAAGGAATCAATCTTATCCTTACCAAGCTTTAAGAATTCATTATGTGCAACCGCGATAATGACAGCATCCATATCCTTAATATCGTCCATTGTACCGAATGTTATTCCGTAAAGTCTCTTTGCTTCTGCAGCATCGGCGGTCGTATCGACAACAACCGGTGTAATTCCGTATTCACCCAATTCATTATAAATATCTATAATCTTGGTGTTACGCGTATCCGGACAATTCTCCTTGAAGGTAAAGCCCAAGATGGCAACCTTCGCATTTTTTACGGGAAGATCAGCAGAAATCATATTCTTTACAAGGCTCTCTGCCACATATTTCCCCATATCATCATTGATTCGTCTTCCGGAAAGGATAATCTGGGAATGATATCCCAACTGCTCTGCTTTATAGGTCAGATAGTATGGGTCAACACCGATACAATGTCCGCCTACAAGTCCCGGGGCGAATTTCAAGAAGTTCCATTTGGTACCCGCTGCTTCCAATACCGCTTTCGTATCAATTCCCATTTTATTAAAAATAATGGATAACTCATTCATAAAAGCAATATTGATATCACGCTGGCTGTTCTCAATAACCTTTGCAGCTTCCGCAACCTTGATGGATTCTGCACGATGCACACCGGCTTCCACTACCAATTCATATACCTTTGCAACTTCATCCAACGTCTCAGCATCCATACCGGATACAATCTTTGTGATGGTTTCTAATCTGTGTACCTTATCACCGGGATTGATTCTCTCCGGCGAATAGCCGATTTTAAAATCCACACCGCACTTTAAGCCGGATTCTTTTTCCAGAATCGGCACACAGATATCCTCAGTTACTCCCGGATAAACCGTTGATTCAAATACCACGATAGAATCCTTTGTCAGGTTACGTCCCAAAATTCTGCTTGCACCCTCAACCGGTGTCAAGTCCGGCGTATGGTCATCATTAACCGGTGTAGGAACCGCAACGATATGGAATTTCGCTTCCTTTAATTTGTTTTCATCCGAAGTAAATTCTACGGTTGTATTCTTAATTACGTCATTACCGACTTCATTGGTTGGGTCAATACCTGACTGATATAATTTAATTTTCTCAGCATTCAAATCATATCCGACTACCTTTACCTTTCTGGCAAATGCAACAGCAATCGGCATGCCGACATATCCAAGTCCTACTAAGGATATCTTCTCTTCACCTTTTACAATCTTTTCATATAAACCCATAATGTTCTCCGTTCTGCTCAATGAGCCTGTACTATTTGTATCTATGTTTTGATTTTAGTTGTTGTTGGTATTGTTTTGACCTTCGGTCTTAGCCTTGACTTTTGCTTTCGCTTTAGCAATTGCGTTCGGTTTTGTAGATATTTTAATATCCATAGTGTTTCAATATATCGCAAAAGATTATACCACTATACAGGGGGATATTTCAACTTATTATACTGAAAAATGCCCTCAAAATGTGAAATGCCGTGTTTTGCATTATTGGGAATGTGTAATTGTTTCAATCTGAATTTGTAATTGCTTCACTCTGAATTTGCAATTGCTTTCTTCTAAATGTGTAAATAAAGATATTTTTGAGAATAGATTTAACAATTCATTATATTTTATAAATTAAATCAAAAGGATTTATTAACTGTCCACCATATGGGGTACATTATATTAAGATTATAATTAGTCATTTGGGCTGATGTTCTCCATCTTTGATTCTACAGCCCAATAAAACAATCATTCATGGGCATTTTCCTTAGAAAACACGTTTTTTTATCCAATTCCACGTGAAATATCACGATATCTGTACGTTTTTAATGATTTTTTGGGCGTTTTTCGTTGATATACATCTAAAAAGCCCAAATAATGCTTACATTTGATAAACTGTTGCCATAAACCTCGTAATGCAGTTACATTTACCATGCTATTACAATAGACCTCGTAGTGCAATTGCTATGCAGTCGCTATAACCTCCAAGAGTGTCTTTAAATTAATAAGCTGTTACCACAAACCTCCAACTTTTATTTTCATTTGATATAATTCCCATAGTTCAATTACATTTGCTATGCAGTTGCCATAAACCTTGTACTGCAATTGCACTGCTATACTGTTGCAAAAAATTAATTCTCTCTGCCACAATCTGAAGATTCCGAATTGACTGTTATGCCACTCTGATACCTTCAGAAAGACGCGGGAACAGTACTAAATCTTAAATTTTTTTCTCTATCTCATCATGATAAGCATCGATTACAATTTGTCTGCTAAAGTTCTTTTCAACATGTTTTCGGGCTGCAATACCCATTTCCTCACGCTGTTTAAAGGTAAACTTTAATATGGATTCTATTGCCAGAATAAGAGCCTCACTACTTTTAGCCGAAAAAAGAATACCACTATGGTGAACATCACTACTATGCGCAGGAAATAAGATGCCGCCGGGGGAATCATCACTGTTTTCACCCACAACTACCGTTTCACGACAGCCGGGTACATCTGTAGTCAGTACAGGTCGTCCGCAGGCTCCTGCTTCCAAGCATACATTTGACAGCCCCTCATGATAAGACGGGTGAACTATAATGTGACTTTGCGCCATAACCTCAGGCACATTATCAATATGACCGTAATATTTTAGAATTCCCTGATTCTCAAGGTTCTTAATAACCGGTTCATATTTTTCACGCGTTTCTTCCTCATACTCGCCTACCAGTTCAAAAGAAATCTCAGGATATTTTTGATGAATTGTTTTTGCAGCCTCGAAGTATTCTTCTATTCCCTTATCCTTCATGATTCTAAGCACCGCTAATATACGGATGCCATCTCCTTCAGACGGATATTTTACAAACGGATGCTCCTGCAAATTTACGCCGGAGCCGGGCAGAAGCCTGCTGTTTTTTACTGCAATTCCTCTATCCTGCATAAATTTTTGATTTCCTGCATTTTGGAAAAAAACACACGCAGCCCGGTTAGCTACCATCTTGTAAAACAAAAGCAAGGATTTTCCAAGCAATCCCGGATTTTCCAGAGCAGTACCAAGCCCCGTAATATTTATCAGATATGGAATCTTTTTAATTGCACATGCCAAACTGCCATACAGATTCGGTTTAATCGTATAAGTTAATGCAACATCCGGTTTCTCTATCCTAAGAAGTTTCAGATAATCCATGAAAAGCTTTAAATCCTTTATCGGATTCATTCCACGACGTTCTAATCTGCTATAAACCACCCTGACACCTAAGGGCTTAAGTTTTTCACAATTTTCATCCTCCGGAACGGAAACAATGACCTCATATCCACACTTTACAAATGATTTCAAAACTTCTTTTCGAAATAAAATCAGCCCATTGGCATAATTAGAAATAATCAGTATTTTCATGAAATAACCTCTTTTTATTTCAGCTACAAGAGCCGGATTACTCCGGCTCTCCCAAAAAGCAATATTTTCACTTACATCATGGAAATCATGGATTCTTCCAGTTCACTCATCTTTCTGATTACAACACTGTCATACATCATCATTACGATATCTTCTTCATAATTACCAATATCTGCGGGATTTTCAATGCCTGCTATATTATTCTGAATCAGCTTGACAAAATCGACGCCTGCGCCATAGGCATGAAGATATGCTCCGCCAAAGCGGGGATTAATCTCAGAAAGATAATATTTACCGCCCTGATAAAAGAAATCCATATCAAGTGGACCGTTAAACTGCATTACCGACAATGCTTCCTGTATAAATGCAAACAGTGATTCATCCTTAAAGGATACTGTTTTATTGGCTCCGCCAATCGTGGTAGAAAGCTTTTTCTTGGAGAAAATTGCTACCGGTTTATGGCTGATTGTATCTACATATACATCCGCATCCAAATCCTTACCGGTCATTAATTCCTGTATAATCAGACTCTTATCCTGCTCTGTAACCTGCTTCAGTAAATCCGGTGTTTCAATTTTTCTGGCTCCGACACTGCCGCTGCCTGTTCTGGGCTTTACAAAAACCGGAAAAGCAATTCGTCCGGCGTTATAGTCCACCATAAATTCTTCATAAGTGCCATAAGTTTTTACTGTATTAATGCCTTTTTCCGTGAGGAAACGGTACATATCATATTTATTAAAGCAAAGCTTTGCGGTTTCTTCATATGGAGCAAGCACCGTCACGCCAAACGCTTCAAATTCCTCTCTATGCTTTGCAAGCAGCATGATTTCCGGATCAATCAGAGTCGTAACTGCCTGAATTTCTTCTTTTTTACAGATATCCAGAATAATGGAAATATAGGATGGGTCACTGATTAACGGCACCAGGTATGCTTTATCCGCAAAAGCCATTGCGGGTGCAACCTTGCTGTTATCCGTAACCACAATCTTAACCTGATTTCCAAGCGTATTGCGAAAATCCTTTAACAGTTCACATCTTCTTCCTACACTACAGAATAATATATTCATAGCTAATCTCCATTCCGCGTTCCCGTAAACGCTTCCATCGTGGCATCCGTTGCACTGCTAATGCCTTCCCGTTTCAACACTGCACGAACAGTTCCCCAAAAAATCTTACAATCCAGAGAAAAGGAAAGGTTGTTGACATACTCCACATCATACTCAAATTTCTTTTCCCATGTAATGGCGTTACGACCGTTTATCTGCGCTAAGCCTGTCAGCCCCGGCTTTACGTCATGGCGATGCTTTTGTGTTTCGTTATATAGCGGCAGATATTTCACTAATAAAGGGCGGGGTCCGATAATACTCATTTCCCCTTTGAAGATATTTAAAAGCTCCGGCAGTTCATCCAAGCTTGTACTGCGCAGCATTTTCCCAAAGGAGGTAAGACGAACCTCATCAGGAAGAAGTGCACCGTTCTCATCCCGCTCATCTGTCATCGTGCGGAACTTATACAAAGTGAAAATCTTTTCGTCCTTCCCTGGACGTTCCTGCTTAAAAAGCACCGGAGAGCCAAGCTTGGTCCTCACAAGTAATGATACAATAAGCAGAACCGGGCTGAGTATAATGAGTGCTATTCCTGATATTAAAATATCCAATAAACGTTTAAATACATATTGATATAGCATCTTGAATCCTTTTCTCAATTAATAATATCTCTTCAACAATATCAGAAAATATATTTCAATTTATACGAATTATCCATGTTTTTCAAATTACTATTTAAATAATCCCCGGACAATACGGATAATTTTCTCCATATCTTCTTTTGTATTCTTAATATCGCTGGGCAGACACAGACCTCTGTTAAAGATATCCTCACCCACGCCGTAAGGTTGTTTGTTTTCTCCTACGGCAATATCACAGTTTCTCCGCTGCGTATACAGTCCTTCATCGGTAAAGAAATCACACTCTGCAAATACAGGCTGTAAATGCATCGGCTTCCAAATCGGACGTGATTCAATGTTTTCAGCATCTAATGCATCCATGACCTGATTCGGTGTCACCTTAGAGTCTGCTGCAATCGTCATACAGGAGAGCCAGTTATTGGCAGAGCCATCCGGATTCATCGGGTTCATCATAATCGCATCAATATCGGCAAACGCTTCTTTATATTGTGCATAGATTGCTCTTTTTATTGCTACATGCTCGTCCAGATGCAAAAGCTGTCCTCTTCCGATTCCGGCTACAATATTTGACATACGGTAATTATACCCAATCTGCGAGTGCTGATAATGTCTCGCCGTATCCCTTGCCTGTGTTGCGAGGAAAGTGGCTTTCTTTACATCTTCCTCCCTGCGTGAAACGAGCATTCCGCCGCCGGATGTCGTGATAATCTTATTTCCGTTAAAAGAATAAATTCCGATATCACCGAATGTACCGGCATGACGTCCTTTATAAGTTGAGCCAAGTGCCTCTGCGGCATCTTCAATTACCGGCACGTTATGTTCCTTACAGATTTGCATGATTTCATCCATTTTTGCCGGAGTTCCATACAAATGAGCAACAACAACCGCTTTCGGATTCGGATATTTTTCAAATGCTTTCTTTAAAGCCTCAGGGGACATATTCCAGGTATCTTTTTCTGAATCAACAAATACCGGAACTGCCTTTTCGTATGTGATTGGATTACAGGTTGCGGCAAATGTTAAGTCTGTAGAAAAAACAATATCCCCCGGCTGTATACCAATTATTTTGAGTGCCAGATGAATCGCCGCTGTTCCGGCCGATAAAGCCGACGCATACGGAATCCCCACATATTCTGCCATTTCCTTTTCAAAAGCGTTTACATTCGGTCCTAAAGGAGCAACCCAATTTGTATCGAATGCTTCTTGAATAAATTGTTGTTCTTCTCCATGCATAGTAGGGGAAGAAAGATAAATTTTCTTCTTTTCCATCATTGCATCTCTCCTAAACGTCAACATTATTGTTTCAACTGATACGTTGGTACAATCTCTTTAATCAGATGGCGGATATCCGCACTTTCATTCTTTGACTCTTCTTTCAGTTTTTTCAGTTGGGCAAAGAATTTCATTTCATCCAATTCAATCGGCTTACCGATATGAATCATTTTATTGGCTGTATCCTGTAAGCCCTCTTCATCCATTAACAGCTCCTCATACAGTTTTTCTCCCGGACGGAGACCTGTAAATTCAATTTTGATGTCCTCATCTACCTTATATCCTGATAAGCGAATTAGATTTTTTGCCAAATCCAGGATTTTTACAGGCTCTCCCATATCAAGTACAAAGATTTCCCCGCCTTTTGCATAGGCACCTGCCTGCAATACAAGTGATACGGCTTCCGGAATTGTCATAAAATAACGGATAATATCCGGATGTGTGACCGTAACCGGTCCGCCCTGTTCAATCTGGCGTTTAAACAGCGGAATCACGCTTCCGTTACTGCCAAGAACATTTCCAAAACGCACTGCGACAAATTCGGTATCATAATGCTTATTAAAGGTCTGTATAATCATCTCGCAGATTCGCTTACTTGCCCCCATGATATTAGTCGGGTTTACTGCTTTATCCGTAGAAATCATAACAAATTTTTTGGTGCCGTAGGTTGCTGCCGCCTGTGCAGTTTTCCATGTGCCGAACACGTTATTTTTAATCGCTTCGTTCGGACTGGTTTCCATTAACGGTACATGCTTGTGTGCAGCCGCATGGTAAACAATATCCGGTATATAGGTTTTAAAAATCTCATTCATACGGTTTGTATTACGCACAGATGCAATTAATACAACCAAATCCAATTCCGGATACTTATATAATAATTCCTGTTGGATATCGTATGCACTGTTTTCATAGATATCTACAATAATTAGCTGTTTCGGTTTGTGTCCCGCAATCTGTCTGCAAAGTTCACTTCCGATTGAACCGCCGCCACCGGTAACAAGTACAACCTTTCCGCTGACATAGCCCAGAATAGAATCGATATCTACCTTAATCGGGTCCCTTCCGAGCAAATCCTCCACTTCTACATCACGAAGCTTACTGACATTGACCTCTCCGTTTACAAGCTGATAAATACCCGGGAGCACACGAAGCTTACATTCTGTTTCCTTGCAGATTTCCAGAATTTCTTTTATCACGGATTTGGATGCAGACGGAATAGCGATGAAAATCTCATCTATACTATATACATCTGCACATTCCAGAATTTTTTCCCTTCCACCGATTACCTTAATACCCTGAATGAAGCTGCCCCATTTTGTTTTATCATCATCAATGATACAGGCAACCGTCATCGTTGAAAAATTACTGGTTACAATCTCTTTGATAATGGAATTGCCCGCATCCCCTGCTCCGATAATCATAACACGGGTCGTATTATGTTTATTTTGCAGTTTATGCTTCCTGCTTCTGAAAAAACGATACGAAAAGCGACTGGCAAAAATCAACGTAACCAGAGAAAAAGCATACATGAAATAATAGCTGTCGGGCACAGCCTTAGCCTCTACTTTGGTAATATTCAGACCGATTCCGTTAATTGCTGCAGACAGAAAGCAGGATACAATAACGTTCTGTAATTCAGTCTCTCCCGCAAAGGCCCACAAGCTGTTATACATTTTAAAGAAATAAAATATGGCGAGCGTAATAAGAACATTGAACGGCAGAAAGCGGATAATCGTATTTAAAAAATAGTCCGGAATCATCTCCAATTCAAACTCATATCGCATGGCAATCGCAAAAAAGCTTGCCATAAGAACACTTGCCACATCATAAATTATCAAACATGTCCTTCGATACAACAGTTGATAATTGAATGTTTTCTCTGTCTTCATACAACCTTCCTTTATACTTCCCCTTGTTTAAACAGCATGGGAATCATAATCATCAAAGCCGATATTCCAAACGGATTACACGGATGGAATATCCATTCCACGGTACCCGCAAAAGCAAATCCCAATAATATTGCCGGTATAACTGCCGAATAAACATTCTTTTTTTGATTGCGGACACAATAATAAAAGGAATATATTATTGCGCCTAATAGAAACACCGTAAAATAGATACCGACAATCAAACCCTGGTCATGTGCTACCTGTAAATAAATATTGTGGGCATGTCCGGCGTCGGTTCCTTCCGCATCCATCACATCATGTCCGGTCAGATTAAGGTCCGCTATATACGCTTTAAATATATCAATACGCCCATTTGAATAATTTTTTTCACCTGCATCAGCAAGAAGCAAGCTCGTATCAATAAATGCTGACAAGTTATTATCTGCGGATGCAAGATAAAGTTCCTCATCGGATGTATTTGTGCGGACTTCCTCCTCCTCAGATAATCCTAAAACCTTAATGCCGAATTTCTGCCAAAAATATGGCAAATCTATATAACGTTCCGAATCGGACGGTGTCCCTTTATATATGGATACTTCCTCTCTATGCTCGTAATCGAAGGTAATCGGATCATTTACTATTGCAGGAACCATTCTGGTTAACGTAAAGGTAATCGGAAAACCAAGTATAACCGAAGCAAACAGAATGATGATTCGTCTGCCCAAATCCTTTAATCTGCTTCCTTTTTTATTTTCAAGTATTACAAATAAAACCAGCATTCCGATTCCCATTAATCCGGTTGCCAAAAATGCCGTGCGGGATAAGGTAAAAATCATAAAACCTGCAGAAATTCCGAACAATGCACATTCCGGGAAAATATCCGTTTTGTTATTCATCCTGCGGTATTTTGCAAATAATTTAATTACTATCGCCGCTAAAATAAGCGTCAGATAAGCACCGGTCATCGTAACCGTGTGGAATCCCATATAATAACGATAATATATATATTTGTGATATGGCCTGTGACACCATGAAAAAATTACCATCGCAAGGAAATTAAGGATAACACCGTTGCAGAAATTTGCGGTAAAATGCTCCCTCTTTTCCCAAAACAGCATCCGGAAGAATAAAACCCCGACCAATACCGCAGCATACACCGGCCAGCCACTCTTTCTGAATGCACACAGAAGAACAAATAAGCCGGCATACGGAAACAAAAATGCACGGTTCAGCTTTGCCGATTTTTGCTTTTTTAATAAAACAAGAATAACCGTTCTGATAATATTGATTACAACAAAGCCTCCGGCATAAATGGCGTATGCCCCTAAAATATAAAGCTCTTCCTGCTCAGGCACACCAAAATAAGGCTTTGCAAACAAATAACAGACAACGATTCCTGCCACAGCCCAAACCGCATTCCATATATTCCACAATTCCTTTTTTGTATAGGTTGCAATCATCATAACCGCAAGCCAGAAAAGCTGTTTGCAGCCTGCATAAGCATGATGAATATCATAAAGACCATTCATGTACTCATAGCATGCCCAAAGCATACCGGCTACCGCTACTGCCTGAATGTAGTCAGGCATTTTTTCTTTTAACAAAGAAATATCTGCAAGCGGTACATTTCCTTTTCTCGGCGCATTGATATAATAAAGCAGTAAAAGCATCAAAAGAAGAATACTACCACCATAAAATGCATAATTCAACATTCCGGTTCCGAATTCTCTTCCCGGGAATATCATCAGGCACAAAATCCCCGCACCTATCACAACAATGGGATTTAATGTAACGCGCAATACATTCTGCACCTTTACTTCTCTGTCGGTCAGTTTCTTTGCAAACAAAATACGAACCAGCCAGAGAATTCCTGCGCTCACGGCAGCAATTACAAGTGCTGAAAGCAGCACCTGCCATACGGCAAACGGATTGCTGTATTCATAGCGGATAATGACATTATACCGTTGAATCTCGATTCCTCCGTATGACATAAATCCGTTCACAATAGAAGTAGAAGTTTCCCTCTCCTCATAAGCAACCGTCATGTCTGCAGAAAGACCCTCCAGGGTAAAATAATATTCCTGATCCTTTTCCAAATCGAAACCTACCGGAATGTGCACGAATCCCGGAAATTCCTGATTATCCTTTACCACATGAAAAGTATTAAAAATCTCCGTATAGGATGCATCATAAAGACGAAACGTAATCGTTTCCCCTCTCATATCGTTGCATACATATAAGTCAACCGCACTCAGTTCACCATCCTCTGCGACAAACATTTGCGTGACATTTTTTTCCACACTGACAGGGTCCGATTCCATCGCAATCAATTCATTGCTTTTTGACACATGGGTCTGATGAATGATTCCTAACGGCCAGATTGCCAGAAATACAAGTGCTGCACATATGAGCACAATATATGAAATTGCCTTACTCAGCCTTACCGATTGGTTCATTTTTCCTCTCATCCTGTCGCCAAAGACGACTTAACAATTCATAGTAGTATACCACATTCAAAAATCGTTTACAATCAGCTATCCATCCGATGTCTCTCTATTCAAAAGCCCTTCTTCCATCCTCTGCCACCAAAAGCAAGGGCAGCGCAAACCAGAAAATCAATACATACCGCACCAAAAATGTCGGTCCGAAAACTGCCGTAACCCACAATAAAAGAAGGCTGCCAAACGGTAAAAGCAGATGATACCGCTTTCCATAAAGACAAAATAACAAGCATCCAAAATAAATCCAGAACAAAAATCCCGGTGAAAACAGCATACTGATTCCCGGCACCCTCTGCTGACATAGCGTGAGTGACATTCTGCGGTACTGTTCTTCCAGCCAAGGAAATTTGCTGTCGCGCTCTCCCGGCGGCTCCGTTTCAAATCCGAAGTACGAGCTTTCACCGTATTGGAAGGTAAAACGCTGCTGTCCGCC
Source organism: Lachnospiraceae bacterium (assembly GCA_016294075.1). GTDB lineage: Bacteria > Bacillota > Clostridia > Lachnospirales > Lachnospiraceae > RGIG8767. The sequence continues at coordinate 137,285 of JAEDCQ010000002.1, read as the reverse complement.
ATATACATTTATTATGGTATCCGGATACCAATAGCCATACGAAGTCATCAGCCACGCGTTCAAATATGTCAAGGGCTTCTTAGTAAACGTTTTCAGCCACAAAGCCAGAAATTCAGCCGGTTTTTCTTTAAATTTCGCATTATTAAATCCGGCCTTTACAAGATCGGACAAATCCGCATCATAAACTTGTAACGCATTTTCCGGAATATAAGAAAGCAAAATTTCTTTTTCTTCATCCGAAAACACTTCCGGACTGTATTTATAAGTACGGGCAAGCTGCTGAATCGGAACCGTTAATATTTCCTGATTTTCGCTATCATCCGCATTCAGTACAATTGCAAGAGTTTTATTTACACCACCATACAACAGGAGTGCTACTGCCATCATCGCAGCAAAGCGCAGAAAAGTTTTTCTTTCTTTGTGTTTTGCCAAAATATACATTAAAAATATAGCAATTAATACTATTATCAATAAGGCGGCATAAGCCATTACACCGTTATTGCGAAGCAGCATCATCCCAACTGATGCTATAATGAAAATAACAGCGTCTTTTTTCAAAAAAGCTGACTCCGATATTTTTATCATTTGCACGAGCATCAATATAAATGCTCCCGTAAACAGCGTATCCTTAGCCGAGCAGACAGCATACATCGGAATGACCGGAAACAGCCCGTAAAACAATGTAATACCTATGCACCAACGCTTTGACAGATGTTTTTTCAAATAGGAAATCGTATACGCAAAAATACCGGACAAAATAATCATCTGAAATATTGTATACATTGCAATTCCGATATTATACGAAGCAAAAAACTTATTTCCCAAACATACAAAACCGCCCAACAGCAATACATGTGTAAGCGGATGATGGGTTGTAAAGGTGCGTGTCGCCACCTGAACATATTCGTCCTGCGCATCGTATACAAACGCTCCCGGATAAAAAGCAAGAAATACCGGAATCCAACAAAGAAAAATAATGCCCCATGTAAGCAGGAAGGAACTACGCCCTTTTTGGGTGTTTGTGACGCCTACGACATCATCTAAATAATCTGCCAGCCATTGAAACACATACAATACCGGTCCATGAAAAAAGAGCGCCAATACAATTATCTGCAGCCATAAAAACGGATTCCCTGCCGCAAAGTTTTCAACTGTCTGAAGCTGCTTTCCCGCAGTCATCGCAAAGGATAATCCGAACGAAAAAATGCCGGAACTGATAAGTCCTCCTCTATCCCGCCATCTGACGTGCTTATACACATAGCGCAGGATAATAACAGCAAACAAAACAAACAGAAAAGAAGCCAGACTATTGGTATAGGCTGTCTCTTCTGTCATAAAGCTCATGGCTTTCGATAATGCAATTGTCCCTAATAATCCGATGATTACGGATAATGCATTTAAAAGCATCTTACGGATTCTCCTCTTTTGCCGGAATCAAATCTCTGATAACAAACTGTGGTGCATTGTTCATGCAGATATACATTCTTCCAATATATTCCCCAATTAGGCCAAGCATAATCATTATCATGCCGCCAATCAGTAAAATTGCTGACATCATGGAACTGAATCCAATTGGTACTGCAGGATTAACAAATTTCTTTATAATCGTATAAATGGTATACAAAAATCCGATACACGCAAATACAGTTCCGCTTATCGTTGCTATCCGTAGCGGTTTTGTACTAAATGCCGTAAACCCGTTAAACCAGAGCGCCAGCAGTTTGCCTAAGGTATATCCTGAAGTTCCGATTTCACGTTCTCTATGCTGTACCGGCACATTAGAGATACGCTTTGTCGTACGCAATACAAGACCGATTACATACGGATATGCATTTTCGTATTTTAACATTTCGTCTACAATGAAACGTCTTGCGGCAAAATAACTTGATACATACAGTTCCTTGGGTTTCCCTAATAAAAACTGCGCCATTTTTTCATTTACCCAGCTTCCGAAGTTGCGGAACAGCGAATGCTTTTTATGTTCATAGCTGGCATAAACCACATCCTGTCCTCTTTCAATTTCTTCAAGGAGCTTTCCGACCTCATTTGCAGGCGTCTGTCCGTCATCATCCAGACAAACCAGAATATCACCTGTAACCTGATGGAAGCCTGCCATCAGTGCACCATGCTGTCCAAAGTTTTTGGCCAGATTCACACCACATATGTTCTGATTTTTCCTGCAAATTTCCGTTATGACATCAAACGTATCATCCGGTGAGCAATCATTTACCAAAATAATCTCATAGGAATATGCTTCCAATATTTTCATCGTATCCTGAATCTCTTTTACTACGTTTCCAATCGTTAACGCCGAGCGGTAACATGGAATTACAAAGCTGACTTTTTTCATGATTTTCTCCAATTCTTTATCTCCTATCCTTCATCCGGATTAATGATTCCCAGCAATACAATATCACGATACTGCCCGTTCACATACACCTCATCCTTTAAATAAGCTTCTTTGGCAAACCCGCCTTTTAAGAAGCTTCCGATAGAAGCCCGGTTATCCGCGAAAGCTCTCGCAAATACCTTGTGTACATGCAGTTTATCAAAAGCAAATCGAAGTGTAAGTCCCAATATTTCCGTCCCGATTCCTTTTCCTTTTACATCATCGGAACCTAAAAAAACACCATATTCAATCTTGTTGTTCTCTCTGTCGTAATCTCTCAGATAGGTACATCCAATCGGCTTGTCTTCTTCAATTGTGCAGACAATGAACTGATAGGCACGCCGGGTTCTTATCATAGTCTCCAGCCATTCCCTATGTCCTTCTCTTGTAAATGGCTTCTGATAGATAAAGTATGGCCTGACCGCATCGCTGTTACGCCATGCAATAATCAAATCCGTATCTTCTTCTGTAATCGGGCGGATATATACCCGCTCTCCATATATTTTGTCCATTTTTTGTTGCCTCTTATTGATTCCTTTTGCTTTCTCTTGCTTGCTTTGCTTTCTCTTGTCTTCTCTTGCTTGCTAAGCTGACTGCTCTTACTTACTTTTATCTTCTCTTGCTTGCTAAGCTGACTGCGCTTACTTACTTTTATCTTCTTTTGCTTGCTAAGCCGGCTGCTCTTGCTTTTTCTTACTTTCTTTGATTAATCAGTTGTTTGTGAGGGTATATACTTAACTTTTTAACCTTTTTTACCCCGCTACCCATCTTTTCATTGTTTTTCATACCACAGATGTGATATAAATATGTTTTTCAAAACCATATTACCCCGTTTTCTCTTTTCTGCGGGGTATAAAGGTCCTACAACACAATTTTCATGCCATTTTTCTATAATACTTCATAAAAATAATCTTCTAGCGGGGTATAAACATACTATAGAGCACTTATACACCCCACGCGCCAAAATCAACTTGATTTATTTTTATCCAGAGTATCTGCTTTCCCAAAATAAGGTTGCATTCTCCAAAAATGAAATATCCGCCCTGCCTCAACTAATATCAATTCCTTTATGACAATATTTCATTTGCTTCGTAACATTTACAAATATACTCTCTTGATTGATAAAAAAAATCTGAATTGTAATTTGAAATTGCATCACTTATCCATGAAGAATAAACCTCAATCAGAGTTTCAATAATATCTCCTTTTTCTACATCTTCTATCAAACGTTCGTAAACTTCCCCTATTGTCCAATAATCCGGCACTTCATATTTACATTTCATTACATTATCATAATTTCCCTGCGGAATTTTACACATTTCAATATAGTCAGTCGCAACCTTCGCTATTGGTTCACAATGTAACGTATCCGCATACTTGTAAATTCTTTTTAAGAAATCACTTCCCAGATATTCTACTACCCTCTTTCTTTCCAATTTACATTCGCGTCCAATGTATTCAATAAGACTACATTCAAAAAATAAATTGCTGTCATTCTTCATCATACACCTCATAACTCTTTACATATTTTAGTGTTGTAAGTGCCTTTGCTGTATGAAAGCTAATCTGATGTGTCGGCTTCTTGAATTTCGCCAATTCCCAGAAAGCAGTCCTTGAAATCTTTCCATCCGCAAAATTTTGTATATAGTTGAAAATCGTATCATTTGCCATTGGACCTTCCACAATATCATAACTATGAGGATTTCCGTTTCGACAAGATACAATAAAATCAAGCCATTCTTCAGTCATTTCCGGAAAAGTAAGAATTTTTAAAGATTCATCCGGCACATATAAATATTCATTTATTATCCCTTTTCCACTATGTCTGACAGCCCAGCGTTTTGCCTGTTCCTGTAGAACAGTGCAATAAAATCCATAATAAAAATCTTTATTGTATTTTGCAAGTCTTATTTCCGGAAACTCAACGCATTCACGGCTTCCGTGATATAAAATAATTTTTTTCATCCACTTATTCCTATTAGAAAAATATTAGTAAAAATTTACTTTCTATCTCCCCAATACCTTTAATTAATTATATTTCCAACTACATCAAGTTTATAAATACACAGCGTTTTATTTGCTGCAGTAATCTGCTCTTTTTCCGATACGGAAATCTCCATTCCTTGTCCGCGATAAAAGGCTTCTAAAAATGTGGTATCAGCCCCATCCTCTGCTACAAAGTAAAAGTTGTCCAGTAACAGTAGTTCTGCTCTTGAAAGCATGTCTTCATGGAAAGCTACCGTCGCTTGCTTCTGTAACGGACTGCCGGATGCCCAGCCACCTAAAATATCATAGTTTTTATGACTGTTATCCGCATTTTGAAACATTTTTTCCGAAAAATCTACTGTGGAATACACATCCATATAATAGTAATTGTCAGGATGGGCCTTCGCATAAGCATCAAACTTCTGCATGACTGCATTCACAGATTCTCTACGAAACATCTCGTTTTCAAGATTTTGCCACACCTTTGGCAATTGAATAATACCACATACAAATAGAAGAGCAACACAAAGTGCAAACGAGCTCCTGAGACCCCCGTGTCTATCTTCCGATTCTTTGTTTTTTTCCGAGTACGAGAACATCCATGCACACAGGATAATCAACTCAATATAATACAGCGGATGACTGATTCGTGGCGGAACACGTTTTGCCAGAATCACATACATCCATGGAATCGTTCTGAAAATCCACATGAAAGGGAGCTTCCAGATGGCGGATTTATCCTTGCACACAATTGCCAGCCCTATCACCATTGCATAAGCAGCAAGTACAATAAAGTTATACGGTGCGTCCTGCTCATGAAATGTTCGCCATTTATAATCGATTATAGCCTCTTTTAATCGTTCTGTAAGTGGTCTCCTTACACTGTTTTTCTCTGCAAATTCCGTAATGCACCATAAGGCATCCGCATCAATTGCCTCGTCCAATCCAAAATTGTAATTATCAATCAATTCAACCTGAACCTCTGTCAAACCAATTTCATGATAAAATTCTTTGGCTTCTTCATAGGGCGGATACCATGTATAATCATAAACTCTTGTTCTGGCATCAAAAAAATCCCGAAATGTCTTCCATTCCGTACCACTATAGGCAATGAAATCAATCAAAAGCGATAATCCCATTCCAAGTAAAATGGCAGCAATCAAGCCCAGATATTTTTTTACATTATCAAGTGAGAAAACGGTCTTTTCCTGCGACCATTTTAAAATTCCCGTCAGTGCAATAAACGGGCTCATTAAAAGAAGCATTTCCGAACGGATATTAAATGTAAGAATAACCAAAATAATTGCAGCAACATTAACATCATTTTTCTGCGTAAATACCAAAAAGCAGGCACAGGCTGCCAATAATGCGGAAGTCACGGTATATTGTACCATCACAAGCTCCCACAAAAAGAGAGCTATTACAAGCACACCTTCCGACAATAACAGAAAGATTTTATTTATTGTTTTTCCCGTAAAAGAAAGACTTCTTTTAGCAATCAGATAAAAACATATTCCATGACAGCCGCATAAAAAAAGTCCCTGCCACGGCATCACCGGTAAAATTGTGTATAACAGGCTGATAATAAATGAAACCGGATACAGCATTTGGATACTGTGTGCATCCGGACTTCCGCTGTATGCACCGGAAACAATATCTTTTATCAGCACATCATCATTCAAATCATAGTAAAAATCAAAGAAGAGACCGGCTATTCCGAACAGGCAGACTACGAGACAAAGAGCCAGCACACTATTAAGATGTAGTCTATATTTCGTTCTGTTCATCTTTGTCCTGCCTTTCTTGTTTTATCTATAAAATTCCCGTACTTTATCACAGATATACGATACTTCCTCTTCCTTTAAGCCAAAGTAAAGCGGAAGACGTACCAAACGCTCACTTTCCTTTGTTGTATATTTATCTTCCCCGTGAAAACGACCGAATTTTAATCCTGCCGGAGCAGTATGAAGTGGAATATAATGGAACACTGTCAATACGCCGTTTTCTTTCATATAGCTGATTAAAGCACTGCGCTCCTCAATATCCTTTGCTTTAATATAAAACATATGCGCGTTGTGTACGCAGTCTTTGGGAACAGTCGGCAATTCAATTTTTCCTGCTTCCGCAAGCGGGGTCAGTTCTCTCCAATACTGTTCCCAAATCGAAATGCGGTAATCATTAATCTTCTCGGCCATCTCAAGCTGTGCCCAGAGATATGCTGCATTCATATCACTCGGAAGATAACTGGAGCCCTGATTCACCCAGGTATATTTATCAATCTGTCCGCGGAAGAATTTGCTTCGGTTTGTTCCTTTTTCCCGCAGGATTTCCGCATCTTCAATTTTTTCTTCATCGCGAATCAGTATAGCGCCGCCCTCTCCCATGCTGTAATTCTTTGTCTCATGGAAGGAAAAGCAACCAAATTCTCCAAAGGTTCCGAGAGCTTTACCTTTATAGGTTGACATAATCCCCTGTGCCGCATCTTCAATCACCCAAAGATTATGACGTTTTGCAACATCCATAATCGTATCCATTTCACAGGCAACCCCTGCATAATGAACCGGTACAATACCGACTGTTTTGTCTGTAATTGCCGCTTCTATTTTCTTTTCGTCAATGTTCATCGTGTCCGGACGAATATCCACAAATACCGGAGTTGCTCCTCGAAGAACAAAAGCATCCGCTGTCGAAACAAATGTATAGGACGGCATGATAACTTCATCTCCCGGCTTCACATCAGCAAGCAATGCAGCCATTTCCGTTGCATGGGTACAGGAGGTTGTAAGCAATGCCTTTACTGCTCCCGTCTTTTCCTCTAACCACGCATTACATTTTTTGGTAAACTGCCCGTCACCACAGATTTTCTGCGCCTTTACAGCCTCCATAATATATTCCGTCTCTTTTCCCGTAAAAGGGGGTACGTTAAAATTTATCATAGTGTTCTCCCTTCCTATTCCATGGGCTCATACACAGAAAAACCTGCGTTTTCATACACTGCTTCATAATGTCTGACGCTCATATAGTCCTGTAGCATTTCCTGTTTTTCTGTAAAAGAATGGCTTGTAGGTTCTGTGTGCCGAATAATAATAAGCGGCATTTGTTCTAAAGACAAAAGATTCTCTTCCATCTGTTTAACGGAGAAGGAATCCAAATCCGGCCAGCTTGAGTCGAGTGCCGAAGGTATCTGTAGCAAGAACGATAGTCCCGGGCAATCCCCATAATAAACGGCCTCTGTCAATTCTTTTCCGTTTAATTCACTATCCAACTGTGCAGCCTCTTTTTTCTTCTCTATATACACAAGTAATCCGCCAACATTCTCCGCATTTTCTTTCGTTGTTTTCATTCCTGCTACGACTGCCGGCTCATGTAAGACAGTGTCACGTTTTGTTCCATCCATACCATCACGAAATACAAAAAAAACATGAAATCCGATGCTTTGTATGGTAATCATAAAAGCAATCGCAGCAACCATCGCTTTCCACGGAAAAGCAAGCGCCTGTTTCTCCTTCTGATATCTCCTTCTGAATAATTTTACGAAAGCATATATTGTTATCGGCGCTGTCAAAAATAGATTATTCAGGTTCTGATAGGTATAATTATTACTGCCAAGCGGTGTAATGCAAAGAACAACTAGTGATATCATTCCCCATAATCGCTCGTGTGCGGATACCCCTTTCCCGAAAAGTAGATACACACATGCGGCTAACGCCAGATACAACCCGAGCATTCCCCACTCATACATGCTGGTATAATCTTCATAATAACGGAAGGAAAACATCCCTCTCCCCCAGAAAAAGCGAAACAGAATAACAATTCCACCAAGATACAGTATCTTTTTGGCCGGTATAAATTTATCTTTTTTTATGACAAACATAGCCAATCCAAGCACAATGCCTGTCAAAATAAAAGCTGCCCACTTTCCGGTCCTTACATAAGCATCGGCTGTTGCTTTCAGCATTGAAAAGATTGTATATGAATCATCTCCACTCTGAATCTGAGACAATCCCTGAATCATCTCCATGATACCGCTAAGTCCGTACTGAATCAGTATCATAATAAGCGGCACAAAAACGCCTGTCGCATAGCCAACCACACAGAAGCCGGTCTTTCGTAGTGCATTGAAAAAATGGATTGCATTTCTAGAAGTCGGCGAAGCGTTTTTTTGCGAGTCGGTATAAGAATCGGATGTTTTCTCCTGCTGAATATAGCAATAATACCAGACACATACAATAAGAGCCATTTCTGCAAGATTTGGGATACGCACCCATACATTAATGCCAAGCATAATTCCTGCAGCAATTAACAGCCTGTTCTTTTCTTCTGTAAGCCCTTTATATAGGAAAACGGCTCCCAGAGCAAAAAATACATATGTCAGATAATTATATAAAATTCCCGTAGGAATCCAGAGGAATCCGATTGCAATAAATTCTCCCGCAAACGCAATCCAATCAGGCATCCATTTGCGCAGAAGATAATATAGGATTATTACCAACGCACTGACGATAAGACCGGTATACAAATACATCCCCGGCAGAGTCGTTCCAAATGGGAGCTTTGTCAGTATCCATCCAATTACATTAGAAAGGTATGTGGATATTACCCAGGTTCCTTTCAACCGGTTAAAAAACAGATAATTACCCAAACTGTATGTGGAATCTGATACGTCAATTCCCTGATTAATCTTAATCAATGGGTAAAATAAAAGTATCATCGGGAATATCCGGTTCGTTATGCAGTTTTTATATTTTTGATAAATTTTCTGCAATCTTTTCAAGGTAATCTATTTTCCTTTTCTGCGAAATGCTTATATCCAATTCTGTTCAAGCTTTTCTTTCAGTTCACAAAACATCCCATAATATGTTTCTTTAGTTTCATGTATAATATCAAGGGCAACATTCTTATTATAAGCATGTGCATCATTGTTTCGGGAAACCAATGACTTTAGCCACGCTTCTTCATTTTCTATCATTCCAGCCTGATAAGCTGTTTTAATAATATGGCGCGGAGAGCCTGTCTGAGCACTGTCATAACCGTTATCCTCTAAAATCTCTTTCATTGCTTTCCACGACTGCTCAAAACATACCTCAAAAAGTCCTACCAATCCTGTCAATTCTACATTCCCATACGGTTCTTCATAATCATAAATTTCTTTTAAATTTACCAAAGCATTACAAAAGTTTTCATACTTTTTCATAAATTACAATTCCTTCTCTTTCAATGGATTGGCTGAGTTCTTCCTGCACCGAAGCATCTAAATCAACAATATCAAATTTTAACAAGGTACTCGTATTTTCATCAACTGCGATTGAAAAGGCTGCTACATTACCGCCTGTAACCGCAAGATCGATATCACTTTTTTCCTTGTAGTCACCTCTTGCACGGGACCCAAATAAGATGACTTTTTTCAGTTCATATAATCCTGCATAATCTTTTATTTCATTTATAACCTTCTGTCTGATTCCCGTTTCATTTATATCTGTCATAGCCGTCCTCATTCAAGCATCCTGGTATTCTGAAGCACCTTAATTCCGATACCATATATTACAAATTTCTTTCAGTGCAAGAAACAGTCAAATATCTTCTTTCTTGCAAAATCGATAATAATTCCAAACGCGAATACTACCACTACCGCAAACAGCATCTGCAGAATGAATAACAGGCTGTTTTTCACATTTTCCGCTCCCAGCCATATCATCCATAAATTGCGGATTGCAAGGTTTTCATGAATCAGATAAATCCCGAATGTATAGGGGGCAATTCTGCAAACGAGTTTCGTTAGGTTTCCCTGTTTCACTGGCATCTGCTTAAATACATAAAACAATGCCACAGCCCCAACCAGAGTCAGAAAATAGTTATAGCAGTATGGCATATCCATATAATATTTTAAGAGTCCGGTTTCTCGGCAAATAAATCCTGCCAGCGAACTGATTCCGAATATACCAATAGAGCAGAGTACATAGATGATCAAGCTTCTTCCTTTCCCTGTAAAAAAAAGAATTCCGTACAAACGAATATATCCTGCAATTAAAAACAGGCAGATAAACCATCCCAAATCATATCCGTATCTATCCGTTGATAATAAAATAGGGCTTAATGACTTAATTACACAATAATATATCAGTAGGACACCAATCGTTATCTGCAATTGCTTCCGAGAAAGCTGCTTTATTCCCGGTGCCAGCACAGGCACAAGCATAAATAGCAATACATAAGAAGTAGCAAACCAATAATGATCCATCTGCAACGGTAATACTGCAAATATCCACTCATAAACAGACCAACCCGCCACATTTCCTATGCCGAAAAGCATACATACGATTGGAATAAGCAATGCATAAAAGAAAACCTGCGCTGCCAATGCAATCAGCTTTTTTAATTTCCATTCCGCTTCCACCAGAAAATAGCCACTTATCAAAACATAACAATTAGCAGCCACAATACAAAAAGCCTCTATCAACCATGCCACATGATTCACTATACTACCGTTTTCAGACATAGGCACGGCGATGCCGCCCTTTAGCATATAATGCATCGCGACAATCATTGCCATTGCCAGCACACGCAATATTTCAAAATTCGATTGTCGTTTCTTTTCCATGCGCCCTCCGTTGCAACTGTTTAAGCTTCATTACTGTCTTTCTTTTTAAATATCCACAATTTGGACAGAACATAATTCGATACAATTACCAAAAACTGTCCAAGAAGCTTCGCAAGCATATTGTGCCACAAAAACAAGTCAATACACACAAACAATACCGCATTTTCCAATACCAGTGTTGCCAGACGTGCCGCCGTAAAATCCACAAATTCCTTTGTAACGGCTTTGGCTCCTGTCGTCTTGCTCTTAAACACAAATGTACGGTTTGTTAAGTAGGCAAATATGACACAGATAACCCATGTAATTATATTGGCAATCTGTTCATCCAGCATCATTATATTGGCAAAGATATAGAATAATACCATGCTAAGTACAAAGGCTACGCCACCCCAGAACAAGTAATTGATTCCTTCCTCATATTTGCGGTACATATCCCATGCAAAGTTCCATAATTTCTTCATTGTGTTTCCTCTTTTTTCAATTCAGCATTTTACTGCTTTAATCTTTTTTCGATTCAGTATTTACTGCTTTATTTAATATTCAGATTATTGCTATATTATCATCCGCTACTGATTTTCCTGTAATTCTCAGTTTTTTGACAGATTATCTCTCACGATTGATTTTCCCGTTTTCCACGCGGAATACCATGTCACATTTTTCAATTGTCTGCAAACGGTGGGCAATAATAACAAGTGTCTTCTTTCCATGCAGACGGTTAATGGATTCCATAATTGCGGCTTCCGTATCGTTATCAAGCGCTGAAGTAGCTTCATCCAATACCAATACCTCGGGGTCTTCATACAAGGCTCTTGCGATACCGATACGCTGTCTTTGTCCGCCGGAAATACGAATACCACGCTCGCCGATTCCGGTATCCAGTCCATCCGGGAGGGTGCGCACAAACTCGTCCAGCTGCGCTTCTTTTAATACTTCCCATACTCTATTATCATCGATATCCTCGTCCGCAATACCAAATGCAACGTTTTTACGAATAGTAGAATCTATCATGAAAATTGTCTGCGGAATATAGCCGATATTTTTCAGCCACCCTTCATAATTTGTCTGAACATTAACTCCATCTGCAAGAATACTGCCGGTCTGCAGATTCAAAAGACCGAGCATAACATCTACAATTGTTGTTTTTCCGGAACCGGAGGTTCCTACGATACCAACTGCCGAACCGATAGGTATTGTCATATCCGCGTGGTCAAAAATAAGAGCCTCTGAATTCGGATATTTATACGTGATGTCCTGTAATGTAATTTCTTTTTTGACATCCATTTTTGTGACTTCTTTTGCATGTGTGTATGCTTCCACATCATACACAATACCGTCATCATGGATATCCTCCTGCAGATTATCGGACACGCCCATGAAAAACGGTTCAAAATAGGAAATGCTTGTCAGATGATTGTTTATCCTGTTTGCACTCGGAATCAAACGCATGGCAGCAAGTCCGAAGGTGGTAAGCTGTGGCAGCATTTCCGTTACACTTGCCCCATGCAGCATTACAGCCAGCATATATAAAACAAGTCCTGCTATACAGACGGTCTCAATCAAAAGACGGGGAGTTGAGTTAAATAAATTATATCTTTGAACGGCATTCACATAACCGAAGCCGCATTTCGCGTATTCATTTATAAAATACTGCTCTTTATTTGCAATCTTAATCTCTTTAATTCCCATTACCGACTGTTCAATCCATTTAAACAACTCGGAATAAAAATCCTGATTTTCCTGCCCTGCCTTTACCATAATCGGTTTAATCACTATCTTAATCAGGAGTAATACAATTAAAAGCAGTGCGGCAATGGTCAGAATCATCATGGCATCAACTACTAACAATACCGCCACGAGACATGCAAAAACAACTGCCTCACTAATCAGCTGTAAAAGACTCAGGATCAATCCGTACATATTGTTTACATCTGAGGTAATGCTTCTTTGAATGACTGCGGTATCCGCATTCAGGTAATATTCATACGGACGATTCATATAATTAATCATCATTTTTCGGGATGTTGCAAATTGATTTGTATAAACAAAGCGAAGCTGCACAATACTTTGCAAAAACAAAAACAGATTCTTTAATACGAAAGCGCCTATCAAGGCAAGCATCATCACAATCGTAAACTGTGTAATGCTCTGCAGATGCAGTCCGTTATATAATGCTGCCATGTATTTGTTATTCATAACCGCATCCGGATCCAATAATACCTCAATTACCGGAATGACGACGGAAATGCTCAAACTTTCCAACATACCGCCAATCAGCATCAGAAAAACAATGAGTACCATTAAACGTTTCTGTTTCCCGTCCAAAAGACGATTCATTTTCTTTAATATTTTAACCATAGGTATAGTATCTCCAATTTAATTTGACATTTCATTTTACCACAGAAGCAACAAAACGACAACTCGCTTCGTGAGTTGTCGCTTAGACTGATAATCCTTTTTTATATTGCTTCATTCTGTCTGTGAAGTTCCGGTGCTTCATATTTATCCATAAAATCTTCTCCCAGATACACGATTTCACCGGCAAAACGAATCGCATGCGGCACGGTAAACACTGAAACAACTTTATCAAACGTGAGTCCCGGAATAAAATTTAATACTTCCATCGGAAATTTCCCTTCGATAATAATCTGTTCCGGAAATTTCTTTTTATAATCCAAAATATCACGAGGGTGCGGTTTTATCAAAACGATTCCGTCCCGGCAATACTCTTTGATAATATCCTTAAATATCTTTTCCCTTACATCCAGCTCGCATAAAGGTTCTGTTAACAGAAGAATTCTTTGCTTGTCCTTTGGACATGAAGCTAACTGCTCTTCCAATTCCGCAAGATTTTCCATAAACAGCGAGACCAACGTGCGCTTATCATCTTCTGTCAGATTAACGGTCAGTTCTTCTCTTGGTTTTTCAATATATTTGGGAATCGGATACGGAAGACAGGCAATATTGTTGACCTCCATATCCAGACAATACTTCGCATACCCGTTCTCGATGAAAATCAGATTATGTGCCGCCATCCATGCTTTTAATCCAAAGTGACCACGATTGGAATATCTTGCGGTATCATAGGTGCTGATGCAGTCAAGTCCATCCTCAAGTGCATGATAATATATTTTTTTATAGGATAAATAATAGCCTATCGGGTCGGAATCACAAAATACATAAATATCCTTATACTGCGTAAAATCAACCGGAACATACGGCTCCTGAAGCTTGCCCAAAAGCTTCGTATAACAAATACGGTTTAACATGTTTAAAACAATATTTCCCTTGTCCGTATGATATTTTTTCAGCTCCGGAAAAAAGACATCTTCTTTTTCTGCAAACATATATACCGCTTCAAAAAGCCCGCTTCTTTCAGCCCTCTCTTTCAAGCTGCCGAAATCATTTGACATCGTGCTGAGCACAAGCGTAGCGTTCCCACGCTTCTCTTTTTCCAGATTTAATTCCTTTAATGCCGCTATATAAGCATGATAATATGTGTGGCATACATAGATTCTGTCTTTCATGTTACATATACTCCTTTTGAGTATTTTGAGAAAATTCTAAGAAATGCAAACACTATTTTTCTTCATAAATAACCGAAATTCTATTCAGAACTTCCGTTGCCCTCTCAAAAGCTTCCTTTGCATCCTTACCTGTGGCAATCACATGTCCGAGCCTGTCATTGCTGGATTTGGTTCCGTTTGAAGTATCTCCCGCCTTGTTGTATAAGACTATCTCTTCAATTCCCGGGAATCCGTATACTTCCTTTGGAACCGTAATCTGTTTGATAGTTCCGCTTTCTCCCGAGATAAAACGGATTGCAGCACCTTTATCCCATTTTTTTGCAAGCTCAACCTGTCCGCCTGTGGCAAGAATTACGGAATTGCCGACCATATCCACCCCCGTTGACAGTGGTACCAGACGAGATGTAATAAAATCTCCTCCTAAGCGTGCTGCCAGCTCCACAATCTTCGGTCCGTTCTTTGTCAGCTTTACTTCCGTATGGGATGGTCCGTTTTGTAAACGGATTGCCGCAACTGCCTGCTTTGTAATCTCCCGAATCTGTTCCTGCAATTTGGCAGGATGTCTCGAAGGCTCCGTATGCCCCAATTCTACAAAATAGGGCGGCGGTGTTGTCAGTTTATCCGTGATCGTAACAACTGTTGTCTCTCCATTTACCGTCATGGCCTCTACACTGACTTCTTCACCCTCCATAAACTCTTCTACCATCACAACACCGTTTCTGGAATTGCTTTTGCTATATTCATAAACTGCCAGCGTATCCTCCGGCTGTGTTTTCCCTGACTCAGCATCCTTTTTAATCAGTACCACGCCACGACTTCCGGCGTTATCAGCCGGTTTCACAATCATATCCCCCTGCAGGGCTTGTACCGCATTTTGAAATTCTTTTTCATTACTTACCACAAAATACTGCGGGATCGGAACATGGCATTCTTTTAAACGCTCCCGCATGTAACTTTTAATTGTCGCGCATAAGGAATCTTCATAAGAAAGATCCGGCTGTTTTCCCAATTTCTCATTTACATAAGCCGCTGTTCTTACCGGTCCGTCACTTGTTGAAGTAATCACAACATCCGGTTTATAAATACGAGCCTGCTTCAAAACTTCTTCCTGATCAAGCGTACTTACCACGAGTTTGACATCAGCAAGCTCAAATCCGACTGCATCCGGGTCATAGTCCACCAAAATAATCTCATATCCCATCTCTTTTGCTTTTTTGATTGCCGGAACCTGCAATGCGCTGGCCCCTAAAATCATCATTTTTTTTGCCATATTAATATCCTTCATCCTCAACTAAATAGTTATTTTACTATGAGTAATTATTGAGTAGACTATAAATCTCTTTTTCCCGCACCGGAAGATTTCTCTAAAATTCAACAATATTCCAAGCAAGCGGCGTCCCTTTTACAATATCGGTTTTCGCCTTTTTGCCCAATATCTCTTCATAATACATCGTGTGAAGGCCGAAATTGGGGCGAATCGAGCGTACATTTTCCTCTGTAAAGGCTTCACCTGCTTTCACATCTTTTACAACAAATAGAGAACGTCCGTCTTCACGACTGCGAATCTGCTGCTCAGTCAGTTCATATGTCACTTTACCGAGTGCTTTTTCTACGATACGGATTTCCTCTACCATCTGCTTAAATTCAGCCGGTTCCATAGAAAACTCCGCATCCGGTCCGCCATCCGCACGTGAAAGTGTCAAATGCTTTTCAACCATCTTAGCTCCCAATGCAACACTTGCCACGGCAACCGTACATCCCATGCTGTGGTCGGACAGACCGGTACTGCAGTCGAATACCTCTGCCATATTCGGAATTACTTTTAAATTCATGGACTCATACGGAGACGGATATTGAGATGTACATTTAAGCAGCATAACCTGCTCATTTCCTTCTTCCTTACAAACACTAAGTGCTCTTTCGATATCCTCTAAATAAGCTATCCCTGTCGCAAAAATCATAGGTTTTTTAAGTCTTGCAATTTTACGAATAAGCGGAATGTCATTTATTTCAAAAGAAGCAATTTTATACGCCGGCATGTCCATTTTTTCCATAAAATCAACTGCTGTTGAATCAAACGGGGAAGAAAAACACTCCAATCCAAGTTCATTGGCATATTTCACCAAATCCGGCTGCCATTCCCACGGTGTATAAGCTTCTTCATAAAGCTTATGAAGCGTTGTTCCGTCCCAGATGGTTCCCTGTGTAATCTGAAAATAATCATTATCACAATCCAGTGTAATCGTATCGGCTGTATATGTCTGTAGCTTTACCGCATCAGCCCCTGCATCAGCCGCGGCTTTGATAATTGCCTTTGCACGCTCGAAATCCTGCAAATGATTTGCAGACATCTCTGCCACGATAAAAGCCGGTGCATCACCGCCCACGAATTTATTCCCGATTTTAAATTGTTTCTGCATCGATTTTCCTATGCCTTTCCTTTATATTTACCAATTATTTTATAGGTTGTTTTCTCAATACGTCAATTATAGCAAAATTGAGAGGAGAAGAATATAAAATTTTGCAAAAACACCTTCAAATATAATAATAGGGCGATATCCAAACGGATATCACCCCAAGTGTTCCTTCTTAATTCATTTAATCCTCACACATTTCCCTCATCAACGCCAGAATTTTAATTACCAATGCCATGTCTTTTTCTTCAAAACCACCTAACAAATGTACTGCTTTATCATAAGGCTCTTTCTCCGGAGTCTCTCCGGTTAAAATATAGTCACAGGAGCAGGAAAGTGTTTTTGAAATTTTAAGCAGGCTATCCGCCGACAATCCTTTTCGTCCCCTCTCAACTTCATATAAAAACTTGGATGATATCCCCGCCTTCTCTGCTAACATTTCTCTGGAATAATTATGAAGCGTTCTCAATTCACTAACTCTTTTACCAATCTCTGCCCGAGTCATACAAGCACCCCTGAAAAATCTTTTTCTTTCGTTAATATTGCAAGGTCTCTTTTTTCACCGATAGTACCTATTGCATATCTTCAGTTTAACTTATAACTTACATAAAAACATTATTATTTACTGAATTGTGTTTTTTATAACAAAATTTGCTGTTTTTTGACATTTTAATGGGTTTTCCTTAAAGGTTGGTATATAAATTCATCATTTCAGTAAACTCTCTTCTATTTACTTTTCTCCATCATCTCATACTTTATCTCTGCCAGTTTCCAGTCCGACAGATTATCAATATCCTGTACCTCTGTTTCCGGCACTTCAATGGGGAAGTATCCGTCAGGCAAATCGCCTCTGCAGGCGCGGTATTTTTCTACATCATATACATAAAACTGTCCGCAGTCATGATACATAGGCTCTAAATCCTGTGAACGCTTCATGGCATTTTCCGGATAGCAGTAATCGAGTCTGCCGTTTCTGATTGCCATTCCACGCTGTGGCGGGAAAGAAAACCGTACAACAGGCATAACTCCGTCTGCCTGATTCTCTTTTAAAACCTGCATCGCATCCTGCAGCTTCCTTGCTGTTACAAACGGAGCGGTCGGATATATACATGCCATGTAGATAAAGGTTTTTCCACGTTTTTCGTATTCTTCCAATACCTCCAGCAGCACGTCATCGGTTGTCGCATAGTCATTTGCTGTTTTTTCACTTCGCATAAAAGGAACCGATGCCCCTGCTTTTTCTGCAATCTGAGCAATCTCCTCATCGTCCGTTGAAACCATAACTTCATCAAATAATCCGGATGCAAGTGCTGCTTCAATCGAATAGCAGATAATCGGCTTTCCTAAAAAATCTTTTTTATTTTTCCCCGGAATTCGTTTACTCCCGCCTCTTGCGGTTATTATTGCTACTGCATTCATCCTTATATCTCCTCCAATAACGCTTCCGCAATTCGTTCAGCCCCGTTTCCATCCGTCACGCGACGTAATTTTTCCTTCATCAGAGCACATTTTTCATAATTGCCGAACAGCTCATGCATGCCATCCAACACATGATTAATACAGGCTTCTCTGTCCGCCCTTATGTCCCCTGCAAAAAGCATCCGCTCATCCTTTGCAAAAAAATCGCTGTCATAACGCTGATTATCCGCCGTAATAAAAAATACGGTCGGGCGCTCCATTGCACAGAGCTCATACAGCATCGTACCTGCTGCCGAAACAGCAATCCGGTTTTCTTCCATTATTTCTGCTATATTTCTGACATCCTGATGCAGGACAATGTTTTTATGCTCTTCTGCAATTTTTTCCAATAACTCTTTCTTTTGATGATACCGACCCACAATAACGTGAAACTCCACATTCAGGAAGCGGTCATCTCTCATGGCTTTTTCTAAAATTCCATACATGGACTGCAGACTGTCACCACCGCCACAGCTAAGTAATACGGAATTATCACAGCCGTTTTCCACACTGTCTTTCCCAAATTCCTCCCGAAGAGGTACATAAGCCGGTCCGAGACACAGCTTGGTTTTAACAGGATAGTACTCCTTATCAGAATGATATGCATCCATGTAGAATTTTTCATACGGAAATCTCGCATGATATGCATTATAATTGATTAACACATCAACCGGATAAATATCCTCAAACAAATCATCTATATATGCCAGACGGATCCTGTCAGATAATTTCGTCCGTAAGTTATTAAAATATTCCTTGGTTATCCGGTAGGAATCAAAAAGCATCGTGTGGATATTCCGTTTTTCAATTTCCCGACACAAAATCGGAAGCTCTTCTGTCGGCTTTTCCCAATCCGTATGCATCACAACATATGCCAGATTTCTTTCTTCCAGCATGGATATCCCATAATCATCCGCAAGAAAAAAAATTACTTCTTCATCCATTTTTTTAAGTTGACCGGCAATTGTCATGCAACGCATAATATGCCCTGTCGCAACGACTTCATTTGCATCTGCACGAATCCCAATCATCTGCAGCTCTCCTCATATGCTGAGTCATAAAGAAGACTCATACTCATCAATTACTTCCAAAATATGTTCCATTTCTTCTTTTCCATATCGCTGATCCATGGGGATTGCTGCGATATGTGAAAAAATATATTCTTCATCGTTACTTAACAAATCCGCATTTTCTTTTCCGACAGGCCAGAGAACCGGTACGTAAATATCCTGTCTACGCAAATATTCCTGCATTGCTTCCCTGTTTTTCATATAAACGGGAAAATAGAGGGGTACAGCATCATATACATTTTTCAATGCCTTTTCCTCATAGTTCTCCATAACAGGTGTCAGAGATTTTTTGTTTTTTAGACCTTCCTGCAAAATACAATAGTTTTCACTTCGGCGTTTTTTGCAATTTTCTTCCTCTGTCTCAGCAAGAAGCCTTTGGGACAAAGCAGAAATTCTTGTTATCTGTTCATAATTATCCAGCCTTTCTTCCAATTTCCTGTTATGCGTCAGATACTCTTCTTTTTGTTTCTGTAACTGCTTTATGCTTATATCATTCAGACTGCCCTCTAAATCCTGAATCTCTTCTAAATAATCCCACTTTTTACTTAACATCCCGAACCGTTCCATTGCAAAGGTATCATCCTTTACTATTACTTCCCCGGAGATTGTATGATTCGTTGTAACGAATCCACCATCGGGAATGGCATACCATTTACGCAGACTGCCGATGACATAGTCGGCCTCTGTGTCTACATTCAGATAATAAGCCTGTGTTACATCTTCCATAATCAGAATATTTTTATGCCGGCATTGTGATAGAAACGGACGCAATTCTTTCCATGTATCCATCCCATAATAGTCATGGATAAACAGAAGCCCCGGTTGTTCATCCCAGATCAACGCCTCTAATTCTTCTCTATCCGCTTTCATATTTTTATCAAGATGATAAAAACATAACTCCCAGCCTGCCTTTACAAAAGGAATAAATACCGTATCACACATATACCCCGGCATAAGACATTTCTTTGAAACAGAAGGGTACTCTTTTTCCATAGAAATCAGAGCAAGTGAGATGGCTTCTCTGGCAGAAGCTGTATAGGCGGTATTTTTCCTTCCATACTTATCCACTTCTTTTAGGCAAAGAGACTCCCGCTGATTGGAATTTAATTTCTCTATGCAGTTCGGATTCATCTCATATATGCTTCCGATTTCCATTTTAGCTCCTTTATTTCCATGCTTCATCCAGGAATACAATTCTTTTTTCTATAAATGATTTAACTGCTTCCACGTTCTCATAGAACAGTTTCCGATTAATCTCTACGTCCATGCCGCTTTCAAAGCTGTCCCATCGAACAGCATCCATCATTGCTGAGCTTTCTATTTTTTTTGCATTTTCTTCTCCAGTTTCTTCGGCAATCTTCTGTACAATATCCCGCACTTCTTCAAAGTACATTTTTTTATATAGTTCACTGAATTCTTCCTGCTGACACAAAAGATAAAAAATATTGACATCTGCTTCTTCATAATAAATATTTTCAGAAACATAAAACCCAACAGGGTCCTTCAAATCAATTCCACATCTTTCAAAATCCACCCCGAAGGTTCTGTCATAATCCCAAATCGGTCCGGCATAAAAACGGGTATCATTTTCGGGAATATACATAAAAAAGCTCGTCAGAGCAGCATCAAGATTTTTACTGACTTCATCTAAAAGATATTTCTGTGCAAATGTATCCAAATCCAGATAATCATAATAATACAGACCTGTATCCTCATTAAAGCCGTCTGGAGCACACAATGCATCTTCTAATTCCTGATATTTATTTGCTAAATAAAAGACCTGCTCATAGCTCACACACTTGGGGCTTTTGATAACTACCGGCTGCTTTCTGGAAGTAATAAAGCCGCTTTGTTCCTCATAATATCGATATGTCATATCCAATTCAAGCAGATATCCTGTTTCAATATTTTCAGGTACATTTAGATTTTCTACCCATTTAATTGCAGGGAAATCCCCTACCGGTTCTTCCGTAGATTCCAACATGACAAAATCTATATCCGGATTGAGTTCTTCCATTTCTTTTTCCAGATTTCGTATATTGAGTCTCTCTTCTGCAATTTCCACTTTCTCCGCAAGCTGATAATCGCCCTGATATTCCCCATTAATGTATAAATCAACATGTGTCATGTCCGCAACATATTCCATACGCATTTCTTTTGCCATTTGTGTAACCATTTGATTGCGAATCAGGGATTCATCAAATGCATTTGCAAGAAGTGACCAGCCTTTTGCAATACCCAGGTCCAAAACGGCTGTTTTTTCCTGCATTTTAATAGCATAAGATTTTTTATCTGCGGCATCAAACGTCATATTTCCTCTTCCGCGAATCGTGCTTAATTTACCATCACAGTTAATATTACCTTCCGCATCAAACAAAACATAATTTCCCGAATCTTCATTCTCCTTTGATTCATGAATTGCTGACAAATCTCCTGAATCCGTAGTCATAAACATGGATGCAATATTTTCAGAACCCATAATCTCTATTGTAACTTGTTCACCTGAATCCAATTGTAGCAGATGCCGTCCTGTTTCCAAATTAAACGTATCCCCGGGCAAAACTTTATTTTTATCTATTAAGACAGAATCATATTGATTAAAGACATAGCATAGCCGCCCGCTTATTGAAGAAGGTAAAAAGAAATAATACAGATTGTTTGCATCATTAAACCACCACTTTATCTCTATTTCCTGTTCCCCGTCCGAAAAAAAAGAGGCATCCCATAAGACCAATTTAAATTCATCCGTCCCAAGTTCTTCTATTTTTTCTGCCAGTTTTTCTTTCTTTTCCTTTTGTTCCAACCCGTTTGTAAACAAAAGAAATAACGTAAGCAGGATAATTGTCATTATAAAAATATAATATTTCTTTTGTATTATTCGATTCATGATGTATCCCATCCATTGAATGTCTTACTATTATCCGTGAGCCTCCCTAAAATTCCGGTATGCCCACAAAAGCTTATAATATGCCATGAAATAAAGTGTTGATTTCTGCTGCATGGCAATCAGCTTTTTTTCTTCCGCATGAGTTCTCTCCTGATAATACGGATTTTTCTGAAAATCCGGGAAATATTTTCTGACTTCCATTCCCATCTTCTTAACAAAGCTGTATTTCGTATGCTTTACACCTGACATATAGGTAAAAAGTGTGTTTACATAATGTAATAAAGTAAAGCTATACTCCAATTCACTGTAATATTTTTCAAAATAACCGAATCTTTTGGCATCCTCTATCATCAATCTGCCTGCTTCCATACGGTCCTCGCAGCGCTTCGGTGAAATCGTATGGACGGTAGAAGTATCATGCTGATAATAAAAATATAACGGTTCCGGAATATACTCAAACCGATTGGCAAGAATCAGGTAAGAATTTCCCAACGCATTATCTTCATAAAAAATGTCCTCAGGGAAAAATAATGCATTTTCTATAATCATTTTCCGTTTAAAAATTTTAACCACCAGACTGCCGCCGTCCAAAATCAGACTTTTTCTCTTCTCATCATCCAGAATCCCTGTCTGCTCCGGTTTGTTATTCGACACAATCTGTCCCACCTTCATGGAATGCTCATCCGTCAGGCAGTAATCACATCCGACCACATCTGCCCCGGTCTCATCTGCCTTTCCAATCAGTCTTTCATAAAAATCCGGCACAACCCAATCATCGCTGTCGATAAATCCAATCCATTCTCCCTTTGCCATTTTCAGACCAATATTTTTCGCGCCACCCTGATGCTTATTGACAGGGGAATGCACCGCTTTCAATTTCCCCGGATATTGTTTTTCATAATCTTTTAAAATATCCCATGAATTGTCCGTCGAGCAATCATCTACAGCGATAATCTCATAATTTGTAATAGTCTGGTTAATAAGGGAATCCAAACAATAATTCAATTTTCCGTCTGCCGCCATGTTAAATACAGGCACGATAATACTTAATTTTTTTTCAGACATAAACAACCATCCTGTTATTTATACTCATTATGATAAATCATATATAAATCAAACTCATTATGTTCAATTCCATACAAACCGATAATATCCATGGAAAGATTATTAGCTTCCAAAACAGCAGGATCAATCTCAGGATTCCATTTTGTATTTAAAAACCATACTGTATTAAAATCCTGTGAAAAATCAAAATCCTCTATATATGCCATCTGCTCAACAGGAAAATATAACTCATAAATAAAGTCAAATGTATCCCAATTATATACAATATAATCATCCTCTGACAGATTCTGTTCAAAAAACTCCATCGTTTGAGGTACATATGTACTTTTATATTCCTGGCGAAAGCATTCTTTATATTGTACTGCCCCAACAAATAAAAGAAAGGCACAGACCGGAATCAGAATTTTCCCGTTTATTTTTCTAAATGCAAGACCAAAAAAGATTGCTAACAGCATTAAAGAAGGAAATATATACTGATCACGATAAATCGGTGATTTGGAAAGTGAAATTATTACCCCAAGAACTGCTGTCATGGTAGGAACCAACATAGCAAACAATGCCACAATATCAGCACCTTCTTTTTTTCTGATAATCTGCACAAGAATTATAACGCCTGCGATAACTAACAGCCCCAAGACTCCGTATACTACTCCCGGTTCCAATTCCAAATCAAATGTCCAAACGAAGTAACTCCAAATTACCTCCGGTGTAATTTCAGGTATCCAATAATTTTCTCTTACTCTTGTTACCTGTATAATAAAAGACTTTGCCCATGGTAAATATCCGATAATCATACATGCTGCTGCAATAAACCAATTTTTTAACAGTTCTCTTTTTGAAAAAAGAATCGCCAAAAAAAGAAAACCTACAATCACAATGACAGACACAAATGCAAAGTAATGAGTATAAGCAGCCCCTAATGCCCCTATGGTTACCCATACCCATGCCTTCAGCGTATTATCCATATATGCTTCATGTGCATATATCCCACATAATGTTACAAAAAATAATGCAAGAGAATACATTCGCACCTGCACAGAAAATTCCATTGTACAGGGTATACATGTAAAAAAGATAAGCGATAATAAAGTAGCTGTGTCTCCAAATTTTTTTCGAAAAACAGTTGCAATTAATAAATAAGTTCCTATCTGTGGAATAATGGCAATAAACTTCTGAACCCATAAGGACCCGTTTGTAATGACATAGAATACTTTAGCATAAAAATAGTATAATGGGGGATGAACATCTATTGCAGTTCCTTCAATTATTTCCTTGATATTCCCTTTTAATAATCCTAATGTAAATGCTTCATCTGTCCAGATATTATAATTAAAGAGCAGGGATATATATAATAACGCAAAAAATCCAATCAATCCCCAAATCAGAATATCCATTATATGGGCTTTTACCCACTCTATCTTTTCCTGCATACCTCTTCTTTCCTTTCTGCTACGCTACACTTATTCCTTATGATAATACGCTGCAATCTTTAAAACTGCCCGAATGACATCATCACAATCCCGATTACTCATTCCGTAATACAACGGTAATGTAATCATCTCATCATATAATTTCTCCGCCTTCGGACACAGTCCTTTTGTATATCCCAATCGTTTATAATGCGGGAAATAATACACAGGAATATAGTGGACATTACAGCAGATATTTTCTGCTGCCAGTGCATCGAAGAATTCCCTTCTGTTAATTGTCAGCTTCTCTAAATTAAGCCGAAGAATATATAAATGTCTGACTGTATCCGATTCCGGAATTTCTTCCTGAACAACAATTGCATCGTTATCCGCAAATGCCTTATTATAATGTTCCACCAATTCTTTTCTACGCTTACCAAACATATCCAATTTATTCAGCTGGCTCAAAATCAGTCCTGCCTGAATATCGGTCATACGATAGTTATAACCAAGAGAAATCTGCTCATAATACCATGGACCGTCTGTCTCATTTTCTAATAATTCCGGCACTCTGGTAATGCCATGCGAACGGGCTAGTAAAAGCTTTTGATAATACTCCTCACTGTTTGTCAGTACTGCGCCGCCTTCTCCCCCGGTAATTGTTTTTACCGGATGGAAGCTGAAGGTAGTCATATCCGCAATGGAGCCGACACCCTTTCCGTTATATTTTGTTCCGATGGAATGTGCTCCATCCTCAATCAAAACCAGATTATGTTTATGACAGATAGAAAGCAGCCGGTCAAGTTCTACTGCCTGACCCGTATAATCCACTGCCACAACTGCCTTTGTCGCAGGTGTAATGTGTTCTTCTACGGAAGACGGGTCAATGTTATATGTTTTTTCATTAATATCCGCAAAAACAGGTCTGCCGCCACAGTAGAGTGCGCAATTGGCACTTGCCGCAAATGTAATCGGTGTTGTGATTAATTCATCGCCTTCTTTTATGCCGGCCGCCATAGCCGCCATATGTAAAGCTGCCGTTCCGTTGCTGCATACTACCGCATATTTTGCTCCGGTTATCTCACATAATTTAGCTTCCAATTCGTTTATTTTTGGTCCGCAGGTTAAATAATCACTTTTTAATACATCTAATACCGCATCATAATCTGCCTGGTCCAGATATTGATGCCCATAAAAAATTTTAGTGTCTCTGACGGGGTTGCCGCCGCATATTGCCGGTCTTTCCATAATATCCTCACTTTCCGAACAAATATAGGAATTCTATATAAACAAAAATCTGTGTGCCGTAAAAAGTCAGCCACAGATTTTTATTTCGTTTTTATTTCATTTAAAGACAGCCGCCAAATTTACTCTAAATCAATTGTCTTTAACAAATCACGAATCTCCTCAACAGATAACCATTCGGTATTGTTCCCTGAGCTGTAGGAGAATCCGTATTCCACCTTTTTGCCTCTTTCATCCGGCTGCTGTCTGTCATTCCAAACCATCTGCGGATATACAATAAAATGTTTATCAAACTCGTAGGTCGTCATGGAATCTTCCACTGTTACCATAATTTCATGGAGTTTTTCCCCTTCGCGTATACCAACCTCCGGCATCTTACAGCCCGGAAGCATTGCCTGTGCCAAATCGGTAATCTTAAAGGACGGAATCTTACTGATAAAGGTTTCACCGCCTTTTGCTTCCTCTAATGCCTTGATTACCAGTTCCACACCCTGTGTTAAGCTGATCCAGAAACGTGTCATCCGATAATCCGTAATCGGCAGTTCATCCCCACCGTTTTTAATAATATTATGGAAGAACGGAATCACGCTTCCTCTGCTGCCCGCCACATTACCGTAACGCACGATAGAAAAGTTTACATCCTTACTGCCGGCATAAGCATTTGCCGCAATAAACAGCTTGTCCGATACCAGCTTTGTTCCGCCGTATAAATTAACCGGATTGACCGCTTTATCGGTAGACAGCGCTACAACCTTCTTCACATTGCAGTCAAGTGCCGCTTCAATCACATTCATCGCACCGTTAATATTGGTTTTGATAGCTTCATTCGGATTATATTCACAAGCCGGGACCTGCTTTAGCGCCGCCGCATGGATAATATAGTCCACACCGTAGCAGGCTCTCTTAAAGCGTTCCAAATCCCTGACATCTCCGATAAAGAAGCGCAGCTTGGATTCATAGCCCTTCTGATAGCTACGGAATTCATTTTCCATCATCCACTGCTTGAACTCATCACGGGAATAAATAATGATTTTTTTGACATCGTAATGGTCTAATACATATTTTGTAAAACATTTTCCGAAGGAACCTGTCCCTCCGGTAATCAGTATTGTCTTATTCGTTAACATTTCTGCCTCCAAACTCTTTAAGGTACCAAACGGATTATAGCATACTCCGCATTATCTTGCAATTTCTTTGATGTATCCTGCACGGATGCCTCCAGTGCTTCCTTCAGTTTTGCCGCCATAGACTCCTCATATTCTCCGGATTCTAACATTGCCATGGCAAAATCTGTTTTTATACACAGATAATCGGAGCCCTGATATATTCTGCATACCTCTTCAAAGGAGTATTCCGGGCGAATTTCACCGCCTATCACATCGGGTCTGTAATAAGAAGAACGGAAATCCAAATCACTGAAAATCACAACCGATTTTTCCGGAATTTCCTGATACACCTTATCCCACTGTTCCGTCAGGCTGTGGTAATACGCATTTTTTCCATCCAATGCGTCATTCTGCACCATAGAGGCCATCCCCAGCAGCATGAATGCAAAAACCATTACATAAAGTACCGCCATCCCTGTCTTTTTCCGTACATACGGAAGCAGCAGGCCAAGCAGTCCCAGACAAATTAAAAAGCTTGCCGGTTCAAAGAAACGGAAATAGAAGGTGTCCATCGATGACACATAGCGGATTGCAATAAAAATCACATAATAGCAGACACCGAATGTAATCATTACTCCTTCTGTTGATTCCCATTTTGCTGTTTTTTTCACAAATAAAATCAATCCCACAAAAATCAAAGCAAGTAAAAGCACTTTCAGATTATACGGATACGAGTCAATAAAATCCGGAATCTGAACAGAAAAGATATTGCATATTTCCGTAAGCAGAGATTGGATTAAATCATTCGTAAGAATTTCATAATCATCCCACCATAGGGTTCTGCTTACACCGGATGCATGCCCGTTCATAATTTTATTCATGAACAGATATCCTAAAGAAAGTATACCGGATACCATCGCTGTCGCAGTAAGTCCGATTACTTTTACAAATTGCTGTTTCTGTCTTTTTTTATAATATTCCCAAGCATAATACAAAATATAAAGACCGGTTACCATCCAGATATAAATTCCGAAATATCTGGTCAAAAAACAACCGACTCCTGCAATGCCCAAGAAAACAAAGTCTCTTATCCGGGGCATATCCGACTGTACGATTTTAGCAAAGAAGAGAGCGAACAAAAGCAGGAATAAAATGAACGGCACCTCGCTCCATGTATAATGTGTCAAGGTTACAAATCCTAAGTTTAATACACAAAGTGCATAAATCCATGCTTCTTTTTTATAAAACAGGTAAAGAACGGTTAAAATCAAGCCAACCATCAGCATCGCCACAATTTTAGATGCCAGATAAGCATTGGTTCCGGTTACAAGCATTACTCCTGCTATGCTAAGCGGATACAGAATCGGCCAGTTCGCAAACCATCCCGTATACCCTGCCATTCCGTCATAGAAAAATCCGTTTCCCTTTACAAGATTTACAGCCTCCCGTAAATAGCCTGCCGAATCGGATGTAATATATACTCCTTTGACATATGCATCGGAATAAATTCCCATACAGGAAAAGATAAAAATCAGTATAAGAAATACTTCATTTCCGTATTTTTTGAAGAATTCTTTTATGGGTATTACCGAAAGAGCCTTCACAACCTTTTCTTTTCCGAATAAAACAAGTAAAATACCTGCAATCAATGCAATCACAGAAAACGGAACAGAATAATAAAAGATTTCGCCAAACGTCAATTCAACCGGCGTTACCTCATTAACACCCATGGAAATATTGTATTCGGATTCTACTCCATTGACATATACAGTCTCTGCAAACGGCAGATTTTTATAGTCCTCTTCTGCTACCTGCATAAAATACGGAGCACTATCATCGGCAAGAAATGTTACCGTATAACCGGTCTTGCTTTCAAGTACTGCCTCGCCGGAAACGGTAAACCATTCCCCGGGCACAATTGTATTTACCGGCAGTGTCTGTTCAAACAAAATATTCTGTGCATCGTCTCTCATCGTTACATGCAGACTGCCGCGGCTTTCCGGCGAAATATTTACAAGTAAAATCTGCAGTCCGCTGATGGATATATCCTCTGTCACAATCAAAGATGCTTCTACCGGTTCATTCGGCATACATTCCACATAAAGCGGGCTGTCCGAAATCTCCGGCAGTCTTTCCGTTGTTTTACGCCCATTTTTTGCCGAATGTGTCAATACAAGCATTACCGCACAGAAAACAAGCAGCATTCCCAATATAATAGTAACTTTTTTAATCCATTTATTTTTTGTTTTTTCTTTCATTTTGCTCCTCTGACAATTCATAAAGCAGTCTCTGATTTATAATAATTCCTCTGCCAGATTCATGGCACGCTCTACGGTCACATCGGAATTATAATGATTATGCTCTCCCCAGCGTCCCAGTCCGTAAATCTGCTTTGAGCCTGCAAATGTAAGCAGCCTTTCCATAATCTGCGGTTTCTCTATTGTATTTAGAGGATATGCATATTCATTCAGATACCGATAGGAATTATCCTCTTTTGCAAACAAAGACGTACGTTCCTTTCTTGTTTCCATCCAATAGCCTTTACTGCCTTCACAAAAATTATGGCGTACCAATATTCTGTGATACGGCAGTTTTTCTTCCGGATAGTATATCCATTGAGCATCTGTATCCAAATTATCCGGCACATATCTTGTCTCGACTGCTGAAGATTTTAATTCCATTATATCTGTCTGCAGTCCCTCCGGCATACCTGCAATAGTCTCAAATGCATTCCACGGAATTGTCGTAATAACAGTTTCTCCCTGATAAACCTCTCCGTCTGCACAAGTCACAATTCTTGCATCACAATCAAGCTTTGTAACCTTACATTCATATACCATATGCTCTTTCATGGAATCAGCGATACGCAGCCAAACCTCTCCGTAGCCGTATTTCTTCGGGTAATAAAACATCGCATGTCCCGGCTGTGTTCCGTAAGGCTTATGCGCAAGACACGATAACAGGGTTTCCTTAAAACTTACATCCGGAAGCTTTTCAAGCCAGTATGTACCCAGCTCATTAAGTTCATCCGCAAACATCTTTTTATTATACGGGATCATATAATCAGCAGCAATTTTATCCCCCAGCTTCCACGTAATCCATTCCACAAATTTTTCAGGCATTTCTACCCCACTGTTACAGCCCGCTTTAGCAATGGATTCCAGATATTCCACCTGCTTTTCAAGCGGCATCTGCCAGATATTTGCTTCAAATGGATGGCCAATCGTGACACCCTCCAGTTCAATCCGGCTGTCACGGGTAAACAGCCTCCATTCCTCTTTCGGCAAAAAACGGAACAGAAATTCGTTTACTTTTTCTCGTTTCACATCAAGAAAATGACCGCCTCCGATATCAAACGGACTTCCGTCTACCATAGTGCTGCGGCACAAACCTCCTGCTGTCGCTTCTTTTTCCAATACAAGAAATGAGTCCTCGCCTTTATCCTTTAAACTCCCGGCAAAGGCAAGCCCCGAAGGTCCTGCCCCGAGGATAAGATATTTTACTTTATGCATTTTCTTTTTTCCTCCAGAATGTCGGTTCATTCTTCTTTAATTCAAACAGAAGCCGGAGCGCTTCCGTCACGGAGCTTCCTTTTAAGCTGGATTCTCCTCCGATATAATGAATCGGCACTTCAATTGTCCGAAGGTTACGGCAGTAATACCGCATTTCCGTCTGGTACATGTGTCCTTTGGATAAAATTCGCTCCAGATTCATTTCTTCCATTACCTCTCTTTGAAATGCTTCAAAACCGCTGGTCATATCTTTTAAGGATGTTCCCAATACAAAATTCGATAAAAAAGTTCCACCCTGACTCAGAATTCTTCTATAGAGAGGAAGATTACTCATCTGCCCGCCCTTCATAAAACGGGAACCCCAGACACAATCATATCCCTCTTTCAGCTTATCCAGAAACTGCGGCAGTTCCTCCGGCAGATGGCTTAATCCACCGTCCATCTCAACAATCCACTCCGCCCCATCTTTTAGTGCCTGCCTGAAGCCCTCCAGATAGCAGGTAATAACCCCTTTGGATTCCTTATAATAAATACACTTCACACGGCCGGTTTCCGCTTCTTTTCTTCGGATAGTCTCCTCTGTTTTGTCCTTAGAATAATCATCAATGACCGGATATACAAATAAATTGTCATAGGGTAGGGCTAACAGCCTGTCCAGTAATTCTTCCATTGTATTTTCTTCGTTTGCCACAGGCATCACAACAATTGTCTTTTTCATAAGTCCCCTCAAATTCATTCTTATTTCCATAAAACAGCATGACTCTGCCACACTTTATTTCCCTCTTAAAAGAGCATGCAGCTGTCTTACTTTTTTAGGTGCAAGAGAAAGTAAAAAAAGATAAATCTTATTCTTTTTTGTCAAATACGGATTCATAATCATCTGACATATGTTTTTACGCAGATACGATACCACATTGTAATAAAATGTATTCTCCCTGCACATCTGCTCAATCGGAATATGCAGCAGATAATCCAATCTCTGATAACATCCAAATCGAAATGCAACAGGCACAAGTTTAGGATACTGCCCGCGTACCAATTCCGTTACCATATCTGCATTTTCCACAATATCGGTAAACACTCTGGAAAAGTCATGTTTATCCTTTTTGCGGCTGTTGCTGCCGATGCGGTAAAAAACATGATAGCACTGTT
This sequence comes from Lachnospiraceae bacterium, assembly GCA_016294075.1. Lineage (GTDB taxonomy): Bacteria > Bacillota > Clostridia > Lachnospirales > Lachnospiraceae > RGIG8767. The sequence goes on along the minus strand of JAEDCQ010000002.1, from coordinate 105,470 downwards.
TTGGCAGGATTGTAAGCTGCGTAATGTCTGTAAGCATTTGTGTCAGCAGATAAAAATCTTCGTTGAGCTTTCCCACCGGAAACTCTCTGTCCTTAAACAGCGATTTATGGGTAATTCTCGTACAATAAGAACAATCCCCGCGATGCATCAGTAGCTCTCTCATCATTTCTTCGGACGTAATACACGTTTCCTCTTTCGGTGGAATACACACATCCGGCATCCGGTTTCCCTGCGCATCCATCTCATCTCTTGAAACCTGTGCCATAGGTACAGCATGTTTTTGTACTGCCTCTGCAAGCAGTTCATACATATCCGGCTCAATATAATCATCACTGTCGATAAAGCCGATATATTCTCCTGTTGCATTTTGTATCCCTACGTTTCTTGCTGACGAAGAACCGCCGTTTTCTTTATGAAAGACGCGGATTCTCTCATCCTCCTTAGCCAGTGAATCACAGACTGTCCCGCTACCATCCGTGGAACCGTCGTCTACAAGTAAAATCTCAAGCTTCCTGTAAGTCTGATTCATGACAGAGCGGACGCAACGCTCCAGATATTCTTTTTCAATATTATATACCGGCACAATCACCGATATCAGAAACTCATTCTTCATAAATAACCTCATACATCTTCCGCGGCGAAATAACCGGAGCCACGCTGAACGGTCCGCTTGCAGGCGGGTCAAGGATACCCTGCTTTAGGTTTTCATAGAACCGCAGAAGCTGCTTTGCGGCATTTTCCGCATTCCACTCCGTTACAATTGTCTGATAAGCCGCTCTTCCGTACTGTGTAATCAAATCCTTGTTTTCAAACAATGAAAAAACACAGTTGCGGAAATCCTCATAGCTTCCTTCTTTATAAATCAAACCGTTTTTCTTATGCTTTATTAAAAACGGAGCAGCACCCACTTCGGAATTCACAACCTCTGCACATCCGCTGTTCATACCTTCGTTTACAACAGCTCCCCAGCCTTCCAAGTGGTTACTCGTAAATAAATGAATATGGCTTTTTTCCATGATTTCACGCACTTTTTCCGGTGACTGAAATCCGTACATCGTAATCTCTTCTGAAAGTGCCAGTTCTTCTTTTTGTTTACATAACTCTTCTTTCATTTCGCCGTCTCCAACAAAATGAATATGAAACGAATATCCCTTTTCCTTTAAGTCCTTTGCAAGCTTTAATACAAATTCCGGATGCTTCAGCTTCATGAATCTGCCCGCCCATACAATATGCACCGTATCCGGGGACGGTTTTTTCTCAAAAAGAGAATCGCCTTCATAAATTTTTGTTTCCGGGAAATATCCGAAACGGTACATTTTATTCGGATATGCTCTCACAATATGAAAATCCGACGCAACATATGCACCAAAACAGAGAAGATAAACATTACCGTTTCTGTATTTTGTATGCTCTTTGTATTTTCGGATTAAACCTCTCGGGGAGACTGCCTTATACTGGCCTTCTCTATATAAACGCTCACTCATACGAATGGTAAGCTTATCTGCCTCCAAACGCCTTTTTATTAAATCTTCTCTTTCCATCCAGCCTACCAACAGCAGGTCGCTTTCCCAAATCAGTTGTGTACACTTTTCTTCCTCTTCATACAGAAGCGTAACATACGACAAAGATTTCGGATCCAGGCCCCAGCCCATTTTTATACGTTCCTCTTCCATCGGCTCTGTCTGGATAAAAGTATATTCTACTCCCTCCCGTTTATTCAGCGCCTCGGAAAACGGAATCTGATGATGATTGATATAATTACTGATCATTGTTATCTTCATAAGCTTCAATTTCCCTGTAAATTTCTTTCAAACGCTTAAAATTTGTTTCCGGATCATGAACCTGTCTTGCGCGCAAAGCCGCTGCCTTTGAAATTCGCTGTATAATCGGCAGAATGGAGTCCTCTCTCCATAATTCCAAAACAGCATCTGCCAATCCATCGGTATCACCGTTTTCAAATAACAAGCCTTCCTTTTGGTCGGTTATCATAGACGGTACTCCACCTACGCGGGAAGCAACTACCGGTGTTCCCAAAAGCATTGCCTCTGCAACGGAGTTCGGCGAATTTTCCAGCGAAGAAGCACAAACAAAGGTATGGCATTCCAGATACTGCTGCTTCATCTGTTCAGCCGACAATTTTCCTGCAAAGTGCACCTTCTCCTGCAAATGATACTTCTTTATCAGGCTTTGCAGATATTTCCCGTAAGAAGAAATCTTCAGCCATCCAAGCAGACCCTGTTTATGAATGATATCGTTTCCGGCAACAACAATTTCAGCATCCGGATATTTGCTTAATATCCGCGGCATTGCCTGTAACAGATAATGAAAACCCTTTAACGGATAATCTGCCTGGCTGAAGAAGATACGATGTCTTTTGCATTTTTCAAGCTGCCAGCTGCCTTCATAAAAGCAGGGTCTCATCGTCTCATTCATCGGATAATACACGGCATCTTCATTGACTTTTTTACAAAACTCTTTATCAAAAGCCGTTCTTCCCGTTACATTGCCTGCAATGCGAAGCGTCTTTTTCTCCAGTTCCCCACGCTTTTTAAATTTTTCCTGCTGCTGTAATATACTGTCTTTTTTCAACAGGTCGCGAAAGGTCTTTTTATTGCTAATAGAGTTTGGAATTTCGGCAAGATATTCCTCCGCGCAGAGAGAAATAACCCCCTGAATTCCTACTAAAAGGCGCTCCGGATGCGGATATACTCTCGCCATTGCAAGTGCATGCGGGTATTCTGTCCCAAAAACATGTATAACATCCGGTTTAAACTGTTGTGTAATTTCTTCCAAACGTCTCTCAATTCCGACCTGGTAGAGCTCCGGTTTGCATAAATCCTCGTAGAATCCAAAGCAATCTACCGAAAGACCGTTGCACACATAAACATCATGAAAGCTTTTCAGATTCTCCTCCGCAGGAAATGCAATACCAAGCGATATTTCATTGTCCCTGCCTTCTGCAATAAGCCGTGACAATATACCTGTTATCCAGCCTTCCTTAACACTGCTTTCCATCTGTAGTTTTTCCGCGACAATCGGCGGCATTATATTACATAACCATAATATTCTCATGTCTCTACCTGTTTCCAATCCACGGAGATATCGATACCTATGATAACTACCCATGGTAATTTTCTGTGGTTATTTCCTGCGGTAAATCGTTGACTTCAATGCATTATAGGGCTTTGATAATACCGGATTCTCTGCAATTTTAGCACGCAGGCCGGCAAATGAAAAAAGCATAATCAGGTGGTATCCGAATGCTTTTTTACCCATATATTTCGCTGTGATTTCTTTATGCTGCATAGCTGATTTTTTCCGGTTCTCCTTTGTTTCGGAATAACCGCCACCCTCATAAGAACAGATTACAATATCCATTGCCTCTGTTTTTGCTTTTTCTTCATAAATACAATATAAGAAATGCTCATAATCGGCTCTGACCGTATACTCTGTAAGATAAACGCGCTTATCAAATAATCGCTTATCATAAAAGCACACCTGATGGCAGGGAACATTGCGATAGCAGGTAAAATCATTGATTTCAGGTGCCGATGTCACAATGCTTTTCTGCAGCAGATTATATTGGTTTCCATAATATATGGCAGGCTCATCAGACTGTTTTTGTTCAATTACATCGGCCACTTTTTTTAATACATCTTTATCATAAAACAAATCACCACAATTTAAGAACTGCACATATTTTCCGTTCACATAGGAAAGTGCCTGATTCATTCCGTCATAGATGCTCTCATCAGGCTGCGTAATATAACGGATTTGCGGATTATTATCGAGTATTCCTTCTTTTTGCAGAAAATCCGTAGAGCCGTCCTTTGATCCGCCGTCTTTTATTATGACCTCATAATCTGTAAATGTCTGATTCAAAATGCTCAGTAATGTTTGTTTCAGACGCTCCCCCGGATTCAGGGAAACCACAATAATACTAAAGAACTTCATTTGCATACAGATACTCCTTCATGCCATCCATAATCCACGTCCGATACGGCAATACACGTACTCCCTCCCCGGAAGCAGTTTTTAAAAACCATGCAAAATATGCAATTCCTATTACTATCGTAATCATCAAAACGATTTTTTTCTTCTTTTCATCCGGAATTTTCATAATTACACCCGGAATCAACAACATATGCGGAACGATAAGATAATAGCTGAATCTGGATAACAAAGGAATATAAGAACCGCATATATATAACAGAATTGCCATAAAATTCAGATTAAAGTACAGCCTGTTTGCTCCATTCTCCGCAATCGCCTCTTTATAGAAGGCCAGACAGAGCAATAAAACCAATATACATCTTCCGATATTCGGAAGGTTACTCATAATACTCTCTCCGCTTTCCACAAAGCCGGTATTGACATACGAAGGATACAGCTTAAGTGCTATCCACATCACAAAATCCTTCCCCAGATATACTGCCGCCCCGCCTGCGGCCAGAAGAATATACTGCCATTTTTTTGACAGAAAGGTTGCTGCCAGATAAAGCGGAATGACTATCAATACGGATTTATGAAACAATGCTGCAACAGCAATCAGCAGAATAAAATATACATACTGTTTTTCTACCACATGATGAAGGGAATATAACGCAACCGCCAATACAAAATAATAGCGGACGGTATTGAAAGTACGAAAATAAATGCCCAATGTCATAAACAAAAACATTGACAGAAAGAAGCTTTCACTGTCATTTCGAAAGGTTTTTAAAAATATCCCGATTGTAAAAAACGCAAAAACAGCAAAAACGATAATATAGTTTTCACAGCCTGCAAGTGTATATATCAACCTGACTATAAAATTAAATCCGGCCTCCGTCACAACATGTCCTTCCATCCATATTTCGTGACAGGTAACGGCATAATTCTTATAATCATTGCCGACTTCCATACGCAGAGCAGACAAAAGAAAAAGAATCGTAAAAACAGCAATGAGACATACCCTGCTAAGAGCCTGTCTCCTTGTCGTCCCATATGCAGTTATCGGCTGTCTTTCACAGACAAAATAAGAAAGCAGAATAACGACTGCTGCTGTTACCGTATATAAAACCATATCGCTCTCCTAATTAAACGCATCAGAAGCTTCTTTCATGTTGCATTCCCTGCTTCATCAGAAAATATGCCTTTTTCATTGTAATAGGATATTCTTTTTTAAACATGATGGCTCTGTGCTTTATTAAGAACCGAAGCGCCAGGGGCTTTGCCAATTTCCCATAAAGATATGCATACAGTACGCCTCTGTCAAAAAAGAACTTCTCGTTATAGCCATTAAACCAAGTCGAAGGCCTCGGCACCTCTTTTCCAATCGTAACAGGAACTGCCATAATCTTCATTCCCTTTTTCAGGCAATCTCTTATAAAAATACTGTCCTCACCGTTACTGTATTTGGCACCGCCGCCAAATAATAACGAAAACGTAATATTATTCCTATGAAGCTTCTCTCTGCGGACTGCAAAGCTATAGGTCGGATACCTGCCACAATTATACCATTTTACAAGCGTTTCTGTTTCTGTATGATACGTTGCGCGGCTTTCCTCCACATCCATATTAAACAGCAGAAAATCCATATCGGGATGTTTCTCAAACTCAGCAATAACCTTCTGTGCATATTCGTCTTCATATACGATATCTTCATCGGAAAACAGGATAATATCCTCCGTTGCCCGGAGCAGTGCATTATTCCGGGACAATCCGACGCCGCGTTCGTTAAAGCTGTAACAGCAGATTTTATGCCCAAGATATGTATATTCCCGATAGCTGTTTTCATCGCATTGGTTGATGACAATTGCATCGGTCTGCAGATTCATTTTTGAGGCAATTTCCTCTGTATTCTGTTTCACACAAGATACCAATGTCTGTATGGTCATCCCCGGATTTCCCTCCGTTTTTATTTTATACTGTAATATCTCTTTAAAAATCTGTCATCCGCCTGATAAATGACAGCTCCCGCTATTATGCAGTCCTGCTTTTGTAAAAATGAAACAGTCTTTTTTACTGTTTTTCCGTTTTTCTCACCCCATGGAATCAATAAAACCGCTCCGCTGCTGTTCCTAAGTGTATCCAAGTCACTCCCCTGTAAGGAAAGTTCCCCACTTATACCGTTATGGATTTCCTTCAGCTTTTCAAAAACAGAACCTTCTGTTTCCTTCCCCACGGCTACATTTACACAATAATATGTTTTATCCTTGCCTAAAAGATACGATACGTTCTCCTTAAGCTCCTGTTTGCAGAATGCAGAACCCTTCTTTGTTATCATGCCAAGAAACGGAATTTCATAGCAATCCGTAAAATCACATTCTATATAGAAGGAATCATCCAAAAGACAGAAAAATGCAACCGCAAACAATGAAAATGCAAAGCCTAAAATTGCGCCAAGCAGCAGGGCATTTCCTGTAAGATCCTTTTCAACTACCGGCTGACATTTTTCACGGCTCCATATTTCGATTGTATCCAACATATCAATCTTTTCTGCAAACCGTGCAAGGCTTTGTGTATATGCATATGCGATTTCCTCTGCTCTGACAGGGTCTTTGGAAGTTGCATGAACCGTCAATATACGATAGTCTCCGAGCATTTCTCCGGTAATGGAAGCTTTGATTTCCTCTTTTGTATAATCCTTTGGTAAAATAGCCAAAGCTTCTTCCACTATCGGGTCATCTCGCAGAATACTGTCCCATGTATAGGCATTATAATAATCCGGACCGGATTCATGTTCATCAAAATTAAACGTAATATAATAATCACTGCTGACACGATACAACTGTCCTTCACTGTTTATCGCTTTTACAACCCGGTAAATGCCCGCAACAATGACAGCCGCCATCCCTGTCAGCCAAAATATCATCCCTATTTTTTTGCAATACAGCAGCCAGACTTTTTTCCAATCGATACTGCGCTGCATATAAGTGCTGTCTTTTTCCATTTATTTCGAATCCTCATTCGCTTCTTTTTTCATTGCCGTTATCTGGTTTTGGTCAATCCCTTCCGTACTCTCCGGAGTCAGTAAAATCTTTAATGTCAACATCATTAACTTAATGTCAAGCCATACAGAATAATTCTCAATATAAGATAAATCTAACTTCAGCTTATCATAAGGTGTTGTATTATATTTACCGTAAACCTGTGCATATCCCGCAAGCCCGGCTTTCACCTTCATACGAAATGCGAACTCCGGCATTTCCTCCATATATTGTCTGATAATCTCCGGTCTTTCCGGTCTCGGTCCTATAAATGACATCTCACCCTTTAAGATATTAATTAACTGCGGAAGCTCATCAATTCGCACTGCACGAATAAATTTCCCAATCGGAGTAATACGGGAATCATTTTTGGCAGCCAGTCTGGCAACACCATCCTTTTCCGCATCCGTGCGCATGCTTCTAAACTTCAGAATATGGAACTCTTTTCCGTTTATCGTACAACGCACCTGCTTATATAAAACAGGTCCCCCGTCATACAGTTTAATCACAACTGCCGTAATCACCATAATCGGCGATGCAATTATCATCAGAATAAGTGAACAGACAATATCTATCAGACGTTTTACAAAACGCTGCTCCACCTTTAAGGAATATTCTCTTGTCAGTAAAATCGGTGTGTCAAAAAGATGCAGCTGGTCCGAACCCTTAATGATGACATCCGAAATCTTCGGCATCATATAAACACGAATGTTCCGGCTGTAAAACAGCTTTAATAATTTATTACGGACAGATGTCGGCACATCCCAGATAACCACTCCGTCATAATGCCCCTCTGTTGCTTTCTGTATCAGCGTATCGATGCCTTCTTTCATGTGAACGCATTCCGTAATCCGGTATTTATCCTTTCTGCTCGCAAATTTTGTCATGATACTTTCAATCGGATGGTCTCCGTAAATCAGTAAAAGCCTTCTCGGAGGAAAAAACAGCCTGTAGCATCGATTGCACAGATACGTCCATCCTGCTGCCACCACTAACTGCAGCAGTACCATTTCAATCATCGGACCGCCTTTTACAAGCCTGATTTCCATCAGTGATATCTGTAAATAAGAAATAATTCCGACACAGACAATAGCAAATACCTGTGAAAAATATACATCCCCCGGCTTCAGATAGCCGATTTTCAACCCTCCGTAGGTTGTTGAGAAAAACAACAGCAGTACAAAGTACACAAAAATCATAAGCAGATGGCCCTTAAATGTAAACCGGTTGTGCCATGCCAGCTTCATATGGTATACCTCAAGCCATGTATAAGCATAAATTGCCGTCTGAATAACCAATCCAAAAAAGGAGAGACTTAATATAATTGCTCTTTTTAATGATTCCTTCTTACTCACAACACTTCCTCCGGGAGTAATTTATAGTCTTCGTAATGTAGCACGAAATGCCCAGCCTATAAAACAAAGCACACTCGTAACAAATGACAGCTTTTCTACTTTCCGATATAAATACCAGATACGTTTAATCGCCTTCCCTTTATCGGAAGATAAGGATTTTTGCGGTCTGCGGTAAATCGCCGTTACATGGGGATACCCATATGCCGTATATCCGGCACGCAGTATCTGCCACCATGTTGCACTATCTTCACTGGGAACTTCCGGCATCTTAATCAGAGACCTGTCCAGTTTTTCAAGGTCAAACATCGTTGTACTTGTAAAGATTACCGTGCGTGATAATGCCTGCCTGTAGGTCAGTGTTTCGGGAACCTTTACAATTTTACCTGTTCCAACCCCCTGCTCATCCCCGAATTCATATGCCGTAAATACAAACGCAGCATCTTTTTCCTTTAAAAATGCAAGCTCTTCCGAAAGTTTGTTTTCCTTCCAGATATCATCCGCATCCAAAAAAGCCAGATATCGTCCGGTTACGGCTTCAAGTCCGGTATTTCGTGCTCTGGCCGCACCCTCGTTTTTTTCTTTGTAAATTACCCGTATACGGGTATCGGAAAGTGTCTCCGTTATCTTTCGTAATATATCGCGCGAATGATCCGGTGAACAATCCTCTACAAGAATCAGTTCCCAATCCGTAAAGGTCTGCTTACGCACCATTGTAATGGTCTGCTCTATATAATTTTCTGCATTGTACACCGGTACGACAATACTGATTTGCGGCATATGACCTCCAATGAGATACCTTAATCTTTCCTTATATCTCCTCTTTCACTAAATAGATTGGACGCTTCTTAACCTCTAAGTATGTTTTGGATAAATATTGGCCTACGATACCCAGACAGAATAACTGAACACCGCTGACCATACAGATAATACACACCAAAGACGGCCAGCCCCCTACCGGATCCGTCCAGATAAGGGAACGGATTAAAATAAATACTATCATAAAAAACGCAACTACGCAGAATAAGACTCCCATAATAGAGGCAAATGCAAGCGGAACCGTACTGAATGCCGTAATTCCTTCAATGGAGTATATAAACAGCTTCCAAAATGACCACTTTGTCTCCCCATGTGCTCGTTCAATATTTTCATATTCAATCCATTTTGTTTCATAGCCTACCCAGCCAAAGATTCCTTTGCTGAAACGGTTATACTCTCCCATGGCTAAAATTGCATCCACAACCTGGCGCGTCATCAAACGGTAGTCTCTGGCTCCATCCACAATATCTGCCTTACTGATTTTGTTCATGATACGGTAGAACATCCTTGCAAAAAAAGAGCGTATCGGCGGTTCCCCTTTTCTGGATACTCTTCTTGTTGCAACCGAATCATAGCCCTGCTCCACGTAAGAAAACATCTTAGGGAGCAATGATGGCGGGTCCTGTAAATCAGCATCCATCATCACCACATAATCGCCCTTTGATTTTTGAAAGCCTGCATAGATAGCCGCCTCTTTACCGAAGTTGCGTGAAAAAGATACCATTTTAACCCGATTGTCCAAAACAGATACTTTCTTAATCTCTTCTACCGTTTTATCCTTTGAACCATCATCCACATAAATCACTTCAACATCTAATTCTTTTTCATCGAAGAATGTCTGATTCTTCATCAGTTCTTCATAAAAATAATGGACATTTTCCTCTTCATTAAAGCACGGTACGATTACGCTTAATAATGCCATGCGCTCTTCCTCCTTATTGTATCATATACACAATATATTGTCCGTTATCCGTAAGCTTTGTGTAATGCCCCGACTTTGCCGGAGCCGTCTCAAACTGCTTCACAATAACCATATCACAGCCATAAATATCTGCCATAGATAAAATATCATCTATCGTATCCTTTGGATTTTTCATGGCTTCATATAAATCCAAAAGTTCTTCACCGTATAAGTCAATAATTCCCAAATCCATCCCATGCTGATATAAGTCCCTGCCGTATAGCAGGACTGTTTCCGGTGCTTTTGTTCTTAGAAACGGCAGAACCGTTTCGTCCGCTAAAACCATTTCCGGCTGCTGTTCTTTTATTATCTCCACAACCGCAGCCTGCGATTCCCCATACTGTATTGCCTTGTTGTCCCCCTTCTGATACAAGCCGAATAAATTGCCCGCAAGTCCGATAAGAAGTGCCGTAAGCACTAATATCCCCGCTGCCTGTCTTGCACTTTTGGCTTTATCGGTAAGCTCCGCCACCGCAAAAGGAATAAACAGAAGAGTCGGAACAAACGGCAGAAAAGTTACATACGACCCAAGCACGGGAAATGCCTTTGATAAAATCCATACCAAAGCAGGATTTGCGCAAACCAATATCAGACACAGCAGTGCATAATAAATATACCATTGGTTCTTTTCTGCATGAACGCGATATAAAATATAGAGAGCGGCAAGCATGAGAATCAGATAAGAGCCGCTTCCCTTAACCGCCTCAAACATCGTTAACATTGTATTTATGACTCCCTGCATGCTCTTACCTCCTGAATGGATTTTAACAGGCAACAGATACCCGCAACAGCCATTGCCATAAATAAGAATAGGAACCCGGTTCCTAAACCGGTAATAACCACAGAAGACGCAAAGCAGAGCATAATTTTAAGAGAGTACATCACCCTTTCGGACAGCAATGTTTTCTCTTTCTCGCATTCGCTCTTATACCATGATATCACTATATACAACAGATAAGGTAAAATAACAGAAAAGCAGATTGTGCTGCCGTCATACCCACGATAAAGCATCTGATAGGGTAATACTCCAGTACAATAATCGCCCGAAAGAATTAACAGCCCATATATAAGCCAAAAAACATACTGTTTGCTGCGTGTTACATTACTTACTCTGGAGAAAAGCAACGAAAGCGCATAGTAGGAGGCAATTAATGATATTGTTCCCATAATAACATAAAGTAAAACATCTGCATCCAAACCGCTCATCTTAACCATACACGCATAAAATAAAGGCAGTGTAACAATCTTTTTTGATGCAATCATTCCGGCTTCCATTGCTCTTCCGGTTAAAGGATGCATCACATATAAACTGTCTGCCTTCACGGTTGTCAGAACTGTTTCAAGTACAACATCTTCACGCAAAGCATCCAACGCCAATACCATTCTGAGAACAATAAGAAGAAAAACAAGAAGCATTGCCAGAAAATAAATACGCTCTGTCATTTTACGCGGTGTTTTTACAAATTCATGCTTCTTTTCTCTTCGCAGGCAGCGGATAATGTTCGGAATCAGAAAAGCAACGCACAAAACCACAATGCACGCAAAGCATCCATAAAAAATATTGCAAACCGCCTTAAGGCTTTTTCCCATCCATACACATGGGATTAAAACGATTCCCTGCAGAAAAAAAAGAAAAAAGAAACCAATCAAATATGTTTCAATTTGATTCGTCTCTTTCCATCTTAAAATATTTTTACAGATATAACCTGCCATATAAGGCAGCAGAATAAAAAATACAGCACCTAATACGTCCATGCGAACCTCAATCTATTCATGTTATAGGTGTATATTTTACCACAATTACTCCCGAAAGTCCAAACGAACTTTATCGGCCAGCCTCGCAATATACTCACTATTCGTCGGACGGCTTCTGCCATCCAACGCAGAATAACCGAAAATCTCAGTAAATGTTTCCTTGTTTCCTCTATCCCACGATACCTCTATGGCATTTCGAATGCCCCGCTCTACCTTTTGGTCTGTTGCATGAAACTTCTTTGCAATTTCCGGATATAAGAGCTTTGTCACACTTCCCACCAATTCCATATCATCCATGGACATCAATACCGCTTCCCGCAGATAGCGATAACCGCGTAAATGGGCGGGTACTCCTAAATCAAGCATAATATTTGTTATGTATTGTTCCCGTTTCACCATATTCCACCATCCTATGTATTTTTTTGCGATTACTGACTAAGCATACCATGACATAGGAGTACAGTAAAATATTTCTCCTCGAAAAAATTCGTCATTTTTCGAGAAATATAAGTAATAAATTTTTTAGGGGGACAACCATCTTAACAAAAACTGTCTTTACCTGAATCTGCTAATTTCTCCGGAAAAAGCTTAATATCCTGAGCCCGCTTTTTATCACAGACAAGGACAATGTCTTTTGTCCTCGCAATAATGAGGTTTTCGACACCGAGAGTGGCAATTAATTTTTCCCCGTCGCCGTACAAAATGCATCCCTTCGTATCCAGAAGGCAGCCATTTGCCAAAACGACATTGCCGTTCTCATCCTTCTCATATATTTCTTCCAATGCATCAAAGCTGCCTACATCATTCCAACCGAAGTCACCTTCTACCATCAGAACACCCTTTGCACGCTCCATAATTCCGTAGTCGATTGAGATTTTGGGAATGATTGGATAAACCTCAGCAATCACTTCCTTTTCACGTTCTGTTCCCATTACCTCTTTAATGGTACAAAGATGCGCATAAATGTCCGGGAGCAATTCCTTGAAATAATCAAGAATCAGGGAAGCCTTCCAGACAAACATCCCGCTGTTCCATGCGAACTGACCGCTTTTTACATATTCTGTTGCATGCTCTAAGTCCGGCTTCTCAACAAATTCTTCGACCGGATAATACCCTGCTTCGTTTGTACGGTTACAGCGGATATAGCCATATCCCGTTGAAGGGAAGGTCGGCTTTATTCCGATCGTTACAAGTGCATTCTTTTCTTCCGCCAAAGAAACTGCTGTTTTTATTACACGCTCGAATTCTTCTTCATTCCGGATAAAATGGTCACTCGGTACAATACACATCACGCCATCTTCATACTTTTTTACAATTTCCATTGCGGCATAGCCGATACATGCTGCCGTATTTCGCGCGGCAGGCTCCCCTAAAATATGGTCGGCTCGCAGGATAGCCGATGTCTCTTCTATCGTGGAAGATACGAAATTTTCCCCCGTGACAATAAAAATATCCTCTTTGTCGGCAACACGGCAAAGACGCTTTACCGTATCCATTACCATTGTATCCTTACCGGAAAGATTTAAAAACTGCTTGGGCTTTTCTTTTCGGCTGAGCGGCCAGAAACGTGTTCCGCCACCGCCTGCCATAATAACTCCGTATATTTTCATATTGTTCAATATCCTTTTCTGTTTCCGTACATGACCGTATCGTAACTTAACCGCTTCTCCTGCTACAGCCTTGCAGCCTCTACATTTTCTTTAAACCAGTTATATGCTGATTGTACGCCCTCTTCTAACTCTACCTTGTGCTTCCAGCCCAATGCATGCAGCTTATCCACATTCGTTAATTTTCTCGGAGTACCGTCAGGCATATCGCTGTTCCATACAATATCCCCTTCAAAGCCGACACATTTTTTCACTGTCTCTGCCAATTCCTTAATTGTCACTTCTTTTCCTGTGCCGATATTTACATGCTGCCATCCGCTGTAATTTTCCAATAAAAATACACAGGCATCTGCCATATCATCCGAATATAAAAATTCACGAAGCGGTGCTCCGCTCCCCCACAGCTCCACGCTTGGTTTACCGTTTATCTTAGCCTCATGGAATTTACGAATCATAGCCGGCATAACATGGGAATTTTCTAGGTCATAATTATCGTACGGACCGTAAAGGTTTGTTGGCATACAGCTGATAAAATCATCCCCATACTGCTGTTTAAAATATTTGCACATAAGCAAACCGGAAATTTTGGCAATCGCATATGCCTCGTTAGTCGGCTCTAAAAGCCCGGTTAAAAGAGCATCCTCCGGAATCGGCTGTGGTGCCATTTTAGGGTAAATACAGGTACTTCCCAAAAACAACAGTTTTTTAACTTTATAATCATGACAGCACTTAATTACATTACACTGAATCTGCATATTTTCGTAAGCAAATTCCGCCGGCATGGTCTGGTTCGCATTGATACCGCCAACCTTTGCTGCCGCAAGAACCACAACATCCGGCCGCTCACTTTCAAAAAAGCTTTTTACATCCGCCTGGTTTGTCAAATCAAGCTCCTTATGTGTCCGTCCGATAATGTTCGTATATCCCTGTCTTTTAAGGGAACGGACAATAGCACTTCCAACGAGACCTCTGTGTCCCGCCACATAAATTTTATCCTGTTTTGTAATTGTACCCATAGCTTTGTTCCTTTCCGAAATGGTGTTTTTTCTTCAAACCATTATTTTATTCCGTAATCTGTCTAAACCCGTCCTCAATACGCTCTCCCCTTAGTTCAATCGGCTGTACAAGCAAAGAAGAAGGGAATTTATTGTATCCGATTTGTCCGTTTTCTGTCGGTACATAAAACATCACGCCATCCACTATCCGGGTCGTTGCTTCACCGTCGATATAATCCATCTGTGCAACGTAATACGGTTCTTTCCATGTACGCAGAATATCATCTGCAAAGCCCTTTACTCTTGTTAAAAAGAAGCCTGCAAGAACAATACAAAAGATTATATGCGGATATCTTCCAAGCATCCGTACTTTTTCGGTTTCTGCCATCCTGCATATAAAATAACCGAATGTAATTAACGGCAATGCCGTAATATATGCATAGCCATAGCGCACAAGCGGTGCCTGAAAGAACCAAAACAGTGCAGAAACGGAAAGCACCGCAAAGACCAGCGCAAAATCAAACGCTGTATTCCAAATCGGTTTACATCCTGCCGACACACGGCTTTTCCTTTTAACACTTTTACATTCCGCAATCAACAGATAAAGCAGATAAACTGCTCCGACAACCAATGCTGCTACCGTCATTATCACAAGAAGCTTTTCTAACGGTTTTAATCCGACAAACCATGCGGGACACCACTGCGAAAAGGGAGTATCCCACTTCGTTACATCCGTTATACCTTTTCCGTAAACACCAATCTCTGTTGCATCGTACTGCACCTGCCCCTTCGGGACTTTCCAATCTACGGAGAATAAATCAATTCCCGCAAACGGATAAACCAGCCAGCCTGAAATAAGCACGTTTCTTATAAAAAAAGGAAGCGCGGTTAAAAATCCGCTTAACAAATAAATTGATATATTTTTATACTGTTTCTCTTTTATAAGCATAACAGCAGGCTTTATTACAAGCAGCAAAAGTACGGCAACCGAAAACTTAATTGTTACGGCAAGAACAATCAAAATGCACAAAAGACTGTAAGGTGCCACATTTTGCGCCCCTGTTTCCTTTTGATAGTCATCCTCATCCAGCCACAAAATCAAAACAATAAACAGTAACAGCTGTGCGTAATAATCCGATGCCGGAGACACCATCTGCGAAAAAATCACACTCAGATAAAATACCATTCCGATTCTTGCAAAATCAGCCGGTTTCATCCGCTTACCCACAAAGGTCTTAAATAAATCCAATGTCAGTACGGAAGAAAGCAATGCAAAATATCCTGCAGTCGTATGCAGCGACTGTCCCAAAATATCTTTCATGCTATACAGGGCAGTAAGCACAAATGCCGCACTGTTATAGCCGAATCTCGCCTGAATATTGGCAAGCCCGGGAACCACTCCGTATTCCTCAATCCACCGTATACTCTGTGCATGATACAATCCCGTATCAAAATGCATATAGCCTCTTGAGGTGCCGTATGCAAATAAAAGAATAAGAAAAAACAATGCCGGTATATACCATTTCTCATTTTGGATTTTATCTCTTATTTCTATCCAAAATACCTGTAATGATTTTCTATATAAAAACACAATAACACAGCAAAGTATAAGAAGCAGCAGGTTCGCTGCTACCCCCACACCGGAAAACAGACTGTATAACTGTGCATATACCGTAACCACCGTTAAACCGGCAAGAAAATACGATATCGTATGCCGGATTTTATAGTTCGATAAACGGGCAAAAAGGCCCAATATTCCATACCCCGTTAAAAACGAGGTGCCAGCAATATAGAGCCAGTTAATCAAAACCATTACCATAAAAATTTAATTCCTGTTCTTATATTCTTCGCAGCCGTAACCGCAAATCTCTTTCATATCCGAATCCATCATCATTGCCACAAGACCGTTAAATCCGATGCGACGCCTCCAGCCAAGCTCGGTCTCTGCCTTTGTACAATCTCCCCAAAGGAATTCCACTTCTGCCGGACGGTAAAATTCCGGATTCACATCCACCAATAATCTGCCCGTCTTATCATCGTATCCCTTTTCGTTTACGCCGTTTCCTTCCCAGCGGATTTTGATGCCAAGCTCCGCAAAAGCAGCTTCCACGAATTCACGCACGGTATGTGTTTCATTTGTCGCCAGTACATAATCACCGGGTTTTTCCTGCTGAAGCATCAGCCACATTCCCTCTACATAATCTCCTGCAAAGCCCCAGTCACGCTTTGCATTCATATTGCCAAGGGAAAGCTTTTCCTGTTTTCCCGCAATAATATTGGCAATGGCGAGCGTAATCTTTCTGGTAACAAAATTTTCACCACGTCTCGGTGACTCATGATTAAATAAAATGCCGTTGCATGCAAACATATTGTAAGATTCTCTGTAGTTTACGGTAATCCAATAAGAATAAAGCTTTGCAACACCATACGGGCTCTTCGGATAAAACGGTGTTTTCTCACTCTGTGGTGCCGTTTCGGGAAGACCTCCAAACAGTTCGGAGGTGGATGCCTGGTAAAAACGGCACGGACCGCCAAACAAACGGATTGCCTCCAATAATTTTAGAGTGGAGATACCCGTTGCATCAGCCGTATACTCCGGAACTTCAAATGAAATACCCACGTGGGACTGTGCCGCAAGATTATATACCTCCGTCGGTTTAATCTCAGATACCAGACGAATCATATTGCTGGAATCTGTTGTATCTGCATAATGGAGAAAGAATTTTACATTATTGTACGGAGATTCCAGAATATGGTCAATACGGTCTGTCGCCTGCACGCTGTGGCGGCGGATTAAACCATGCACTTCATATCCCTTCTCCAATAAAAACTCTGCCAGATAAGAACCATCCTGTCCGGTTACACCGGTAATCAATGCTACATTTTTCATGCTGAAACCTCTCAAAGTAATTTTTTAATAATATTTTATTGCTATTAAACTTATCACAGTATAATCCCTATATTAATGTTTGACATTATATTTTCTTGCTAAAAAATAGTAAAATATTGCTTTTATATTTGAAATATGCTTTACTATTTGTGGTGCATTCAAAAATCATTCTCAAAATAAGGAAACAATCATTATGTTACATGTTCAAAGCAGCCGTTTAATGCCGACTCCTTCCTCTTATGCGAGGGAGCACCTTTATTATGTACAGGAAATCGGAACACTAACCAGCAAGTCCCCCCATATCAGTACAAGAGAAAATATTCATTCTTTTTTATTTCTCGTGGTTGTAAACGGAAGCGGTTTTTTTTCTTACCGCGGTCATAAAATGACAATTCATACAGGCGACTGTGTTTTTATCGACTGTCAGGAATCCTATGCACACGAAAGCAGCAAGGAAGATCCCTGGACACTGAATTGGGTTCATTTTTACGGCAAATCCCTGTCCGGACTATATCAGTATTATCGGG
The DNA here is from genome assembly GCA_016294075.1 of Lachnospiraceae bacterium. Lineage (GTDB taxonomy): Bacteria > Bacillota > Clostridia > Lachnospirales > Lachnospiraceae > RGIG8767. The sequence continues at coordinate 87,593 of JAEDCQ010000002.1, read as the reverse complement.
AAATGGGATTTTCCTACCTGTTTCATCCGGCGGATAATTCTTCCATTCTTTCCACTTTATCAGCCCTGTATCATGCTCATGAGCAAAAAAACGCATTAACGGAAATAACGGCAAACAAATATTTAACCGATATTATCACGTATTCCTTTACCGAAAATAAAGAAACCAGAGAGACCGTCTCTTTACAGAATAAGCTTCAGACAATACGGGAATATCTGATTGCAAACTCTTCTAAAAAGCTCACATTGGACTCTCTGGCCGCTATGTTTTATATCAGTAAATATCATTTATCCAGAGAATACAAGCGGTATTTCGGCGTTACTCTGATGAACGATTTAAACAATATGCGTATCTCCACCGCCAAATCCCTGCTGCGATTTTCAGATGACTCTATCGAAGCGATTGCAGAACAATGCGGTTTCAATGACAGCGCTTATTTTATTAAGGTATTTAAGAGTGTAGAGAATATGACTCCTTTTTCTTATCGTAAAAAGTGGTAGCCACGACAGCGGGAATCGATACCAGGAGCGGATAACCGTAACGTATGTCTGCAACAAGCGGTACCGCAATAAATACGGTAAGCATCAGGAAAAACAAAGGAATCCCCGCAGTCCATGCACTCTTTTTTTTGTTCCGCAGAGAAATTGCCATAAGCAGAAGAAACAGCCAGAACATACCTCCCATACTATATAATATTCCGTATAAAGGAAATATCGTATACAGCTTGGAAAGAATTTCGTGCAGCTTTATCACTACAGGTCCCTTTAAAACCGCCTTTGAGGATAGTCCGTCCTCATTTTCCGTAATCCCGAAATAAACTACCTGCTCCGGCTCCATCGGATACCAATACCCTTTTGTCTGGTCCAAAAATGCCTGAATATATTTCCCCGGATAGCGCAGCCCAATCCGAACCCATAGCTTGAAATATTCTGCCTTATTTTTTACAAGATAATCCTGATTTCCGTAAATTACCCAGGCAAACATCGGATCTGCTCCGCCTTTTTGATAATTCTCCGGTATATAATCCAATGTATTTATCTTCTCCAGAGCATCTGTTTCTTCCCAGGAAAGTTCACATCCGTCCGCTACCACGCGCCCTATCTGCTGCAGAGGAATACACAGCTTATATGCATAATTTCCCGGAGTTACACCTGCAATGTTCATTATCGGACCGTTAATCAGAAATCCCATACCGAGAATTGCAATGGTAACCGGCGCAAAAACCTTCCGGTATTTTTTGAAAATAAACAGGAAACAGAATGCGGCTGCCACAAATGCATAAAATCCGTTATGTCGCAGGATACACATACCCAGGCCGCATACAATATACAAAATCAAATCTCTTACTATTTCTTTTGCCGGCTTCCCTTCCTGCAAAAAACAATGAATACGGAAAACAGTAATACTTAAAACCAGCACCGACATGGAAAACAAAATGTCTTTCCAAATGGTTACGCCATAAATCAAATTATATGGATATATCACAAACAGAAGCATTCCGATCACACAATATTTCTTTTTCAAACCCATTTCATAAAGTGCACACCATACATAGCTGATGCATGCAGCCACTAAAATCATCTGTGCCACGGTATAGAAGGCAATCGCACTATATGTTTCCTGCGTAACGGCAAAGCCGATATGATAGAACAGCGAAAATAACAGCGTATGCGTCCACGGATGATGATTATTCAGTGCTTCTGTCCCGTAAACCTGCCTGTACTGACTAAGGCTGTCCGGTGTCATAACCGCCGGAAAATTTGTCAGAAAAAACGGCAGCATACACAAAAAGATTAACACCGCAGACAATAAGAAGCCCTTTATCGGGAAATCCCTTTTCCCATCAAATATGATAATATTGCTGCTGTTTACTAAAACGCACAATATTCCTTCGTAAAATAATGATGCCAGTCCCAATAGAGTGCAGCCGAAATAAAATGCCAGAAACAATTTATTCGTCAGCCCACCGGTTAATGCTTCCCAATTGCCCAAAACATAAAATGCCGTAAATAAGCCCGCTGTCAAAATACCGATAAGGCTGTCCCTTTTTGATGCATTTTGTACTCTTTTCCCCAGCAGTATATATGCCACCACAAAAAAAATCACGGTAAATACATCCGTTGTTTTTCTGCCGCATACATTCATCAGGGCAAATGCAATCAGATAGCTTTCCAATATTCTTTTTACTGTTTTTTTATCTGCTAATCTCATATAAATCACAATATAATAATTCCCGAATTAATTTGCTGTTGTTAAAGCCGCCGTTTTCTTTTTTTAATTCTTTGTAAGTTTCATCTGCAGCATCTCCGCGCATTTTATATACATATACATGCTCTGCATCGGACAGTCTCGCATCCTGCTTTACATCCGTATGATCACTGCTCACAAAATAAATGCTTTCGTACTGCATCAATTCTTCCGAGTCATCCCATATCATCCACTGATTGGATGTATTGTAAATATATACAACCGGCTCCTTTTCATGCTCTTTCGCCCATGCAATGTTTTCTGCATCCTCGGGATACAAAAAGCATACTTTTCCTTTTGCAAGACCGTATATCTCCCCAAAAAGCATAAGGATACACACCCCGATAAAGAACCCTGCCAGCCATCTTCTGTTTTTCTCTGTTTCAAAAAAAGAAAGCTGTCTTGTTGTCAATAAGATAACCAACAAAATCAACAGTCCGTAGACCGGCATCTCGTAACGAATGGCTTCTTCCGCATTCAGAAGTGCGGTTTTGGCAACTACAAGAAAATAGCCCAGTGTCACAACCGCCGTTAATGCTACCGCCTTTTTATCCGGCTGCCATACCGGCTTTTCAGCATTTTCTGTATGTTTCTTAGAAAGGTTCCGGTAATTCTTAATAACCTTCTCTGTCACACCCAAAATAATCATAACCAGAAGCCAGATGGTAAGCATACTTCCGAATGTATATTCATTCGTCAAATCAAAAAAGAAGGTCAGTCGTTCCCATATATTACTCACGGCAAAAAAAGCTTCCTGCGCTTCCGTTCCCCGATATCCTCTGAAGATATGGCGCATACAGGCCGGATATGTTATCACGGAAAGAATCAACCCGGATAACACGGATGCGGCATATCCGAATGCTGCACGCCTTGTTTCTTTATGAAAGAAGAGGTACAGACTTGTTGATGCGGCCACAAAAAAGAGAAATACCGCAAAATAATAATGTGTATGGAATCCCAAAAAAGAAAGCAAAATTACCGGCAGATAAAAACCGGGAAACGTTCTTTTTTCCTTCATCACAGCACGGATATGCACATATAAAAGAAGCAGGCACTCAAATGTCAGCAGCATATACATACGAATAAAGGTAATCCCCGAGAAAACTGCCGGAGAAAAACCGAATAACGCACATACCGCCATTGTTTTCCATTTATCATTATGAGTAATTTCTTTTGTAATCTGCAAAAGCACCAGCCATGATAGTACAAAAAAAAGCAGATTCACGGACAATCCCTGCCATTTGGAAAAGACACCCTTTGTCAATCCGCAGACCGTATGCAGCAGATAATAGTACAGAGGAGGATGCACATCCAGCGACTGCATCAGCTTTACCATACCGTAATCTAAGCCCTCATCCTCCAAAACCATAAACTCGCTTTGAATCTCTTTCGTATCCTTCCATTCCATATCTGTCGGAACTAAAGCATATGTGACATTGGAAGAATAATAGGAATAATATTCATCGTAATGATAGCCCTGCTTCTGCGCACAAAACCATACTGCCGTGCATAGCTGTATAATCAAAAGAAACAGCATACAAGGTGTATAAAGCATTTTCTTTTTCACAAATAACTCCTTTTATGCATCCAATTCTTTTATATATTTTGCAATCGCATCCTGCCAATCCGCAAATAAAAAACCGTTTGTCATCTTAAACATATAATTTTCCAACACGGAATGGGCCGGACGGTTTGCCGGTGCCCCGTATTCCTCTGTAGTAATAGCTTCTACCTTTGTCTTTTTTTCAGCAAGGCGGAATATCTCTGCTGCAAATTCCGCCCAATTACAGCTCCCTTCACAGGTCGCATGAAACAGTCCGTAATTATCCGTAAAAAGCAGTGAATCAATTGCTTTTGTTAATTCAAAAGCACTTGTCGGCGTGCCGAACTGGTCCCCCACTACTCTGACAGTATCATTTGTATCGGAAAGCCGAAGCATTGTTTTCACAAAATTCTTTCCGTCACCGTATAGCCATGCTGTACGAAGAATATAAAAACGCTCTGCCATCTGCTGCACCATTTTTTCAGCCTCTGCCTTCGTAGCTCCGTATACGCTCTGCGGGCAGATGGAATCGGACTCATAATATGGTGTTTTCTTTGTTCCGTCAAACACATAATCTGTCGAAACATGAAGAATTTTTGCCCCCGTTTCTCTTGCCGCAATTGCCAGATTACGAGGCCCGATTGTATTTACCTTAAATGCAATATCCTGATTTGTCTCACAGGCATCTACCGCTGTGTATGCAGCGCAGTTTACAATGGCATACGGATTTACCTCCTTTGCCATTTTCATAACATCATCAATATTTGTGATATCTAATTCCTCAACATCCGTATTGACTAGTTCTATATCTGAATTTCCGGCATAAAAGCGATTAATTTCTCTGCCTAATTGACCGTTACAGCCTGTAATAATAATCCTTTTCATAAAGATAAGTCCTTTCCCTGTTTTATGATAAATCATCATTTTTTTCATTATATTATCTTTTCCGAAACGGTTCAATAATTTTCATGACGAATACAAAGCAATGTGCTATAATATATTTTGTTTTTTATATTTTTTAGAAAGGCTTTTGATTTATGAAAAAAACAATTCTGTTAGCTTTACTTACCATATCCGCCTCTTTATATCTTTTGGGCTGTGGTAAAAAAGCAAAAGAAAATCCTATTGAAGAAGTGACTTTAGAAAATACAAAGGATACATTACCTATAGAACAGAATACGGACGTTATTGTAGATGATGATGTTCCACCGGAAGAAGGGATGCTTCGCAGCCGACTGACAAATGAATGGGTCCCTGCAGATATCGGCAGTCTGCGTCCGTTGGCTGTTATGATTCCGAACGATAAATCCGCGCTTCCGCAATACAATGTTTCCAAAGCAGATATTCTATATGAATGTCTTGTTGAGGGTGAGCTTACACGTCTTATGGCTATTTATGGTGACTGGACAGGCTTGGAGCGTGTCGGAAACATTCGCAGCTGCCGCGATTATTACGTTTATTGGGCATTTGAATGGGATGCCATTTATGTTCATGCAGGTGGTCCATTTTATATCGACGAGGTCATCGGCCGCAGCGATACCAATAACATCAACGCTTTAGTTGCACCGGAAGGCGTTTTTTTCCGCAGCAAGGATCGTTCCGCTCCGCAGAATCTGTATTTTAACGGAAAAGATATTGCAAAAGAGGCCAACCGTCTCGGATATTCGATGACACCACGTGAAAACTATTCCGATGACAATCATTTTCAGTTTGCCAGTGCTTCAAAACCGAATACCCTTGAAGAATATGGCTCCAACGCTGTTACGGCTTCCAAAATTGATTTAGCAGATGCTTATCCCATTACGCAGACATGGTTTGAATATAATCCTGACGACGGTATTTATTATCGTTTTCAGAAACCATCTAACGGTGCACATATGGATGCCGCAACCGATACACAGCTTGCATTTAAGAATGTCCTGATTCAGTTTACTTATCATGAGGTACGAGACGAAAACGGTTATCTTGCATTCCAATGCAGTGATACCTCCCGTGACGGCTGGTATTTTACAAACGGAAAAGGAATTCATATAAACTGGAAAAAAACCTCCGATTACGGTGCCACGAGATACTACGACGATAACGGAAAGGAAATTACCCTGAATACCGGGAAAACCATGATTTGTATTGTAGAGGATGGAGATACATTCTCATACTCAAATTAATATATTTTTCTATATAGGAAAAAGAAATCAGGTATACGTTTTGAAAGAAAATACATTTTTTTTACAATCTGTCAGATTAAAATTAAAATGGTTCTGGCTGATATTATTCGTACTGATTCCGTTTATTTCTCTGCCCTTTCTGTTTAGGACATTGGAAACGGCAGCATTAATAGAAAATCACGATATCTGCAGCTCCATTACCTTTTTCTATGATGCTGACAGAACAATTAAAACCTATAATAACAGTCCTACAGGCATTCGTTATGTTTTTATGCCTTCTTTTGCAGATATGAGTGGGATTGGTGTAAAAACAAGTGTTGATAAAGTTGTATTTTCTGCAGGAACCAAACAGACAACCATTACGCGCAATATAACTTCTGTTTGTTCTTTTGATACAGATGTAGAATACCATGTTTCTTTCTATGATACATTTGACCGTAAAATAGCAGAGGATACCATTGTTTTTTTAAAGTCCGATAAACTACCAACCTTATATATTACATCCGAAACCGGTACAATGGAAAACCTAAACGCTGATAAAACCTATTCTGAAGGCGGTACTTATGAATTATTGGATTCTGTCGGTAATGTATTATATGCTGATACCTTACCCTCTATTTCAGCCAGGGGAAACCAAACTTTTTTATATGAAAAAAAATCTTATCAGATTGATACCCATACTCCCGTAAATCTTCTTAATATGGGAGAATCCGACACATGGATACTTTTAAGTAATGTATATGATCCTTCTTACATTCGTAATAAGCTCACATATGACATGGCTCTCCATGCAGATATGGAAGGTAGTCCTAAATCTGAATATGTGGATGTCTATTTTAACGGGGAATACGGTGGAATGTACCTGATCTGTGAAAAAGTGGAATTCGCCCCAAATCGTCTTCCATATGAAGATTTAGAAGCCAAAAATTTAGCCGTAAATAATGGGAATCTATCCAAAATGCATTCCTATATTTCAGAAAATCCCTCGCAAAAAGCACTGCTTTTGCCGAATAATCCTTTCGATATTACAGGCGGATATCTGATTGAGCATGATTACGGTTATAAATTTGATGAGATTGTCAGCGGTTTTACTACCAATATGGGAGAACAATTTGCTTTGAAAAATCCCAAGCATGCTTCCAAAGAAGAAATCCAATATATCAGCCGTCTTATGCAGGAAATTGAAGATGCCATTATTTCTCCTGACGGAATTAATCCTTACACAGGCAAACATTTTACTGAATATATTGATATGAATTCATGGGCAGATAAATATCTCGTTGAAGAGATTTGCCGCAATAATGGCGGAGGAACTACCAGTTCATACTTTTATAAGCCCTCCGATTCTGTCAGTAAAAAGGTTTTCGGTGGTCCGGTCTGGGATTATGATAAAGCCTACGGAAACTATCACGGATATAATAAAAATACCCGTGATTTAGCTTTTTTAACACTACATGAATTTTACGGTAATTGGTTCTATTATCTTTATCAGCATGAACCTTTTTTAAATAAAGTGAAAGAGAACTATGCGGAGAAATTTTCCTCATATCTTGAGCAGATGTCAACGCAGAAAATTGATGAATGTACATCGTATATTGAGGCTTCTGCCAAGTTGGATAATGCCCGTTTTTCACATGTTTACCAGGAATTTGGTGATGAAGTTCAAAATTACCGGGCATTGACAGAGGACATTCGTAAGTTTATTCTGGAGAGGAAAGAATTTCTGGATCAGGTATGGATTGAAGATAAACCGCTCTGTTTTCTTCATTTTCGATATGAAGGTGAAAATGGCAACCGTACAGTTGGTATAATCCCGGGTGAATCATTGCAAGACTTTCCTACAATTTATGTAGAAGGAAAAGAACTTGATCATTGGGAGATAGAAGGTATGGGTATCCCTTTTACGCTTGACACTCCGGTTACGGAGGAAATGACTCTTATTCCTATCTGGAAAGAAAACGAATAAGAAAATAGTAGATAATATATTTTCACTACGAAGGAGTAACTCTGTAATATGATGGATAAAGCACTACAGGAAGCTAAATACCGTCATGAATTCAAATATCTTTGTACAGAAGCCCAATTAGCCATACTCTCTTCCCGGCTTTCCGGTATTCTCCCCAAAGATAAACACGTTGATTCAGACGGTATTTATCGAATAAAAAGTCTCTATTTTGATGACAGAAACAACCGATGCTACTATGAAAACGAAGATGGGGTTTCTCCGCGTGAAAAATTCCGTATTCGAATTTACGGCAACAGTCCTGATAAAATCAGTTTGGAATGCAAAAGAAAAGAGCAGGGCAAAATTCACAAGACAAGCTGCAACCTTTCCATGGAAGAATTTATTTTTTTGGCATACGGAAAAGGAAGCATACCTTTTGAAAAGCTGCCGCCTTTAGCACAAAAATTACAGATTTTACGAATGACAGACGGTATGGAACCAAAAGTAATCGTTGCATATGAACGTACTCCGTATGTATATAAAAACGGAAATGTCCGTATCACATTTGACCGTAATATTACTTCTTCCACCCAGGTGGAGCAGTTTTTCAATGGAAACATTAGGAAACGGCCGATTCTTCCTGTCGGCATGCAACTATTGGAAGTAAAATATGATGAATATCTGCCGGACCCTATTTATCACGCGCTTATCCTTGAAAATATGCAGCGTACTGAGTTTTCAAAATATTATCTGTGCAGAAGATATTTTATTTAAAATACAAAAAGAAAAGAGGTAAATGATATGAATTTCTCAGATATTTTTAAAAAATCCTTCTTATCCATGTTTGCGCAGTCAAACATATCTACCAGTCAGATTATTCTGACGTTGTGTATGACTTGTATTGTTGCATTATACATTTTTGCGGTATATCGTCTGATTACCCGTAAAACCTTTTATAATAAAAACTTTAATATCTCACTCGCAGCAATTTCGATGATTACGGCAATTGTAATTTTGACAATTCAATCCAATATTGTAGTTTCCCTTGGTATGGTCGGCGCACTTTCTATCGTTCGTTTCCGTACCGCAATCAAAGATCCTATGGATTTGGTATTTTTATTCTGGGCTATCAGCGTCGGTATTGCCTGCGGTGCCGGTATGATGGAGCTTGCTATTATCGGATCCCTGCTTTTGACAATCGTTATTTTCGTTTTAGACCGCCTTCCGGTTGCAAAAGCTGCTTCTATTCTTGTGATCAATGCTTCCGGCGGAATAGAATTGATGGATCAAATTAATGATATCGTAAAAAAGAACAGCAGGTATCACAAAGTTAAATCACGTAATTTATCTGATTCTGCACTGGACATTGTGATTGAATTATGGACGTCAAATGAAGATGCGCTTATAAATGAGTTAAATGCATTAGACAAAGTACACTCCGTTTCTCTTATGTCTCACGATGGCGAGGTAACCTTTTAATTAAGAATAAAAATCTAGTTTACAAACAAACGGCTTCCGCCATTGTTATGCACAATTGGCAGAAGCCGTTGTTTATTTACTCTTAATCAGAAAGTCCAAGTCTGTTCATTGCCGAGAAAATTGCCCTTACGGATGCACGGGTAATATTAGAGCTTACTCCGACGCCATATGTAACATGACCGGTTTCTGCATCTAACAAATGAATATATGCTGCCGCCTGAGAATTAGAACCGCTCTGCAATGCATGCTCACTATAATCCAGAATTTTAATCGAAAATCCGAGATTCTCTTCAATACCGCGTTTAACCGCATCAATCGGTCCGTTACCTATACTCTGGAATGATTTTTCTATACCGCGGTCGGTATATGTTACCGTAACCTTTGTATCAAATTCACTCTCTACCTCATCACTAAGATCATCTACTTTTAACTTACGGAAATGAAGCGGTTCTTTCTGATTCAGGTATTCCTCAGCAAACTTGTTCATGATTTCATCCGGAGAAACTTCACCCTGCTGTTCGGAAACCTTCTGAATTACATTTGCAAATTCCTTGTGCATTGCCTTCGGAAGCTTGAATCCGAAATAAATATCCATAATGAAGGCAACACCGCCTTTGCCCGATTGTGAATTAATACGGACAATCGGTTCATACTCTCTTCCGATATCAGATGGATCAATTGGAAGATAAGGCACTTCCCAATACTTACCATCTCGTTCCTTCATTGCCTTTACACCCTTATTAATTGCATCCTGATGAGAACCGGAGAAAGCTGTAAATACAAGCTTACCTGCATAAGGATGTCTCGGATGAATCGGAATCTTACAGCATCTTTCATAGATTTCAATAATTTCATTAATATGTTCAATCTCAAGCTCCGGGTTGATCCCTTGGGAGAACATATTATATGCAATATTTAAAATATCCACATTACCGGTACGCTCGCCGTTACCAAACAAGGTTCCTTCCACACGATCCGCTCCGGCAAGCATTGCAAGCTCTGCGCTCGCAACTCCGGTACCCCTGTCGTTATGTGGATGAACACTTAAAATAATACTTTCTCTGTCTTCAAAATGCTTATTCATCCATTCTATCTGATCTGCATATACATTCGGTGTTGTCATCTCAACTGTAGAAGGAAGATTGATTATAATCGGATTTTCTTTTGTCGGTCCCCATTCCTTCTGTACAGCTGTACAGATTTCCAAAGCGAAATCCATTTCCGTTCCGGTAAAGCTTTCCGGAGAATACTCTAAAATAATATTTCCCGGGAGTTTTGCTGCACGCTCTTTTACCATGCGTGTTCCCTTTACTGCAATGTCAATGATTTCGTCACGTTCCATGCCGAATACAACATCTCTTTGCAGAGTAGATGTCGAGTTATAAATATGTACAATAACATTTTCAATCCCCTGTATTGATTCAAAAGTTCTATCGATCAGTTCTTCACGACACTGTGTCAATACCTGAACACGGACATCATTCGGAATCAGTTTTCGATCCACCAATTGACGAAGAAAATCGAATTCAATCTGGCTTGCTGCTGGAAAACCAATTTCAATATCCCTAAAGCCTAGCTTAATCAAGTATTGGAACATCTCAATTTTCTCATCGACCTGCATAGGATCAATTAACGCCTGATTACCGTCACGCAAATCAACACTGCACCAAACAGGCGCCTTTTCAATCTCTTTATTCGGCCATTCCCTTTCCGGATAATTAAGAACAGGATTTCTCTTATAACGTGAATAATTAACCATCTTATTTTCCTCCCTAAAAAAAACCCGCCAATACAGGCGGGTTACAAAGATCTATTCTCCGAGTCCGTTTTCAACTGCCGTAACCAAAGCCTCTAACGCTTCTGCTTCGTCTTCCCCGTCACAGCACAATTCAATTTCATCGCCACACTTTACACATGCACCCAGAACACTCAGGACACTCTTTGCATTCGCTGTAGTATCTTTAAAAGAAAATGTAATTAATGATTTATACCGCATTGCTTCCTTACATAGGATTCCTGCAGGTCTTAGGTGTAGTCCGGTAGGATTTTTGATTACTACCTTCTGGCATACCATAGCGTATTACCTCCCATCTATGTCTATTCAACCCAGATATTAATGATATCATTTTTATCCGAGTATAACAAGTATCTTTCTAAATTAATTCCACTTATAAACCTCAAATTGGCACCAATCTATAGAATATGTTCCGATATACGTTCCTTTCTGCAGTTTTTCCTGCCATTCCTCAGTCATAGTCTCCGCATTCGGATACGCAATACACCATAGAGTATTTTCCTGTCTCTGCAACGCATCCGTATCTCCCGCTTCCATAATCCCTTCCACATTTTCAAATACTAATTGGTCTATTGCCAAAGTCGGCGTTTCTTCAATAAGAAACTGCCTGCTGTCCGGACAATAGACTGCAGCCGGAACCTCGGTATTTAAGCTTGTATGCAGCATGATATCATTTTCATCCATTGCCTCATATAGATTTCTGACCTCATGCATCTCTATACGATTTTCTTTTACATCAGTAAGAGCCGTAGTATATTGCCAGACCCCCATAAATAAAAATAATACACTTACTCCCGCTATTATACGTTTTTCTTTTCTTATTGCGGATAATATACAACAAAATCCCAACCAGAAGCAGCCAAGTGAGGGAAGCATATATCGTTCTACAAAAACAGGACGTATAAGCAGTGAAGCTACTATCCCTGCCACAACAGTCAATGGCATTACCGCCATACCCATTAATGCCGGGATATCGTTGCCCTTTCTGTAATTTCTGATTATAAGCACCATACAGAAAATTGAAAGCGCCACCAATACATATCCGCAAAGCTTCCCGAGTGTATTTTCATCCATACGAAATGCGTACCAGAAATAACGCCAAAGAGCCGCCCTATCAATCGGCTCAATCCAATAATCACCACTCACCGCCTTTATCTGTCTAAAAGCAATCAGCATCCATGGCATATAAAGAACAGCTTCTATTACAGCCATTATACAAAAAGGGACGAATTGATTGCGGTTATACAGAATAATCCAAATAAAAAAGAATAACAGTATCACTGCTGCCGAAATACATGCAAAGTAATGTGTATAAAAAGCACACAATACCCATATGCCCAGGAATATAAACTGTTTTATATCTTTTTTATTTCCGGCTATCAATTTAACGGTTGTCAGAAAAATCAATAAGATGAAAAACATTGCCCAGCTATACATCCGAATTTCAAGTGCATTGGCAATCATATGCGGTGCCGATATAATACAAACAGAAAATAGTGCTCCGCATTCTTTCCCATATTCTCTTCGAATATATGTAAGGCTCAATATCCAAATCAATACATACGGAATAACCGATACAATTCTTGCCGCAATAACAACAGTATAAAGGTTTTTCACTCTCATCAAAAACAGGACAAGCTTTACAATCAGATAATATAAAGGCGGATGTACATCCTGTGCCGTAACATAAATCAAATCGGAAACAGAATATTTTACAATTCCCAAAGTATAGGCTTCATCTACCCAAACGGAAGTATCGAATGCCATGTATAATAAAAGTAGTACCCCCAAACCGCTCAGGAAGTATAATATGGGCGCATATAAATCATGCGCCGCATACTGATTTTTCTGTTCCTTTTTCCAAAGTAATTTCATTCTTTTGACAAATCCTTATAACATCGTATTCTGAATTAAATCTGCCAATTTCTTTGCTTCTGCATCAATAAGAGCCTGATCCTTGCCTTCAATCATGACACGAACCTTCGGTTCTGTTCCGGAAGGACGAATTAATACTCTTCCCTCGCCCGCAAACATTGTATTAAGTTTTTCAATAGCAGAAGCGATTTCCGGATAATCCATATAATGCTCTTTTTTATGATTCGGTACCTTTGCATTTACAAGTGCCTGTGGTAAAACGGTCATAATCTTACTTAATTCAGATAACGGCTTCTTAGTATCCACAAGAACCTGTAATAAATGCAACGCACTTAACAGACCATCCCCTGTTGTATTTTCATCCAGAAAAATGACGTGTCCTGACTGTTCTCCACCAAGGCTTGCTCCGATTTCCTTCATACGCTCAAGTACATAACGGTCACCGACCTTTGTCTGCTCCACATTCAGATTTTGCTCTTTTGCCATCAGAGAAAAACCAAGATTACTCATTACAGTAACAACGATTGTATCTTTATTCAGCTTACCCTGACCTCTCATATGATTACCGACAATTGCCATAATCTGGTCACCATCTACCAAATTGCCTTTTTCATCAACTGCAAGAAGTCTGTCTGCATCTCCGTCAAATGCAAGCCCGATATCCGCTTTTTCATATACTACGCGCGCCTGCAATTCTTCCATATGGGTAGAACCACAGTTTGCATTAATATTGGTTCCGTCCGGATTATTATGAATTGCAATAACCTCTGCTCCAAGCTCTTTAACTGCTTCTACGGAGGTATAGAAGGATGCCCCCTCTGCAGCATCAATTACAATCTTCATTCCGGTCAAATCAACCGGCACGGACTGAATAGCATGGTTAATATATTCTTCCCTTGCATCTGTACGATATTTTATCTTACCCACACGGGAACCGGTCGGGAAAGGGACATCTTTCATATTACTTTTAATCAGAGCTTCTATCTCATCTTCCATCTCATCAGGAAGCTTATAACCATCTCCGTCAAAGAATTTAATACCGTTAAACTCTACCGGATTATGTGATGCTGAAATAACAACCCCGGCATCGACTTTATATTTCCGTGTCAGATACGCTACTGCGGGGGTAGGAATAACACCTACATACACAGCATTTGCACCCACACTGCATACACCTGCCATTAATGCATTAGCAAGCATATCACCTGAAATACGGGTATCACATCCAACCATGATGGTCGGCTTATGCTCCTTCTCCTTTGTAAGTACATATGCACCTGCCTGACCAAGCTGCATAGCAAGTAAAGGGGTCAATTCCTCGTTTGCAACTCCTCTGACTCCGTCTGTACCAAATAATCTAGCCATTGTGATTCCTCCTGGAATAATAAGTTTTATATCAACAGAACAGTACTTCCGTTCTGCTTAATGCAGTTAATTTTCTTCCAAAATAATGTGAACCTTTACGTCTTCCTTTAAATACACATATTCCGGCAACGTGAAAGCAACAGTAGGATAATAGCTGCCCGTTGTAACAGTTTCCTCTCCGTTTCGGAACAAATATTCCGATACATCAACACTTCCGAGTAATGCATTGGCATTTATGCCCGCAAGCTGCGAGGACAAACCTGCAAGTCTTACCGTCAGTTTCTCCTCCGTTCCACGTAATTTTACTCTGTATCCTTCCGGAATGTTAGTCAATGTAATATTCTCAACGGGGACATCAAAAATACGCACTTCTTCTTTCTCAATCTGAGCTGTTACGGAAACAATATCCGATACGTATGCATCCGCAAGCACTGCCCCATCCGGCAGATACGCTTTTAATTCTACCGATGTTTCCACATCGCCCTGAGCTCCGTCAATATCCACTGCATCCTCTACAACAATCGCATTTATCGTCTTAAGCACGGATGGTTTTGCAGCAATCGTTACGGTTGCCGGATTTTTAGTATATTTACCTGTAAAAATATAACCCTCTGCCGGCGTACCTGATGCCATGTATTCAATCGGCACTTCTTTCTTCTGAAGAATGGAAGCTGTCGTAAATACTTCATTTACACTCTTTGTAAGCTTTGTATCATCTATCTCATTACCATCTGCATCATACAAATGAACAGGTAATGTTATATTTACATCGCTGGTTGCGCCATCCACATTTATTTCAACAGAAGTAGAAGCTATCTTACTTACAACGGATTCCGGTCCTGAGATAATTACCGCATTCTGGTCGGTACTGATATTGCCCAGGAGATATCCATCTGCAGGCTCATTGGCAACATTTACGCTGATACGCTTCTGTAGCTTCATTGTATTTTCAATATTTACTTCTACAAATTCCTTATCTGCCTTAATACTCTCTATCTTACTGTCTGTCTTACTTGATGAAACCTCTATCGGCAGAAGATTATCATCTGTTATCTTTGTAACATCCGCCGTCGCCACAATATTTTTTTCCGAAAAATCCGAAAAAACCGAGCGGCTGGCACGTACCGTCACACGAACGGTATCCGTTTCATCTACAACCTCCACATATTTCCCGGCATTTGTAAGTGTATTTAAATTTAACAGCTTAACAGGCACCGAATAGATATGCTGGGTAATCGGGTCATTAATATTTACGGCAATTATCCACAGACATATTGCAATCAGTACGGAGGCAATCTTCAATCCAAGATTATGAATCAGCTTTTTTTTCATTCTTAGCCCTTCCTTTCCATAACCTTATCTTCTTATCATCCACTACCTTATTCTGAATTTTTGTAAGAAGTACTTCTAATTCTTCCTGCGTCAGACCTCTCTGTAGTTCCCCCCTATATGCGGCACTTATCATGCCGTTTTCCTCGGAAACGATTATTGTCATCGAATCCGTCACTTCTGAAATTCCGATTCCGGCACGATGTCTTGTTCCCAATGCTTTACTAAGACCGGTATTCTGTGAAAGCGGCAGATAACAGGTCGCAGATGTAATTCTGTCCCCTTGTACAATAACTGCCCCATCGTGCAAGGGTGTATTTTTTTCAAATATATTAATCAGCAGCTGACTGGTTACGACGCCGTCTACTTCAATTCCCGTATTCTCGTATTCAGAAAGATTGTCATTTTGTGCCACCACAATAAGAGCTCCGGTCCGCACTCTGGACATCTCCTCACATGCCCGTGCAATTTCCTGAATCGTCTTATCGGAAAACAACCCCGTTTCATTCCGATTCATATCAATCGTAAGCAGCCCGTTTACAATATTTTTCTTTCCCAATTCCTCCAATGCACTTCTCAGTTCCGGCTGTAATACAATAATAATGGCAATTACTGCGATGGAAAAGACATTTTGGACAATCCAAATAATGGTATTCATCTCTAAAATTGCCGCAATCAAAACGAATACCAGTATAACAACAAGACCCTTTAAAAGATTCCATGCTTTCGTATTCTTGATCCATACCATAATCTGGTAAATCAAAACCGAAAGAATGAGAATCTCCAAAACGTCCGGATATTGAATTGTTTCCATTTTAGGAATATGCAGATTAGTCAAATAATTGTCTGCAAAAAGTCTAAGTTGCTCCATCTTCTCTAGCCCTTATTCCTCTTTTTTGCTCCGTCTGCATGTGTTGCATCCTTGGAAGCCCTCGCAACACCATGTGCAGTTTTTACGCTTGTCGGTACTGCAGTACGTGCTGCATTTTCTCTTTTACTGTTAATCCTTTTAACCTTTTTGTCAGGAGCAGACACCGTAACCTTTGGTACTGCTTTCACATAATAATAGTATTCATCATCCTCAAACTGAACATGTTCTGTCCGTTTGTAATCGACATAAAATGAAATAAACTGCAATGCAAAACATATAAATCCGGCAAGAACGGAGCCAAATATAATTCCCGGAATTGAATAGTTCAAATCCATCAATAAGTCGCCCAGCAAAAGTATTACAATATCGGTTAATGCACCGGCTACAGTAGCAATAGTCCAGCAATAATCCATAGAAGTTCTGCGGATTACATAAACCAAAATCAGCGTCACTGCAAAAGCAACAATAGTTACAAACATTGCCTTATTTGCAATCAGACCATCCATTACAAAACGAAGTCTTGTCAGCATCGTTTCTGAATCCATGGATGAGATTGCAGAAGCGTTCTTCTCCGTATATTCAATCAGATAAGAAATTACTACACCGAATGAAACGGAGACAACAGATGCAGGGCCGCCTAAAAGCCCCATTACGATAGGCATAACATACGGTACTTTTAACAGAAACAAAACCGGGGTCAGCAAAACCACCATTGTTTCCTTTGGTGCAAAACGCAGAAAAAGCAGAAACATAAATGCATATATTACCAATACTACCAGCGCGCATTCCGGTGCAAGCGCATAATAATGCAACAGCATAAAGGCAGCTCCAATAAACGCAATTGTTTTTAAAGGCATAAACGAACAGAATAATGCAGCAACCAGCACAAAAACCATGCTGTCTATTTTTTCCATATAACCTATTTTTGTATTAATCATTAAAAAGATTATAAATGCCAGAAGAAATCTTAACACCGGATCAATATATGCCTGATTCTTTGCATATATCTGTTTAATATACTCTTTTGTTTCTAATAAACTAGACATTGAAATTCCCTTTTTTATTCGTAATATTTGGATAATTTTCTTAAATTTCCATAGTATGTTTTTAAGCTTTGTCTGGAACGATTATAGCGGTATGCCGCAATGATATAAGTAAGAAGCATATATATGCCGATTGTAATCAGATAAATCACACCTATATCTTTTACAAGCTGAATCATATCCGCTGTCTGATAGAAATTTTTCATAAAGGCTTCCAAATCATATAAAACAGCCATTCCGGCCACGATAACAAAAGCCAACGTGCCGCATATTAATGATTTTAAAAGCTGGAGACTGATATAATCACTTCGAAAAAAACGTCCTGTCGCCAGATATTTTTTTCCTTCGTGGGCCTCATAGGAGGCCAGCTTTGTCATTAAAATAATTTTATTTTCATTAACCATATCGTATTCCTGTTTCTTTACTCCAAAAAGCGCATTTTCGGATTTGTTTTCGCATCCTGCCTGGTTGAGGCAGAAGCAGGATCCTTTCTTACGGCATTGCGGAATCCGTTTGACATTTCCAATTTGCATTTTTCACAGAATCTTCCGGTACGAATCATAACTCCGCAGCGTTCACAACTGAGTCCTGTTGCAGAACCATCCGAAAAACAAAGACGCTCTTCGCGAATCCATTGTCTTATCTGTGAAGGGTCAACATCACATGCTTCGGATACCATATGAATATCGGAACCGGGGTTGTCCTGAACATATTTCTTTACAACCTGGAATTCTTCTTCCAAAGCCTTTTTACATTCTGCACAGTATATCGGTCCCATTACATAATTGAAAATTCTTTTACATCTTCTGCAATTACGAACATCCATAATTCCAACCTCACCTTCCCACAAAATTCGGCGTATCGGCAGAATCCTGTAAGCCTGCTCCAACAGCTATTGTCACAGCATATATCTTTTGTACTCCGGCCTGCTTACATACCCTTGCAGCAGCATCAAGTGTCGCTCCTGTCGTAAAGATATCATCCACCAATATAATCGTATTTAATTTTACATCATTTTGCATGAATAGAAAAGCCTTTTTCAAATTATTTTGACGTTCAATGGCATTCAGAGTTTTCAGTGCTTTCGTTGCCTTTACACGTTTAATCAGGTCATTTCTCATCGGAATATCCAACAGAAGGGAAAGCTCTTTGGCAAACTCTTCTGCCTGATTATATCCTCTTTTCCTCTGACGCAGACAATGAAGCGGAATCGGCACAAGCGCGTCCGCATGCAGCTGTTTTAAAATTCTCCCATGCATTCTGCAAGCTGTCCTTGCATAAAATTTTGCATATTCGGCTCTGCCGTTATATTTAAACCGATACAGGCTTTCCTTCATATCCGAATATGTGAATACGGAGAAATTACGTTCAAATCCGCGTTGTTTCCGATTGCAGTCATAACAGTATATCTTAGCTTCCTCTATTTCTTTCCCGCATATCATGCATACATTCCCGGATAACAAAGAAAGCTTTTTCTCACACTCCGGACATATGCCGTTGTCTCTTATAAGTACAGCATCACATACCGCGCAGTGCTTCGGGAAAAAAATTGTCAAAAACCGCTCTGTTACTTTTTTTATCATATACCTCCCGCTGCTTCTCTTATCCTCATTAACAATCCCGTATACCTTTTTCCCGCATTCCCGTTTGAAATCATTTCCTTTATCGTCTCTTCACTTCCAATCAGTGTAACACATTTTTTTGCTCTTGTAATTCCGGTATAAAGAAGATTTCTATTTAAAAGCTGACGGGGACCGGAAAGAAGAGGCATAATAACTGCCGGATATTCACTTCCCTGTGATTTATGAATGGTCACCGCATATGCTAATTCCAATTCATCCAATTGGCTGAAGTGATATTGAACACGTTTATTATCCTCGTATTCTACCGTTAAAGCCTGTGCAAATTCATTAATGGATACAATAATCCCCATATCTCCGTTAAAGATACCGGTCCCTTTATCTACCGGCAGGTTGTATCGGTTTACTATTTCCCATTCAAGCTGATAGTTATTTTTAATCTGCATTACCTTATCTCCCTCTCTGAAAACAGCAGCCCCGCATACATGCTCTTTCTTATCTTTTGAAGGGGGATTTAAATATCTTTGTAAAATCTCATTCAGAACCTCTACTCCCAGATTCCCTTTTCTCATCGGAGTAAGAACCTGAATCTGCCTCGGTGACGCTTTCACATAACGCGGCAGTTTTTCCGTAATAAGAAGAATCATATGCTTGTAAATTACATCTGCATTATTTCTCTTCAAAAAGAAAAAATCTTCACTTTTATTTGTCAGGGGAATTTCCTCTCCCCGATTAATCTTATGGGCATTTACCACAATATCACTTTTGCTTGCCTGCCGGAATATTTTCCGCAGCATTACAAGCGGAAATTTTTGGGACTCTATCAAGTCCCTTAATACCTGTCCCGGCCCGACACTCGGAAGCTGGTTTACATCACCGACCAAAATCAAACGTGTTTCAAGCGGCAGCGCACGCAGCAGCGCATAAAATAAATGAATATCCACCATCGACATTTCATCAATAATCAAAACATCGGTTTCCAAAGGATTGCTCTCGTTCTTTTCAAAATGCGCCCTTTTATTATCTTCCGCAAACGCTCCGTTCAGTTCCAAAAGCCGATGAATCGTCTTTGCTTCAAATCCGGTTGCTTCTGTCATCCTTTTAGCCGCACGCCCCGTCGGTGCTGCAAGCAGAATGTCCATTCCTTCTTTTTCAAAATAACGGATAATTGCATTGATTGTTGTTGTTTTTCCGGTTCCCGGTCCGCCGGACAAAATAAAAATTCCGTTTTTTGCAGCTTCAACCACTGCCAGATGCTGCAGTTCATCCAATTCAACTGCCAATTCCCTTTCCACATTTTCTATCTGATTCTGCAATCGGCGTTCTTCCTCCGGATTCAGTTCACCTTGATTGCATATATTGTTTAAGTCGTGCAGCATTCTTGCACATGCAAGTTCCTCATAATAAATCCTTGCAGGATAGCAGCATACCATACCCTCCTCCTGCTTAATTACAATCTTTTTTTCCATCGCAAGATTCGGAAGTGCCTCCTCAACCTGCTCCGCTGCCACATCCAGTAATAAAACCGCCCTCCTTACCAGTTCTTCCCTCGGCAGAAAAGTATGCCCCTCTGCCGATGCCTGGCTCAGCGTGTAACATATTCCACTATTAATACGAAATTGCGAGTCAATCCGGATACCTGCTTTTTTTGCAATTTCATCTGCTCTTTTGAAGCCTATCCCGTCAATTTCTTCCGCCAGCTGATAAGGATTTTCCTGTATAACCGAATATAAACGCATTCCATAGGCATCATATACCTTCAGAGCAAGATTATTGGTAATACCGTATTTTTGCAAAAAGACCATTGCATCACGCAGCTCCTTACGATTCTCCATCAGCCCGCCAATCTCCATAGCCTTTCTTTCACTGATTCCCTTTATTTCCGCCAGACGCTCCGGTTCCTCCTCCATAATACGGAATGTATCGCTTCCGAATTTTTTAACAATACGTTTTGCAAGTGATGCTCCGATTCCCTTTATTGCTCCTCCTGCAAGGTACCGCTCCATAGCATATGCATCTTCCGGTGCGATTACTGTGATTTTCTCAGCCTTAAGCTGGAGTCCGTATACTGCATGTTCAACATATTGTCCCGTTATTTTTACATTTTCACCCTGGTCAATTCCCTGAAAGAAGCCTACACAAATCAGCTCCTCATCTTCTGTCTGCAATTCCGCTACACCATATCCGTTTATCTCATTACGGTAAATAAAATGATCTATATATCCCTGCACTGTTTCCATATGGATTTCTCCCTAAAAAAATGAGGGCAGAATCACTCTGCCCTTTTATTATTCAATATTATAATTACGTTTCATCTGTTCAAACAGCATCTGCGCAAGTCCCAGGCTGTTTGACTCCGTCGATTCCTCGGCAAGCTGTTGCATGGTATTATCTTTAAAAAAATCAAGAAGATTCTTTGTAGAAGAATCACCGCCTTCTGCCTTTGGTATCGTTTTTTCCATTCCTTTAAAAACCTGCTCAAGAAAATAGGCTTCAAACTGTTTACAGGCATCCATTAACTCTTCTTCTGTTGCATTTGTATAATCGCCGCCAACCGTTTCCTGCAGTTTCTGACTCTGAACACTCTGTGCCTGTGTATTCATAATATCGGTATAGGGAGAGGACAAGCCTCCCAAATCTATGCTGTTCATATATATTCCTTTCCGGACTTTATATTATCGTTTCAGGTTATTGGCAATCTGCATCATTTCATCTGATGTTGTGATTGCTTTAGAATTCATTTCATAGGCTCTCTGTGCTACAATCATGTTTACCATTTCCGTTGCAACCTGCACGCTTGAGCCTTCCAGATACCCCTGTACCACCCGGCTTTTATCCAAATTATTATTGGTTGCTTCATTTAATGCCGCACCACTTGCTGCAGTTACACCAAACAAGGTATCTCCCTGCTTTTCCAGACCGGCAGGATTTGAAAATTGAAAAACACCGATGGTAATTCCGATTGGCTGAGGGTTATTTGATGCATCGGGATAACAGAGCTGACCGTCCGCCGTAACCGTAATCTTACTTGCCACATATTGTGAGCCTAAAGTAATCGTTCTTCCTGCAGAATCTAAAACAGGCAGTCCGTCTGTATTAGACAATACCAATCCGCCGTTTGTTCCCAGACTGAATCCAAAATTACCGTTTCTCGTATAATAAGTATTACCGTCCTCTCCGCGTACTGCGAAGAATCCTTTTCCCTCAATCGCGAAAGCCGTATCGCTTTCTGATGCAAGTAAAGAACCCTGCTTAAAAACGGAAGAAATGGAAGAATTACGCACACCGAGTCCTACCTGTGCGCTGATTGGCTTATTTTCTCCATTTGCCGTAGTCGTTTTCGTCTGCATTGTCTGATATAACAATGACTTAAACTCCGCCACCTCGGACTTATATCCGTTTGTGTTTACATTTGCCAGATTATTGGCTATCGTATCAAGATTTGTCTGTTGCGCAATCATACCGGTTGCTGCCGACCAAAGAGATCTTACCATATCCTATACCCTTACACCTTTCCTAATCTGTTCGCAGCTATCTCAAGAGAAGAATCAATTGTCTGAATCAGCTTTTGATTTGACTCGTACTGTCTGGAGACCGAAATCATTTCCACCATTTCAGATACAACCTGTACATTTGAGGTTTCCAAATAGCCAGAACGGATAATTGCCTCCGCGTCCTTTTGGGTTGCACCTTCTACCGGCTGAAAATAGTTTTCTCCGTAATGCTCAAGATAATTGTAATCCTCAAAATCCGTTAACTGTATGGATGCAACACGTACACCGCCCTGGGATATATTTCCCATTGAATCAATACTTGCTTCTTTTGTCGGGTCCAGACGGATTCTGCCGTTATTTGCTCCTAACACATAATCTCCGTCTTTTGTAACCAGATATCCTTCTTTATTTAAGGTAAAGCTTCCGTCACGTGTATACTTTATACTCTGCTCACCGTTTTTATTTGTAAATTCCACCGTGAAGAAACCGGAACCGGAAATAGCCAAATCGTAAGTGTTTTCCGTTACACGAAAAGCTCCTTGTGTATAATCGGTATAATTCTCCCCTATTTTAACGCCTAAATTTAACGTTCCGATATTTCTGGCAAGATGCGGATAATCCGTTTTATCTTTTATTTTATAGGCAAGGACATCCCGAAATGCCTGACTTGTCGAGCCTTCCTTCTTAAAGCCCGTAGTATCGGCATTTGCCAGATTATTCGTCAGTACATCCATTCTGTTTTGTTCGTTAATCATGCCGCTGTAAGCAGCATATAGTCCTTTAACCATGTTTCCTCTCATTCCGCCGCATAAACGGCCCGCTCATCCAAAGGAATTCCTGTTTATATATTGTCATCACGATATCCGGCTGCAAATTCAACGTATTTGCCTGTTCCGATTGCAACCGCTGTCATCGGTTCTTCTGCTGTCATTGTAGTGATACCTGTTTTGGAACAAATTAAGTCCTCCAAACCACGCAACAGACTTCCTCCTCCGGTAAGTACGATACCTCTGTCGGCAATATCTGCGGCAAGCTCAGGCGGAGTTTTTTCCAATACGCTGTGAATTGCCTCTACAATCTGTGAAGTGGTATCCCGTAATGCTTCTTCTGTATCTTCGGAGGATACCTTTACGGTGCGCGGAAGGCCGGTTACAAGATTCCGCCCTCTTACCTCCATATAATCCGGCTCCGCTCTCTTAAATGCAGAACCGATTTTTATCTTTAGATCTTCTGCCGTTCTTTCACCGATTAACAGATTATGCTTCTTTCTCATAAAACGAACAATTGCTTCGTCAAAATCATCTCCTGCCACCTTAACAGATGCACTTACAACGGTTCCTCCCAATGAGATAACTGCGATATCTGTAGTACCTCCTCCAATATCCACAATCATATTTCCGCATGGTTTGGATATGTCAATACCTGCTCCGATTGCTGCTGCAATCGGCTCCTCGATTATTACTACCTCTCTTGCTCCTGCCTGATAAGTAGCATCCTCTACTGCCTTCTTTTCTACTTCGGTAACACCGCTCGGAACGCAAACCGCAATTCTGGGCTTACGCAGACTTCTGCGTCCGATTGCCTTCTGAATAAAGTACTTCATCATCTTTTCCGTAACGGTGTAATCAGAGATTACTCCCTGACGAAGCGGTCTTACCGCTACAATATTTCCGGGTGTCCTTCCCAGCATCAGTCTTGCTTCTTCTCCGATTGCTTTTATCTTATTTGTATCACGGTCAAATGCCACTACAGACGGCTCTTTGAGCACAACGCCTCTTCCTCTGATATAAACCAATATGCTGGCTGTTCCTAAATCAATTCCAATGTCTGTACACTGCATCATGTCTACCCCTTTCTTATCTAAATAAGCTGTTTAACAGCATTTACTCACTCTCTCATATCCTGATTTATCACTTTCTGTTTTCAGACAATTACTGCATGATAAATCAATTTATTATATATGATTTTTAGGGCTTTTTAAAGGGGTTTCATAAAATCTTCATGAAAAAAGCGCACAAAAAACATAATGGAATCCGTTCTCATCCATCTGCTTCCATGCGCTTCTGTTTTTTATATCGGTTATACTGCCACAATTCTTAACCCTTATCGGCTGTTTTTTTGTTTTCTCTGTCAAACATCTTTTTAATATATTGACCGGTATAGGAATCCTCGCATTCCGAAACCTCCTTCGGTGCCCCGCATGCAATTACGGTACCTCCTCTGTCACCGCCTTCCGGTCCCATATCAATAATATAATCGGCAGTTTTAATCACATCCAGATTATGTTCGATTACCACAACCGTATTTCCTGCCTCTTTCAATTTATGCAGAATTTCAATCAATTTCTCAACATCCGCAAAATGAAGTCCGGTGGTTGGTTCATCCAAAATATAAATGGTCTTTCCGGTGGAACGCCTGCTTAACTCCGTTGCAAGCTTAATTCTTTGCGCTTCTCCGCCGGATAACTGTGTGGAAGGCTGCCCCAATTTGATATAACCGAGCCCGACATCATAAAGTGTCTGAACCTTTTGACGAATACGTGGCATATTTTCAAAAAATGTTACAGCTTCCTCTACCGTCATATCCAGTACTTCAAAAATATTCTTACCTTTATAACGTACTTCAAGGGTCTCTCGATTGTACCGTTTTCCCTTACAAACCTCACAAGGCACATAAACATCCGGCAAAAAATGCATCTCAATCTTCACAATACCGTCGCCTGCACACGCTTCACAGCGTCCACCCTTCACGTTAAAGCTGAATCGTCCCTTCTGGTAACCCTTTGCTTTAGCATCCGGTGTGGCCGCAAACAATTCGCGGATGATATCAAACACACCCGTATAAGTTGCCGGATTTGACCGTGGCGTCCTTCCAATCGGCGATTGGTCAATCGCAATTACCTTATCCAATTGTTCCGTCCCCTCGATAAAATCATGTTTACCTGCAATTGTTCTGGCTCTGTTCAGCTTCTTTGCGAGACTCTTATACAAAATCTCATTAATCAGAGAGCTTTTTCCTGAACCGGATACCCCTGTAATGCAGGTCATAACACCTGTCGGTATCTTCACATCAATATCTTTCAGATTGTTTTCTTTTGCACCGTGTATTGTAATCCAGCCGGATGGTTTCTTAACCCCGGCCGGTATCGGAATCCTGCGTTTTCCGCTAAGATACTGTCCTGTAATGGAGTTGGGATTTTTCATGATTTCCTCTGCGGTTCCCTGTGCAATGACTTCGCCACCGTGTGAGCCCGCTCCCGGACCGATATCTACAATATGGTCCGCCGCAAGCATCGTATCCTCATCATGCTCTACAACTATAAGGGTATTTCCCAAGTCCCGCAGATTCCTGAGTGTTGCCAGAAGCTTGTCATTGTCTCTCTGATGCAGACCGATACTGGGTTCATCCAAAATATAACAGACACCCACCAGACCCGATCCAATCTGTGTTGCAAGACGGATTCGCTGTGCTTCACCTCCCGAAAGGCTTGCCGTTGCACGTGAAAGTGAAAGATAATCCAGCCCGACATCCATTAAAAATCCGACTCTTGCACGTATTTCCTTTAATACCTGCTCCCCGATAAACTGCTGGGTTTCCGTCAGTTTCATGTCTTTTAAAAATTCCTGCAGACTGCCGATAGACATCGAAGTAATTTCATATATATTTTTATCACTGACTGTGACAGCAAGTGATTCCTGTTTTAAACGCATACCCTTACATGATTTACAGGGTATAATGCTCATAAAAGCTTCATATTCCTGTTTCATGACATCAGAGGATGTCTCGCGATAACGCCGCTCCATATTCTTAATAAGACCCTCAAATGCAACCGGATATACGCCTTCTCCCCGCTGTCCTTTATAGTGAACGAGCAGTTCTTTTCCGTTTGTTCCGTATATCAGCATTTCCTGAACTTGCTCAGAAAGCTGATTAAAAGGTGTATCCATGGAAAAATTATACTCCTTCGCCATCGCCATTAAAATTGCGTTGGTAAAGCTTCCCGATGATTTAGAGCTCTGCCACCCCATACAGGAAATAGCTCCCTCATTCAAACTCAAGCTCTTATCAGGAATCAGTAATTCAGGTTCAAATTCCATCTTATATCCCAATCCATAACAATCAGGGCATGCGCCGAATGGATTGTTGAATGAGAAACTTCTCGGTTCAATCTCGTCCACACTGATGCCACAATCAGGACATGCAAAGCTTTCACTGAAGGTCATAGTCTCACCGTCTATTACATCCACAAGCAGAAGACCCTCTGACAACTCTATTACATTTTCAATAGAATCTGTTAAACGTGTTTCTATACCCTCTCTTACAACAATACGGTCAACTACAATCTCAATAGAATGCTTAATGTTTTTATCCAGCTTAATATCTTCCGAAAGGTCGTACAGATTCCCGTCGATACGGGCGCGTACATAGCCGCTCCTTCTGGCACGGTCCAATACCTTGACATGTTCGCCCTTCTTACCGCGTACAACCGGAGCCAGCAGCTGCAGCTTCGTACCCTCCCCAAGCTTCATAATCTGGTCTACCATCTGGTCTACCGTCTGCCTGCGGATTTCCCTGCCACATTTGGGACAATGCGGAATACCGATGCGAGCATACAAAAGCCGGAAATAATCATATATCTCGGTTACGGTTCCGACTGTAGAACGCGGGTTTCGGTTTGTTGATTTCTGGTCAATGGAAATAGCCGGAGAAAGCCCGGAAATCTGTTCCACATCAGGTTTTTCCATCTGCCCCAAAAATTGACGTGCATAGGATGATAAGGACTCCATATAACGGCGCTGTCCTTCTGCATAAATCGTGTCAAATGCAAGCGATGACTTACCGGAACCTGAAAGTCCTGTAAGAACGACAAACTCATTTCGCGGAATATCCACATCAATTGATTTTAAATTATGTTCTTTTGCTCCGCGAATTTTAATATATTCACGCGGGCGTATTTTTACATTCTGACTCATATCTACCTCTGTTTATTCAACATATTTTTCAGTTCTGTCATTTTATCACGCAACTCTGCAGCCGTTTCAAAATCAAGATCTGCAGCAGCCTTTTTCATTTTCTTTTCTATATCCTTTATTAATTTCCGAAGTTCTTCTGCGCTCATGGACTCCGGATCCTTTTCAAAACGGAGTTCCTCCTGCGCAATTACCTTTGAAATGCTAATCAGATCTCGAACCGCCTTTTTGATAGTGGTCGGGGTAATTCCATGTTCTTCATTGTATTCCTGCTGCAACTGACGGCGACGTTTTGTTTCGCAGATAGCGTTATTCATTGAATCGGTAATGTGGTCTGCATACATGATTACACGGCCTTCACTGTTTCGTGCCGCACGTCCGATTGTCTGAACAAGCGATGTCTCGGAACGGAGGAAGCCTTCTTTATCGGCATCCAGAATTGCAACAAGGCTGATTTCCGGAATATCCAACCCTTCCCTTAAAAGATTAATACCAACTAAAACATCAAAAACATCAAGGCGCATATCACGGATAATCTCTGCTCTCTCCAATGTATCAATATCCGAATGCAGATATTTCACACGGATGCCGACCTCTTTAAGATAATCCGTAAGATCCTCTGCCATTTTTTTGGTCAGAGTTGTGACGAGTATTTTGTTCTTTTTATCCGTTTCTTTACGGATTTCCGCTAACAGATCATCAATCTGTCCTTCTACAGGACGAACAAATACTTCCGGGTCCAAAAGACCTGTCGGACGTATAATCTGCTGCACACGTGAGAGCTCATGCTCCTTTTCATAATCGGAAGGAGTTGCCGATACAAATAACATTTGGTCAATATGCTGTTCAAATTCTTCAAAGTTAAGCGGACGGTTATCCAATGCCGACGGAAGACGGAATCCGTAATCCACCAAAGTATTTTTACGTGAACGGTCTCCGGCATACATTCCTCTGATTTGCGGAATCGTAATGTGAGACTCATCAATAATTATCAAAAAATCATCCGGGAAGAAATTCAACAGACAAAACGGAGTTTCTCCGGGCTGCAGGTTATTAAGGGGAGCCGAATAATTTTCAATACCGGAGCAAAAACCGGTCTCACGCAGCATTTCAATATCAAAGTTTGTTCGTTCCGATATTCTTTGTGCTTCTATCAGCTTGTCTTCCCCTTTAAAATAGCGGACCCGCTCTTCCAATTCCTTTTCAATACGTTCACAGCCTTCTAAAATCTTATCCTGAGAAATTACATAATGGGATGCGGGGAATATTGCAATATGCTCTAAAGATGCATGAAGCTTACCGGTCAACGGCTCAACCTGAACAATGCGCTCAATTTCGTCTCCGAAAAATTCAACACGTATCAGATAATCCCCGCCTTCGGCAGGATATATGTCAATACTGTCTCCCCTTACTCGAAAGGTTGCACGTTCTATATCGACATCATTTCTTGTGTATCGGATATCAATCAGCTCACGCAGCACTGCGTCGCGATCCTTATGCTGGCCCGGGCGAAGAGAGACAATCATATCCTGGTATTCATCCGGACTTCCCAAGCCGTATATACAGCTTACACTTGCAACAACTACCACATCACGCCTTTCAGACAAGGATGCCGTTGCAGACAGGCGTAGCTTCTCTATCTCTTCATTAATGGAAGAATCCTTCGCAATATATGTGTCCGAAGATGGAACATATGCTTCCGGCTGATAATAATCATAATAGGACACAAAATATTCCACTGCATTCTCGGGAAAGAACTCCTTAAACTCTCCATACAACTGTCCGGCAAGCGTCTTATTGTGTGAGATAATCAAAGTCGGTTTATTCAGTGCAGCAATCACATTCGCCATGGTAAATGTCTTACCGGAACCGGTTACACCCAAAAGCGTCTGAAACTGCTTTCCTTCTTTAAAGCCTTCTACCAGCTTTTCAATTGCCTGAGGCTGATCTCCCGTTGGGGAATAATCGGAATGTAATTTAAATTGATTCATAACAGGCTCCTAAAAAAACAATCATATATAGTATAGGTCATTACTATTATAACATAAACTTTTTAAATGTACAGAACAAACGTTCTTTGTTTTTTTTATTAAAAAACAGGTGATGAGCAATGTCACCACCTGTCTTTCTGTATTATTATTTAATTCTGCCCATCATGAAAATACGATACGGATTCTTCTAATTCCTTTGCCATACAGCTAATCTTTTCACAATTTTCATTAACCATCTGAACCTCAGAAATAATTTCACTGATATTTGCATTCACCTCTTGATTGCTTGCAGCATTCTCTTCGCTGAGTGCACTTAAATCATGTATATTTCCGATAATGTTTTCTTTATAGTTTGTCAGATTTTCTGTTTTTTCCGCAATGGATTTTATTTCTATAACGGATTGATTTATTTCACCGCTAAGCTCCTCGTATTTCTCCTGTGTTTTTGAAACATTTTCCTGTTCCAATAAAATCAGGGAATGAACACGCTCCGTCAATTGAACCGATTTCTTGGATTTATCAGTAATCGTTTGAGCAAGCTTCTTAATCATTTCCGCACCATCGGCACTCTGATCCGACAAACTTCTGATTTCTTCCGCAACGACAGCAAAGCCCTTCCCGTGCTCACCGGCTCTTGCAGCTTCAATTGACGCATTCAGACTCAACAAGCTTGTCTGCTCTGAAATTGCAAGAATCAATTCTACCGCCGTATCAATTTCCTTAATGGAATCATTTGTCTGTTTAATCTGTACCGCAATATCATTTACCGCATTGACAGACTCCTTCGTATTTTCCATTATTGTATTCATATTTTTCTGAGCTTCATTGTTTGTCTGCAGAATATTTTCGGAGCTGTTGTATAAATGCTCCACACTACCGGAAATATCATTTATACAATTGCCGATTTCCATCATCTCAGAACTGATATCATGTACATTTTCCGCTGTTCCCGTGGTCGCAACAGTCAACTCATCCACAGCGGAGGTAATCTGCTTTGCCCTGTCAGAGCTGCTTTCGCTAAGCTTCGTGACCTCCAGAATATTCTCTACCAGTCTCTGAGAAACGTCTTTAACCTTCCCTATGGTTTCAGCAAGATTTTTCTGCATGGCAGTAGTTTCTTCCATGAGAATATGCATTTCTTTTACGACACTGTTCCGGGCTTTTCGTTCACTAAGGTCACCTTGAGACAGCGCGTCAACACTCTTCCCGACCGTCTTAAAGGTTTTTAAGAGACCACGGCTGAAAAGCAATCCGACAATTACAAAGATAAGAAGCAGGCATACCGCAACACCGACAAACAGGAAGATAATGTTTTTGGTTGCTCCGGTCACACTTTCCTGAAGCTTACCGGCAAAAGCCATTCCGATAATCTCGCCCTCTGAACGAATCGGCATATAATAAGCATAATAAACCTTCTCATCAATTAAAACATACTTATCATAATAGCCATTTTCAATTTCAGCCTTATCGGCCACAATATCTTTTTCAAATTCTATCTCTCGGATTCGATAATCATTTTCATTTTTTATGGAAGTAGCGCATGGTGCCCCATCAATGACAATTGCCATTTCAATGCCCTGCTCCTTTAAGCTGTCAAGATATTCATAATAATTGGAAGCATTGATTGCGGTTATTTCATTCTCATAACAATAATTTGCTAAATTGTTTGCCACAATATAAAGAGCCGACTCTGTTTCTTTTTCCATATTATTCTTTGTAATAAACAGAGACATTGTACTGATAATGGCCACTGATAATACCATTGGCAGAACAGAAAGCATAATCAGCATTGCAAATAGGCTTACCTTTTTACTGCTTTTTCTTTTTTTGTTTTTTTATCCTTTTTATCTTTTTTAATCATCCGAATACACCTTCCTACAGTATAATATGCTGTTTCAAGGAAAACGCAAAAGAGGCCGCCGCAAAATATTGGTGGCCACCTCTTTTGCAGACTGTATTATCATTTTTATCTGCTATTTTCTTAAGCTTCTTTTCTTAAAAGCTATAACAACACTCTGAACAACTAAGAATAAACAGAGCATCGCTGCAATCGTAATACCTGTCCACCACGCCTGATCAAGTCCTGCTGAAGAAACGATATTCTGGATAGTACTAAGTGAAAGAACACCAAAGAATGTACCGATAATATTACCTACACCACCGGTCAGCATTGTTCCTCCGATAATGGAGGATGCAATGGCGTTCATTTCCAATCCGCTTGCATGAGACGGAGAACCGGAACCAACGTAAAGGAAATAAACAAATCCTGCAATTCCTGCTAAAAGGCTGCAAATCAAATGAGAAAAGAATTTTGTTCTTCTCACATTAATACCAAGCATCAATGCACTCTGCGCATTTCCTCCTACTGCATAAAATGCACGTCCGAGCTTAGTCCATCTGAGCATAGCAAACAATAACAATACGACTAAGAGTGCCACAACAACACCTATCTGAATATACGCATCCACATATACACCCTTTTTATTAACAGAGCCCATGAAAGGAACAACGATACGGAAATTCTTAAGTGCAACAAACTCTTCGTGTGCTACGTTAAACGGAGAGGAATTAACAATTGTAGTCATACCTCTTGCAAAGAACATACCTGCCAGCGAAACAATAAACGGCTGAATATTCAGATATGCTACTAAATATCCCTGTACAAGACCATATAAAAGTCCTATCAGCAATGCAATTCCGATTGCACCGATTACAGAGCCGCCATGATAATCAAGATATACTGCACAGCTCATACTTACAAGGGCAATAACGCCACCAATGGAAATATCAATACCACCGGAAATCATAACGATACTCATACCACACGCACCAATAATCAATGCAGCATTTGCATTTAAAATATTAAAGAATGTCTGTGGCTTTAAAAATCCTGCTCCCTGAAATACGATTGCTCCGATATACATCACGAAGAAGATTACGATTGTAATTGTTAACAACAAATTCGTATCTGTCATATTGGCAATCTTGTTCAGCAAACTAACGGAGCCTGCTGTTTTTTTATTCTTTTCTGACATTTTAAGCAACCTCCTTTGTCTGCGAATTAGATTTGAGTTTCTTACTTAATGAAGCAACTTTTTCCTTTACTGACGGTGCACTCATAACAACCAGCATAATAATAACGACTGCCTTGTATGCCGGCAAGGCATCTGCCTGTACATTAAATTTATAAAGTGTAGTTGTAAGGAACTGAATAACATAAGCACCAAGAATAGATGCCGTCATATTAAATTTACCACCGCTTAATGCATTTCCTCCAAGAGCAACTGCAAGAATGGCATCCATTTCAATATCCTTTGCCACTACCGAATAGTTAATGGTAGAAAGACGACTAACTTTAATAAGTCCGACAACAGCTACACACAGACCGAGAATTACAAAGGAAAGTATTTTAATTAAAACAGGATTCAAACCATTCAGTTTAGAAGAGCTTTCATTAATACCAACTGCCTGTGTATACAGTCTTAAGTTTGTAAATTTCATTACAAGTGCAATGACAAGCATACATGCCAAAGCAACAAAGAACGGTGTCGGAACCGGGATTCCCGGAATAAAACCACCGATATATGTAAAGGATGTATCCGTTACAATCGGAAGTGTATTGTTGTTAATCCATGCTGCAATGGAACGGCCTGCCGTATAAAGAATCAGTGTCGCTACCATCGGCTGAATCTTAAAGCATGCTACCAAGACACCATTAAATGCACCAAACAGCATAGCAACAACGCACGCAACTAAAAATGCAACTATAATCGGTGCCTGAAGGCCTTCTAATAATTCATTCGGATTACCGCAGAGCACACGGAGAATAACGCTGCCGGCTATGGCAATCGCAGCGCCCACACTGATATCCTGTCCACCGGAGGCTGCTGTAACCAATGTCATTCCGATTGCAAGAATGGCAACCTCTGAACCGTAATCCAAAATAGTTACCAGGTATCCTGATAATACCGGATCGCCCACACTGTTATATCCTAATGTTATCTTAAAGAAGTTAGGATCCGCAATAAGATTAAAAACAGCGAGGATTAATAATGCCAATACCGGAATAAACAATTGATGTCTTACAATTCCTTTTAAAGCTTCAGATGATTTTGTTTTCTGCATTATTTATCACCTCCGGCAATTGTATTCATAACTTTACTCTGGGTTAAATCATCACCGGAAAGCTCACCTACTACCTTACGGTCACGCATTACTACCAGACGAGAACAGGTACGGAGCATTTCATCCAATTCAGATGAAATAAAGGTTACGCTCATACCTTCAGAAGCAAGTTTAAGCACTAATTTCTGAATCTCAACCTTTGTTCCGACATCAATACCACGTGTCGGCTCATCCAAAATAAGGTATTCCGGATGGGTAAGAAGCCAGCGGGCAAGGATAACCTTCTGCTGATTTCCTCCGGAGAGAGATTTAATCGGAGTATCTGCGGAAGCTGTCTTAATACCTAAAAGTTTAATGTACTCATCCGCAAATTTATTTGCTTCTGCCTTTGAAAACGGTTTAAAGAAGCCTTCCAAAACCTGAAGTGCAAGAATGATATTGTCACGTACGGAAAGATCTCCGACAATACCGTCTACCTTACGATCCTCCGGCAGATAAGCAATGCCGTTTTTCATTGCATCAAGCGGCTTTGAAATCTTAACAACCTTTCCGTTTTTCTTTACGGAACCGGAAATAACTCTGTCCGCACCGAAAATCGCACGAACACATTCGCTTCTTCCGGAACCGAGAAGCCCCGTAAATCCATTGACTTCCCCTTTATGAATATAAAAGTCAAACGGTTTAATTCCTGCATCACTTGCCAGACCTTCTGTTTCGAAAACAGCAGTGGAGGCATCTGCCTTGTCATAGGCAGCCTGATCACTCTTAATATCTGACATATCATCCAAATCTTTACCCAGCATCTTAGAAACCAGCTGAACGCGGGGAAGATCCTTAATTTCATATTCACCTACCAGTTTTCCGTCACGCAAAACTGTAATTTTATCACACACTTCATATACCTGATCCAGGAAGTGTGTAACAAAGATAATTCCAACCCCTCTTGCCTTCAGATCTCGCATCAGACCAAATAATTTTTCAACCTCCTGATCATCCAGGGAAGAAGTCGGCTCGTCTAAAATCAATACCTTACAATCCATATCCACTGCACGAGCAATAGCAACCATCTGCTGAACTGCAATGGAGCAGCTTGCTAACTGCTGCGTTGCTTTTGCAGGTATATCAAGCGACTGCAGAATTTTATCCGCATCCGCATTCATTTTTTTCCAATTCTCACACAGGCCATCGGTTCTTCCTATGTACATGTTCTCTGCAACCGAAAGATTCGGGCAAAGCGTAATTTCCTGATAAACTGTACTGATTCCCAGCTTCTGTGCTTCCTGCGGTGAACGTATTGCTACCGCTTTATCTTTTCCTTCAACGAAAATCTGACCCTCGTCTTTTTCGTAAACGCCGGTTAAAACCTTGATTAAAGTCGATTTTCCGGCACCATTCTCTCCCATTAATGCATGAATTTCTCCTTCGCAGAGTGTAAAATCCACTGCCTGCAAGGCACGTACTCCGGGAAAGCTCTTATGGATATTTTTCATTTCCAATACGGCTCTATCTTTCACCAGTGCATTCACCCCTTAAAAAATATTTTTAGAAAATAAGCGCGGTGCAAGCGTACGAATCATCATTTACGCTGCGCCGCGCTTTTTAGCAGTTGTTAATTAACTATCTAAATTAGATACCATACTTATCAACATCATCCTGTGTGATAGTAGAAGCATCAAATCCTTTTTCTTCCATGATGATAGTCTTTTCAGCGATTGTTCCGCCACTTTCAAGAGTCTTGATGATATCATCAATGTAAGAAGCCTGGAAAGGATTACACTGTCCATCATAGTTCCAGTTCTGAGCAAGTAATTCTTCTAATGCCCACTTGTTGCAGTCAAAGCCCATAACTACTACGTCTTTGCCAACACCGTGAGAAATGTTTGCCTTGTCAAGAGCTGCTACAGCACCCTTAGCCATATCATCGTTTTCTGCATAAATTACGTTGAAGGATTCTCCGGAGTCAATTACAGACTGAACGATCTGCTGAGCCTTCTCTGCGTTCCATTCTGCTGTCTGCTGTGTAACAAGTGTCCATCCGTCAGATGCAACTGCTTCATCAACTGCTGCAGTACGTCCCTGCTGAGCTGCTGAACCCATAACACCCTGAAGGTGGATAATCTTGTACTCGCTAAGGTTCTGTCCCTTTAACCAATCAACAGCTGTCTGTCCTTCTTTAGCCATATCGGAAACGATAGAAGCTTCATAAAGGCTAGGATCTGCATCGATTGTACGGTCGAATAAGATTACGCTGATACCAGCATCCTGAGCATCCTTTAATACAGAATCCCAACCAGCTGTATCTGCTGCTGAAAGAAGAAGGTAATCAACGCCGTCCTGAATGAACTTCTGAGCTGCTGTAATCTGCTCGTCGTTCTTAAGGCTGTATGCGAAAGATGCTTCATAACCGTTTGCTTCTGTAAACATTTCTTTTAAATCCTTATCGTTAGCTGTACGATATCCGGATTCGTTAGGATCGTTGTTGATGATACCAACTTTGATTAATTCGCCTGATGCTGCAGGTGCTTCTGCTTCTGCTGCAGGTGCTTCTTCTTCTGCTGCAGGTGCTTCTTCTTCTGCTGCAGGTGCAGGAGCTGCTGCTTCTTCTTTAGCGCCGCATCCTACTAACATGGTTGCAACCATTGCTGTTGCAAGAATAACACTTAAAAGTTTTCTTTTCATTGTTTGTTTTTCCTCCCTTTTTATTGATTCAAACATTGAATGTATTAAGTATTTGGAAGCGCCTTATCGCTTCCGTGGTTTAACTTTAATCCAATTTCTTCAATCCGGCAACAAGGCTTTTTTCTGTTTTTTTGAATTTGTGTAGATTCACAATACAAATTGTTGTATTATTTATTTAAAAACAATACAAATTTATTTTTTTGATGAAAAGGTATGTTTTTTTCATATTTTCTTTTCTTTTTTTTCAATAAGTTGATTTTTTTACGATTAAATAAAAAATGGTACAATCCTGTTTTTATTGTGCCATTTGGCAAAAGAAATGATTTTTGGGGATTATTTTATTCTTTACTAAATTTTTCCTTTGTAATTTTTTCACTTATCATTATAAAAAAAACCGGAAAGGAGTCACTATGGCTATAAAATATCGTCAAATTGCAGAAGAACTACGCGATAGCATTCTCTCAGAACAGAAAATTATTTCCTACAAGCTTCCCACCGAAAAGGAATTATGTAATAAATACCGGGTCAGCCGCCAGACTATCCGTCAGGCATTACGTATCCTTACAGAAGAAAAACTGATTACAGCATGCCAGGGAAGCGGTTTTTTTACCGTTCCTCTGTCAGAACATCTTAATAAAATAAAAATTGTTCTGCTTGTTTCGGAAGACAATGAGTATATATATCCTGCCTTCCTCTCAGAGCTTCAGGCCGCCCTTCGCCAACAAGGGCTTTCTCTTACAATTTACACAACCCGCAACAATTATAATAAGGAAAGGGCAATTCTTACGGAATTACTGTCACAAAGACCTGCTGTTTTACTTGTAGAAGGTATTCGGGATGCTTTCCCCAATCCTAATATTGATTTGTACGAAACACTTCAGCTCTCCGGTACCAATATTCTTTTTATAAACACGAATTACTCTCAATTGCAGCACATTTCCTTTGTCCGCTCCGACGATTTTGAAGGAGGCTACCTTTTGGGAAAGCATTTTATTACGGCTGATTTCCAAAAAATATCCTGCATTCTGCCGGATTTTGCGGCAAATGCAAAAGAAAGATATTGCGGCTTATTAGCTTCCTACCGGGATTCTGTTCTTCCTATGCCGGAAAATGACATATTCTGGTATTCGTATAACGACTTAAGCTCCTTACGTACCCGTCGAAATACCGAATTTCTCACTAACTTCATACGACGGAATTTATATCAGCAGGATGCCGTTTTCTGTTATAATGATGAGATTGCATATTGGCTGATTAAGGAATTATCTTATGCGGACATTAAGGTTCCGGAACAGATATCAATTGCCTCCTTTGATAACAGCTATCTATGCAGTATAAGTACACCGCCCATTACCTCTTTGTCCATGCCTGCTCACGGATTTTGTGATGCAATTGCCGACTTTGTAGAAAAAGTCATAAAACAGCTGTCATCATACGAAGCTTCTTCGTATAATAAAGTTATACCCGACGCTTCATCCATATATAGTAAAACACTGCCGTGGGAACTGATATCCCGCAGCAGCGTCTTGACTTTTTCTGAATAGCATATGTAGCATAATCAAAAACATCTATTCAGTTATGCTTTATTCCGGATTCGTTCCGATATTCCCGGGGAGTACATCCCTGGGTTTTTTTGAATACAAAGCTGAAATAATGCGGATCTTTATAGCCTGTTTCCAAAGCAATATCTGCTGTATGCATATCACTCTGCCTAAGCAGCTTCTTAGCTTTCTCCATTCGTTTTCCGGTTACATATTCCACAAAGGTCATATTCATCTCCTGACTGAACAGAGCACTGAAATAATTGGGGCTGACATTAATTACTGCTGCCGCATCATTTAATGATAATGTTTCATCACAGAATTTTTCTTCAATATAATCAAGTGCTTTTTTCAGAATGGTATGACTGCGGTCATTACTTTCCTTTTCTTTTTCCATGACCGCCCGATGGATTAATCTGCAGGCGTACTCCTTTAGGCTCTTCACACTGCTGTTAATATCCGGCATCGTCTCAGCCTGTGCATTATGCAGAAACTCTTCCTGATTACATCCCAATGATTCCGCATAAGCCAATACAACAAAACGCACATTCAAAAGCAGATAATTCCTAAACAGCTTTGATTTTAACGCGTCCTGCAGGCTTTGGAAATAATTGTCAACAAAATTTTCTACCTCTTCTACCGAGCCGTTTTCTAAAAATCCTTTCAAAATATCCGGATCCACTTTTGCAACATCAAGATTATCCAGATTACCGTCGTTTTCATTTACATTAAAAAGCTCTTCCGATGTCTCCGTTATAATATGCTGCGTCGGTGAAAGATAACGCAAAGAGAGCTTATGGTTTACATTACTGTAACACTCAGCTAACTGGCTTAAACGCTCTACCGTGTTACCCACTGCAGCATACCAGTCATAGTCCTCCTCAACCGCAGAATATATGCGTGTAATATTCTGTAATGCCCGTTGTTTATAGGCATCAATCTGTTCCTTTTCCCCCTTTATTAAAATACCATAGGTATTGATGTTCCAATTAAAAATAAGATATTCCGGAAAACGCAGAAAATAATGCATCATTTCATCCTGACACCGCAGAAAGCCTGCCGAGTCATTCCGAAGTGTCTCTGCGTCTCTGCGCTTTCGTTGCGCGCTTACCATAACAAGATTATAACATGGTCCGTTCAAGTCAAGTGACAGCTTTTCTGTTTCTACATAAATATCCTGAACAGGCATCTGCCCGCTGAATACCTTTTCCAGAAAGTTTCTTCGGGCCATCTGTTCATACTCCTGCATTTCTTTTTTAAATTTTTCAATATAAGTTTTTTTCTCTTTTTCCGACTCTATCTTATCTTTAACCTCAAGCAGGACCTTCTTCATGGTTTCTCTGGAAATCGGTTTTAAAATATACTGCTCAACGCCAATTTGAATGGCCTGTCTTGCATATTCAAAATCATCATATCCGCTTAAAATGATAATTTTCATATTCGGAAACTCTTTTGTAACAATACGGCTTAAGGTAAGTCCGTCCATAAACGGCATTTTGATATCTGTCAATAATACATCAGGCTTCGTTTTCCGAATTAACGGAAGTGCTGTTTCCCCATCTCCCGCTTCTCCAACGAATTGATAGCCAAACTGCTGCCAGGGCATATTATCCCGTAAACCTTCCCTCATAATGCTCTCATCTTCAACCAGAAAAATTTTTAACATCTGATTTCTCCTTATATAGTCCAATGCTTAATATGTTCTGCCATCAAGGTATTTCTCCACGTTTTCTTTTGTAAATACCTTGTCTTCCACAATATATTCTTTTTCTACTTTTTCACCGCGCTCCAGCATACGAATAACCTCTGCAAGAGTTTCCCCCTGCTCAGGATTACATTCCACATCTACATCGATGATTCCATCCCGAACCATCATTAAGGCATCATGTCCCGCATCAAATGAAATGATACGGATATCATCATCCTTTCCTATTTCTCTGCCGGATTCCCTTAATGCTTCTATCGCTCCAAACGTCATATCGTCATTTTGGGATACCAGAACATCAATATCCTCATAAAGGCGAAGAAAATGTTCCATTACTTCCTTTCCTTTTGCAGTCGTAAAGTCAGCGTTTCTCTGTTCCAAAATATGCCAATTGCTGTGTTTTTCTGCAATTTCTGCAAATCCCATTGTTCTGCCGAGTTGTACTGAAGCTCCCGGAGTTCCCTGAAGAACAACAATATTTATCTCTTCCTCTTCCTGATGCTTCTTTTTTAAATCTTCCTCCAGCCACTTTCCCGCCTGACTTCCTTCCCAATAACTATCCGTTCCGACACGTGTCGTATATAAAGAAGAATCCGTTGCAGAAATACTTCTGTCAACAAGGATAACCGGTATTCCTGCTTTCTTCGCTTCCTCTAAAACCGTTGTCCACCCGTCTTCCGTAACGGGAGAAAAAGCTATATAGTCTACTCTTTGGGAAATAAAACTGCGGATTGCCTTTATCTGATTTTCCTGCTTCTGCCTCGCATTATTAAACTGTAAAAAAAATCCGTTTTCTTTTGAAAGTGCGGTTTGTATGGAATTGGTATTTGCGGTTCTCCATACCGATTCGCTTCCTAATTGCGAATATCCTACTACAATCAGATTTTCACTCTCGGTTTCTATCGCTTCCGCAACTTCTTTATCAAACATTCCACAGGAAGAAAACATCATTCCCACAAATAACATTACAAATGCTGTTACGAAAACTTTATATGAAATTTTCCATTTAAACATTTTCCATTTCTCCTCCAAGTACAGCTTTTTTGGTTCTTGCCGGAATTACTACCTGTACCAGGGTTCCTTCTCCCTGTTTAGAATGAATCGTTATTCCGTACTCCAATCCGAAGTTCATACGAATGCGCTCATTTACATTGGCCAGTCCGAAACCGGAATCTGTTTCCTTACAGGGTTTTAATATTTTACTCCGCAGAGATGCGAGTTCGGCCTCATTCATTCCCACACCATTGTCTTTTACATCAAAATAGATTTTATCATCTTCCATTTTGCCCGTTACCAGTATCATCCCTTTTGCACGTTTTGTTTTAATTCCATGATAAAGAGCATTCTCAACAAGCGGCTGCAACGTAAGCTTTAAAATCTCATACGGATAAATCTCCGGTTCAATCTGTATATCATAATCTAAAATATCCTGATAACGAACCTGCTGAATCTCCAGATAACTGCGGATATGCTGCTCCTCTTCCTTAATGGTAATAATCTCTTTTCCCTTACTTAAAACAATACGGAAAAATTCCGAAAGGGAGACTACCATATTAACTGCTTTTTCCGAATCATTCCCTTCTACCAGCCATACA
Source organism: Lachnospiraceae bacterium (assembly GCA_016294075.1). Taxonomy (GTDB): domain Bacteria; phylum Bacillota; class Clostridia; order Lachnospirales; family Lachnospiraceae; genus RGIG8767. Next base: position 46,256 of record JAEDCQ010000002.1, on the reverse strand, counting down.
ATCGTATCAAGTGTATTGTATAAAAAATGAGGATTTATCTGCTCCTGTAAAAGACGCAGCTCCGCATATCGCATCTTTCGTTCATCTTCCTTAATCTGCCGCACAAGTTCTTCCAAATGCTCACTCATATCGTTAACACTCTCTGCAAGAGTGGCAATTTCATCCTTTCCTTCAATTGCCACTCTTGTTGAAAAATCACCTCCGGCAATCTGCTTTGTTGCATCGCAAAGCTTGTTTACCGGTCCTGTAATGCTGTTTAAAACAAAACCCGTAACTATCGTTGCAAAAGCAACAAGAAAAACGGCAATTACGGCATAGAAAAATATAAACGCCTGCACCTGTTCATTTAACTGTATTTTTAATTGCTCAATGCTCTTTGTCTGATAGTAAATATAATATTGAATATCATCCTGTATCAGTTCTGTCAGAATATAGATATTGTTATCCAGCATTTCGATATTTTCATCATAACGTCCGCCCTTATCGAGATTAACTTTAATATCATCTATGCGGTCACGTAAGGTTGAGATATTCCTTAAAAGACTCAACAGCCACATCCGGCTTTCTTTATCGGTTGTAATTTTTGCCAGCTCCCCGAATTCGTTGCTTAATTCATCAATCAGCACATAAGGGCTTTCGAGTGTATCATCCTCCTCGATTGTATCAAATGTAACAGCACCAACCACCAATTTATAGATACTTTCATCCATCTCATCCTTAAAATCCAGATTATAACTGTTTGCTATTGTCATATTGCTTACAATTTCGTCATACGCTTCACTGTAATTTTCCAAGGCAAAAATAACATATACCGTCAGCATAAGAAGTGGCAGCATGGCCGTCAGCACCAATATGATTAATTTATTTTTAAGTGAATATGTAATGTGCATAAATCTCTTATCCTTTACATAGCTTGTGCATTTCCTCTGTTGCAAAAGAAATCTTTGTAATGACATCTCTTTTTGTCATATAACACCAAAAGCTTTCATCCGGTATGGAGATATCAATGCAATCCCCGTTGCCGCGATAATCATATTCAATATGCATACTTTCCAGATTTTTAGCACTTCGTACCAATGTATATGCTTCCCCGTACAGACTACATTCCACACGTGTCTCCGTACAGGTCTGAATAAATTTCCCCATACCCTGTTTATAGAATCGGAAAGAATTCGGAAGTGTCTCAATCCGGACATCATCCTCAAAATAATATGTCCCATTTTGAATCTCTTCTCTTACACATTCCCTCTCCCAATTACTCCAATCAGGAATATGTGAAAACTCTGTTTCTCCTTCTACCGCTTCAAGCCGTCCGTATTCATCCATTGCCCAGGACTTTCCGCAGTGATTGCACCAAAGAAGTACACCCTCCGAATCCATTTTCCCTTCTGTCAGGCAGGAAGGACATTTATAAAGAAGAGAATGCAGACCGTTTGCCCTTAACGGATGACTGATTTTTATTTTATTTTCACGCTGCCATGCAAAATCATCATATTGAAAAGATTCACGAATTCCGGCGTTTATTTCATCAACTGTCATTCCCTTTATTTGTTCCGGCGTTAGAATCTGTGTCATTACTGCCTCTACATGGGTTTTCTTATTTATTTTATTCCACTGTGGTGCTGTAATGAAATTACCGTGAATCTGTAATACAACTACGGGCACATTCAAAAGTTTTACAAGCTTACCTAAGGAATCAGGCAGATAAGAAGTACAGCCGTCTAACGAATAGCGTGCTTCCGGGAAAAGCACAAATATTGTTTTAAGCTTATCAATACAATACTTAATATTTTTTACGAGATACATATCCGTAACAAACTTTCGTGTTCCCAATACACCAAGCGAACGCATCAACGGCTCCGTGTAATCACGGAAGCCTTCCAGCGTCATAACGTTATTTACTTTATAGGGATGTGTAAGCTTCAACATCACATTAAAGTCAACCATGGAACAATGATTTGACAACAAAAGAAACGGAGGTGTTACCCCCTCCATATTTATTTTCTTGTATGTAAAATTGCGTTTTTCCAAATCCGGCCAGCAAATAATCCATTTTGCCAATGTCATCAAAAAACATGGTTTTACAGGTTGTTTTGAAAAATCAAACCGCCGTATTCGTTTCCCTTTTCTGCTCACTTCTTATCCCCCCGAAGTACCTCTTTATTTTCCAATCATAAGTTTTTCCTATAAAGCGAAAAAGGTCAAAAAGTGTTTCCCGCTTCCTGACCCTTTTATACTCCCCTACTCTTTTGCCTCTATGTCAGCCTACTGCTTCAGATATGCAATTGCTGCTTCCAACTGATTATCAATACCGTCATTATAATAAAGCTCCGGCTCAAACTCTACAACCTCATCGGGTGTAATTCCGACTCCATGTATATTCTTTCCTTTGGGTGTATAGTAGGTACTGATTGTAAGCTTTACAGCCGAACCGTCAGACAAGGATATCACCCGCTGTACAATCCCTTTTCCAAAGGTCTGGGTTCCCATCAATGTACCCTTGCCATAATCCTGAATGGCTCCTGCTAATATCTCAGATGCACTTGCACTGTATCCATTTACCAAAACAACCATCGGTATCGTCAGTTCATTATTTCCGTCACAGGAAAATTCTTCTCTCTGCCCATATTTATCTTCTGTATAAACAATCAGCCCTTCAGGTAATATTTTCCTCGCAATATCGCATACAACACTTAAGCTCCCTCCCGGATTACTTCTTAAATCCAGAATCAGGGCTTCCATATTCGAGCCTTTGCAGACCGCCAGAGCCTCTGTAAACTGGTCTACGGTTACCTTATCAAATTCAACAATTTGAATATATCCGATATTCCCATCAAGCATCTCATAATTCACAGTAGGGCTTTCAACCTTACGCCTTGTTACATCAACCTCAATATAGTCTGTCTCTCCGCTTCTTATCAGAGTAAGATGTACAACCGTATTTTCTTCTCCGCGTATCAGCTCCACTGCATCGGATGTATCCATTCCCTGTGTGGAAGTGCCGTCAATTTTATAAATAATGTCTCCGGCTCTTAAGTCCGCCTCCTGTGCCGGAGTATCCTCAATCACGCCACTGATTACAGGAAGTGTTGTAGAAGAATCTATCCCCACATAGGCACCTATTCCATAATAGATTCCTTCCACATCCTGTTGCATTTCCTTTAATTCCTCAACCGAATAATATGCGGAATACGGGTCCCCTAAAGAAGCTATCATCCCGGAATATATTCCGTTTTCAAGCATTTCACTATCCGGTTCTTCCAGATAATACTGCTCAATAACATCTTCAATTGCCATCATCTTACGTGTTGTATCTGCGTCTACGACTTCTTTCTCTGAACGTTTGGAAAATGATACCGGTCTTATTCCCGTGCGGTAGCTGCCGACAAGCCATCCAATCAAATTTCCCAATGCAAATAATATAATAGAAATCCAAATACCGCTCAGAATCCCATACAAATAAGAATGAGACTTTTTCTTTTTTATTTCCTTCTGTCCTGAATCTGTCTTTTCTTCAAAAGCGTTGCTGTTATCTGTCATAATGTCCTCTTATTATGTTAAATGTGTATCACACGCTGTCTTTCCATTATATGCGGAATAATCTTTATGCATACTTTTCAATTTATTTTAAATAATTCCACGGCGAGACATAATTACCGTTTAAACGCACACCAAAATGAAGATGATTACCGGTTGAACGCCCGGTCGTTCCTACGGCCGCAATTTTATCTCCACGGGCTACCATTGTCCCTTTTGAAACATATAATGCAGAGGCATGCATATAAATCGTAATCAGCCCGCCTCCATGATTAATCATTATATAATTGCCCATGGAACTGTTATAATCGGCTGCAATAACCTCTCCGTCATAGGCTGCCAATATAGGAGAGCCACCCGGTGCTGCCATATCAACACCGTTATGAAACTTCTCCACACCAAGAATAGGGTGCATACGCGTACCATAATCAGAGCTTATTCTCGTATAAGAAGGTGCCGGCCATTTAAACATGCCGCCGTCATAAATGATATTTTCCGCTCCATTCTCTTCCAAAAGACGTCTTCTCTCTTCTGCAAGTGCCGCTTCTAAGGCCTGAATCGTATCATTTTCCATTGCAATATCAGCTTCATATTCCTCAATAGCCTTCTGCTTATTATTGATATCTCCCGTATAGCGGTTTATTTCACCTTCCTTTGTTGATATCAAAGCTTCCAGATTGGCCTGTTCCTCGTCAACCTTTGCTTTTGCTTCCGCTAAAAGCTCTTCCTCTGCCTCTAACTCCGCTTTGCATACCTCAATCAACTCACGGTTCTTTACATATTCTTCCAGCATATTGTTGTCATATTCTGAAATTTTTTCAATGTATTCCTTCTTATTAACAAAATCGCTGAAGCTGTTTGCACAAAACAGCAGTTCCAGATAATACGCATCCCCTTTTTCATATAGGAATTTGATTCTATCCTTCATTGCCTGATACTGAGCATCCTCTTTCTCCTGTGCGTCCTCCAAATCCTCGGTTGTCTCTAAAATCTCCTCTTCTTTTTCCGAAATCAGTTTTTTCAGCTCTTCAATTTTCTTTTCTACAGATGAAAGGTTCTCATCCAGCTTTGTTACATATGCCTGCAAATCCGAGCGCTCTGCTTCAAGACTTTCTTTAATCTTTTTTACCTCTGTCAGATCACTCTGCAATTCTTTCTTCTTTTGCCGTGCATTTTCTATTTCTTCTTCTTTTTCCTTGATACTTTCCTCTAACTCATTAATGTCTGCAAAGGCCATGTATGAATAGTTGCCGACCAGAAGTGTCACTGCACAAAATCCGCATAATATTTTTATAGCTATTTTTTTCTTAACACCCATTTGATTAAACCCTTAAATGCTTTCTTACTGTAGAGAAGCTTCCGAAAAATCCTATGCCCGCCCCAACAATTAAGGATATCGGTACAAGATAATAGAATATTACATCAATGCTTACAAAATGTAATATGTCAGATAGAATCTTAAAATTAACCGTAATAAAATCAATTATATAATTATATAGCAGATAAATTAATCCCAACGGAATGGAAGAACCGATTAAACCGATAATAACGCCTTCCACAACAAACGGTGCCCGGACAAAAAAGTCCGTTGCCCCGATATATTTCATAATCGTAATCTCCTCTTTTCGCATGGAGATACCAATCATAACGGTATTACTGATTAAAAAAACGGATACAGCCAGAAGAATTGCAATAATCGCAATCGCAATATAACCAATCAGGCTGTTCATACCGGTTAAAATATTAGCCGTCAAATCAGAACGGTTTACTTCACGGATTCCTTCCTTTGCTTCCAGATAGTCTACTAAAGAATTCTGATCTTCAATGCTTCTTAAATATATCTCATAATTTGCACTGTCTGCTAACGGATTTTCCGTAATGCCTTCCGCATATTCTCCTAAATCGGCTTTAAATGATTCCCACGCTTCATCCGCAGATACGAAATTAATCTCCCGGACTTCTTCTCTTTTGGAAATTTCCTCTCCGATCCGGGCAATCTGATCATCGCTTAATCCTTCATCAAAGAAAACCGTAACCGCTACACCCTCTTCTGCCGTTTTTACAACATGCACTACATTTGCTACAATTGAGAAAAATGTGCCAAACAGCAAGAGGCATGCACTGATTGTTGCCACGGAAGCCAGAGAATACCAGCCATTCCGAAAAATATTTCTAATTCCCTGCTTAAGGGTATAAAAGAAAGTACTAATCCTCATCTATATATCCACCCTTTTCTTCATCACTGATAATCACACCCTTTTTCAGTGTAATTACTCGTTTCTGCATTTCATTTACGATTTCTTTATTATGCGTTACTACTATAATCGTTGTGCCGCGTTTATTAATCTGTTCCAATAATTTCATAATTTCCCATGAATTTTTAGGATCCAGATTACCGGTCGGTTCGTCGCATAACAAAATCGGCGGTTTATTGATTAATGCCCTTGCCATTGCAACACGCTGCTGTTCTCCGCCTGACAACTGCTTTGGCTTTGCCTTATATTTACCTGCCAATCCTACAATAGAAAGAATTGCAGGAACATTTTTCTTAATTTCGCGGCTCGGTGTCTGGATAATCCGCTGTGCAAATGCTACATTTTCATACACGTTTCTGTCCTTCAGCAGACGGAAATCCTGGAAAACAACTCCAAGATTTCTGCGGTATGTCGGCACCTGCCTATGTTTCAATTTCGCAAGATTATCGCCATTAACATAGATTTCTCCCGTTGTCGGAACAAGCTCACGCAACAGTAACTTAATCAACGTTGACTTGCCGGAACCACTGTCACCAACGATAAATACAAATTCGCCTTTTTTAATTTTCAGATTTACTCCGTTAAGTGCATGTGCACCATTGCCGTCCTGATAGGATTTCGTAACATTCTCTAATACAATCAGATTATCGGCATATACGGATTTTTTTGCTTTTTTCTTATTTCCAAACAAGCTTCTCACACTCCTAATATTGTAATGATTCCATATACTTCATGTATTTTACTACCATCAGCGCGATCTTAAAGGTAATGGCATCTTCAAAGACCCTCAGGTCAAGACCGGTTGTCTTCTGCAATTTGTCCAGGCGATAAACCAGCGTATTTCGATGAATAAACAACTGGCGTGAGGTCTCTGATACATTCAGGCTGTTTTCAAAGAACTTCATAATCGTTGTCAATGTTTCTTCATCAAACTCATCCGGACTCTTTCCACCAAAAATCTCTTTTATAAACATTTTACAAAGCGGTATCGGAAGCTGATAAATTAAACGCCCTATACCCAATTCACTGTAAGCAATGATATTCCTTTCATCAAAAAATATCTTTCCGACATCAAGAGCCATCTTCGCTTCCTTATAAGAACGGCTGACTTCTTTAATTTCTTTTACTACTGTACCATAAGATATATGCACATTGCCAATTCCTTCTTTTTCCAAAAAGCTCCTGTAGCTTTCACAAAGCTTGTCAATTTCGTCATTTCCTTCCATTTCAGAAATATCTTTCACAACAATGACATTATTTTCATCGACCGCGGTAATAAAATCTTTGTTATTACTGCCAAAGCTTGCACGCATCATCTCTAAGACATTACTGTCCTTTCCGCTTCCTCCCTCAATAATAATTGCTACACGCTTAAGTTCAGATTGAATATGAAGCTTCTTTGCGCGACTGAAAATGTCAACTAAAAGCAGATTGTCCAAGAGAAGATTTTTAATAAAATTATCTTTATCGAAGCGTTCCTTATAAGCAACGAGCAGATTTTGAACCTGAAATGCCGCCATTTTGCCCATGGTATAAATATCATCGCCCGAACCGCCTGCAACAAGAATATACTCCAGCTGCTGCTCATCATAAATTTTGAAAAACTGGCAGCCCTGTACCTCCTGGCTGTCTGCAGGAGACTGCGCAAATTCCATTGCGACAGACGAATACTGATCCATCTCTTCACTTGAAGAAGCAATAACCTTTCCGTCAATATCCACGATGCAAAGTTCCATTCTGGATATTGATTTAATACCCTCTATGGTGTTTTGTAATATCTGATTTGAAATCATATTATTCTCTCCTTTAATCTGCAAAGCCCGACATGATTTTTTTGTATCTTTTTTACAATGGTTTTTTTCACATTTTCGATTTTTTTTGATGTTACTTATTATCTTAATCGAAAATAACAAAAAAATCTATAGTATTCCACAACTTTTTTATGCAATTTTTCATTTTTTCGTTAAAAAACGGCATTTAATCTATTTGGGCAACCTATACAAAAGATTCCTATTTACAAAACAACAATTTCTGACGATAATGAATATATAAGGAGGATGTGCATATGAATATAGCATCAATTTCTATGGCAATGGCACAGACTAACTCCTTATCACAGGTTGGTGTTGCTGTTTTGGGCAACGCAATGGAAGCAAATGAAATTGCGGGACAGGGCATTGTAAACATGATAGACGCTGCTGCTTTAGAGCGCAGTGTCAATCCGGCAGTCGGCTCCAACTTTGATATGGTAGTTTAGTAACTGCCAGAACCATGTATAGGAGCATTTTGCCCCTTTCATGGAAAAAGGTGACTCATAACTGAGCCACCTTTTTTATTATAATATTTTTATATCATCATCGCGGTAATTATCATATCCCAGATAATATATGCAGCCGCAATAACCGTTGCAAGCACAAGGGAAACCGTAACCAGCTTTCCTCTGCCATGCTGTTTTTTGGGCAGACATTCCGTTAATTCCTCTACCCTGTTCTCATTTTTCGCAATTTTATATAACATACAGAATGCAAACGGAGTAAAAATAGCTGCAATAACCAGATATACACTGATAACCATAAAAAGCTCTTCCTGCATAGCTCCCATATTCGCAGCATTCTGATAATAGTCTGGCATAAGGGCATCCATAAAAAACATCAGACAGCAGGACTGTGCATTATAAATGAAATGGAACAACATCGTCGGCCAAACACTTCCGGTTGCTTCCATTAAAAGGGCCAGGAAGATACCTATTGCAAAAGCATATAATGCCTGATTCAGATTCATATGCATGAGTCCGAACATCAACGCCGAAAGCATTACCGCCATAAACTTTGTACCGTTTTTCCGGTAACCGCCGTATGTAATGCCACGGAAGACCAGTTCTTCGCAGCATGCCGGAACTATTGCCATCAAAAACAACATCAACAGGAAAGGAAGCTCTAAAATCACTTCTGTCATGGATAAAATGGTATTATCCACAAACAACATACTGATTGCATTAATCAATGTAGTTAACGGCATGGACAGCAGCGTAAATATAATCGTATATGCAATTGTAGACGGCTTTACCCTATTGTAGTAAAGCCGCGTCTTCATTGGCTCTTTTTCTTCTCCGTCCTTCTGTGGCTGCAGCCTGTAAAACAGCAGGTATAGCAATGCCGGCAATAAAAGAATGATTTCTCCCAATGAAAGATTCAAAATTATTCCGATATGAAAACGGCCCGCCGTCAACATTAAAAAAATAACAACCGCAATATGCAGTAAAAATATTCCCAGCATCAAACGATTTATTTTCTTTGTTTCCATTTATTCCCTGTTTCCTTTCACAGCTTATCCGCATACATATATTACATCCGTATTTCCACGTTATTTTCTGCGTATCTCTGTTTCCGTAATTATAAGCTTTCCCGCCTTTAGAAGATTACCCACAGCACGCTTAAATTCGTTTTTGCTCATATCCATTTCCTCTCTGATGAGCTCCGGAGCAGCTTTATCCGTAAACGGTAAAATGCCGCCGTTTTTCTCCAGCTTTTGCATTACTTTTTCCGCGTCTATGTTTATCTGAATATATGCTTTTTCACGAAGACTTAAATCCAGTTTTCCATCTTCTTTTCTGCCGGCTACTCTTGCCGATACTTTATCTCCGACATTGAGCTCCTTTGTCATCTCCTTTTTGGGAATCAAAGCACTGTAGCACGAATCAACTGCAACAAATGCTCCAAAGTTCGGACTGATTTCATAAATAATGCCTGTTACCCTGTCATCCTTCTGATATGGACTGTCTTTGCGCAGATACGGATATACCTTCATCGTTGCACAAAGACGGCTGCTTTTATCAATGTAAAGAGCAACGATACACTCGTCACCCGTGTTTAAAGGCTTCGTCTGTTCTTTATAGGGCAAAAATAAGTCTTTTTCCAATCCCCAATCCAGGAATGCTCCGACACGGTTAATCTGAACTACCTGCAATACTGCCATCTGCCCCAGATACAGCTTCGGTTCATTTACCGTTGCTATAAAACGGTCCTTGGAATCCTTATATAAGAAGACTTCTATCCTATCACCTTTTTTTGCCCCTTCAGGTACCTGTTTTGAAGGAAGAAGAACCTTTTCTTTTTCCGCCGTTTCTTTGCTTTCCGCAAGATATACTCCAAAATCTACTTCCTTTACAATTTCAAGCGTCTGTTTTTCACCTAATCTTAACATTTATTCTATTCCCTCTTTCAAAAAAGCATTGCCTCTATACTGTATGAATACATGCCTCAATTACTGCATACGGGCTTTCCTTCTCATCACACAACGCAACAATACAGGTATTTTCTCTCTCATATATTATCGGAATAATGATATCTCCCAATCTTGCCTGCTTACGATATTCCACACGCAGCCTGTCATACCGTATAGCGCCCGGCAAAAAGGCATCCGCAATCTGTACATACTGACCGTTATTTACATGCATATTGCTGTCCAGATGGTATTCTCTTACTGTTAGTGCCTCTTTTTTTGTAACTTTAAAGTCCTGCTCCTTAGGAATCATTATTTTCCGTGCAGAATAATCCATCGGCAGCGGCTCTTCCATCGTATAAACTTTTATAAAATCGTCTTCGACTTTTGCAGGTCTCATTTTTTCCATATCCATAAAGGTCCAGATGGAATTTGCCATTACAATTGCATCCCCGTTTTCATCTTTTATAATAAAATTACGGTTTCCGATAAAGCTTTTGAAAGAAGTAGGGAATGTTCCAACCGTAACCTTTTCATTAAAAACAGGATACCTTTTTATATCAATCTGCCATGCATTTAATATCCACGCACGTTTTTTCGGTTCCAGATATTCAAATCCTACTCCCAATTCTTCTCCCTGAAAGCAGGTCGCATCCTGCATCAGGGCTATCAATGCTTCCATTTTTATTATCCGGTTTGTGTCAACCTGACTGAAACCGATTCGAGTATTATATGTGTACATCCATATGCTCCTAATCCGGCAATATTCTGCCAATCCGTTATTGCGCACGCAAGGTTTCCCAATAAAGAAAAAACCACGAGCCGCAACTCGTGGTTAATAACAGGGCTACAAGGATTCGAACCTTGAAATGACGGAGTCAGAGTCCGTTGCCTTACCGTTTGGCGATAGCCCTATATGCAATTGCCATATCTTACTGATTGGCACTTGCATATAATACTAAATTGTTATAACTTTTGCAAGCCTTTTTTTGATTTTTTTTGTATTTTTATGGATTCACTTCAGGAAATGAAGAAATTGTACTGATATAAAAGCTTTAAAATTGCGCTTCCGGCAATATCGGCCCTTATATATTCGGTAATTGTTCCGAGATAATTATTCGCACAAAGCAGAAAAAGTATCCACACTATCAGTACAGATTTCCCAAACCCTGCCGCAACTCCGAGCAATTGATCCAGAAAATGTAAAAAGGGAAGTGTCGTTATCGCCTTTGCAGACCGAAGAAGTAATTTTATAACCCCATATACTGCTCCAGATAAAACCAGCAATATAACCGAATACACTGTATTGGTAACTTCGCCCTGAGAGAAACTGGAAAACAGCATAATTGCCAGCGCCAGAACAAAAAATGCCGCGATAAGTGCAACCAGACCGGATAATTCCTTTGTAAATCCTTTCCGGTATCCCTTTATCATCATATAAATTGTTAATAATAATACTACTATTAATGTCAAGTTCACTGTTATATTGCTGCTCCGTTCTGCATTCTAGTTAAATTCCATTGTCGCCAGTCCGTTGTCCAATATCAAAATATATTTTCTGGGTGAATCTGTTGCAGCAACAAAGTGCACCTTGTTTTCAAATGTACCTGTATATTTCAATTTCTCATTTAATCCGACTATCTGGCATTGGGATTCATTATAAATCATAATCTGGTTATTTCGTATCAAAATGTCTTTAAAGTCCATATCGAAAGGATAGCTCATAACCTTCTTACCATTGTTGTCATAAATATCCAATTGATATTTATTTTTACCGGTCTGGTCATAAAATAACAATCCCACATGACTGTTACTATAATATACTCCCTGAATTTCTTCTTCTAATAAGATATCTGCATTTCCTACCGGTTTTTTTGAACCTGAGAAAAACATCAATCTGTTATCTGCAACAGCAAACGCTGTCTCTGCATCCATAAACTCAATCATCGGTACTACCGCATCCGCATAATCATAGCTGCTGACGATATGGTCCGTGGTATTTTCTCCTATCCCGCCGAAATTATAAAATGTCACGCTGCTTCTCATAGTATTGCCATCTACATAGAAATAGGATACACCCATTACCTCACCGGATAGAGATACAGACATCGGATACCCCGTTTTGGACATGGTTGCTTTAGCTTCAACAATTTGTTCCCCTTCTTTGTTAAAAACATTAATCCATGAATTTCCGGAGTCTTCTAAAATAACAGCTAACACGCCTGCCGAAGAAACCGCAAAATTACGCAGTGGCAGTCTTGTATCCACTTCATAGGTAGTTCCTTTGCTGTCTACCAGATAAATAATATGTCCGTTATAGTCACCTACAGCGGTAAAACCATCTGCGGTTTTTACAATGGGAGACTGCATTTCGTATGTTAAATTCCAGACAACTTCTCCCTTTGCATTCATGTTGCTGATACCATCTTTACTATATCGTATCACCGCACCGTTATTTTCCATATAAGAGGTATTCTCCAATGGAGTCATTTCCGACTGTACGGAAACCACATATCCGGAGAATACCTGGTTTTTATATTGTGTAATAAGAAGCACGGACAATCCGACAACTGCTGCCAATATAAGCACTGTCCGCAAAAAAGAACGAATGCGGTGTGCTCTAATCTTTCTGGTCAGATTGGCCTCTGCCTCTGCTTTTCCGCGAATCACGCGAAAATTACTTCTGTTTGCCATTCTTATACTCCAAATTTAAATATCGTTGTGGAGCGGAATGGACGCTCCGGCCCAAAAATAACAGAAGGGAAATTTGCATGATGTACAGAATCAGGATAATACTGGGTCTCCAGACAAAAGCCTGAACGTTTTCCATATACCATTTCCTCTTTTCCCTTTTCTCCGTTAATGTAATTGCCTGCATAAAACTGAACGCCCGGCAAATCTGACAATACAGTCAGCACAATTCCCGTTTCTTCAGACCTTGCCTGTGCAATTTCCTTTACCGTTCCGTCATAATTATCGACAACAAAATTATGGTCATATCCACCAGTAAGTTTAAGTTGCTCGACATCTTCATCTATTTCCTCACCAATGGTCTTCCACTCGGTAAAATCAAACGGTGTACCCTTAACAGACGCAATTTCCCCTGTAGGAATGGAGCCTGCTCTTACCGGTGTATAATTTGACGCATGAAGTAACAGCTTCTGATTTAAAATATTATTTGAGGTATGTCCATCGAGATTAAAATAGGTATGGTTTGTCGGATTGATTACCGTATTTTTATCACTGTCACCCTCATAATCAATACATATCTCATTATCATCCGTCAATGTGTAAGTTACCGCAAGTTCTCTTCTGCCCGGAAGATTATATTCCATATCGTCTAATACAAATGTAAAACGTACGCCGTTTTCTGTTTCTTCCGCATTCCAGATACGCTTATTCATACCATTCGGGAAATTTGTATGCAGGTTATTTTCGTTATCGTTTACATCCAATTGATAGCGGATGCCATCAATTGTTACTTCCGCATCTGCAATACGGTTTGCACTCGGTGCAATGGTAGAACCAAAATAACAGCCGTTTACCCGGTATGTTTCCATACTGTCACAGGCTAAAACAACATCCTTCTTAGCGCCGTTTTTATCCGGAACAATTACATTTAATAAAATTGCTCCGAAATCCATTACCGTCATTTCCATTCCGTTTTTATTTGTTACCGTATACTGAAAAACATCCTTTCCGTCAGTTGTTTTTCCATAAAGCTCTTTTTTCATTCCTATACCCTCTCATGTTTTATTATAATTCCGTTCTGCCTTCCAAAGCACGCAGCAGCGTTACCTCATCAATACATTCCAAATCACCGCCAACCGGTACACCGCTTGCAATCCTCGTCACCAATACTCCCAGAGGCTTCACCAGCTTACTGATATACATTGCAGTCGTTTCCCCTTCTAAGCTGGAATTGGTAGCAATGATTACTTCTTTTACATCTGCATTTTTAATGCGCTCAAGAAGTTCTTTCAGCTTTATATCATTCGGTCCGATTCCTATCATCGGTGAAATCGCTCCATGTAATACATGATAGACCCCCTGATATTTTCCGGTTTTTTCATATGCAGCGAGATCTCTTGGATTTTCCACAACCATAATCAGGGAATGGTCCCTTTTCTCATTTGCACATACCGGACATATTTCATCATCTGTTAATGTATAACACTCTTTGCAGTAACGTACCTTATGCTTTGCCTCTACAATAACATTCGCCAGCCGGTCTACCTTCGAAGGCGGCATATTAATCAAATGAAATGCCAGCCGCTGTGCTGATTTTTCACCTATTCCCGGAAGGGCAGCAAGCTCACTGATTAAATTATTAATAGGTCCGCTGTAGAGTTCCATCAGAACGTTAACCCTCCAAGACCACCTGTCATCTTATTCATCATATTTGCAGATGCCTCGTCTGCCATGCGGAGTGCTTCATTTGTTGCTGCTACGATCAAGTCCTGCAGCATTTCTACATCATCCGGATCTACTACATCTTGTGAAAGCACTACTTTTACAATTTCCTTTTTACCGGATACCATCACTTCAACAGCGCCCCCGCCGGCTTTTGCCGTAAATTCCTTTGTTTCCAGTTCCTTCTGGCTCTCCTCCATCTGGCGCTGCATACGCTGTGCCTGCTTCATCAGATTATTCATGTTTCCGGGCATACCCATTCCGCCACCCGGAAATCCACCTCTTTTTGCCATACTTATAGCTCCTTTCTTTTAATGCTGACAGGAAACAGCCTCCTGCTTTTCCTATCAGCCTTCTATTTCAATATCTGTCATAATAAATTGTGATAAATCTACATACTCGTCTGAGAAATCACGTTCGGGGGAAATGCTCTGTATCGTAATTTCCACCTTTTTCTGCATAAAATCGGAAATCAGCTTTTCCACCTCTTCCTTTTTCCCTTCCAAAGAAAAATAATCAGAGCTGACCCCCTCTTCTACAACCAAAAGCAGCCTGTCGTCTGTCGAAAGTGATAGTTTTGCATGCTTTAACTGATTTTTAAGAAGATTTTCTGCTGTCGCAACGATTGCAGGCCACTTGCCGACTATTTCCTTTATTTCCTCCGGAAGAGCCTTCGGCAACTCCTTTTTTACCTGCCCGGCAGGTTTTTCCTGTGGAATGACTGTCTGTGACGGTATTACAGCCGGAATGCCTTTTTCCATTTTTTCTTCCAGTGCCCTGATTCGGTCCAATAACGAATCCATCTCAATTTCCATCTGAGGTTTGCATAATTTAATCAGTGCAATTTCTATCATGATGCGTTTTTGTCCGGCATAACGAATATTACCTGAAAGCTCCGAAAAGATACGGATAAAACGTATAATGCTTTCTGCATCCGTCATATCAGCTTCTTCCATCAAACGTTTTTTATTGTCTGTAGAGACATCCAGAACATCCTCCGCATCATCCGTTGTTTTGACAATAAGAAGGTTTCGCAGATACCATGTAAAATCCGAAACAAACTGTGCCAGTTCACGCCCCTGCATGACAATCTCTTCCAACAGCTCTATACATCCCAAAACATTCCTGTCCAGAATCTGCCGAAGTAATCTGCTGAAAACAACAGTATCCACCGCTCCGAGGACATCCAATACCATATCATAGGTCAGCTTCTGTCCAAAATGGAATGCAATACACTGGTCTAAAAGGCTCAAAGCATCTCGCATGGAGCCGTCCGCTGTTTTAGCAACATAACGAAGGGCCTTTTCTTCCACCTCTACCTGCTCCTCTTCCATCAGCTCGCTCAGGCGGTCTGTGATGGTATCAATCGTAATTCTTTTAAAATCATATCGCTGGCAGCGTGATAGAATCGTAATCGGAATCTTATGCACTTCTGTCGTTGCCAATATGAAGATACAATAAGACGGAGGCTCCTCCAGTGTCTTTAACAACGCATTGAACGCTCCGATAGAAAGCATATGAACCTCATCAATAATATAGACCTTATACTTTCCGTTTGCGGGTGAGTAGGATACATCCGAAATAATTTCTCGGATATTTTCCACACCGTTATTGGAAGCAGCATCAATTTCCATTACATTCATGCTGGCTCCCGCCGCAATCGCTTTACACGAGCTGCATTCTCCGCACGGATTGCCATCTGTCGGATTTTCACAGTTTACTGTCTTAGCAAATAGTTTTGCTATCGTGGTTTTACCTGTTCCGCGGGTTCCGCAAAATAAATAAGCATGTCCGATACGTTCTGCCTCTATTTGATTTTTAAGTGTTGTAACAATATGATCCTGTCCCTTTACATCTTTAAAATTTTCAGGACGGAATTTTCTGTAAAGGGCCGTATAAGACATAATAATCCCCTTCTGTCATTTTAATCGCCAAAGCTGATGCCTAACATTTTTGCTTCTCTTATAATAGTGGAATCCGGGTCTACCATTTTCAATTTTCCGGCAACCTCCTCAAGCGGCACCTTAACAATCTCACGATTACGATAGCCGACCATAAATCCATATTCACCCTCCAAAATCAAACGTCCTGCTTCTGCTCCCAGACGGCTTGCAAATACACGGTCATATGGGCACGGACTTCCTCCACGCTGCATATGTCCCGGTACAGTCACTCTTACCTCCTGGCCTGTCTTTTCCTGAATAAGGGCCGCTACCTCATAGGATACGGACGGATATGGTGAATTTTGAAGTTTTTCCTTATATTCTTTCTTGGATAGCTTTGCATCCTCTTTGCTGATAGCACCTTCCGCAACAGCCAGAATCGTAAATTTATTACCGTTACGGATTCTCTTTTCAACAGATTCCGCAATCTTGTCTATATCATACGGAATTTCCGGTATCAGAATAATATCGGCTCCACCTGCCATACCGGCATTTAATGTAAGATATCCAACCTTATGTCCCATTACCTCAACCACAAATACTCTACCGTGAGAGGCTGCTGTGGTATGAATGCAATCGATTACATTTGTTGCAATATCAACCGCACTCTGGAAGCCGAATGTCATATCTGTTCCATATAAATCATTATCTATTGTCTTTGGCAGAGTAATAACATTCAGACCTTCTTTTCTTAATAAATTTGCAGTCTTATGTGTACCGTTTCCACCTAAAATTACAAGGCAGTCCAAACGAAGCTTATAGTAATTCTGCTTCATGGCTTCTACCTTGTCCAAGCCTTTTTCATCCGGGTCTTTAATGGTTTTAAAAGGAGTTCTGCTGCTTCCGAGAATCGTTCCGCCAATTGTCAGAATACCGGAGAAATCTTTCGCTGTTAACATCTTAAAATTACCGTAAATCAGTCCCTTGTATCCATTTAAAAAACCATAAATCTCAACTTCTTCGCCACTGTTGTAAAGAGATTTTACCACACCTCTCATTGCTGCATTTAAAGCCTGACAATCTCCACCGCTTGTTAACATACCGATTCGTTTCATAAAAGCGTACCTCCCAGTCTTTTACTAAGTTTATAATGGCCTTTTTTCAACTATGCTGTATTAATTATATATTATTTTATCTATATTCACAACGATTTTAATCGAAAAGAGAAATCCTTCCCCGGAAGAATTTCTCTTTTTAAAGTCCTGTCTTTTTTAAAACTATTCTATCGATAAATGTGATTTTTTAACATCTCCGACACGCTTCACATGAATTTCCCCAATTTCAATTCCACTCTGTGCAAAGGCAAAATCCACATAACTGTCAATTGATATAAAGGATTCTAACGGGAATTCTTTTTCAATCTAGTTGCCGCCTGTACCACTTATCGTAATCGTCTGCATCGGAACATTATTAACAATCACGGTCATGGAGCTTTGTGACAGTTCGCTCAAATCCGATTTCATCTTAATTGTAGCGGTATATATACCCCGAAGCGGCAGCCTCAACGCCGCCTGATTAACACTTCCGGCTTCTGTTTTTAATCCGGTAAGGTCAAAATAACTGCAACACGGGGAAAAAACCTGCAGACAACTTCTAACATTGCTTCTTCTTTTTCGGTCAAAAGATAGCTTCCTTCTGCGGCACTGTTATCCTTATCTTCTCCTGCGGTCCTTCCCAATATGATAATTGCAAGGTCGGAAGTGTGTGCGGCATCCTTTACAATATCTTCCGAACCCGTTCCGCTTTTATTGTAGTGAATCCCTTCTTTACTGTCTATCACAATTATACTTTTTTCTATCATAAAATTGTTTTATATTGCGTTTTTACAAAATACCCTCATCAAATTTCGGGATGAAGCTCTCATCTGCCGTCTCTCCCTCTTGAATAAAAGCATTCTGTACCCCTATGGAAATTGCAAAATCCACTACCCTTTCGTATTCCCTTTTTGTAATGCGTCGGTTCAAGTTCGGAAATTTTGTCCAAGTATCCATCGGTGTGTATTGATTCATAATACTGATATATATTTTATTTCCGTATGTTTCAAACAGATATTGAATAATGGACTCAGAATCCTTAGTATGTCCCGGCAGAACAAGATGCCTTACAATAACACCTTTTTTCATGATTCCCGTGTTTTCCTCAAACTGCGGCCATCCTGCCTGCCGCACCATTTCTTTGATTGCATCCTTGGTAATATCAAAGTAATCGGGTGCATTTGCATATGCACCGGCAATTTCCTTACTGTAAAATTTGCAATCCGGCAGATAAATATCAACAAGCCCATCCAGTTTTTTTAGGGTTTCTACCGTTTCATACCCCGATGAATTATATACCAACGGAATTTTCAAGCCCTTATTCTTTGCAAGACCGATGACGGGAATCAGCCTGTCCGCGAAATGTCCGGCTGTTACCAGATTAATATTTGCCGCTCCTTTATCCTGCAGTCTTAGAAATGCATCCGCCAGTTCCTCCAAAGTTAATTCTTTTCCTACAGTGCTGCCTGCAATTGTCCGGTTTTGACAAAAAATACATTTCAAAGCACACCCCGAAAAAAAGACCGTTCCGGAGCCATGCTCCCCTGTAATGCAAGGCTCCTCCCACATATGCAGAGAGGTTCTTGCCACACGAATGCCGGCACTTTCACCGCAGTATCCTCTTTTTCCGTTTTCTCTGTCGGCTCCGCATCTTCGGGGACACATTTTACATTCGCCCATATTCCCTCTCATTCTCCACACCGGGTTCTATGTCTTCCTTATCTTTCTCATAAGTTAAAAAATCCTGCACGCAGGGGAACTTATATACGTTACCTTTGCAGTTAACTCCGCCAGGCACCCTTACGGCACATAGGAGATTCTTCTTATGGCTGCTGCATTCCTGCCCTGACCAGATTCGTAGATTCCTATTGCGTAAGACCCAAACTTCAACGCCACTTACAAAGGGCAGCTATATAAGCTCCCATCCGTACAGGATTGCAGTTTTCTTGTCTCAATTGCTTAGTATACTGACTTTTAAACTACTTGTCAAACCGTAATCATAACTCCTGATTTTCCGAAGCCATTTCTTCTTTTGCAGTTTTTAACCTTTTACGCAGGGATTTAAAAAATTCCGTCAGCATTGCGGAGCATTCTTCTTCCAATACGCCATACACAGTCTCCACCTGATGATTAAACTGTGGCATTTGCAGAATATTCAAAATAGAACCTGCACATCCGGCCTTAGGATTCATACAGCCGATTACAACTTTTTTCACACGTGCCTGCACAATTGCTCCGGCACACATCTGACACGGCTCAAGTGTTACATATAGGGTACAATCTTCTAAACGCCAATCTCCTATTTTTTTACATGCTTTCTTAATTGCTGTTATTTCCGCATGCGACAATGTGCTTTTATCGGTTTTGCGCCGGTTGTAACCTCGTCCGATAACCTTCCCTTCATATTCAATTACACAGCCAATCGGCACTTCACCGATGGATGCCGCTTTTTTTGCAAGGCTTATAGCCTGTCGCATATATTTTTCCTGTATATCCATTTTAAACCTATTGCTTCCTGTAATATTAGCCTTCATCCTGCCGAAATCAGATAATAGCCCAAATCTCCTACTCCATATTTGGGTATGGAGCCCTCAAACTTTTCAAAGCCGTACATTCTTGCAGCCATTTTTTCTCTCTCGTGATAAATTCCCGGAACTCCAAGCCAGTATCCCGTCTCTTTCCCATCCTTTTTCCCAAGAATAAGGTAATGATAGTTATAATATCCATGTAACAAAAATTGATTATTCCGCAATACATGATATTCTTCCTTTAAATGATAAATATCCTCCAGAGCAATGCGGTAATATTCTGTTTTCGTCCCGAAAGGACGAAATTTCTCGCAGGAGGTCTCCAGCCATTCAGAAAGTGTTTGGGGAAGCTTTCTAACTACCGGCTCCTGTATGATTTCCGGTTCTATTTCTAATTCGACTCCCGACTCAGGCTTTGCCTGTATTTCAATTTCCGGTTCAGGCTTCTGTTCAACTCCTGCTTTTTTTTCTGCCAGGTCTATGCCTTCCTCCACAGGAAATTCTCCAACGATCTCCTGTTCTTGTCCAATCGGAATCCGTATCCGTACCGGAGCATATATCATATCTTGTCCACTGCTTTGCAGAAGATATTTTTGCTCGGCTCTTCCTTTTCTAATATTCAGCTTTCCGAAACAGTCTCCTGATTTAGAATAGACGCCGACTTCCTTAGAAACATTCTCAGGCAGCCCATGAATAGAGATAAAAAGCACATGTCCGTCTATTCGCTGCTCCCATTTACAGAATCCTGCATTTCTTTTCTTTTTTCCGTTTTCAACCAAATCCATATATGCAATCTGCCGTTTATATGCCATATCAATCTCCCATCATTCACCAATACATATATGGGACAATATATTCTGTTGCCCGGCATTTTATGCAATTACTTTACTCATTTTTTTCAAGATAGCGTAAATATTCAATTACCATAAGTGCAATTTTAAAGGTTAACGCATCATCAAATACCCTCATATCCAGGCCTATCGCTTTTTGCAGTTTTTCAATTCGGTAAACCAGAGTATTCCGGTGAATGTATAGCTGCCGTGAAGTTTCAGATACATTTAAATTATTCTCAAGGAATTTATTTATTGTTGTCAGGATTTCCTCATCAATTTCATCCGGCGAAGTATCCCCGTAAATTTCTTTAATGAAAATGCGGCATAAATTTTGAGGCAGTTGATAAATCAATCTTCCGATTCCCAGCATATCGTATGAAATAATACGCTTATAATTATAAAATATATTTCCAACTTCCAATGCCATCTTTGCTTCTTTATAAGATTTGGAAACATCCTTTAACTCATTTACCGGAATACCGTATGCCACACGTACACTTAACATCGCTTCCATATTAAACATATCCACAATTGTGTTGGCAATTCCTTCCATTTCTTCTTTTCCTGCACCATTACTCAGCTCTTTAATTAAAACAATACTGTGCTCATCGATTGAGACAATATAATCTCCGGACTGTGGTACAAACATACTCTTTAAAAGCTCTTCCGCAATATTTTCCTTATCATTGCGTGTCTCTATCAGATAAACAAGCCGCTTCTTTTCCGTTTCAATATGTAATTTTGTTGCCCGGTTATGAATGTCCACCAACAGAAGATTGTCCAATAATAAGTTCTGAAAGAAGCTACTTCTGTCAAATCTCTCTTTATACGCTATAATCAGATTCTGAATCTGGCAGACTGCAATCTTTCCTACCATATATACATCTTCGCCAAATCCTTTTGCTATTAATACATATGCCAATTCGCCTTCATCAATAATTTTAAGGAAATGGCAGCCGGAAACAATCTGGCTGTCCGCATGTGATTCAATAAAAGTATCAATTATGGAGTCTTCAAAAAGCGCATCCTGCATAGTAGATGCAATACAATTGCAATCTATGTCATATACCAGAAAATCAACCTTTGTAATCCCCTTTAATTCTTCTATATTTGTCTGAATAACTTGATTTGAAATCATATTCTCCCTTTCGCATCTTTATTCTTTATAGTTCATCTGTTTAAATATAACAGCATTATTCTATCACAGAAACAGATTTTTAAAAAGTAATCATTTATCCGTTGCGGTCGGAAAATAAGTTACTAAAAAAGGGCTACCGCCCGGCTAAAAAACTTAGCTAGTGCGACAGCCCTTTATATTTACTGTTTAGTTTGTAATAATCTGCTCTGTTTCCTTATCGAAGATATGAATCTTTTCAACATCAAAAGCAAATTTTACTGTATCGCCAGGTCTCGCTGTTGTACGGGAATCTACTCTTGCTGTGATAGGGAACTCTTCCAAATCAAAGTATAAGTAAACTTCTGCGCCAAGCAATTCGTAAACCTTAATCTTAGATTCGAATACACATTTAGCTGTTTCGATAAACATTTCTGAATCATATACATCCTCAGGACGAATACCAAATGTTACAGTCTTTCCTGCATAACTGCCTTCAATTAATTTCTTAGCTTTTGCAGGAGGAAGCGGAATAGAATGTCCGGCTACTGCTAAGCTTACATCTTCACCCTTAACTTCGACAGTTGCATCTAAGAAGTTCATCTGAGGGGAGCCCATGAAACCTGCTACGAATAAGTTCTGTGGCTTCTCATATAAATTCTGAGGAGTATCTACCTGCTGAATAACACCGTCTTTCATAACAACGATTCTTGTACCAAGTGTCATAGCTTCTGTCTGGTCATGTGTAACGTAAATAATGGTAGTACCTAATCTCTGATGTAATTTAGCAATTTCGATACGCATCTGTACACGAAGCTTTGCATCCAGATTGGATAAAGGCTCATCCATTAAGAATACCTTAGGGTTACGAACGATAGCACGACCCATAGCAACACGCTGTCTCTGTCCACCTGATAAAGCCTTCGGCTTACGGTCAAGTAAAGCGGAGAGGTCAAGAATCTTAGCTGCTTCTTTAACCATCTTATCAATTTCGTCCTTCGGAACTTTTCTTAACTTAAGACCGAATGCCATGTTATCATAAACCGTCATATGCGGATATAACGCATAATTCTGGAATACCATAGCGATATCTCTATCCTTAGGTTCTACATCGTTAACCACTCTGTCACCAATCTTTAATTCACCGGAAGTAATATCCTCCAAACCGGCAATCATACGAAGTGTAGTAGATTTACCACATCCTGAAGGTCCTACGAAAATGATGAATTCCTTATCTGCAATTTCAAGATTGAAATCCTTAACTGCCTCAAAGCCGTTAGGATATCTTTTACAAATGTTCTTTAATGATAAACTTGCCATTATCAAATCCTCCTAAATTTATCCGGAACTTACCGAATTTCATGATGTAAGTATACCGAATCCGCCGTTTATTTTCTATACCACATTTTCACAAATATTTTTTCAATCCTTGTTAAAAATGCTTGTTCTGCGTTTGTCGAAATTTAAACTTGTTCAATCTGTCGCTGTTTCTCTTTTTGCTTTATGCATTTTGTATATCATACATTTACATTTTTCGTTCATCTATTCCAAAAAAAGTGACATACTTAACGCATGTCACTTTCAATAGGAGTTTCTTTCTTCTTATTGGGATTTACTTCTTCTAATTCTTTATTGTAGAATACAAGACGATTTTTACCACGTCTTTTCCCTTCATACAACGCGCTGTCCGCTGCTTTATAGAGTCCATGGTAATCCTTTGCATCTCTCGGATATACCGCCGCTCCGATACTTGCGGTAGCAGAATATTTCACATACTCGCCCGCTTTAAAATGATGGAAGAAATCAGCAAAGCGCTTTGCCTCTTTTTCCAATGTTTCATCAGAATTCATATTTTTCAGGAAGAGAATAAACTCATCCCCACCGGTTCGTCCAATAATGTCACTGACACGGAATTCATTTCTAAGCTGTTGTCCCAATGAACGGAGTACCTCATCTCCGAACGCATGACCCAATGTATCATTAATTTTTTTGAAATTATCAATATCAAACAGGAAAAACAGACACTGCGAGTCCGGATTCTCTTCTATGTACTCCTGAATCTTACGCTCAGTTGCAATTTTATTATTGAGCTCGGTAAGCAAATCCGTATCTGCTTTATCCGCAAGCTCTTTACTCTGCTGGTTAAAGTGAAGACGGTTAATCACAACGATTACTGCTATCACAATTCCAAATATCAATACAACAACGCCAAGTCTGATTGTCATCACCCGTATATTTTGCCACTCGTTTGCAACCAGTCTGTCAACATAATTCCGATTCAAAACCGTTAAATACTGCCAGTCACTGATACCCAGAGGTATATTAACTACCGTTTTTTCTTCCTCTTCAATCCGGACATCGTATACAAACTTCACCTGCTTACTCATTCTGTTTGTAATACGGGCAAATGACATATCATTTAATAAAGCGCCGCGCAGATTCTCAATATATTGGTCATTTTCAAATAATTTTGTCTGCTGGCCATAGGATGCTAACAGATTTCCTTTGGAATCGCAGATTGCATACGAGGACTTCATATCATAAACATAAAGTGGCAACAGCTCCGTAAGCTTATCCTCTGAAATAAACAAATAAATATTACCGACACTGATATTATGCTGATAATAGGGAACTGCAAAAACATATGCTTTCCGGTTAAATACACCATCATCCTGCGTCATACAATAACGCTGACTTCTTGATACCGTAAAATAATCTCTGTCTGAGATATCTATCTTTTCTCCCTCACTGCTAAAGCCATCTCCCTGATTGTCTGCAATAATGACCATATAACAATCTTCCTGCGTTCTGCTTAACTCTTTAGCATATGTGATAATATCCTTAGGCGTGCAGTTCTCCTCATTGCCCATAATAGCCGCTACTGTGCTGGCCGAAGCAATGGAAGCAGACATAATTTTATAAATGTTGCCGGCATTATCCATACACTGCAGAATAAGATGTTCCTCCACGTCTTCATTGGCATCGTTTCTGCTAATGGCAAAGTAATTCGATATAATAATCACTAACACAATTACAAAAAGAACTACCGGAAGTCCGTATTGTAACAGCATCTGCTTGCGAGAAGCTTCAGTTGGTTCATTTGAAACCTTTTTTCTTTTCTCTCCCATCCAAGTCTCCACCAATTACTTAAATACCCAAATCTTCTTCAATTACTTCCTCATTTTCTGCCCCGGATTCTTCGGCAGGTTCCAGTTTGCGGAAAATACGAACCAGCATAATACTTGCAATATATGCAGGTAAGGAAAAACCCATGGCAATTACAAACGGAGCTGCCTGATATACAAAAAACGCTAAAACTAACGGCAACACTATCAAAACCATAATTAGAATCGTATACGGAATATTAAGAACCGAAATCAAAAATGCATTCCTAATCGTATTTTTAATAGTATTCTGAAATCTTGATAAAACAGGGAAAATATAAACTATCGTACCAAACGCCCAAAACGCCAGAACTGCTATGGCCAATGAAATTATCTGCGGAATCTGGTCCGGCAGCATCCTGCAGATAATAATATCTCCCGCAAGCACCGCTGACATTACCAAAACTATCAACCAAATTGTGGTTGCCTGCTTAAAATTCTCTTTAAAAGAGCGGAAGAAATCTTTTACAATGTAGCTTTCTTCCTTTCTGACCATACGGATTGTCACAAAGTACAAAGCCGTCCATGATGCGCCTATTGTAAAAATCGGAAGTGAGCAGATTACTGCCAGAATATTTAAGATAATTAAATCTGCTACTTTTCCCATAAAGGACCATACCGGATTATCTAAATTAAATAACTCACCCATTTCATTACCCTTTACTCAACTATTGAAATTATAGTACTTTTTGACCAAAAACGCAAATAATTTTACGAAAAATAATCACATTTTTGGCGGTTAATTTATCATTTATCTGAATTTCTCACAAAAAAAACTCCATTGGCGTATAAATAATGCCATCCTGCTCTGTCGCTAAAGAAGTATCCCTAAATCCGATTTTATGATAAAAAGGAATCCCATAGGGTGCTGCATGGACCGTTAATTTATCATACTTCGTATTGGAAAGCATATATTCCTGAAGATATTTTACCAATGCTTTTCCTACACCTTTTCTGTGATATTGCTCATCTACAAATAATAAAGAAATATGATTTCCGCTTCTGAGGGAAATGATGCCGATAATTTTATCCCCGGCAACCGCAACAAACAAAAGATAATTTCCTTGTAAAAACATTTCCTTTAAAACATTATCTGTAATAAATTCAGCAAAATGAGCAATACCTTCCGAACCGTATTCCAATCCCTCATATTTTAGAAATGTCCGAAATGCCAATTCCATTGCATTATCCCACTCTGAAGGACGTGCCTTACGTATATGAAAGAACTCTTCTCTCTCCGGTAAATGATTCATTGATATACGCCTTTCTATTTATGAAAACAGCTTAATAAAAAAATCCTTTACCCTGTTTCCGAGATCTGAAAAGAAGCGGGTAACGCTTTGAGATATTGTCTGCTTTACGGCTTCCTCCGCATTTTGAAACAATTCATCTCCGAATTTTTTATAAAGATCCTGCGCCTGATCCAATAACTTTTCCGGATCAAGTCCCAGTTCCTTTATTTTATGCATGACAGCTAAAATTTTCTCTTTTTCTTCATCTGTAAGGCTTACCTGGAATTTGTTTTCACCTTCTGTAATGGCATTTTGAATATCTTCATCCGAATTTAGCTCCCCTGCTGCCAGCTTTGCTTTAATGAAAGCCACTAATTCTTCAATTTCCTCACTGTTTTCACCTTCGGCAAGTTCTCCTGTCGTAATCAGCTCATTCATTGCCGCATCCAAAACCTTATCGGGAACCGGCTCTCCGGATATCTGCTCATAAGCTTTTACCGCACCGATTAATGCTGCTGTTCCGGATATTTTACTCGGACCGACCACCAACACATTTGTATCCTCCAGTCCCGCAGTCAATAAAGCATTTCGATACATACCGGTTGTACAGTAATTAATATTTTTGGTTGTAACCAAAACACCGTTTCCGGCTTCCGCTTTTCTGAGAATTACACTGGACAGCGACTTCGTTCCTATCACGGAAGAATCAATATATTGATCTAAATACCGGTGTTCCATATCATTTGTAATGGTTATCACTGTACATTGTGCCAATGTCTCCTCCGTCAGTCCCATTAACTCCAAGACTTCCGCTCTTTGCTCAGCCGATAAATCGGCACCTAATGCTACAACCGTCTGCGCTGATTGCTCATTCTCCCCCAAACCGTTTGCATATGCCGTAAATCCCATTGCAAAAAACATGGTCAGCATTGTAAACAACATCATAAATTTCTTCATACTTTCCTCCAATCAGCTTCATAAATTTATTTTAAAGCGACAGGACGTGCCTATCGCTCTAAAACCATTTCCTTCAGCCATGCATATATATCCTGCATGACCTCTTCTTTATTCATTTCATTTAATAATTCATGGCGTCTGCCGGGATAGAGCTTTCGGGAAAGCTTTTTCATTCCCGTACTCTCATATAACCCATACGCCTTCATCACACCTGCTCCGTAATCACCTACCGGATCTTCATCTCCATAGATAAAGAAAACAGGTAAATCCTTCGGTATAGATGTTATCTTATCATAATCATATAAGCCAAGGCACAGGTCCGCCAACGCTTTAAATCCGTTTAAGGTAAAAACAAAACCGCACAGCTCATCTTTCAAATAATTCTGTACATTTTCAGAATTTACAGAAAGCCAATCAAAATCCGATACCGAATTCTCTACCCGTTGCAAATAACTGCCGAATGCCAGCTTATCCATAAACCGGCTAACGTGACGACTGCCCTGAAAAAATTGCAGAAAAACAACCAGCATTTTCATTATCCTCAGCAATCCTTCAGGCTGCATGCCCGTAGCCGAAATTACTGCACCATCCACCTCATTACCATATTCATGAATAAAATTGCGGGTAATAAAGGAGCCCATACTGTGTCCGAAAATAACATACGGAACCTCCGGATACTCTTCTCTGATGATATCCTTTAACGTATGTACATCCTCTACTAAAATTTTATGCGGTTCCTTCTCACAGATATATCCCGGCGGATTATCACCGATTGACTTCCCGTGCCCAAGATGGTCCTCGCCGACTGCCAGTATTCCTTTTTCCGTCAGGAAAGCTGCAAATTCTTCATACCGCTCTACATACTCTGCCATACCATGCACAAATTGTACGATGCAGATTGGATTTTTATCAGGGACCCATTTTACGGCATGGATTTTATTTGTACCGCTTTTTGATTCAAAATAAAACTCTTTCTTTGTCATATTTCTCCCTGTGTCCGTGAAAACTGCCAATTAACAAACCTCAGCACCGGCAGGCATCTCTTTTTCCGGTGTCATCAAAGCCAGATTTCCCTCCGCATCTTCTGCGCAGAGCAGCATTCCTTCAGATAATACCCCCGCAAGCTTTGCAGGCTTAAGATTGGTAAGTACCAATACCTTCTTTCCGACCATCTCTTCTGCACTGTAGTGCTGTTTGATGCCGGAAACAATCTGTTTTACCTCGCTGCCGATTTTAACCTGCGAGCAGAGCAGCTTCTTGGATTTCGGTACTTCTTCACAAGCAATAATCTTACCCACTCTAAACTGCAGTTTCTCAAAATCCTCAAATGTAATTTCCGGTTTGGAATCCATATCGATTACCGGCTCATCATCCTCTTCTTTCTTTCCTGCATCCTGATTACGGGAAGCATACAACGCCTCTGCCTTTTCAACCACTTCCTTAACATCCAGTCTTGCGAACAGAATCTGCGGTTTTTCCGTCACCTTTGTTCCGGATTCATATTTTCCGAATGTATTAAGCTCTTCAAATCCGCGAACCGATGTATTTAACTGTTCCACGATTTTTCCGGCAGTTTCCGGCATAAACGGCTCCAATAATGAAGCACCTATTACTATTCCCTCTACCAGATTATAAAGCACAGTCGCGAGGCGGTCTTTCTTTGCTTCATCCTTAGCAAGTACCCACGGCTCTGTCTCATCAATATATTTATTGCAGCGCTTAAAAATTGCAAAAATCTCCGTTAGAGCGTCTGCCACCCTAAGATTATCCATTTTTGCTTCCACTTTATCATATGCCTTAAGAACAATGTTTTTTAAATCCTCATCAACTGCTTCTTTAGCATGTTTATCGCATACGATACCGTCAAAATATTTGTTTGACATGGAAATCGTTCTATTCACAAGATTGCCCAATGTATTGGCAAGGTCGGAATTCATGCGTTCTACCATCAATTCCCACGAGATTACACCATCATTTTCAAACGGCATTTCATGTAACACAAAGTAGCGCACTGCATCTACACCGAAGAAATCTACCAAATCATCGGCATAAAGTACATTGCCTTTGGATTTACTCATCTTTCCGTCACCCTGTAATAACCACGGATGTCCGAAAATCTGCTTAGGAAGCGGTTCACCGAGTGCCATTAAAAAGATTGGCCAGTAAATTGTATGGAAACGGATAATATCCTTACCAATCAGATGCAGGTCAGCAGGCCAGTTCTTTTTATACTGTTCAGTACTGTTTCCGTCCGCATCATAACCGATTCCGGTAATATAATTTGTCAGTGCATCCAGCCACACATAAACTACATGCTTATCGTCAAAGTCTACCGGAATGCCCCATTTAAAGGAAGTACGGGAAACACAAAGATCCTGTAGCCCCGGCAGAAGAAAATTATTCATCATTTCATTTTTACGTGATACCGGCTGGATAAATTCCGGATGACTGTTAATATGCTCAATCAGACGGTCGGCATATTTACTCATCTTAAAGAAATACGCCTCTTCTTTTGCAGGCTTTACCTCCCGTCCGCAGTCAGGGCATTTTCCATCCTTAAGCTGGGATTCTGTCCAAAAGGATTCGCACGGAGTACAATAGAGACCCTCATATGCTCCCTTGTAAATATCTCCCTGATCATATAATTTTTTAAAGATTTTCTGCACCTGCTTTTCATGATAATCATCTGTAGTACGGATAAATTTATCATAAGAAGTGTTCATCAAATCCCAGATTCTCTTTATCTCGCCTGCCACATTATCCACAAATTCCTTAGGGGTAATGCCTGCCTCTCCTGCCTTCAGCTCAATCTTCTGACCATGCTCATCAGTTCCGGTTTGAAAAAAAACATCATATCCGTCTTTTCTTTTATATCTGGCAATGCTGTCTGCCAAGACAATTTCATAGGTGTTCCCGATATGGGGTTTTCCTGATGTATAAGCAATTGCCGTAGTCATATAATATTTTCCTTTATTCATACTAGTCACCTTCCTGTCCTGATAATTTTTTCATAAACTGTCGTGTATTATATAGCACATCCCCGCCAAACACGGCAGAGCCGGCTACAATTACATTTGCTCCTGCATTTACTATCATTTCCACATTGGAAAGATTAATGCCTCCATCTACTTCTACATCAATATTTCTGCCGGAATTTATAATCATGGAACGCATCTCACGAATTCGTCCGGTTGATTCCTCAATATATTTCTGCCCACCGAATCCCGGCTCTACACACATAACAAGTATCATATCTATAAGCCCCAAATAGGGCATGACTTCCTTTACGGACGTTCCCGGCTTAACAGACAGGCCAACTTTGCATCCGCATTCCCTGATTTTTAACAAAGTTTCCTTTACATCACTGCATGCCTCAAGATGCACTGTAATAATATCGGCTCCATCCTTTGCAAATTCTTCAATATAACGAATGGGCTCCGTTACCATCAAATGCACATCAAACACAATGTCCTTTATTTTACGAAGTGATTTGACAACACACATTCCAAATGATATCGATGGCACAAATACACCGTCCATAATATCAACGTGCAGATACTTCGCTCCGCCTTTTTTCACGTCTTCAATCTGCTCTCCCAGCATACAGCAGTCTGCCGCCAGAATCGAAGGGGCTAAAATGTTCATTCTTCTACTCTCTTTCTCTCCCACAAAACCCTGAAAACATAATATACTCCCATATTTCAGTATCATACCACTTTTTAACCGTTACTGTAAACCTTTCAATCCTTACTTTATTCTAAAAGAAGGACAATCCATTTTTGAATGATGCTCATTTTCCCTGCATAAATTAAAGAAAAGCCCATTTGGTGAAACTGTGAAAAAATTTAAATGGCGTCCTATTCTACTTATTCTTTTTCTTTTTACAATCTTTCTGTCACTGACACTCTGGTTTGCTGCCAAAAGAAGTCCGTTCCGTTCATTCTGTGACACAATATTTATAGAAAAAATTAAGGACGATACTCTTGGTCTTCACTTTACACTGGCATATCCCGGGAAACTCGGTATTGAAACAAAAAAAGTATCACTGCCTCTATACAACAGGGACAATGCTCTTGCAAGCTACCAAAAAATAAAAGAAAACTATGAAACCCTGAAAAGCTTTGACGTTTCTGAATTAACAACCGACGAAAAATATACGCATACTCTTCTGCTAAAAGCTTTCTCCAAAGAGCTTACAGGTCAGCAGTTTTTTTATCTGCAGGAAGCTTTTTCTCCTTCAGGCGGTGCGCAGCTACAATATCCGATATTAATGGCGGAATACCCCTTCCGAAATAAAGATGATATTGAAAATTATCTTCAACTGTTAAAATTGACACCTTCCTATTTTGAATGCTTATGTGATTTTGAAACCGAGAAGGCTTCACGCGGCTTTTGCATGGCAGATTACTCCCTGAAAAAGGTCATAAATCAATGCAACACCATTGTAACCAAAGAGTCCTTAAGAAATAATGAGCATTTTCTGATTACAACCTTTACGGAAAGAATAAACGAAGCATTGCAAAAAAGGTTTATTACAAAGAAAGAGGCTTCTGACTATATCTCCATGAATAGGCAGTATCTTATTTCTTATGTGCTTCCTGCATATGAGAATCTTGCAAAAACTCTGTCAGGGTTTTACGGTGTCGGAAAAAACAACGCCGGACTCAGTCATTTCAGAGAGGGACGTGAATATTATGAATGGTTATTCCACTTGGCAACCGGCTCAGATGTCTCCATGAAAACAGCTTACGAAACATTGGCAAAGGATTATTACCGATCTCTGCTTTCCCTTAAAACGGATTTGCAGCGCTTTCGGTCAGACTCCTCCCTGACAGAAGAGGATCTGCTATTTTTCCCTCTTACCGAATCGGAAGAGATGCTGAAGCATCTCAGAAAAGAAATGGCGGGAGATTTTCCGTCCGTAACGTCTTCCTTTGATGTACCTGCTTTACCCGCAACAATAAAAGAAGTCAGTCCGGCATTGGAAGACTTTACTGCTCCGGCCTATTATCTTGTTCCGCCCTTGGATGATAATTCCCAAAATTCCATTTATATAAATAATTCTTCCGTTCCCAGCGGTTTACAGCTATACACAACACTTGCCCATGAAGGATACCCGGGCCATCTGTACCAAACAACCTATTATCAAATCTATCGAAAAGAACATAACCAGCCTTACCTGCGCAGTATTTTAAATTACGGAGGCTATATTGAGGGATGGGCGCTATATACGGAAATGCTTTCATATTCATATGCCGCGAAGCTTTTGGTAGAAGAAACAGGGAATAAAGATTATGAACTGCTTTACGATATCTACAGCACCGAACGGCTTGCCTCTCTCTCCCTGCTGTCTCTTCTGGATATCGGAATCCATTACTACGGACTGGATTATGCCCGTGTAAAAGAGCTTTTGGCCATGCACGGAATACAGGATGAAGACACGGTATCCGGTATATTTGAATATATTGTGGAGGAACCGGCAAACTATCCAAAATATTATTGGAGTTATCTGGAAATACTTTCGTTAAAGGAAGAGGTCAGGCAACAAATGGGGGAATACTATAATGACTATTCCTTCCATCGTTTTTTCTTAGAAAGCGGGCCTTCCGATTTTACATCCCTGCGCGAAAAAATCAAGGAGGAATAGCAATGCTACTCCTCCTCAATCATACTGTCTAAATACCCTCTGTCCCATAATAAAATTTTCAGTTTCTTTGCAGCTTCTACGGCAGGTTTGGTAAAATACTGGTTTGTCAGAACTGCACCGACCATACGGTCATAAAATTCTCTCCCTGCATAAGCCTCCTGCACGGCTTTGACTCCTACCGGTGCCGAATAAGCCTTACATTGTATCGCATATGTGACGCCATCCTTTTCAGCCAATACATCTACTCCGTAATCTCCGCTCCCCTTTGTTACGGATACATCAATGAAGCCACGTTTTTTTAATAATTCGGCACAATAATATTCAAAATCATGCCCTTCTATTTCATCCAGTTTATTTGCCCGATATTTTTTCCGGTATCTCTTTGTAAGAAGAAAAACTGTCATTAACATAAATGTTGGAATAATAC
Source organism: Lachnospiraceae bacterium (assembly GCA_016294075.1). Taxonomy (GTDB): domain Bacteria; phylum Bacillota; class Clostridia; order Lachnospirales; family Lachnospiraceae; genus RGIG8767. Next base: position 12,951 of record JAEDCQ010000002.1, on the reverse strand, counting down.
AGGTCATTGCAATTGCTATTGTTACATGATTCACTCTTACATCACCCCTTTCGGTTAGTGCGAGGTAATTACAGAAGACCAATCACTGATACCCATTTCTCCGAAATCCGTCATGAAAGCTTCCGGAAATATGCACCAGTATTTCAGAATGCCGCATTCATACTCACACACATGTGTATTTTACAATACATCACTGCCTTTCATAAAGCCCTTTTTTTCATTCTTTATCTGATCATATTTTTCATTTTGCCATTCCTTTGTTTATTGTGTATAATAATTGAACTATATACTCTTGCAGATAAACAAAAAATGAAAGGAGCTGCGATTACCCGCAGAAACAATATGTTACAGATTGGTTGTCATCTATCTGCTTCCAAAGGTTATGAGGCCATGGGAAAGGAAGCAGTCAAAATAAACGCAAATACATTTCAGTTCTTTACCCGCAATCCGCGCGGCGGAAAAGCAAAAGAAATAAATCCAACGGATGTGGAAAAATATCTTGCATTTGCAGACGAACACGGTATCAGCCGCATTCTTGCCCATGCTCCGTATACATTAAATGCAGCTTCTGTTGACCCGGGATTACGGGAATTTGCCAAACTTACAATGGCTGATGATTTAAAACGCATGGAATATACTCCGGGTAACTGTTATAATTTTCATCCGGGTTCCCACGTTGGACAAGGTGCGGAGGTCGGAATCGGTTTTATTTGCGATATGTTAAATGAAATTCTTACTCCAAAGCAGAGCACTACCGTTTTATTGGAAACGATGTCCGGCAAAGGAAGTGAAATCGGACGCACCTTTGAAGAACTGCGTGAAATCCTTGACCGGGTTTCTCTTTCCGACAAAATGGGTGTCTGCTTAGATACTTGTCACATCTGGGATGGTGGTTATGATATTGTAAATCATCCGGATGAAGTTCTGACTGAATTTGACAACATAATCGGACTTTCCCGTTTAAAGGCTATTCATTTAAACGACAGTATGAATCCTCTCGGTTCCCACAAGGATAGACATGCAAAAATCGGAGAAGGCGAAATCGGCTTAGAAGCACTAACACGTATCATCAACCACCCGGCCTTATGTCATCTTCCTTTTTATCTGGAAACACCAAACGAATTGGACGGCTACAAAAAAGAAATTGAAATTCTGCGAAAAAGATATACAGAATAAAGGAATAGATTTTTTTCTGTATCATACATTTAAAAAAAGACTTTTCGGTTCTTTGATATGACAAATGTTTTGGCAAATTTCTCAAATATAGTAATTCCGCTTTTAATCTTTTACGTTGTTGCCTATGGCATTGTTTCGGGCAGCCATGTATATGATGATTTTATCAAAGGTGCAAAAGACGGACTTGTAACGGTAGTAAAAATAGTCCCGACACTCATTGCCTTAATGGTTGGTGTCGGGATTTTACGTTCTTCCGGTTTTTTGACCTTTTTAGGAGGTCTGATTCGTCATATTCCGGGAGGCGGACTTCTGGCAGCAGACCTTTACAGTCTCATTTTTATAAAGGTTTTCTCCGGCTCCGCTGCAACCGGTCTTGTGTTGGATATCTTTAAAACTTACGGACCTGATTCGTTTACCGGTATGATGGCTTCCATTCTGTGCAGCTGCACAGAAACGGTTTTCTATACCATGAGTATTTATTTTTTGACAGCAAAGGTTTCCAAAACCCGTTGGACTTTAACAGGTGCACTCCTAAGCACTCTTTCGGGAATCATTGTAAGTCTGCTTTTAACCATTTATATGGTGGGATGATATTCCGGCCTAACGCCTTGCTCTGTCCATTATCTTACAAAATACGATAGCAACGAGCGTTGTTATAAATGTGGCCATCAATCCCGGTGCAATAACAGCAGTTGGTGCCACGCTGCCGTATTGGCTTCTGTATGCAATCATATTGACAGGTATCAGCTGCAGCGATGAAATATTTATAATTAAAAAAACACACATCTCATTACTTGCAATTCTTACACTGTTTTTTCCTTTTTCCTTTTGATATCCCGGGTTCCCTCTTTCTTCCTCCAGTTTCGACAATTCTTCCATCGCTTTAAGTCCCGCCGGAGTAGCCGCCCATCCAAGCCCCAATATATTTGCAATAATATTGGTACTGATTGCTTCTCTTGACGGATGATTTTTCGGAATCCGCGGAAACAGGAATGACACAAACGGATTGATTTTTTCCGTCAGCTTTTCAATTAATCCACTCGTCCCTGCAATTTCCATCAGTCCCATCCATAACGCCATAACACCACACATATTCAGGCATAAGCTGATTGCTTCCTTCGCGGAATCCAACGCCCCATTTGTTACTGCTCCCATATTTCCACTGAAAACGCCATATACAATACCTATTGCAATCATTGCCGCCCATAAATAATTCAACATGCCATTACTTCCTTAACTTCATTTATACACCTTATGAAATACATTATTTTTTCATGACATAATTAATTTTGAGCAACAAAAAACGCTTTCTGCCGGAAGAATCCGGTAAAAAGCGTCTATTTTTATAATACTTTTGATAAAAATTCTTTTAATCGTTCATTTTGCGGGTTGTCAAAAAACTCCTGAGGCGTGTTTTCTTCCTTAATCTGTCCCTCATCTATGAACATCACACGCGTTCCCACTTCTTTGGCAAATCCCATTTCATGCGTAACAATTGCCATCGTCATGCCTCCTTTTGCAAGGTCTCGCATAACATTTAATACTTCTCCGACCATTTCCGGATCTAATGCGGATGTCGGTTCATCAAACAACATCACATCCGGGTCCATACACAAAGAACGGACAATTGCTATTCTCTGTTTTTGTCCTCCGGAGAGCTGGGCAGGATAAGCATTTGCCTTTTCCTCTAATCCGACACGCTTTAAAAGCTCCATTGCCTTTGCTTCCGCCTCGGTCTTGGATTTTTTTAACACCTTAATCGGTGCAAGTGTCATGTTCTCCAAAATCGTCTTATGGGGAAACAGATTAAAATGCTGGAATACCATGCCGATTTTCTGACGGTGCATGTTAATATCGCATTTAGGGTCGGTAATGTCACGTCCTTCAAAGTAAATTGTACCGCCCGTCGGGCGTTCCAACAAATTCAGGGAACGTAAAAAAGTAGATTTCCCGGAGCCCGAGGGGCCGACAATAACTACTACCTCACCTTTGGAAATCGTTGTGTTAATATGGTCGAGTACATGTAATTTCCCAAAGTCCTTACAAAGGTCTTTTATTTCAAATAAAACGGTATTATCTTGCATCTGTACGCAACCTCCTCTCCAGTTTAGAAACACCGGCCGAGAGCAGGGATACTACTGCCAGATAAATAAATGCTGCGGCCAAAAGAGGCATCATCGGTTCATAAGTCTGGCTACGGATAACGTTTGCACCATGTGTAATATCCGTCAATGCAATATAACCACAAATAGAGGTCTCTTTTAACAGCGTAATAAATTCATTCGCAAGTGCCGGCAAAATATTCTTAAATGCCTGAGGCGCAATAATATACATCATAGTCTGAACATAGTTAAATCCAAGACTTCTTCCTGCTTCAAATTGCCCATTGTCAATTGACATAATACCTGAACGTACAATCTCCGCTACATAGGCCCCCGAATTAATACCAAATGTCAAAATAGCAACAAACCGTTTGCTGATATCCGGACTGGTGAACACGATATAATACATAATCAAAAGCTGAATCATAGCCGGTGTCCCACGGATTACCGTCAGATATACCTTACAAATACCGTCTAAAATATGTATTACAACAGGATTTTTATCATTTTTATCTGCCGTAGAGCGGATAACCGCTACCAAAAACCCCAATGCCGTACCCAAAAGGATTGCAAAAATCGTTACAATAAACGTAGTTCCCAAGCCTTCCGTGATATAGCGCCAACGATTGTCCTCTATAAAGTTAAGAATAAACTTTGCCTTAAAATCCGTCAAAATAGTACCTCTTTAATAATATATCTTATTCAGCGTCTTTACGAACAATAATAACCTGTGTAGCAGTTGTATAAGGATCCGAGAAATCAACACTCTTTAAACGGTCTTCCGTTACAGTCATTCCCGCAACACCCACGTCTGCTTTTCCGCTTGTTACTGCATTGATAATAGAATCAAATTCCATATCTTCAATTTTTAATTCCATGCCAAGCTTATCACAAACAGCCTGTGCCATTTCCGCATCAATACCAACAACTTTCTGGTCCTGATAAAATTCATACGGCTCAAAAGCTGCATTTGTTGCCATTACCAATATACCGTTTGAACGGTCAATTCCTTCCGGAGAAACATAAGGTGTTTTTCCCTTTGTATCATCTCCGATATAATTGGCAATAATTGCATCTAATGTACCTTCAGCCTTTAATTCGCTGAGAGCAGCGTTAATTTTTTCCTTTAACTCTGTATTATCTTTAGAAATACAAATTGCATATTCTTCTAATGCAAATTCCTCTTCTAAGATAGTAAGGTCGCTGTTCTTTTCGCAAAAAGCCTTTGCCGGCTGCTCATCAATAATTACACAGTCAATCTTTCCCTGCTTTAAAGCCTGAACAGCATCCGCGCCCTTGTTGTAACGTTCAATAGTAGAACCTTCTGCTTCATAGTCACTTGCATAAATATCACCGGTTGTACCAAGCTGAACACCGATTGTCTTGCCCGGAAGATCATCTACGGAATGTACTGTATTTTCCGGTGCTTTACTGCCACATGCTACCAATGAGAGCATCATAGCTGCCATAAGAATAAGTGAAACTAATTTCTTCATAAAATCTCCTCCTAAAACTCATATTTATAAACTTCTTAACAGACATATTCTAGCACATTCTTTTATAAATACAAGATTAATTCTGTTTAAAAGGAAAGAATCTCTCCATTTTTTTATATTTTTCGCATAAAATTACATTTTTAACAAATATTGATACACTTCCCTCTTGGATATCCCCCTATCCTTTGCCACAAGCTTCATAGCCTCCTTGCGCTCGATTCCCTTTCCCTCATAAAGCTTCATATGTTCCTCAATCGACATGTCAGCAAAGCTTTCCTGCTGTTCCTCTATTTTTTGCTTCAGACTTTTTCCTTCCAATACAAGTACATATTCTCCGCGCGGCTCATTTTCTTCATAATATGTAACAGCATTTTTCAAAGTTGTGGGAAAAACCGTCTCAAATTTCTTTGTCAGCTCCCGGCATAATGTAATTTTACGCTCTCCCAGCTCTTCATATAATTCGTTTAAGGTGGCTTTTAAATGGTGGGGTGCCTCATATAGTATTATCGTGCGGGTTTCGTTTTTCAGTTCCTGATAAATCAATTTCCGCTCTTTTTTATCTGCCGGAAGAAATCCTTCAAAACAAAATCTTCTTGTAGATAAGCCGGATAATGTAAGTGCCGTAATTAACGCAGAAGGTCCGGGCAGGGAAGTTACCGTAATTCCGGCCTCGTGGCACATTTTCACAAGAACCTCTCCGGGGTCTGATATCGCAGGAGTTCCTGCATCCGTAATCAAGGCGATATTTAATCCTGCCACCAGCTTGGAAATTAAAGTATGCGCCTTTTCCACTTTATTATATTCATGATAACTTGTCATAGGGGTAGAAATCTGAAAATGCGTCATCAGCTTGCGGCTGTTTCTTGTATCCTCCGCTGCAATCAGATCCACTTCCTTCAGTGTTTCTATTACTCGTGGTGTCATATCCTGCAGGTTTCCAATCGGTGTAGCACACAAATACAAAACTCCTGACATGATTTCCTCCCTCTTATTTAGTAACCGTATACATCATATATCTCACTCGTATATATACCCGGTTTTTCATATACAATCAGAGGTTTTTCTACCTCTAAACGCGATTTTCCGCCTCTGACGGCTTCTATTAATACCATATTAGGCTCTTTATCCACATATGGATATACCAGACGCATGCGTTTTGGCTCCAAATGATATTCAACCAATGTTGTCATGATTTCCACAAGACGAAACGGACGGTGTACCATGAAAAAATGTCCGCCCGGCACTAATAATACTGCCGCATTCTCAATAACATCCTTGAGTGTACAAAGTATCTCATGACGCGCAATTGCCTTTTCTCCATGCGGGTTCACCAGACCGTGCTGCCCTATCATATACGGAGGATTTGATGTTATTACCTGAAAAGACGCTTTCGGAAACAGCTCCTTTGCCTCTTTTATATCTCCCGTTATGACTGAAATTTTCTCATCCAGCCCGTTTAGGCTGACACTCCGCCTTGCCATATCCGCACTTTCCGGTTGAATCTCAAGTGCCGTCAGATGTGCCGCTTCCGTTTTCGCTTCCATAAGGATTGGAATAATTCCGGTTCCCGTACCGAGATCGAGAACGAAATCACCCTTTTTCGCCGTTGCAAAACCCGACAGCAATACTGCATCCATTCCAAAACAAAAACGGTCCGGGTCTTGAATAATCCGATAACCGTTTCGTTGCAAATCATCAATTCTTTCGTTTGGCTTAATATAAACCTTCATCCGTTAATCATCAAGAGAAGCGGTCTGATCCTGTTTTTCCAGCTTCTCCAGCTCCTTCATTTCTTCCGGGGACAGTTTGATTTTTTCTTTTTTATGTCTTCTCTTAAAACGAAGCTCATCAACCGGATATTCATGAATCTCTTTTTCATCTCCGTTTTCTACAATTACCTTAACCAACTGACGGAGAATATTAATGCTGTGAACCTCACCCTTCTGTCCGTCTTTAGTTGTAACCGGGTCGCCTACATTCGGAAGCCTGCGGTTTAATTCTTCATATGTCTCTTCCTCATGCTTCAGACAGCACATTAATCTGCCACAGACTCCGGATATCTTTGTCGGATTCAGGGACAGGTTTTGTTCCTTTGCCATCTTGATAGATACCGGAATAAACTCGGATAAATGTGTATGACAGCAAAGCGGTCTTCCGCAGATGCCGATTCCGCCTAAAATTTTGGTCTCATCCCTTACTCCAATTTGACGCAGCTCAATTCGCGTCTTAAACACAGCGGCAAGATCTTTTACAAGTTCACGAAAATCAATACGTCCGTCTGCTGTAAAATAAAACAGAACCTTATTATTGTCAAAGGTATATTCTGCATCTATTAATTTCATGGCAAGTCCATGCTTATGAATCTTTTCCAGACAAATCTTAAATGCTTCTTTTTCTTTTTCCCGGTTAGCGGCTTCCTGCTCCACATCTTTTGGCGTCGCAATACGGAGAACCGGTTTTAACGGTTGAATAACCTTATCATCCTCTACTTCTCTCGGAGCTCCTACAACCGTTCCGAATTCGATTCCGCGCGCCGTTTCTACAATAACATGGTCACCTTTTTTAATTTCATATGCTAAAGGGTCAAAAAAATATATCTTCCCTGCGGTACGAAATCGAACACCAATTACCTTTATCATCTATACACCTCACAAATTCCTAATTTTCTTTTATTGTTAATAAAAGCAGTTCCATCGTTAAATCGAAACTAACGTTGGCAGACAGTCTTCTCTTCGCATTATCAAGTGCCTTAATAATAATTTCAATACCTTCATAAGTGCTCTTAGATGCTGTCTTTTTAATATACTGTATTTCATCCTTAAAAATCAAGTGGTTTACATCTTTTGTTGCTTTGAATAAAAGTGCGTCCCGATACCAGATTGCCAATATGTCAAGAAAATCGTTAATTTCAAGCTTATATTCACCTATTTTCTTAATTGCTTTGGTAATCTCATGTATTTCCATCTCATCGATGTATTTTAAAAGGGTAATAGCTTCTTCTTTGATATTATCGAAATCCTCACTGGATGCTAAAAGTCTTGCTTTCCCCACATTCCCGCGGGCAAATGCCGCACATACTGCCGCTTTATAATCCGGAATACGATATTCTTTCATCAGATATTCCTGTATACTACTGTCAGAGGCGGGCTTCATGGAAAGGACAATACAACGGCTGATAATTGTCTGTAGGAATGATTCCAGATTTGTTGTAAGAAGAATAATCACGCCATACTCCGGCGGCTCCTCCAATGTTTTTAACAGTGCATTCTGCGCAGCAGTATTCATCTTCTCCGCTTCATTGATAATATATATTTTCTTTGGTCCCTTATAAGGCTTAATTACAATATCACCGTTTACCTGCGTGCGGATATCGTCTACACTGATTGTATTTGGTTTTTCGTGTGTAACACGTATGATGTCCGGATGATTTTTACTAAGTGCCTGTTTACAGGAGGCGCATTCACCACACGGGTCGGTTCCCTGTCCTTCGCACTGTAATGCCATTGCAAAAAGATTGGCAATAAATTCTTTTCCGCTGCTCTTTTCACCATGAATAATATATGCATGTGAGGTTTTCCCTGCTGCCAAAGCTCCCTGCAGATGTTCCTTTATCATATCCTGACCGATAATATCTGAAAAATGTGCCATTTTCCATTTCCTCCAAATCAAGTAAAAATATCAAGAAGCAATCCCCGGATTTCTCCGATTTTTGCTAAAATTGAAATATTATCCTTCTCATCCTTTACCAGCTCCTGCGCCAATTCATCCAGATTCTGATCCACCAGACGTATAATACCATACACTCGGTGCCGGCCCTTTCTGTCTAAGAAATTTTCTCTTGAGAATTCATGTGAACGTCCCACAATCTCATTTAAAAATTCTTTTATCAACCCACGATAACGCTTCATATCTTTTACATCACGATGCTTTGCCAATTTCTCGCCCTGCATGGTAATCTGTTCCATCATCGCTGTCAGCCGTTCCTGCAGCTGGGCTTCCTCAATGTGGCTGACAAGCGTGAATTTGAAAGAGCCGTCCGTCGGTATCTCCTGTTTAGCCTGCTCAACCGGCTGCGCCTGCATTACCTGATTTATTTTCATATCCACACCTGTCACCCCCCTCTTTTATTCTGCTTCTACAACACGAATCATATTTGTTTTACCGGAAATTCCAAGCGGAACTCCTGCCGTAATTACAACTACGTCCCCTTTTTTAATATATCCTGCATCTAAACTGGAACGTACCGCTTCCTTAAATAAATCATCGGCATTTTCCTTTTTCTCAATTACAAGAGGTCTTACACCCCATAATAAATTAGCCTGACGACACACGCAAGGGTCAATGGAGCAGGCAATAATCTCGCAGGTTGGCTTATACCGCGCAATCATTTCTGCCGTAAATCCGGACATAGTAACCGTGATAATCGCCGCAGCCTTTAAATCCATAGCGGTTGTGCACGTTGCATGGGAAATCGCATTTGTTATATTATTTTCCCTTGTCACTTCAAGACGGTGGAAACGGTTTGCATAATCAATATCCAATTCTGTACGCTCCGCAATCCTTGCCATCGTCTTTACCGCTTCAACCGGATACTCTCCGTTTGCGGTTTCACCGGATAACATAATAGCCGTTGTTCCGTCGTAAATCGCATTGGCAACATCGGTTGCTTCCGCTCTCGTCGGTCTAGGATTCTTTGTCATAGACTCAAGCATCTGTGTTGCGGTAATTACGTGCTTACCCATTAAGATCGCCTTCTTAATCATTTTCTTCTGGATAACGGGAACCTCTTCTAAAGGAATCTCAACTCCCATGTCACCACGGGCAACCATAATGCCATCCGATACCTCCAAAATTTCGATAAGATTACGAATACCCTGCATGTTTTCGATTTTTGCGATTACCTTCGTTTTTGCACCATGTTCGTCTAAGAGCTTTCTGACTTCCAGAATGTCCTCCTTGGAACGTACAAAAGAGGCAGCAAGGAAATCAAATCCCATCTTAATTCCGAACAGAATATCCTCTCTGTCAACATCACTGATAAAAGGCATCGATAATTCAGCTCCCGGAACATTAACACCTTTTTTATTGGAAACAAATCCGCCATTAATAACCCGGCATACGATATCTGTATCTGTTACACTTTCCACCTTCATCTCAATCAGACCATCGTCTATTAAGATTGCCATCCCCTCTTTTACATCCTTAGGAAGCTGTTTGTAAGAGATTGCAGCCTTTTCGTTTGTTCCCGGTATTTCATTTGTTGTAAGTGTAAAAAGCTGTCCCGCAGTCAGTTGCTCTTTTCCGTTCACAAAGTCACGGAGCCTTATTTCAGGTCCTTTTGTATCCTGCAATATGGCCACCGGACGTCCGACCTCCTTTGCAGCAGCTTCAATCATCCTGAATTTCTGCTCCTGTTCTTCATAAGAACCATGCGAGAAATTTAATCTTGCCACATCCATTCCCGCTAAAATTAAATCCTTAATTATCTCCGGCTTCTGTGAAGCCGGTCCTATTGTACAAATAATTTTTGTGTTTTTCATAGTCACTCCTTCAATACCAATATCTTTTCATCAAAAAGACCCTGCACATGCAGTTTTTTCCTAAGGTATCCCTCTATCAGCATAATATGCTCATTTGAAATACATTCTCCCGGAAGAAGAATGGGAATTCCCGGCGGATATAGGTTTACATAATCAGCCGACACCCTGCCTTTAGAACTAATTAATGGAATTTCCTCTTTTTCCATGTCACGCATTTCCGATAAAGAATATACCATATCTTCTTGTCCTGGTTTGCAGATAACAGGAATCTTTACCGTTTCTAAACTCTCCGAAAGATTTTTATCTATTTCAGATAAAGCATCTGCCAGGCGCTCAAAGCCTTCTTTTGTATCACACATTGTAATAATACCCAGAACATAGCTCTCTGCCGCCATTTCAACCTGTATATGATATTGATTCAAGAGTCTTATCTGCAATTCCCTGCCGGTCATATTGGTTCCTTTTACAGAAATTACAAGCTTGCAGGGGTCGTTTCCCTGATATATCCGAATATGGGAAAGCTTTTCCGTACATTTCAGGAACTGCCCACGCATACGGAAAAAATCATCCCAAATATGAGAACCCATCTTCTCTATCAGGTCTATACAAAAATCCATTCCTGCCATAAACAGATACGATGGTGAACTTGTCTGATAGTAGCCGATATATTCCTTTATTCTATCTATATCAGCATACCCTCTTTTCAAATGAATCAATGCAGTCTGTGTAAAAGAAGGCAATGTTTTATGCATACTGTGGATAACTATGTCCGCGCCTTCCTGTATTGCGCTTTGAGGGAAACGTTCATCAAACGGAAAATGAGCTCCGTGTGCCTCATCTACAATAAGCGGGATGCCTGCATTATGTGCAATTTCCGCAATTTCCTTTATCGGAGAAACAATACCCTCATAAGTCGGAGAGGTAATGACAACCGCTTTAATATCCGGATATTCCTTAAGCTTCTGCTGTACTTCACTCGGACTTACGGCTCCCGGCATGTCCCAATCTTCTAATATCTCCGGATGCAGATAAACACCTTTTAAACTCCTTAATTCCATTGCATGAAAAACAGATTTATGGCAGTTCCTCGCCGCTAATATACAATCTCCGCTTTTTGTCACTCCGGTTATTGCGCTCAAAATACCTACTGTACTTCCGTTTACAAGGAAAAAGGTTTCTTCTGTATTATATACTTTTGCTGCACGCTTCATTGCAGCCCTTAAAATCCCTTCTGCCTCATATAGATTATCATAGCCTTCTATTTCGGTAATATCTATTTCATAGGGGTTTCCGATAAAATCCGTACCAAAATTCCGTTTATGTCCCGGCATATGAAGAGGATATTCATCTGATTTTTGTAATTGTTGTAAATGTTCCAATAAATCCGACACTATGTTTCTCCGACAGTATGTTTTATTTTACAGCACTTTATTTTACCATTTTTTCTTTACGCTTCAAAGTATCATTTGTAATTCCCTTTATTTTCTAATATCTGCTTAATCTCCTGCAGATTACGAATCTCATAATCAATCACAACCCCTTGGGTATTTTCTCTTTTCTCAGGGTTATACCAGCAGCAGACAATTCCTGCGTTACTTCCGCCTTTCATATCACTTGTCAGGGAATCCCCCACAATCAAAATCTCTTCATCCGCAACATTTCCAATCTTGTTTTTTACAAAATCAAAAAATGCTGTGTTCGGTTTTTCAACCCCAATCCGGTCTGAAATAAAACAATCTTCAAAAAGCTCTGCCAATCCTGATTTTGTCAGCTTCTGTTTCTGTACATTATACGAACCGTTTGTTACGGCATATTGTCTGACGCATCCTTTTAATTCTCGAATTAATTCGAAACTGTTATCACGGAAAAAAATCATGTCACCTAGTTGATGCTGATATTCTTTATTAAATTCCTCCAGCCTGTCAAAAGAGATTCCTTCTTTAACAAAAAATTCACGAAAACGCGTCGTGAATAACTCCTGTCTTGTAATACCGCCTTTCTCCAAAAGTTCCCAATATCTGTCGTTTATTAAAGCATATCTTATAATCATCTCATCACTGCATTCTCCCAATTCAAAATAAGAGAAGCAATTCTTCATTGCATGGCGTTCTGCTTCTTTAAAATCTAAAATAGTTCCGTCGATATCCCATAAAATTACTTTTATCATATCTCCTTTTCTCTCATCCTTCTTTTCATTCTCTTCTATATATAATAACAAATATTATCGTAAATAAGAAGATTATGCTCCGATAAATTCTTCATTATCAAATAAATCCGCTGCTATTGCAGATTCCTAAGCACATTCGTATAATATTAAGAAACAAAGGCTGTTTTGGATGAATAACTCCAAAACAGCCTTTTGTACTGAAGCACGGGGGATTCGAACCCCCGACAACCTGATTAAAAGTCAGGTGCTCTACCGACTGAGCTAGTGCTCCATAATAATAAGTATGCCCAGCTTTACTTTTTCTATATCAAAGTAATTTCTGGCATAACAAAATGCCCAGAACCGGAATCGAACCAGTGACACGAGGATTTTCAGTCCTCTGCTCTACCAACTGAGCTATCTGGGCATTTGAGTAGCGGGGATAGGATTTGAACCTATGACCTTCGGGTTATGAGCCCGACGAGCTTCCA